>NZ_JANLOD010000004.1 GCF_025466085.1 Pseudomonas sp. 14P_8.1_Bac3
CTCCAGAATCTGCCGTCAACCCCTAATTTGGCTTTTCTATTACCGCGCTCAAAAACACTGCTTATATATAGACGCGACCATCAGGAATGCGCAGTATATTGCCCAACATAAAAAGCAACACTCTCGTTTCCTGCCTTGGACGATGCCACGCAATGAATGACCAGCCTCGCAGCCTTGCCTCGACCCTCTTCTCGGTTGGCCTGCTATTGATAGCCATGGCGTCGATCCAGTCCGGAGCGTCTCTGGCCAAAAGCATGTTCCCTGTTGTCGGCGCCCAAGGCACCACCACCCTGCGATTGATTTTCGCCAGCCTGATCATGCTGGTGCTGTTGCGCCCCTGGCGTGCGAAGCTCACCGCAAGATCCCTGCGTACCGTCATCGTGTACGGAATGGCGCTGGGGGGCATGAATTTCCTCTTCTATATGTCGTTGCGCACGGTTCCGCTGGGCATCGCGGTTGCGCTCGAGTTCACCGGCCCGCTGGCGGTCGCCATCTATGCGTCACGTCGGGCAATCGACTTTCTGTGGATTGCCCTCGCGGCTGTCGGATTGCTGCTGCTCATACCGACAGGCGCCACAACCGAGGGCATTGACCTGCTCGGAGCGGGTTACGCCCTCGGCGCTGGCGCCTGCTGGGCGCTGTACATCCTCTTCGGCCAGAAGGCAGGCGCCGACAATGGCGTCCAGACCGCCGCGCTCGGCGTGATGATCGCTGCATTGTTCGTAGCGCCGATCGGCATTGTCCATGCCGGCGCCTCCCTGCTGACGCCATCATTGATCCCCGTAGCCCTGGGAGTCGCCATCCTGTCCACCGCCCTGCCCTATACGTTGGAAATGGTCGCGCTGACTCGAATGCCAGCCCGCACGTTCGGCACGTTGATGAGCATTGAACCGGCGTTCGGCGCGCTTTCAGGGCTGCTGTTCCTCCACGAGTACCTCTCGCTGGCACAATGGATGGCGATCATGTGCATCATTCTGGCGTCCGTCGGCGCAACCATGACCATGGGCAGTGCTGCCAAGCCCGCCATCGCAGCGGATTGAGGCGGATGTGACGAAGCTCTGGTATTTGTCGCTCATTTAGGCCATGTTTACGCCCGCAACCCGATGTAGAACATGGACTTTTCAAGACAGGGATATCAGAGACGCTTCGAGCGAAAGCGAATACTGCCAGACCTGGGCACAAAGATCCGGGACGCTTTAAGGACAGCAATGAAACGAATTTTGATACTGATCGCCGTACTTGCCGTTGCGGGCTGCGCGGCGACTTCGGAAACCCACACCAAGCGTGGCAAGAAAGGGTTACACATCAACTGTTCCGGGCTCTCGTCGTCCTGGGACAAGTGTTACACCAGCGCCGCCGACTCGTGCGCGCCGAAGGGATACAAAGTCATCGCCAAATCGGGGGATGGCGTGGAAGAACCGGGGGATTATCCGTTTGGTCTCAATCCCGCCGGCTATACCAGCCGCAGCATGATCGTCCTCTGCAAATAGGTTGATGCCGTCCTTTCAGGTCTGCGGACCTGCGATCTGGCGGCCAATCTCATCGTAACTGGACTTCAGCACCTTTCGCTGAATCTCCGGCGTGACCAGCATTCGCGCCACCACCAATGCACCGATGCACTGGGACAGAATGGCCCAGGCCAGGCTGTCGCTCTCCAGAATCCGCGCCCAACTTTCCTGAAGCTTGCAGATCCAGTGTTCCGCCTGCTGGCGTATCAAGACGTCCGATCGCGCGATTTCTGCCCCCAGCGCCGGCAACGCACAGCCGGACTCCGGGTGTTCGACATGGGACATGCTCAGGTAAAGCTTGAGGCAGCGTTCGAGTTTTTCGCGGCCCTGACCAGCCCCCAGGCGCTCCAGGCTTTGACCCAGCTCTCGCTCGACGATGGAAGCAAACAGCTCATCCTTCGACGAAAAATGACTGTAGAAAGCGCCGCCGCTCAGGCCGATCGCTTTCATCAAGGCATCGACGCCGACCGTTGCGAAACCCGACGTTTTCGCTGATACCGCGCTGCTTTCCAACAGTTTCTCTCTGGTTTCCAGTTTGTGACTGGCCGAGTAACGCATTGCCTTGCCCTCAGAATTCATCGTCTTGACGCCTGCTGAATCGTAGCATAACGTTCGTTTAGTTAACGATCGTTTAGCAAAGGGAACTACCCATGAACAACAAGAAGGTCGTACTGGTTGTCGGCGCAGGTGATGCCACCGGCGGCGCGATCGCCAAACGTTTTGCGCAAGAAGGTTTCGTCGCGTGTGTGACGCGGCGCAGTGCAGACAAACTCCAGCCTTTGGTGGACGCCATCAACGCCAGTGGCGGTGAAGCCCATGGATTTGCCTGCGATGCGCGGAAGGAAGAGGACGTAATTGCGCTGGTCGAGCAGATTGAAAGCCAGATCGGCGCCATCGAAGCGTTTGTGTTCAATATCGGCGCCAACGTGCCGTGCAGCATCCTCGAAGAAACCGCCCGCAAATATTTCAAAATCTGGGAAATGGCCTGCTTCTCTGGCTTCCTCAACGCTCGGGAAGTGGCCAAGCGCATGGCCAAGCGTCAACGGGGCACCCTCCTGTTTACCGGCGCTACCGCCGGCATGCGCGGCGCGGCGGGATTCGCCGCATTCGCTGGCGCCAAGCACGGGATTCGAGCGCTGGCCCAGAGCATGGCCCGTGAACTGGGCCCCATGAATATCCACGTCGCCCACGTAGTCGTCGACGGCGCCATCGATACCGACTTCATTCGTGACAATTTCCCCGAAAAGTACACGACCAAGGATCAGGACGGCATCCTCAACCCCGAACATATTGCCGAGAACTATTGGTACCTGCACAGCCAGCCTCGCGACGCCTGGACTTTCGAGCTGGACCTGCGCCCCTGGAGCGAACGCTGGTAAGCCCTCCCCACAACAATAAAAGAGCGTATCGATCATGAGCAAAACCGTGGAGTTCTACTTCGACCTCGGCAGCCCTGCGACCTATCTGGCTTATACGCAACTGCCAAAAATCTGCAAGCAGACCGACAGCCAGCTGATCTACATCCCGATATTGCTGGGCGGCGTGTTCAAAGCCACTGGCAACGCCTCCCCGGCGACCATCCCCGCCAAAGGCCTCTATATGTTCAAGGACCTGGATCGCTATGCCCAGCGGTATGGCGTGGCACTGACGTTCAATCCGAACTTCCCCATCAACACACTGATGCTCATGCGCGCGGTCACCGGTATACAGTTACGCCATCCGGAACGTTTTCATGCTTTCATCGACTGCCTGTTTCATGCCCTCTGGGTTGAAGGGCGCAACCTTGATGACCTGGCAACCGTCGCGTCCGTGCTCACCCAAAACGGCTTTGATCCCCAGGAAATACTGGCCTTGACCGCCGATGAAGCCGTCAAAGCCGCACTCAAGGACAACACGGAGAAAGCCATAAAACGCGGGGTGTTCGGTGCCCCGAGCATGTTCGTCGATGACGAACTGTTCTTCGGCCAGGATCGCCTTGAGTTCGTCATTGAAGCCTTGAGTTAGATCTCGACGACCAACCGTCCCTGAGCCGCTCCCGAAACGAGCAGCTCATGGGCAGACCCGGCCGTTTCCAGGGTGAATGCTCGCGGATCCATCAAAGGCTTGAGCGAGCCCGCCTCAATCAACCGGGCCGCCTCGCGCAGAATGTGCCCGTGATGTTCGCGTCCCGCACCGGTAAGCAGCGGCAGCAAGGTGAACACCCCGGAATACGTTGCCCCGCGAAATGAAAGAGGCGCCAGGCCGTGTTGCCCCCAACCGAGGCAACTCAACACATGCCCCAGGTAGACCCGCACCGCTTTGAACGAAGCATCCAGGGTTTCGCCACCCACCGTGTCATAGACAATATCGAAACCCTCGCCGCCCGTGTGCTGCGCCACATAGTCCTCGACCGAAGACTGGCGGTAATCGATAAACGTCGCACCGAAACCTTCGATGATTGCCTGCTGTTTCGCGGAGCCCGTGGCATAAACCTCGGCACCGAACGCACGGGCAATCTGTATCGCAACGTGCCCCACTCCGCCCGCCCCGCCATGAATCAACACCTTCTGGCCCGCACGCACCCGCGCCCTATCCACCAGACCTTCCCACGCAGTGATCAGCACCAAAGGCAACCCCGCCGCTTCACGCATGCCCAGATTGGCCGGCTTCGGCGCCAGCAGTCGAGCATCGACCGCGGCGTATTCGGCCAACGAACCCTGCGCCCCGCCAATCCCCGTCGCCATGGCATAGACCTCATCGCCCGGGCGCCATTCTTTGACACCTTCCCCCACCGCCTCAACGATTCCCGCCAGATCAATGCCCAATACCGCCGGCAACGGCTGACGAGCATGGGCGGCTTGCCCCGATCGGATTTTCCCGTCCAGCGGATTCACCCCACTGGCCTTGATCCGAACCAGCACCTGCCCCGCTTCCGGCATCGGCCGTTGGATGGAAGCCAAGCGTAGCGGCGCATTGGCCGAGTCGACAATCAGAGCGCGCATGTCCAGTGTGTCAGTCATTTCGAATATTCCCGTCAGAGGAGGCTGTGGGATAAATCTTCGTCCAACCTACCCATGCCGATAAGACGTTGAATCGCTATAGTGATCATGCCCATTTGGCATCAATGAGAAACTCCATGGACAAGCTCAATGCGATGGCGATCTTCGTTCGGGTCGTTGAACGTGGCAGCTTTTCGGCCGTTGCCCGAGAACTGCAGACCAGTCAGCCGACCATCAGCAAGGTGCTGCGGGCACTGGAGACCGAACTGGGTGGAAAACTGATAGCCCGCAGCACCCGTCGGCTGTCACTCACCGATGAGGGTCAGCGTTATTACAACGAATGTCGACACATCCTCGCTGCCGTCGATGCGGCCGAGCACAGCTTCCAGTCAGGCAGAGAAAACATCGCTGGCCATCTGCGCATAGGCTCCTCGGTCAGTTTCGGGCGCCTGCAAATTGCCCCGCGCCTCGCGGAATTTCTCGAACGCCATCCAGGCATCGACATCGATCTGCAGTTGAATGATCAGAACCAGGACCTGGTCAGTGAAGGTCTGGATGTCACGTTCAGAATCGGCGAATTGAGCGACAGCGGCCTGATCGCCCGTCAGATTGGCACCACCCATCGCGTGACGGTCGCCGCGCCCGATTATCTGCAGCAACACGGCCAACCGCAGTCACCGGAAGCTCTTGGCGAGCACAATTGTCTGCAGTTCAACCTGCTGAACAGTCAGAATGTGTGGACCTACCAAAAGGATGCACGGCGCTACGAAGTGCGGATCAAGGGCAACGCACAAAGCAACAACTCGGAGGCGATCCGCGAGATGGTGCTGGGTGGATTGGGAATTGCGCTGTCGCCGGTGTGGCTGTTCAGCGACGATCTGAAGGCCGGGCGAGTGAAAGCGGTGTTGCCTGACTATATCGCCCAGTCGCTGCCGATTCATGCCGTGTCCCCGGCGAATCGTCGCCAATCCGCCCGGGTCAAAGCCTTTGTCGATTACGTGAGCCAGGCGCTGGCGGCAGCGCCTGAACTCAGGCCCGTCAGATAGCGACGGTGCGGGTGTTCAACCACTCCAATGCCGCACCATCGAGCAACGGGCTCAAACGCTCGCGCACTTCGGCGTGATACCCGTTGAACCATTGCTTCTCGTCGTCCGTCAGCAATGACGGCTCGAGGCAACGGGTGTCGATCGGGCAAAGGGTCAGGGTTTCGAATTTGAGGAACTCACCGAATTCGCTCTTGCCCGCCTCACGGTTCAGCACCAGGTTCTCGATCCGCACACCCCAGCGGCCGGGGCGGTAAGTGCCGGGTTCGATGGAGGTGATCATGCCCGGTTGCATCGCGGTTTGCGGTGTGGTCGCAGCTTGGTAGGCGATCACTTGCGGACCTTCGTGAACGTTGAGGAAATAGCCGACGCCGTGCCCGGTGCCGTGACCGTAATCGACATTTTCCGCCCAGATCGGCGCGCGAGCGATGGCATCCAGCAGCGGCGACAGGATGCCCCGCGGGAATTGCGCACGGGACAGCGCAATCACGCCTTTGAGCACCCGCGTGCAATCGCGCTTCTGCTCATCGGTGGGCGTACCGACCGGTACCATGCGCGTGATATCGGTCGTGCCGCCGAGGTATTGGCCACCGGAATCGATCAGCAACAGGCCGTCGCCTTCGATCACCGCGTGTTCTTCTTCGGTGGCGTGGTAATGCGGCATGGCGCCGTTGGCGTTGAATGCCGCAATGGTGTTGAAGCTCAACGACACATAATCCGGACGTCGGGTGCGTGCCGCCGTCAGGTGCTCGTCGATGGTCAGTTCGGTGATGCGCTCGCGGCCCCACGCCGACTCCAGCCAGGCGAAGAATTCGCACAGCGCCGCGCCATCCTGTTCCATGGCCCGGCGAATGTGTTCGGCGTCGGCCAGGCTTTTTTGCGATTTGGCCAGTGTCGTCGGGTTCAGGCCTTCAACCAGTTTCACGCCACTGTCCAGGTTATCCAGCAGCCCCGCCGTCACGCGCGCCGGATCGACTTGCAGGCTCGCCCCGCTTGGCACCGCGCGTAAAGCAGCAGCTACCTCGCTGTAGTCGCGCAGGGTGATGCCGTCCTGTTCGAGGATCGCGCGCAGTTCGGCGCTGACTTTGCTCAAGGCCACGAACAGCGTCGCCTGCTCCTGGCTGATCAGCGCAAAGGACACAAACACCGGATTGAACGACACGTCGCCGCCGCGCAGGTTGAACAGCCAGGCGATGTCGTCGAGGGTGGCGATGAAATGCCAATCGGCGCCGCGGGCTTTCAACCCTTCACGCAGGTTGGCAAGTTTTTCGCCACGGCTGACCGTCGCCTGTGGCGGCAAGTGCTGATAGATCGGTTCGTTCGGCAGGGTCGGGCGATCGCTCCAGACTTCGCTCAACAGATCAATGTCGGTCCGCAGGTGGGCACCGCGTTCTTCAAGCTTGCTGCCCAGCGTACGCGCCGAGGCCACGGCCATCACCGCACCGTCGACAGCGACGACACCACCTTCAGGGGTTTGCTCGGCCAGCCAGTCCAGCGGACTCGGCTGTCCCGGTTGCAGCTTGACCAGTTCGATGCCGCTGCCTTTGAGTTCCTTGGTCGCCTGCTCCCAGTAACGGCTATCGGCCCAGACCCCGGCGAAATCCGGCGTAACAATCAGCGTACCGACCGAGCCGTGAAAGCCCGACAGCCACTGCCGCCCCTGCCAGTAACCGGGCAGGTATTCCGAGAGGTGCGGGTCGGCCGACGGCACCAGCAGGGCATGGATACCCTCCCGGCTCATCAGCTCGCGGGTGTGCGCCAGGCGCTCGGGCACCGATCCAATGTTTGAAGGCTGCGTGCTCATCATGTCTCCTGCTAATCACTTCATCATTATTGTTGAGTGCCGATCGAGGTCGGCACTTGAGGCTTACTGCCAGAATGCCGGAGCACTGGCGCAGGCCGCTTTAATCAGGTTCACCGCCTGGTCGACATCCTGTTCGGTGGTGAAACGTCCCAGGCTCAAGCGAATGGTGCGACTCGCCGAACGGGCGTCATGCCCCAGGGCCAGCAGTACGTGGGAAGGCGCATTGCTCGCGGAGTTGCAGGCCGAAGTCGCGGAAAACGCGATCGAGTTGCTCAATGCCGCCGAATTGAACTCGCCTTCACTGAAGGTCAGGCTCAAGGTATGGGGAATACGCTGGGTCGGGCTGCCGTTGAGGCGAACGCCGGGGATGCTCAGCAGTTGTTCGAGAAAGCGTTCACGCAGGCTCGCGATGGCGGCTTTCTCTTCATTGAACAGTTGCGCTGCCAACGCGAACGCCACGCCCATACCGGCGATCTGGTGAGTCGCCAACGTACCGGAACGCAAACCGCCCTCGTGGCCGCCGCCGTGGATTTGCGCCTGCAAGCGCTGCTGCGCGCGAGGCCCGACATACAACGCGCCGATGCCCTTGGGCCCGTAGACCTTGTGCGCCGAAAACGACATCAGGTCCACCGGCAATTGCGCCAGGTCGATGGCCACTTTCCCGGCGCCCTGAGCGGCGTCGACATGGAACAGGGCATCCCGCGCCCGCACCGCGTCGCCGATGGCGGCGATGTCATTGACCGTGCCCAGTTCGTTATTGACCAGCATCAGCGATACCAGAAAGGTGTCTTCGCGCATCGCTTCGCTGACCGCTTGCGGGGTAATCAGCCCCTGCGCATCCGGCACCAGATAGGTCACGGCAACGCCGGCGTCCTGCAATTGCTTCGCGGTGTCGAGAATTGCCTTGTGCTCGATCTGGCTGGTGATGAGGTGGCCGCCGGATGTTCCGCGGGCCTGGGCCACGCCCTTGAGGGCGAGGTTGTTGGATTCGGTGGCGCCGGAGGTCCAGACGATCTGGTCGGCTTGCGCGCCCACCAGGTCGGCCACTTGCTGCCGCGCCTGCTCGACCGTTTGCCGGGCCTGCCGGCCGAACGTGTGGGAGCTGGACGCCGGGTTGCCGAAATTGCCGTTAAAGCCCAGGCACTCGACCATGACCTGGATGACTCGCTCGTCCACCGGCGTGGTGGCGGCGTAGTCGAAATACAACGGACGCTTATTCATAAAGGACTCGCAGAGCTTGTTCCGGGATCAGGATGCTGGAAGCAGTAAACAGCAATCCTGATCGGATGCGTTAAAGAAGTACGACTTCATTTAAAAGTGCGTAGGAACGCTCCTGAAGTCGAGCTTAACAGGCATCGGGCAACCGGTTGAAGCAATGCGTCAGCTAAAGCTTTCAAGCAACAACGGATACAGCGAAACCACCAGCAGCGCCGCCATGCCCCAGTTGAACAGGCGCAACCAGCGGCGATCCTTCAGCACGTTGCGCAACAACGTGCCGCACGCAACCCAGACACCGACGCTTGGCAGGTTGATCAAGGCGAAGACCGCCGCAATCACGATGACGTTGGTGAAATAGCCTTGCATTGGCGTGTAGGTACTGATGGCCCCGATGGCCATGATCCAGGCCTTGGGGTTGACCCATTGGAAGGCTGCCGCGCCGAGGTAACTGATCGGTTTGCTCTCGCCCTGTTCACTGTCGGAAACCGGGCCGGAATGGGCAATTTTCCACGCCAGGTACAGCAAGTATGCCGCGCCGACGTAACGCAGCACGGTGTACAGCAACGGATAAGCCTGGAACACCGCGCCCAGGCCAAAACCCACTGCCACCACCAGGACGAAAAACCCGCAGGTAATGCCAAGCATATGGGGAATGGTGCGGTGAAAGCCGAAGTTCACGCCCGATGCCAGCAACATGGTGTTGTTCGGGCCGGGAGTGATCGAGGTGACAAGCGCGAACAGGGCGAAGCCCAGCAGCAGATCGAGGGAGAGCGTCATCGGTGCCAGTCCATCAGGGTCAGTCAGGTACTGACCCTATCGCACCCCTTCGGGGAAACCCATGGACAGTTGGGTGAAACTTCGAGCAGTACAGTCGTTCAGCTTGGGCGACCGTGCAGTTGAACGGCGCGTTCGGCGTTCATTTCACCTTGTTTATCGAAGCTGAAGGCTTTCTGCGGTTGGCCGAGCAATTCGGCTTTTTTCGCGTGGTATTCGTCGAACGACAAGCCGCGGCGGTTCAACGCCTCCAGCGCCAGCTCCTTGCGTTCTTCAGCGCTGTACGGGCGCAGTTCCGGGGACACATGGCTGGCACATCCGGCAAGAACGGAGACCGCAAGCAGCAAGCAAGTGGCGAGCAGGGTTTTCATGAGGTGGCGTCCTGGGAGCTGGGTTCGGGGCAATGAACACAGGCTACCCGCGCGCTTTCGTGGGCAGAAATCAACGCTTTCGATAGTGGGTATCAAGATCTGGAAATCACTGCCCTTCCAGTGGCGGTTCGCTCGCGGAAGGATCTTGAGCCATCTGGTGACCATTGGCCGCCATCGCCAGCAAGCTGGCTCCTACAAGAGCGCGCATATCTCCAAATGATCTATAAATATCCTGTAATGATCTTTTACGGAATAACAGCGACGCTTTATAACAACCTCACCGCCAGCATCAACTGTTGCCCACGCAACTGTTCGCCAGGCAACAGTCATTCAACAAACAGTGCTGCAAATCGAACAGCGCGCTATCAGTCATACGCTGCAAGCCCCGGAAAACCTGGGCTCCATGGATTGGTACAGCTCTTGCTCAAGCCCTGTGACTACTCACTGCTCGCTGAGCAGCTGTTTAAAACTGGCTCACCGAGCAATCTTCAGAAAGGAACTGTCATGTCGCGTCCATTGAAAGTCGTTGCCCTCTCCGGCGGTACCTGGCGTCCGTCCCGCACGTTGGTGCTGACCCAGGCATTGCTGGCCGAATTGGCTGAGCAACTGCCGATCGAGAGCAAGCTGATCGAACTGGGTGACATCGCCCGTCCACTGGGCGCCGCCCTGTCGCGCCAGGAATTGAGCGCTGATGTCGAAGCCGAGCTGCACGCCATCGAGAACGCCGATCTGCTGATCGTTGCCGCGCCGGTCTATCGGGGTTCCTACCCGGGCCTGCTGAAACATCTTTTCGACCTGATCGACCTGAATGCGCTGATCGATACGCCAGTGCTGCTCGCTGCCACCGGAGGCAGCGAACGGCATGCGCTGGTGCTCGATCACCAACTGCGCCCGCTGTTCAGTTTCTTCCAGGCGCTGACCCTGCCGATCGGCGTCTACGCCACCGAAGCCGATTTCGCCAATTACCAAATAACCAGTGAGCCCTTGAAGGCCCGCATTCGTCTTGCTGCAGAACGCGCCGCGCCGCTGTTTGGCGTGCACCCCAAAAATCTGCTGAAAATCGCTTAAGGATCTGTTCATGGATGTTTTCTGGTTTCTGCCGACCCACGGCGACGGCCATTACCTGGGCACCACCCAGGGCGCACGCCCGGTGACCCTCAACTATCTGAAACAGGTGGCCCAGGCCGCCGACAGCCTCGGCTACCACGGTGTACTGATTCCCACCGGACGCTCCTGCGAGGATTCGTGGGTGATCGCTTCGGCACTGGTGCCGCTGACCGAACGCCTGCGTTATCTGGTGGCGATTCGTCCGGGGATTATTTCGCCGACGGTTTCCGCCCGTATGGCCGCCACCCTGGATCGATTGTCCAACGGCCGCTTGCTGATCAACGTGGTTACCGGCGGCGACCCGGACGAAAACCGCGGCGACGGCATCTTCCTCGATCACAGCGAACGCTACGAAGTCACCGACGAATTCCTGCAGATCTGGCGTCGCGTGCTGCAAGGCGAGGCGGTGGATTTCGAAGGCAAGCACCTGCAGGTGCAAAACGCCAAGGCGCTGTATCCGCCGGTGCAGAAACCCTACCCGCCGTTGTATTTCGGCGGCTCTTCCGAGGCGGCCCATGATCTCGCCGCCGAGCAGGTCGATGTCTACCTGACCTGGGGCGAACCGCCCGCCGCCGTCGCGGAAAAAATCGCCGATGTGCGTGAGCGCGCGGCACGCAACGGGCGCACGGTGAAATTCGGGATTCGCTTGCACGTGATCGTCCGCGAGACCGCGGAAGACGCCTGGAAAGCGGCGGACAAACTGATCGAGCACATCAGCGACGACACCATCGCCGCCGCGCAGAAGTCGTTCTCACGTTTCGATTCCGAAGGCCAGCGGCGCATGGCGGCGTTGCATGACGGGCGTCGCGACAACCTGGAAATCGCCCCCAACCTGTGGGCTGGCGTTGGCCTGGTACGCGGCGGTGCCGGCACGGCGCTGGTGGGCGACCCGCAACAAGTGGCGGCGCGGATCAAGGAATACGCGGATCTGGGCATCGAGAGCTTCATTTTCTCCGGCTACCCGCACCTCGAAGAGGCCTATCGCTTTGCCGAGTTGGTGTTCCCGCTGTTGCCCGAGCCGTACGCAAGCCTGGCAGGGCGCGGTGTGACCAACCTCACCGGGCCGTTTGGCGAAATGATCGCCAATGATGTGCTGCCGGCCAAAGCCACGGCCTGACCCACGCAGGACCTTGTAGGAGCGAGCTTGCTCGCGATGGAGCGCAACGATAACGCGGAGTACCTGAATGTCAGCGTCATCGTTAACGACCATCGCGAGCAAGCTCGCTCCTACAGGGGATCGGCGTTGAATTCGAAGAGGAACCCCCGCGTGACCGCCAAGCCGCTAAGCACCCTGATCTCCCCCCTGCAAACCGCCCGCCAGTTGGCCGCCGAGTTTGCCCTGACCGCCGTCGAGCGCGACGAACGCGGCGGCACGCCGAAAGCCGAACGTGATGCCCTGCGCCAAAGCGGCCTGCTGGCCTTGAGTATTCCTACCCAGTACGGCGGCCTCGGCGCCAATTGGAGCGACACCCTGGGCATCGTGCGTGAATTCGCCAAGGTCGACAGCTCGATCGCCCACGTCTTCGGTTTTCATCATCTGATGCTCGCCACCGTGCGCCTGTTCGCCCGCCCCGAACAATGGCAGCCCTGGTTCGAACAGACCGCGCGCAAGAACTGGTTCTGGGGCAATGCCCTGAATCCCCTGGACACCCGCACCGTGGTGAAAAAGCTCGGTGGCTGGCGCGAATTTTCCGGCAAGAAAAGTTTCTGCTCCGGCGCCAGCGACTCGGAAATGCTGATCGCCTCGGCCGTGGACGAAAGCGCCGGCGGCAAGCTGTTGATCGCGGCCATCCCCAGCGGCCGCAGCGGCATCACCCTGCACAACGACTGGAACAACATGGGCCAGCGCCAGACCGACAGCGGCAGCGCCACGTTCGAACGGGTGCGGGTCGAAGAATCGGAACTGCTGCTCGACCCAGGCCCGCTTAGCACACCGTTCGCCTGCCTGCGCCCGCTGATCGCGCAACTGACCTTCACCCACATGTTCCTCGGCATTGCCGAAGGCGCCTTTGAAGAAGCCCGGCAGTACACGCTCACGGAAACCCGGCCATGGCACAAGTCCAGCGCGCAGGATGTGCGTCAGGACCCTTATGTGCTCGGCCACTATGGCGAGTTCTGGGTGGCGCTGGAGGGCGTTCGCCTGCTGGTGGAGCGCGCCGCCGACCTGCTCGACAAAGCCTGGGCGAAAGGCCCGAACCTCGGCGCCGAAGAACGTGGGCATCTCGCCACGGCCATCGCCACGGCCAAGGTCGCCGCCACCCGCAACGGCCTCGAACTTTGTAGCCGACTGTTCGAAGTGACCGGTGCCCGCTCCACTCACGCCTCGCTGCGCCTGGACCGCCACTGGCGCAACCTGCGCACGCAAACCTTGCACGACCCGGTGGATTACAAACTCCATGAACTGGGCGATTGGGCGCTGAACCAGGCCCTACCGATTCCGACTTTCTATTCATAGCCTTCTCATGGAGCCTGCACCATGCAACTGCTGACCTTACCGCCCTCGCCTGCGCTGGCCACCTCGATTCGCGCCACGGCCCAGGTGTTCGAAGACCCGAAATCCCAGGCCTTGCTCGCCCACATCCAGCAAGTCGCACCCAGTGAAGCCAGCGTGCTGATCATTGGCGAAACCGGCACGGGCAAGGAGTTGGTGGCACGGCATATCCACAACCTCAGCGCCCGTCGCACCCGGCCGTTCGTGGCGGTGAACTGCGGTGCGTTCTCCGAATCCCTGGTCGAGGCCGAACTGTTCGGCCACGAAAAAGGTGCCTTCACCGGCGCCCTGAGCGCCAAGGCCGGTTGGTTCGAAGAAGCCGACGGCGGCACGTTGTTCCTCGATGAGATCGGCGATTTGCCGATGGCGATTCAGGTCAAGTTGTTGCGGGTGCTGCAGGAACGTGAAGTGGTGCGCCTGGGCTCGCGCAAGAGCATCCCGATCAACGTGCGCGTGTTGGCGGCGACCAACGTGCAGCTGGAAAAAGCCATCAATGCCGGACACTTCCGTGAGGACCTGTATTACCGCCTCGACGTGGTCAGTCTGGAACTCAGTCCGCTGCGCGAGCGCCCCGGCGACATCCTGCCGCTGACCCGGCACTTCATCGAAGCCTACAGCCAGCGCCTGGGCTATGGCACCGTCACCATCAGCAAGGAAGCCGAGCTGAAACTGCGTAGCTACAGTTGGCCGGGCAACATCCGCGAACTGGAAAACGTCATTCACCACACCCTGCTGATCTGCCGCAACGGCGTGATCGAGCGGGATGACCTGCGTATGTCGAACATGCGCATCGAGCGTCAGGACGACGCCCACGGCGTTCTCGACGATTCACCGGAAGCCTTGCTCGATCGCGCCTTTCAGAAGCTGTTCGAGCAACAGGCCGGCGCGCTGCACGAGAAAGTCGAAGACGCCCTGTTGCGTGCGGCCTACCGCTTCAGCCATTACAACCA
Source organism: Pseudomonas sp. 14P_8.1_Bac3 (assembly GCF_025466085.1). Classification (GTDB taxonomy): domain Bacteria; phylum Pseudomonadota; class Gammaproteobacteria; order Pseudomonadales; family Pseudomonadaceae; genus Aquipseudomonas. The sequence goes on from NZ_JANLOD010000004.1 coordinate 14,245, forward strand.
GGTGCACACCGCAGCGCTGTTGGGCCTGAGCCGCAACGTGACACGCACGCGCCTGATCAAGATCGGAGAGTTGGCCGTGAACAAGCGCCGCCCCACGGAAAACGTTCAGGGCGAGCGCTTGATGCAGCTGTCGATCTAGCTCACCAGGTTGCAATGCAGTGCGTCGTCGTGGCTGCGTTCCAGGCTGTGCACCACCTGGAACGAGCCGAAGGTCACGGTTTTCGCCTGATGGGCGCGAATCAGTTGCCAGAAATCCTGCTCGCCGCTTTCAAAGCTCCGGAACGCGGCCTCCCCCGCCTCGCGAGACTGCCATTGCAGGTAGTTGAGCACCCGCCGGCCATCGTCGCTGGCCTGGATACTGGCGCTCAGAAATCCGCTGTAGCCCTGGGCCAGACGTTCGGTTTGCCGGGATAACGCCGACACCAATGCCGGTTGTTGATGGGGTTCGATCTCGAATTCGATCAACTGGGTGAAGCTGCGATTTTTCTCTAACGCTTGCATGAAGAATCCCCACTGCGTGTAAGACGAATCTTGCGATCCGAAGGCTTGCAGGGTAAAACCTCCAGTTAAGTCAAGGTCAAGGGGCATTTTTCGAATGATCACCTCGGAACACCTGCATAAAGAACTCACCGTCGGCCAGGTCGCTGCCCGCAGCGGTGTGGCGGTCACGGCGCTGCACTTTTACGAAGCCAAGGGACTGATCAAAAGCAATCGCAATCAGGGCAATCAGCGGCGTTATCCGCGAGAGGTGTTGCGGCGAGTGGCGCTGATCAAAGTGGCACAGCGACTGGGCATTCCGCTGGCGGAGATCGGCGCGGCGTTGCAAACATTGCCGGACAACCGGGCGCCGACTGCGGCGGACTGGCAAGTGTTGTCGGCGCAGTGGAGCCGGGAGCTGGATGAGCGGATCAACCAGTTGACCTCACTGCGGGACAAGCTCAATGGCTGTATTGGCTGCGGGTGTTTGTCGATGGAGGCGTGTCCGTTGAGGAACTATGGGGATGTGTTGGGGGAACAGGGGCCGGGGGCGCAACTGCTGGAATCGGGGACTGATCCAAAATAGCGGTGCGGCCTTCGCGAGCAAGCCCGCTCCCACAGGGGAACGCATTCCAAAGGTGGGAGCGGGCTTGCCCGCGAAAGCGTGCGCAAGGCCAAACCAGGATTAGAACCCCGGCGCAATCTGCCCTTTGTAGCGCGTCAGGATGAACTGCCGCACCTCATCCGAATTCAACGCTTTGGCCAGTTTCTGAATACCAGGGTCATTGATGTTGTCCGGGCGGGCCACGAGGAATTCGATGTACAGGCTCTTGCCCTTCTCGACGATCAACGCACTGTTGGTGTCGATCCCGGCTTCCAGGGCGTAGTTGGCGAAGACGAACGCCAGGTCCACCTGGCTCACCGAACGTGCGAGCAACGCGCCTTCCAGCTCACGGATTTTCAGGTGCTTCGGGTTTTCGATGATGTCCCGTTGAGTCGCCAGGGTGTTGCTCGGGTCCTTGAGCTTGATCAGTCCGGCTTCGTGCAACAGCACCAGCGCGCGGCCGGTGTTGACCGGGTCGTTGGGGATGGACACGCTGGCGCCGTCCTTCAGCTCGGCGATGTTTTTGATTTTGGTCGAATAAGCCCCGAACGGTTCGATGTGCACGCCCACCACCGGCACCAGGTCGGTGTGGCGGGTCTTGTTGTAGTCATCGAGAAACGGCCGGTACTGGTAGTAGTTGGCGTCGAGGTTCTTCAGGGCCAGCTGCTGGTTGGGCTGGATGAAGTCGGTGAAGACCTTGATGTCCAGGTCCACGCCTTCCTTGGCCAGGACCGGTTTGACGAACTCGAGGATCTCCGCGTGCGGCACCGGGGTGGCACCGACGGTGAGTTTTTCGTTGGCGTGCACGCTCAACGACACAAGGGCGGCCAGAATGGCCAGGGTCTTTTTCATGCTGTGCTCCTAGGCAGATTGAAGTGGCCGTCGAGGGCCCGATTGCTTGTTTTGAACTGTTTAGCGCCGGCTATAGCGCGCCACCAGACGGTCGCCGGTCATTTGCAGGGCCTGCACCAGGATCAGCAGCAGCACCACGGTGACCACCATCACGTCGGTCTGAAAACGCTGGTAGCCGTAGCGAATCGCCAGGTCGCCCAGGCCTCCACCGCCGATCACACCGGCCATCGCCGTGTAATCCACCAGCACGATTGCCGTCACCGTCACCGCCGCCAGCAACCCGCCGCGCGCCTCAGGCAACAAGGTGTGGCGGATGATCTGCCAGGTGGTGCCGCCCATGGCCTGGGTCGCCTCCACCACTCCGCGATCGACTTCGCGCAACGCGGTTTCCACCAACCGTGCGAAGAATGGCGTGCAGCCGACCACCAGCGGTGGAATGGTCCCCGGCACGCCCAGCGAGGTGCCGACCAGCAACGTGGTCAGGGGGATCAGCACGATCAGCAGAATGATGAACGGCAGCGAACGCAGCATGTTCACGATCACCGACAGCACCCGATATACACCGATCGCTTCATGCAATTGGCGCTTGCCGGTGAGGAACAGCACCACCCCCAGCGGCAAGCCCAGCAGCACGGTAAAACCGAGGGCGGCGCCGAGCATGCTCAAGGTGTCGAGGCACGCCTGGCCGATGTCGGCCCAGTAAATGTTCTTGAACCAGTCGGCCATGATCAGGACCAGTCGTGACGCGGTGGCTTCACGCCGTTGAGCAGCCAGTTGCCGACCACGTGATACTTCCAGCGCACCGGATCGTGCAGGGTGTGGACCCGAGCGTTGCGCCAGTGACGGTCGAAATTGTGCTTCTTCAGGGTCGAGCGGGTGCCGCCGAGTTCGAACAGTTTGTTGCTGGCCTCGATGGCGATTTCCGTGGTCAGCACCTTCGCCTTGGCCACCGCGAGGGATGCTCGGGCGACGTTGTCTTCATCAGGTGCCGAGCGCGCCGCATCCAGTGCCCAACCGGCACGTTCGAGCAAGGCTTCGGCGGCTTCCAGGCGAATCTCCAGGCCGCCAACCTGAATAATCGTCAGCGGGTCTTCGCTGGCTTTTTCCACACCGGCATCGATCCATGGCCGGGCGAATTGCTGGACGAAGGCGATGGTGTCTCGCAGCGCCGCGCGGGCGATGCCGGCGTCGATGGCTGCCGTGGTCAATTGCGCGAAAGGGCCGGCCAGGGTCGGGCTTTCATAGGAGCGATAGGTCGGGAACACGTTGAACGCCGGGACGTGCAGGTCCTCGGCCAGCACGGTGCCGCTGGAGGTGGTGCGCTGACCGATGCTGTCCCAGTCGTCGACGATCACCAGCCCCGGTGTGCCGCGCTCGACAAAGGACAGCTGGCCTTTCTGCTCTTCGTCCAGCGCCAGTACCGCCAGCCAGTGGGCGTAGAGCGAACCGGTGCAATAACCCTTGCGCCCGTTGATGACGTGGCCATCGCCGTAATGACGGATCGTCGCCTGGATGTCCTGCACGTTCTTGCCACCGGTTTCCGACAGCGCGTTGGCGAAGCGATGCCCTTGCAACGCCAAACCGAAGAAGTGCGCCTGCTGCTCGGGGGTGCCTTGCAGGCGGATGTCCTCCAGCAGGCAATAGTGGTTTTGCGGGATCTGCCCCAGGGACGGATCGGCCGCCGAAATGATCGCGATGACCTGCGCCAGCACCGCGTAGGACACCTGCGCGCCGCCGAATGCCTTCGGCACGCTGATGCCCCACAGCCCACTGTTGGAATACAGGTCGACAATCTCGGCGGGCACGTGGCGCGTGCGATCGCGTTCGGCGTCCTGCTCCAGTAAAACGGTGGCGACGCGCTCGGCCACGCGCAGCGCTTCGGCTTCATCGGCGATCCGATGGGCGGCCGGCGGGTTGATCGGATAAACGGCAGATTCAGGCATACAGCTCTCTCGGTACAGGTGTTTACCGGAGCACATTGCAGCTTCTGTGCCTGACTGCCAAAGCCCGTGTTTTCGGGCGGTTCAGGGGTATTTGGCGGCCATGAAAACGCGTAACCCGAGCATTCTGCTGTTTCACTGTTGATGGCTGAACAGTGGCGCTGCTGCTGGTCGGACACTTGGTCGCCGGAAAAGGGCTGACCTATAGTTACTCGACCGGAAATCGGCGTAGGACCCCCTTCACTCCCCCCAACAAAAAGGAGACGGATCATGAGCGTCAAACCCATTCCCGAGGGCTACCACAGCGTCACTCCGTACCTGGGCATCCAGAAAGCAGCCGAGGCCATCGAGTTCTACAAAAAAGCCTTCGGTGCCACCGAAGTCATGCGCCTGTCCATGCCCGATGGCGGCATCGGCCACGCCGAACTGCGCATCGGCGATTGCCCGATCATGCTCGGCACGCCGTGCGATCAGGGACCGTTGCGCAACCCGGACACTGCGCCGTCGGTGGGCCTGCATCTGTACGTGAACGATGTCGACAAATCGTTCAAACAGGCCATTGCGGCGGGCGGCACGGTGGTGTCCGAGGTCAAGGATCAGTTTTATGGCGACCGCTCAGGGAGTTTGAAGGATCCCTATGGGCATCTGTGGTTCCTGGCGACGCGCAAGGAGGATTTGACCCAGGCGCAGATTGAGCAGCGGGCCAAAGAGATGTTTCAGCAGGGTTGAAACATCGGTGCCTGATCAGGCCTCTTCGCGAGCAAGCCCGCTCCCACAGGTGGAATGCATTTCAATGTGGGAGCGGGCTTGCCCGCGAAGGGGCCATCCGCATCACCACACCCTCCCTCGAACACACTTCATGAACGAGCCCACCACGCTTTGCACCTTGCCCTCACCGCCCAACACTTCCAGGATGCAGGCAACTACAACAAGGAGTCATTCCCATGTTTGCCGGATTCCTGAAAGACCAGCGCCACGTCAACGGCGTGGACATTGCCTACCGCATCGGCGGCAGCGGGCCGGGTTTGCTGTTGCTGCACGGTCACCCGCAGACCCACGTCATCTGGCACAAAGTCGCCGAGCAGTTGGCCGAGCATTTCACCGTGGTCGCCGCCGACCTGCGCGGTTATGGCGACAGCGGCAAACCGCCAGCCGACGATCACCACACCCATTATTCCAAACGCGAAATGGCCAAGGACGGTGTCGAGCTGATGCGGTCTCTGGGCTTCGATCAGTTCTCGGTGCTGGCCCATGACCGCGGCGCGCGCGTGGCCCATCGCCTGGCGCTGGATCATCCCGACACCGTGCAACGCATGGTGCTGCTGGACATCGCCCCGACGCTGTCGATGTATGCGCAAACCAACGAGGCCTTCGCCCGTGCCTACTGGCACTGGTTCTTCCTGATCCGCCCGGCGCCACTGCCGGAAACCCTGATCGAAGCCGACCCCGAAGCCTACCTGCGCAGCGTGATGGGCAGCCGCAGCGCCGGGTTGAAACCCTTCACCTCGCAAGCGTTCAGCGAATACCTGCGTTGCCTGAAGCTCCCCGGCACGGCGCGCGGCATCTGCGAGGATTACCGCGCCAGCGCCAGCATCGACCTGGAACATGACCGCGCCGACATCGACGCCGGCCATCAACTGAGTCTGCCGCTGCTGGTGCTGTGGGGCGCCGAAGGCACGGTCGGACGCTGCTTCGAGCCGCTCAAGGAATGGCAGCGCGTCGCCACCGACGTACGTGGCAAAGCGTTGCCCGCCGGCCATTACATCGCCGAGGAAGCCCCGGAACTGTTGCTCGCCGAAGTACTCGGCTTCCTGCGCTGACACCCGCAACAGCCTGACCTGAATCCACCTCCCACCGCGGGCTGTCACTGGCCCGCGCGGGATCGTCATGCCCAAAAACCGTCTCGAGATAATAAAAATGACAATCAGAAAACTGCTGGGAACCCTCTATGTGCAGGTGCTTATCGCCATCGCCCTGGGCATAGCGATCGGGCACTACTGGCCGCAGGTCGGCATCGATCTCAAGCCGTTGGGCGACGGTTTCATCAAGCTGATAAAGATGATCATCGGCCCGATCATCTTCTGCACCGTGGTCTCCGGGATCACCAGCATGCACGACGTGAAACAGGTGGGCCGGGTCGGTGGCAAGGCGTTGCTGTATTTCGAAGTGGTGTCGAGCGTTGCGCTGTTGATCGGGTTGCTCGCGGCGCATGCGTTGCATCCGGGGGCGGGTTTCAACATTGACGTGAAGACACTGGACTCGACGGCCATCGCCGGCTTTGTCGGTCAGGCGCAACACGGTGAAGGCGTGACCGGGTTTCTGTTGCATGTGATTCCGAGCACATTTTTCGAGGCGTTTTCCCAAGGTGAAATCCTTCCGGTACTGTTCGTTTCAGTGCTGTTCGGTATTGCGCTGGTAATGGTCGGAGAAAAAGGCCGGCCATTGGTAGGCATCATCAATCAGGCCAGCGAAGTGTTTTTCCGTATCGTCGGCTTCATCAGCCGCGTGGCGCCGATCGGCGCGTTTGGTGCGATTGCGTTCACCATCGGCAAGTACGGCCTCGGCTCGTTGCTGCCGCTGCTGAAACTGATCGGCACCTTCTACCTGACCGCGTTTATTTTCGTCGCTTGCGTGCTGGGCAGCATCGCTCGTTATGCCGGGTTCAGCATTTTCAAACTGCTGGCGTACATCAAGGCTGAGTTGTTGATCGTGCTCGGCACCAGTTCTTCGGAATCGGCGCTGCCGCAGTTGATCCAGAAACTGGAAAGCCTCGGCGCATCGAAAGGCGTTGTGGGGATCGTGGTGCCGACCGGCTACACGTTCAACCTGGATGGCACCAACATCTATATGACCCTCGCCGTGCTGTTCCTGGCCCAGGCGACCAATATTGACCTGACGCTGGAGCAGCAACTGACCTTGCTGGCCGTGGCGATGCTCACCTCCAAAGGCGCGGGCGCGGGCGCGGTGGTCGGTGCCGGTTTTGTCGCACTGGCGGCGAGTCTGGCTGTGGTGCCGACCGTGCCCGTGGCGGCGATGGTGTTGATCCTCGGCGTTGACCGTTTCATGGCGGAATGCCGATCCCTGACCAACATCATCGGCAACGCGGTGGCAGCCCTGGTGGTGGCGGCGTGGGAAGGTGAGCTGGACCGCAGCAAAATGGCGCCGATTGCCCTCAAGCGTGGCCGACGTGCCCGGGCCGCCGCCAAGCTTTCCGCTGAATAGAAAGCCCACACACCGATGCTATGCTGGCGGCTCATGCCGCCAGTGCCCGTTCTGTCATGACCACCAAGAAAGACACCGTGCCCCTGCCCGAAGACCTGCGTGTTTTCCTCACCGTCGTGCGCAAAAGCGGTTTCGCCGCGGCCGCCGATGAACTGGGCCTGTCGCCCGCCTACGTCAGCAAGCGTATCCAGATTCTCGAAACCACCCTCGGCACCCGCCTGCTGCACCGCACCAGTCGGCGCATCGCACTGACCGAAGACGGCGAGCGCGTGCAACGCTGGGCCTTGCGGATTCTCGATGATTTCCAGCAACTGCACGACGAACTGTCCGACGCTCACGACAGTCCGCGCGGGCGTCTGCACCTGTGCAGCAGTTTCGGTTTCGGCCGCCATCATGTGGCGCCGGCCGTGTCGTTGCTGGCCGAGCGTTATCCGGACCTGGAGATTCGTCTCGACCTGTTCGACCGGGTGGTGGACATCGTCAGCGAAGGTTTCGACCTGGAGATCCGCGTCGGCGACGACATTCCCGGTCAGCACATCGGCCGGCGCCTGGTGAGCAACCGGCGGGTGCTCTGTGCCGCGCCTGATTACCTGAAACGTCACGGCGTGCCGCAGGCATTAGGCGAACTGGAGCAGCATCATTGCCTGGTGATCAAGGAGCGCGACAACGCGTTCGGCATCTGGAACCTGGAGCGCGGCGGGGTGCAGGAGAGCGTGCGGGTCAGCGGGCCGTTGTCGTCCAACAACGGCGAGATTGTCTTGCAGTGGGCGCTGGATGGGCGCGGGGTGGTGCTGCGGTCATTGTGGGATGTGAAGCCGTTGCTGGATCAGGACCGGCTGGTGCAGGTGCTACCCGCGTACACCCAGAGCGCCAACGTCTGGGCGGTGTACCCGACGCGGCTGGCGTACTCGGGGAAGTTGCGCGCGTGTGTGGAGTTTTTGCAGGAGCATTTCAAGGGCCTGTCGGTTTAGTCGAGGCCCCGCTCCCACATTTTTTTTGTGTTGTGTCAGTGAAGACCATTGCTCCACAGGCTGGCTGCGTTCAGCCGAGCCAAGGGTTGGCCGTCAGGTGCTCGCGCTCGAACGCCTTGATCTGTTCGCTGCCCTGCAAGGTGCTGCCGATGGCATCGAGGCCGAGCAGCAACGCGGTCTTGCGCAAGGTATCGATGTCGAACGGGATGACCTGGCCGTCCTGCAACTGAATCGCCTGCGCCTCCAGGTCCACGCTGATCTGCGAACGGTCAGGCTGACTGACCACTTGCCCGAGTCGCTGCAACACCGTCTCGTCCAGGGTGATCAGCAGCACGCCGTTGCGCTGACAATTGTCGTAGAAAATCCCGGCAAAACTGCTGCCGATCAGCGCGCGGATGCCCATCTGCTTCAAGCCCCACACCGCGTGCTCACGGCTGGAACCGCAACCGAAATTCGGCCCGACCACCATGAAACGCGCGCCCTGCCACGCCGGCTGATTCAACACGAACTCGGGATTGGGCTGCCCGTCCGGCAAGAACCGCAGATCAAAAAACAGTCCGCGATCCAGCCCGGCGCGGTCGATGCCCTTGAGAAACTGTTTGGGCATGATCACGTCGGTGTCGATGTTGGCCGCCAGCATCGGTGCAGCCTTGCCGCTAACGCGGGTGAACGGTTGCAGGCTCATGGGCGCTCTCCAAAGTGGCGGATATCGGTGAGGTGGCCGCTGATCGCCGCCGCCGCGACCATCGCCGGGCTCATCAGATGCGTGCGCGCGCCGGCGCCCTGTCGGCCTTCGAAATTGCGGTTGGTGCTCGAGGCGCAACGGTCGCCCGGGGCCAGCACGTCGTCGTTCATTGCCAGGCACATCGAGCACCCCGACTGCCGCCACTCGAACCCGGCCTCGATAAAGATCGCCGCCAGGCCTTCGGCTTCGGCCTGATTTCGCACTTCGGTGGAACCCGGCACGATCATCGCCCGCACGTGGTCGGCGACGCGTCTACCGCGCACCACACTGGCGGCATCGCGCAGGTCTTCGATGCGCGCGTTGGTGCAGGAACCGATGAAGGCATGACTGATGACGATATCGCTCAACGGCGTGCCGGCTTCCAGGCCCATGTACGTCAGGGCGCGGCGCATGTCCTGGCGCAGGATCAGGTCGCTGACATCCTGCGGGTCCGGCACCCGGGCACCGATCGGCGAGGCCTGATCCGGGCTGGTGCCCCAGGTGACCATTGGCTCCAGCGCGCTGGCGTCCAGCGATACTTCGCGGTCGAACTGCGCCTGCGCGTCGCTGTGCAGGGCGCGCCACTTGGAGACGGCCTGGTCCCACAGCGCGCCCTTCGGAGCACGGGGCTTGTCCTTGAGGTAATCGAAGACTTTTTCGTCCGGCGCCATGAACGCCCCTCGCGCCCCGGCCTCCACCGCCATGTTGCAGATGGTCATGCGCGCTTCGACGCTGAGCGCATCGATGGTCGAGCCGCGAAACTCGATGGCGTAGCCGGTGGCCCCGGACGCGCCGATCTTGCCGATCAGCGCCATGATCACGTCCTTGGAGGTCAGCCCCGGCGCCAGTTCGCCGTCCACCGTCACCCGCATGCTTTTCAGGCGTTTGTAGACCAGGGTCTGGGACGCCAGCAGGTGCTCGATTTCAGAGGTGCCGATGCCAAAACCGAACGCACCGAGGGCGCCGTAGGTGGTGGTGTGGCTGTCGCCCGCGGCAATCACCATGCCCGGCAGGATGAAGCCCTGCTCTGGAGCGATCACGTGTTCGATGCCCTGGCGCTTGTCGAGAATGTCGAGCAGTTCGATGCCGAAGTCCCGGCAGTTTTCCGCCAGGTACGACACCTGCCGCGCGCCGCCGGCATCCGGCATGGCCGCCACCCGGTTCGGTGCCGTGGGGTTGACATGATCGACCACCGCCAGCGCCGTCCCAGGGCGCCACACCCCGCGTTTGGCCTCGCGCAAACCGCTGAACGCCTGGGGGCTGGTGTATTCGTTGATGACCTGGCGATCGATGTACAACAGGACGTGGCCCTGGTCATCGAGACGACACACCGTATGGGAATCGATATGTTTGTCGTAGAGGGTTCTTGCTGAAGTCATGGGGTATTCGCTCAGGCTCGCGGGTTTCAGGCGTCTGCGCTCCATCTTAGGCAGTCGCCCGGCACCATCAATGGCCGGAAAGTGATCCCTTGGAACATGGTTCGTGTTGGATCAGCGGGGCACACCCATATCCCCCTGGGGGAGCGGGCTTGCTCGCGAAAGCAATCTTTCAGTCAATGAGGTGGCAACTGACACACCGCCTTCGCGAGCAAGCCCGCTCCCACAGGGAATGGCGTGGGCTGGAACAGGAAACATTTACTTTCATATCCCGGTTCGGGATTTCGCATGCTCATTCGTCCTATATAGATGCAGTCGGTTCGCGTAGGCAAAAGCCACGGCCGGCCTTTCATGGACCCCACGCTGGGAAGCCCGCAGCCAAGGCCCTCTCATCGATACAAGACTCTCATCATGTCTAAGAAATCCCGCTCAAAACTCTGGTTTCTGGTGCATAGCTGGCTGGCCCTGCCGATCTGGTTTTTCGTGCTGATCGTCTGTGTCACCGGCACGCTGGCGGTGATCAGCCAGGAAATCGTCTGGCTGGCCAACCCGCAGATGCGCGCCAGCCAGCCCGCCGACGATGCGCCGCTGCTCAGCTACGACCAGATCATCGCCGAGATGAAGAAAGCCGAGCCGAATACCCTGGTGGAGTCCATCAGCCGGCCCGATGAGTCGCATTTCGCCCTTGATGTGAGCGTCACCTACCCCGACGGTCGCACCTCCACGGTGTACGTCAATCCGTACAGCGGGGTGATCCAGGGCACAGCGCCGCAGTTCAACTTCCAGGCGTTTACCCGCGCGCTGCACGGCTGGTGGCTGGTGCCCTTCACCAACGGCTACAGCTGGGGCTGGTACCTGGTGTCGTTCCTCAGCCTGCCGATGCTGGCGTCGCTGATCACCGGGCTGGTGGTTTATAAGCGCTTCTGGAAAGGCTTCCTGAAACCGACCCTGCGCCTGCGTCACGGCGCGCGGATTTTCTGGGGCGACTTCCATCGGCTCAGCGGCATCTGGTCGATCTGGTTTATCGCGGTGATTTCCGTCACCAGCACCTGGTTCCTGCTGGAAGCGTTCCTGTTCGATAACCAGATTTCGATTTCCACCGCGCCGATTGCCCCGGTGGTGGCGCGTGAAAGCGTGCCGCTCACCGCAGATGGCTCGCCGGCGCCGATGATCAGCCTGGAAGCAGCGATCAATCAAGTGAAGCAGCGCATCCCCGGCCTCGACGACAGCTTCGTCAGCTTGCCCGCCAATGCCTACAGCTACCTCTCGGTCGGCGGCCGCAGCTGGTATCCGCTGATTTTCCAGACAGCCGAAATCAACCCGTACACCGGCGACGTTGCCGTCACGCGCCTGCTGTCGGACCGCTCGGGCCTGGAGCTGGTGACCGAATCGATGCGCCCGCTGCACACCGGTGATTTCGGCGGGCTCTGGATCAAGCTGATCTGGTTCTTCTTCGGCCTGCTCCTGAGCATGATGGTCCTCAGCGGCCTGCTGATCTGGACCAAGCGCACCGCGCTGGCCACGGCCAACGCCCTCAAGCGCAGCAACAAGCGCCCGCACACGGCCGACGCGGCTCAAGTCACCCAACACGGCACCACGGAGGTCAGCCAATGAGCCTGTTCGCCGCTGAAAAACCGGGCTCGGGGTTGAGCCGCTTCTGGCACAAATGGCGCTTCCACATCAACGTTCTGCTGTTGCTGGTGCCGTTGGGTTTCATGCCCAAGTACTTTTCCGAAGCCGCGCTGTTTCGCGGGGATACCGGTCTCGGTGAGCGGGAAGTCGGCGAAGTGCAGGTCGGGCCATGGAGCCTGCGCCTGGCCGAATTGCGCAACGAAGCACCACGGCCCGATGCTGCCGGCCCCATGAAAATGTTCAATGCCGCGCTCTGCGACGCCTGCCGCGATCAGGTCAAGGCCACTTACCTGCGCATCGGCAAGCCGCGCAGCTTGCGCGCCGCCGGGGTGATTTTCTTTGGCACGCCGTACCGCATGGGCGCCCTGTTGCCTGTCCCGGAAAAAACCAAGGCTGACGCCGAGCTGTGGATAACCATGGAAGGCTGGGACGGCGCCATGCATCAAGCCTCCATCCCGCTGAGCCAGGCGTCCCCGGCCACCATTGCATGGCTGAACCAACAAGGAGGCAAACCATGATCAACGCATTTCGCCCTCTCCACGCGGTCGTGCTGGTGCTGTGCGCCGGCTTCAGCGCCAGCGCCCTGGCCCACAACCCGATGTGCGAGTGCAAGGCCATCGACGCCGAGCAGATCCAGTGCACCGGTGGTTTCTCCGACGGCAGCGGCGCGCCGGGCGTGACCCTGGACGTGATCGGCTATGACGAAACCATCCTGGTGCCTGGCAAGCTCGGCGCCGATTCAAAATTGACCTTCAAGAAACCCGGTGCCGAGTTCTACGTGCTGTTCGACGCCGGTCCGGGCCACGTGGTCGAGATCGATCAAGCGGACATCGAAGCGCCATGAGTATGCCCACCACCCACGTCGTCCGCCCTGCCGGTGCCGGCCATGAAACCCTGTATGTGCTGCTGTTGTGCCTGATGATCCTGGCGGTCGCCGGCTCGGTGGTCGCCTGGCGCCACGAATCCCGGGAAACCAGCAGCGTCAACAGCCATCAACTGGATGCCCGTCGCGACCTCAGCGCCGCCGAGCAAGGCCTCTACGCCGACCTGCGGGTGACGCTGGACGAGATTCACCTGCTGCGCCAGGAACAGCAAACCCTGCCGACGCCCGAAGCCCTCGCCGACGAAGGTTTCGCGCCGTTCGCCCAGGATGCCAGTTCCATCAGCCGTGGCGCGCATGCCTGGCAATTGCTGGATGCCATGGCCTACTTCGGCCAGAGCCAGGCGCCGAGCGTGGCCGGTTCGTTCCTGATGCGCCTGACCGCTGACGACCACGCGCCTGACGTCTGGCTCAACCGTGCCGCGGGTCTCAAAGCCCCCGCCGACCTCACGGACGCCGCGCTGGAAAGCGCCGGCTGGCAGCAGATCGTCGCGCAATTCGACGCCGGTGTAACCCGCCAGCATCGGCACTGAACCCTCGCCTTCACCCGAGAGAAGACCGCTTTCCCATGCCCATTTCATCTCAACGCTCATTCCTGCGCCTGCTGCTGGTCGGCCTGCTCGCCTGCCTGCTGACGCCACTGGCCAGCGCCGACGAAGCCAAGCGCCTGCGCATCGGCATCACCCTCCATCCTTATTACAGCTACGTGGCCAACATCGTCGGCGACAAGGCCGAGGTCGTGCCGCTGATTCCCGCCGGCTTCAACCCACATGCCTACGAGCCCCGCGCCGAAGACATCAAGCGCATCAGCGGGCTGGACGTGATCGTGCTCAACGGCGTCGGGCATGACGACTTCGCCGACCGCATGATCGCCGCCAGTGAAACGCCAAACGTACCGGTGATCGAAGCCAACGAAAATGTGCCGCTGCTGGCCGCCACCGGGACCGCCGCGCGCGGTGCCGGCAAAGTGGTGAACCCGCACACCTTTCTGTCGATCAGCGCCTCCATCGCCCAGGTCAACAACATCGCCCGTGAACTGGGCAAGCTCGATCCGGACAACGCCAGGACCTACACCCAGAACGCCCGCGCCTATGGCAAACGCCTGCGGCAGATGCGCGCCGACGCCTTGGCCAAACTGACCCAGGCGCCGAATGCCGAACTGCGGGTGGCCACCGTCCACGCGGCCTACGACTATCTGCTGCGCGAATTCGGTTTGGAGGTGACCGCCGTGGTCGAGCCGGCACACGGCATCGAACCGAGCCCGAGCCAGTTGAAAAAGACCATCGATCAATTGCGTGAACTGGACGTGAAAGTGATCTTCTCGGAGATGGATTTCCCGTCCACCTACGTCGACACCATCCAGCGTGAGTCCGGGGTGAAACTGTACCCGCTGTCGCACATTTCCTACGGCGAATACACCGCCGACAAGTACGAAAAGGAAATGACCGGCAACCTCAACACCGTGGTGCGGGCGATTCAGGAGTCGGGGGCATGACCGCGAACGAAAAACTCATTGACGCCCAATCCCCTGTGGGAGCGAGCCTGCTCGCGAAGGCAGTGGATCAGTCAACATCAGTGTCGACTGACACGACGCCTTCGCGAGCAGGCTCGCTCCCACTGCGCGCCGGACCGACCCTGGATTTTGCGGAGGTCAGCCTGACCCTGGGCCGCACCACGATCCTCGACAACGTTACCTTCCAGGTCCAACCCGGCAGCGTGCATGCGCTGGTTGGCCCCAACGGTGGCGGCAAGAGTTCGCTGATCAAGACCCTGCTCGGGCAGATGCCGCATCAGGGTCGCCTGAGCCTGCAATGGCCGGGCGCACCCGGCACCATCGGCTACGTGCCGCAAGCGCTGGAGTTCGATCGCGGCTTGCCGATGACTGTCGACGATTTCATGGCCGCGATGTGCCAGCGGCGCCCGGCGTTCCTGGGGCTGAGCAAGCACTATGCGGCGGCGATCGGCGAAGCGCTGGAACGGGTCGGCATGCAGGACAAGCGCAAGCGGCGCATGGGCGCGCTGTCCGGTGGCGAGCGCCAACGCGTGTTGCTGGCCCAGGGGTTGATCCCGGCCCCGCAATTGCTGGTGCTGGACGAACCGATGTCCGCCCTCGATGAGGCAGGCATCCAGGTGTTCGAACGACTGCTGGGTGACTGGCGCCAGCGCGGCATCACCGTACTGTGGATCGAGCATGACCTGGAAGCGGTCGGGCGTCTGGCGGATCGCGTCACCGGGCTCAATCGCCGAGTGCTGTTCGATGCCACGCCTGATGAGGCACTGACGCCGGAGCGTTTGCTGACCCTGTTTTCCACCCATCCACGGAGCGCTGTCTGATGAGTTACGAAGCTTTTCGTTTGATGGTTCAGGGTTGGGCGTCTTCGGGCTATCTCCCGGAAGCGCTGGCCTATGGATTCGTGGTCAACGCGTTGCTCGCCGGACTGTTGATCGGCCCGGTGCTTGGTGGCCTGGGCACACTGGTGGTGGTCAAGCGCTTCGCGTTTTTCTCCGAAGCGGTGGGTCATGCGGCACTGACCGGCGTGGCCATCGGCATTCTGCTCGGCGAACCCTACACCGGCCCGTACGGCAGCCTGTTCGGCTACTGCCTGTTGTTCGGTATTTTGCTCAACTACCTGCGCAACCGCACGGGACTGGCGCCGGATACGTTGATCGGCGTGTTCCTCTCGGTGTCGTTGGCCCTGGGTGCGAGCCTGCTGCTGATCCTGGCCGGCAAGATCAACGTGCACATCCTGGAAAACGTGCTGTTCGGCTCGGTGCTGACGGTCAACGGCAATGACCTGCTGGTGCTGGCCATCGTCGGTTCACTGGTGATGGCCCTGGCCTTGCCGCTGTACAACCGCATCATGCTCGCCAGTTTCAACCCGCAACTGGCGGCGGTCCGTGGAGTGGCGGTGAAGACCCTCGATTATCTTTTTGTGATTCTGGTGACGATGATCACCGTGGCGGCGGTGAAGGTGATCGGCGCGATCCTGGTCGGTGCGCTGCTGGTGATTCCAGCGGCGGCGGCGCGGTTGCTCAGTCAATCGCTGAAGGGCTTTTTCTGGTGTTCGGTGCTGATCGCCACGCTCAGCACCCTGTGCGGGATTCTCGCGCCGATCGTCTTCGACCTGCCTATCCCGTCCGGCGCCGCGATCATTCTGGTGGCCGGTATCGCCTTCGCCCTCGCCGCCATCGCCCGCGGCATCGTCCCCAGCCTGAAAGGGAACCTTGGATAAATGTCATTTTCTCTGCGTCAACTGACCCTGGCCGTCGCCCTGAGCGGGCTGGTCAACACCGCCTTCGCGGCGGACGGCGGCAAACCGCTGCACGTGCTGGCGTCCTTGCCGATCACTTACGGTTTGGGCGAAGTGTTGCTCAAAGGCACCCACGTCAACCTTGAACGGGCGGCGCCGGATAACCTGCCCGGCAGCCGCCAGAGCGCGTACTTCACCGGCCGTGGTGCGCCGGCGCTGGCCAAACTGGCGAGCGACGCCGACGCCGTGATCGGCGTGCGTTCGCTGTGGGCCGATGATCCGCTGTACCCGATCTCGCGGCGCAGCAACATTCGGATCGTCGAAGTCGACGCCGCCCGCCCGGTGGACGGCGCCCTGCCCGGCATCGCGGTGCAGCCAGGGAACAAGGTCGACGGGTTGAACAGCCAGCCGTGGCTTTCCAGCAACAACATGGGACGCATGGCGGACGTAATGGCGGCGGACCTGGTGCGCCTGGCGCCGGACGCCAAGCCAATCATCGAGGCCAACCTCGCGGCGCTGAAGCAGCGTTTGCTCAAGTTCAGCGCCGACAGCGAAGCGCGGCTGGCCAGTGCCGATAACCTGAGTGTGCTGAGCCTCAGTGATCACTTCGGTTATCTGGTGGGAGGGCTCAACCTGGAGCTGATCGGCGTCGATGCGCGCCCGGATGCCGAGTGGACGCCGGACGCGCTGAAGCAGTTGGGTGCGACCTTGAAGGACAATGACGTGGCAGTGGTGTTGCATCACCGGCAGCCTTCGGATGCGGTGAAAGCAGTGATTGCCGAGGCGGGAAGTCGGTTGGTGGTGTTGAGTGTGGACGCGGCGGATCCAGTGGCTGAGTTGGAGGGGAATGTGGATTTGGTGATCAAGGGGTTGAGCGGGGCTTAGGGTGGGTGGGCTCTGCAGGGTGATTCGGGTTCACAGCGGTTCCTGCAGGAGCGATGGCTCCGGGAATCCAGGCGATAAAAAGCCCGCCGATCGACGATCCAGCGGGCTGGCATGCACACGAAAATCCTAGCGGGCCACGGCCGCCTGCTCTTCCATTTTCTTGCGCAAACTCAACGGGCGCATGTCCGTCCAGGTCTCTTCGATGTACGCCAGGCATTCCTTTTTCAGACCGCTCTTGCCCACGGTGCGCCAGCCCTCGGGCACGGCTTTGTAGTCGGGCCAGATCGAGTACTGCTCTTCGTGGTTGACCACCACCTGAAAAAGAATGTCTTCGCGGTCGAATACTGAAGTCATGGTGTCTCTCCATCGCTGTTAGGTGGGCTGCACTGCGTGCGCAGCCGTTATGTAGAAAGAACGTTCCGGGGCCCGGGAAATTTAGAGGCCGGCGGTGGCAGCGGCCATCGCCCGTCCGAAAATCTCCGCCACCCGATCGATTTCCGCCGCAGTGATCACCAGCGGCGGCAGGAAGCGCACCACACCGCCATGACGTCCGCCCAGTTCGAGAATCAAGCCGCGCTTGAGGCATTCACGCTGAACCAACGGCGCCAGGCGACCGAACACCGGTGGATGACCTTGCGCATCCGGCACACCCGTCGGATCAACCAGTTCAACGCCGAGCATCAACCCACGACCCCGAATATCGCCCAGTTGCGGAAAGCTCCGCTGCAGGATGCGCAGGTGTTCGCTCAGGCGCTCACCCATGGCGGTCGCGTGCTCGCATACCTTGTGTTCCACCAGATAACGCATGACCGCCGAGCCCGCCGCCATCGCCATCTGATTGCCGCGGAAAGTGCCGGCATGGGCGCCCGGCAGCCAGGTGTCGAGCCAGTCGCGGTAGACCACCACCGCCAGCGGCAAGCTGCCACCGATGGCTTTGGACATCACCACCACGTCCGGAACGATCCCGGCATGCTCGAAGGCGAACATTTTGCCGGTGCGGGCAAAACCGCTCTGGATCTCGTCGACGATCAGCGCCACGCCCGCCTGCTCGGTGATTCGCCGCACGCCGCGCAACCAGTCGAGGTCAGCCGGGATCACCCCACCCTCGCCCTGCACCACTTCCACGATCACCGCCGCGGGCAATTGCACGCCGGCCTCGGGGTCGTTCAGCAGGTTTTCCAGGTAGTTGAGGTTGACCTGCACCCCTTGCGCACCACCAAGACCAAACGGGCAACGGTAATCGTAGGGATACGGCATGAATTGCACGCCATTGCTGAGCAACGCGCCCAACGGCTTTTTCGGCCCGAGGCTGCCCATCAGGCTCAGCGCGCCCTGGCTCATGCCGTGATAACCACCCTGGAACGACAGCACAGTGCTGCGTCCAGTGGCGGTGCGTACCAGTTTCAGCGCGGCTTCCACCGCATCGGTCCCGGTCGGGCCACAGAACTGGATCTTCGCTTCAGCAGCCAGGGCCGGCGGCAGCAGCGCAAACAGGTCCTGGACGAACTGGTCCTTGACCGGGGTGGTGAGGTCGAGGGTGTGCAGCGGCAGTTCATCGGTCAGCACTTGCCGGATCGCTTCAATCACCACCGGATGGTTATGCCCCAGGGCCAATGTCCCGGCGCCGGCCAGGCAGTCGATGAAACTGCGGCCCTCGACGTCTTCGACATAAATGCCCTTGGCACGCTTGAGCGCCAGGGGAATGCGCCGCGGGTAGCTGCGGGCATTCGACTCCTGCTGGCTCTGGCGCGCCAGCAAGGGCGATTCACTGAATTGATAAAGCGTCTCGGCCGACGCCGGAGTGATCCGTGCCGACTGATCTTCCATAAGACTGGTAGCAACTGACATCTCTCGCCCCCTCAGATAAAGGTTTTCCTGTTCTGGAAACGCATCAGCGCGCCGAGGATTTAGACCCTTGATCAGCTTTCTCAGAAGGGGCCGGCAGGGCCTTGTGCATGGGAATGGCGTGGAGCCCGGCGGAGCTGAAACTTTCAGCGCAGGGCTGATAGCCAAGTCGACGATAAAAGGGTTCGCCGGTTCGCGTACTGTTGAGCCGAGCCTGCGCCAGGCCCTGGTCAATCAGCCAACCTTCCAGATCCCGCACCAGCGCCAGTCCAGCTCCCCGTCGAAACCACTCCGGCTGCACGTAACAGAACGCCACCTTGCCGCTGATCGCCGCCATCGCCACACCCACCGGTTTGTCCCGCAACAGCGCAATGTTCAGGTACAAGCGCGGGTCAGTCAGCCAGGGCTGGATGTGTTCGACGGATGTGTTGCGGGTCCAGGTAGCGACGGTTTGCGGGTCGTTACGGTGGTCGAGTACGCAACCGACGCGGATCGACCGCTGGACGATCCGGCTGATGATGCCGGCATCGGCGGGAGTTGCCTTGCAGATGTTCAGGGGTGCATCCATGGCGCTGTGACCTCAATCCATTGAGAGAAAGCTGTCGCGGAAGATAGCGCCGGGGGTGACGGGAATGCCAATGGAGAGCCGTTACATTTGATGTGCAACCCACATGGGTCCTGAGGTGATGGTCAGATGGGCTGTAGAGGCATCGTCAGCTCGACCCGCAAGCCATCCGGCCGGCTGTCGAAATGCAGCGAACACCCGCAGCGCTGAACGATCGCCTGGACAATCGCCAGCCCGAGGCCGCAGCCGGTACTCTGGCCATTGCGCCAGAAGCGTTGGGTCAGGTGTTGCAGATCGTCGGCGGCAATGCCAGGACCGTGGTCGCGCACCACGAACTGCACGCGATTGCCGGTGGTTTCCAGGCTCAGCTCGACGGGACCGTCGTTCGGCGTATGGCGCAGGGCATTGTCCAGCAGGTTGCGCAACGCGGCGATCGACAGCACGGCGGGCATTTGCACCGGAGCTTGGGAGGCGGACGTCGGCACCTTGAACCGGATGCGCTGGCGGTCGTCGCTGGCGGCATCCTGAATCGCCAGTTTCGCCACTTGTTCGGCGCTGCATTGCACGCCGTCATCGAACGACAGGCTGCCCTCGACCCGCGCCAGCAACAGCAATTGTTCAAGGGTCCGATGCAAGCGGTCGGCGCCCTCCTCGGCCCGGGCCAGGGACTGGTCCCGCGCCGCGCCGTCGGTCATGCGCGCCACTTGCAGGTGGGTCTTGATCGCCGTCAGCGGGCTGCGCAGTTCATGGGCCGCGTCACCGGTCAGACGGCGCTCGCGTTCAATGGTCTTGCCGATGCGCTGGAACAGCTGGTTCTGGGTGTCCAGCAACGGTTGCAACTCACTGGGCAGCGGCTGAATCTGCAACGGTTCCAGCGAGTCGGCGCTCCGGCGCATCAGGGCATCGCGCATGCGGTTCAGCGGCGCCAGGCCTTGGCCGATGCCGAGCCACAGCAGGCACAGGCAACCGAGCAACGCCACGCCGACCGGCACCGAAGCCGCCAGCAGGATCGACATGTTCAGGGCTTCCCGCTCGATCTGCCGATCCGCGGTGGTGATGCGCAGATCGCCACGGGCCAGGGTGAAGCTGCGCCAAGGCGCGCCGTCGATCATCTGATCGTGGAAACCCATCTTTTCGGCTTCCAGGGTTTGCTGCGGATCGGTGTGGCTGCGCGCGAGGATTTCGCCGCGCAGGGAGCTGACCTGACAGGCCATGCCCCCCGGAATGTTCAGTTGTTCGGCGCTGAAATGGGTGCCCTCGCCCTTGGTCGGCAAGGCCGGCAATTGCTCCATCAGGCCGGCGACCATGCGCGCCGATGCCACCAGGCGCTGGTCGAGGGAAAACATCATCTGGTTGCGCAGGTCGCTGAGCATCCAGGCGGCCGCCAGGGCCCAGATCAACGCAAAAGCGGCGCCGAGGGTCAGGCTCAGGCGCAAACGCAGGCTCATCACTTTTTCACGTCCTCTGCGCCATCGGCCGGCCCCAGGCGATAGCCCAGGCCGCGCACCGTCTCGACGATGCCATTGCCGAGTTTGCGCCGCAGGTGATGGATATGCACATTCAGCGCGTTGCTCTCCAGTTCATCGTTGAAACCATACACGCTGTCTTTCAACTGTTCGGTGGACAGCACCCGGCCACGGTTATGCAACAAGGCCTGCAACAGCGACTGTTCGCGACGGGACAGGTCCACCGGCTGCCCGCCGAGCATGGTTTCGCGGCTGCTTGGGTCGTAGGTCAAGCGACCGTGCTCGATCAGGTTGACGCTGCGTCCCGCCACCCGCCGCAACAACGTGTGCAGACGCGCGGCAAGCTCACGCAGGTCGAACGGCTTCAGCAGGTAATCGTCGGCACCCGCCTGCAGGCCATCGACGCGGTCCGTGACCGAATCCCGCGCGGTGAGAATCAACACCGGGATCTCCAGGCCGCTGTGGCGCAACTGCTGCAACAGCTTCAAACCGTCCTCATCGGGCAGACCGAGATCGAGCACCATCACGTCGAACTCGGCGACCTTGAGCATGCCCCGCGCCTTGGAGGCGGTGTTGACGTGCTCAACCGTCAGGCCCTGCGCCGTCAGCCCGGCCACGATCCCGCTGGCGATCAACTCATCGTCTTCGCAAACCAGTACGTGCATGGGAGCTCCATTGGCAAAAACGTGAGTCAAACAGATGAGGATTAAGCCGCAATTATGACAAGCGACTGGCCGGACGAAAAGCGCGATTCCGTTTTGTATAAGTATTGGCGCCAATTGAATAAATGCAAGTCATGTAACACTTCTAACTTGCGCACCACAACTTCCAATCAACACCTACAAACCAGAAACAAATAGCCTCAAGAAATCGATATTGGAAAATTATTACGCAAGTTAATCTTCAATCGTTTCTCACGACAAATAAAACCAACTAAGCATCACTATACTTTAACGGACAACAATAATGGCCACCTTCAAAAACATTGTTGCGATCGACTGGCGTGCCGGACCTGACCGCATTTACTTCTTTTTCAAAGACACCGACACTTATTCCCGCTACAACATTGCCGACAGAAGCATACCGGACATGTATCCCGCGCCGGTCAAAGGTAACTGGAAAGGGTTCGAGCCGTACGCCAGATATCTACGCTTCGGTTTCACCACGACGTCGCTGGGCAAAGGCCTGTTCGACGATAGCGATATCGCGTGGTTATTCTATTATCAGGGTGATACGCCGATGGTCTGTGCCTACGATCAGGACACGGATAACGCCGCCGCTTTTTATAAAGTCGCCGATTCTATCTGGGCGCCCATACTCCCCTACTTCGATAACATTGTGGCCGGGACGTGGCTGCAAATTTCCGGGCACCCCTTCCTGTTTCGCTTCCTTTTGAATAACGGTCATTTCTTATCCTTCGACTACAGCGACAACAAGAAACTTGCTTACAAGGCAATTACCAATAGCAGCATGCGCGGACTCGAACCTTACAAACATCGCATCATCACGGCGGCACAAAACGATCGGGCCTTTGCCGACAGTTACTGGTACATCTTCCTCACCGACAATAAGTACCTGGTTTACAACATCCAGAAAGGTTGGGTCGAAGGTGGCTTGCGTAACATCAATGACCTGACCTGGCCCGGCCTTTTACGGGGTCAATAATCCGATGATTACGCCAGGGTGAACCAAAATCTCATTGGCCCGGCGCATGGAAAGACCCGGTTAATCATTGGTTAATCGCGACCCTCCACTGTGCACCCCACTTGCACAGGAACAAGGCTTTTCCATGCGTCACTATTTTCTACTGTTTATTCTGTTGATCTCGGGTCTGGCCCAGGCAGGGACCGACCCGTTTGCGAAAAAAGCGGAGTTTCTGCCGGTCGACAAAGCCTTCATCCTGACCTCCGAGCGTCTGGAATCTGGTGAAACCCAACTGTTCTGGCAGATCGCCGACGGGTACTACCTCTATCAGAAACGCCTGAAATTCGATGGGCTGGCGCCGGACCATTTACCGTCATTGCCCGACGGCGAATCCCACAGTGACGAGTTCTTCGGCGAACAGCCGGTGTATCGCCAGGGGCTGGAATTGAAGATCCCGGCCGGCGCCACCGGTCAGATCAAAGTGGGCTATCAGGGCTGCGCCGATGCCGGCCTGTGTTATCCACCACAAACCCGGGTGATCGACCTCGGCGGCGCAGCGGCAGCGCAATCCGTCGGCGAAGCTCCGGATCAGGCCCTGGCCAGCAGCCTGCAACAACGGGCGCTGGGCTGGAGCTTGCTGGTGTTCTTCGGGCTGGGCCTGTTGCTGGCCTTCACCCCTTGCTCGTTGCCGATGCTGCCGATCCTGGCCGGTTTGATCGTCGGCAGCGGCGCCACGCCCCGACGCGGCTTTGCCCTGGCCACCAGCTATGTGGTGAGCATGGCTTTAGTGTACGCGGCGATGGGCGTACTCGCCGCGCTGCTGGGGGCGAATGTGCAGGCGCTGCTGCAAAACCCGTGGTTGCTGGGCAGCTTCGCGGCGGTGTTTGTACTGCTGGCGTTGCCGATGTTTGGATTCTTCGAGCTGCAACTGCCGGTGGCCGTGCGCGATCGGTTGGAGAATGTGTCGCGCAACCAACGCGGTGGCAGCCTGCTCGGTGCCGGTGCGCTGGGCGCGTTGTCGGGCCTGCTGGTCGGCCCGTGCATGACTGCGCCGCTGGCGGGTGCCCTGCTCTACATCGCGCAAAGCGGTAACGCCCTGCACGGCGGGCTGATTCTGTTCGCCATGGGCATCGGCATCGGCGTGCCGCTGTTGCTGCTGGTGACGGTCGGCAATCGCTTCCTGCCCAAACCCGGTGCGTGGATGAACCTGCTCAAAGGCGTGTTCGGCTTCCTGTTCCTCGCCACCGCGTTGCTGATGCTGCGTCCGGTGCTGGACGAGTCGCTGTGGATCGGCCTGTGCGGCGCGTTGCTGCTGATCGCCGCGTACAGTGCCTGGAAACAGTCGGAAGGTTTCGGCCGCATCGCCCATCTGTTCGGCGCCAGCGCGTTGCTGCTCGGCTTATGGGGCAGTCTGTTGATCATTGGCGCGGCGGGCGGCGGCGATGATTTGTTCAAACCGCTGCGGGTGTACAGCGCGGCAAACGCCAGCGCTGTGGCCCGCCCGGTCGGGCACGACGCGTTCACCACGATCAACGACCCGGCCGTTCTGCAACAAGAGCTGGACGCGGCAAAGACTCAAGGCCAGTGGGTGCTGCTGGATTACTACGCTGACTGGTGCGTGTCGTGCAAGGTCATGGAAAAACAGGTGTTCGGCCAGGCCCGCGTGCTCGATGCATTGAACGGCGTGCGCTTGCTACGGCTGGACGTCACCGCCGACAATGCCGCCAGCCGCGAATTGCTCAGCCGTTATAAAGTGCCGGGGCCACCGAGTTTTCTGTGGATCGGTGCCGACGGTGAAGAACGTCGCAGCCAGCGCATCACCGGCGAGGTCGATGCCGACACCTTCCTGCAACGCTGGACCACCACCCGAGACGCCCGTTAATGCTGACCTTTACCCTCGGCACGTTTGCCATCGCGCTGAACCACCTGCTGCTGATCAGTGCCCTGGCGCTGGCGACGTTTGTCGGCTGGCGGGCGGCCAAGCGCGGTGGCGAAAATCCCGAGTCGGTGCTGTTCAGCCTGTTTCTGTTGGGCATGCTCGCGGCGCGGATCAGTTTCGTCGCGGTCTACTGGACTCACTATCGCAACGATCCGTGGCAAGTCATCGACCTGCGCGATGGCGGTTTCCTCGCCTTGCCGGGGGTGATTGCACTGCTGCTCGCCACGCTGTACCGCGGCTGGCGTCGCCCGGGTTTGCGCCGGCCATTGGGCTTTGGCGTGGCCAGCGGCCTGGCGTTCTGGTTGCTGGCGACGTTCTCCCTGAGCATCTACGAACAAGGCACGCGCCTGCCGGAGATCGCCCTGCGCAACGCCGCCGGGGAAACCGTGCAACTGACGGATTACCAGGGCGGGCCATTGGTGATCAATCTCTGGGCCACCTGGTGCCCGCCGTGTCGCCGGGAAATGCCGGTGCTGGAAAACGCCCAGCAACAGCGCCCTGACCTGACCTTCCTGTTCGTCAACCAGGCCGAAAGCATGCAAAGCGTCAGCACCTTCCTGGAAACCCAGGGCCTGAGCCTGTCCAACGTGCTGTTCGATGGCAGTGGTCGCCTGGGCCAGGCCGTCGGCTCCATGGCGTTGCCGACTACGCTGTTCTATAGCCCCGACGGTCGTCTGTTGGGCAGCCATCTGGGCGAGCTGTCAGAGGCCAGCCTGGCCCGCGCCCTGGAAAACTTCGATACCCCGAATCCGGCCGAACCGGCCACCTCGTCAAGGAAATTGCCATGCCCCGCCTCCGCCACCTGCTGACACTGACCCTCGGCGCTGCCTTGCTGCATTTGCCGTCGGTGCAGGCTGCCGAAGAACTGCCTGAGGCGATCAAGAAGATCGAAGCCAAGGGCGCGAAGATTGTCGGCCAGTTCGACGCCCCCGACGGCCTGCGGGGTTACGCCGCGCAATACCAGAACCGCGGCATGGCGCTGTACCTGACGCCGGATGGCAAGCACGTGCTGCTGGGTAACTTGTACGACGCCGACGGCAACGACCTGAGCAGCGCGCCGTTGCAGAAACTGGTGTACGCGCCAATGTCCAAGGAAGTCTGGGGCAAGATGGAAGCCAGCAACTGGATCGGTGACGGCAACAAGGACGCCCCGCGCGTCGTCTATCTGTTCAGCGACCCTAACTGCCCTTACTGCAACATGTTCTGGGAACAGGCGCGACCATGGGTGAAGGCCGGCAAGGTACAGCTGCGGCACATCATGGTCGGGATCATCCGCGAAGACAGTCCGGGTAAATCGGCTGCCTTGCTGGCGGCGAAGGATCCGCAAAAAGCCCTGCAAGATCACGAAGGGGCCGGCAAGGCCAGTACGCTCAAGGCCCTGAAAGACGTACCGCCGGCCATTCAGGCGAAACTGGCGGCGAACATGCAGTTGATGGAAGACCTGGAGTTGCAGGCGACACCGGCGATTTTCTACATGGACGACAAGGGCGAGTTGCAACAGCAGCAGGGTGCGCCTTCGCCGGACAAGTTGGTGAAGATTCTCGGGCCGAAGTAACGGGTGTGCTCGCTCCTGCAGGGAACGGTCAAACCGCGCGATTCCTCTCGCTTAAAAACATCAACAACGCCTCCGTGACAAACGAAGCATTTTCCAGATTGGAGATATGCCCCGCCTCCGGCACCAGTACATACGGACAACCGATCAGCTCCGCCATTTCTTTCGCCTCCGCCGGTGGCCGGGGAATATCCTGATCACCACAGACCACCAGTGTGGTACGAGCATTCAGTTCACCCAGACGCGGCAACAGGTCATCCCGCCCAAACGTGATCCGCCCCATCGGCACGATGCTTTCACGCAATCGATCCGCGGGGAGCAGCGCCAGTGAGGCACGAAACTCCTGATAAAGCACCGACTCCCGATCGATGCCGGGACGGAAGAAAATCGGCACTACGATATCCAGCAGCTGCGGCGTTATCTCGCCCGTGTCTTCGATCTGTTTCAACAACGAAAAATAATAGTCGCGGGTCGGTGCCGGCTCGCTGCCGAGGTAGGTGTCCATCAACACCAGACCGTTGATTCGTTGCGGTGCCGACAACGCCAGTCGCGCACCCCACATGCCACCCACCGACAGCCCCGCCAGGGTGAACCGATCGATGCCCAGATGATCCAGCAACGCCAACTGCTGTCGTGCGATGTCGTCCAGGGTTGTGGTGCCGTCGGGCAGCGGCCCGGATTGACCGTGGCCCCAGAGGTCCGGGGCGATCACCCGGTAATGGCGTGACAAGGCGAGCATCTGCGGCACCCATTGGGCATGGTCCCAGAGGTAACTGCCGGCCAGGACGACGGCCGGGCCGGTGCCTTGGTCGAGGTAGTGAAGTTTCTGTCCGTCAATCGTAACGAAAGGCATTGGGCTGTCTCCATTGCCAAAAGGGAGACGGCAGACTGGGTTGGCAGGACTCGGCAGTCAACTCGTCAATTGTCGCAAAATCCGATGAGGCCATCGCGAGCAGGGTCGCTCCCACAGGAGGAATGCATTCCACTGTGGGAGCGGGCTGCCCGCGAAATGGCCGGTACAGGCGCTAAAGAACTAGAGCCCTTCCAGCTCCGCCATCAAATCATTCAACCGATCCACCTTCTCCCCGGTGATGTCACTGGCCGCCAACCCCTCGATGTACCCGGCCAACTCCTCCACCGTGCTGCACTCGAACATCGCCCGCAACGGCACATCCCGTTGCAGCGTTTTCTGCACCCGTGAAGCGATCTGCGTCGCCAGCAACGAATGGCCGCCGAGCTCGAAGAAGTTGTCGCGAATGCCCACCTGCCCGACCTTCAATACCTCGGCCCAGATCGCCGCCAGGGTCTGCTCCAGTTCATTGCGCGGTGCCTGGTAATCCTGCTGCTGCAACTGGCCGATCTCCAGCGCCGGCAATGCCTTGCGGTCCAGTTTGCCGTTGGCATTGAGCGGCATCCGCTCCAGCCACAACCAGTGCAGCGGCACCATGTATTCCGGCAGTTCGGCGCGCAGACGCTGCTTGATGCGCTCCAGGCGTTCGGCCGGATTCAACGTGCAATCCGCCGCCACCAGATAACCCACCAGGTGCTTGCCGTTCACGCCCTCCTGCACCCCGACCGCCGCTTCACGCACTTCGGGCTGCTCATGCAGACGCGCTTCGATTTCACCCAGTTCTATGCGATAGCCGCGAATCTTCACCTGGTGGTCGATGCGACCGACGTACTCCAGCACGCCATCACTGCGACGGCGGGCCAGGTCACCGGTGCGATACAGCCGATCGCCCGGCGCGCCAAACGGATCCGGTACAAACACTTGCGCGGTGCGCAGCGGATCGCTGACGTAACCGCGCCCAACGCCGGTGCCCGCCACGCACAGCTCGCCTACCGCACCCAAGGGCACCAACTCCAGCGCGCCGTCGAGCAGGTACAAACGGTTGTTGTCGGTCGGCGTACCAATCGGTAAATAACTGCCGCGGGTCGAGGCTATATCGACGCGGAAGAGCGCCACGTCGTCCGAGCATTCCGCCGGCCCGTAAGCATTCACCAGCCCGATGTCCGGGTAGCGCAGCAACCACTGATGGGCCAGCTCTGGCGGCATCGCTTCACCGGTCGGCAGCATCCAGCGCAGGCCATCGAGGCGCATGCGCTCCGGGGCGAGCATGCCCTGGATCAGCGACGGCACACTCTCCAGCACGGTGATGCCTTGCGCCGACACATGCGCCAGCAAGCCTTGCGGATCATGGGCAATCGTGTTCGGCACAATGTCCACCCGCGCACCGAACAACGGCGCGGCGAGGAACTGCCAGACCGAAATGTCGAAGCTTTGCGAGGCGGTCTGTGCGATCACGTCGGCCGCGCTCAGATCCAGGTACGGAACCTTGCTCAACTGGTTATTGAGCATGCCGCGCTGCTCGACCATCACGCCCTTCGGCAGGCCGGTGGAGCCCGAGGTGTAGATCACGTAGGCCAGGTTATCCGGGGCGCTGTAAAGGCCGGGATTCACATCCGACACGTCGCTCGCCTGCACGTCCTCCCACACCAGCAGCCGAGGCCGATTGGCACAGGCGAATTCGTCCAGCAACGCTCGCGCCTGTTCATGGCAGGCCCGCGTGCAGACCAGCAACGGCGTGCGGCTCAGGTCGATGATCCGGCTCAACCGCTGACTCGGCAGCCCCGGATCCAGCGGCAGATAACCCGCACCCGCCTTGAAGGTGCCGATGATCATCCCGAGCAGATCGAGGTTGCGTTCCGCCAGCAACGCCACCGGTTGATCCAGCCCGACACCGGCCGCGATCAGCGCGTGGCCGAGACGGTTGCTGCGCTGGTTCAGCTCGGCATAGCTGTGTTGCTGATCGAGGCAACTGGCGGCGATCCGTTGTGGATGCAGCGCCACCTGAGCCTCGAACAACTCAACGTAGCTTTTCTCCAGCGGGTACGGGTGCTCGCTCTGGTTGCAGCCGTGGATCAGGAAATCCTGTTCTGCGCCACCCAGCAGCGGCAAGTCCGCCATGTCGCCATGAAAGCCTTCCACCAGCGCCAGGAGCAAACGCTTGAACTCAGCGAGCATGCGATCGACGGTGGATTGGTCAAAATATCGCTGGTCGTAGGACAGGTGCAGACCGAGGTCATCGCCTGGGTAACACACCGCCGTCAGCGGGAAGTTGGTGTGGGTCCGCCCCGAATCCGAGGTCGCATTGAGGCTTTGCGCGCGGTCCAGCACCGAGACTTCCACCGGCGCGTTTTCGAAGACGAACAGGCTGTCGAACAGCGGCTGGCCTTTCGGCAATTCGCTGTTTTCCTGGATGCTCACCAACGGCAGGTATTCGTACTCACGCAGTTGCATGTTGCTGTCGAGCAAACCGCTCAGCCACTGGCGCACGCTGCACCGCTGATCGTCTTCGGGCATTTTCACCCGCAGCGCGATGCTGTTGATGAACAGGCCGACGGTGCGTTGCATTTCCGGCATCTCCACCGGGCGCCCGGCCACCGTGACGCCGAACAGCACGTCGCGATCGCCGCTCAAGCGCCGCAGCACCAGGGCCCACGCCGCCTGGGCGAAGGTGTTGACGGTCAACTGATGGGCCTGCGCCAGTTCGCGTAATTGCGCACCGTCGCGGGCGTCGAGGCGGGTGTAGCGGTCGCCGACGATCATGCCGCCGCTGTCACCGGCGTGTTCGCGCAGGAACGGTCGGTCGCTCGGAATCGGCGTGGTCCGTTCGAAGCCTTGCAGGTTGTTTTTCCACCACTGCCGCGCCTCGGCCAGGCTTTGGCGCTGCAGCCAGCCGATGTAGTCGCGATAACGCGGCGGCACCGCCAGTTGCGCCTCCCGGCCTTCACCGAGCGCAGTGTAGATCTCGAAGAAATCGTTCATCAGCAGCGAACGGCACCAGGCGTCGATGAGGATGTGGTGATTGCTCATCATGAACCAGTAGCGCGCTTCGCCGACGCGGATCAAACGCAGGTGGAAAGGTGCCTGGTTTAGCAGATCGAAGCCGGCTTCGCGCTCGCTTTTCAACAGTGCCTGCAGCTTCGGCTCCTGTTCGGCTTCGGCGATTGCGCGCCAGTCCAGGTAGTCGATCGGCGTGCTGCCCGGCTTGTGGATCACTTGCAGCATGGCCTCGCCGACGTTCCAGCAGAACGACGCGCGCAACGCTTCGTGACGGGCGATCACCGCTTGCCAGGCGTCGGCGAATCGCTGCGGATCCAGCGCGCTGTTGATGCGGTAACGATCCTGCATGTAGTAGAGGCCGGTGCCGGGTTCGAGCAAGGTGTGCAGGAGCATGCCTTCCTGCATCGGCGTCAGCGGGTAGACGTCTTCGATCAGCGCGGCGGGAATTGGCAAGGCGTCGAGCTGTGGTTGGGTCAGCCTGGCCAGCGGGAAATCCGACGGCGTCAGGCCGCCCGCATCGTCGCGCAGGCAATGCCTGATCAGGCTCTGCAGCTCGCCGAGGTAAGCGTCCGCCAGTTCGTTGATGGTTTGCGGGTCGTGGCGTTCGGCGCTGAAGGTCCAGCGCAGCACCAGTTCGCCGCCGTAGACCTGACTGTCGACGCTCAGCTCGTTGGGCAGCGGCGCCCGCGGATCGTGGGCGGCTCCGACCGGCTCATCCAGCGGACGGAACAATGCGTCCGCGCCAAAGCTCTGGTCGAACTGGCCGAGGTAGTTGAAGGTGATCGGCGCCAGCGGCAGCGCGGCCATGGCCTCCCGGCACGCTTCATCGGCGAGGTAACGCAGCACGCCATAGCCCAGCCCCTTGTGCGGCACAGCGCGCAGCTGTTCCTTGATCGCCTTGATCGAGGCGCCCTGCCCGGCCGCTTCTTCGATGTGCACGGGGGTCAGGCGCAGCGGGTAGGCGCTGGTGAACCAGCCGACGGTGCGGGTCAGGTCGATCTCGTCGAACAGGGCTTCGCGACCGTGGCCCTCAAGTTGAATCAACGCCGATTCATCACCGCTCCAGCGGCACAGCACGCGCGCCAGTGCGGTCAACAACAGGTCGTTGACCTGAGTGCGATAGGCACTCGGCGCCTGTTGCAGCAGTTGCCGGGTGGACTCGGCATCGAGGCGCACGCTGACGGTGTCGGCGTGACGATGCTGCCGGCCGCCTTCAGGACGCTCACACGGCAATTCGGCGCTCGGCCCGGCCAGTTGCGCTTGCCACCAGCGCAGTTCTTCGCGCAGGGATTCGCTGCCGGCATAGGCCAGCAAGCGCGCGGCCCAGTCCTTGAAGGCGCTGGTTTTCGCCGGCAGCTTGACCGACTGCCCGGCTTGCAGTTGGCGATACACCGTTTGCAGATCGTCCAGCAGCACGCGCCAGGAAACACCGTCCACTACCAAATGGTGGATCGCCAGGAACAGCCGTTGCTGGCCCTCGGGACCGTCGACCAGCAACACCCGCATCAACGGCCCATGGTCGAGATCAAGGCTGCGCTGGGCGTCGGCAAACAGCGCCGCGCATTGCTCCATCGCCGTTACCCGCACTTGCCACAATGCGGGAGCGTCGGACACCGGCTGATGCGCGGCAGTCCATCCGCCCGCCGTCTCGCTGAAACGCAGGCGTAACGCGTCGTGCTGTTCGATCACCGCCAACAGCGCTTGCTCCAGGCGATGCGGTTCCAGCATCACGGTGGGCTCCAGCAGCAACGCCTGGTTCCAGTGCTGACGCTCGGCAATGTCGGTGGCGAAGAACCAATGCTGGATCGGCGTCAAGCGCGACTCACCGCTGAGCAAGCCTTGCTCTGCCGTGACTTGCTCGGTACGGCTGGCCACGGCGGCGAGGGTCTGCACGGTCTGGTGCTGGAACAGGTCCCGCGGACTGAAGTGAATGCCCTGCTGCCGCGCGCGGCTGACCACCTGGATCGACAGGATCGAGTCGCCGCCCAGTTCGAAAAAGTTGTCGTTGAGGCCGACCTGCGCGACGTTCAGCACGTCGCACCAGATCTGCGCCAGGGTCATCTCCAGCTCGTTGCTCGGCGCCACGTACTGTTGGCGATTGAGCTCTGGGTCCGGCGCCGGCAAGGCACGGCGATCAAGCTTGCCGTTGGCGGTCAGCGGCATGCTCGCCAGCAGGATCAGGTGCGTCGGCACCATGTATTCCGGCAACTGGGATTTCAGATGATTTTTCAGGGTTTCGCGCAGCGCGGCTTGTTGCGTGTCGTCCTGTTCGGCGACGTCGGTGACCAGATAGCCCACCAGTTGCTTGCCGCTCGGTGCGTCGAGCGCCAGCACCACCGCTTCCCGGATCGAATCATGGTCCAGCAGGCGGGTTTCAATCTCGCCCAGCTCGATGCGGAAACCGCGAATCTTCACTTGATGGTCGATGCGGCCGAGGTATTCCACCAGGCCATCGGCGCGCTGCCGCACCCAATCGCCGGTGCGGTAAATACGCCCACCGTCAGTGGAAAACGGGTTGGCCACGAAGCGCTCGGCGGTGATGCCCGGGCGGTCGTGATACCCCTGGGCCAGGCCGGCGCCGCCGACGTACAACTCGCCCGTCGCGCCTTGTGGCACCAAGGCCAGGTCGGCGTCGAGGATGTACGCCACG
Organism: Pseudomonas sp. 14P_8.1_Bac3; assembly: GCF_025466085.1. Lineage (GTDB taxonomy): Bacteria > Pseudomonadota > Gammaproteobacteria > Pseudomonadales > Pseudomonadaceae > Aquipseudomonas. Next base: position 46,567 of record NZ_JANLOD010000004.1, read on the forward strand.
CGCGCGCCGATCACGCTGCCGATCGGCACGCTGGCCGAACCTTCCTCCAGTTGCTGCGGCGCCAGGCAGGCCAGCGGCATGACCACGGTTTCGGTCGGTCCATAGGCGTTGAAGAACAGGCCCGGAGTGAACGCCGCACGAATCCGTTGCAGGTGTTCACCGGTCAGCGCTTCGCCGCCGGTGATGCACATGCGCACCGGCAGCGTCTCGCCTTGGGTCGCCAGCCACTGCGCCAACTGGCTGCCGTAGCTCGGGGTGAAACCGAGGATGTTGATGTGGTGACGACGGATCAGTCCGCAGATTTCTTCCGCGTCCCACTGGCCCTGAGCGCGCAACACGACGTGCGCGCCGCTCAACAACGGCACCAGCAACCGCTCGGTTGCCGCGTCGAAGTTGATCGAGTAGAAGTGCAGCTCACAGTCGTCCGGGCGCATGCCGAAACGCTCGATCACCGCGCGGCAATGCATGGCGATTTCACCGTGGGACACCACCACGCCTTTCGGCTTGCCGGTGGAGCCTGAGGTGTAGATCAGGTACGCCTGATGTTGCGGCAGGCTGATCGATGGCAACTCGCTGATCGGGTAACTCGCCAGTTCCGCCGCGTCGTCTTCCAGGCACCAACGGCCTACGTTAGCCGGCAGCTCACCGAGCGCGGCAAACATCGCTGCATCGCTGAGCAGCAGGCCGACGCCGCTGTCTTCAATCATGTAATGCAGACGGTCGAGCGGGTATTCCGGATCCAGCGGCACATAGGCGCCACCGGCCTTGAGGATCGCCAACAGGCCGATGACCATGTCCAGCGAACGTTCAAGCGCCAGGCCGACGCGAACCTGCGGCCCGACGCCGCGCTCGCGCAGCATCCAGGCCAGTTGATTGGCGCGGCTGTCGAGCTCGGCGTAACTCAGGGTTTGCCCGGCGAACGTCAATGCCGGCGCGTCTTTACGCACCAGGGCCCGCTCGCTGAACAGGTGATGAACGCACTGATCCAGACGATGCTCGCCCGGCTCGACACCGAGGCTGTCGAGCAGTTGTTGCTGCTCCGTGGCTTCGAGCAACGGCAATTGGCTGAGGCGCTGGTGCGGATCGCCCAGCAGCGCTTCGAGAAGGTTGCGCCAGTGACCGGCCATGCGCGCGATGCGCGGCTCGTCGAACAGGTCGGTGCTGTAAGTCAGGCAGCAACCGAGGCGATGATCGAGGTCGGTGACTTCCAGGTTGAGGTCGAATTTGGTCGCGCGGGCATCGTTGGCCAGGTACTCGACGGTCATGCCGGCGAGGGTGCGGCTTTGCTGGAATTCCCAACGCTGCACGTTGCACATCACTTGGAACAGCGGGTTGTAGGCAGCGCTGCGCGGCGGCTGCAACGCCTCGACCAGATGATCGAACGGCAGGTCCTGATGGGACTGGCCTTCGATGACGGTGTGGCGCACCTGCGCGAACAATTCGCCGACGGACATCTGCCCGTCGAGCTGACAACGCAGCACCTGGGTGTTGAGGAACGCGCCGATCAGGCCTTCGCTTTCCGGACGAATCCGGTTGGCCACCGGCGCGCCGATGCGCAGGTCGGTCTGGCCGCTGTAGCGGTAAAGCAGCACCGCCAGCGCGGCGGTCATGGTCATGAACAGGGTCAGGCCGTTTTGCGCATTGAACGTGCGAACCCGTGCCGCGAGGTCGTCGCTGAGGTCGAACCGGAACAACTCGCCCTGATGGCTTTGCACCGCAGGACGCGGACGGTCCGCGGGCAGTTCCAGTAGCGGATGTTCGCGGCCCAGTTGCGCAGTCCAGTAATCGAGCTGACGCTGGCGCTCGCCGGATTCCAGCCACTGCCGCTGCCACACGCTGTAATCCAGGTACTGCACCGGCAGCGGCGCCAGTGGCGACTCGCGGTCATCGACGAAGGCTTCGTAGAGCGCGCTGAGTTCCCGGGCGAAAATATCCATCGCCCAGCCTTCGGTGACGATGTGGTGCAAGGTCAGCACCAGGTAATGTTCCTGCTCGGCGGTCTTGACCAGACAGGCACGCAGCAGTGGCCCGGTTTCCAGGTCGAAGGGCTGATGCGCTTCGCTGTCGGCCAGGGCTTGAACCCGTTGTTCGCGCAGCTCGGCAACCAGCGCCGAGAAATCTTTCCAGTCCATGCGCATCCCGGTCTCCGGGTGCACCCGTTGCTGCGCCACGCCGTCGACGCTCGGGAACGTGGTGCGCAGGGTTTCGTGGCGCATGATCAGCGCTTGCAACGCCGTCTCGAAACGCCCGACATCCAGCACCCCGCGCAGCCGCGCCATGCCGCCGACGTTGTAGGCCGGGCTGTCCGGTTCCATCTGCCACAGGAACCACATGCGTTGCTGGGAATAGGACAGTGGCACCGGTTGGCTGCGGTCGACTTTCTCGATCGGCGGCTGTTGATGGGTGCGGCCGCTCGCCTGAACCTGTTGCACCTGCTCGGCGAACGCGCCCAGTTCGCTGTGTTCGAACAGCGCGCGCAACGGCAGTTCGACGTTACAGGCCTGACGGCTGCGAGAGATGATTTGCGTCGCCAGCAACGAATGGCCGCCGAGGGCGAAGAAGTCGTCGCGCAGACCGATCCGCTTCAGGCCCAGCACCTCTCGCCAGATGGCGGCGAGCTGCTGCTCAAGTTCAGTCACCGGTTCAACGTGTTCGCGCACTTGCCAGTGCGGTTCCGGCAAGGCGCGACGATCGAGTTTGCCGCTCGGGCTCAGGGGCATTGCGTCCAGGCGCATCAGTTGCGCCGGGACCATGTATTCCGGCAATTCGGCCGCCAGCGCGGTGTTCAGGCGCGTGGTTTGCGCGTCTTCGCTTTCAGCGGTTTCGCTGGCGGTGTAGTAGCCGATCAGTTGGCCACCGGCGGCGGTTTCGCGCACCAGCACCACCGCTTGGGCGACGCCGCCCTGCGCCAGCAAACGCGCCTCGATTTCTTCCGGCTCGACGCGGAAGCCGCGCAGTTTGACCTGCTGATCGAGTCGGCCGAGGTATTCGATCACGCCGTCGGCGCTCCAACGCGCGCGGTCACCGCTGCGGTACAAACGGGCGCCCTGCTCGCCCAACGGATCGACGACGAAGCGTTCAGCGGTCAGGCCAGGACGGCCCAGATAGCCTCGCGCCAGACCCATACCGCTGATGCACAGTTCACCCGGCACGCCGGCCGGAACCGGGTTGAGGTCATTGTCGAGGATTCGGCAAACGACGTTGCCCAACGGCCGGCCAATCGGCGAACGCTCACCATCCGCGCGGGTGCAATGCCAGTGGGTGACGTTGATTGCGGTTTCGGTCGGGCCATAACGGTTGTGCAGGTGCACCGCTGGCAGGTGCTCCAGCACCCGATTGCGCAACTCGGCGGGCAACGCTTCGCCACCGGAGAACAGCCGGCGCAGGCTGGTGCATTCGGCGCTCAACGGTTCATCGATGAACAGCGTCAACAGCGGTGGCACAAAGTGCAGCGTGGTCACACCGTACTGCTGAACCAGCTGCGCGATGCGCTGCGGGTCGCGGTGTTCGCCGGGGGCGGCGATCAGCAGGCGCGCGCCGGTGATCAGCGGCCAGAAGCATTCCCACACCGACACGTCGAAACTGATCGGCGCCTTTTGCATCAGCACATCGCTGTCGTTCAGGCGATAGGTGTGCTGCATCCATTGCAAACGTTCGGCGAGCGCCGCGTGGGTGTTGCCGACGCCCTTCGGCTGGCCGGTGGAGCCGGAGGTGTAGATCACGTAGGCGAGGTTGTCGCCGTGCAGATGCAGGCCCGGTGCCTGGCTCGGCCAGTTCTCCAGATGCAACGCGTCCATGGCGATCACGCTGACACCGTCGCTGGCCGGCAGTCGATCAAGCAACTGCGTTTGCGTCAGCAGCAATTCCACGCCGCTGTCGCCGAGCATGTAGGCGAGGCGCTCGGCGGGGTAATCCGGGTCCAGCGGCACGTAGGCACCGCCGGCCTTGATGATCGCCAGCACACCGATCAACAGTTGCGGCGAACGCTCCGCGGCGATGGCCACGCACACGTCCGGGCCGACGCCTTTATCGCGCAGATAATGCGCAAGGCGATTGGCCTGGGTGTGCAGTTCGGCGAAATCGAGGCTGCCGCCGTCCCAGATCAGCGCGGTGCGCTCCGGGGTCAGGCGCGCCTGTTCGCCAAGCAGTTCCGGCAGCCATTGGCTGGCCACCGGGCACGGCGCGACGCTCCAGTGGGCGAGCTGATCGCGCTCGGTCGGCGCCAACAATGGCAGGTCGCCGATAGCCGTGTTCGGTTGCGCGCACACGGCGCGTAGCAGCTGACTGAAATGCTCGGCCAGACGCTCGATGGTGCTGGCGTCGAAAAGTTCGCTGGCGTAATCGAAAGACAGGCTCAGGCGCCCGTTACGGTCCTCTTCGCTGTGCAGCTGCAGGTCGAACTTGGCTTCGCGGCTGTGCCACGGCAGTTCTTCGGCGAGCAGTCCGGGCAGGCGTCGTAGCGCGCTCAGGTCCCGTTGCTGGTGGTTGAACATGACTTGGAACAGGCCCTGCTCGCGAGCCTGGGGGAACGCTTCCAACAGTTGCTCGAACGGCAGGTCCTGATGCGCTTGCGCGCCCAACGCCGCGTGGCGGGTTTGCGCCAGCAGCTCGATGAACGGCAGCCGCGAATCCACCTCGGCGCGCAGCACCTGGGTGTTGATGAAAAAACCGATCAGCCCTTGGGTTTCCAGGCGTGGGCGGTTGGCGTTGGGCACGCCGATGCGGATGTCGCGCTGGCCGCTGTAGCGGTGCAACAGGCTCTGGAACGCCGCGAGCAACAGCATGAACGATGTGGATTGATGGGCCTGGGCAGTCTGGCGAATGGCATCGCTGAGGGTTGCGTCCAAACGGAGGGTGTGACGCGCCGCGCTGTGCAGGTGCTGCGCCGAACGCGGGTGATCGGTGGCCAGGCTCAGGGGCGGATGATCGTCGCCCAACTGCGCTTTCCAGTAGGCCAGTTGCCGCTCGCCCTCGCCTTGCGCAAGCCATTGACGCTGCCAGCTGCCGTAGTCGGCGTATTGCGTGGGCAATGCGGGCAACGTCGCCGTCTGCCCTTGTGAAGCCGCCGCATACAGCCGTGAGAACTCGTCGATCAGCACGTTCAGCGACCAACCGTCGGCGATGATGTGGTGCAACGTCACCAGCAACTGATGATCCTCATCGTCGAGGCGCACCAGGGTCACCCACAGCAGCGGACCTTTCTGCAGATCGAACTGGGTGTGCGCTTCGTCTTCACGGATTTGCTGCGCCCGCGCTTCACGCTCGGCGGCGGGAAGGTCGCTGATGTCGATCCGTTGCAGGTCGAATTCGCTGGCAGCATCCACCTGTTGCAGCGCCGCGCCGTCGCGTTCGAAGAAGCGCGTGCGCAGGGCTTCGTGGCGCTCGATCAGTTGCTGGAAACTGCTGCGCAGGGCCTCTTCATTCAGTTCGCCGCGCAAGCGCAAGGCACCGGGAATGGTGTAGGCGCTGCTCTGCGGGTCCAGTTGCCAGGTAATCCACAAGCGGTTTTGCGCCAGGGATTGCGGCAGTGCTTCGGTGCGCGACAGCGTGCTGATCGCGCCTTGGGCCAGGCCGCCGTCCTGTTGCTGCTGCGCGACCGCTCCAGCAAAGGCGCCCAGGGTCGGCGCTTCGAACAGCAGGCGCAGGTTCAGCTCCAGACCCAGGGCTCCGCGCAAACGCGCCACCACCTGCGTTGCGGCGATCGAGTTGCCGCCGAGCAGGAAGAAGTGGTCATCGGCGCTGACCTGTTTCACCTGCAATTGCTCAGCCCAGATCTGCCCGATCAGGCTTTCCAGCTCAGAGCCTGACGCCGCTTGTTCCTCGCTTGGAGCATCCACCGACGGAAACACCGCGTAGCTGTCGAGGCTGCCGTCCGCCAGGCGATTGCGGCATGCCGAGCGTTGCAGTTTGCCGCTGGAGGTTTTCGGCAAGGCACCCGGATTGAGCAACACCACCACCCTCGGCGGCTCCTGATACGCCTCGGCAACAGCCTGGCGAATGGCTTTGATCAGCGCCTCCGGCGGCAGGATTTTCTGTACGCTGCGGCTGATTTCCGCGGCGATGCCGATGCCTTCCTGACCGTCGATATTCACCGCGAACGCCGCGACGCGACCTTTACGCACCACTTCCACTTCGCGCTCGACCGTCTGCTCGATGTCTTGTGGGTAGAGGTTGTGTCCGCGGACGATCAACATGTCTTTCAGGCGACCGGTGATGAACAGTTCACCGTCGCGCATGAACCCCAGGTCGCCGGTGCGCAGCCAGGTTTTCCCATCGTGTTGCACGAAAGTCCTGGCGCTGGCCTCGGGATTGCGCCAGTAGCCGTGGGCGATGCTCGGCCCGGCGGCCCAGACTTCGCCAACCGCATTGTCGGCCAACTCGTCGAGGGTTAATGGGTCGACCACCCGCACCGCGTGCGCCGGCTGGCTGCTGCCGCAACTCATGATGGCGCTGCCCTCGCCCACCTCGGCGCGGTGCTGCGCCAATGCCTGATCGTCCACCCGCAGATGGCAGATGCCGTTGCCACGGGCTGTGCCGGCGACGAACAACGTGGCCTCGGCCAGGCCATAGGACGCCATGAAACTGTCCGGGGTAAACCCGCAGCCGGCGAACTTTTCGGCGAAACGCTCCAGAGTGTCGAGGCGAATCGGTTCCGAGCCGGAATAGGCGACGCGCCAGCCACTGAGGTCGAGGCGTTCCAGTGCCGATTCGCTGACCCGCTCGCTGCACAGTCGATAGGCGAAATCCGGCCCGCCGCTGATGGTGCCGCGGTATTCGCTGATCGCTTCCAGCCAACGCAACGGCCGACCGAGGAAGTACGCCGGCGCCATCAACACGCACGGCACGCCGCTGAAAATCGGCTGCAACAGCCCGCCGATCAAACCCATGTCGTGGTACAGCGGCAGCCAGCTGACGATCACATCATCCGGGTTGAGGTCGATGCCGAAGCCGTGGCGAATCAGCAGTTCGTTGGCCACCAGGTTGCCGTGGCTGACCTGCACGCCTTTGGGCAGCGCGGTCGAACCGGAGGTGTATTGCAGGAAAGCCAAGTGATCGTCCGCCAGGTTCGGCTCGACCCAACTGGCGGCCAGCGCACTGTCGAGGGTATCGACGCACAGCAGCGGCGGCGCACCTTCGATGTGCAGCAAGGTGTCGCGCAGGCCCGCGCTGGTCAACAGCAGGCGCGGCTCGGCATCGCTGATGATCGACAGCAAACGTTCCTGGTGATGACGCCTGGCCGACTCCGGCGGATAGGCCGGTACCGCGATCACGCCCGCATACAGGCAACCAAAGAATGCCGCGACGTAGTCCGGGCCGCTGGGAAACAGCAGGACCGCGCGATCACCGAAATCGGTCTTGGCCTGCAAGGCGCCAGCGATCGTGCGCGCCCGTTGATCCAGCTCGCGATAACTGAGCACCACCGTCTGATTCGGGGTTTCGGCGAGAAAACGCAAGGCCACCCGATCCGGTGTCTGGGCCGCGCGGCGCTGAAGGGCTTGGACCAGTGTGCCAGGTATTTCGAACGCGTCGGTCATGGGGTTTCCTGCCTGAATTCGGCTGTAGGGCGAGTGCTTGAGAAAAAAGGAGAACGCCGCGGAGTGTCAGGCGGTCAGCGCCATCGTTGACGACCAACGCGAGCGCGCTCGCTCCTACAGGGTTGTGAGGTTTGCGCTGTTCCATTCACCAATGAGAACGGATGACGTTCTGAAATAATTAGTCGGCAGGCTTCATCGTCAACGGGGGCAGGTTGCGGCAGCGTGTTGCAGTTCTCACTCTGCACCATCGGGAAGCATTAGTTCTCTTTCTCAATTGACAATCATTATCATTAAGAATAATTTGTCGCTCGATGTGTAGGACGGCTCGAAATGACTTGACGTCCCACGACCCCTTTTGCTGCAAGGTGATTTCCATGACGGAACCAGTATCCACAAGCAGGTGCGATTCACCGCTACTTCAGGCGTTCGTCGACAATCGACTGATTCTGGTCAAGATTGCCGCGCGTATTACCGGCTGCCGATCGCGTGCCGAAGATGTGGTTCAGGACGCATTCTTCCGCCTGCAATCGGCGCCGCAGATCACGTCCTCGATCAAGGCTCAGCTCAGTTACCTGTTCCAGATCGTGCGCAACCTGGCGATCGATCACTACCGTAAGCAGGCGCTGGAGCAGAAATATTCCGGACCTGAAGAGGAAGGTCTGAACGTGGTCATCCAGGGTGCTTCGCCGGAAACTTCGCACATCAATTTCTCCACCCTGGAACACATCGCCGATGCGCTGACCGAGCTGCCGAGCCGCACCCGTTATGCCTTCGAGATGTACCGCCTGCACGGCGTGCCGCAAAAGGACATCGCCAAGGAGCTCGGCGTGTCGCCGACCCTGGTGAACTTCATGATTCGTGATGCGCTGGTGCATTGCCGCAAGGTGTCGGGGAGTCGGGCGGACACGTTTGCCCGCCGCTAAAAGCTTCGCTGGCAAGCCAGCTCCCACAGGTTCATCGCTAACCCTGTGGGAGCGGGCTTGCCAGCGATGACTGACTCAAGACCGCCGTAGGTCTTGAGTCCCGAACGTCAAGCCAAGTCGCACCGCTCAAAAAACCGCTCCCGCCCCAACACCATCAGCGCCGCCCGCTTGTGCGGGAAATCGAATTCTTTCTTGCAATGAAAACGCTGCCCCTGCATGTACCCGATCATCTTCGCGTTATCGGCCCGCGGCTCTGCGACCACCCGTTGCGTGCGCGGATCGTCGAGAAACAGGTAATGCGCCAACGCCGATAACCAACTGGCCACCTTGTGCGGACCGCGATGGTTTTCTTCACCGACCAGCATGTGAATGCCACGGTCGTAATCGCCGGCCTCGTAGAACGGCGCGATGCGGTCTTCCTTGGCCCAGTAGGCTTCGAAATAGGCGAACGGTTGATCATCGAAACAGCCGATCAGCGTCACCGTGTGGGGATCAGCTGCGAGTTTGCCCAGGTAGTCGCGATGCTCTTCGAGACTGCCCTGCTCCTGCCAGAAGTTCGCGACCCGCGCGCTGTTCTGCCAGCGGTTGAACCGCGCCAGGTCCAGGTCGATGTCGAGGGTGCGCAGGGAAATCCATACACCCAGCCGCGCATCGAAACGCCGATACACTTCCCCTCGCGGTTTCAACGGCCGCAGTGGATGACGCTTGCCGCCGCTGATGACCATTTGCTGTGGATAACTGCTGGTCAGTGAGTGGCCCAGCCACGGCTGCGGCAACTGCCAGAACAAGGTGCGCTCGCAACGGTACTGGCCGGCGATGTCGGTCGGGATCAGCAACCCGCTGAGCAAGGCTTCGGCAGGCGCTTCATCGAGGTGCCAGGTCAGTTGCTGACAAACGGGATCGCGGGCAAACAGCCAATAACTCGCGGCCCATACGGCGTCCGTGTCCACGCCTGCCTCGACCCGTAGTTGCATTTCCGGCTCACGGGTCAACTGCAGGGTAATCAGCACTTGCGCGTCCAGGCTCAGGCTCAGCCGGTTTTGGCTTTCGTCGGCAACGAGGCGACTGCCCGTCGGCAGGGCCAGGGCAGTCAGGTCATTCAGATCGGGCATGGGTCGGGCTCACGGTAATCGTCGACAGTTCAACGAAGTGACGTGAGCCAGCGTGGGAAATTTAGGATTCTTCACGAATTCCCGGAACACCCGGATAACCCGATAACTGTAGGAGCCAGCTTGCTGGCGATGGAAACACCTGCGCCGCGGTGACGCAGACAGCCCGCGTCATCGTTAACGACCATCGCCAGCAAGCTGGCTCCTACAGGTTTTGTGTGTTTCCCACCTGATTACTGAACCGGCACCACGGCGATCTTGTAGGGATCGAAAATCTTCAGCATCTGGCCGTTGTCGCGCAGCCCTTGCAGCAATTTGCCAAAGGCCTCGCCGCTGATTGGCGCGGCCGGACGGAGGATGGCGTAGTGGTGATAAACCTGATCGACGCGCTGGGACACCAGCAACTGATTGGCGACTTTCTCGTTGCGCAGCAGGTAATCGCTCAGGTACGAGCGCGTCACCAGGGCAATGTCGGCGCGCCCGCGCAGGACCATCAGCAGGTTGCTGTCGTGGGAATAGGTCAGGGTGGCGTTGTAGTTTTGCGCGAGGACTTTCGGGTCGGCATTGAAGTTGGCGAATTCATAGTGATAGCCGCTGAACAATGCCAGGCGCTTGCCGGTGAGGTCGGCGAAATAGTTCTGCTGACGATTCGGTAGCCGTTGCGCGACAAAAATCTCGGCGTCCTCCAGGCCCATGTCCACGTCGGTATGGGGAATGTCCTTCCAACCCCAGTTCGGGTTCTCGAAAATCGCCATGTCCACCCGGCCCTGCTTGAAGTCGCCGAAGCGTCGCGGAATCGAGGTCGGCACCAGCACAAACTGATAGTCGCTTTGCAAGGCATTGAGCGCTACGACCAATTGCGGCAGCAGGCCGGTGTCCGCGCCGGATTCCGGGCGCACGGTATAAGGCGGGAAATGTGCTGCACCGATGCGCACCAGTTGCGCAGCCGGGGACGGCAATGCCCACAACGCTGCAAGTGTCGCCAGCAAAAGCCACGAGGCCATCCGAATTGGCGAAGACTTCAAAACAACCCACTCCCCAAAAAATACGCATCAATCCATTCAAGCTAGGCGGTTTCGGCCACTTAGCCAGTTTCCAGCGGCCCTGCGCAACCTATTGTTTTTCTTCCAGCACCAGAATCAACGCCTCATCGGCCAATTGGTCGAGGCTGAGGCTGCCACCCGCGCGAAACCAGGTGGTGGTCCAGGACAGTGCACCGGTCAAAAAGCGCCGCGTGATGAACACGTCACCGCGAATGAAACCGGCCTCTTTCGCCTCGCCCAGCACCTGCAGCCAGAGGTCTTCATAGATGTCGCGCAGCGCCAGGACCTTGGCCTGCCCCTCGTCGGACAGCGAACGCCATTCATACACCAGCACCGCCATGGCCTCGCCGCTGCCGCCCATGATCGACTGCAATTCACAGCGGATCAGCGCCAGCACCCGCTCGCGCACGCTGCCGGCCTCGGCCATGGCGGCGCGCATCAGGGCGGTGTTGTAGCGAATGGTTTCCTCCATGACCGCCCGGAGGATCTCGTCCTTGCTTTTGAAGTGGTGGAAAATGCTCCCCGACTGAATGCCCACGGCGCCGGCCAGATCGCGTACCGTGGTGCGCTCGAAGCCTTTATTGCGAAACAGATGAGCCGCCACTTGCAGCAGTTTGCCGCGGGCGCTGTCAGGGTCGGTCAACTGGCCGCTGTCGACCAGTTCACGCATGACCCTCAGGGCTTTTTGCTCGTCCACCCGTTCTCTCCTACAGTCGAATACACCGCTAAAAACAGCGGGGTTGCGCGGGCAATTTAAGCTGGCGAAGGCAACCAAGCAAGCGCTCGGGCAGAAGATAGCCCAGGCATTTACAAACCAAGCGCTTGCTTGGTAGTCTCGATGCACGTTCGTGGGAGGTGGCTATGGAAAGGGCTGTGCCTGAAACTGTTCGCATCGGTTGCGCCAGCGCCTTCTGGGGCGACACCTCGACCGCCGCCGCGCAACTGGTGGAAGGCGGGCGCCTGGATTACCTGGTGTTCGATTATCTGGCAGAAATCACGATGTCGATCATGGCTGGCGCGCGAATGAAAGATCCCCAGGCCGGGTATGCCAGCGACTTCATCGACGTCCTCAGCCCGCTGCTGGAGCAACTGGCGGAACAGAACATCCGTGTCATCAGCAACGCCGGCGGTATCAATCCCCAGGCCTGCGCTGCGGCGCTACGAGCGGCGTGCGATCAGGCCGGCGTGGACCTGAAGATCGCCGTGCTGCTGGGCGATGATTTGCAACCGCAGTTCGAACAGCTGAGCACACTGGGCCTGCACGAGATGTTCAGCGGGGCCCCTTTGCCGCCGAGGTGCGTGTCCACCAACGCCTACCTGGGCGCACCCGGCATTGTCGAAGCCCTGCGCCTGGGGGCGGACATCGTGATCACCGGGCGCGTGGTCGACAGCGCCGTGGTCAGCGCGGCACTGGTGCATGAATTCGGCTGGTCCTGGCACGACTACGACAAACTTGCCCAAGCCGCCCTCGCCGGCCACATCATCGAATGCGGCGCCCAGTGCACCGGCGGCAACTTCACCGACTGGCGCGACGTGCCCGACTACGAACACATCGGTTTCCCCATCGTCGAGGTCAGCACCGACAGCCAGTTCATTGTCAGCAAGCCGCAAGGCTCCGGTGGCCTGGTCACGCCGCTCACCGTTGGCGAACAGATGCTCTATGAAATCGGCGACCCGCAGGCGTATCTGTTGCCGGATGTCATCTGCGATTTCACTCAGGTCAAACTGCAACAACAGGGCAAGAATGCGGTGCGAGTGCATGGCGCAAAAGGCCTGCCGCCCACTGATCAGTACAAGGTCAGCGCGACCTTCCCGGATGGCTTCCGCTGCACCGCCAGTTGCCTGATCGCCGGGATCGATGCGGTCGACAAGGCGCGCCGGGTCAGCGACGCGATCATCAACAAGACCGCCGAAATCTTCAGCCAGCGCGGCTGGGCACCCTACAGCGAAGTGAACATCGAGCTGCTGGGCAGCGAGGCGACCTACGGCCCCCACGCCCTGCGCCACGACACCCGCGAAGTGGTGATCAAACTCGCCGTGCGCCACCCGAACAAACAAGCGCTGGTCGTGTTCTCCCGAGAAATTGCCCAGGCCGCCACCGGCATGGCGCCGGGGCTGACCGGGATCGTCGGCGGCCGTCCGACCGTGTACCCGCTGATCCGCCTGTTCTCGTTCCTGATCGACAAAACCGCCTGCACACTGGAAATCGACCTCGACGGCCAGCGTCACCCGTGCCCCCTGCCCGCCCTCGATACGCTAGCCACTGCGGACCTGCCGGTACCCTTTGACCCACCCAAACCCACGGGCCGCGCCGACGCCAGCGTGGCGTTGATCAAACTCGCGGTCGCACGCTCCGGCGACAAGGGCAACCACAGCAACATCGGCGTCATGGCCCGCGAGCCGGAGTACCTGCCGTGGATTGCCGAGGCCCTGACCCCGGAAGTGCTCGTCGACTGGATGAGCCATGTGCTCGATCCGATCCACGGACGCGTCGAGCGCTGGTACCTGCCAGCGACCCACAGCCTGAATTTCCTGCTGGAAAATGCCTTGGGCGGTGGCGGCATGGCCAGCCTGCGCATCGACCCGCAAGGCAAAGCCTTCGCCCAACAGCTGCTGGACATCCAGATTCCGGTGCCGCAAAGCATCGCCGACCAGGTCAACTAGAGGACTGCCGCCGTGGCCTACGATTCGATTTTCAAAGCCGATTTGTTTGCCGGTCAAACCATCATCGTTACCGGCGGCGGCAGCGGCATCGGCCGCTGCACCGCCCATGAACTCGCGGCCCTCGGCGCCCATGTGCTGCTGGTCGGGCGCAAGGCCGACAAACTGAAAACCGTGGCGGCGGAGATTGCCGAAGATGGCGGCAAGGCCGACTGGCAGACCTGCGACATTCGCGATGAAGAAGCCGTGAAGTACCTGGTCAGCGAACTGATCCGCCAGCACGGCCCGATTCACGGGCTGGTCAACAACGCTGGCGGGCAATACCCGTCGGCACTGGCCTCAATCAATCAGAAAGGTTTCGAAACCGTGATGCGCACCAACCTGGTGGGCGGTTTCCTGATGGCCCGGGAAGTGTTCAATCAATCCATGAGCAAGCATGGCGGCGCCATCGTCAACATGCTCGCCGACATGTGGGGCGGCATGCCCGGCATGGGCCACTCGGGGGCGGCACGCTCGGGCATGGACAACCTGACCAAGACCGCGGCATTCGAATGGGGTTACGCCGGCGTGCGGGTCAATGCGGTGGCGCCGGGCTGGATTGCCTCCAGCGGCATGGACACTTACGAAGGCGCGTTCAAAGCGGTGATTCCGACCTTGCGCGAACACGTGCCGCTGAAGCGCATCGGTACCGAATCGGAAGTCAGCGCGGCGATCGTGTTCCTGCTCAGCCCGGCGGCGGCCTTCGTCAGCGGCAGCACTCTGCGCATCGACGGCGCTGCCAGCCTTGGCGGCCGGGCGTGGCCGATCCACAAGGCGACGAACAGCGCGTCGTACAACGGTTTCCATCGCGCCGACTTGCCAGAAGTACTCAGGCCGGACGTGCTCAACAAGGACAGGGAATAAACCATGCCGGTGATCCAGTCGCACATCGACCCGCTCAGTGGGCCGTTCGCCCGCAACCGCGCAGCGATGCTGGCCGCCATCGAGCACGTCCGCCAGCTCGAACAAAACCTGCTGAACAAAGCCGCCGAGGCCAAACCGAAGTTCGACAAGCGCGGGCAGTTGCTGCCCCGTGAACGCCTCAACCTGTTGCTCGACCCCGGCGCGCCGTTTCTCGAACTGGCCAGCCTGGCCGGCTATAAATTGCACGACGACAAGGACGGCAGCGCGGCGGGCGGCGGCTTGATCGCGGGGATTGGCTACGTGTCCGGCGCGCGCGTCCTGGTGGTCGCCAACAACAGTGCAATCAAGGGCGGGACGATTTCCCCCAGCGGCCTGAAAAAGTCCCTGCGCCTGCAACAGATCGCCATGGAAAACAAACTGCCGGTGATCACCCTCGCCGAAAGTGGTGGCGCCAACCTCAATTATGCGGCGGAGATTTTCGTCGAAGGCGCGCGCAGTTTTGCCAATCAGGCACGGATGTCGGCGATGGGGTTGCCGCAGATCACCGTGGTCCACGGCTCGGCCACGGCGGGCGGTGCGTATCAGCCGGGGTTGTCGGATTACGTGGTGGTGGTGCGCGGCAAGGCCAAGTTGTTTCTCGCCGGCCCGCCATTGCTCAAGGCCGCCACAGGCGAAGTCGCCACCGATGAAGAACTCGGCGGCGCCGAGATGCACGCGCAAACTGCGGGCACCGCTGAATACCTGGCCGAGAACGATGCTGATGGCGTGCGTCAGGTCCGGGAGATTGTCAGTGTGTTGTCGTGGAACGACCAACTGCAGTGGCTGCCCGAACGTCGCTGGGACGCACCGCTTTACCCGATCGACGAACTGCTCGGACTGATTCCCGACGATCCGAAAAAGCCCTACGACGTTCGCGAAATCATCGCGCGGATCGCCGACGGTTCCAGCTTCCTCGAGTTCAAAAGCGAGTTCGATCAACAGACCGTTTGTGGTCACCTGCAGATCGAGGGCCGTGCCTGTGGCTTCATCGGCAACAACGGCCCGATCACGCCCAAAGGCGCGAGCAAGGCGGCGCAGTTCATTCAGCTGTGTGACCAGAGCCGCACGCCGCTGCTGTTCTTCCACAACACCACCGGCTTCATGGTCGGCACCGAGTCGGAACAACAAGGCGTGATCAAGCACGGCGCCAAGATGATCCAGGCGGTGGCCAATGCGCGGGTGCCGAAACTGACCATCGTCGTCGGCGGCTCCTATGGCGCCGGCAACTATGCCATGTGTGGTCGCGGCCTCGACCCGCGCTTCATCTTCGCCTGGCCCAACAGCCGCACGGCGGTGATGGGCGGTGCCCAGGCTGGCAAGGTGCTGCGCATCGTCACCGAGGCCAAGCAACTGAAGGACGGCCTGGTGCCCGACCCGAAAATGCTCGACATGCTGGAGCAGGTCACCGCGCAAAAACTCGACAGCCAGTCCACCGCGCTGTACGGCAGCGCCAGCCTGTGGGACGACGGCCTGATCGACCCACGGGACACCCGGACCCTGCTGGGGTACTTGCTGGACATTTGTCATGAGGCGGACATGCGGCCGCTGCAACCCAACAGCTTTGGCGTAGCCCGGTTCTGAACCGGCTCCAGGAGAACAATAAAAATGATCTTCACCCAGGAACACGAAGCACTGCGCCGCACCGTCCGCCAATTCGTCGATCACCAGATCAACCCGCACGTCGATGAATGGGAAAAGGCCGAGCGTTTCCCCATCCATGAAATCTTTCGCAAGGCCGGCGACCTCGGTTTGCTGGGGATTTCCAAACCGGAAAAATTCGGCGGCATGGGGCTCGACTACAGCTATTCGATCGTCGCCGCCGAAGAGTTCGGCACCATCCATTGCGGCGGGATCCCGATGTCCATCGGCGTGCAGACCGACATGTGCACCCCGGCGCTGGCGCGCTTCGGCTCCGATGAATTGCGCGAAGAATTCCTGCGCCCGGCGATCACCGGCGAGCAGGTCGGTTGCATCGGCGTGTCCGAAGTCGGCGCCGGTTCCGACGTCGCCGGTCTGAAGACCACGGCGCGCAAGGATGGCGACGACTACGTGATCAACGGTAGCAAGATGTGGATCACCAACTCGCCGAGCGCCGATTTCATCTGCCTGCTGGCCAATACTTCGGACGACAAACCGCACATCAACAAGTCGCTGATCATGGTGCCGATGAGCACGCCGGGCATCACCCTCAGTTCGCACCTGGACAAGCTCGGCATGCGCAGCTCGGAAACTGCCCAGGTGTTTTTCGACAATGTGCGCGTACCGCAGCGCAACCGCATCGGCCACGAAGGCGCGGGGTTCATGATGCAGATGCTGCAGTTCCAGGAGGAACGGCTGTTCGGCGCGGCGAACATGATCAAGGGTCTGGAGTATTGCGTCGACAGCACCATCGAGTATTGCAAGGAGCGCAAGACCTTCGGCAATGCGCTGATCGACAACCAGGTCATCCACTTCCGCCTCGCCGAGTTGCAAACCGAAATCGAATGCCTGCGGGCGCTGGTCTATCAGGCCACCGAGCAATACATCAAGGGTCAGGACGTCACGCGCCTGGCATCGATGGCCAAGCTCAAGGCCGGGCGACTGGGCCGCGAGGTCAGCGACAGCTGCCTGCAATATTGGGGCGGCATGGGCTTCATGTGGGACAACCCGGTGGCCCGTGCCTACCGCGATGTGCGGCTGGTCTCGATCGGCGGCGGTGCCGATGAAATCATGCTGGGGATCATCTGCAAACTCATGGGCATCCTGCCAGGGAAAAAGCAATGAGCAGCCTGCCGCTGTGCCAGACGCTGTTGCTCGAACCCCATAACGGCGTGCTGCACGTCACCCTCAACCGCCCGGAAAGCCGCAATGCCATGAGCTTGCACATGGTCGCCGAGTTGCGTTCGGTGCTGGCGGCGGTGCGCGACGATCGGGGGATTCGGGCCCTGGTCATTGGCGGTGCCGGCGGGCATTTCTGCGCCGGTGGCGACATCAAGGACATGGCCAGCGCCCGCGCTCAGGGAGCGGACGCCTATCGCGACTTGAACCGGGCCTTCGGCGCACTCCTGCAAGACGTGCAACACGCACCCCAAGTGGTGATCACCGTGCTGCAAGGCGCGGTGCTCGGTGGAGGCTTGGGCCTGGCGTGTGTCAGCGATGTCGCCCTGGCGGATCATCAAGCGCAATTCGGCCTGCCGGAAACCAGCCTCGGCGTGTTGCCCGCGCAGATCGCCCCCTTCGTGGTCCAGTGCATCGGTCTGACCCTCGCACGACGACTGGCCCTGACGGCGGCCCGGTTCGATGGCACCCAGGCGCGGCGCATGGGCCTGGTGCATTTTGTCGAGCATGACGCGCAAGCGCTGGCCGAGCGTCTCGATGAAATCCTCGCGCATGTGCTGTGCTGCGCGCCGGAGGCAAATGCACGGACCAAACAGCTGTTGCTGAAAAGCGCCGGGCAGGTGTCGGATGCGTCGCTGGATGAGGCCGCACAGTGGTTTGGCGAAGCGGTGACCGGGGCGGAAGGGATTGAGGGGACGATGGCTTTTGTGCAGAAACGCAAACCGGGATGGGCGCCTTGAAAACATCGCCAGCAAGCCGGCTCCTACCGGGAATACATTCCAATGGTGGGGCGGGCTTGCTCACGAAGAGGCCCTCACATTTACTGCAAAAACCTGGGGAACCCCGCCATGCCCACCCTGAAAAAAATCCTGATCGCCAACCGCGGTGAAATCGCCTGCCGCATCCAGCGCACCGCCCAGGGCCTGGGCTACCGGACCGTCGCCCTCTTCAGCGATGCCGACGCCAATGCCCTGCACGTCCGGATGGCCGACGAAGCCGTCAACATCGGCCCGGCGCCGGTGCAGCAGTCCTACCTGAACATCCCGGCCATCCTCGACGCAGCCCGGCGCACGGGCGCCGACGCGATCCATCCCGGCTACGGCTTCCTCTCGGAAAACGCCGAATTCGCCCGCGCCTGCCAGCAGGCCGGCCTGACCTTCATCGGCCCCAGCCCCGACGCCATCGAGTTGATGGGCAGTAAACGCCTGTCAAAACTCGCCATGCTCGACGCCGGCGTGCCCTGCATCAAAGGCTATCAGGGTGCCGAGCAGGATGACGCGACGCTCAGCCGCGAAGCCGAACGCATCGGTTTTCCATTGATGATCAAGGCCAGTGCCGGCGGTGGCGGACGCGGCATGCGCCTGGTGCACGATGCGACGCAGTTGCTCGCGCAACTCCGCACCGCACGCTCCGAAGCGCTGCATGGCTTTGGCAACGATGAGCTGATCCTTGAACAGGCATTGATCGATCCACGGCACGTCGAAGTTCAACTGTTCGGTGACCAACAGGGCAACCTGATCTACCTCGGCGAGCGCGATTGTTCGATCCAGCGTCGCCACCAGAAAGTCATCGAGGAAGCGCCCTGCCCGGTCATGACCGCGCCATTGCGCCAAGCCATGGGCGAAGCGGCGCTCAAGGCCGGGCGCGCGGTGAACTATGTAGGCGCCGGCACCGTGGAGTTTCTGCTGGATGCCCACGGGCAATTTTATTTTCTGGAAATGAACACCCGGTTGCAGGTGGAACATCCCGTTACCGAACTGATCACCGGGCTGGACCTGGTGGCATGGCAACTGCGCGTTGCCGAAGGATGGCCGTTACCCCTGCGTCAGGATCAGGTGCAGCTCAACGGTCACGCCATGGAAGTGCGTCTGTATGCCGAAGACCCGACTCAGGGATTTCTCCCGCAAACCGGGCGCATTACCGCCTGGGAGCCCGCGTTGCAGAACGGCGTACGCATTGACCACGGGCTGCTTGAAGAGCAACACGTCAGCCCGTTCTATGACCCGATGCTGGGAAAGATCATCGCCCACGGCGCGAGCCGCGAGGAGGCCCGGCGCAAATTGCTGCGGGCGGTGCAGGACAGCGTGCTGCTGGGCCTGCCGAGCAATCAACGCTTGCTCGCCAATCTGCTGGAACATCCGCAGTTCATCAGCGGCGACTTCAGCACCGGGTTCATTCCCACCCATTTCGCCGACCCTGCCTGCCTTCAGGCTCATGTGCCCAGCGCCGCAGAACTGGCAATTGCGGCGGCGCTTTTCTATCAAGCGTCGGCGCAGGCTCATCCCCGCGCGTTGGCCGGGTGGCGCAACAACGCCAGTGCGCCGCTGCAATACCGCATCGGTGTGGAGGATCGGGACTGGCCGGTGCAATTCAGCGCACTGCCGGGCGAACTGTACCGGATTCAAGTCGCGGCACAGGACCTCGAACTGAACGTCATCGAATGCGACGGGCGCTGGGCCCTCCTGGAAATCGATGGCGTTCGCCAGCGGCATGCTTACCGCCTCGAAACCGGGCAACTCTGGCTGTTCACCCGGCCCGGCAGCTTGCGGCTGGAGAATCGCACCCAGGCGCTGGTCAGTAGCCAGGCCAGCGTCAGCTCCGGCACGCTGAAGGCACCGATGGACGGCGCGATCGTCGACGTGCTGGTCGCTGAAGGCAGTCCGGTCCGCAAGGGTCAACTGCTGGTGGTGCTGGAAGCCATGAAAATGGAGCATCCGCTGAAGTCAGGCATCGACGGCGTGCTCAAACGCTTGCAGGTCCGGGTCGGCGATCAGGTGAAAAATCGTCAGATTTTGTTGGAGGTCGAATAACCCGCTAGGCGGATCCGCCGGGTTTGGCTACGCTCAAGCCCTATCAGGACGCGGATATCAGGAACCCTGCAATGCCTCACTGGCTGGTCATTGATCTGGAAGCCACCACTGATGAAGGCGGCTGGCCGGTCACGGAAATGGAAATCATCGAAATCGGCGCGACGCTGGTGGACCGCCAGGGTCGTGAGCTGGATCACTTTCAGCGCTTCGTGCGGCCGTTGCGTCGGCCTCTGCTCACGCCGTTTTGCCGGGAACTGACCCACATCACCCAAGCCAATATCGACACAGCGCTGCCATTGACCGAGGTCTGGCCGGCCTTCGAACGCTGGCTCGGGCAACATCACTCACGCCTTGAAGGCTGGGCCAGTTGGGGCGATTACGATCGCCAACAACTGCTTCAGGAATGGCAGCACCTGCAACTCGACAGCGAACTGAGCCGCGTACCGCACATGAACCTCAAGCAGCGCTTTGCCAAGGCCCGCAGGCTGGAACGCCCGCTGGGGCTAAATGGTGCGCTGCAACTGGCGGGCATGCAGTTCAGTGGCCAGCAGCACCGGGCGCTGGAGGATGCGCGTAATACAGCACGCCTGTTACCGCTGGTTCTGCCGTTCTAGAGAGATGACGCCGCCGAGGGCCTTGTGCATACTGGCCGGCCCTTTTTAGTCCTTTTCGAGGAATCGCCCATGTTTAAAGTCAACGAGTACTTCGACGGCACCGTCAAGTCGATCGCCTTTGGCACCGCTGAAGGTCCGGCGACCATCGGCGTCATGGCTCCGGGCGAATACGAATTCGGTACCAGCCAGCGTGAAATCATGCACGTGGTGACCGGCGCCCTGACCGTCAAACTGCCTGACAGCACCGACTGGGAAACCTTCGAAGCCGGCAGCCAGTTCAACGTACCTGCCAACAGCAAGTTCCAGCTGAAAGTGGCCGTCGACACCGCGTACCTGTGCGAATACCGCGGCTGACACCGCGGGTTTTCATCGCCTAAAAAAATGCCCGTGTCCTTGGACACGGGCATTTTTCATACTGGGGCGTTTACTCCAGCACGGTGACCGGCATGCCGACTTCGAGTCGGCCATTACCGTCATTGACCAGGTTCTGGCCGAACATCGCACCGTCTTCCCGAGCCCGGTATTTCTGCAGGGTTGCGAGGGGTTCACGGTCTTCGCTGCGCAGCCCGGTCTGCGGGTCGATTGTGGTCAGGATGCAGCGCGAACAGGGCTTGACCACGCGGAACTCGACGTCGCCGATGCGGATACGCTTCCAGCCATCTTCGGCGTACGCCTCGCTGCCCTCGATGACCAAATTCGGTCGAAAGCGCAGCATTTCCAGCGAACGGCCAACCTTGTGCGACAAATCCTCCAGAGACGCCTGACCAATCAGCAACAGCGGAAAACCATCAGCGAAGGCCACCTTGTCATCGTCCTTGCCGTAGCCGGCCTGGGTAGTGCGCGCACGGTCCAGTGGGATGTGCACCAGTCGCGTCGGCTTGCCGATGAATTCGCTGACCCAGGCACCGGCCTCATCGCCGGCATCGGGCACACGCAGACTGTCGCTGAAAATGGTGACGCCGCGCAGGTCAGCGCTGCTGGCGGGCATGGCAACCTCGATTGCCGACTGCCCCGGACCACTGAGGGTCAAGCCGCCGCGGGCATTCCACAACGCCGACAATTGACTCATCTTGCCCACGACGCGCTGAGTCAGGAAGCGCCCGCTGGCCTCGTCCACCAGCATCCAGCGTCGATCGCCGTCCAGACCCAGCTTGTCGAGGCTGATCTGTTGCAAAGGCTCGGCCTTGCAGGATTTCAACGGAAAACGATAAAGCGCGCTCAGACGCAGCATGGACAGCTCCCTGGTGGGTAAAAATGCCACCCTATACGAGCTTGATCGCTGAATCAAAGACTGAAAAACGCTCCATGTGCACTTTTGCGGGAGCGGGCTCGCTGGCGAAGGCGGTGCAACAGTCGACATCAATGTTGAATGTTAATCAGCCTTCGCGAGCAAGCCCGCTGCCACAAGCAAATTGTGGTGTTATCAGGCCGGCACTGCGTCGAGCATCAGGCGCTGGCGCACCACTTCGACCAGTTTGTCCGGCTGGAATTTGGAGAGGAAGTTGTCGCAGCCGACCTTCTTGACCATCGAGTCGTTAAAGCTGCCGGACAGCGACGTATGCAACACCACATAGAGACCCCGCAGACGCGGATCGTTACGAATCTCGGTGGTCAGGCGATAGCCGTCCATTTCCGGCATTTCTGCGTCGGTGAAGACCATCAGCAGTTTGTCGGTCATGTTGACGCCGGTGTCGGCCCAGCTCTTGAGCATGTTCAGCGCTTTCAGGCCGTCGCTGGCGATGTGCATTTTCACCCCCAACTGGCCGAGGGTGTCGCGCAGTTGCGACAGTGCCACGTTGGAGTCATCCACCAGCAGCACTTCGCGGCCACGGGCGCGTTCCAGCACCGGATCGTCGAGCTTTTCGCGAGAGACCTTGGCGCTGTACGGGACGATTTCAGCCAGGACTTTTTCGACGTCGATGATTTCCACCAGTTGATCGTCGACTTTGCTGATCGCGGTCAGGTAATGCTGGCGGCCGGCACTGGTCGGCGGCGGCAGGATGGCTTCCCAGTTCATGTTGACGATACGGTCCACGCCACCGACCAGGAACGCCTGCACCGAGCGGTTGTATTCAGTGACGATGATCGTACTAGTCGGGCTGGGCACCAGCGGGCGCATGCCAATCGCCTGGGACAGGTCAATCACCGGCAACGTCTGGCCACGCAGGTTGACCACGCCGCAGACAAACGGGTGGCGCTGGGGCATCAGGGTCAGCTTCGGCAGTTGCAACACTTCCTGCACTTTGAATACGTTAATCGCGAACAATTGCCGCCCTGCGAGCCGAAACATGAGAATTTCCAGGCGATTCTCACCCACCAGTTGCGTGCGTTGGTCTACCGTGTCGAGAATGCCGGCCATCAATGACTCCTGGGCTTGGTTCTGATGAAATTCACTAAAAGGAGTTATCGGCTGTTCTTGCCGGAGCTTGACCCCCGCACAAAATGCCACGCTCAGGCATTGATGTCACATTAACATCATGTTTTACTGGCCACTCGATTCATCTGCTTCAATCTCTGCTGCGCGACCACGGTTTGCGCGTTAAGTTCCTGTGCGTAAGGGATTCCCCTAGCAACAATCAGGACCAACCTGATATTCGCAATATCCAATAGCCATTAATGTGACGCCATTCTCATTGCATGAATGGAGTCAGGCTTTTGTGTGCGATCGCAGGTCAGTGGCCATCCACCCTCACGAACTCCCCAGCCTGCCTCCGCGCCAGCCGGAGTGCGATCTCACCTTGGCACGGCAACGCCGGGACTCCGATCGTCCTCACGGGCACACACGACATTCCCTCATTCGACATGACGTTGTGGAGATAAACATGCCTAGCGACCGTAAAGAGTGGGCCCAGCGGCTCCCGGAGTTTCTCGTCGAGGCTGAAACACTCCTGGCCAAATCCGAGGAATGCCTGAGTCATTTGCAGCTGATCAGCAATGACAAGGATGCCATCGACTGCATGATGAGCACCCTGCTCAGGCTCGCCAGCAAGGCGGACGCCTTGGCGTTGGTGGCCGTTTCGGAGTTTTCACTGCATATCCATGGCCTGCTGAATCATGCTCAGCAGCATGTGGACCTGCATGAGCAGGCGCTCAACGCATTGAAAGATTGCTTCACCCTGATGGCGTGGCAGCTCGAGCTGATCGATCAGACCACCGGCCAACTCGGCCTGGATGACAGCGAACAGACCTCCCTGATCGAAGCCTTTGCGTTTCAGGTCGGACAAAGCCAGTTTCATCCACCGGCTAATTCAAAACCGTTCAGGCTCGTTTCTTACTCTAGAGCTTCAGAGCGCCAGGCATAATTCAACTTTGCGGTGTTCGTAGTCTTATTGTCATGACGCCACTGTCGATTTGAGCGCGCTCATGTCGCAATTGGATACTTCATACCTGTCAACGACAGTTCGCTATACCCTTCTTCGGGCATACTTTTTTCCATTGTGGAACTAACGTCCAGCCCCCTGAATTCCTGCCTGTACAGGTCTATATACCGAACGCGACCAACGGTATCTTAAGTGCTATTATGGCGACCATTAGTTGACGTCAATTAATGGCAGTGTGAATCAGACACGGACCCTTCGGGTCTGCCCGCAGCGAACATCCATTGGCTCCATCCGCTATGTACGCCAGCCTCAAGTCAATCACCACGTGGCCACCTTTCCGAGAAAACGCGCGCCGGTTCACGCTATTGCTGTGTACCTGTTCGGCGTTTGGCAGCCTGGCAACCTATGCCCTGTCCACTCCCCTGCCGTTGAGTTTGCTGCTGCTTAGCATCGCAGCGCTGGCATGCGTCTGGGTTCAGCATTCCCTCTCGCGCACGTCGATAAAGTTCGAACCCCAGGAGCTGGCCGACCGGTTATTGAAGGTTCAGGAAAACGAACGCCACCGCCTCAGTCGGGAACTGCATGACGATATCGGCCAATTGCTGACCGCGGCAAAACTTCAAAGTGATTGGCTCAGGCGCCGGATGCCCGAAGAGTTGCAAGAGCAATGCACGGTGCTCTGCGACACACTCGAAGAAACCCTGACCAAAGTTCGCGATGTATCGGCCATCCTCAACCCCCGGCAACTGACCAGCCTCGGGCTGGAAGCCAGTCTGCGTGCGCACCTGCTCAAGACACTGGCCAATACGTCGGTGCACTGGAGCCTGGAATGCCACTCACGCCTCACCGGCATACCGGAAGAAATGGCCGTGGCGGCGTTCCGCATTACGCAGGAAGCGGTGACCAATATCTTGCGTCACGCCGAAGCGAAAAACCTGTTGGTTCGCCTGCAACGCCTGCCGCTGGGCCTGGCACTGTTGATCAGCGACGACGGCCGGGGTTTCGCACCGGCGTCCGATCCGGGCCGCGAAGGGCAACGTGGGATGGCCGGGATGTCGGAACGGATCGACCAATTGGGCGGCACGCTGCGGGTGACCAGCGAGCCGGGCCAAGGCACTCAAATCGAAGCTCTCTTCCCGTGGGCGCCACGTGCGCTGGAGCGGGCCAGTACGGATAAGGTTTTGCATTGACTTGTAACTTACTTCTGGTGGATGACCACTCGCTGATCAGGGCTGGCGTGCGCGCTTTGGTGCTGGATATCCCCGGCTACGCGGTAATCGGCGAGGCCAATGACGGCTCGCAGTTGCTCGAGATGGTCGAGCGGCTGTCGCCGGACATTGTGCTGCTGGACATTTCCATGAGGGAAACCGGTGGTCTTGAGGCGTTGCAGCGTCTCAAACGCGTACGCCCGCACAGCAAAGTGTTGATCCTGTCGATGCACACCGACCCGGCGATGATAATGCAGGCGCTGGAGTCCGGCGCCCACGGCTACCTGCTCAAGGACACCACGGCCACTGAACTCGAACATGCCCTGCATGCCTTGCGCAATAACGAGCGCTACCTGAGCCCCGCGATCGCCCATACAGTCATCACTCAGGCGCTGACCCGCAACCAGAAGCACGCGTCGGAACCGGCCGACTCCCACAACCTGACGGCGCGCCAGCTGGAAATCCTGCGGCTGATCGTGCGCGGCAAATCCACCCGGGAAATCGCCAACGGCCTCGGCCTGAGCATCAAGACCGTTGAAACCCACCGCTCGCAGGTCATGAAACGCCTGCAGATCTACGACGTCGCCGGTTTGGTGCTGTTCGCCGTGCGTGAGCAGATCATCAGCCTGGACGATTGATCGCGACTGGAACGCTCAGCAACGGTGAGTGCTCGGGCAAGTGCACCCGCAACGCCGCCGGACGCGCCGAGAAGCGCAGGCTGTCACCTTCCAGCGGCTCGCCATCGAGGTTGATGTAAAGACCTTCCGACACCTTGATCTCGACCCAGGGCAAGCGCGCACGCACAAACATGCTGTCGATGCCGAAGCCATCGGAAAGCAGGTTCCTCAACGTTCCGACCAGTTCCTGCGGCGCAGGCAGAATGCTGATATCCAGCAGGCCGTCATCCGCCAGTGCCTGCGGGCATAACATGTGGCCACCGCCCGCCTGCCGGCCATTGCCGATGCCCAATGCCAACAGCTCGCCGCTCCACTGAAAATCCGGGCCATGCAATTCGCCATAGGCCGCGTGCAACTCACTGAAGCGTGACAGACCGGTGAACAGGTAAGCGGCGCCACCCAGCACTTTTTTCAAGTCTTCCGAAGTGTTCGCGGTGACCTGGCTGCCAAAGCCGCCCGTGGCCATGTTCAGGAACACCTGCCCGCCGACCTCGCCGAGATCGATGGCACGCGGCTCAACATCCAAGAGATCCAGGGCTCGTGCAGGCTCCAGCGGCACGCCGGCAGCGCGGGCAAAATCATTGGCGGTCCCCAGCGGCATCAGCACCAGACTGGCCTGCGCCGAATGCGCGGCCATGGCCTCGGCAATATCCCGTAACGTCCCATCACCGCCACCGGCAATGATTCGCGTATAGCCTGCCGTCAGCGCTTCATCCACGCACCGCTGCGCGTCGCCGGCCTCCCAGGTCAGGCGAACGGCCAACTCCCAGCCCATTGCCCGTCTGTCCTGGACGGCCGCGCGGACCTCTTCGTTGAGCGCCTGTTTGCCGTGCAGAATCAACAGTGCCTTTCGTTCGCCCATTGCGGTCACTCCCTATTTGAATTCCGTATGGCAAATGTGACCTCATCACGCCCCATAAAAGTCGGGAAAAATATGAATTATTTCAACTCGAACGGAAACGACGTCCTACACAGTGGGATTTTTTCTTACAAAACGTGATGAATCGGCTCAATTGACCCGCAAGGGTGATTGGTACAACTTGGCGATCAGGTTTTTAAAGGTCATCAGCAGCAATTACAGGGACGTACCATGCAGAGCCATGACACCAGGTTAACGAGCGCGCCGGTCGCGCCACTCGCCGAACGGCGGGCGGTCTATCGAGCAGAACTGAACAACAAAGCAACACCCACTGGAGAAGTTGATATGGAACCTCGCGTCCTTGAACTCGAAACGCACCTCAAATACATCCGCAGGGGCATGGAAGAAGTCCGGGGTGACGTCAAATCCATCAAACACAGACTCGCCTACTCGGCCGGTGGTACCGCCGTGGTCCTCGGCCTCCTGGGATGGATAGCCAACAGCCGCTTCGATCAGTTGGTGACCCTTCTCGCTCGATGACAGGCCGCTATAAACGCAAAAACCCGGCTCGATGAGCCGGGTTGGGTGTGAGCGCGGACACGGATCAGCCCAGGAGTTCGCTCAGCGGGATGAAGCTGACACTCTCCCCCTCCACCAGCGTGCGATCCTCCAGCACTTCCACCAGACCATCGGCCCACGCAGCACTGCGCAGCACGCCCGAGCTTTGGTTCTTGTAGATGATTGCCCGGCCCTTCTCCAGGCGTCCTCGAAGGTACTCGCGTCGATTGCCTGCTTTTGGCCAGGCAAACCCGGCCGGCACCTGGACCTTCAAGGGCTGGAGCTCTTTTACACCCTGGCGGCGCAAGAGATAAGGCCTCGCCAACAAGGCGAAAGTCACCAGGGTCGACGCCGGATTACCGGGCAATCCGATCACCGGAACTCCACGAAAATGCCCGACTGTCAGGGGTTTACCCGGCTTGATCGCAAGTTTCCACAACGTGAGCTCGCCCTCTTCCCGCAGGGCAATGCCCAGGAAATCAGCCTCACCCACCGATACGCCACCGGTCGACAGGATCAGGTCGACACCTTTCAATTCGCCAAGCCGGGCGCGAGTCGTCTCAAGGTTATCGGGAAGAATCCCGGCGTCGATCACCTCACAACCCAAGCGCTGCAACCAGCTGCACAGCAGCACGCGATTGCTGTTGTAGATCTGGCCTGGCCCCAGCGCCTGACCCGGTTCTACCAGCTCGTCACCGGTGGAGAGCACCGCAACGCGAACCTTGCGGATCACGTCCAGTTCCGCGCATCCCAACGAGGCAGCCAGACCCTGTTCGATCGGCCCAAGGCGGGTACCGCTCGCCAGAATCATCTCACCGACGGTGGTTTCCTGACCTTGTGGACGGATGTTCTGTCCAGGCGTCAGGGCTTCGATGAAGCGGACTCGCTCATCGGTCAGGACCTCGGCGTTTTCCTGCATCTCGACACAGTCGGCACCGGCAGGAACAGGCGCTCCGGTGAAGATTCGCGCGCACGTGCCGGGCTTCAAGGGCTCCGGAGCATTGCCTGCAAAAATCTTCTGGCTGACCGCCAACGGTTCTCCCGTCCAGTCGGCCACGCGCAAGGCGTAACCGTCCATGGCGCTGTTGGGCCATGGTGGCAGGTCCAGGGTCGAAACCAGATCCTCGGCCAGTACACGGCCCTGGGTCTGCGCCAACGGTAAGCGTTCACAGTCGGTTATCGGCGCGGCTTCGGCCATTTCGAGCAAGCGTGCCAGTGCCACCTCGACAGCCATCAGGCCGCCTGTCCTGCCTGGCTTACTCGCGGGATTCACAGGGTGCCGCCTGTTTCAGGTGAGGGACGAAATTGCACGGGCGGTGCCGGGAGTCCAGTTGCTCGGCAAGAATGCCGTCCCAACCGGTGCGCACAGCGTTGGTCGAGCCGGGCAGGCAGCACACCAGCGTGCCATTGGCGAGACCGGCCAGCGCCCGGGATTGAACAGTGGAGGTGCCAATATCCGCCACCGATATCTGGCGGAACAGCTCACCAAAGCCGTCGACTTGCTTGTCCAGCAGGCAACTCACCGCTTCAGGCGTGCTGTCGCGGCCAGTGAAGCCGGTGCCACCGGTAATCAGTACAACCTGTACGACATCCTCGGCAATCCAGT
The DNA here is from genome assembly GCF_025466085.1 of Pseudomonas sp. 14P_8.1_Bac3. Classification (GTDB taxonomy): domain Bacteria; phylum Pseudomonadota; class Gammaproteobacteria; order Pseudomonadales; family Pseudomonadaceae; genus Aquipseudomonas. Next base: position 75,249 of record NZ_JANLOD010000004.1, read on the forward strand.
TGGCGACTTGCGCGCGAATTTTGTAGAGGTCATCTTTTAGCAGAACCCGGGAGGCCAGGTTATGACCCGCCGCTTTCAAGCGGTCGACGAAGACCTGGCCTGAGGTGTCAGTTTCCAGGGTACGGGTGTCGCTGACCGTCAGCACCGCGATATTGAGCGGCGCGAAAGGTACATCAGCCTTGGCTTTCATAGGCTCGTCCAGTTGTAGGGGAAACAGCCCGGTGTTATATCACAGCGCCCCCTTTTTTTGCCGCCCCCATGGAGACTTGCCATGACCTCGAACACGCCATTGCCCCCCTGCTCCATTCTGCTCCTGGCCGGTGGTCGCGGCCAACGCATGGGCGGCCAGGACAAAGGGTTGATCGAGTGGCACGGAGAACCACTGATCGCGCATCTTCATCGCAAGACCCGACCGCTGAGCGATGACCTGATCATCTCCTGCAACAGGAATCTGGAAAAATATGCGCACTACGCCGACCGGCTGGTGCATGACGACGAAGGTGACTTTCCGGGACCGCTGGCCGGTATTCGTGCAGGTCTGAAGGTCGCTCGCCATCACTATCTGATGGTCTTGCCCTGCGATGTGCCACGCATCGATACCGCGCTGCTCCACAGCATGCGCGAAACCGCCAGCGCGCATCCGGACAAGCCCTTGATGCTGCGTCATGGCGAGCATTGGGAACCCTTGCTCTGCATCATCCCCGTGGCGCTGCGCGACGCATTCGACAGTGCCTGGCATGCCGACGAACGCAGCCCGGGGCGCATCATGCGTAATCTCGGAGCAACGGCGCTGCAGTGCCCTGACCACGATCCTCGGCTGGCCAACCTGAATACCCCGGAACTGTTGAGCACTCAAAAGACCGTGTCAGATTGACACTAGCCAAGGAACTTGCGCACGTTGTATACGTCTCACGCTCAGTAACCAAAAGAATTCTTATTCGGAGACACACTCATGACTCAACGGACCCTCGCCACTTTCATGCTCGCACTGGGCCTCGCGACCCTTGCCGGTTGCGCATCGCCGACGGTGATCACCTTGAATGACGGTCGCGAAATCCAGGCCGTCGACACACCAAAATATGACGACGAATCTGGTTTCTACGAGTTCGAACAACTGGACGGCAAAGAAACCCGCGTCAACAAGGATCAGGTTCGTACCGTTAAAGAGTTGTAATTCTTGCGGCGACACCGGATGCACAAAAGCCCGCTTCTAAGCGGGCTTTTTCATGTCCGGAAAACAGGACTTCATAACTCCCCTGTAGGAAGCGTGCCCGCCCTGAGAGCGGAGCCACTCCAGCCGAAGATCAGCCATCACCACTGCAGCCTGATGCGGCTTTGAAAGTCTCTTTGCGCGCCGGTCACCGGGTCCACAAACCGCAGCCCCTGAGCGAGCAGCTTCAAGGGTTTGGCGTAGTCGTCTTCGACATCTTTGAGCACGTGCGGGTAGAACGGGTCATTGCAGATACTGGCGCCCAATGCCGTCATGTGCACCCGCAGCTGATGCTTCTTGCCCGTCACCGGGTACAGCGCGTAGCGCCAGAGATCACCGTTCTTCTCCCGGACCTCGACCGCCGTCTCGGTATTGCTGGCGCCTGGTCCTTCCTGCATGCGAAAGAAGGGTTCGCCGTCGATGAGCCGACTCCTGTGAACCAGCGGAAAGGTCAGCTCTGGCAATGCCCGGGCAATCGCTTCGTAGCGTTTTTCGATCTGCCGCGTAGGAAACAACGACTGATAAGCGGAACGGCTCTGAGGGTTGGCGGAAAACAGGACCAGCCCCGCCGTATGCCGGTCAATGCGATGCAAAGGCACGAGATGCGGATTATCCAGGCGACGGATCAGCCGTCGCAGCAATGTCTGCTCGACATACTCGCCCGCCGGTGTCACGGGCAGGAAATGCGGTTTGTCCGCCACCACCAGGTGCTCGTCGGCATACAGGATCGACTCGGTCACCGGAATCGGTTTTTCGTCCGGTACTTCCCGGAAATAGTGAATTCGCAAACCTTCCTTGTAAGCAAGATCGAGGGCAATAGGTACACCCTGCCCGTCGAGAACACGACCACGGGCAATTCTGTCCAGCCATTGTTCACGACTGATGGCGCCGAAGTGCTCACACAGGCAATCGAGCACGGTCTGCCAAGGCCCCGGCGGCAAGTAGAGTGTGCTCGCCTGGCTATGCGCAGCGGAAAAAGGTGAAGTGGACATACCGACGCTCTAACCCTCAATACAGGACGGCATTATCCAGCAGAGGACGAATCGAACCTAGCGGAGAATCCTCAGGCCGGAATCGGCTGAGTGCGCCCCGCCGCCTCGGTGAACTCCTTGAGCCAGCGCAGCACATCGACCGCTTCCCAGCGCCCCGGGTCGTAAAGGGCATACAGCAACCCCTGATAACCCACGACATCCAGCTGCCGGTGATAACCCGCACGCTGGAATAGCGCTTCGATCTCGGCAAAGCAGGTGTTGAAATGCAGCTTGTTGAACGGCGTTTTCCCTTCCGTGACCAGGCCATCCAGACGCAATTCGGCAACGGCCTCACGCACCACGTCCACCGCCATCCGGTTAACGCTGTTCTTCAATTGTTCGACATTGACCAAGATTCATCCCTCTGACTTCCGGGATCGCCCGCCCACACCCGCAATGGGTAGACATGACAGGCAATCCGAGCAACTGTATGCACATACAGTAACCGAATAACCGGATTTCGCCAATGAACGGAACGAGGGCCGCGACGGATGGGATCAGAACACCGTCGAAATCAGCGCAGAAACGCCACCACCTGTTCGGCATCGAACGGCCAATCCAGTTCGGCGCCAGTGTCAAGACGACGCAGCACCGGAATACGCAAACCGTAGTCTTCGACCCAGTCTTCGTTTTCCGCGATGTCGACCAACTCCACCATTAAACCGTGCTCTACCAAGGGCATCAGTTCTTCTTCGGCAACTTCACAAAGATGGCACCCGAGGGTACCGAACAGCTGGCATTCAGGAGGCATGAGCACAGGACCCGGCAAAGTAGGCGTTCATTCTAGGCCCGCGATCAGGAGCAGTCGAGCCACTGCCCAAAGCGGCCCTTTCAGCGAGGGAACTCAAGAGAGTTCGGCCAACTCCTGAGTCAGGCGCGAGGGCTTTCCCCGGCGCCTGTCATGAAGAAAGGCATTCAATCCTGGCTGACGGCGCCGATCTTGTGCACCGACAGATCCGCGCCGTAATACTCTTCTTCCTGGCTCAGGCGCAGGCCATGCAGGGCCTTGATCGTGCCATAGACCGCGAAACCACCGGCCAACGCGACGATGACGCCCAGCGCAGTCCCGATCAACTGGCTGATCAGGCTTACACCGCCAAGACCGCCCAATGCAGTCTGGCCAAAGATGCCGCAGGCGATGCCGCCCCAGACACCGCACAGACCATGCAATGGCCAGACGCCCAGGACGTCATCGATGCGCCATTTGCCCTGGGCCGCGGTGAAGCACCAGACAAACAGCGCCCCGGCGATGGCGCCTGTCACCAGTGCACCCATCGGGTGCATCAGATCGGAACCGGCGCAGATCGCCACCAGCCCGGCCAGCGGGCCGTTATGGAGGAAGCCCGGGTCGTTACGTCCGACAATCAGCGCCGCGACGGTGCCGCCGACCATGGCCATCAGCGAGTTCACCGCCACCAGCCCGCTGACGCCCTGCAAGGTTTGCGCACTCATCACGTTGAAGCCAAACCAGCCGACGATCAGAATCCACGAGCCCAGCGCCAGAAACGGAATGCTCGAGGGGGCGAACGCCACCAGCTTTCCGTCTCGGTAGCGACCCTGTCGTGGCCCGAGCAACAACACCGCGGCCAGTGCCAGCCAACCGCCCATGGCATGAACCACCACCGAGCCGGCGAAATCATGGAAAGCAGCGCCAAAGCGCGCCAGCAACCAGGCTTGCAGGCCAAAGTTACCGTTCCAGACCATGCCTTCGAAAAACGGATAGATGAACGCCACGATCAACGCCGTGGCGCACAATTGCGGCACGAACCGCGCACGCTCGGCGATGCCGCCGGAAATGATCGCCGGGATTGCCGCGGCGAACGTCAGCAGAAAGAAAAACTTCACCAGGCTATAACCGTGATCGGCGTTGATCATCGCCGCCGGTTGCAGAAAGGTCACCCCGTAGGAAATCCAATAGCCTATAAAGAAGTAGGCCAGGGTTGAAATGGCGAAGTCGCTGAGGATCTTCGACAAGGCGTTGACCTGGTTCTTTTGTCGAACCGTACCGACTTCGAGAAAGGCAAAACCGGCGTGCATGGCCAGAACCATGACCGCACCGATCAGGATAAACAACGTATTGGAGCTATGGACCAGACTGTCCACAGCGCTTTGCAGATTTTCCATGGAGTTGGCAGACCTGAAGGCTAAAAAAGCACCAAAGCAGTTCGCGCAGGGCATTCATGCACCAAGTTGAAACCTCTCGGGATCGGCACTCCGGTCCTGCTGGTCCGCTTTGGCGCACAAGGCGGAAACCTTTGCGCGGGTTTTCATTATTTGAGTTAAGGTTTTGCTCGATTTATGCACAGCAACAGCACAACCACGTGGCATGGCGCACCACGACGTAGCAAAAGTTGTACCAGTGATTTGTAGTGAACCTTCGCGCAAGGCTCATACTCGAACGCAACAGAAGCCACTTACGGAGATCCACCAATGGCCAGCATCAAGGCAAAGACTGCTCAAGAAATCCTGATGAACGATTTTCAAACACTCGTCAGCGACACCGAACGGTTGCTGGAACACACGGCCACTCTGGCAGGCGATCAGGCGGACGAGTTGCGCGAACAAATCCATGACAGTCTGCTGCGTGCACGCGAAACCTTGAAACTGACCGAAGACTCCCTGCGCGAACGCGGCAAAGCCGCCGTGACCGCTACCGAAGACTATGTACAGAGCAATCCATGGCAATCGGTCGGTATCGCCGCTGGCGTGGGCTTTCTGATTGGTCTGCTGGCAACCCGGCGCTGATTATGGCGATCGGCGAATCCGGCTCGTCCGCGACGGGCCCAAGCTCCTCACCGCGGCGCCTGGGTGCCGCATTCCTTGGTTTGCTGCACAGCCATGTCGAACTGTTCGGCATCGAATTGCAGGAACAAAAAGCCCGCACCGTCAGCCTGTTGCTGTTCGCAGGCCTGGCGCTGGTGTTTGCCTTGCTATTGCTGGTGGGTTTGTCGACGCTGGTGCTGATCCTGTTCTGGGACACCTATCGCCTGCCCGCCATCATCGGGCTTTGCGTCTTCTACACTCTCGCCTGCATCTTCTGCGGGATGCGCCTGAGAGCGGCGATTTTCGATGAGTCCTCGCCCTTCCATGGCACCCTGGAAGAACTGGCCAATGATCGGGAGCGCCTGCTGCCATGAGCCTGCCTGTATTGCCCAACAACAGTTCGCGCGCGGAAATGCGCAAGGCGTTGATTCGCCTGCGCATGGAAATGCATCGCCAGGAAATTCGCCAGGAATCCACGCAGTTGCTGCAACCCTTGCACCGGGTGCGCGGAATGACGCAAAACCTGCATGACGGTTTCGGCATCAAGCATGCTCCGCTCTGGGGCATGGCAGCCGTGACACTGCTGGGTTTTCTAACCGGCAAAGGTGCCAAAAGTGGCGGCGCGAGCAGCCTGACTCGACTGTTACGCCTCGGCACCACCCTGGGGCCTTTGATCAAATTGGTCATGCAAGGCTCTGCGCCGAAGCACTAAGCCACTATCTGGCTGCATTCTTGCAACATCAGCGGTATGAACCTCTTTATCGAGAGGTTCATACTTGCGCGCCTATCCGGTCAACAGGCTTCATTCAAAAACAAGATCTACTAAGGAGGCTTCGTGATCGACGGGCAACCGCTCGCCTGCTTTCAGCCGTTCATCGATACCGCCACCGGCCGTATCGCGGGCGTCGAGGCATTGGGCCGACTGCGTCAGGCCGACGGGCAACTGATCTCCGTAGGACCGCTGTTTGCCGACCCGAGAACACCTGCCATCGCCCTGCGTCGGCTGGATCGGCAAATCCGCGACAACGCCCTGAGCCGTTTGCACGAAGCGCCCGCTGACTGGTTTCTCAGCCTGAACATGTCGCCGCGCTGGATCAATCGCCTGCGCCCGGACCAGTCGCTGCCCAGCCTCAAGCAATTGAGCCGGCATGGCGTCGACCCTCGGCGCATTGTTTTCGAGATCACCGAACTGGGCGGCGACATCCATCGACTGGCAGATGTGGTGGCGCGTTATCGGCAAGCGGGAGCGCGCATCGCCATCGATGACTTCGGCGCCGGCTATTCGCAACTCGATCGCGTACTCGCCCTGCAACCGGACATTCTCAAGCTGGATATGCGGCTGTTCCAGGCCGCCGCGTTGGGCGGTCCCAGCAGCGACGTGGTCAAGGCGCTCGCGCAAATGGCGGAAAAAACCGGCTGCTGGATCATTGCCGAAGGGGTGGAGACTGAAGCGCAACTGAATTTCGCCCTGGAATGCGGCTCTCGCTACGTGCAGGGTTTTCTGTTCGCCCGTGCGCAAGTGGACTTCTTTGCCACCGACGCATTTGTCGAGCGCTTCGCCCAGCTGCGTCAGCGCTATGTTCAACAGAAACTGGCCGAACGTGGCCGGCTGATGATCATGCGCCAGCAACTCTGCGAGCTGATGACGATCCTGCAAACCTGGGCCCAGGCGCACGCGCCGCTCAGTGCTTTGCCCCAGCTGGATGCCTTTCCCTGGCTGTTGCGCTTTTATCAGTGTGACCGCCACGGCACGCAACTGACCCCGAACCTGGAATGGCGCAACAACGGCTGGGAAGCCGACGATCGCTACCTCGGGCACAACTGGTCATGGCGCCCGTACTTCTATCACCTCCTGGCCGAGGGCTGGGATGAGCGCCGACTGACGCTTTCCAGCACTTACCGTGATGCCACCAGCAACCAGTACTGCCTCACCGCCGGACAGTTTTTCAACAACGGCGAGCGGCTGCTGCTCATCGATATAGACGCTGCGGGGTTGTAGTTCCGCTTGCAGGCACCGGTGCGAAACGGGAAGCTAGGCGCTCAGTCACCTGACGGAGAGAACCAGCCTTGGATTGGCAAACCCTGCTCACCCGCGAACGCCTCGGAAAGCCGCTGCACAGCCCGGAAGAACTCGGCCGCAGCCCTTTCCACAAAGACCACGACCGCATCATTTTCTCCGGAGCTTTTCGCCGCCTCGGGCGAAAAACCCAGGTCCACCCGGTTTCCAGCAATGATCACATCCACACGCGCCTGACCCACTCGCTGGAAGTCAGTTGCGTCGGCCGCTCGCTGGGCATGCGCGTCGGCGAAACCATCCGCGGCGCCCTGCCCGACTGGTGCGAACCCAGCGACCTCGGCATGGTGGTGCAATCGGCTTGCCTGGCTCACGACATTGGCAACCCGCCTTTCGGGCACTCCGGCGAAGACGCGATCCGCCACTGGTTCCAGCAAGCCGCCGGCCGTGGCTGGCTGGACGCGATGAGCGAAGTCGAACGCAATGACTTTCTCAATTTCGAAGGCAATGCCCAGGGCTTCCGGGTGCTTACCCAGCTGGAATATCACCAGTTCGATGGCGGCACCCGGCTGACCTACGCCACGCTCGGCACCTATCTGAAGTACCCGTGGACGGCCAAGCACGCCGATTCACTGGGTTACAAGAAACACAAGTTCGGCTGCTACCAGAGTGAACTGCCGCTGCTGGAGCAGATCGCCCATAAGCTCGGCCTGCCGCAACTGGAAGAACAACGCTGGGCGCGTCATCCGCTGGTGTACCTGATGGAGGCCGCCGATGACATCTGCTACGCGCTGATCGATCTCGAAGATGGCCTGGAAATGGAGCTGCTGGAGTACGCCGAAGTCGAGTCGCTGTTGCTCGACCTGGTGGGCGACGACCTGCCGGAAACCTATCGTCAGCTTGGCCCGCTGGATTCGCGACGACGCAAACTGGCAATTCTGCGCGGCAAAGCCATCGAGCACCTGACCAACGCCGCGGCCCGCGCTTTTGTCGAGCAACAGGATGCGTTGCTGGCCGGCACACTGCCAGGAGACCTGGTGGAACACATGCACGGCCCCGCCAAGCGCTGCGTACTGAATGCCAAAGACATGGCGCGTAAAAAAATCTTCCAGGACAAGCGCAAGACCCTGCATGAAATCGGCGCCTACACCACTCTGGAAATCCTCCTGAACGCCTTCTGCGGCGCTGCGCTGGAACAGCACAACGGTCGCACGCCCTCCTTCAAGAGCCGTCGCGTCCTCGATCTGCTGGGCAACAGCGCGCCAGATCCCCACGGTCCGCTACACACCTCGTTCCTGCGCATGATTGACTTCATCGCGGGAATGACCGACAGCTATGCCAGCGAAATGGCGCTGGAGATGACGGGCCGTTCGAGCCGTTGATTGAAACCGGTTGATCAGTCATAAAGCCGTCTGGAATGGCTGATCAGCCCCTTAACGTCCAAGTGCATTCACCGTTCTGCGAATTGCCCTACACCTCCCGCCGAGCAAACTGATCGATTGATGTCCATTATCGCGAAATAATGAGGCGCCCCTCTGTATGAGAGTTGAAGCGTGAGCAATCCCAAGTTAGAAGACGATTTGCGCATCCTGCTGGTGGAGGACCATCCCTTTCAACTAAGGGCGACTCAGTACCTGCTTGAAAGTTACGGTTTCACGCAACTGACCACCTCAGGCAGCGCCCAAGATGCTTTGCAACAAATGCTGACGGCGGTACAACCGTTCGACATTCTGTTGTGCGATCAATGTTTGCCTGACCTCCCGGACTCGATCTGGTCAAGTTCGCCAGTCATCGCGGGATGATTCGAAAGGCAATCCTGTTAAGTAGCCTGACCTGTACAGAACTTGACGGGCTTGAGAAGACCGCGAACGCACATGGATTGCCTCTACTCGGCTATTTAATAAAGCCACTGAAACAATCGGAATTCAGAAAACTATTGAACTCCATTCAAATATAAAAACACCCCTTTATATAACTCACTTAAATACAACTAGACATTTCTTAATTAAGACGCTCAAACACCGATTATCGCCCCAACAAGTTTTGCCATCCTCATGCAAACCTAGTTGATTCGTAGTCCCATTCTTTTTCCCTTGTAGGACTATTCCTATATTGCTGCTTGGAGTCCGTCAGTTCATGCGGCCCATCAACTATCTGAGCTAAGGTGCGCGCTTTATTTAAGCTCGCATGGGATTTGATTATGAACTCCGTTTTTATTGTCGACGATCACCCTGTCATCCGCCTGGCCGTCCGAATGCTGCTGGAGCACGAAGGCTACAAAGTTGTCGGCGAATCCGATAATGGGGTTGATGCCATGCAAATGGTTCGTGAATGCATGCCTGACCTGGTCATTCTCGATATCAGCATTCCAAAACTGGACGGTCTCGAAGTTCTCGCGCGCTTCAACGCAATGAGTACGCCGCTAAAAACACTGGTACTAACGGCACAATGTCCGACCCTGTTCGGTATTCGCTGCATGCAGTCCGGGGCCTCAGGCTATGTCTGCAAACAGGAAGACCTGAGTGAACTGGTCAGCGCCATCAAAGCCGTATTGTCGGGTTACAACTACTTCCCCAGCCAGGCCTTGAATCCTGTTCGTGGTGATGACGTGCGTTACGCCGAGCTGGAGCTGTTCAAGTCCGTCAACGATAGAGAGCTGATGGTGTTGCAACTGTTCGCTCAAGGCCGTACCAACAAGGAAATTGCCAAAGGCATGTTCCTGAGCAACAAGACAGTCAGCACCTACAAAAAACGGCTCATGCAGAAGCTCAAGGCCAAGTCTCTGGTTGAACTTATCGAAATGGCAAAACGTAACGCACTGGTGTGAGCCAAAGGATGCCGCGTCGCATAAGGGACTATCTGATATTCATCGCTGCAGGCTTATGCCTGAGCACATCGGTGCCTGCTGCGCACATTGCCAGCGACCCCTTCACTTTGCTCAGTCGCTCGACGATCAGGCACCTGGACGTTCAACTGGACGCCTCTCAGCGGCAATGGCTCGCAAGTAAACGCGAACTGATCCTCGGCACGTCGGCCCCGGACTATCCCCCTTTCGACCTGACAGTCAGCGGCAAGGACTACGAAGGTTTCACCGCCGACTACGCTGGCATCCTCGGCCAGACCCTCGGTTTGCCGGTCAAGGTCCAGCGCTTCGCCTCCCGCGGGGCGGCGATCAAGGCACTGGAAAAAGGCGAGGTTGATCTGCTCGGCACTGCCAACGGGTTCGAGGCTCACAACGCCGACATCATGCTGTCTGCACCTTACGCCGTGGATCAACCGGTACTGGTAACGCGGGAAGGAGAAACCCGGTCCCTGACCGATGGGCTTGCCGGCTTGCGCCTCAGCATGGTGTATCACTACCTGCCACTGGAGGAAGTCAGGGCCCTGTACCCCAAGGCAATCATTACTTCCTATCCGTCCTACCAGAACGCGATCAATGCCGTGGCATTCGACCAGGCCGACGTCTTCCTCGGCGACACCATCTCCACCCACTACATGATCAACAAGGGTTACCTGAACAACATCCGCATGGCCAACTTCGGCAAACACGAAGCCCACGGATTCAGCTTCGCCGTGCACAAGCAGAACCCGGAATTGCTCGGGATCATCAACGCTATGCTCATGGCCATTCCCGCCACCGAACGGCAAAACATCGCCGAGCACTGGAGTGCAGGCAGCGACATTCTGCTCACCGACCAGAAGCTACAACTCACCGACCCTGAGGAACACTGGCTGGCACAACACCCGGTGGTGCGCGTGGTGGTCAACGAGGCCTTTGCGCCAATGACTTTTTTTGACAGCGATGGCAATTTTCGCGGGGTGACAGCAGACCTCCTCGAACTCATCAGGTTGCGCACCGGCCTGCGCTTCGACATCCGTCGCAGCCGCAGCAATGACGACATGATCGAGCAGATCAAGGACAACAAAGCCGACGTGATCGCCGCCCTGGTCCCCAGCGACGAACGGGAAACACTGCTGAACTTCACCCGTCCCTACCTGCAAAACTCCTTCGTGCTGGTGACGCGCAAAGCCGCCGACAGCCCCGCCAACCTTGAGCAGTTGGAGGGCAAGCGCCTGACAATTGCCCAAGGCAGCCCGCTGGTGGATTACCTGCGCCGCGAGTTCCCGCGGATCAAGCTGATCGAAACACCGGATGCGTTCAGCGCCGTGGAGTTGCTCGCCGAAGGCAAGGCTGACGGCGCAGTGAGTTCACTGGTGATCGCCAACTACTTCATTTCATCGCGATTCTTCGAACGCACCCTGCAGATTCGCACCACCATCGGCACCCGCCAGGCTGCATTTTCCCTGGCGACCGGGCACGACGCCAAAGAGCTGAATGCCATCCTCAACAAAGCCCTGTTGAGCATCGCTCCGGAAGAACTGGGCATCATCAACAGCCGCTGGCGCGGCTATTCAGCGTCCTCGCAAAGCACCTGGCGCAACTACCAGCGCCTGTTCTACCAGATTGTGATCGGGGCCGGCGTGTTGCTGCTCCTGTCCGCGGCCTGGAATGCCTACATGCGTCGCCAGATCAAACAGCGCCAGGCGGCCGAGCGCGCACTGAACGATCAATTGACCGAGCGGCGACAACTGTTCGAAGAGCTGCGCTGTGCGAAGGAGCGCGCCGATGAAGCCAACCGCGCCAAAAGCACATTCCTGGCAACCATGAGCCATGAGATCCGCACACCGATGAATGCGGTCATCGGCATGCTCGAACTGACCCTGAAGCGCATCGAAAGCGACCATCCGGACCGTCCGGCCATCGACGTCGCGTACAACTCCGCCAAGGATCTGCTGGAACTGATCGGTGACATCCTCGACATTGCGCGAATTGAGTCCGGGCGCCTGAGCCTCAGCCCGGAGCGGGTGAACCCGAGTGAAATCGTTGCGTCAGTCGTGCGGATCTTCGAGGGGCTGGCGCGGCAAAAAAACCTCGAACTGCTGCTGGAGCTGAACCCGGCCAACCCAGCGATCGACGTCTTGCTGGACCCGATGCGCTTCAAACAGGTGCTGTCGAACCTGGTCAGCAACGCCATCAAATTCACCGAACAGGGCCAGGTCAGTATCACCGTCGAGTTGTTGGCGACGGCGGAACCCGAGCATGTGCGAATGCTTTTGCAGGTTGAGGACAGCGGCATCGGCATCAGCGAACAGGATCAACGCCGGCTGTTCGAGCCTTTTGCCCAGGCCGATGCGACGGGACAATCGGGCAGAGGTGGCGCCGGACTGGGCCTGGTGATCAGCCGAAGCCTGTGCGAAATGATGGGTGGCAGCCTGCGACTGGGCAGTCAGCCGGGCGTCGGCACCCAGGTTCTGGTTTCCCTGCTGCTGCCCACCCTGCCCGTGGAGCAGGTGCCGCCAACTACCGAAACGGTCATCCAGACGACCACTGCCCCCTTGAACATTCTGGTGGTCGATGATCATCCGGCCAATCGCTTGCTGATGTGTCAGCAGTTGGAATTCCTCGGCCACCGCTTCAGTGTCGCCGAAGACGGCGAGGCCGGACTGCAGGCGTGGAAAAACGGGCGGTTCGATCTGGTGATTGTCGACTGCAACATGCCGGTGATGAATGGCTACGAACTCGCCCGCGCCATCCGCGAGGATGAACGGCAATCCCGGAATCCGCGCTGTACCGTCCTGGGTTTTACCGCCAACGCCCAGCCGGAAGAATTACAACGCTGCAGACAGGCGGGGATGGACGATTGCCTGTTCAAGCCACTGCCCCTGACCGCCTTGAGTCAATGGGTGGCCGGCATCAAGCCGACCGAGCGCGATCCCGCCTTCAGCCTGGCAGGGTTGCACTTGTTGACGGGGGGCAATCCAGCCATGGACCTGCGATTGCTGACCGAACTGCTCACCAGCAATCGCCTGGACCGGCAAACGCTGCAAGGGTTATCCCGGTCAGACGACCCGCGGTCATTTCTCGATATCGCCCATAAAATCAAAGGCGCGGCAAGGATTGTCCAGGCCAGCCGCTTGATCGAAAGCTGCGAGGCGCTCGAACAGGCCTGTCGCGAAGTGGTGCGCAGGGACGAAGTGGCGAAATGCAGTAAAGCCCTGGAGCAGGCGATGCTCGATCTGGAGCAAGCGTTGCAGCAACAAATTGCGCAAAACGCCAACAGCAGAATGGCGGAGCCTTAACTATGCTAGATCGCTCAGCAGTGTGTTAAACATCATGGAGACCCAGCTATGCATAGCCCACTGCGCCCGGATCAACGGCGGTTTCCCCTGCACGTGCATATCAGCGTGATGTTCACCCTGCTGTTGCTGCTGACCGGCGTGGTCCTGGGCATTTTCAACTATCGGCAAACCACACAAATCATTCTTTCCAGCAGTGAAAAGCTCTTCGCGCGAATCGAGCAGGACGTCCGGCTGGACCTGCAGGCCACTTATGAGCCCATCCGTCATCTGCTGAGCCTGCTGGTGTCCAACCCGGCGGCGCAGGCGGCCACCCTGGAACAACGCCTGACGTTACTCAAACCCTTCAGCCAGTCGCTCAAGGATAATCCCGACCTCGCTTCGTTGTACGTGGGTTACGACGGCGGTGATTTCTTCATGGTCCGCCCCTTGCGGACCCCCGCCCTGAAGACCCAGCTCAAAGCACCGGAGGCCGCGGCTTATCAGGTGTGGAGCATTGAGCGAGACGGCAGTGACCAGATGCACTCGCAGTCACTATTTTTCGATCAGGACCTGAACCTCATCAGCCGTCAGGACAACCCGAACGACGCCTACGATCCGCGGACACGCGCCTGGTTCTCCAGTGCGCGCCGCGACAGCGATCAGATCACCACCGAGCCCTACCTGTTTTTCTCCACGCATAATGTCGGCACCACGCTGGCTCGCCGCAGCGATGCACACGCCGTCATGGGGGCCGACCTGACCCTGGCCGAACTGTCCGCGACGCTGGCCAAACATGTCGTCACGCCCGGTACCGACATCGTGCTGTTCGATGCCGAGGGCAATGCCATCGCCTACCCCGACAGCAGCAAGCTGATCGTTGACGACCAGACTGTGCGCTTGAGCAAGGCGGCCGACCTGAGCCCCGGCCTCGGCGCGCTGCTCAACAATCCCCCCGCCGGCAATCGGCTGGAGGCCGCAGGTCGCCAATGGATCGTGGCCCGCAGCCATATGACGGAGGGTGGCCCTCAGGGACTGCAACTGGCGCTGCTGGTGCCGGAAGATGAATTGCTCGCCGATGCCTATCGCATGCGTTGGCAAGGTGCTTTGATTACGTTGGCCACATTGCTGTTATGCCTTCCGCTGGGCTGGTTGACCTCGCGAATTCTGGTCAAGCCCTTGCGCACGCTGGTGCAGGAAGCCGATGCCATTCGCAGTTTCAACTTCAACTTACCGGCGTCCCGCCGCTCTCCGGTGCTCGAGGTCGATCAACTGAGCGTATCGATGACCCGCATGAAAGAGACCCTGGCGAGTTTTTTCCAGATCACCGACAGCTTAAGCGCCGAGACCCGCTTCCCTTCCCTGCTGGAGCGGGTGTTGCTGGAGACCGTTAAAATCGGCCAAGCCCAGGCCGGCCTGCTCTACCTGCGGGAAAACGAGGGTGATCGTCTGGAACCCCACGGTCTGGTCATCAACGGCGGCCTCCAGGCTTTGCCGGCCTTCAACGTTCTCGGCCACAAGCCTCAGGATCCACAAAGCCCGGCATGGCTGCTGCAACTGTCGAATCAAGACAACGTGGTCACCAGCCTTGGATTCGAACAAGCGGGAGACTTACAGCAAGTGCTGTCGGCGATGGAATGTCCGCGGGTGCATCTGATTGGTATCCGTCTGCACAATCGCCACAACGAAACCGTGGGCCTGCTGATCCTTCTGCTGGCGGACAGCGGCGATCAGAGTGACCTGGAGAAGCTGCGACCCGACCGCATAGCCTTCCTTCAGGCCGTCTCCGGCGCTGCCGCCGTGACCATTGAAAGTCAGCGCCTGCAAGCCAAACAGAAACAGCTACTGGACGCCTTCATTCAGTTGCTCGCCGGTGCAATTGATGCCAAGAGTCCCTACACCGGCGGCCACTGTCAGCGGGTGCCGGCGCTGACGCTGATGATCGCCCAGGCTGCGGCGGCGAGTCAGGATCCCGCCTTCAGCAGTTATCAGCCCACCGAGGACGAGTGGGAAGCGCTACACATCGCGGCGTGGCTGCACGACTGCGGCAAGGTCACCACCCCGGAATACGTGGTCGATAAAGCCACCAAGCTGGAAACACTGAACGACCGCATTCACGAAATCCGTACCCGTTTCGAAGTGCTCAAGCGCGATGCCTGGATCAGTTATTGGCAGGCCGTCGCCCTCGGTGGTGACGAGCAACATCTGGCGGAACTGCGCAATGCCAGCCTGACGGGGCTGGACGATGATTTCGCGTTTGTTGCCCGCTGCAATCTGGGCGGTGAAGCAATGGCGGAAGCGGATCTGCAGCGCCTGCGCAGCCTGGCGCAACGTACCTGGACCCGAACCCTCGACGACCGCCTGGGGGTTTCCTGGGAAGAGAACCGACGCCAGGCGCGAACACCGGCACCGACTCTTCCAGTCAGCGAAGCATTGCTGGCGGATAAACCCGAGCATTTGCTCGAACACGCCGAGGCCGAACTGATGCCGGGGGACAATCCCTGGGGTTTCAAGCTCGACGTGCCCCGCTACAAATACAACCGTGGCGAGCTCTACAACCTGAGCATCACCCGAGGCACCCTGACCCGCGAAGAGCGTTACATCATCAACCACCACATGGTGCAGACGATCCTGATGCTCAGTCATCTGCCCTTCCCCGGCCACCTCAAAAACGTCGCGGAAATCGCCGGCGGCCACCACGAAAAAATGGACGGCACCGGTTACCCCAAACAGCTGAAGCGCGAAGAGATGAGCCTGCCGGCCCGGATGATGGCGATTGCCGACATTTTCGAAGCGCTGACCGCCGCCGACCGCCCCTACAAGAAAGCCAAGTCGTTGAGTGAAGCACTGGGCATCATGGCCACCATGTGCCGTGACGCCCACATTGACCCGGAGTTGTTCGGCCTGTTCATCAGCGCCGGAATCTACCGGCAGTACGCCGATCGATTCCTCGAACCGCAGCAGATCGACGCGGTGGACCCCGCCGGCCTGCTGATTAAGGCAGGATTGCGGGCGTGATCAGCAGTCGGTCAGGCGCAGGAAAATCGCCGCCAGTTTTTCGATGCCCGCTTGATCATCAGCGGTAAACCGCGCGAGTTTCGGGCTGTCGAGGTCCAGCACGCCAATCAGACGGCCGTCCTTGACCAGTGGCACGACCAGCTCGCTGTTCGACGCGCTGTCGCAGGCGATATGGCCAGGGAAAGCATGTACGTCTTCAACCAATTGTGTTTGCAACGTCGCCGCCGCCGTTCCGCACACGCCACGCCCGAAGGGGATGCGCACGCAGGCGATCTGCCCCTGAAACGGCCCCAATACCAGCTCTTCGTTGCGATTGAGGTAGAAACCGGCCCAATTCAGGTCATCGAGCTGGTTGTACAAAAACGCCGAAAACTGCGCAGCGTTGGCGATGAAATCACGCTCGTCCGCCAGCAACGATTCCAGTTGCGCGTGCAGCATGCCGTAGCCTTCGAGGCCCTGGCCGCTCTGTTGTAAATCGATCATGCCTTGTGCTCCAGCAGCTTCAGCCCAACCCAATAGCGGGCAAATTGATAGGCGCAACGCCCATTGCGATTACCGCGGCCAGTGGCCCAGCGCACCGCGAGGATGTCCAGTTCTTCATCACGCTGCCATTTGAGGCCGGCCTTGTCGGCCAACTGACCGACCCAGTGCTCGACCACGTTGAGGAAATGCTCCTGGGTAAACGGATAGAACGACAGCCACAGGCCGAAACGGTCCGACAGCGCGATCTTGTCTTCCACGGCCTCGCTGGGGTGCAGTTCGCCGTCGACCCGTTTCCAGTTTTCGTTATCGCTTTCCTTCTCCGGCACCAGATGGCGGCGGTTGGAGGTGGCGTACAGCAAAACGTTATCCGGCGCCTGCTCAAGGGAGCCATCCAGCACGCTCTTGAGCACACGGTAGTCGCCTTCGCCTGACTCGAACGACAGGTCATCGCAGAACAGTACGAAACGCTGGGGCAGCTTGGCGATCTGTTCGACCACCCGCGGCAAATCCGCCAGGTGATCGCGTTCGATCTCGATCAGCCGCAGGCCGGCTTTCGCATGCTCGGCCAGCAAGGCGCGCACCAGCGACGATTTACCGGTGCCGCGGGATCCCCAGAGCAACGCATGGTTGGCGGGCATGCCGTCGATGAATTGTTGGGTATTGCGCCCCAACTGCTCCAGTTGCCGGTCGACGCCGATCAGGTCGGACAAGCGCATGTCGAGGCTGACTTCCAGCGGCAACAGAAACCCGCTGCGGCCTTCGCGTTGCCAACGGGCAGCCAGGCATTGCGTCCAGTCGATGGCCTGCCGAGGTGCGGGCAGCAGCGGTTCGATACGGGCCAGAACGGCATCGGCGCGCTCAAGAAAAGCATTCAATCGGGAATCCACGTCTTCTCCTCGGACACATTCACAGTAATGATGGCGCTACAGCGACGAAACTGGGCGTTCGGTACCTGGGTCATCCCTTGTTGCACAAGGGCTGGCGAGAACATCGGTATCCACCCATGATCGACTATGCTTGAGCAGCGAAGGGAAACGGAAGTGGTTCGACACCCCATGGATATCAAGTTCACCAACCGGCTGTCCTACAAGCAAGCCCGGCTTACCGTGCTGGTCGGTTTTATTCTGGGCACGCTGCTCAGCCTGCTGCAAATAGGCATCGATTATGCCAGCGAAGACGCCTCCATCAACCGGGAAATCCAGTCTCTACTGGAAATCAGCCATAACCCTGCCTCCCGCATTGCCTACAACATCGACGCCGAACTCGCCCAGGAACTGACACTCGGCCTGCTGCGCTCGCCGGCGATTATCGGCGCACAACTGACCGACAACAACGGTTCGGTGCTGGCCAGCGTCAAGCGCCCCGGCATGCAGAGCGGCTACCGGTTCATCAGCGACTTCCTGTTCGGCGCCGAACGGGCGTTCGAAGACCGTTTGTATCTGGATCACCTGCCGAATGAATCCCTTGGCACCTTGCGGCTGGACGTCGACACCTACTCCTTCGGCAGCCGCTTCCTGAGACGGGCCGAAGTCACCCTGCTCAACGGCTTCGCCCGCAGCCTGATCCTGACCGGCATCCTGTTGGCGCTGTTCTACGTGATGCTGACCAAACCCTTGGTGCGCGTCATTCGCGAACTCAGCAGCCGAGATCCACGCAGCGTCGAACCCACCTGGCTGGAATACCCGGCCGGCCATGAGAACGATGAAATAGGGGTGCTGGTCAAGGTGGCGAACCAGCAGTTCGAAAACATCGCCACCGAAATCCAGCAGCGGCGCAACGCCGAAAACCGCCTGACCGATTACCTCGGGCAACTGGAAAACATCGTTTCGGCGCGCACGGCCGAACTCAAGGCAATCAACACCCGACTCAGCCAGTCCAACCAGGAACTGGAAGTCGCGCGCAGCACTGCCCTGGACATGGCCGAAGCGCGCTCGGCCTTTCTCGCCAACATGAGCCACGAAATCCGCACGCCGCTCAATGGCTTGCTGGGGATGATCGCGCTGTCTCTCGACGGCCCGCTCAACGCCGAGCAACAGCAACAGCTCTCCATCGCCCACGACTCGGGCAAAGTGCTGGTGGAATTGCTCAACGATATTCTCGACCTGTCGAAATTCGATGCCGGCCAGCTCGAACTCGAACACATTCCGTTCGACCTCGGCTCACTGGTCGAGGACACCGCCAACCTGCTGTCACAGAACGCCGCCCCCAGCGTCGAACTGACGTGCCTGATCGACCCGGCCTTTCCGGCCCTGGTGCTCGGCGATCCGACGCGCGTGCGGCAGATCGTCAGCAACCTGTTGTCCAACGCGCTCAAATTCACTCGATTTGGTCGGGTCGATGTGCGGCTGTCGACATTTCAGGACGGCGTCAGAATCGAAGTCTGCGACACCGGCATCGGTATAGCCCAGGACGCCCAGGTCAAGATTTTCCAGCCCTTTACCCAGGCCGGCGCCGGCATTACCCGGCAATTCGGCGGCACCGGACTGGGGCTGGCGCTGACCTACAACCTCTGCGAAGCCATGCAGGGGCGCCTCACCATCAGCTCGGAAGCAGGTTTCGGCAGTCAGTTCCGCGCCGATCTGCCGCTGCCGTGCCACACGCGCGCACTGCTCCCGGCGACGTTGTGCGGCAAGGTCATCGCGATCACCGCGGCCAGCAGTGGCCTGGCTGAATTGTTGAAGAGTCTGTTGCCGGGCTGGGGACTGGATTATCAGCAGCGCTCGATCGATGAGTCGCTGATCGGCCTGAAGCCTGACATGGTGATCACCGATTGCCCCGAATGCCTGTTCGGCCTGCGGCCCAACTGCAGCGCGCCGATTCTACTGGTGACCGCCTATGGCAGTTTCATGCCCAGCGAAGAGGCCATCGCCCTGGCGCCACTGCAACAGCAGGCACGCCCTCTGGCGCGAAATGCGCTGTATCAAACCTTGCGGCGAATCCTGCAACCGGAAATCAACACCCTCAACGACGCCCGGCTCGAGGCCCTTTCACCCCAGCGGCGTGGGCGGGTGCTGCTGGTTGAGGACAATCCGGTGAATCAGTTGGTGGCCAAGGGCATGCTGGGAAAACTCGGCTGCGAGGTGATTGTCG
This sequence comes from Pseudomonas sp. 14P_8.1_Bac3, assembly GCF_025466085.1. Lineage (GTDB taxonomy): Bacteria > Pseudomonadota > Gammaproteobacteria > Pseudomonadales > Pseudomonadaceae > Aquipseudomonas. The sequence goes on from NZ_JANLOD010000004.1 coordinate 94,975, forward strand.
CGGCCCACGGCGGCGAAGCGCTGGATCAATTGGAACACAGTGAGTTCGACCTGGTACTGATGGACTGCAACATGCCGGTGATGGACGGCTACGAAGCCAGTCGGCAAATCCGTCGCAGCGGGCGCTGGCCGCAATTGCCCATCGTCGCACTGACCGCCAACGCCATGTCCGAAGAGCGCGAACGTTGCCGTGCGGCGGGCATGAGCGATTACCTGGCCAAACCGTTCCGACGGGAAGAACTGGCCGCGCTGCTGGACGTGTGGATGCCGGCTACGACAGTGCCTTGATTTGTCCCAGCAGGTGATCGAGGCCGTCACGCAGGTCGTTGAGCTGATTCAGATCGACGCCGCTGTCGCACAACAGCCGGGCCTTGAGCGGCCCGACCTGGTCGCGCAATGCCTTGCCGGTGGGCGACAGACTCAGGTGCACTTCACGCTCATCCCGCGCCGAACGCTGACGCTGCACCAGTTGCAATTGCTCCAGTCGCTTCAGCAACGGCGTCAAGGTGCCGGAGTCCAGCGCCAGGCGCTCGCCCAAGGCCTTGACCGTCGGTTGCTCCGGCGCCGCGTCCTGCCATTCCCACAACACCAGCATCGCCAGGTATTGCGGGTACGTCAGGCCGAGCTGGTCGAGCATTGGCTTGTAGGCGCGGATCACCGCCCGCGATGCAGCGTACAGCTTGAAGCACAGCTGGCTGTCCAGTTTCAGGGAATCGACGGACAAGGTGTTCATTTCAGCAGGGCTTCGATCTCGCGGCTCAGGTCTTGCGGTTTCGTCGCAGGAGCGAAGCGCTTGACCAACTGGCCGTCCTTGCCGATCAGGAACTTGGTGAAGTTCCACTTGATGCCCTGGGAACCCAGCACGCCCGGTGCACGCTTTTTCAACTGCACGAACAACGGATGGGCACCGGCGCCATTGACGTCGATCTTCTTGAACAGCGGGAAGCTGACGCCATAGTTCAGCTCGCAGAACTCGGAAATCGCCCCTTCATTGCCCGGCTCTTGTTTGCCGAACTGGTTGCAGGGAAAACCGAGCACCACCAGGCCTTGGTCCTTGTAGGTCTGCCACAGTTCTTCAAGGCCCTTGTATTGCGGGGTGAAACCACACTTGCTGGCGGTGTTGACCACCAGCACGGCTTTGCCGGCGAAATCAGCCAGGGTCTTTTGCTCGCCCTTGATGGTGGTGCAAGGGATGCTCAGCAGGTTATCGCTCATGGTTCGATCTCAACGTGAGGGTGGCTATACAAAATAGAGTGCAATTGAATTGCGTGCAATTTAAATTGCGAAAGACACCCCTCCGTAGGAGCACGGCTTGCCGGCGAGAACATCCTGGAGGTCGCTTTCGCTGGCAAGCCGTGCGCCTACAGAGGTCGCATTACGCGCGCGGCACCAGGTCCAGGCACACCGAATTGATGCAATAGCGCAGGCCAGTCGGCGGCGGACCGTCCGGGAACACGTGGCCCAGGTGCGCGTCGCACTTGGCGCAGACCACTTCCGTCCGGATCATGCCGTGGCTGACGTCACGGATTTCGACCATGGCGCTTTCGCCGATCGGGGCATAGAAGCTCGGCCAGCCGCAGCCGGAATCAAATTTGGTCTTCGAGTCAAACAACGGCTCGTTGCAGCAGATGCAGTGGTAGGCACCGTCGACCTTGCTGTCGTTGTATTTACCGGAAAACGGCCGTTCGGTGCCCTTGAGGCGGCAAACGTTGTACTGCTCCGGATCGAGCATCGCGCGCCATTCTTCCAGGGTTTTTTCCAACTTTTCCATCATCACACCTCAGCAGCTGAAAAAGCCCGATCTGTACCTTTTCCACGGATCGGGCGGCACGTATGATTGCGCCTCGTCAAACGCCAGTCTGGCAGCCAGACCACGCGCATTCAAACGGATTTATGGGTGCCGCATCTCAAGGCGTCAGGCCTGTGTGAATACGCAGGATTCCCAGTACGGTAGGTCAATCGCCGCCTGGATCGTTCATTTTCGGGAACACATCGCCATGCAGGTCAGCAAATCGAACAAGCTCGCCAACGTCTGCTACGACATTCGCGGCCCGGTGCTCAAGCACGCCAAACGCCTGGAAGAGGAAGGCCATCGCATCCTCAAGCTGAACATCGGCAACCCGGCGCCCTTTGGTTTCGAAGCGCCGGATGAAATCCTCCAGGACGTCATCCGCAACCTGCCAACGGCCCAAGGCTATAGCGACTCCAAAGGTTTGTTCAGCGCGCGAAAAGCCGTCATGCAGTATTACCAGCAAAAGCAGGTAGAAGGCGTCGGCATTGAAGACATTTACCTGGGTAACGGCGTCTCCGAGCTGATCGTGATGTCGATGCAGGCCCTGCTCAACAATGGCGACGAAGTGCTGGTGCCGGCCCCCGACTATCCACTGTGGACCGCCGCGGTGAGCCTCTCGGGTGGCAATCCGGTGCATTACCTGTGCGACGAGCAGGCCAACTGGTGGCCGGACCTGGCCGACATCAAGGCCAAGATCACCCCGAACACCAAAGCGCTGGTGATCATCAACCCGAACAACCCGACGGGTGCGGTGTATTCGAAAGAAGTGTTGCTGGGCATGCTGGAACTGGCCCGTCAGCACAACCTCGTGGTTTTTTCCGACGAGATCTACGACAAGATTCTGTACGACGATGCCGTACACATTTGCACCGCCTCGCTGGCGCCGGACTTGCTTTGCCTGACCTTCAACGGCCTGTCCAAGTCCTATCGCGTGGCCGGTTTCCGTTCCGGCTGGATCGCCATTTCCGGTCCGAAACAGCACGCGCAAAGCTACATCGAAGGCATCGACATGCTGGCCAACATGCGCCTGTGTGCCAACGTGCCGAGCCAGCACGCGATCCAGACCGCCCTCGGCGGCTACCAGAGCATCAATGACCTGGTGCTGCCGCAAGGTCGCCTGCTGGAGCAGCGCAACCGCACCTGGGAACTGCTCAACGACATTCCCGGCGTCAGCTGCGTCAAGCCGATGGGTGCGCTGTATGCATTCCCGCGCATCGACCCGAAAGTCTGCCCGATCCATAACGACGAGAAATTCGTGCTCGATCTGCTGCTCTCGGAAAAGCTGCTGGTGGTGCAAGGCACGGCCTTCAACTGGCCATGGCCAGACCACTTCCGCGTGGTGACCCTGCCTCGCGTCGATGACCTGGACATGGCCATCGGCCGCATCGGCAACTTCCTCAAGTCCTATCGTCAGTAAGCGGCCTGCCTGCGTGCGACTTTTTCCGCAAAGTCGCACGAGGATTAATTCAGCAACACATCTTTGTGCCCTGCCCTCTTTTGCGGTTTCTGTCACTGACCGAAGACACGTTATCGGCTCGCGTCTAACAGCGGCGGGGCCGGCAACGCGAATGGCCTGACAAACATGTCGCCCTGTCGCCGTCAGAAATGCCCTGCAAGCGGCTAGACTCTGGCTGTAGGACACAGTTTGAAATAGTCACCCGGTTGAATAGCCCGGTGCAGCACCTTATATACCCCGCAGTACGCTACATCTTTAGCAAAAGGAGATTTCTACAACCATGATGCGCATCCTGCTGTTTTTGGCCACTAACCTGGCGGTCGTGCTGATTGCCAGCATCACCCTGAGCCTTTTCGGCTTCAACGGGTTCATGGCGGCCAACGGGGTTGACCTCAACCTCAATCAGCTGCTGATTTTCTGTGCGGTCTTTGGTTTTGCCGGTTCGCTGTTCTCGCTGTTCATCTCCAAGTGGATGGCGAAGATGAGCACGAGCACCCAGATCATCACCCAGCCGCGCACACGTCACGAGCAATGGCTGCTGCAAACGGTCGAGCAACTGTCCCGCGAAGCCGGGATCAAGATGCCGGAAGTCGGGATTTTCCCGGCCTACGAGGCGAACGCCTTCGCCACCGGCTGGAACAAGAACGATGCACTGGTCGCGGTCAGCCAGGGCTTGCTCGAACGCTTCTCGCCGGATGAAGTGAAAGCCGTTCTGGCCCACGAAATCGGTCACGTTGCCAATGGCGACATGGTCACCCTGGCGCTGATTCAGGGCGTGGTGAACACCTTCGTCATGTTCTTCGCGCGGATCATCGGCAATTTTGTCGACAAGGTGATCTTCAAGAACGAGGAAGGCCAGGGCATCGCCTACTACGTGGCGACCATCTTCGCCGAACTGGTCCTGGGCATTCTGGCCAGTGCCATCGTCATGTGGTTCTCGCGTAAACGCGAATTCCGCGCCGACGAAGCCGGTGCACGCCTGGCCGGCACCAGCGCCATGATCGGCGCCCTGCAACGCCTGCGTGCGGAACAAGGGTTACCCGTGCACATGCCGGACACCTTGAACGCGTTTGGCATCAACGGTGGCATCAAACAAGGGTTCGCCCGTATGTTCATGAGCCACCCGCCGCTGGAAGAGCGTATCGACGCATTGCGTCGTCGGGGCTGAGAGGCTCTGGACTAAAAAAGAAGGCCCGCAGTGATGCGGGCCTTTTTTTGTCTGATTGATTGTTGGCTTGCTCGCGAAGGTGCTGGCAAAACCACCCAAACCTACCGACTGGAAACGCGATAAACCCGTTCTTCCAACCGGGTAACTCCACTCTCGATAAACTTCCAGCTCTCACCCAGCACATCCTGGTCTTCCAGAACCTTCAACGACCATACCGCCCCGAACAACCGCTGCACCTCATCATCAAGCACGGCAAACGGCGGTCCATCCTTTTGCGCTTGGTCGTAATCCAGGGTGATCAACAGCCCCAGCGCCTCCTTTGGCAGAATACGGTTCAGATGAGCGGCATAGTGTTCGCGCATGGCGGGCGGAAGCGCGATCAGTGCAGCCCGGTCGTACAGGCCCGCACAATCGGCCACATCGCCGGCAGTCAACTCGAAGAAATCACCACACCACAACTCGATTGATCCGGCGCGGTAGACCTTGAACGGCCCTTGCTCACTGACATCAGGGTCAAACTGATGCTCATCGAAGAAGTCTTCAATGGCCTTCTCCGACAGCTCGATCCCAAGAACTTCGTGGCCTTTGTGCGCCAGCCACAACAAATCAAGACTCTTCCCACACAACGGCACCAGTACGCGCGCGCCCTCTTCCAGCGCTAATTGCGGCCAGAAACGTTGCAGATAAGGGTTCACTTCAGGCAGATGGAAGCCGATCTGATTCGACTGCCACCGCTTGTGCCAAAACTCCGGCTGCATAAATATCTCCGAAAATTCGATCAAAACACGCTAAAACTTATATTAGATTTAGATCAATGATCTGACTGAAGATGGAGCCATCTTACTCTCAGGAGCTCCTTCATGTTCCCCAGCCTGTATATATCCCATGGCTCCCCCATGCTGGCGCTGGAACCCGGTGCCAGCGGGCCGGCCCTGGCGCGCATCGCTGCCGAATTGCCGAAACCCAAGGCCATCGTGATCGTTTCCGCGCACTGGGAAAGCAATGAATTGCTGGTCAGCGGCAATCCCCGGCCGGAAACCTGGCATGACTTCGGTGGCTTTCCCAAGGCGCTGTTCGAGGTGCAATACCCGGCCGCCGGCGATCCACAGCTGGCCAACACGGTCGTCGAACTGCTGATGAGCAGTGACCTGCCCGCACGTATCGACAGCAAACGCCCGTTCGACCACGGGGTCTGGGTGCCGTTGTCGTTGATGTACCCGCAAGCCGATATCCCGGTGGTGCAAGTCTCGCTGCCGACACGTGGTGGCCCCGCCCTGCAGACTCGCGTCGGTCATGCCTTGAGCACTCTGCGCGAACAAGGCGTGCTGCTGATCGGTTCCGGCAGCATCACCCATAACCTGCGCGAACTGGACTGGCACGCCGGCCCGGAAAGCGTCGAGCCGTGGGCCAGGGAATTTCGCGATTGGATGATCGAAAAGCTTGAGGCCGACGATGAAACCGCTTTGCACGACTACCGTCAGCAAGCACCGAACGCGGTGCGCAACCATCCGAGCGATGAACACTTGTTGCCGTTGTACTTTGCGCGGGGGGCCGGCGGGCGCTTCAGCGTAAGCCATAAAGGGTTCACCATGGGCGCCCTAGGCATGGACATTTACCGCTTCGGCTAATCAGAGACCTGCGGCGGGACGTTCAGACCACGTCGACACCGACGTGAATTGCATCGTGCCGCCAAAATTCCAGGTCACAGTCGATCAACCGCTCGTGTTGATCGTAATTAACCCGGGCGATGCGCAATCCCGGGCTCCCGACCGATACCCGTAACGCCGCCGCGGCATCGACCGAAAGCGCCGTCGGCACGATTTCAAAGCGCACCCGGCCGTAATGCAAGTCGTAGTGCCGCGCGTACAGCTCGGTAATCGACTGATTCAGATCGAACTCCAGAATTCCCGGGAAGTACTGCGGGTTGAGGTAATGCTCGACGTACAACACCAGCCGCTCATCAATCCGTCGCGCCCGGCAGATCTGAATCACGCTCGACAAAGCAGGCAACTGCAACCAGGCACACACTGCTGCCGACGCCGGCTGCAACCGTGCCGAAATCACCTCGGTAGACGCTGCACGCCCCTGCGCGGCAACCATCGCGTGAAAATGACTGCGCTGCATCAGGTTGTAGGCCAGCCGCGGTGGCGACACGAACCATCCCCGGCGCTCCTCGCGATAAATCTGCCCCTGTGCCTCCAACTGCAACAACGCTTCACGCACCGTGATACGCGTGGTACCAAACAACTCACTGAGCTTGCGCTCGGCCGGTAACTTGCTGCCGGGCGCCAACAGCCCATGATCGAGCTGCTCCTGAAGCACCTGTCCGATGGCTGTCACCGCCTTGGTTGTCTCGACGCGCATCAACGTTACCTATCTGGACTAGACCAGCACTGTTTCGGGGCGGAACCGACATTCAAATCGGCGCCATCAACTTTCTGCAAGCCTAGGCACTGCTTATGACTGGCAGATGACAAAGCCGCTGAACGGTTGCTTGAAAACGCTGCAATTTGACGGCCAAGTCCTTTCGTTTCAGGTCTTTAGCCATGGTCTACGCTTATCTCGAACCCTGAGCGTTTCGCTATAAAAAATAGCGAGCGACCGGAGGGCGACATCAAAATGTCATCCAGGCCACTTAAATTGGCTCAGGTATTGCTGACCTAGACCAACACCACCGCAATCGCAGCGTTGAAAACGCCCAAAGGAGCTTCGGAATGAAAAAGCTTTTCCTGGCATCACTGTTAGGCTCGACCATTGCCTTGTGTACCGCCGCCATGGCCGCTGATGATTTGAAAACCCTGGAAGCCGCTGCGAAAGCGGAAGGCGCGGTCAATAGCGTCGGCATGCCCGATGACTGGGCCAACTGGAAAGGCACCTGGGAAGACCTGGCCAAGACCTACGGCCTGAAACACATCGACACTGACATGAGCTCGGCACAGGAAATCGCCAAGTTCGCCGCTGAAAAAGACAACGCCAGCGCCGACATCGGCGACGTCGGCGCGGCCTTCGGCCCGATTGCGGTCAAACAAGGCGTGGTGCAACCGTACAAACCAAGCACCTGGGATCAGGTACCTGCCTGGGCGAAGGACAAGGACGGCAACTGGGCGCTGGCCTACACCGGCACCATCGCGTTCATCATCAACAAAAAGCTGCTGCACGGTTCGGAAGCGCCGACCAAATGGGCTGACCTCAAAACCGGTAAATACAAGGTCTCGATCGGCGACGTGAGCACGGCGGCCCAAGCCGCAAACGGCGTACTCGCTGCGGCTTACGCAAACGGCGGTGACGAGAAAAACCTGCAGCCTGCACTGTTACTGTTTGCAGACATCGCCAAACAAGGTCGCCTGTCCATGGCCAACCCGACCATCGCCACGATGGAAAAGGGTGAAATCGAAGTCGGCGTGGTCTGGGATTTCAACGGCCTGAGCTACAGGGCAAAAATGGCCAATCCCGATGACTACACCGTGCTGATTCCATCGGACGGTTCGGTGATTTCCGGCTACACCACCATCATCAACAAATACGCCAAGAACCCTAACGCCGCCAAGCTGACCCGCGAATACATCTTCAGCGACGCCGGCCAGATCAATCTGGCGCGCGGCAACGCCCGTCCGATCCGCGCCGAGCACGTGACGCTGCCAGATGACGTCAAGGCCAAACTGCTGCCAAACGAGCAGTACAAGGGCGTGACGCCAATCAAGGACGCAGACGCTTGGGAGAAGACTTCCAAGGCCCTGCCACAGAAGTGGAACGAAGAAGTCATCGTCGAGATGAAGTGACACGCCCCCAGGGCTGATGCAAATCCCTTTGGGAGCGAGCCTGCTCGCGATAGCGAACTGAAATTCAACACATTTGTTGACTGAAGGTCCCTTATCGCGAGCAGGCTCGCTCCCACAGTGGAGCTTTGTTGAATTCCGGCTTTCTATCTTCGCGGAGTGTTTGCCCTATGAAGCACAACGTCATCCTTGTCGTGCTCGACGGCCTCAATTACGAAGTCGCGCGCCACGCCATGGGGCACTTGCAAGCGTACGTCGGCGCAGGACGCGCAGCGCTCTACAAACTGGAGTGCGAGTTGCCGGCCCTGTCCCGACCGCTTTACGAATGCATCCTCACCGGTGTCACGCCAATCGACAGCGGCATCGTCCATAACGACGTCTCGCGCCTGTCCAATCAGCGCAGCATCTATCACTACGCCACCGACGCCGGGCTGAAAACGGCCGCGGCGGCTTATCACTGGGTCAGTGAGCTGTACAACCGCTCGCCCTTCGTGGCGTCCCGGGATCGTCACACCGACAACCCCGAACTGCCGATCCAGCACGGCCATTTCTACTGGAGCGATCACTACCCCGACTCGCACCTGTTGGCTGACGCCGAAAGCCTGCGCTTGCGCCATGCGCCGAACTTTCTGCTGATCCACCCGATGAACATCGACGACGCCGGGCACAAGCACGGCCTGGACACCCCGCAATACCGCAACAGTGCGCGTTTCGCAGACATTTACCTGGCCGACTACCTGCAAGGCTGGCTCGACGCCGGCTATCAGGTCCTGGTGACCGCCGACCATGGCATGAACAACGACCGCTCGCACAATGGCCTGCTGCCGGAAGAACGCGAAGTGCCGCTGTTCGTCTTCGGCGACGCCTTCAGTTTCAACGCAAACGCCGCACCGAAACAGACGGAAATCTGCGGCACTGTCTGCGAATTGCTGGGCGTGGCCCACGACAAACCCGTGTGCCGGGAGCTGCTCAAGTGAATGCCATGACCCGCGGAAAATGGCTGGCGGCGCTGTGCCTGGTGCCCTTCACCCTGTTTTTTATCGTGTTCGAAATTGCCCCGCTGGTGTGGGTGATGATCAACAGTCTGCAATCGGAAGAGGACGGCTGGGGCCTGGCCAACTTCACCAAAATCTTCAGCTCGAAGTTCTATCTGCAGGCGATCCAGTACAGCCTCGAGATCAGCTTCTGGTCGAGCGTGTTCGGCATCATCATCGCCGTGCTCGGCGCTTACTCCCTGCGCCGGGTCGACTCGAAACTACGCAACTTCGTCAACGCCTTCGCCAACATGACCAGCAACTTCGCCGGCGTACCCCTGGCCTTCGCGTTCATCATCCTGCTGGGTTTCAACGGCAGCTTCACCATCATGTTGAAGCAGGCCGGGATCATTCAGGATTTCAACCTGTACTCGAAAACCGGGCTGATCATCCTTTACACCTACTTTCAGATTCCCCTCGGCGTGCTGCTGCTCTACCCCGCCTTCGACGCCCTGCGTGAAGACTGGCGCGAGTCCGCCGAGCTGCTCGGCGCCAGCGGCTGGCAGTTCTGGCGACACATCGGCCTGCCGGTGCTGACCCCGGCGCTGCTCGGCACATTCGTGATCCTGCTGGCCAACGCCCTCGGCGCCTACGCCACGGTGTACGCCCTGACCACCGGTAACTTCAACGTGCTACCGATCCGTATTGCGGCGATGGTGTCCGGCGACATTTCCCTGGACCCGAACCTGGCCAGTGCGCTGGCCGTGGTGCTGGTGGCGTTGATGACTTTGGTGACCGTCGTGCATCAGTTGCTGTTGAAGAGGAGCTACCATGTCTCGCGCTGATCTGGGCCCGGTCGGTGTCTATCACCGTGTCGTGGTTTATCTGCTGTTCGCCATCCTGTTGCTGCCCCTGCTCGGCACGCTGATCTATTCGATCGCCAGCAGTTGGTCGGCAACCATTCTGCCCAGCGGCTTCACGATCAAATGGTACGTGGCGCTGTGGAGCGATCCGCGCTTTCTCCATGCATTCGGTCAATCGCTGCTGGTCTGCGTCGGCTCGCTGATGCTCTCGGTGGTGCTGATTCTGCCGCTGCTGTTCGTGGTCCATTACCACTTCCCGAAACTCGATGCACTGATGAACATCCTGATCCTGCTGCCCTTCGCGGTCCCGCCGGTGGTGTCTTCGGTGGGGCTGTTGCAACTGTACGGTTCAGGGCCGTTCGCGATGGTCGGCACGCCGTGGATTCTGATCGGCTGCTATTTCACCGTGGCGCTGCCGTTCATGTACCGGGCGATCACCAACAACCTGCAAGCGATCAACTTGCGGGACTTGATGGACGCGGCCCAACTGCTCGGCGCCAGCACCTGGCAAGCGGCGATCCTGGTGGTGCTGCCGAACCTGCGCAAAGGCTTGATGGTGGCGCTGTTGCTGTCGTTCTCGTTCCTGTTCGGCGAGTTCGTGTTCGCCAACATCCTCGTCGGCACCCGCTACGAAACCCTGCAGGTCTACCTCAACAACATGCGTAACAGCAGCGGCCATTTCACCAGTGCGCTGGTGATTTCCTACTTCTTCTTTGTGCTGGTTCTGACCTGGGCGGCCAATATCTTGAACAAGGACAAAAGCGAATGAGCTATGTCAGCGTCCAACACCTGCAGAAAAATTACGCGGGCACCACGGTGTTCAGCGACATCAACTGCGAAATTCAGAAAGGTGAGTTTGTCACCCTCCTGGGGCCGTCCGGTTGCGGCAAGTCCACGTTGCTGCGTTGCATCGCCGGGCTGACTTCGGTCGATGGCGGGAAGATTTTGCTGGATGGTGTCGATATCGTGCCGTTAAGTCCGCAAAAACGCGGAATTGGCATGGTGTTCCAGAGCTACGCATTGTTCCCCAACATGACCGTCGAACAGAACGTCGCGTTTGGCTTGCGCATGCAAAAGGTCAACAGCGACGACAGCCAGAAGCGCGTCGCCGAAGTACTGAGACTGGTGGAGCTCAATGACTTCGCCGGCCGTTATCCGCATCAGATGTCCGGCGGCCAGTGCCAGCGTGTCGCCCTCGCCCGCTCTCTGGTCACCCGGCCTCGGCTGTTGTTGCTGGATGAGCCGTTATCGGCCCTCGATGCACGGATTCGCAAACACTTGCGCGAACAGATCCGTCAGATCCAGCGCGAGCTCGGCCTGACCACGATCTTCGTCACACACGATCAGGAAGAAGCCCTGACCATGTCTGACCGGATTTTCCTGATGAATCAGGGAAAGATCGTACAAAGCGGCGACGCCGAAACCCTGTACACAGCGCCGGTGGATGTGTTCGCTGCCGGCTTCATCGGCAACTACAACCTGCTGGATGCCGACAGCGCGACGAAACTGTTGCAACGCCCGGTCACCCATCGCATCGCCATTCGCCCCGAGGCCATCGAGCTGAGCCTTGATGGCGAGTTGGATGCACAGGTGCGCAGCCACAGCCTGCTGGGCAACGTAATTCGATACCGGGTCGAGGCCCGTGGCGTGGAACTGGTGGTCGATGTGCTTAACCGCTCGGCGGCCGATTTGCATCCCGATGGTCAGCGTCTGGCGCTTTCCATCGATCCGACGGCCCTGTGTGAGGTAGCCTGATGCCTTTGCTGATGTTGAAGAGAGAACTGCACTGATGGCCCTGGCAATTTTTGATCTGGACGAAACCCTGATCCACGGCGACTGCGCCACCCTCTGGAGCGAGCAGATGGGCCGCCTGGGCTGGGTCGATCCCGAGTCGTTCATGCGGCAGAACAACGAACTGATGGACGCCTACAGCCACGGCAAGCTGCGCATGGAGGACTACATGACCTTCAGCCTCGAACCGATGATCGGACGCACGCCCGAAGAGGTCGAGCATTTGGTCGGGCCGTGGGTGGAAGATTTCATCGAGCCAATCATCTTCAGCGACGCCACCAAAGCCATCGCCGCCCATCGCAAGGCAGGCGACCGGATCCTGGTGATCTCCGCGTCGGGTACGCACCTGGTCAGGCCGATCGCCGACCGACTGGGCATCGACGAGATTCTCGGCATCGAACTGGAAGTGGTACATGGGGTTTACAGCGGCAACACGGTCGGCACATTGACCTACCGCGAAGGCAAGATCACGCGCCTGCTGGAGTGGCTGGACGCGGAAGAAGAAAACCTCGAAGGCGCCAGTTTCTACTCGGACTCGCTCAACGATTTGCCGCTGTTGTTGAAGGTCGATTTCCCACACGTGGTGAATCCGGATCCGGTGTTGCGCGAGCAGGCTGAAAAAGCCGGCTGGCCGATCCATATCTGGAAATAAACACATTCACCCTGTGGGAGCGGGCTTGCTCGCGAAAGCGGACTTTCATTCAACACGTGGTTGACTGACACACCGCTTTCGCGAGCAAGCCCGCTCCCACTCGCTCAGTGTTTTCAGATCAAGCCAGGATCAATCACCAACACCACCTTCCCCGCCACCTTGTTGCTCGCCAACTCGGCAAACGCCGCTTCGGCGTCCTTGATCGCAAATGTCCTGGCCACTTGCGGGCTCAGTCGTCCTTCGGCAAACAGCGGCCAGACATGCTGGCTCAGATCACTGAACAAATCTGCCTTGAACTGATCGTTGCGACTGCGCAAGGTCGAGCCCAGCACTTGCACGCGCTTGGCCAGCACCTGGGCCAGATCCAGCCTGGCCTCACGGCCACCCATCAAGCCGATCAGCACCCAACGGCCATCGCGAGCCAGCAGCTTCAAGTTCAGTTCGGCGTAGTTGCCGCCGACCGGGTCAAGAATCACATCGAACGGCCCCAGGTCGCTCAAGCTGTCCAGGTCGCCACTTCGAACCACGCCACCCTGGGCGCCCAGGGCTTCGCAGTAAGCCAGACGCTCGGCAGAACCGACGCTGACCCAGCACGGGTTACCGAACGCCTTGCACAGCTGAATGGCAGCTGAACCGATTCCACTTGCTCCGGCATGCAGAAGAACTTTCTCACCCGGTTTGAGCGCAGCCAATTGATACAAATTCAGCCAAACAGTCGCATAGACTTCCGGTAGCGCTGCCGCCTCGATCAGGGACAATCCTTCGGGCACCGGCAGCACATGCCGTCCGTCGACAACCACCTCTTCGGCCATGCCGCCCCCGGCCAGCAAGGCACAGACCCGGTCCCCGACCTGCCAGGACGTGCCCGGACCGACCTCGCTGATCACCCCCGAACACTCTAGACCGAGCACCTGACTGGCCCCCGGTGGTGGCGGATAAAGACCTGCTTTCTGTAACAAATCGGCGCGATTGAGGCCCGCTGCCGACACGCGAATGCGAACTTGCCCTACGTCACATGTAGGACTGGGCTCTTCAAGCCACTCCACTTGACCTTCCACGCCTTGCATTGCTTTCACAGTGCCTCCATAGTGAGTCTGGACTGAGCCCGTAGCTGTAGCGCCGGGCTTTTTGCATTATGCGACCGGCCCTTGTGGAACCGGCGACTTCAAAGACGGCCTAATATGCGTTATCAATTGTCCCCGCGTCGAATCAGCATGAAGCATCTGTTCCCCAGCACCGCCCTCGCCCTATTTATTGGTATCGGCCTGATGCCGATGTCGAGCAATACGTTCGCAGCCAATAGTTGGGACAAGCTTCAGCCTGATCGTGACGAAGTGATCGCCAGTCTGAATGTCGTCGAGTTGCTCAAACGCCACCACTACAGCAAGCCGCCGCTCGATGACGCGCGCTCCGTGATCATCTACGACAGCTACCTCAAGCTGCTGGATCCGTCGCGCAGCTACTTCATGGCCAGCGACATTGCCGAATTCGACAAGTGGAAAACCCAGTTTGACGACTTCCTCAAAAGCGGCGACCTGAACGCCGGGTTCACCATCTACAAGCGCTATCTGGATCGCGTCAAGGCGCGTCTGGACTTTGCCCTTGCGGAGCTGGACAAAGGCGTCGACAAGATGGACTTCACCACCAAGGAAACCTTGCTGATCGACCGCAAGGACGCCCCTTGGCTCAAATCCACCGCAGAACTTGACGACCTGTGGCGCAAACGCGTCAAGGACGAAGTGCTGCGGATGAAGATTGCTGGCAAGGAGCCCAAGCAGATTCAGGAAACGCTGACCAAGCGTTACAAGAATCAGCTCGCGCGCCTGGACCAGACCCGTCCGGAAGACATCTTCCAGGCGTACATCAACACCTTCGCCATGTCCTACGACCCGCACACCAATTATCTGTCGCCGGATAATGCGGAGAACTTCGATATCAACATGAGCCTTTCCCTCGAGGGCATCGGCGCCGTGTTGCAGAGCGACAACGATCAAGTGAAAGTCGTGCGTCTGGTGCCTGCCGGCCCGGCCGACAAGACCAAGCTGGTCGCGCCCGCCGACAAGATCATTGGCGTGGCCCAGGACAACAAAGAGATGGTCGACGTGGTCGGCTGGCGTCTGGACGAAGTGGTCAAACTGATCCGTGGTCCGAAAGGCACCGTGGTGCGCCTGGAAGTCATCCCGGCCAGCAATGCGCCGAATGACCAGACCAGCAAGATCGTTCCGATCACCCGCGAAGCGGTGAAGCTTGAAGATCAGGCAGTGAAAAAGTCGGTCCTCAACCTGAAACAGGATGGCAAGGACTACAAGCTCGGCATCATCGAGATCCCGGCCTTCTACCTGGACTTCAAGGCGTTCCGCGCTGGCGATCCGGACTACAAGAGCACCACTCGCGACGTCAAGAAATTGCTGACCGAATTGCAGAAAGACAAGGTCGACGGCGTGGTCATCGACTTGCGCAACAACGGCGGCGGCTCCCTGCAGGAAGCCACCGAACTGACCAGTCTGTTCATCGACAAAGGTCCGACCGTGCTGGTGCGTAACGCCGATGGCCGTGTCGATGTGCTGGAAGATGAAAACCCGGGTGCGTTCTACAAGGGCCCGATGGCGTTGCTGGTCAACCGCTTGTCCGCCTCGGCGTCGGAAATTTTCGCCGGCGCCATGCAGGACTATCATCGTGCGCTGATCATCGGCGGCCAGACCTTCGGCAAAGGCACCGTGCAGACCATCCAGCCGCTGAACCATGGCGAACTGAAACTGACCCTGGCCAAGTTCTACCGGGTTTCCGGCCAGAGCACCCAGCATCAGGGCGTACTGCCGGACATCGATTACCCGTCGATCATCGACACCAAGGAAATCGGCGAAAGTGCCCTGCCGGAAGCCATGCCGTGGGACACCATCAAGGCGGCGATCAAGCCTGCGGTCGATCCGTTCAAACCGTACATCGCCCAGCTCAAATCCGAGCATGACGTGCGCACGGCCAAGGATGCGGAGTTCGTGTTCATCCGCGACAAACTGGCCCTGGCGCAAAAGCTGATGGCGGAAAAAACCGTCAGCCTCAATGAAGCGGATCGTCGTGCGCAGCACGCCGATATCGAAGCCAAGCAACTGGCGATGGAAAACATCCGTCGCAAGGCCAAAGGCGAAGAGCCGCTCAAAGAGCTGAAGAAAGAAGACGAAGACGCCCTCGCGGCCGAGCCAGACAAGACCAAACCGGAAGACGATGCTTACTTGAGCGAGACGGGTCGGATTCTGTTGGACTACCTGAAGCTCAACACTGCGGTGGCCAAGCACTAGGTTGTGGCACGCAAGGTGATAGCGATTTAATGCTGGCGCTCTCCGGAGCGTCATCAAACAGTCATCATTCTGTCGTGAAATAAAGGATTGGGATCACCTCTTTAGCCGAGAGTGCTCCCGGTCCTTTTTTTATCGCCAGAGATCGCCATGACCACTACCGAACAGCTGAGTGCGTTGAGTTCAATACTGACTCAAAGCGGTTTGCACAGCCTGTTCCAGCCCATCATTTCGCTTTCTGAACGACGAATCATCGGCTATGAAGCCCTCAGTCGCGGCCCCTCCAACAGCCCCCTGCACTCGCCTATCGCCCTGTTCGCCGTGGCCCGTCAGGCTGGCCGCCTCAACGAGCTGGAAATTGCCTGCCGCGAAAGCGCCTGCCGGCGTTTCAACGAACAGCAATTGCCGGGCAAACTTTTTCTCAACGTGTCACCGGAATCTTTGCTCGAAGCGGCCCACCAACCGGGTCGGACCCTGCAATTGCTGCAGGATTTCGGCATTCCTCCCAGCCAGGTCGTCATCGAGCTCACCGAACAGACGCCGACTGACGATTTCCAACTGCTGCAGAACGCCCTGCATCACTATCGGGCGATGGGGTTTTCCATTGCCCTGGATGATCTGGGTGCCGGTTATTCGAGCCTGCGCCTCTGGTCGGAGCTGCGGCCTGACTATGTGAAAATCGACCGGCACTTCATCGACGGCATCCATCAGGACGCACTGAAACGCGAGTTTGTCGGATCGATCATGCAAATCGCCAAAGCCTCCCGGGCCCAGGTAATTGCCGAAGGCATCGAGCTGCCGGAAGAACTCGCGGTGCTGACCGACATGGGCGTCGATCTGGTCCAGGGTTATTTGCTGTGCCGGCCGCAAGAACATCCGCCGAGGGATGCGCGAAGCCTGATGCCCAAGCAGGACAGTTCCGCCGTGGCGCTGAACGACGAAGGCTGCGACCTCAGCGCTCTGCTCAATGATCAGCCCGCGGTCGCTCGGGATACGCCGACGGCAACCGTCCTGGAAGCCTTCCGTCGCCAGGCCAACCTCAACTCGCTGGCGGTGCTCGACCACTACGGCCAGCCCTGCGGCATCGTTCATCGGCATTCGCTCTCGGACGCGTTGCTCAAGCCGTTTGCCACTGACCTGTTCGCCCGCAAACCCATCAGCCGCCTGATGAATGACGACTTCCTTGCGGTCGAGATGAGCCAATCGCTACAGCAGGTCAGCCGCCTCATCACCAGCCGCGCCCGGCAACGCATCGAGGAAGACTTCATCATTACCCTGAACGGCGGTTACCTGGGCCTGGGCCGGGTCATTGATGTGCTGAAGCTGATTACCGAACTGAAGATCCAGCAAGCCCGCTACGCCAACCCGCTGACCTTGCTGCCCGGTAACGTGCCGATCCAGCAATGCCTGACCCGCTTGCTGCAACAGCAACGGGAATCGGTGATCTGCTACGTGGACATCGACAGTTTCAAACCCTTCAACGACATCTACGGCTACGGCCGCGGGGATGAAGTCCTGCTGTGCCTGGCGCAATGCCTGAACGATCGCATCGACCCGTCCCGCGACTTTGTCGGCCATATCGGCGGGGACGATTTCCTGCTGGTGCTCGGGCCGGACGACTGGCGCAAGCGCTTGGACCAATTACTCGATGATTTCCAGAGCCAGTGCCGGCGCTTTTACCGCAGCGAACACCTTGAGGCCGGGTGCTTTATCGCCTCAAACCGCCAGGGAATACGGCAGGAATTCCCGCTGTTATCCCTGTCGATCGGCGTGGTGCATTTGCATCCGCAGGCCTGCGCGCAGCTGGATGCCAGCCAGTTGGCAGAAATGGCTTCCCAGGCCAAGCATCACGCGAAGAACGTGCCGGGATATAGCGTGCATGTGATTGACAGTCTGGCGGTGGTGGGTCGAGGGGATGGGTTGCTGGTGGGGTAGCAGGAAAACTTCCAACGACCTCGCCCGGAAATTTCGCTACCTATAAGAACGCCTTCGCGTTCATGACTCGCGCCTCCGCCTTTAACATTTGATTTCTGCAGTGACCCGCCCGATTTCGTCCTGCGCAGCGACCAACTCTTTTATGAGCAACGGAACTGAATCAGCTCTTGATAAATAAAGCGGTTCACTCCAATCGTAATTTTTTAGAACTCTTACTTGAAAAAAACCATCAGGATCAAACGAGGGATACCATCCGACATCCAGCAGCAAAAAGGCTGGATACTCAACTTGCAGCATATCTTCCTTGAGGCTGCACACCTGACCATCCAAATCCTCGTTTCTCAGCGTTGAGAGATCATCATGAGAAATGCGTCCTGTAATAAACGTTAAGTCGATCATTTTTGAAGCTTCCTGAACTCATTCTGTGAAATCGGGTGACCGTGTATCGTCCGCGCACTTAACTCCAAACGCACCCAACGACTTAGCTTTCCCTCACTAGCGCCAATCTCCGTGTCATATTCTTTGACTTTCCAAAGTTTGCCATTGGTAATCGATTGCCCGGTTTTATAAACATCCCTTTCCAGCTGCTCTACATCAATATCGTGCTTGTATTTCGCGGGGCCAGACCTTGTTGAGTCTATTGTTTGTTTCCAAGACATATTTTTCGGGGGCATGTGTTTGTAGCCATGAGGCGTCCAATGAACTTCACTCAGGGGAGGTAGCGGCGGCTCACCCTGATCAACCTTAGCGCCAGTCGTATCATCCGGCGCCCCACACCCAGGCCGCCCCGCTCCCGGGCAATTCCCGCTCAACCCCAACGGATCAACCCACCCCGTCGGGCTCAGCGCGTACCGGTACTGATTCAGCCCACCCGCCAGCTTCACCGGATCCGGCGTCAAGTAGCGGCCTACATCGGGATCATAGTACCGATGCCGGTTGTAGTGCAGGCCGCTCTCAACATCAAAGTACTGCCCCTGAATCCGCTACAACTTGAAGGAAACTTCCGACGGCCTTGCCCAGAAATTTCGTTATCCATTGGCAACAAAGAAAAAGCCGTCAGATACCGCCTTCCAGCTTGTGGGCAATATGACGCAACCAAATCTCGCCTGATTTCCATTCATTCCAGTAGCAGTAGTAACAACTTAGCTCTTTCAACAAATATCCCCGTAACTCCATTTCGTCCTTACGCTGTGCAAGTAAAAGACCAAGCTCGTTCAGAACCGCCATCCGATCCTCAAGGTCGGAATCAGCGAAAAAAGCATCAATCACTTGCTCAGCCGTGTCGTGTTCGACCAATCTTGATGAAAGTAGGCGCCAAAAAAATCGTGCAGCTCTGGAAGCTCTTTTTTCATATTTCTGGAAATCCTGTTAACAAAAAAAATCCCTCAGGACGTTTGGCATCCTTTATCAATACCGGCAACACTTTCGACGCTGGCACTTGAGTGTTGTGTCCATTGGGCAGACTGGTACCTACAGGATAGGGAAATGCATGGGTAACTACCGTCGTCCCTTTTTTTCTCCTAAGAAATTTTTCAGTTTTTGATTTTTTTGCATCTAATGCTTTCGAAGCAGCGGACTCAGCAGTGGCTCGATCAGGAAACGTTGAAGCCTCCACTGGACACTAGCTGGGTGACTTTTCCGTAGGCGTTGTACTTCGCCCGGTGCCATGGAGCTCACTTCGCACAAGTTCATGCAAACCGCTACAACTTGAAGGAAACTTCCGATGACCTTGCCCCGAATTTGTAGCGTCTGTAGGACCGCCTTCGCGGGCAAGTTTCGCTCCAGATTCAAGGCTCGCCGCAAAAAACAAGAACGACTGCAATCCTGTAGGAGCGTGGCTTGCCCGCGATTGAGCGCGAAGCGGTCATAAATTTACCTGAGCCAAAGATCGCAAGCCTTACCACGTTGATTGATCTTCGAGGCTGGCCTTTTGAAGGTCGTCTTTCCACTCCTCTTGCGCTAGTGAGTAGACATCCTGAAGAAATTCCCGAGGGTTTTCCAACTCGTACCACTCTCCGCGTGGCCAGCTCGCATATTCACCCTCATCGATATCAAACAGCTGCTGAAAATTATAATTCTCATCATTCAGCTTGTTTTTCAGCGCTTCCAATAAAACAAACTTATGCCTGTAGGATAAGTAGTTTAATTTCAAACTGTGCTTTCTGATCAGTTCAGCTCTGTTTTCTTTATTATTAGGATCATAGACCTCAAGCTCAGCACCTAGCGTTTCTTCGCGATCATAAACATCAAAAACCCCAATAAACCACATTAGATTCGGGTCAAATTGCTCATCTAAAAATGGATCACGCAACATTATTTTTTCTCCGTTGGAAACCCTGTATAGGGCCGGCTCACATCATTTTTATCAAATTTAACTTCAAACCAATTCATATCCTCGTTGAGTTTAGGATTATTTACGTCCTTCTTATTTGGCTTATAACCACGACCCGCTCCAGGAAGCTCCATCCGTACAATCGGATATTGGTTGTGGTCTTTTCCCGTATGCGGGCTCAGGCCTAATCTCTCCCTGGTCATTGCCTTATTCAAGGCATTGAAATGCATTCTCCAATTGCTGAACTGAGAGCTTGGATTTCCTTTTGCTCCTTTCGGTACTGCTCCGGTGTGAGGGTCCGCTCCATTAATGGCACGCCGTTTAAGCGCAACGTCAGGAATGTCTGAGCTGTGCTTTTTAACAGTGTGCATGTCATATTTTTGCTCCATCGACTCGACCCTTCCTTTGGCATTCGCCTCCGCCAACTCATCAATCCTCGCCCGCCGCTGCTCAGCCGACATTTTCGGCAGCGACGGCTCCCCCTGATCAACCTTAGCGCCAGTCGGATCATCCGGCGCCCCACACCCAGGCCGCCCCGCTCCCGGGCAATTCCCGCTCAACCCCACCGGATCAACCCACCCCGTCGGGTTCAGCGCGTACCGGTACTGATTCAGCCCACCCGCCAGCTTCACCGGATCCGGCGTCAAGTAGCGGCCTACATCGGGATCATAGTACCGATGCCGGTTGTAGTGCAGGCCGCTCTCGGCATCGAAGTATTGCCCCTGAAACCGCAGCGGTTGTTCGAGTTGCTCGCCTGCGCCGGACCCTAACTGCGTGACTTTTCCGTAGGCGTTGTACTGCGCCGACCAGACGATCTCGCCGCCAAAATCCGTCAGTTCCTGCGGGGTGCCGAGGTGGTCGAGTTGGTAGTAGAACGGGCAGGCCTTGCG
>NZ_JANLOD010000061.1 GCF_025466085.1 Pseudomonas sp. 14P_8.1_Bac3
GCGGGCTGGGTTTAGGGCAGTTACAGGCTAAAAAAATTTGACTGACCCACCGCCATCGCGAGCAGGCTCGCTCCCACAGTTGGTTTAGGTGGCGTTTGAGACTTACAAATCCCGTGCGACGCGAAAGCCCAGCCAGTCGCCACGGGCATCGGGGTAGGCGGCGTTGCGGTTGCCCGATCGTGAGAACACCGGTGCTTCGCCCCAGTCGTTGCCGCGGATGCGCTGGACTTTGCAGTCGCCGGTCAGCCACGCGCTGCCATCGCCTGGCGCACCGACGTAGTTGTCGTTGTAGCAATCGGCGGTCCATTCGTAGACGTTGCCGTGCAGGTCGAAGACCCCGAAGGCGTTGGCCGGGAAGCTGCCCGCCGGCGAGGTGAAGTTGTAGCCGTCGGCAGCGCCGTAGGTATTGGCGTGCCTGGCGATGCTGTATTCCTTGCCCTCATCGAACGGGAAGGGGAATGGACCGCTGCTGCCGGCGCGGGCGGCGTACTCGCGCAGGGCTTCGCTGACGAGGTGGTAGGGCTTGCCGGATTTTTTCGAGAGCCAGGCCACATAGGCCGTGGCTTCGGACAAGTCCATGCACACCGCCGGATGCCTGGCGGTGTATTCGTAGCGCGGAACGCCGGCCTTGCATTCACGGCCCGGGCGGTCGTCGCCGTCGGGCATGACGTAGCCCGTGTCACGGATATAGGCGTCCCATTCGCCCTTCAGCACCTGAAAGCGGCTGATCGCCACAGGTCGGGCGAACGTCACCGGATGCTGCGGGCCTTCATCGGGCTCGCGGCCGACTTCATCGTCCGGCGTGCCCATGGTAAAGGTGCCCGCGGGCAGCACGACCATTTCCGGGCAGTCCTTGCAGTCCTTGAACACCTTGCCCGGTGCGATGGTCGCAGCCGCCTGGGCGCTGACCGGCAACAGACAGCTGACGGCCAGGACGGGAAGCACCCTCAGGAAATAACTACGCAGCGCACTGTTCATCGTCTCTCTCGTTGAAAGGTTAATTAGGTCGGTGGCTCAGAGCTGCCTGGCGAGCAACGCCATGAACCGGTCGATTTCGCTTTCGTTATTGAGCAGGCCGGGCGCGGTGCGGATCACCGGGCCGACATCGCGCTCCACGGCGTCGGCGACCACGCGGTTCTGCATCAGGTAGGCGGCGATCTTGTCGCAGTCCTTGTCCTTGATTCGGAAAAAGGTGAAGCCGGAGGAAAACGCCGGGCTGCGCGGCGTCACCAATTCGATCTGCGGGTGCTCCGCCAGGCGTTTTTTCAGGTAAGTGTTGAGCGCATGGATGCGCGCCTGCACGTCGGCCTTGCCCAGTTGCAGGTGCAATTTGAATGCTTCGTTGAGCGCCCAGCGGTGCTCGAACGCGTGGTAACCGCCCGGCGTCATGGTGGTGGAGAACGCCGTGGCTTCGGAGAAGGTCGGAATGATCGGCGTGACGTATTTGACCTCGGCGCTGCGGCTGCACACGATGCCGGTGCCTCGGGGGCCGAACATCCACTTGTGGGTGCCGGCGATGAAAAAGTCACAGTTCATGTCCGGAAAATCCAGGTCCTCGACACCGAAACCGTGCACGCCGTCGACCAGGTAGATGATCCGGTCCTGTTCGCTACGGCCACGATTGTGCTTGTCGACCAAGGCACCGATGGCCGCTATCGGCAATTTGACGCCGCTGCCGGAATGCACCCAGGTCATGCCCAGCACGCGGGTTTCCGGCTTGATGCTGCGGTCGATGTTATTGAGGATTTCTGCCTCGGTCAGGGTCTGTGGATCCTTGAACAAGGCGATCTTGCGCACGCGGGTGCCGTCCCGTTCGTTGCGCAGCGCGAGGATCGTGTGGGTCGCGTAGTGTTCGTGGTCGGTGGTGAGGATTTCCTGATCCGGCCGCACGTGCACGCCGCCGTAGATCATGGAAAGGCCTTCGGTGGTACTGCCGGTCAGGGCGATCTGTCTGGCGTCGGCCTTGAGATAACGTCCGGCCCAGAGGCGGACTTCTTCCTCGCGCTGCTCGATCACGCCCAGGTCCCAATCCATGGCCAGCCCGGGATTCTTGTCGAGGGCTGCGCGATGCAGGTCGATCGCGTCCCGTATCGGTTTGGGGTGCGAGGTGATCAGGAAGTTGGAGAAGTGCAGGTAGTCCGGATCCTGATCGAACAGCAATCGCAGCTGCGCCCATTTGTCCCGGGGCAGCGGCGCCAGTGCTGTGGCGCTGGCAACGTTGTGCAGGCCGGCGGTCAGGGGCAGCGTGGCGGCGAAGAGCCCGGCCTGTTTCAGAAAGGTGCGGCGATCCGTCATGGTGTGCGAGTGTCCTGCTGGGAAACCAGAGCGGGTTTGGCGGCTTTCTGCACTTGATCCCAAACCCGCAGGAAATTGCCGCCCCACAACTTGGCGATGTCCGCCTCGGAGTAACCGCGGGAGATCAGTTCGGCGGTGACGTTGCGGATTTCGCCGACGTTCTCCCAACCTTTGACGCCGCCGCCCTCGTTGAAGTCGGAGCTGATGCCAACGTGGTCGATGCCGATTTTACGCACCGTGTAGTCGATGGCGTCGCCGAGGTCCTTGAGGCTGGCCTTGGGTTCTTCCTCGAGGATCGCGTAGAGGCGGCTGGCGTACTTGCCGAACTTTTCTTCGGGCCAGGCGGAAATGATCGGGTCACCCGGCATCAGCGCCACGGCCAGGTTGGGCAGCGGCGGCAAGCCGAATGCCTTGCGCAGTTCGTTGAGTTTGTCCTGGGTCGGCTGGGTCAGCGGCTTCAGGTACTGGGAGAAACCGACCACCTGCACCACGCCGCCGCTGTTCTTGATCAGTTGCATTTCCTTGTCGCTGAGGTTGCGCGGGATATCGACCATTGCCCGCGGTGCCGAGTGCGAGGCGACCATCGGCGTGCGGCTCAACTGCGCGACTTGCTCCAGGCCCTGGGTCGACATTTGCGACACGTCGATGATGACCCCCAGATCGTTCAGGCGACCGACCGCTTGCTTGCCGATATCCGACAGGCCATTGAGCGCGTCGGGTGAATCGTTGAAGAACGGCAGCGGTCGCGAGGAGTCGGCCCAATCGTTGTTGCCGATGTAGCTGAAGCCAAACATGCGCATGCCGCGCGCCGCCCACAGGTTCAACTGGTTGAGGTCATGGCCCAGCGGATAGGCGTTGAGCATGCTGATGAAAATCGCGAACTTGCCTTCGCCGTGCAGGCGGCGCAGGTCATCGGGGGTGTAGGCGATGGCCACCTGATTGGGGAAGTCGCGGACCATGCCAGTGATGATCTTGTAGCGGATTTCCTGCTGGTTGCGCGCCTCGTCGACGAAGCCTTCAGTGGGCTTGTGCGGTGCATTGGCGCCGTTCCAGATTTCCGGCCAGCCGAAAATCGTCAGGGCCGCGCTGGACAGCGGGCCGCGGTTGACTTTGACCAGGTCGAACTGGCCCTCGCCATCCTTGTCGGCTTCGTGGCCGTCGGTGCCAAAGTTTTGCATCAGGCTGACGTGGCTGTCGAAGGAGAGCAGGCGTTCGTGCAACTCATTGGCTTGTTTCATCACCTCGGCCGGGTAGCCGAGGTCGTCCTTGAACCAATGATCCCAAGCCGCAAAGCCCGCACCGGCGGTGATCGCCAGGGCCAGTGGCAGGCCGATGTAAAGAGCCTTTTTCGAACGTGGTCTTGTCATTGCCATCTCAGTCAGGTTCGCCGTCGAGGTGCAGGCGCAGGGGCCTTTGCTATCTGGGAAGAACGAGCGGCCGGGTGGGAAATTTAGGGCCTGTGGGCGTCAGCGAATACGCGGGTTTTCTGGATAACCGCGTTGCCCATGGGTTTTTCGCGAGCAGGCTCGCTCCTACAGGAAGCGTTTAAATTTGTGGGGGCAACAAACGTTCTAGCTTGGATAAAGCCTGCTCCATGGCTGACACAGGTAGGGCAATGAAGATTTCTCGACGATGGTTCATGGCAGGCCTGGCGCTGACTGGCGCCGCTGTGCCGGCGGCTTTTTATGGGCATCGCGAATGGACGAAGCCAGACCCGACGATCACCCCCGGCGAGGCCACGGTCGACCTGGCGGACACCGCGGGTCAGCAACTGGCCAACTCGCTGCGCGGGGTCTGGGATGTCCGTTTCGAAGGTTCGCAGGCGGGTCTTGAAGGCTTGCCGCAGGATGGCCTGGAATTGTTTCTCGACATTGCCCAGCGCGGTCGCGGTGTGCGCGGCTATCTCGACACCGCACATCAACTGCGCAGCGACGCGCAGCCGCGCTACCGGTTGCTCGGCGATCTGGTGCAGTCCCAACCCACTGAACTTTACTGGCGCCTGTTCGATACCCGGTCGCCGGAGGGGGCGCCAACCTATGAACTGGTGGTCGTTCTCGATGAAGTCTGGGCCGATTTCGGCAATGCCGGTAGCGGCACCCTCAGCGGGCGCATCCTGCGGCTTGATCGTCCGCTGGGCCTGCCGGAAGTGGACAATCGATTCGTCGCGCGTAAACGCCTGTTCCCTGAAGCCCGGGAGCGGGTGGGCCTGAACCCGACGCTGCTGGCCTGGCTGGTTTCTTCTGAGCACCGTCTGTTCCATCAGCTCTGGCACGCGAGCCGGGACAAATGGCACACCCTCGCTGAAGACAAGCGCGAGGCCTTGCGCGGTATCGGTTGGCAGCCCGGTCCTCGGGGGCAGGAGCGTGATGCCCGTGGTCCGCGCAAGGATCGCAATGGTTCCGGGGTGGATTTCTTTTTCATGCACCGGCACATGCTCGGTACGGCCCGGTCGATGCAGGATCTGCCGTCCTGGTCGAGCTTCCCGATGCCGCAGCCGGAGCTGGAACGGGATCGTCAAGGGTTCGCCCGCTATCACGACAACGAAGACGGTACGGCGCTGCCACCGACCTGGCTGGCGGCTGAAGACAGCGAGTACACCCAGTGGGTCAGCGACATCAAGACGGCCGAGACCTATCACAGCAACTTCGAGGTCTGGGAATCGCGCTACCGCGATCCGCGTTATCTGTCGAAGCTGACCCTGGGGCAGTTTGGTTCGGAAGTCGAACTGGGTTTGCATGACTGGCTGCACATGCGCTGGGCCTCGGTGCCACGGGATCCGTCAAACGGTCAGCCGGTGCCGTTCGCCCGGGATCCGGCGGACTTCGCGGCGCGGTGGTATGCGCCGGAAAACGATTTCCTCGGCGACCCGTTTTCGTCCCATGTGAACCCGGTGTTCTGGCATTTCCATGGCTGGATCGACGATCGCATCGAAGACTGGTTTCGCGCCCATGAGCGTTTTCATCCGGGGGAGGTCAGTCGGCTGGAGGTCAACAGGGTGCAGTGGTTCGCGCCGGGACGCTGGGTTGAAGTGGCCGATCCGTGGCTCGGCCCGGTGACCCATGGCTGCAGCACCACGCCTGGTTTGCAGGTGGGCAAGTCGGTGGAGATGGACCCGGAAACCATGAAACTGGCCCTGCGCATTACCTTTCTCAGCGACGAAAAGAAAACCGCCAGCCTGTTCCGCCGCGTTCCGCAACGGCCGTGGTATGCGCGGCATCTCAAGGTCAACCCGATTACCGGTTAATCAGGTATTGCGCGTTATCGTTCATTCGCGAGCAAGCCCGCTCCCACAGGGATTTTGTGAAGCCTGAAGATCCAGTGTGGGAGCGGGCTTGCTCGCGAAAGCGGCTTTGCAGGCGCTGCCAATTACAGCGCCTGCCACCCACCCCCAAGCGCCTTGTACAACCCGATACTCGCCTGCACCCGCGCCAACCTCAGTTGCACATTCAAATCCTGCGCCGCGTACAGCGTGCGCTGGGTTTCCAGCACCGTCAGCAAATCTTCGGCGCCGGCCTGGTAGCGGCTCTGGGCAATGTTGAACGCGGTTTGCGCCTGGGTCAGTTCTTCGCTCTGCCACTGCCGTTGCGCGTCCAGCCCGCGAATGCTGTTCAGGGCTTTCTCCACATCGGCAAAGCCGTTGATGATGCTGGCGCGATAATTCTCCAGTAGCTCCTGTTGGCGGGCGGTGGCCTTGTCGCGTTCTGCACCGAGCCGGCCGTTGTTGAAGATCGGCGTCACCAGCCCGGCGGTGAGGTTGTAGAACGGACTGCGCAGCAGGTCGGAGGCGGTGTTCGAGCCGGAGCCGAGGTTGGCGCTGAGGGTCACGGCCGGCAGCATCGCGGCGCGGGCGACCGTGACGTCAGCCTGGGCCGCCGCCAGCTGCGCCTCGGCGCGGGCAATGTCCGGACGGCGGCTGAGCAATTCACTGGGCACACCGCTGCCGATCACCGGCCACTGCAACTGATCGAAACCCTCATCCAGCGGCGCCAGTTCCTGCACCGGCCGGCCGAGCAAAGCGGCGAGGCTGATTTGCGCGTCCCGGGCCTGTTGCTGCACCGTCGGCAATTGCCGTTGCTGCGCCGCCACCAGGCTTTTTTGTTGCGCCAGTTCCAAGGCCGTGGCCGAGCCGGAGTCGAAGCGCGTCTGCACCAGGTTCAAGACCCGTTGCGCGTTGGCCAGATTCAGTTCAGCGATGCGGCCTTGCTCATGCAGAGACAGGGTTTGCGCGTAACTGCTGGCCACGCCGCTAAGCAACGTTAGCTCCACCGTCGCTTGATCAAACTCACTCGCCTGCAGACTGAATCGGGCGCTGTCGCGAGCGGCGCGGTTGCCGCCCCAGAAATCGATTTCATAGCTGGCAGTGAGGCTGGCATCGAAGTAGTCCACCGCCTTGTTGCTGTCGTCGACATCCAGCTGGTTATAGCCGCTGCCGCGCAGCAGTTTCTGGCGGTTGGCATTGGCGGCACCCTTGATTTCCGGCAGTTGCGAACCGCCGGCAATCACAGTGCCGGCCTGGGCCTGGCGCACCCGTGCCACGGCGGCGGCCAGGTCGAAACTGCCGACGCGGGCCTGTTCGATCAGGCGATCCAGCGCCGGGCTGCCGAACTGCGTCCACCATTGCGCGTTGCTGCGGGCCTCGGCGTCGTGCGGCGATTGCCACGCGGCGGGCGGGACAATGCCGCTGTCCGGACGCGGGGCGTTACTGCCGCAAGCACTGAGCAGCAGGCACAGGGTCAACAGGCTGAGGCGCGGTTTCATAGATCGATCATTCACTGGTAAGGGCCGTGACCGGGTCGAGCCGGGCAGCTTTGCGGGCCGGCATGAAGCCGAAGACAACGCCGGTGACCAGTGCGCAGGCAAAGGCGCCGAGCACTGCCACCAGGGAAAAGGCCACGGCGACTTCGCTGAGGATCAGCACGCCGCCGACGATCAGCGCCAGGGCAATCCCGGCGAGCCCACCGACGACCGAAAGCATCACCGCTTCGGTGAGGAACTGGCGCAGGATGTCCCGTTGCCGGGCGCCGGTGGCCATGCGGATGCCGATCTCCCGGGTGCGTTCACGTACGGTCATGAGCATGATGTTCATCACGCCGATGCCGCCGACCAGCAACGAAATCGCGGCAATCGAACCGAGCATCAGCGACAGGGTATTTTGCGTGCGCGCCTCGGCCTGGATCATGGCGGCGTTGTTGGTCAGTTCGAAATCCGCCTTGCCGTTGTGCAGGCGCAGCATCAACTGCTCGATGGCTTTTTCCGCGTCCTTGACCTTGCGTGCGTCGGCGGCGGCGATCGCCACATATTCGGGATCGTGGGTGCCGAACAGGCGGACGCTGGCGGCGGAGTAGGGCACGGCAATCCGGTTGTCGCTGTCGGAATCGCCGGAACTGGCACCTTTTTCCGCCAGCACCCCGACCACCTGGAAGGGCACGTTTTCAATCAGGATGTACTGACCGATCGGGTTGGCGACATCCTTGAGCAATTTGTTGCGCACCTTGTGCCCGATCACCGCGACGGCCGCAGCGTTCTGTTCATCGGCGGCGGTGAAATAGCTGCCTTCGGCGACGGGCCAGTTAAAAATGGCCGGGAAGTTGGTGTCGTTTCCGCCGACGTAGCTCAGGTGATAGAGGTTGCCAAAGCGCACCACCGCTTCCGCGCCGTTGACCGGCATGATGCGCATGACTTGCGGCAGGCTGGCCAGCGCCCGCACGTCATCGAGGGTGACGATCCCCGGTGGCGCGCCAGGGTGGGTCGGGGCGCCGCTGAGGTAAAGGATGTTCGAGCCGAAGGCACCCATTTGCGCCATCACCTGGCGCTTGCTGCCTTCGCCAACCGCCAGCATCACCACCACCGAGGCGACGCCGATGATGATGCCGAGCAACGTCAGCGCGGTGCGGAACTTGTTGATCCACATCACCCGCCAGGCTGCGTGCACCGCGTCCACCAATTCGCCTTTCCAGGCACCGGTGGCTTCGGCGCCTTCGCTGAGACGTTTGCGCAGGTCCACCGCTTGCAGGGCGCCGGGGTTGGCCGAGGTCTGCACGTCGGGGTTGTCGCGGGCGCTGTCGCTGATGATCAGGCCATCGCGAATTTCGATGATGCGCTTGGCCCGGGCCGCGACTTCGCGGTCGTGGGTGATGAGGATCACCACGTGGCCCTGGCTCGCCAGTTCGTCGAGCAGGGTCATGACCTCGGCGCCGCTGTGGCTGTCGAGGGCGCCGGTGGGTTCGTCGGCGAGGATGATGTGGCCGCCGTTCATCAAGGCGCGGGCGATGGATACCCGTTGCTGCTGGCCGCCGGACAGTTGATGCGGGCGGTTGCCGGTGCGCGAGGCCAGGCCGAGGCGGTCGAGCAGGGCGGCGGCGCGGGCGTGGCGCTCGGCGGCGGGCAGGCCGGCGTAGATGGCCGGCATCTCGACGTTTTCCTGGGCCGAGCCGGACGGGATCAGGTGGTAACCCTGGAACACAAAGCCGAACGCCTCGCGCCGCAGCCAGGCCAGCTCGTCGCTGTCGAGGCCGGCGACGTTTTCCCCGGCGAAGCGGTAGTCGCCCGAGGTCGGACGGTCGAGGCAGCCGAGGATGTTCATCAGCGTCGATTTGCCGGAACCGGAAGCGCCGACAATCGCCACGAATTCCCCGGCATGAATCGACAGGTCGATGCCGCGCAACACGTGCACCTCCGGAGCGTCACCGCCTCCGTAGGCTTTGCGGATGTCCTGCAGGTCGATCAGGGGCGTCTGCATTCAGCCGCCACTCCCGTCGACCGGGCCGATCAGCAGGTGATCGCCTTCTTCGAGGCCGTCGAGGATCTGCACTTTCAGCCGATCGCTGATGCCGGTGCGCACGTTGCGTTGTTGGGTCTCACCGCTCTTGGCAACCACGGTGGCGATCTGGACGTCGGCTTGCTCGCCACTCTGCAACGCGGCGATCGGCGCGGTCAGGACATTTTTCGCCTGGTTGGAGACGAAGAAAACCTGGGTGGTCATTTCAGCCATCAGTGCGTTGTCGGCGTTATCGACATCCAGCAGCACGGTGTAGAGGACCACGCGAGCGGTGCCGCTTTTACTCGAACTGGCCGGGCTGCCACCGCCCTGGCTGGTCTGATCCAGCGGCTTGGGGGGGATCGGCAGGATCTGCCGCACCGTGCTGCTCCAGCGTCGATTGCCGCCACTGAGGGTGGTGAACCAGGCGTTCATGCCCGGTTTGACGTGACCGATGTCGGCCTCGGACACCTCGGCCCAGACCGTCATCGGCGAGAGTTTGGCGATGCGCAGAATCAGCGGTGTCTGTTGCTGGGCGTTGAGGGTTTGGCCTTCCCGGGCATCGAGGGCGACCACCGTACCGCTCATGGGCGCATAGATGCGGGTGTAGCCGAGTTCGGCCTGATCGCTGCGCAGGCTGGCCTGGGCCTGGCGGATCTGCGCCTGGAACATGTCGATACGCGCCTGGGTGGTGCGCAGTTCGGCCTGGGCGGTCTGCACGTCTTCGTCGCGGGTCGCGCCGCCGGCGGCGAGGTTCTGCTGGCGTTGGTATTTCTGCTGCGCGAGGTCGTGCAAGGCGCGCTGCTCCTGCAACTGCGCCTTGAGGTTATCGATGGAATAGCGCCCGGCGTCGAGCTTGGCCTGTTGCGTGGAGGGGTCGATTTCCACCAGTAACTGGCCTTCCTTGACCACGTCGCCGACCTCCACGTGGATCTTGTGGATTTGCCCCGAGGCCTGGGCACCGACGTCGACATAGCGCCGCGGTTGCAGGGTGCCGAGGGCGGTGACGCTGCTTTCGATGTCAGCGCGGGCGACTTGCACCGTCGCGTATTGATCGCGGCCGGGCGGCAATATTTGCCAGGCGGCGACGGCAATCACGGGGATCAGGCAAAGGGCTACAAGCAGGGCGCGTCGGGTGTGTCGGGGACGTTTCATGCAGGGTTCCGGCCAATGGAGTTCGGCCCGTCGCAGCAGCCAATGCATCCGGAGGGAGCCGACAGCGATGGGAAGGTGTTGTGTAAACGAGGAAACGGCCCGCAAATTTAGAGACAACAACACCCCCTGTGGGAGCGAGCCTGCTCGCGAAGGCGATCTTGCTGACGCCGCTGAAGGCCGCGTCATGACCATCTTCACGGACAGGCATGTTCCCACAGTCGCCCAGCGATTTACGGGGCAAATTGAAACAGCACTTTAAATCTATATGAGAATTACTATAAATTACACGCTCGAAATTGCCACCATCGTGCCACTGTCCACTTGGCAGTCGCGGATCTGGCCCAAGGACAGACGTCGCACCCGAGCGGCCGGGAGTCATGGTTGGAAAACTACTATCGCGAGCTGGTGTGTTTCCTGAACGCCAAGCTGGGCAACCGTCAGGTCGCCGAAGATGTGGTGCATGACGCTTATCTGCGGGTGCTGGAGCGTTCCAGCGATACGCCGATCGAGCAGCCCCGGGCGTTCCTTTATCGCACCGCGCTCAATCTGGTGATCGACGACCATCGGCGCAATGCCCTGCGTCAGGTCGAATCACTCGACGTGCTCGACAATGAAGAGCGCTATTTCACCCCGTCCCCGCACAATTGCCTCGATCACGGCCAGCGCCTGGAAATGCTGCAGCGCGCGTTGACGGAACTGCCAAGGCTGTGCCGCGAGAGCTTCCTGCTGCGCAAGATCGACGGCCTGTCGCACCCCGAAATCGCCGAACGGCTGGGGATCTCCCGAGCGCTGGTGGAGAAGCACATTGTCAATGCGATGAAGCACTGCCGCGTGCGGATGCGGGATTGGGATGCCCATTGATCCTGTCCGAGACTTGAACAAAGAGTATTAAATTTTATTTCACGGTCCTCGTTCCTACTCAACAGACAACCTGCTGTCCTGATCAAGGCTGGCCAGGTCACTTAGGCTTCTCCCCATGTTGAGGGGTTCATCCAGAGGACACTGGAAATGACACAGGCAATTGCATCGCCCATCGTTCACGACCTGATCGGTGTGGGTTTCGGCCCATCGAACCTGGCGTTGGCCATCGCGCTGCAGGAGCGCGCCGCGAGCCAGGGCAGTCTGGATGTCCTGTTTCTCGACAAACAGGCCAACTACCGCTGGCACGGCAATACGCTGGTGACCCAGAGCGAATTGCAGATTTCCTTCCTCAAGGACCTGGTGACCCTGCGCAATCCGACCAGCCCGTACTCCTTCGTCAACTACCTCAAGCACCACGGTCGTCTGGTGGACTTCATCAACCTCGGCACCTTCTATCCGTGCCGCATGGAGTACAACGACTACCTGTGCTGGGTCGCCGGGCAATTTGCCGAACAAAGCCGCTACGGCGAAGAAGTGCTGACCATCGAGCCGGTGCTGCACAACCAGCAGGTCGAAGCGCTGCGGGTGATCTCCCGCGACACCCAGGGCCATCAGCACGTGCGCACGACCCGTTCGGTGGTGGTCAGCGCCGGCGGCACGCCGCGCATTCCCGAAGCGTTCAAGGCGCTGAAGGATGACGGTCGGGTGTTCCATCACTCGCAGTACCTGGCGCAGATGGCCAGGCAACCGTGCGTGAACAATCAGCCGATGAGCATCGCGATCATCGGGGGCGGGCAGAGCGCCGCGGAAGCCTTCATCGACCTGAACGACAGCTTCCCGTCGGTGCAGGTGGACATGATTCTGCGCGGTTCGGCGCTGAAGCCGGCGGACGACAGCCCGTTCGTCAACGAAGTGTTTTCGCCCGAATTCACCGATCTGGTGTTCCAGCAGGAGAGCAGCGAGCGTGAGCGCCTGGTCAACGAGTACCACAACACCAACTATTCGGTGGTCGACATCGACCTGATCGAGCGCATCTACGGCATCTTCTATCGTCAGAAAGTCTCGGGCATTGCGCGGCATGCCTTCCGCACCCTGACCACGATCGAAAAAGCCACCGCCACCGAGCGCGGCGTCGAACTGGCCCTGCGCAACAACGCTACCGGCGAGGTAACGGTTCGGCATTACGACGCGGTGGTGCTGGCCACCGGTTACGAGCGGCAGATGCACCGCACGTTGCTGGCGCCACTGGAAGAGTACCTGGGTGATTTCGAGGTGGATCGCAACTACAAACTGATCACCGACGAGCGCTGCAGGACCGGCATTTATATGCAGGGCTTCTGCCAGGCGAGCCACGGCTTGAGCGACACGCTGTTGTCGATCCTGCCGATTCGCGCGGACGAGATTGCCGGTTCGTTGTATGAGCACGGCAAGCATCGTGGGCATGGCCGGTCGATGGCGGATCTGTTGTTGGCGACGGCCAGCTGAGTTTTGCGGCGACTTTGAGGCCGCCTTCGCGAGCAGGCTCGCTCCCACAATGAAACTGCATTCGCAGGACTAATGTGGGAGCGGGCTTGCTCGCGAAGAGGCCCTCAACGACGATAAAAATCCTGAATCCTGAACCCTCCCTGAAGAACCCCGAGATTCCACGGCAACCCGCCATTCCTTCGTTTACTCTCCAGAAATCGGGGCGTAAGCTTCGCGCGTTTTCATCAATAGCGGAGACCCACAGTGGGTACTTGTTCGAGTGACAGTAGTCGGCCGGTTTCAATAACCGGCACCTTCCCGGCAAGATAACGCGCCCCTGTTTTGCGCCGTTGTCTCGCCGTATAGCGAGCAGCGGCTTCCCGATCGCGGCCAATCCTGGCCTGTGTCCCGACGCCCTCTCATCGACGCTGAACCGTGCGTGATGTTCGACTTTTGTCGTTATCGCGGCGCTCGTGCATGCCTGCTCGACGGTTTCCCGGCTGACCCTGGGGGAACTGCCATGAACCTGACCCTGCTCAAGGAATTCTTCGCCGGATTCCTGCGCACCCGCCACATCGCCCGTCACTTTCGTCGCCTGGCGCTGCTGGAAACCTTCACCGACACCACGGTCAGCCGCGAAGTGCCGCCGACCCTCGCGCAAACCCTGGTGGGCGCCGCCAACAGCGACACCGGTTCATTGCTGAACCATCTCCACAGCCACACCGACGGCCTGAGCGAAGCCGAAGCCGATGCCCTGCGCGCGCAATTCGGCCTCAACGAAGTCGAGCACGAGCAGCCGCTGCCATGGTGGGTGCATCTGTGGCACTGCTACAAAAATCCGTTCAACCTGCTGCTGACGTTGCTCGCAGTGATCTCCTGGCTGACCGAGGACATGAAAGCCGCCATCGTGATTTTCTCCATGGTGGTGCTCTCGACCTTGCTGCGCTTCTGGCAGGAAACCAAGTCCAACCAGGCTGCCGACGCGCTCAAGGCGATGGTCAGCAACACCGCCACGGTGATGCGCCGCGACGCGCTGCGCACCGAAGTGCCGATCAAACTCCTGGTGCCGGGCGACCTGATCGTGTTGTCGGCCGGCGACATGATTCCCGCCGATTGCCGGGTGCTCAACGCCAAGGACCTGTTCGTCAGCCAGGCGGCCATGACCGGTGAGTCAATGCCGGTGGAAAAATTCCGTCTGCAGCAGGACAGCGACACGAGCAACCCGCTGGACCTCGACAACATCCTGTTCATGGGCACCAACGTGGTGTCCGGCACCGCGATCGCGGTGATCCTGACCACCGGCAACAGCACCTATTTCGGGGCGCTGGCCCAGCGGGTCGGCGCCACCGATCGTGCGCCGACGTCGTTCCAGACCGGGGTCAACAAAGTCAGCTGGCTGCTGATCCGCTTCATGTTCGTCATGGCGCCGCTGGTGTTGTTCATCAACGGCTTCACCAAGGGCGACTGGACCGAAGCACTGCTGTTCGCGCTGTCGATTGCCGTGGGCCTGACCCCGGAAATGCTGCCGATGATCGTCACCTCGACCCTGGCCAAAGGTGCAGTGTTTCTGTCGCGGAAAAAAGTCATCGTCAAACGCCTGGACGCGATCCAGAACTTCGGCGCGATGGACGTGCTGTGCACGGACAAGACCGGCACCCTGACCCAGGACAAAATCTTCCTCGCGCGCAACGTCGACGTCTGGGGCAACGACTCCGATGACGTGCTGGAAATGGCTTATCTCAACAGCTACTACCAGACCGGGTTGAAAAACCTGCTGGACGTGGCGGTGCTCGAGCACGTCGAGGTCCACCGTGAATTGAAGGTCGGCACCGCGTTTCGCAAAGTCGACGAGATCCCGTTCGATTTCACCCGCCGGCGCATGTCGGTGGTGGTCGCCGAGCGCGATCATTCGCACCTGCTGATCTGCAAAGGCGCGGTGGAAGAAGTGCTGGCGGTGTGCTCCCGGGTGCGTCACGGTGTGGTCGATGAAGCGCTGACCGATGACCTGCTGGCGCGGATTCGCCAGGTCACCGCCGCCTTCAATGCCGAGGGCCTGCGCGTGGTGGCGGTCGCGGCCCGGCCGATGATCGACTCCCGCGACACTTATAGCCTGGCGGATGAACAGGAACTGACACTGATCGGCTACGTGGCGTTCCTCGATCCACCGAAGGAAAGCACCGCCCCGGCGCTGAAGGCGCTGGCTGCCCATGGGGTGGCGGTGAAAGTGCTGACCGGCGACAACGAACTGGTCACCGCGAAAATTTGCCGCGAAGTGGGCCTGGAACAACGGGGCCTGCTGATGGGCAACGACATTGAGCGCATGAGCGACGCCGAACTGGCGGTGGCGGTGGAGACCACCAACGTCTTCGCCAAACTGACGCCGACCCACAAGGAACGCATCGTCCGCCTGCTCAAAGGCAACGGCCATGTGGTCGGTTTCATGGGCGATGGCATCAACGACGCGCCGGCGCTGCGCACGGCTGATATCGGCATTTCGGTGGACAGCGCCGTGGACATCGCCAAGGAAGCGGCGGACATCATCCTGCTGGAAAAAAGCCTGATGGTGCTGGAGGAGGGCGTGCTGGAAGGGCGTCGCACCTTCGCCAACATGCTCAAGTACATCAAGATGACCGCGAGCTCGAACTTCGGCAACGTGTTCTCGGTGCTGGTGGCCAGCGCGTTCATTCCGTTCCTGCCGATGCTGCCGATGCACCTGCTGGTACAGAACCTGCTCTACGACATCTCGCAGATCGCCATCCCGTTCGATAACGTCGATGAAGAAATGCTCAGCAAACCGCAGCGCTGGCAGCCGGCGGATGTCGGGCGGTTCATGCTGTTCTTCGGGCCGATCAGCTCGATCTTCGACATCACCACGTTTGCCTTGATGTGGTACGTGTTCGACGCCAATACACCGGATCATCAAACCCTGTTCCAGTCCGGCTGGTTCGTGGTCGGGCTGCTGACCCAGACGCTGATCGTGCACATGATCCGCACGCCGAAGATCCCGTTCCTGCAAAGTCGCGCGGCCATGCCGCTGATGGTGATGACCGGAATCATCATGGCCGTGGGCATTTTCCTGCCGATGGGGCCGTTGGCGCATTACTTCAAATTGCAGGCGCTGCCGTCGCTGTACTTCGTGTTCCTGCCGGTGATCCTGCTGGCGTACATGGCGCTGACCCAGGCGGTGAAGGGCTTTTATATCCGCCGGTTTGGCTGGCAGTAAGGTTGACGGACGGATCGTTTCCACGCTGTGGGAACGATCCTCATCCGAGACTCGGCGCGGCTTTCATGCCCGGCTACCGGACGACGAGACGCCCCGATATTTAGGAATAGTCCTACAGAAAGCCTGAAGGCTCTTCCGTAGCCTTGCGATCTCACGAATCTGAAACCCTCCTGGTGGCCCCGGTTGTCGAACAAAGCGTTACGTATCCTGATTGCCGACGAGCAGCACTTTCAGCGGATGAGAATCGAGCGTCTGTTCAATCGGCTTGATTACTACCGCGTGGTGCCCGTGCAGAACCTTGCCGAATTGCTGACCCTGGTCGATTACGGTGGCGTGTCCTTCGACCTGGTGATCATCAATGCAGCGCTGGCCGGCGAGGCCTTGAACCTGGTCGGTTTCCTCGCCGATAACCCACAGGTTCATCACGCACTGGTCTATAACGGCGAGGCTGCAACGTTGTCGCCGATCCCCGTCAGCGGGCGGCGGAAAATTCAGATCATCGAGGCTGCGTTACCTGATCTACCGTGTATCCAGCGGGCCATGACGATTGTCGATCCTCGGTTACCGTTCGTCGGCACTGTCAATTCTGTCAGCTAGTCTTGCGCGTTGTTACATGCAAGAGTCACCGCGCAGCTACTGCGTCTAACCCGGGCCCGGCCCATGGGCGTTCTGTGCCCAACCGTCGCGTATTCGCACAGGGAGTTGCCATGAAGTCAGCGTTGATAGCGGACGATCATCCGGTGGTTCGCGCTGCAGTAAAAATCCTGCTGAAACAGGAGGGGTTCAACCAGATCCATGAGGTGTCCAGCGGCAACGAGGTCTTGCCGATGGTCCGTGAGCATCATCCGGATCTGCTGGTGCTCGACCTGGTAATGCCCGGTCTGGACGGGCTGGATGTGCTGGCCAGGATCCAGGCCAGTGAGGCGCGCTGTCGCGTGGTGGTCTTCACCGGTCAGGAGGCGCGGTTCTATCAGGAACGCTGCATGCGTGCCGGTGCCGTGGCGTACGTTTCCAAGACCAACGATTTGCAGCATCTGCACAAGGCCGTCCATGCGGTCAGGGCCGGCTACTCCTATTTCATCCAGCTGGAGACCAGTTCGGTCGCGATGAGCGCATTGCAACGCAGCGAGTCGGAAATGATCGACAAACTCTCCGACCGCGAACTGACGATCTTTCAGCACCTGGCCCGGGGGATGGGCAACAAGGACATTGCCGCCACCATGAACCTGAGCCACAAGACGGTCAGCACCTACAAGACCCGTCTGGTGGAAAAACTCAATGTGGAATCCAAGGTTCACCTGAGGGATTTCGCCAAGCGTAATCATCTGATCTGAATGAATACCTTTCGGCGATTTCGTGGCCTGATCATCCTCATGCTGGTGTGCAGCTTCTGGTTATCCGACGTGGCTGCGCAGCCGCAGACGTTCACGCTGCTGGGACGCTCCAGCGTGGATGGCTATGGCGTCAAACTGTCGGAAGCCGACGCGCGCTGGCTGCGGCAAAAGGGCCGGGTGGTGCTCGCGGTCTCGGCGCCGGATTATCCGCCCTTCGACATCACCACCACGGGCACCGACTATGAAGGCCTGACGGCGGACTACGCGCGCTTGCTCCAGCAACTGCTCAACGTGGAGATCGAGGTTCACCGCTACGCCTCGCGAGATGAGGCGGTGCAGGCGATCAAGGACGGCGCGGCCGACCTGCTGGGTACGGCCAATCGTTACGAAACCCAGGATCCGCAGCTGCGGATGTCCAGCGCTTATGCCGACGATCAACCGGTGCTGGTGACACGCACCGATTCGACTCAGCCCCTGGACCCGGAACTGGCCGGCAAACGCCTGGCAATGCTGTACCACTATCTGCCTGAGCAGCAAGTGCGGGCGTTTTATCCCAAGGCCGATGTGCAGCTGTTTCCCTCGACGCTGGGGGCGGTGGGGGCGGTGGCCTTCGGTCAGTCGGACGTGTTCATCGGCGACGCCGTCAGCGCCCATTACCTGATCAGCAAAAACTACCTCAACAACGTGCAACTGGCCGACTTCTCGCCCATGGAATCGGGCCGTTTCGCCTTTGCGATGGCCCGCGACAACGACCAGCTGCAACGGATCGTCAACCGGGCGCTGGCGGCGGTGCCGACCAACGAACGGATCAATATCCTGCGCCGATGGGGTGCGAGCGGGGCGTCCATCGCCGGCACTCAGCTGCTGCAATTCAGCGTGGCCGAGCAACGCTGGCTTGATCAGCATCCGCGGTTGAACGTGGCGATCAATGACAACCTCATGCCGATTTCCTTCGTCGACAGCGCCGGCAAGTACCGCGGCATCAGTATCGACGTGCTGGCAAAAATCAGCCTGCGCACCGGTTTGAAGTTCGACTTCCAGCCGACCCGGTCGGTCGCCGAAATGCTCGAAGGGATCAAGAGCGGGCAGATCGACCTGGTAGCGGGCGTCAGCCCCAGCATCGAACGCGAAACCGAATTGCGTTTCACCCGTCCTTTTTTGACCAGCCCGAATGTGCTGGTGACGCGGATGGCCTCCGGCAGTCCCAAAACCCTGGATGACATGGCCGGCAAGACCCTGGCCGTCACTCAAGGCAACAGTGCCGGCGAATACATTCGTCAGCATTTCCCGCAGATCGAACTGGTCAATGCGCCGTTGACGGCGGATGCCATGGAGATGGTTGCGCAAGGCAGGACGGATGGCGCGATCAATTCATTGATCGGCGCGCGGGTGATGATTTCCCGGCAATACCGTGACCGGCTGCAAGTGACCAGCACCGTCGGCACCGATCCGGCGCGCAGCACGTTAGCCACCAGTCGCGACGCGGTTGAGCTGCATTCGATTCTGGACAAGGCGCTGCTCAGCATCGCCCCGGAAGAAATCGATGAAATGACCGGCTATTGGCGCAACGACCTGATGGTCGAGCAGAGCTTCTGGCTGCATTACCGTCAGGACCTTCTCAAGGCCTTCGTCGGCGCGGGCGTCTTGATATTGCTGGCGCTGGCCTGGATCGCCTGGCAGCGCCGGCAGATTCGCCTGCGCCAGCAATTGCTCAGCCAGTTGCAGGACGCCAAGGACGCCGCGGACGATGCCAACCGCGCGAAAACCACGTTCCTGGCAACCATGAGCCATGAAATCCGCACGCCGATGAACGCACTGCTGGGGATGCTCGAACTGGCGCTGAAGCGCGCGGATGACGGCATCACCGACCGCGCGGCGATTGAAGTGGCGTCGAATGCCGGGCAACAGTTGCTGGCGTTGATCGGCGACATTCTCGACATCGCCCGCATCGAGTCCGGGCATTTGTCGCTGGCGCCGGAGCGGGCCAATCTGCAAAGTCTGGTGACCTCGGTGTGCCGGGTGTTCGAAGGCCTGGCGCGGCAGAAGAACCTGGAGTGGCGCGTCGATCTGGACGAGGACAGCGACTGTGACGTGCTGATCGACCCCACGCGCTTCAAGCAGGTGTTGTCCAATCTGCTGAGCAACGCGATCAAATTTACCCGTGAAGGCGAAGTGGGCCTGAGGTTGCGGGTCGCGTCGGAAGTGCCCGGGCACCTGGCGATCAGCCTGCGTATCGAAGACACCGGCATTGGCATCAGCGCGTTCGACCAGCGGCGCCTGTTCAGTCCGTTCGTGCAGGCCGGCAACACCCAGCAATCGGGCCAGCAGGGTTCCGGGCTGGGGTTGGTGATCAGCCGAACGCTGTGCGAAATGATGGGCGGTCGGCTGCGACTCGACAGCACCCTGGGGCAGGGGACACGGATCGATGTCAGCCTGGATCTGCCGCTGTTGAAACCCATTGCCGGCAGCGAACTAACTGGAAACCCGGCCGCGGTGCAGACCCGTGCGTTGACGATCCTGGTGGTCGACGATTACCCGGCCAATCGGCTGCTGTTGTCGCGGCAGCTGAATTACCTGGGGCACCGCGTCATGGAAGCGGAGGACGGTCGACAAGGGTTCGAGCTGTGGTGTGAACACGAATTCGATGTGCTGATTACCGACTGCAACATGCCAGTGCTCAGCGGTTATGAATTGGCGGGTGCGATCCGCGATAAGGAACGTGCGCAGGAACTGCAGCCCACGCTGATTTTGGGCTTCACCGCCAATGCACAGCCTGAAGAGAAGGCCCGTTGCGTCGAGGCAGGCATGGACGACTGCCTGTTCAAGCCGATCCGTCTGGCGGACCTGAGCGCCTGGTTGGCGTCAAGATTTGCCGGTGGGCCGAAGCCGGTCATCGAACCGCCTGCTGTCGCCGAGATCGATTTGAGCGGGCTGAAGCAATACGTCGGCGCGGATCACGAGCTGATCGACCAGTTGCTGAGCGACCTGGCCGCCACCAACCGCACCGATCGGGAGGCATTGCTCAAGGCGCACGCCAATGGCGACCAGCATGCACTTGGCACACTCGCGCATCGCATCAAGGGCGGGGCGCTGATGGTCCGCGCGATGAGTCTGGTCGAATGTTGCGAGGCACTGGAGCGTGCCTGCGGCGATGGCCATGCTGGGCAGATCGACGTCGCGGTCGAGCAGTTGCAGCAGGCCATGCTGCGCCTGGACCAAAGTCTCGGCAGGGCCGACGCTTAATCCCAGTGCGGCGCGATGCCTTTGGGGCTGGTCAGGCGTTGGCCGCGATCGAGAGTAGCGATCAGCGCCATGTCGGCGTCGCTCAGGGTCAGGGCGCAGGCTTGCAGATTGCTCTGCAGGTTGGCGCGTTTGGTGGACGACGGAATCACCGCGTAACCCAGTTGCATGGCCCAGGCCAGGGTCACCTGCGCCGGCGTGGCGTGCAGGCGATTGGCGATCTGCTGGATGACCGGGTCTTTCAGCACTTCGCCATAGGCCAGGGTCATGTAGGAGGTGATCTGGATGCCCTGGCTTTGTGCGAACCCCACGACCTTGCGGTTTTGCAGGTACGGGTGCAGTTCGATCTGGTTGGTGGCGATGTGTTCGGCGCCGACCGCGGCAATCGCCTGTTGCATCAGGTCGACGGTGAAGTTGGAGACGCCGATCTGGCGGGTCAGGCCGAGCTGCTTGGCCTCCAGCAACGCGCCCATGAATTCTTCGACCGGCACCTGGTCTTCCGGCGATGGCCAGTGGATCAGCGTCAGGTCTAGGTAGTCGGTTTGCAGTTTCTGCAGGCTCTCTTTGAGGCTGTCGATCAGGCGGTCCCTGGCAAAGTTGGCGACCCAGATCTTGCTGGTGATGAACAGTTCGTCACGGACGATGCCGCTGGCCGCGATGGCCTGGCCGACCTCGGTTTCGTTGTCGTAGATCTGCGCGGTATCGATGACCCGGTAGCCGAGCTCCAGGCCAGTGCTCACCGAATCGATGACCACCTGGCCTTGCAGGCGAAAGGTACCGAGACCGAATGCGGGAATAGACATCAATGACTCCAGGGTTGCAGTGGGAATGGGCAGGAGTATCCGCGCCTGGATCCTTGAGAAAAACCGCTGGTGGGGCAAAGCACTATTTACTGCAAGTCATGAATCGGGATTTGAAGGTCGCAGCCTCGTTCGCTCGACAGCGCCTGTCCATCACCTCTGAATGCCATCGCACGCCCTGTGGGAGCGGGCTTGCTCGCGAAAGAGGTCTGTCATTCGACAGTAATGTCGACTGATACGGCCTCTTCGCGAGCAAGCCCGCTCCCACAGGGTGATTGCTAGGCTATATCGCTATGGCTGAACTCTTCCCCAAGAAAATCGATCAGCGCCCGCACTGACGGCAACAATCCCCGCCGCGACGGGAAGATCGCGTGGACGATCCCGCATTTCGGCGCCCAGCCCGGCACCAGTTCCAGCAGGCGTCCGGCGGCAATGTCATCGCGCACCACCACGCTTGGCAGATGCGCAACGCCGATGCCGGAGAGAACCGCGTGCCGCAAGGCCAGCAAGTCGTCGGTGACCATGCGCGGGGCGTGGCGAATCAGCGCGCTGGCGCCGTCCGCACCGAACAGTTCCCAGTGGTATTCACGCTGCGCCGCGCCCCAGTGCACGCTCGGCAAACCGCTGAGGTCGGCCGGCGTGGCCGGCGCTGACAACCTCTCGGCAAACGCCGGACTGCCCACCAGGCATTGGGTGCTGTTGCCCAGTACCTTCATCACCATGTCGGTGTTTTCCAGCGGCGGAAAACGCACGCGCAGGGCGATGTCGAAGCCTTCGTGAATCAGGTCGACCCGCCGGTTGGTGCTCTCGATGAACAACTCCACCAGCGGATATTTGAGCATGTAGCGGGTCAGCATCGGCCCGACCCAGGTGTTGAGCAGCGCGGTCGGGCAACTGATCCGCACCAGGCCCTGGGGCTCGGAGCGATTGCGCTCGATCAGCTCGGCGGCACTTTCCGCCTCAACGCGCATGGCCAGGCAGCGCTGGTAGTACGCCTGGCCGATTTCGGTCAGCGAGCAGTGCCGGCTGGTGCGGTGCAGCAGGCGTACGCCAAGGCGTTCTTCGAGCTCGGCGATGCGCCGGCTGAGCTTCGACTTGGGCATGTCCAGCGCCCGCCCGGCCGGGGCGAAACCGCCGTGTTCCACCACTTGGGTGAAGTAGTAGAGGGTGTTGAGGTCTTCCACCATCGTTCTCCAAATAGAACGCTA
The DNA here is from genome assembly GCF_025466085.1 of Pseudomonas sp. 14P_8.1_Bac3. Classification (GTDB taxonomy): domain Bacteria; phylum Pseudomonadota; class Gammaproteobacteria; order Pseudomonadales; family Pseudomonadaceae; genus Aquipseudomonas. The sequence continues at coordinate 22,338 of NZ_JANLOD010000061.1, forward strand.
AGGCTGATTTTTGCAGTCTAGCGCAGCAAAGCCTGCAGTTTTAAGCTTTCTCCATCGCGTCAAACCACAGATTTGGAGGCAGCATGAAAAACATCATCGGCATTTACACCAGCCCGCGAACCCATTGGGTCGGCGACGGCTTCCCGGTTCGTACGCTGTTTTCCTACGACAACCTGGGCAAACACATCAGCCCGTTTCTGTTGCTGGATCACGCCGGTCCCGCCGAATTCACCCCGACCACCGAGCGTCGTGGCGTCGGCCAGCACCCTCATCGCGGTTTTGAGACCGTGACCATTGTCTACAAGGGCGAACTGGAACACCGCGACTCTACCGGCAGTGGCGGCAAGATCGGTGCAGGTGATGTGCAATGGATGACCGCCGCCTCGGGGATTATCCACGAGGAGTTCCACTCCGAAGGTTTCGCCAAGAGTGGCGGCACCCTGGAAATGGTCCAGCTGTGGGTCAACCTGCCGGCCAAGGACAAGATGGCCGACGCCGGTTACCAGACGATTCTCGACACGGACATCCCGAACATCCCGCTCAAGGATAAGGCCGGCAGCCTTCGCTTGATCGCCGGTGAATTCAACGGCCACAGCGGCCCGGCGCGGACGTTTACGCCGGTGGATGTCTGGGACCTGCGCCTCAACGGCGGCAAGTTGCTGACCCTCGACCTGCACGAAGGCCGCAACACCGCGCTGGTGGTGCTGCGCGGCACGGTTCAGGTCAACGGCCTGGAACTGGTGCGCGAAGGGCAATTGGCGTTGTTCGAACGCGATGGCCATCAGCTCACCCTGGAAGCCAATAACGACGCGGTGGTGTTGCTGCTCAGCGGCGAGCCGATCGACGAACCGATCGTCGGCCATGGCCCGTTCGTGATGAACAGCGAGCAGGAAATCCACCAGGCCTTCGCCGATTTTCAATCGGGCCGGTTCGGTCGGATGAGCGGTTGACACGGATACACGGTTGCACCGCGCCAGGCTTGACTGACTACGCTTGTCTGGCCGCGTTTGAACGATCAAGCCAAAACCAACGCCGACCCGTTCGGCATCGATTAAAAGCGAGGATGACCCCATGACTACTTCTTACAAGCGTCTCGACAAGGATAACGCCGCCGTTCTGTTGGTGGATCATCAGGCGGGCCTGCTGTCGCTGGTGAGGGACATCGATCCGGACCGGTTCAAGAACAACGTGCTGGCCCTGGCCGACCTGGCCAAGTACTTCAAATTGCCGACCATCCTCACCACCAGTTTCGAAACCGGCCCAAACGGCCCGCTGGTGCCCGAACTGAAAGCGCTGTTCCCGGACGCGCCGTACATCGCCCGCCCTGGCCAGATCAACGCCTGGGACAACGAGGATTTCGTCAAGGCGATCAAGGCCACCGGCAAGAAGCAACTGATCATCGCCGGTGTCGTGACCGAGGTGTGCGTGGCATTCCCGGCGCTGTCGGCCCTGGCCGAAGGTTTTGATGTGTTCGTCGTGACCGACGCTTCCGGCACGTTCAACGAGCTGACCCGCCAATCGGCCTGGGACCGCATGTCGTCTTCCGGCGCGCAACTGATGACCTGGTTCGGCCTGGCCTGTGAGCTGCACCGCGACTGGCGCAACGACGTGGAAGGCCTGGCGACCCTGTTCTCCAACCATATCCCGGACTACCGCAACCTGATGACCAGCTACAACATCCTGACCAACAGCAAGTAATCACTGACCGCACAAAGCCAATGTGGGAGCGGGCTTGCTCGCGAAAGCGGTCTGTCATTCGACAGTAATGTCGACTGATACGGCCTCTTCGCGAGCAAGCCCGCTCCCACGGTGTTTTGTGTTGTTCTCTGGACATCAATTGCTCCTACACTGTGCTCACTTGCACCTGTCTGGAGTTGCTCGATGCTGTCACTGCTCACCAATCACCCGTTGATCTGCGCCCTGGTTCTGATCCTGATCGACCTGGGGTTATGGCGGCTGATCAGCGTCAACGGCAGCAACTGGAAACTGGTGGTGCGGCTGCTGATTTTTTCGCTGTTCAGCATGCTGTTGTTCAACGAAGGCCTGAACCCGTTGGAGCCCGCGCCGTGGGCCGACAACGTGCCGCTGCACCTGGCGGCGACCGGTCTGCAGATCGGCTGGTGGCTGTTCGGTGCGCGCACCCTGACGGTGCTGATCGGCACAATGATGATGCAGCGGGTCGGGCACACCGGGCGCTTGCTCCAGGATCTGCTCGGCGCAGTGATTTTCCTGATCGCGATCATCGCGGCGCTGGCCTACGTGCTCGACCTGCCGGTCAAGGGCGTGCTGGCCACGTCCGGCGCGCTGGCGATCATCGTCGGCCTGGCATTGCAAAGCACCCTCAGCGACGTGTTCTCGGGGATCGTCCTCAACACCACCAAACCCTACCAACTGGATGACTGGATCTCCATCGACGGCACCGAGGGCCGGGTCACCGACATCGACTGGCGGGCCACGCGCCTGCAAACTGCCCAGGGCAGCATGGCGGTGATCCCCAACTCGCTGGCCGCCAAGGCCAAGATCATCAATTTCAGCCGGCCGAGTGACATATTTGGCGTGTCGATCAGCCTGCAACTAAGCCCGCACGCCCGTCCGCAGACGGTGATCGATGCGCTGGAACGGGCGATGGAAGGGTGTCGTTATCTGTTGATCAAACCCGCGCCCAGCGTCGCCCTGAAAAGTTCGAGCCCGGCCGGCGTGGAATACGAAATCAGCGGCTTCGTGGTCTCCATGGACCAGAAACGCATGGTGCGCAATCTGCTGTTCGACCTGGCGTTCCGGCATTTGCAGGCCTCCGGCGTCAGCCTGTTGTCCAGTGTCGAATCGAATGTGCCAGCGGGGCTTTCACGGCCACGGGCGTTGCTGGAAAGCTCGGCGATTTTCTCGACCCTGCGCCAGGAAGAGAAAGAAACCTTCAGCCAGCACATGACCCTGCAAACCTTTCGTCCCGGGGAGATGATCCTGCCGGCGGGAGAGGTCAGCGATCATTTGTTCATCATTGAATCCGGCGTGGTCTCGGTGGCGCTGAGCCGCGCCGGGGTCAAGTTCGAATCCGGGCGCATGGGGCCGGGGGAAGTGATCGGCGAGGGCGGTATCCTGTCGGACACGGCGTTGCCGGCGGACTTCACGGCCAAGACGGCGTGCAGCCTTTATCGGATCGAAAAGGATTACCTCAAGCCGTGCCTGGATGCGCGGCATGACATCGGCGAAGCGATGAAGGCGCTGCTGGATTTCCGCCTGCACAAGGCACAGACATTGACCCAGGAAGCGCCGAAGGTGGTGGCGAAGAAAGGGTTTTTGCAGTGGTTGCGGAGTCGGGCCTAGGGATTCTCGGGCCGTCTGGAGCAACGCGGGGTGGTAAGACTGTAGGAGCGAGCTTGCTCGCGATGGACGTTAACGATGACGCGAGCTGTCTGGATAAACGCGCCGCCCTGATGTCCACCGCGAGCAAGCTCGCTCCTGGGGCGGCGGTGGTCTCCTCGACTTCTGGAATATTGGCTATTTCAGCCAGGGGCATGCGGGATTAACTTAGCTCCACCCCCACTTGCTCCCGGAGCCAGCCATGAAACCTCGTACCGATTTCTACACCGCATCCCCCGACGCACTGAAAGCCATGATCGCCCTGGAAACCGCCGTTTCGAAGCTGCCGCTGGAAAAGACCTTGATCGAACTGGTCAAGCTGCGCGCCTCGCAGATCAACGGCTGCGCTTTCTGCATCGACATGCACACCGCCGACGCGATCAAAGGCGGGGAAACCCCACGTCGCCTGTTCGCCGTGACGGCCTGGCGCGAAGCACCGTTCTTCACCGACCGTGAGCGCGCCGCCCTGGCATGGACCGAGTCCCTGACTCAACTGAGCCTGACCCACGCCCCGGACGAAGACTACGAGTTCGTCAGCGCGCAATTCTCGCCGAAGGAAATGGTCGACCTGACTGTGGCAATCTCCACCATCAACAGCTGGAATCGCCTGGCCGTTGGCTTCCGTAAAACGCCGCAAGCCTGAGGATTGCCCTGAGTGCCGATGAGCGTTCTTTAGCATCGGCACACGGCGGTGGCAGGAGCATTGGAGCCTGGGATTAAGCGTGCCAGCCGGCGATTTTTCCTGCCATCCATAGCAGACCGAGTAAGCAAAAAAGACCCATGCCGCTCCATTGCATGATTACCAGCTTTCGCTTGAGTGGTAGTGGGAAACTTGACAGGTCGTTTCGATCAAGTTTGCCTTTTCTAAGATGAAAATATGGAAACGTCACGGCGCCCGAAATTGTGCCAACCAACATCAACTTCCCCCAAGGGCCACCTTTTCTTAGTGATGCACTGGTCATAACGGCTTGGCTGTTCTTCAGGTGTTCCACCATTAAATCCAGCTTTGTGTAAGCCATATGCAAGACAACAGCCAGCCAGATGAACATACCCAAACCAGCTACCCCACAAATACAACCGAAAACGAACTCAGCAGTACTCATTGACTGTACTCATAGATAACCTCGCCAACCTCTTGAAGAAACCCCACGTCGCCTGTTCGCCGTGACTGCCTGGCGCGAAGCACCGTTCTTCACTGACCGTGAGCGCACCGCCCTGGCATGGACCGAGTCCCTGACCCAACTGAGCCTGACTCACGCCCCGGATGAGGACTACGAGTTCGTCAGCGCGCAATTCTCGCTGAAGGAAATGGCCGACCTGACTGTGGCAATCTCCACCATTGCAGGAGCATTAGAGCCTGGGATTAATCGTGCCAGCCGGCGATTTTTCCTGCCGCCCATAGCAATCCAGCGAGAGCCAATAGAGCCCATATGCTCCATTGCATAAATACCAACTTTCGCTTAATCGACACCGGTAAGCTGGATAAATCGTTTGAACTTAATTCAAACGCTTTGGAGTGGAAACGTGGAAACGTCACGATCGCGGAGATACTGGTTATCAGACGAAACTTTGCCCTAGGACCTGCATCCCAATTACGCGATAGAGCTTTAACACTTGGGCAGTCTTTCAGAAGATTCAGAATCAGAGTCAGCGTGGTGTGTGCCATATAAAAGACAAAACAGAACCATCCCAATATCCCCAAAAATACTATTGCATTAAACCAACCAAGAATTAGCCGGGTATTGCTCATTGATGAGACTCGTAAATCATTTCACCAAGCATTTCCCCTCCTGTACCTAAAATTGTGCTTCCAGCAAAGGCGGTAACTCCGACAACCATTACGCCGCATATTAACGAAGCAATCCCACCGGTTGGCACGCCTAGTCCCACGCAAAGAGTTAAAACGTTGGCACCGCTTAAAGCACCGCTTGTCGCCGCTCCGCCCAAGACCCCACCCACAAAACTACCGGTCTCGGTAAACTTGATCTTCCTGCAAGCTTCTACACTCCCCGCAACGCATACGTCTTGCACTTTCAAGGACGAGGCGCCACCGCCAATCGCTGTCCCTATCCAGCCGCCATATTTGACAACGCTCGCTGCTTTCGCGACGCCTTCGATGTGTGTGGCGTAACCGGGAATCTGCCCGGCGGCACCGGCTTTTGTCCAACGGTGCACCAGACTGCGACTGGAAATCCCCAGTGCATTTTTCAGGTTTGGATGGTCCGGTAATCCAATACTTTTGCGAGTGAGCGCGGTCAGGTTGTCATTGAGTCTGGCCAGCAGACGTTTGCGCTCGGCAAAAAAGTCCGGCGAACGTAAATGCCCCTCAGCGTTGAATGTCCGGATGTGCAACGCCTCGATGTCCCGCAGCACGTTTTCCATGTTTTTCAGGTGACTGGCAAAAATCGCTTCGCCGATGCCGATACCGGTTGAACCGTGAGACAGGAAAGTTTCGATTTCTTCGCGGTGCCGCACCATGAAGTCCGCTTCTTCTGGGCTGAGAGCGTCGAGGGCCTCACGGGTTCTGGCCGCCGCCTCCATCAACAACGCTTCTTCTTGAGTGCACTGCAGGTTATTCGGATCGCCTAGCACGATCATCGTGCCGGCCTTCACGTCATCCAACTCCGGATTCAGTGAATGAAATTTGCTCATTACCCGCTGGTTTTGCACAGGAAACAGAGTCGCTATCAGCTTTTCAGCTGTCATGCTTTTGGGTACGACATAAAAGCCGGGTTCTTGCGGGGGGTGCCTAACCAGCGGGTCAGCGTCCGGCAGAACGGGCCGGTCCTGAACAGTAGGACGGCGGAAGTTGTTGGAGGACCAACCTCTGTGGGTGATGGATGAGTACGTCCCTGATAAATCATTGCTCAGAGGGTCGAAGGGGTTATCCGATACCAACAACAGATCACCTTTTTCAACCGCGTCGATAACCTCTTGTTTGCTCCATAAACGACCATGCGTTCGAACTTCCAGTCCGGTGATCCAGTGAAAGGAATGCCCGTTAAACGCGGCCTCGACTTCGGATTTCGCAAAGAACGGTGATTCGATGTTGCGAAAGCCAATACCGAGGCGCTCGCGATCGTAGCGATGAATAAGCTGCATCGACTTTTTTCTCAATAGATAAGCCAGGTCGGCCGTAGGCGATGTAGGTGAGGCGCCCCCGGTCAGTTACGCTTTTAATGTAAAGCGCCCTGACTTCGGTTGATGGCTTAATAATCGGCAAAAAAACAACAATCGGACCTGTCCTACGTTACCCGGGGCATGTATTCCTACGCCCTTTGCCTATGAGCGGGTGAAGAGGCAAAGAATCAACTTGGGTGATCCAAAGCCGACCCGCTCAATGTCCGTCGGCACTTGGCGCGGCCGGTGGTTGTACCTTGCGCATCAAGGGCACCATCGCCGTGGCGATGACGAAGCAGACTCCGATCATCAGAAACGCGTCGCCGTAGGTTTGCGTCTGCGCTTCGCGGTAGGTCAGCAGCCAAAGTTGATGCAGGCTGGCGGTGACACCGGTGACACCGCTCTGGCCCAGGGTGGCGAAGTTGTTGCCGACCTGCGACAGCCACTGATTCAGCGCTTCATTGGTGCTGTTGAGGTTTTCCGCCAACCGGGTGAAGTGCAGGTTGGTCCGGTCATTGAGGATCGTTGCGCAGGCCGCGATACCGATGGCACCCCCCAGATTTCGCATCAGGTTGAATAGCCCCGACGCATGCTTGAGCCGGGCGGGCGCCAGTCCGCCGAGGGTCAGGGTCACCGTTGGAGGCACCGCCAACTGCTGGGCAATCCCGCGCAGGGCTTGCGGCAGCATCAATTCCTTGCCCCCCCAGTCATGGGTGATCGGGCTGAAATCCCACATCGATAACGCGAACAACCCAAGGCCGGTCATCATGATCCAGCGCAGATCGATGCGATTGGCCAGGAAGGCGTACAGCGGAATCGCCATGATCTGGAACACCCCGGTGGAGAAAACCGCCAGACCAATGTCCAGCGCGCCGTAGCCGCGCACCCGGCCGAGAAACAGCGGCGTCAGGTAAATCGTCGCGAACAGCCCGATGCCGGTGACGAAGGAAAAGAAGCAGCCGAGGGCGAAGTTGCGATCCTTCAAGGCGCGCAAGTCGACGATCGGATTGGCCACGTGCAACGTCCGGCCGATGAACGCCAGACCCGCCAGGCCACTGATCCAGGCGGTGGCCAGAATCGTCCGGTCGCTGAACCAGTTCCAGCGCGGGCCTTCTTCCAGGGTGTATTCCAGGCAACCGAGAAACAGTGCCAGGAACACCATGCTCAAATAGTCGGCGCCCTTGAGCAGCGACAGTTCCGGTTGGTCGATCTTCACCAGCATCGGCACCGCCACCGCGACGAAAATCCCCGGCACCAGGTTGATGTAGAACAGCCAGTGCCACGAGGACACGTCGGTGATCCAGCCACCGATCACCGGGCCCAGGGTCGGCGCCAACGAAGCCACCGCGCCGATGGTCGCCGCAGCGATTACCCGTTGTTTGCCGGAGAAGAAGATGAACGCGGTGGTGAACACCAGCGGGATCATCGATCCGCCGAGAAAACCTTGCAGCGCGCGGAAGGCGATCATGCTCTGGATGTTCCAGGCCACCCCGCACAGCAGGCTGGCCAGGGTGAAACCGACAGCGGATGCGCAGAACAACCAGCGCGTGGAGAACACCCGGGACAGCCAGCCGGACAACGGGATCACAATGATTTCGGCGATCAGGTAGCTGGTCTGCACCCACGCGGTTTCGTCGGTGCCCGCCGAGAGCCCGCCGCCGATATCGCGCAGCGAGGCGGAAACGATCTGGATGTCCAGCAGCGCAATGAACATGCCGATGCACATGCTGGCGAAGGCGAAGACCTTGGTCGCCGTCGCCATGTTCGCGGCGTTGAAAGGTTGCGCGGGAGCAGCTACCGCGCCGCTCATGGCGCACTGGCCACGGCAGGGGTTTCAGCTTCTTTGCGGGTGTCCACTTCAGCGGTCACCGACAGCCCCGGACGCAGATGACCGAGCACGCCATCGGCCGGATCAAGGACGATCCGCACCGGCACCCGCTGGACGATCTTGGTGAAGTTGCCGGTGGCATTTTCCGGTGGCAGCACGCTGAATTGCGAGCCGCTGGCCGGTGCGAGGCTGTCGAGGTGACCGTGGAATTCCTGGCCAGAAAGCACGTCGGCGTGAATGATCACGCGCTGGCCGGGAATCATGCGCGCCAGTTGGTCTTCCTTGAAGTTGGCATCGACCCACAGCCCGCTGGCCGGCACCACCGACAACTGTTGCGAACCGGCTTGCGCATACGCGCCGACCCGTGCCCGACGGTTACCGATCACGCCATCCATCGGTGCGCGCAACTCGGTGTAACCGACGTTGAGTTGCGCGAGATCACGCTCGGCCCGCGCTTGCATCAGGGCGGCGCGGGCTTGTTGTTTCTGGGTTTCGATCACGTTCAACTGGCGTTGCGCGGCCAGCAGTTCGGCCTGGGCCTTCGAGCTCAGCGCCTGAGCGGTCTTGAACGTAGCATCTGCGCGCTGGGCGCTTTCCACCGACACGGCATTGCTGCCCACCAGTTTTTTGTAGCGTGCGTTGTCGTCCCGCGAGCGGGAAGTTTCAGCGCCGGCCGCATCGATCCCGGCGCGGGCCTGACCGATCACCGCCTGTTGCAGTTGCTGCGTGGCGTCGAGGTTGGCGAGCAGGGCTTCTTCAGCGGCGACCGCGCCTTCGGCCTTGGCCAGGTTGGCGCGATAGTCGCGGGAGTCCAGGCGGATCAGCACGTCGCCGGCCTTCACTTTCTGGTTGTCGCTGACCAGCACTTCTTCGATGTAACCCGCGACCTTCGGTCCGATCACGGTCACGTCACCGCCGATGTAGGCGTCGTCGGTTTCCTCGAGAAAACGGCCGGCAGTCCACCAATGCACCGCGTAGAAACCGGCAAATACCAGAGCGGCAATGGCCAGCGTCGACAGGATCAGGCGTTTGAGCAGGGGCGGCTTGGGTGCGCTCGCCGGGACGGCTAGATCGGATTCAAGGCTGGGCATGCTGGTCATTGAGGGATACCTGTAGGAAACGGGTGTTTATTACGTATGTAATATGACGCATGTAATATTTAGTCGCAATTATTTTTTGCTGCCGGTCGTCAGGTCGTTATTTCAGCCAGGCACCGGGGGTCATGCCGGTCATGTTCTTGAAGAACGCGATGAAGGCGCTGTCGCTGGCGAACCCCAGCTCGAACGCGCTGTAACCGATGTTGCGTCCGGTCGTGAGCAACTCGATCGCACGCAGTAATCGCCATTGTTGGCGCCACTGTTGATAGCTCATGCCGGTTTCGCGCTGGAAGATCCGCCCGATGGTGCGGCCGCTTGCGCCAATCTGCGCCTCCAGCACCTGGAGTTCGGGTGGCAATTGATCGAGGGACGCGAGCAGCGGGGCCAGGCGTTTGTCCCACGGCAACGGCAGCAGCATCGGTTGCTGCGTGGCCTCTCGAATTTCGCTGAGGCACAGGCCGAGCAAGTGAACGAATTTATCTTGCTGCCAGTCGGTGTCGAAATCGGCGAGAGCAATCGGCTCCAGCACCACGCGCAGCAACGGGCTGACTTCAATCACGCAGACCTGTTGCGGCAGCCCGGCGCACAACGCGGGCGTCAGGTAAATCGAACGGTAGTCGACACTCTGCTGCATGACGGCGCGGTGTCGGACCCCCGATGGAATCCAGGCGGCGCGGGACGGTGGCAGCAGGCACAGCTGTTGCGCGAGGGTAATGCGCGTGCAGCCCTGTCGGGTGAACAGCAGTTGACCGCGCTGGTGTTCATGCAATCCCGAATCATGATTGCCAAGGGTGGCGGCGATGCCGATGACAGGCGCCAGGTAGGCGTCGGGGTCGAATCGTGCGTGGGCGTCGAGCCAGGCCATGGGTTGTCCGATCCAAGCGATAAATTGGCGGGGTTTCGATAATACGTCAGTCAGCGCTTTTTAAGCTGCTCGCCAGTTTTCTTGGAGAGTGCCGTCGTGACGAATTGCAAAACGCTGCTTGTGCTGGCCATCGCCTTGCTGATGTTTCCGCAGATGGCCCAAACCCTGTACAGCCCGGCGTTGGCGGACATCGGCCAGGTGTTTGCGGTCGGGCCGTTCGGAGCGGCGCGACTGTTGTCGGTGTATTTTCTGGCCTTCGCGTTGGGTGTGGTGGTGTGGGGGCGACTGTGCGACCGGATCGGTCGACGATCCTCGATGCTTTCCGGGTTGGCGGTGTACGCGGTTGCCTCGGGGCTGGCGCTGACCGCCAGCACGTTCAATGCCTTGTTGATTGCGCAATCGCTGGCCGCCTTCGGTGCGGCGGTCGGTTCGGTGGTGACGCAAACGGTGCTGCGTGACCGCTTCAAGGGCGCCGAACTGGCGCAGGTGTTTTCGCTGATGGGGGTGGCGCTGGCTGCCAGTCCGGCCATCGGATTGTTCACGGGCGCAAGCCTGGTGCAAGCGTTCGGCTATCGAGGCGCGCCGGGAGGCCTGTTGCTGGTGTCCCTGGCATTGTGGTTCTGGTGCCTGCGAAGCCTGCCGGAAACCCGACCGCATCCGCTGACGACACCAGCCTTGTTCGGGACGCTGTGGCGAATGCTGGGTGACCGGGGTATCTGGTGCTCCGCTCTGCTGGTCGCAGTGTTCAACATCGCTCTGTTCAGCTACTACAGCCTCGGGCCCTTTGCGTTTCAGCGCTTGGGGCTGAGTGCGCAGTGGTTCGGTTACAGCGGGGTGATTCTGGCGTTGGGTTCCGGGCTCGGCGCTTGGCTCAACCGATACCTGTTGGCTCTCGGGCTTGATGGTTCGCAGTTAATCCGGCTGGCTGCGGTGTTAGTGCTGTTGGGCGGGATCGGTGTATGGCTGATGCAGGACAGCGCGTTTTTTGTCGCGGCGATGCTGCCGGTACTCCTGGCGTTCGGCATGGCCATCCCGAACATCCTCGGCTCGGCGCTGGCCGGTTATGGCGATCGGCTGGGCACGGCGGGGGCGTTGTTTGGTTTGCTGTATTACTTGTTGATTGGGGGTGGGCTGATGGTGGTGGCGTGGGTGCAGGCGCTGGATGGGACGTTGATGGTGTGCGGTGGAGTGGCGATGCTGTTGGCCCAGACAAAACGATCTGCTCATCGATCCTGAGGCCGCCTTCGCTGGCACGCCAGCTCCTACAGTTGACTGAGGTGAATTCGAGTTCGCCGACGGTCCCTGTAGGAGCCAGCTTGCTGGCGATGGGGCCTGGGAATTTGCACAGATCTTCAGGCCGCCATCACCAGCTCGCCGCTCTTACAAAGGAAGCGGGTTATTGGCTCGCGAACTTCGCATTCGCGACCTGCACCCCCTCTTTCCCATCCCGACTGCTCACCCCCGCCAACCACGCTTCCAACACCTGCGGATTTGCCTTCAACCACGCTTTCGCCGCCGCGCGCGGTTTCTGGTTCTGGTTCAACACGGCATCCATCAGCTGGTTTTCCATGGCCAGGGTGAATTCCATGTTCTGCAGCAATTGGCCGACATTGCTGCATTCCTTCAGGTAGTCCTTGCGCACGTTGGTGTAGACGGTCGCCTGGCCGAAATTGGCGCCGAAGTAGTCGTCGCCGCCGCTGAGGTACTTCATCTTGTTGCGGGTGTTCATCGGGTGCGGTTCCCAGCCGAGGAACACCATCCATTCATTCTTGCGGGTGGCGCGTTTGAGTTGCGAGAGCATGGCTGCTTCGCTGGATTCGACGATCTTGAAATCCTTCAGGCCAAAAGCGTCCTTGTCGATCATGCTCTGGATCAGCCGGTTGCCGTCGTTGCCCGGTTCGATGCCGTAGAGCTGGCCGTGGAGCTTGTCCTTGAATTTGGCGATGTCGGCGAAGTCGTGCAGCCCGGCGTCATACACGTAATCGGGTACGGCCAGGGTGTATTTGGCGCCGTGCAGATTGGCCCGCACGGTTTCCACGGTTCCGGCGTCGCGGTATGGCTTGATGTCGTTCTCGGTGGTGGGCATCCAGTTGCCGAGGAACACGTCCAGCTCTTTACCCGAGGACAGCGCGCGGTAGGTCACGGGAATCGACAGCAGGGTGGTTTTGGTTTTGTAGCCGAGGGATTCCAGCACTTCGCTGGCGACGGCGGTGGTCACGGTGATGTCGGTCCAGCCAACGTCGGAAAAACGCACCGTGGCGCAGGATTCCGGTTCCGCTGCCTGGGCGAGAAGCGGCAGGCTGAGGGATGCGAGCAAGAGCAAGGCTTTCATGGGTCAACTCCTCGAAGGACAACGTTGGCAGCGGTTTTGGGTGTTGCGATCTTGTTGTTATGGGTAAAACAAAAACCTGCGTTAACGCATTGATCCCGCCGCGGCTAATCGACACCGAACCAGTTCAGCGCCGCCGGTTCGGTGTTGAGGTAGATATGCTTGAGCTCGGTGAACTCATCCAGCCCGGCCCGGGACAGCTCGCGACCGATTCCGCTGGACTTGTAGCCACCCCACGGCGCCTGCGGGAACGCGGCGTTGTAATCGTTGATCCACAGGGTGCCGACCCGCAGGCGCTTGGCCATGCGATAGGCCTTGCCGATGTCTCGGGTCCAGACGCCGGCGGCCAGGCCGTACGGCGTGTCGTTGGCCAGTTGCAGCGCCTGGGCTTCACCGCTGAAACGCTCGACGGTGATCACCGGACCGAAGATTTCCTCCCGGGCGATGCGCATGGCGGCGGTGACGTTGCCCAGCAAGGTCGGGCGCAACCAGAAGCCGCGATCGAACTGTTCGGGGATCGTCCCGCCGGCCAGCAGGGTCGCGCCTTGTTCAACGGCACCGGCGATCATCGTGAGGATCTGGTCGCGTTGACTGGCAGAAATCAGCGGACCCATTTGCGTCAGCGGATCGAGGCCGTCACCGAGGCGAATATTCAACACCCGCTGCTGCAACGCCTCGACGAATCGGTCGTGAATCCCGTCCTCGACCAGCAACCGGGAGCCGGCGGAACAGATTTGCCCGGCATTGAAAAACACCGCGTTCAGCGCCTGATCCAGCGCCACCTCGAAGTCGGCATCGGCGAACACGATGTTCGGATTTTTACCGCCCAGTTCCAGTGCCACGCGTTTGAAATTGCCGCTGGCCGCGCGCATCACTTTGCCGCCCGCACCGGCGCCACCGGTCAGCGACACCAGGTCCACTTCATGACTGGCCGCCAGCACTTCACCGACGTCGCCCGGACCGCAGAGCAAGTTGAACACACCGTCTGGCAAACCCGCCTGCGCCAACAGTTCCGTCAGGCGATGCGCGGTCATCGGCGTCAGGCTGCTTGGTTTGAATACCACGGTGTTGCCGGCGGCCAGGGCCGGGGCGATCTTCCACACGGCTTGCAGCAGCGGGTAATTCCACGGCGCGATCAAGGCACAGACGCCCACCGGTTCACGCTGATTGAAGCTGATCACGTGGGCCGGCGCGTGGCTGTTGACGCTGGCGCTTTCGGTTTCCAGCAGCGCGGCGTAATACCGAAAGGTTGCGATCACATTGCCGATGTCGCCGAGGCTTTCACCGAGGGTTTTCCCGGCGTTCAGCGTTTCCAGGCGGGCGAGGTGTTCGGCGTCCAGTTCAATCAGATCGGCGATCCGTTGCAGCAGTTGCGCCCGTTCGGTGACCGCCATCGTCGGCCACGGTCCGTTATCGAACGCCTCCCGCGCGGCGCCAATCGCCAGTTGCGCATCGACAGCTCCGGCCACCGCAACATGCGTCAGCACTTCTTCGGTCGCCGGATTGATCACCTCACGGTAACGCGCCAGTTGCGGCGCCAACCATTTGCCCGCGATGTACAACGGAATCTTCTGCATCTGCGTCTCCAGCCAAGTGAGTCGTGGCGCTCACTATGGCGGGGCAGCCAGGGTGACTCTTGATCAAACGCGGCATAACCACGCCGTTTTTCCACGGTGGCTGGCCCGCGAAATAACGGCAAGCGATGTCGTTTCCCGTCAAGTGCGCGGCCGACGCCTCTCTACACTGGCAGGCAACCGTCAACACGAGCCGAGAGGGGAAGCGATGAAAGACGCTGTCGAACAACTGAGAATCCGCCTGGCCTGCGCCTTTCGCTGGGCCGCGCGCCTGAACCTGCACGAGTCCATCGCCAATCATTTCAGCGTGGCGGTGTCGGGGGACGGTCGGGAGTTTTTGATCAATCCGTATGGCAAGCATTTCTCCACCCTCAAGGCCAGCGACCTGTTGCTGGTGAATGCCGATGACCCCGCCAGCCTGGATCGCCCGGACGCGCCGGACATCACTGCCTGGGCGCTGCACAGTGCCTTGCATCGCAATCAACCGCAGGCGCGCTGCATCCTCCACACCCATTCGAAATATGCGACGGCGCTGGCCTGCCTGGCGGACTCGCGGCTGCCGCCGATCGAGCAGAACGCCATGCGTTTCTTCGAGCGGGTGGTGATCGACAACGGCTTTGACGGCATGGGTTTGGGCGACGAGGCCGAGCGGGTCAGCCACTTGCTGGGGGACAAGCCGATTCTGCTGATGGGCAATCACGGCGTGCTGGTCGCGGCGCCGAGCATCGCCCAGGCTTTTGATGATCTGTATTACTTTGAGCGTGCCTGCGAAACCTACATCACCGCGCTGTCCACCGGCCGCGAATTGCGCGTCGCCAGTAATGACATCGCCCGTAAGACTTGCCGGCAATGGCTCGACTATCCGGGTTTCGCCGACAAGCATTTCAACGCGTTGCTGGGCATGCTCGATGAGCAGGAGCCGGGCTATCGCCTGTGAAATCAATCCGCCTCGGCCGGCCGGTGCTCCTTGCGCAGCGGCTGGCGCATCACCGGGGCGGTCCAGACCTGGCTGCGGTCTTCGCTGGGTGGGCAGCCGAAGCGGGCGCGGTAGGTGCGGGAAAAATGCTCGAGCGAACCAAAGCCTGAACACGCGGCCACTTGCGCCACGCTCAGGCGCGTCTGTTGCAGCAAGCTGTGGGCCTTGGCCAGTCGCAGGGTGATGTAGTACTTGAGTGGCGACAAACCGGTCTGATGCTTGAATTGCCGCTCCAGTTGCCGTCGCGACAGGCCGACCTGACTGGCGATCGCCTCGCAATCCAGCGGTTCCTCCAGGGCTTTTTCCATCAGTTGCACCGCACGGCGAATCTTGTTGCCGAACATGCCGGTGTTGTTCAGGCCGCCGTCGAGTTGGTTGTCCGCCGGCGCACGAACGTGGCCCATCAACAAATGCATGCCGATTTCCCGCGCCAGTTCACTGTCGACGCTCTGGCCGATCCAGCCCAACAGCATGTCCAGCGTGGTGGTGGCGCCGGCGCAGGTCATGCGCTGACGCTCCAGCGTATAGAGTTGCGGCTTGGCGTGGACCCGCGGATAGCTTTCCTGAAAGCCCTGGAGATTGTCCCAGTGCACCGCCGCTTCGTAGCCATCGAGCACGCCCGCGGCAGCGAGCAGTTCAGTACCGGTTTCCACGCCCGCCAACACCGCGCCAAACAATGCCTGTTTGCGCAGCCAGCTCTTCAGCGCCAGGTTGCGGCTGTGTTTGTGCACATCGAAACTGGCGATCACCAGGCACACATCGAAACCCTGATCGGCGCGCAGGCCGTCGTTGGCCACGGTGGTCAGGCCATTGCTGGCCTGCACCGGTTCGCCGTCCAGGGATAACAGCGACCATTGGAACAACGGGCGCTGGCTCAACCAATTGGCAATCGCCAAGGGTTCCAGCACCGCCGCCAGGCCAAAGTTGGAAAACGACGGCAGCAACAGCACCGCCACCCGCAACGGCGCGACATCGCCTCGCCGCCAGGTGAAGTGCGGATCGAACGGCGCTGCGCTGTCAGGCGATTGATCACTCATGGTTCATCTCTATCGTTGACGTGTCTGCCACTGTGGATGAATCCACACCGGCGCATCGCTGGCGGGCAGTGGTTGCAGGCCACGAATCATGTCGCTGGCCTTTTCCGCGATCATCACCGTCGGCGCATTGGTGTTGCCACTGACGATCACCGGCATGATCGATGCGTCTACCACCCGCAAGCCGTCGAGGCCGTGCACGCGCAGTCGTGGATCGACCACCGCTTCCGGATCACCCGCCGGCCCCATCTTGCAGGTACCACTGGCATGGTAGCCGGTTTCCGTGACCTGTCTGGCCCAGGCATCCAGCGCCTGGTCGCTTTGCGCGTGGGGGCCGGGGACCCGTTCTTCACCCTTGAACGCTTTCATCGCCGGTTGCCGGATGATCTCGCGCACCAGTCGCGCACCCGCGCGCATGTCGGCTCGATCCTGCTCGGTTTTCAGGTAATTGAACAGGATGCGCGGTGGCTGTCGAGGGTCGGCGCTGGTCAGGGTCACGCTGCCCAGGCTGGTGGGGCGCATCAGGTCGATGTGGATCTGGAACGCATGGCCCGGCACCAGATCGACGCTGCCGGGTTTCACCGCCAGCGGCATGAAGGTCAGCTGCAAGTCCGGATGTTCGACCCCGGCACGGGAGCGAATGAACGCACCGGCTTCGAAATGGTTGCTCGCGGCCAGTCCATCGTGGGTGGCGAACCAGCGCGCGCCGATCCACCATTTGCCCGGCGCGGTGGTCCATGGATAGAGCGACACCGGCTGTTTGCACAGGTACTGCACGACGGTGTCCGGGTGATCGTTGAGGCGGCGGCCGACGCCGGGCAGGTCATGTTTCACTTCGATGCCGAGGTCGCGTAACTCGGCTGCCGGACCGATGCCCGAGAGCAACAATAGCTGCGGCGAGTTGATCGCCCCGGCGGTCAGTAACACTTCGCGTCGGGCATGGGCCTGGTGGATCACGCCGCTCTGTTCATACTCGATGCCCACCGCGCGCTGACCGTCGAACAGAATGCGCAACGCCAATGCATCCGTGGTGACGCGGACATTGCCCCGCGCCAGCGCCTCGCTCAGGTAACCCCGTGACGTGCTCCAGCGGCGCCCATTGCGCGTCGTGCGATCCACCGGGCCGAACGCTTCCTGACGATAGCCATTCAAGTCGTCGCTCAAACCATAGCCAGCCTCGACGCCCGCCGCGAGAAAAGCTGCGCACAGCGGCGTGCGCACATCGCCCGGCGTCACGTGCAAATGCCCCTTCGCCCCGCGGTAATCGTCTGCGCCGTCGGCATGGGTTTGCGCGCGCTGAAAGTACGGCAGCACCTCGGGATAGCTCCAGCCGTCGCAGCCTTGGTCGGCCCAGCCGTCGTAGTCCCGGGCATGACCGCGGATATAGACCATGCCGTTGATCGACGACGACCCGCCCAGCGTCCGGCCTCGCGGCGTGCCGATCCGGCGACCGTCCAGATACGGTTCCGGCTCGGAGGTGTAGCTCCAGTTGTAGCGCGTGCCGCCGACCACGATGCCCACTGCGGAGGGCATGTCGATGGTCCAGCTCTTGTCCGCCGGGCCCGCTTCGAGCAGCAGAATCCGCACGGTCGGGTCTTCGCCCAGACGGTTGGCCAGGACGCAGCCGGCCGACCCTGCGCCCACAATCAGGTAGTCAAACTCATGATCGGTCATGGTTTGTGGTGCTCCATAAAGAACGGATCATTCAGTCACGACACGGTTCCTGTGGCGGCGAGCTTGCCCGCGAAAGCGGTGTGTCAGGCAACAGACAAGCCGGCTGACATTCCCTTTTCGCGAGCAAGCCCGCTCCCACAATTGACCGCGTTGATCGGCTGATTCAGGCACCCGACGCACCATGAATCCCGTTGAACACCAACCGATGAAAGTGATGCACCAAATGCTCACTCTCATTACTGCGCTGGGCATCGATCATGTAGCGGCCCTGGTTGTAGCCGAGTGAGTGCAGGCCTTTCTGCACCGAGATGTTCAGCGCGATGTCTTCCGGTCCCAAATCCTCGTTCATCCACTTCATGCAGGATCGGCTGACCGCCGCAGTCTCGGCGTTATTCGAGTAGTAGCCGAAGCGCAACAGCGAGCGCTCGGCGTCCAGCGGAATCATGATGAACGAGCCGAGAAACTCGGAGAACGGGAAGGTGTAGAAGGTGTTGTTCGGCCACATGCCGATGTTGAAAAAACACTCGTCGGGGTTCAGTTGGCTTTTCAGCGGCACCCCGTACGCCTCGGTCACCGTGAGGTTGGCGGGGGCGATGTAGGTCCACCAGTTGTCGCGTTTGGTCAGTTGATAGCCCTTGAAATCGATCAACCGGGCCAGGTCGATATGGCACGGCCCGGACAGCTTGAAGTGATAACCCTCGATGGAGTTGTCCATGATCACCTTCCAGTTGGCCGGCACGATCACGTCCTGTTCCTCGATCAGGCGCATGTTCTCCAGGTCCGGAAACACCCGGCGCATCTCCTCGTCGGCACCGGGGAACAGATCGCGCAGCGACGGCGCGGCGGGGTCGAGGTTGAAATAAATGAAGCCGCCCAGCTCCTCGGTACGGACCTGCGGAATATTGAATTGCTGCAACTCGAAATTCTTCATCTTCTCGCAACGGGGCGCACTGCGCAGGCTGCCGTCCATCTCGTAGCACCACGAGTGATAGGCGCAGCGCACCACGCCGCCCGTGGTGCCGCGCCGCTCTTCAAGCAAGCGATTGCCGCGATGCTGGCAAACGTTGTGGAACGCATGGATCTGCCCCTGCCGATTCCTCGCCACCACCACGCTCTGGTCGAACAGGTCCGTGACCACGTACTGACCCGGCTCGGCGAACTCACTGACATGCCCGGCCACGTGCCAGGCATGCATGAAAATATTGTCGCGCTCGGCCTTGAACAGGCTCTCGTCGTAGAAATAGCGCGAGGGCAGGGTGAAGGCTTCTTCCGGGTCCTGCTGGTCCCAGCCCTCTACGGGGCTCTGCTGTTTGCGTGTTTGGAAATTTTGCATGAGGCGATCTCCACAGTGACTGGCCGCACGGCACGGCAATTGGTTCTGGGAGTTAATTTATGGCGCGGGAACGGGGCGGGATTGATGGATTGCGACCAGTTGCCAAGTAAAAATATCAAGCAGAAGGGTGGGGCAGAGACTATTCGGTTGAGTCATTGAGACTATGTGCGGTGTCTTTGATCAATGAACAGGCGCTGATCGCGAAAGTCATGACCGTCGGCCAGCTCACCGAGGAAGACGCGCAACGGTTGGTTGCCGAGCTGTCAGGCTCGAACCGCGTGCATAAAGAATTGTATTGAGGGTTTCCCGTTTTTGACGGACAGACGAGCCGCATCTCGTCTGCCTGCCTTTTTTGTTGACGGTCATTTCTCTTTCAGCGTGATGTACCCGGCCCCCGTAGGCGCTGGCTTGCCAGCGATGGTCGTCAACGCTACGCGTGTTACCTGAATGGACGCGGCGCCTGTGACGCCATCGCCAGCAAGCTGGCTCCTACAGGGAGCGCGTACAGGTTGATTGATGGGGCGCGTCTCATTTTGGCATTCGCGGCATCCCGCTCCAAACCCACACACCCATTCGGGGTATGGCGCCACCCCCGAAACCCGCCAATAGTAGGCACATCCGCTCATCCAGAGCAGAACTCGCTTGATAAGGTGAATTTGCTATGCGCAAGGCCCTCACGGTGATTTCCAGCCTGTTTCTCGTTCCCCTGCTTACCCACGTTCATGCCGCTGAAGTGGACGACGGCAATACGCTACGGCTCTACAACTGGGCGGATTACATCGGCGAAAAAACCATCTCGGACTTCCAGAAAGCCACCGGCATCAAGGTCGTCTACGACACCTTCGATTCCTATGAAACGGTGCAGGCCAAGTTGCTCACCGGCCATTCCGGTTACGACCTGATCGTGCTGAATGCGTCCCTCGCGCCGCCGCTGATCAAGGCCAAGGTGTTCCAGCCGCTGGATAAAAAGCAGTTGCCGGGCTGGACCAACCTCGACCCACAGATCCTCGAGGATCTGCAGGGGTTTGACCCCGGCACCCAGTACTCGGCGCCCTACACCTGGGGCAGCAATGGCGTCACCTACAACGTCGAAAAAATCAAGGAACGCATGCCGGATGCGCCGATCGGTTCGCTGGCGATGATCTTCGATCCGAAGATCGTCTCGCGCTTCGCCGACTGCGGCGTGACCCTGCTCGATGCCCCTACCGAAGTCATTCCGATGGCGTTGACGTACTTGGGGCGTGATCCAAGGAGCGCCGCGCCGGCGGACCTGAAAGCCGCCCAGGAGTTGCTGCTGTCCGTGCGGCCGTACATCCGCAAATTCGACTCGGTCAATTACCTGACCAGCCTGCCTAACGGTGATGTGTGCATGGCCATGACCTGGTCCGGCGATTACGCCACCGCCATGGCCCGTGCCACAGAAGCCAAGAAGCAGATCAACCTGGCGTACTTCATCCCCAAGGAAGGCTCGCTGATCTGGTTCGACAACATGTACATCCCGGCCGACGCGACGCACGTCGCCAATGCGCACAAGTTCCTGCAATACCTGATGCAGCCGCAAGTCATGGCCGACGTGAGTGATTTCATCAACTACGCCAACAGCAATGCGGCGGCCACCCCGTTACTGAACGCCGACGTGCGTGACAACCCGGCGATTTACCCCGATGCACAAACCCGCGAGCGCCTGTTCCCGCAAAAGACCCAGGACGCCAAGGAGATGCGCGCCATGACGCGGGTCTGGAGCACGGTAAAAAGCGGCATCTGATCGTTCAACCCTTCGGTTTGAGGTTTTGGTATGGCTACTCCCACTAAGAACATATTGTCCGCCGCAGATGAGTCCCGTCTGGTCAAAGCCGACAAGGCCCACTACATGCACGGCTACCACGTGTTCGACGAGCACGCCGAACAAGGCTCCCTGAACATCGTTGCCGGTGACGGCGCCTACATCTACGACACGCATGGCAACCGCTTTCTCGACGCCGTGGGTGGCATGTGGTGCACGAACATCGGCCTGGGCCGTGAAGAAATGGCCCTGGCGATTGCCGACCAGGTGCGCCAACTGGCGTACTCGAACCCGTTTTCCGACATGTCCAACAACGTCGCCATCCAGCTGTGCGAAAAGCTCGCCAGCCTGGCACCGGGGGACCTCGATCACGTGTTCCTGACCACCGGTGGCTCCACCGCCGTGGACACCGCGTACCGGCTGATTCAGTACTATCAGAACTGCCGCGGCAAAACCGACAAGAAGCACATCATCGCGCGCTTCAACGCCTATCACGGCTCGACCACACTGACCATGTCGATCGGCAACAAGGCCGCCGACCGGGTGCCGGAGTTCGATTACGCCCACGACTTCATTCATCACGTTTCCAACCCCAATCCGTACCGCGCTCCCGATGGCATGGATGAGGCGCAGTTCCTCGAGTTCCTGGTGCAGGAGTTCGAAGACAAGATCCTGTCCATCGGCGCGGACAAGGTCGCGGGCTTTTTCGCTGAGCCGATCATGGGCTCCGGCGGCGTGATCATTCCGCCCAAGGGTTACCTGAAACGCATGTGGGAAGTCTGCCAGCGCTACGACATTCTGTTCGTCGCCGATGAAGTGGTGACGTCGTTCGGCCGCTTGGGCAAGTTCTTCGCCTCCCACGATGTGTTCGACGTGCAGCCGGACATCATCACCACGGCCAAAGGCCTGACCTCGGCGTACCTGCCGCTGGGCGCCTGCATCTTTTCTGACCGAATCTGGAAGGTGATCGCCGAGCCGGGCAAGGGCCGCTGCTTTACCCACGGTTTCACCTACAGCGGCCATCCGGTGTGCTGCACCGCAGCGCTGAAGAATATCGAGATCATCGAGCGGGAAAACCTGCTGGCGCATGTCGATGAGGTGGGCGCGTACCTGGAGGAACGCCTGGCGACCCTCAGCGAGTTGCCGCTGGTGGGTGACGTGCGCTGCCAGAAACTCATGGCCTGCGTGGAGTTCGTCGCCGACAAGCGCACCAAGGCGCTGTTTGCCGACGAGATCAACATCGGCGAGCGCATTCATTCCCGTGCGCAGGCTCGTGGATTGCTGGTGCGGCCGATCATGCACCTGAACGTCATGTCGCCGCCGCTGATCCTGACGCGCGCCCAGGTGGATGAAATTGTCGAGACCTTGCGCGTGTGCATTCTCGAGGTGGCAGCCGAGCTTCAAGCCAGCGGCCAGTATGGCGGCCAATGAGTTCGCCATTCAGGCTTTTACCAAGGCCGTGTGCACCCGCTAGACTGCGGGGCATGAGCAAACCAAACGACGATACGCTGATCGCAATGCCTTTCGGGGCATTGCACAAATGGCATGGCGGAATGCGCGAGGCATTCGCTCATATCGAGGAGTCTGACGCCTTGCAATACCTGGCGTCAGCGTTGGCGCAACTGGTGTCGGTCGAGTCGATGATGATCAGCCTGGAGCGCAAGGATCGTGCCCCCCAGTTGCTGCACCAGCGTGGTATCGCCCAGGAGTACCAGGTTTCGTTGCTTGAGCGCTATTTTTCCGGCGGCTATTTGCTCGACCCGTTTTGCCTGGCGGTGGAGCAAGGGTTGGCGCAAGGCTTTTACCACCTGGAGGAAATTGCGCCGGACAGCTTTTTCGACAGTGACTATTACAAGACCTATTACCTCAACGCAGGCTGCTCGGAAGACAGCTACTACATCGTCGATATCGGCAACGACACGAAGATTTCCGTCAGCCTGTTTCAAGGGTATGGCGGTGAATGCCTGAGCGTCGAACAACTTCATCTGTTGCGCGCCGTCGAACCGTTGGTGCGCGAGTTCATCAGTGAATTCAGTCAGCGGGGAATGCTGCGCGACAGCCTGATCCAGAGCGATAACGACCAGGGTCTGCGCGACGATCTGAAGAATCGGGTGCAGTTGGCGTTCGAGAACTTCGGCAAAGACTTGCTGACCGAACGCGAGCGCGAAGTGGCGCACATGGTGCTGCGAGGTCACTCGGTAAAATCCACCGCCAGCCAGTTGAGCATCTCGCCAGAAACCGTGCGCATGCACCGCAAGAATCTGTATCTGAAGCTGAACGTCGGGTCGCAGTCGGAGCTGTTTGCGTTGTTTATCGAGTGGTTGCGCAAGCATTGAGTCGGGTGATGGTCCGTAGACGTGGGGCTGACAGAGATCACATGTGGGAGCGGGGGGGGGGGGGGGGGGGGGGGGGGGGGGGGGCGCGGGGGGGGGGGGGGGGGCCCCCCCCCCCCCCCCCCCCCCCCCCCCCCCCCCCCCGCTCCCACAGGGAATTGTGTAAGCCGGTAAATTTTCTGGCATCCTGCGCCTCCATTTTCTGACCCCGGCCGGCCCTTCGGCCCGCAAACCACCATGACCGCCTCTGAAAAAGCCCCTGCCCCACGCCACAGCGACCTGATCTACGGACTCGACGACCGCCCACACCTGACCGCCACCGTGTTCGCCGCCCTGCAACACGTACTCGCCAGTTTCGTCGGCATCATCACCCCGACCCTGATCATGGGCAGCGCCCTCGGCCTGCAAAGCGAAATCCCCTACCTGATCAGCATGGCGCTGTTCGTCTCGGGCCTCGGCACGTTCGTGCAGGCACGACGCTTCGGCCCCGTGGGCTCCGGCCTGTTGTGCCTGCAAGGCACCAGTTTCTCGTTCATCAGCGTGATCCTCAGCGCCGGCTTCATGGTCAAGGCCCGGGGTGGCGGCACCGATGAAATCCTCTCGACGATCTTCGGCGTGTGCTTTTTTGCCGCGTTCATTGAAGTGGTGTTGAGCCAGTTCATCGGCAAGCTGCGAATGCTGATCACGCCGGTGGTGACCGGGACGATCATTACCCTGATGGGGTTGTCGTTGATCAAGGTCGCCATGACCGACATCGCGGGCGGCTTCGGCGCGACCGACCTCGGTGCGGCCAGTCATTTGGGATTGGCGGCCCTGGTGCTGGGCACCATCGTCGTATTGAACCGGGTCGACGTGCCGTTCCTGCGCCTTGGCGCAATCGTGATTGGCTTGACCCTCGGTTATGTCGTCGCCTGGCTGATGGGCCAGGTGGATTTCGCGCGCATGCCCGCCGTGCCGCTGATGAGCGTGCCGGTGCCGTTCAAGTACGGGTTCAACTTCGACTGGGTGGCGTTTGTGCCGGTGGCGGTGATTTTCCTGGTGTCGCCACTGGAAGCGGCCGGCGACCTGACGGCCAACTCGATGATTTCCCGGCAGCCGGTCAAAGGCCCGGTCTACATCCGGCGGATCAAGTCGGGTCTGCTGGCCGACGGCCTCAATTCAGCCATGGCAGCGGTGTTCAACAGCATGCCAATGGTCACCTTCGCGCAGAACAACGGCGTGATTCAACTGACCGGCGTGGCCAGTCGCTACGTGGCGTTTTTCATTGCCGGCCTGCTAGTGGTGCTGGGGCTGTTCCCGATGATCGGCGCGGTGCTGCAATTGATGCCGAAACCGGTGCTTGGCGGCGCGGAACTGGTGATGTTCGGCACCGTTGCGGTGGCCGGGATCAAGATTCTCGCCGAAGCCGGCCTGCATCGGCGCAACATGCTGATCGTGGCGATTTCCATCGGCATGGGCCTCGGTGTGGCGGCCGTGCCGGAGGTACTGCGCGAGTTGCCAAAAGCGCTGCACAACATCTTCGAATCGCCGATTACCGTCGGCGCGTTGTGCGCTATCGTGCTGAATATCTTCCTGCCCGAAGAATTCATCGAGCTGGAGGAAGACGATTTCGATCCGGAAGCCTCGATCCTGCAGGTGATGGAAAACCCGGACGTCCCGGCCAAAGCTGAACCCGCCGCGCCGGCCGTTGTCGCACAGTTGAACCGCTAGACAGGCTCAAGGCCGAGCCCCAGGTGGTTCGGCCTTTTCTTCAAGAGAGCATGTCCATGCGCAGTGTCCACGCCGTTGTCCTTTCCTTCCTTTTATTGTCCCTGAGCGCCTGCGCCCTGCTGCCCAATCGCGACCCGCTGAACATCAACGTGGTCGGCTTTGAACCGCTGCAAAGCCAGGACATGGAAGTACGTTTCGCGGTGAAAATCCGCGTACAGAATCCCAATGAAACACCCATCGACTACAACGGCGTGGCCCTGGACCTCGAAGTCAACGGCCAGCCACTGGCGTCCGGCGTCAGTGACCAGTCGGGCTCGATTGCGCGCTTCTCCGAAACGGTGCTGACGGTGCCTGTGAGCGTTTCGGCGTTCTCGGTCCTGCGCCAGACCCTCGGCCTGAGTCAGACGCAAACCCTGAACAACCTGCCTTATGTCCTGCGCGGCAAACTGGCGGGAGGCTTGTTCGGCACGATGCGTTTCACCGACAGTGGCAAGCTCAGCCTGCCGGGAGCGACGACCGGCACCTGGTAAACCCACGACAAGGAGCCGTACCCCCGATGGAAGCCGCCCCCGAGCTGTACACCGAACGCCTGATCCTGCGTCCCCTGGCATTGGCCGATGCCGAAGCCATCCAGCAACAATTCCCCCACTGGGAAGTGGTGCAGTACCTGAATGCCCTGGTGCCCTGGCCATATCCTGCCGATGGCGCGCTGACCTACCTGCGCGACAACGCCTTGCCGGCGATGGCGCGTGGCGAGGAATGGCATTGGTCGATTCGCCTGAAGTCCGCGCCGGAGCAATTGATCGGCAACGTCAGCCTGATGGATGAGCAGGACAACAACCGTGGCTTCTGGCTGGGGCCGCAATGGCGAGGCCTGGGTCTGATGACGGAGGCCAGTGCCGCCGTGACCGAATACTGGTTTGAAACGCTGGGCCGGACACTGTTGCGAGTACCGAAGGCGGCAGCCAATACCGGCTCGCGCAAAATCTCCGAGCGGACCGGCATGCGCTTGATCCGTACCGATCAGGGTGATTTTGTCGGCGGCCGGATGGCCAGGGAACTCTGGGAAATCACTCGCGAAGAGTGGTTACTGGAACGCTGAAGATCCAAAGGTGGGAGCGGGCTTGCTCGCGAAGGCGGTGTGTCAGTCGACATTAACGTTGTTTGGCCTCACGAGAGTGTTCCTGGTCTGTGCGTACCACCGCAATGACATCCATGCCGCGGGCCAGACAGCACGATCGATCGCCGGATTCCTTGCGACATCCTGTTCCTTTGCTATAGCTAACAGTCCAGATTGTTAACTCGTGAGGCAACGGAATGTCAGTCGCTAAGAAAATGACCGTAGGGCAGCTCACCATGTTGACGGCCGTCAACATGCTGGGCTCAGGCATTGTGCTGCTTCCCACGAAACTGGCGGAAGTCGGTGCAATTTCAATCCTTTCCTGGCTGGTGACCGCCACCGGCTCGCTGGCGCTGGCTTACGCCTTCGCACGCTGCGGGATGCTCAGCCGCAAGACCGGTGGCATGGGTGGCTACGCCGAATACACCTTCGGCAAGGCCGGTAACTACATCACCAACTACACCTATGGCCTGTCGCTGTTGATCGCCAACGTGGCGATCAGTATCACGGCGGTCGGCTATATCCAGGTGTTGTTCAATATAAAGCTGGATTCACTGCAAGTGGGCCTGGCAACCATCGCGCTGTTGTGGATCACCACGTTCGCCAACTTCGGCGGCGCCCGCATCACCGGACGCATTGGCGCTGTCACGGTATGGGGGGTGATTGCGCCCGTCGTGCTGGTGTCGACCATCGGCTGGTTCTGGTTCGACAGCAGCGTCTACGCGGCTGGTTGGAACCCCCACGACAAGCCCTGGTACGAAGCCGCCGGCGCTTCGGTGGCCATTACGCTCTGGGCGTTCCTGGGTCTGGAGTCGGCGTGCGCCAACACTGACGCGGTTGAAAACCCCGAGAAGAACGTGCCGATTGCGGTGCTCGGCGGCACCCTGGGCGCTGCAGTGATCTACATCGTTTCCACCAACGTGATCTTCGGCATCGTCGGCAACGAAGAGCTGGTCGCCTCCACCGCACCGTTCGGCCTGGTATTCGCCAAAATGTTCACGCCGCTGGTGGGTGACATCGTCATGGCGGCCATGGTCCTGGCGTGCGTAGGCTCGCTGCTGGGCTGGCAGTTCACCATCGCCCAGGTCTACAAGAGTTCGGCCGACACCGGTTACTTCCTGCCGATCTTCGCCAAGGGCAACAAGGCCGGTACGCCGATCATCGGCATGCTGGTGCTGCTGGCTGCGCAAACGGCATTGGCGCTGCTCACCATCAGCCCTAACCTGAGCAAGCAGTTCGACACGCTGGTGAACCTGGCGGTGGTCACCAACCTGGTGCCGTACATCCTGTCCATGGCAGCGCTGATCACCATGCAGAAGGTCTCCAACGTGCCGGAAGGCAAGGCCTTGGCGACCAATATCATCGCGCTGATCGCCGCAGCCTACAGCTACCTGGCGCTGTACAGCTCCGGAGAGCAGGCGCTGATGCTCGGTGGTGTGGCGACCATCTTCGGCTACACCCTGTTCGGCTTCGTCAACAACCGCCTGATTCGTCTCGAGGCACTCAACAACAGCGTACCGACCCAGACGGTCAGCGCGCAGCACCTCACTGGCGAACCGGTGCCAGTGAACAATCTTGAATTCCAGGCACAGGAGATTAGGGTATGACGGACTATAAACACTCACTCGGTATGCTGACGCTGCTGGTCAGCAGCCCACCGGACAAACGCACCGTTTTCGGCCGCGCCCTGACGCAACTGATCCACGAAGTGGAGGCCCGCGCCATTCACGTCCTGGCGTCCGAGTCCCTGAGCGACGCGACGTCGATCCTGCGTTCGGACCCCGCCGTCCAGTGTGTGCTGCTCAGTTGGGAAATGGATGAAAGCGAAGACCACAGCGAATGCATCAAGCTGCTGACCAAGCTGCGCGAGCGCAATACCCGCGTGCCGGTGTTCCTGATCAGCGATCGCAGCACCGCCTCGAACATCCCGCTGGTGGTCATGCAACACGCCGATGACTTCATCTGGCTGCCGGAAGACACCAGCCGTTTCCTCAGTGGGCGGATCCTCGCCGCCATCGAGCGCTACCGTCAGGCCGCGCTGCCGCCGATGTTCGGCTCTCTGGTGAAATTCTCGCGCAACTATGAATATTCCTGGCACACCCCGGGCCATGCCGGCGGCACGGCGTTTCTGAAAAGTACCGCCGGGCGCGCGTTCTACGAGTTTTTCGGCGAAAACCTGCTGCGCTCCGACCTGTCGATTTCGGTGGGTGAACTGGGCTCGCTGCTCGACCACAGCGGCCCCATCGGCCAGGGCGAACGCTATGCGGCGAAGGTGTTTGGCGCCCATCGCAGCTACTTCGTGACCAACGGCTCGTCGATGTCCAACCGGGTCATCCTGATGGCCAGCGTCACCCGTGACCAGATCGCCCTGTGCGACCGCAACTGTCACAAGTCCGCCGAGCACGCGATGACCTTGTCCGGCGCGATCCCGACCTACCTGGTGCCGACGCGCAACCGCTTCGGCATCATCGGCCCGATCCTGCCGCAAACCCTCAGTGCCGAGAGCGTGAAAGCCGCCATCGCCGATAACCCGTTGGTGCGGGACGGGATTGACCCGACGCCGGTGCACGCGATCATCACCAACTCCACCTACGACGGCTTGACCTACAACGTCACCCGGGTCGAAGAGCTGCTGGGCCAGAGCGTCGACCGCCTGCACTTTGACGAAGCCTGGTATGGCTACGCGCGATTCAACCCGCTGTATCGCGGGCGCCACGCCATGCATGGCAGCCCGGACGATCACGACGCGTCCAAACCCACGGTGTTCGCCACCCAGTCCACGCACAAGTTGCTCGCGGCGCTGTCCCAGGCCTCGATGATTCATGTGCGCGACGGCCGCAACCCCATCGAGCACGGGCGCTTCAACGAGTCGTTCATGATGCACGCCTCGACCTCGCCGAACTACGCGATCATGGCGTCCTGCGACGTCAGCTCGGCGATGATGGAGGCGCCCAGCGGGCAGATCCTCACCACCGAATCCATCGAGGAAGCCATCTCGTTCCGCCAGGTCATTTCGCGCATGCACAACGAAATGGCGAGCCACAACGACTGGTTCTTCACCTGCTGGCAGCCGCCCACCGTTCAGGTTGGCCATACCACGGTGCCGTTCCACGAAGTTGACCCTGCGCTGCTCAAATCCGAGCCGAACTGCTGGGTCCTGCACCCCAACGAGGTATGGCACGGCTTTGGTGATATCGAAGACGGCTATTGCATGCTCGACCCGATCAAGGTCTCGGTGCTCAGCCCCGGCATGGGCGACGACGGCAACTTGCTCGAATCGGGGATTCCGGCCTGCGTGCTCACCGCCTACCTCGGGCGCCAGGGCATCGTGGTCGAGAAAACCACCGACTTCACCATCCTGTTCCTGTTCTCCATCGGCATTACCAAGGGCAAATGGGGCACCCTGGTCAACGCCCTGCTCGACTTCAAGCGCGACTATGACGACAACCTTGAACTGGAGCTGTGCCTGCCGGACCTGCTGGCCGCCAACCAGACCCGTTACGCCGGCATGGGGCTCAAGGACCTGGCCGACGAAATCTTCGCCGCCATGAAGAAACACAAGACCACCTACAACATGTCCCAGGCCTTCGGCACCCTGCCCAAAGCCGAGTTCAGCCCGGTGGAGGCCTACGAAAAACTGGTGCGCAACGACATCGAGCGGGTGACCCTGGAGGAAGCGGCCGGTCGCGTCGCGGCCACTGGCATCGTGCCCTACCCGCCGGGAATCCCGCTGCTGATGCCGGGGGAAAATGCCGGTGCGGCGGACGGGCCTTTGCTGGCCTACCTCAAAGCACTGGAAGCGTTCGACAAGTCTTTCCCCGGTTTCACCCATGATACCCATGGGATCGAGGCCGAGGCCGGGGTGTATCGGATGCTGGTGATCAAATAAGGCAAACGCACCGCCGCGCAGGAGCGGCGGTGTTTCTCCTGATGTCGCGCCTTACTTCGCAGCCATCAATCGATTGACTTCACTGCGCACCATGTTGGCGAATTCCGGTGGCGACATGCCGTCGAGTTCGGCACGGACCCACTCGGCCCATTTGCCTTTGCGCTTGGCGCGCTCGCCGAACAGCCGTGCCGCTTCGCCTTTGGCTTTGCCGAGGTTGTTCTGCCACAGTTCGAACAGACGAGATTTCTCGTCTTCCAGCGCCGCGCGCTCTGCAAGGGGTTTGTCGGCCAGATTGAAGCTCATGGGGAATTACCTGCTGCGTAAATTGGCAACATCTTACACTGTAGGAAGAAATCTCCTGCGCTGGATTTTTCTGCAAGATCGAGCCCGCACGCAAAATCGCTGCAACTTTTTCCGTCGTGGCGGACTCCATTGTTCACTGCCTATTCATCAGTAAGGAGTTACCCAATGGCCCGGAAAACCCGCGTACAAGCCGCCGAAGATCAAATCAAGGATCAGGCATTCAGCGAACTTCAAGCGTTGATCGAAGAGTCGGAAACACTGCTGAAGAGCAGTGCTTCACTGGTCGGTGAGGAAGCCGACACGCTACGCGGGCAAATCGCCCAGAAACTCCAGCAGGCGCGGGATTCGGTGACCAGCGTTCGCGACCGGACCCTGCCAGCGGTAGAGGCCACCGAGACCTATATTGGCGGTCATCCATGGCAGACCGTGGCTATTTCGGCCGGGTTTGGTCTGGTGGTCGGGTTGTTGCTGGGTCGTAAGTAACCCCAGATCCTTCCTGCCTCCTGTCTCCTGTAGGAGCGAGCATGCTCCGGGCGGCGTTCCGACGATGTAAGCCCAGTCAACGCTGGCATCCAGACAGATTGCGTCATCGTTGAGGACCATCGCGAGCGAGCTCGCTCCTACAGGTTTATGCGCTTACGGCTGCGCTAATTTGTGCAGATCCGCCAGCGTCTGCGCATCAAGCTGAACCCCTTCCGCCTCGGACCGGGCCCGCTGAGAATGCCGCCGATCCCCCGGCAACCGTTTCAACCCCACTCCGTGCATCTGCCGCACCAGTTCCTGACTGCGTTCGGCAAAGCTCTGTCCTGCCGATTTGCTCGGGTCGATCACGATCAACAACTGCCCGGTCCACGGCGTCTTGGCCCCCGCATGGTTCGACCAGTCGAACTCGAACGAGAAATTGCCGCCGGTCAACGCCGCCGCCAACAGCTCCACCATCATTGATAGCGCCGATCCCTTATGCCCGCCAAACGGCAGCAGCGCGCCGCCTTCGAGGATCGCCTTCGGGTCCTGGGTCGGTTGGCCAAGGCTGTCCACGCCCATGCCCGCCGGCAGGCGCTCGCCCTTGCGCGCGGCGATCTGCACGTCGCCATGGGCAATGGCGCTGGTGGCCAGGTCGAAAACAATCGGATCGCCATCGGCCCGAGGCGCCGCGAAGGCAATCGGGTTGGTGCCGAACAGCGGCCGATCGGCGCCGTGGGGCACCACGCAGGTCATGCTGTTGACCACGCTCAACGCCACCAGCCCTTCATAGGCGAACGGCTCGACGTCCGGCCACAGCGCCGCGAAATGATGCGAATTACGAATGGCCAGCACCGCGATACCGGCGCTGCGAGCCTTTTCCACCAGCAAGGCGCGAGCGGCCGCCAGGGCGGGCTGGGCAAAGCCATTGCCGGCGTCGACCCGAACGAAGCCGGACGCCACGTCCTCGACCACCGGTACAGCCTGGCCGTTGACCCAGCCGCTCTTGAGGGTCGACACATAACCGGGAATCCGGAACACGCCGTGGCTGTGGGCACCATCGCGTTCGGCGCCGGCACAGTTTTCGGCCAACACTCGCGCGACTCCGGCCGAGGTGCCGTGACGCAGGAAGATCTTCTCAAGCAACCCCGTCAGCTCGTCGAGGGACAGGTTTTGCGAGACAACAGTAGACACTTGATCGTGTGGCGCAGACATCTGAAGCTCCAGACTAATTATTGGAGGGGGCAACAGCGTATGAAGACCCGCTGATTAACCACGCGCGACCGGGAGCCTGTCAACCTTTCCGCTCAACCCCCGCTGACGGCGGATGCGTTAACTATCTACCACCTGCCCTATTCCCGCGGCTTTTAGTCTCGAGTCTCACCTTAACGGCGCTCTTCGTGGCGCCCAGCAAGAGACTGGAAAACAATGTCTACACCCTCTACCCCGCTGTTCTTTCCCCAGGCCCTGAGTTCGCCCGGCCTCTGGACTGAGCTTGGCAAAACCCACGGGCTGACGCGCAAGGATTTCGAGTGGTTCCGCCACCTGAAACTGGCCAGCCAGACCCAACGCAGTCAACAGACGCTGCCGATGCTCGCCGAGCGTATCCTGGTCGGTATCGGCACATCGTCGCTGCCCCTCGCGGGTTGCTTCGTACTGAGTTCGACGCCGGATGACAAAGGCGAAATCCTTTACACCCCGTACGCCGGCATCAAGAAATTCGACAGCCGTGCGAGCCTGTCCGCGGACCTCAAACGCCAACTCGACCGCGCAGGCGAGGACGATGACTTGCTGGCCTTCATGTCGCTGGCCGCGCGCAAGACACTGGCGGCGGCCACTGACATCAAGCTGAGCTTCGCGACCATCGATGAGGACATTTTCGAAGACCAGCGCACCGTCATTGAAAGCAACCAGCGCAGCAATAATCAGGCGATGATCGACGAGCTGCGCAAACTGCCGACACTGGGCGGGCTGCTCGATAAAGTGCTTGAGGACTCAATGAAAGCGGCCTTTCCGAGGCTGGATCAACAACGAACCCAAGTCAGTTTTTATGCCGAAACCGACGCGCAAAACCCGACGACCCGCCGCTGGATCAGTGCCATGTCCTTCAGCGAGGCGCTGCTCTCTTATTACCGCCATCAACGCTGGCCCGTCGGACAGCATCCGGAATTTTCTCACCCGCAACGAACGCCGCAAGCCGCAGACCAGAGACTCTGGGAAACGGCGATCAAGAACGCCGCCGACACCCTGATCAACCTGCTGGCCGTGCAATTGCAACGCTACTGGAATGACGGCAGCGTCGACGGTGCCACACGGAGGGCATTCTTTACCCGTGCCCTGCGCGAAAAGGCCCGCGCCGACCTGCTGCTCAAGCGCGAAGCCGGGATCATCAGCCCGGAACAAAGCCGCGACTTGCACCCGCTGATCGACGAGTCGCTTGAAAGAGCATCGAGCCTGACCCTGGAAACCGTGCGCCTTTGGGAATACCCGCCCAACCATGTCGAACTCGCCGGCGCGCTGATGATCAGCCACGACAGCGCCAATGCTTTTCTCTACACGCCCGGCCACGGCATGCAAGTACTGAAGAACTACCAGGACCTGAAGGACACGCTGCAGAAAAAATCCTTGGTGGCCGGTCACGACGACGAACTGTATGACCTGCTGAGCCTTGAGGAGCGCAACCGCTTCATCGGTTTCGATCAGGCGCAAGTGTCGGGCGCCGTGGTTACGGGTTCGGTGTTCAACGCCCTGTTCGAAGCAATCATCAGCAAACAGCTGCAAAACATGGAATACGCCTTTCAGGTGTTCCGCCTCAGCGACGGCGCGGTGAACATCCACGCGTTCTTTGACAAGGCGCTGGACATGCGCTCGATGATCAACACTGACCTGTTGACACTGGATGTCCAGGGCCGCTGGAGCACCCGGCCAGCGCTGCCGGAGCAACAGCCCTCCATGGTGTTGGCGGACACGGCGAGCGGTCAGGCGAAGACTTTTCGTGCAGTCGAATGGCCGATCCACACCGAGTTTGTCGCACAACCCGTGGCAACGCTGGCAGCACAACGGGCGTACCTGGAAAACATGAAGCCACGCTTGGCCCACGCCCTCTCCGTTGGCTTGCGTGGCGAGGCCGGTTTGCGCGAACTCGGTGGCACCCTGCGCAATGGCGACTGGCTGATTGTCGATACCGTGTTCAACCCGGACCGGCCGGACCGCAAAAGCCGCCCGGCGGTCCGTGGTTTCTATCCGGATGCGTTCTCGCTGGTTCTGGAATGTTCCGGTGAGCGGAATGTGTTGCCATTGGCCCACTGCTTCCTGCTGACCGAGCGTGGCGGGCTAGACGCCCAGCATTCCGGACGTGCGATCCTGTGGACGCCAGCGGCGGGTCTGGAAGTGTTTGATACGGTCGGCACTGCTCGGCAACAGCTGAACCTGCGCCTGCTGGACCCTGACCAGCGTCTGGTGCTGTTGGAAAACCTCACTCCCGAACAGCGCAAGTTCCACCGACGCTATGCCCTCAACTCGCTGCGGCTGATCGAAGACAATGTCCTGCAGCGTCTCACGCAGTCAGCCATTGCCCACTTCCTGGGACGTTGCGAGCATCTGCGTTCGTTGAAACTCAGCACCGAGAAGCAGAGTAAGGCATTCAGGACACTGACGCAGACACCCATCGACACCAATCTGCGCCGAGCGATGCGGATTGCCGACGCCATCGCTCACCAGCAATCCCTGCCTGCCTGGCTGGGTCTGGCACCGGTCGAAGAACAGCAATTGCACTTCGAGTTGCTGGAGCAGTACCGCAACAACGTCATCGACGACAAGGACTATCTGCATGGGATGCAGACGCTGGAGGACTACGTTCGCGATACCCTCAAGTCATTGCTGACCGCGCGTTTCCCTGGACAGTCCATTGACCCAGACACAGTGGAAATCACGCCCAACCTGGCACTGGCGGGGCCCGCGCAAACCCTGACCGAGTTCGCCTTGAACCACGTCAATATCGCGCAGGGCACGGGATTTCGAGTCAGTGCCGGAACCACGCGAAAGCTGCCCGAGGGACTGAATCAAGGGGCGGTCCGTCAGCTTCTGCAGTCGCTGAACATCCCGCGGGACTTTGCCAAAAAGGTGACCGAGGCGCTGTCAGGCGTCGATTCCGCCGCACGCTCATTGCGCTTCGCGCAACAACTGCCGTGGCAACTGCTCCATCACGCCCACGCGCAAAAACTGCAGCAACGCCTGTCGTCCAGCGCATTCGATTTGATTGCCCAGGTGCTGGACATGCCAGACGCGCTCGCCCGTGTCACCGTGGCGGGGGCTCACGCCGTCGTCCGGCCGCTGGAACTGATCAAGACGGTCGGCACCGCCGCCGTCCAGGCCCTTGGGGTGTACCTGATCGGCCCCGGTGGAGGGAAAACCGGGCCGCACATTCTGTATGCGCCCTACCACTGCGGGCCGATCTTCAGCGAGTTCGCCAACGAGCTCGACGTGGTGGCGGCGATCAACAGACCCGGAACCCTGCAGGAGCTGATTCTCAGGCGCTTGCCGGAAAGCCAGCGGATGTCGTTCAGCAATCTGTTCCAGTCCAGTCTCGGTGAGGTGAGCGAAATTAACCTGGGGGCCACCCCCATCGTCGGCAATCTGCTGGCGCGATTGTTCGCCGACAACGCAAGTCTGCTCGCGCAGATGCTAGGCAGTCAGTCCGAAGACACCGGCCAGTCGGACTGGGAGGCCACCCGGCAACTGTTCAGCGCCGGGATCAACCTGATCTCCGGCGTCCTGCCCGGCAAACTCGCCTATGGCCGGTTCTTGTGGCACGCCTACAAGGCCTTCAAAGACTCCGCCGAGGCCCTGCAGGATCATCACTGGACACGCGCCGTCCAGGCGTTTATCGACGGTGGCAAGCAGCTCGTGTCATTGGGAAAACTGTCACAGGAAGCCTCGCTGCTCACGGCGGAAACGACCTCCGATGCCCCTCCTGTTGCCACCCCGGTTGTCGACCCGCAGTGGGCGGACGTGCGGCCCACCACGCCGATGCGCACCTCGTTGCAACCGTTCGAAGTGACCACCGTGGCGTTGAAAGATTTGAAAAAGGACGCCACGAGTGGCACTTGGGTCAAGTCAGTGGGCACGAATCGCTACGCTGCCATCGCCGGAAAAGTCTATCGCGTCGCCAACCCGGGAGCCGTGTGGCGAATACTCAGCGATCGGGAAAAGGGCCCCTATCTGATGACAACGCCCGGAGGATTGCAGGTGGTCGACCTGGATTCGCACACCGTGCATTTCGGCAAGGCGCTGTCAACCCTGCACAATCGCTACACAAACAACCTTCGGACCCGTCAGGTGCTGAACATCGAGGCCCGGGGCATGCAACAGATCCGCGCCTGCCACCCGGAAAAGGCCCGGATGATCGTGCAGGCCATCGACATGGCGCGCTTCTACGCCTTCAACAGTCTGCACAACCTCGCGCAGCTCAGGAAACTGCTGCCCGGGACGCGACTGGATACGTTCCTGAGGCGTTTTTTTGACGTCGCCCGCGTCGATACCGCCCTGCTCGATAAAATCAAACACGCCATCACCCCCGTCTGCGATGCCCTGGTGGACCCGGGTGAAGACCTGCTGAACTCCGAGCGGTTCGTGGTCGGCTCCGTCAAGCATCAGTTGACCGATCTGATTGCCTTCGTGCTGAAAGATGATGATCGCAAGTATGTGCATTTCACCGAACGGTTTTTCGAACAGGGGCTCGACGGGTACAAGTCGTGCCTGACCGAGCCCTTCAATGTCGACGGTCATAGCCAGGCAGCCACCCTGATTCATGAATTTGCCCATACCTATTCGAAGGCGCTGGACATCGCGACGCTTGAGGCACGGCGACCGTTCAGCGACCTCATCACACCGATCACCCGCTACGGCGCCACAATGAAACAATCACAACAGGACTTCCAGCGCCTGGCCCTGTCCCTTTCCAGCCCTCGGCAAGAGCTGTTCGCGCAGTGGAACAACTCGCTGAGTGCGTGGGTCAGCCTTGACGCGATACCGGGGCTGGAGCATGTGGGCCGGGAAATCCTGAGCGCGACCCAAAGCAAGACGATGGACGAAGCACGCAGTGCATTTCTGGACCAGACAAACCCGTCTGCCCGAATCGACATCATCCTGCGCAATGCCGACTCGATCGCGTTTCTGATCTGTGAAATGGGCCGACAGCTCGACCCGGTGACGTAACCAGAACCAACAACACGCAAAACCCTGTAGGAGCCAGCTTGCTGGCGATGGACTCGAGGGCTCCGCGTTTATTCAGGCAGCACGCGTTATCGTTAACGACCATCGCGAGCCTGCTCGCTCCTACAGGAACTGGGTGCTCAGGCCGCAGCTGCAGACAGTTCAGGGCCTTAGGGACAAAATAAACACCCCGTTTGATGGGTAAATGCCATGACGGCTGTTCTCGCAGACTCCCCCCAAGGTTAGAATGCACGAAATCAGGATGAGTCAATGACCGACAGCCCTTTCTCACAAGCCGACTATGACGCCGTCACCGATGCCGCCGCGCACTGGTGCATGCGTCTGCACGCCAGCGACTGCACCGCTGAAGAGCGACAAGCCTTCGAGCAGTGGCGGGATGCGCATCCACTGCATGCCTTCGAATACGAGGCCATGCTGGAGATCTGGGTTGTCGCGGAAGATCTGCCTCGACCGGAAACCGTCTCCCCCGCCCCCCGCCTCAAACCCGCCACCCCCTGGCGTACCCTGGGCATTGCCGCCGCCGTCTGCGCCCTGGCGTTGCCCCTGGCGGCGTACGCCGGCTGGAACCTGGGCTGGCTGCCCAACTCGTATCAGCATTTCGAAGCGAGCAACACGGTCCGCCAGGTCACCCTGAAGGATGGCAGCCAGGTCGAACTGAACCTGGGCACCGAACTGACTTACAGTAACTACAAGGATCAACGCCGGGTCACGCTGCAAAAGGGTGAAGCGTTTTTCCGTGTCACCCACGACGCGGCCCACCCTTTCATCGTCAAGGCGGGAGACGGCCGGATCCGCGTAACCGGAACCCAGTTCAACGTCTGGATGTATGAAGATCAGGTGCGGGTGAACCTGATTGAAGGCTCGGTGCTGGTCAGCAGCAACGAGGACCTGCCGGGGGATGGTTTGCGCCTCGAGCCGTCGATGCAGGCCCGCTACAAACACGGCGACTTTACGCCGCAGATCAGCCAGACCTACGCCAACGACACGTCGCTGGCCTGGCGCCAAGGCAAACTGGTGCTCGATGACCTGGCATTGTCCGAAGCGCTGCCCCTGATCAACCGCTACCTGACCCATCCGGTGATGGTCGCCGACAGCAGCACCGGCGCGATCCGTCTCGGCGGCATCTACAACATCAAGGAACTCAACACGCTTGTAGGGTCGCTGCCCAAAGTGCTGCCCGTCTACCTGACCCGTAACAAGGACGGCAACCCGGTCCTCAACTCCATGCCGCAACAACCGCCGAAAAGCTGAAAGGCCGCAACCCTCGCGAGGTGCGGCCTTCTTTTTATCCCAGCATTTTTCGTTTTACTGCCTCGCCACCTTCCCGGCTTTTTCGTCCTGTTCGCGGATCGTCTGCGCCTGATACTGCGGGTCCGAGGTGATCTGCTGTTCGGTGAACGGCATCGCGCTCAACTGCTTCGTCGAAAACGCCAGGGTCTGGTCATTCGAGTACTTCGAGGACGGGTCGCTGGACAGCGAGAACGCCAGCAACCCTTTGGCCTGCGGACCTTTGTCATCGAACGTCACGATTTGCAGGTAGCTGGTGCCACTGACCACTTCGCGTTTTCCATCGCTCCTCGACACACTCTGAATCGCGTTGTAAACGCCCAGGGCACCCGGCCCGCCGTGAATCGGCGTCTGCTTGCCGCCACTGCTGACCACCTGGATATCGCCCCAACGGCTGTCGCTCTTCAGCCCCGATGTGTTGACCCGCTCCACTGACGCCTGCATCGCATCACGCAAAGCGGTCGCCACCTCCGGGCGATCCACTGCCAGGCCGCGCGGGGTGTGTTGCGGGTCTTTCGGGTCGAACGCCACTCGCCAGACGTCCGGCGTTACCTGCAATGCCTCCATCACGTTCTGGAAATGCACGAAACCCAGGCCGCTGTCGAGATTGGCGCTGCGATCCCAGGCCTTGAGGCTGGCGCACAACGGCGCCAGCGTCGAGGCATCCGCGCCCAGGTCCGCCGCGCAGAACTGCAGCAGGTCCGGCATCACTTGCGCCGCCTGATACACCTGATCGTCCATCACCATGTGTTGCAGGTCCGCCGCCGTGATCGGCCCGGCCTTCTCCAACGTGCCAAGCCGATCCAACGCAAAGCGCGAGCGCAGGCCCAGCGGCTGGCCTTCCTGGCTGATCAACGGCGAGAACCCGGTGAGCGGCTGCGCCGGGTTGGCCATCCACGCCGAATCGTTGGAGTGCTGCACGAAATCCTTGCGCAGCAATTGCGGCAACCGGGCGGAGGCGTAGATGCCTTTTTGTGCGGCCTCCGGGTCGATGTCCCAGGCGCAAGCGCTGTTGGACCCGTCGAGCACGATCATCTGCAACCCGGCCCGCGGATCGCTGCATTGGGCCAGTTTGGCGGCATCGACGTTCGGCACCACCGACAGGTTCATGTACAGCGCCTGGCCCTTGTCGTCCGCAGCCAGGGTGTTGACCCACGGGATGCCCTGGATCGTGTGCACCGACGCCTGCAATTCTTCAAGACTGGTTGCGCGGTTCATCGCATACCACTGCTGCAGCACGCGGTCGTTATCGAGATTGGCGTCGCGCAAACTGAAGGCGAATTGCTTGTCCCACCCCAGTTTGCCCGGCCATTGCACGATCGGACCAAACTGCGAGCTGTAGACCACATGGGAAACCGCCCGGGTCTGCCCGTCCGGCTGTTTCACGCTGACGGTGACGGTTTGCTGTTTCATCGGCACCGACTTGCCGTCGAGCAGGTAACGCGTCGGATCCTGCGGATCGAGCTGCAGGCGATACAAGGTGAAGTGCTTGGACGAATCAACGGTGTGGGTCCAGGCCAGATGCTGGTTGAAGCCAATGTTGATCATCGGCAGGCCGGGCAGCGCGGCGCCCATCACGTCCAGTTTGCCGGGGATGGTCAGGTGCATCTGATAGAAGCGCATCCCGCCGACCCACGGAAAATGCGGGTTGGCCAGCAACATGCCGCGACCGTTGAACGAGCGCTCGCTACCCACGGCGACCGCGTTACTGCCGCGATCGAGGGCGAAGCGTTGCTGGCGTACTTCGGCGGTCTGGAACGCTGCGGGGCCAGCGGCGGCTTGCGCAACGGCGTTGGGCGGCTTCGCACCGGCCAGCGCTTCGGCAAACTGCCCCACACCGCCCTCGACCAACAGGCGACGGGTCAGCTTGACCAGGTCCTGCGCAGTGATGTCCCGCACCCATTCACCCCGACATTGCTGCGGCAAGCCCTGAGCGCGACGTTCTGCCAGCGAGCGGTTGTAGCCCGCCACATAACCTTCCATCAGGTCGCGGACTTCCGGGGTTTGTCCCTGCCAGAACGCGGCGACGGACTGCGGCGTATTCAGCCAGTTGAAAAACACGTCGCTGACTTGGTTTTCGCGCTCTTCGACGGTGAATTGTTCCGCGCCGAAATACCGCGAACGTTCGCCATTCACGGTGGTGATTTCATTGGCCAGCAGGCACAGATTGTCTTGGGCATAGGCATAGCCAATGCCGTAGCCGAGGCCACGTTCGTTGTCGGCGCGAATGTGCGGCACGCCGAAACTGGTCCGGCGGATCTCGGCTGTCGCCTGATCCGGCTGGCTACGCGCGTTGGCCGCAAGGCTCAGCCCCACCCATACCGCGGCAAGGCTCAATCGGGTTAACTGCCTGGTAATAATCACGCTCGCTCCTGAATGCAAATCAAACTGTAGGAGCGAGCAGGCTCGCGATGGTCGTCCAGGCAACGTTGGCATTCAGATAGCCCGCGTCATCGTTGACGACCATCGCGAGCAGGCTCGCTCCTACAGGGAACGAATTTGATGGCAAAAATTTAAAGGGGAGGAAGACGGGAATTTACGGGGTCGTGACGTAGCGGCGACAAAATTTCTACATCTGAGGCTTCATGATTTGCCTGGCTCATACGTCTTATGGGTAAGAGCACCAATACATCTTTTCGGTCCAGGCTCTGCAAAGGAGTTTTTGCATGTACAACTCGCAACTGCCAACGGACGGTAGCACTGCAGCGCTAGGTCACTCGGGCCTGTTCAATCAAAAGGCCGAGCGTCACGGCAATGAGCGGATCCGCGTCCTGCTCAAGAGCTTTGGCTTGCGCACCAGCCTGATTCGCCTGAAAGTCATCGACGCCCTGCTGAGCGCCGCCGAGAGCGACCGCAGCCTCGGCGTACGTGGCGTGCACAGCCACCTGCTAGACCTGGACATTCCCTTGTCGTTTCTCAGCGTTCGCGAAGTGTTGAAGCGCTTGTGCAGCGAAGGCGTGATCACGCTGAACGCGGACAAGAGCTACAGCCTGCACCCGCAGGCTGCCGCCGTACTGCACGGCGAGTAATCGCCCTGGCGGGCGTCGTTCAGGGTTTGACCTTGCGGCGCATCACGCCATTGATCACCACCACGAGAACCGCCACCCCAATGGCGATGTACTGGAACAGCTTCTCGCTGATGACCCCGGTGTTCTGCAGATACGACAGGCCAAACATGATCCCCAGCACGACCAGGGAGATCAGAATCGAATATTTCAAACGTTGCGACTGGGTCATTTGCCCTTTTCCTCAAACCTGAAACTGAACGTGAAAAATGTATCCGCTTTGTATCCGGATGCATGCCAAGCCCCTACCGTTTTTCGGGGATGGGGCGCTGCAAACGGGGTCTCATGTTACAGCCGATGAAGAGTTTTAGCTTCACGGCGTTAACCATGAGGATTTAGAAATGTTCCGTCGAATCGCCCTGCTGATTCCCCTGCTCGCCATTCTTTCCCTGAGCGGCTGCATTATTTTCCCCCACGGCGGCTGGCACGGCGACCACCACTACGACGACCGTGGTGGACCGGGTTATTACCATCGCTAACGCTTTTCATGGACGTGACTGATCCCTGAAAAAAATATTGCCCGGCTGTGTACACAGCTCAACCATCCAGTCGACGAACACCCGCACCCGTCGTGACAACTGACGGTGAGGAGGATAGAGCGCCGTCAACGGCATGACCGGTGGCGGCACTTCCCTCAGCACCTCGACCAGACGCCCCTCCTTCAATCGCCGCGCCACATGATAGTAAGGCGCCTGCACCAGGCCATATCCCGCCTCGCAGGCCGCCAGATAGCCATCGGCACTGTTGACCGAAATGTGCTTGGGCAGATTCAGAGCCTGCACCTGGCCATCCACGACAAACTCCAGCCCGAAACGTTTACCGTTGCTGGCCACGTATTCCACCATTTGATGCCCCGCCAGTGCCGCGAAGTCCTGGGGCATGCCGTGCCGTTGCAGATAGTCGGGGCTGGCGCAGGTGACCTGGTCCAACATGACCAATGGCCGCGCCACCAGCGAATCGTCAAGGGAGGAACCGCCCCGCAACACGCAGTCGACGCCTTCGCGGATCAGGTCGACAGGCCGGTCGTTTAGACCGATTTCCAGCTCGATCAACGGATAACGGGCGGTGAACTGCGGCAGCGCCGGAATCACGATCAAACGCCCGATGCCTGCTGGCATGTCCACCCGCAGCAAGCCTTTGGGGTTGTGCCGCGCGGCGGAGAACACCGCTTCGGTTTCCTCCAGGTCCGCCAGCAACCGCACGCAACGCGGGTAATAGGCCGCGCCATCGAGGGTCAGGCTGATCTGACGCGTTGTGCGTTGCAACAGCTGCACACCCAAATGCGCTTCCAGTTGCTTGATTAGCAGCGTCACCGAAGCACGGGGCATCTGCAGGCTGTCCGCCGCTTTGGCAAAACCGCCCAGTTCGACGATTCGGGTAAACACGCGCATGGCGTTGAGACGGTCCATTGCTTTGGCGTACCGACTGATTATTTAGAATTGATGAACAGTGATAGCAGTTTTAGCCGGTTTATCTCGTTTGTGTCGAGGTCAACAATGGGCGTCACATTCAAAAGGAGCTGATTTCATGCAAACACGTCAACTTGGAAAGAACGGTCCACGGGTCAGCGCCATTGGCCTCGGCTGCATGGGCATGACCGATTTCTACACCACCGGGGTCGACACCCGCGAAGCCATTGCTACCCTGCACCGGGCGCTGGAGCTGGGCATCAATCTGCTCGACACCGCTGACATGTACGGCCCGCACACCAACGAAGAGCTGATCGGCAAGGCCATCGTCGGCAAGCGCGATCAAGTGTTCCTG
Organism: Pseudomonas sp. 14P_8.1_Bac3; assembly: GCF_025466085.1. Classification (GTDB taxonomy): domain Bacteria; phylum Pseudomonadota; class Gammaproteobacteria; order Pseudomonadales; family Pseudomonadaceae; genus Aquipseudomonas. The sequence goes on from NZ_JANLOD010000061.1 coordinate 65,478, forward strand.
GCGAGCAAGTTCGGCATCGTCCGCGACCCGGCGAACCCGACTGCCCGGGGTGTCAACGGCCGCCCGGACTACATTCGTGCCGCCATCGACGGCACGCTCAAACGCCTGGGCGTCGACACCCTGGACTTGTATTACCAGCACCGTATCGACCCGCAAGTGGCCATCGAGGAAACGGTTGGGGCCATGGCCGACCTGGTAAAGGCCGGCAAGGTGCGTTACCTGGGATTAAGCGAGGCTTCGGCGGCGACCCTGGAACGGGCCAACAAGGCGCATCCGATCAGTGCGCTGCAAAGCGAGTATTCGCTGTGGAGTCGCGATCAGGAAGAAAACGGTTGCCTGGCGGCGTGCCAGCGACTAGGCATCGCTTTCGTGCCTTATAGCCCATTGGGTCGGGGTTTTCTGACCGGCGCGCTGAAAAGCCCGGACGATTTCGCGGCGGATGATTACCGGCGGTTCAGCCCGCGTTTTCAGGGTGAGAACTTCGCGAAAAATCTGCTGCTGGTACAGCAGGTTCAAGACCTGGCGGCGCAAAAAGGCGTGACGGCCGGTCAACTCGCACTGGCGTGGGTGCTGGCCCAAGGTGATTACCTGATCCCGATTCCCGGGACCAAACAGCGTAAATACCTGGAAGAAAACGTGGCGGCGCTGGAGGTCAAACTGAGCGACGACGAATTGCTCGCACTGGAAGCGATTTTCCCGGCGAATGCCACCGCCGGTTTGCGCTACCCGGAGGAAGTCATGAAGTTGCTCGACCGTTGACAGGCACCTGGCCCGTTCGGTCGCCCGAACGGGTCAGTGCAATTCGATCTCACGCCTTGGCGGAGAGGTTCTTGTCTGATGGTGTCGTACCGTTGCCCTTGCCGTAAGTGGCCAGGTTCTGCAGTACGTAGATCGCCTTCTTGTACTCGGGAATCAAGTAGTTCGCGTACTTGTTACCCTTCAGGTTGTTGTTCTGGATGGTATCCAGTTGCGTGGCGAAGTACTCAAGTGCGTTAAAGGGCGCATCCGGGTCTTTCGGAATACCGAAGCGATCGAACTTGTCACCGGCATTGCTCAGGGTCACCGCGGTCACGTCGGTGATCAGACCACGCTCTTTCAGGAAGGCCGTGAGATTGCCCAGCGACGTGGCGGTCACGCTTTCCGGGTTGAAACCCTTTATGTTCTTGTGCAGTTGCATCTTGTCCATCTTCGCCGTGTCGAGCGCGTTTGGATTGTTGCCCACCAGGGCCAGCATCTGCTTGACCTTAACGCTCTGGGCCACCGGCTTCGTGCTGGTGCCCGTGTCTTGAACAAGCAGGCCCGCTTTAGACGTCCAGGCGCCGGTATAACCGATTGTCATGAGCAAAGTCCTTGTAAGACGAGCATGGAAACTCCTTGTTCAAGCAAGTTAGGTGGGCGCGAGTATCGGTTTAGTTACAACACCCCACCAGCTTATATTTGCCGAGCTTACAATTTCAATACACTTCGGATACAAAGCACAACCTTGGCCCGCTGAAGCGTGGGCACGACCTGTCGCCGCGTATTACTTCGAAACAATCTACTGCCTCGGCGTTGGCTAGAATGGTCAGAATGCGTTTTTTGCCCGCCCCTCGAGACGAGATTCCCCATGCGAACCCCACTGAGTCTGATCGCGCTGAGCGCCCTGTTCCTCTCTTCCCTCGCCCAAGCCGCCGACCTGATCCCGATTGAAGTCCACCGCGACGCCAATTGCGGCTGCTGCAAAAAATGGATCAGCCACCTGGAGGCCAACGGTTTCGAGGTCGAGGATCATGTCGAAGCCAACATGAGCGACTTCAAGCGACAGCATGGCGTGCCGCCCCGCCTGGCCTCCTGCCACACCGGTTTGATCAACGGAAAATTCGTCGAAGGCCATGTCCCGGCCGATCAGGTGCTGGCCTTGAGCAAGCGCGACGACCTGTTGGGTGTGGCCGCCCCCGGCATGCCGATGGGTTCGCCGGGCATGGAAATGGACGGCATGAGTGATGCCTATCAAGTGATCGGCCTGAAAAAGGACGGCAATGACGTGGTGGTGGCGGACTACGCTGCCCATTGATGTCGGGTGCGTACGTCGGGTTGTTCTCCGCCGCATTCGGTGCGGCAACCCTGCTGCCGTTGCAGTCAGAAGCGCTGCTGGTGGGGTTGCTGCTCAGCGAACAGTACTGGCTCTGGTCGCTGCTGGCGGTCGCGACCCTGGGCAACGTCCTTGGCTCCTTGGTGAACTGGTGGCTGGGCCGAGGCATCGAGCGCTTTCGTGGTCGACGCTGGTTTCCGGTCAGCCCGAAGCATCTGGAAAAAGCCCGGGGGCATTATCAGCGCTATGGTCATTGGTCACTGTTGCTGAGTTGGGTGCCCGTCATCGGTGATCCGCTAACCCTGGTGGCCGGGGTGATGCGCGAGCCGGTTGGTCGCTTCCTGCTGATCGTGACCCTGGCCAAAGGCGCCCGCTATGGCGTGCTGGCCATGGCGACCTCGGGCTGGATGGGTTGAACGATCATTCGCGGCGATTGCCTGTGTTTAATGTCGCCCTAATCATGCCGATCCAGCATCGGCCGATTTCCTGTGGAGTTTGCCCATGTCCCTCCCCCGCTCCCGCTGGCTGGCCAGCCTGCTGCTGATCGCCGCCCTGCCTGTCATCGCCGCCGAAGGTCCGGAATACGGGCCGGAGCTGCAAGGTTTCGCGTACCCGTACACGGTCAAGCATTTCGCTTTCCAGTCCCAGGGCAAATCCTTGCAAATGGGTTACATGGACGTCGCCGCCCATGGCAAGGCCAACGGACGCAGCATTGTGCTCATGCACGGCAAGAATTTCTGCGGCGCTACCTGGGACAGCTCGATCAAGGCCCTGAGCGACGCCGGCTACCGGGTCATCGCCCCGGACCAGATCGGCTTCTGCACCTCCAGCAAACCTGACAACTATCAGTACAGCTTCCAGCAACTGGCCACCAACACCCAGCAATTGCTCAAGGCGCTTGGCATCCAGAAGGCCAGCGTGCTCGGACATTCCACCGGCGGCATGCTCGCCACCCGTTACGCGTTGCAATACCCCGATCAGGTCGAGCAACTGGCGCTGGTCAACCCGATCGGCCTGGAAGACTGGAAAGCCCTCGGCGTGCCCTATCGGACCGTGGATCAATGGTACGAGCGCGAGTTGAAACTGACGGCCGACGGCATCCGCAGCTATGAGCGCAACACCTATTATGGTGGTCGCTGGAAACCCGAATTCGATCGCTGGGTGGACATGCTCGCCGGCCTGAACAAAGGGCCGGGACACACGCAAGTGGCGTGGAACTCGGCGCTGATCTACGACATGATCTTCACCCAGCCGGTGTACTACGAGTTCAAGGACCTGAAGATGCCGACCCTGTTGATGATCGGCACCTCCGACACCACAGCCATCGGCAGCGACATTGCGACGCCGGAGGTCAAGGCCAGACTCGGGCACTACGATGTCCTGGGCAAGCAAGTGGCACAGTTGATCCCGCGGTCGACGCTGGTCGAATTCCCCGGCATGGGCCATGCGCCACAAATGGAAGAACCGCAACAATTCCACCAGGCCCTGCTCGCCTGGCTGAACAAAACCAACCCCGTTCGTTGATGAGGTAAGGCTGATGGCTGTGCAAATTGCGGTGATCGATGACTGGCAGAATGTCGCGCGGGACGTGGTGGACTGGTCGGCGCTGGATGCCATTGGCCAGGTGAGTTTTATCCATGACTACCCTGCCGACAACGACACGCTGGCGGCGCGCCTGGGTGACTTCGAAGTGATCTGTGTGATGCGCGAACGCACCCGCTTCGATGAAGACCTGCTGCGGCGGCTGCCGAAACTCAAGCTGCTGGTCACCGGCAGCATGCGCAACGCCGCGCTGGACTTGAAAGCGGCAGCGGCGCTGGGCATCCAGGTCAGCGGCACCGACAGCTACAAACACGCCGCGCCAGAGCTGACGTGGGCGCTGATCATGGCCGCGACCCGCAACCTGGTCGAGGAAGCCAACGCCCTGCGCGCCGGAAAATGGCAGCAAACGTTGGGGGGTGACCTGCACGGCAAGACCCTGGCGATTCTCGGATTGGGCAGCATTGGTCAGCGGGTTGCGCAGTTCGGTCAGGTGTTCGGCATGCGCGTGATTGCCTGGAGCGAAAACCTCACCGCCGAACGGGCCGCCGCGGCCGGCGTGACCTACGTCAGCAAACAGGAACTGTTCGAACAGGCCGACGTGTTGTCGGTGCATCTGGTGCTCAGCGACCGCAGTCGTGGGCTGGTCGACGCCCAGGCGCTGGACTGGATGAAGCCGACGGCGCTGCTGGTCAACACCGCACGCGGGCCGATTGTCGATGAAGCGGCGCTGATCAAGGCCCTGCAGAAACGACGCCTGGCCGGTGCAGCTCTGGATGTGTTCGATCAGGAACCCCTACCGCCGCACCACCCGTTCCGTACGCTGGAGAATGTGCTGGCGACACCGCATGTCGGGTATGTCAGCCAGCAGAATTATCACCAGTTCTTCTCGCAGATGATCGAGGATATTCAAGCCTGGTCGGCTGGAAAGCCGATCCGGTTACTGGGCTGATGCGCAAATCCTGTGGGGGCCGGCGTGCTGGCGCGGTGGTCTGACCGTCGGATATCCAGGGTGACTGATAATCCGCTATCGCGAGCACGCTTGCTCCTACAAAGGTTGGCGTTGGGCTAACTGATTTTTACTGCCACGAATGCCGCGGTCACATACGGCACCGTCACCACATCCTTGCCCCGCAATTCAGGCTCGGCTGCAATCAAAGCGCGCATTTGTTCATCCACCTTCTCACGCTCCGCCGCCGGCAATGCCGAAACAAAACTGGTAGAGCGCACGCGATTGAAAATCACGTCCTCCGCCGAGCCGGTGTGCCCATGGCTGAACTGCTGTTCTTGCAGCGGCCCGAACGCCGCGTGCGGAAACGCCTGACGCCAGGCTCCGGTGTAGAAACGCGGCGTATCGCCCTCCAGTGCATTGACGATCGCGTCCAGCTTGGGCACCCAGCCCACCCGGGTATCGCGCAGGTTCCACACCAGCCCCAGCTTGCCGCCGGGCTTGAGCACCCGGGCGATTTCGCTCAGGGCATCGCCGCTGGCGAACCAGTGGAAGGCCTGGGCGCAGACCACCACATCCACCGACGCATCCGGCAACGGCAGGTCCATGGCGGTGCCGCTGACGGCGAGCACATCGGGAAAGGCTTCGGCTAACTTTTCCAGCATCTGCGGCACCGGCTCCACAGCAATCACCTGTGCCCCGGTCGCCACCAGCCGGGCGGTGAACTTGCCGGTTCCAGCGCCCAGATCGACCACGGACTTATCCGCATTCAACCCCAGCATGTGCGCCAGCCAATCAGCCACTTGCGGCGGATAATCCGGACGACCGCGAACGTAAGTATCGGCAGCGGTTCTGTAACCGGCGGCCGCAGAATGATGAACGTGGTCTTTCATGACAACTCTCCAGATCGACGGCGAACGCTGTCGAGCATAGCGTCTGGGCCGGTCCTTTCCTTGAAAAGAATTGCAGAAAGAAATGAATAAATGTTTACCCCGAGGTGTTCACTTGGCAGAGCCCATGAGGATTGCCCATGAACAACTTGAACCCGGATTCACCGATACGTTACGACCGCCTGACCATGACCCTGCACTGGCTGACTGCCGTGCTGGTCATCGGCCTGTTCGCCAGCGCTCAAACCTGGGAGCAACTGGCCAAAGGCACGCCACTGCGCAAGGAGTTGCAGGCGCTGCATATCTCCTGCGGTATCCTGCTCGCGGTGATTGTCATCGCCCGGTTGCTCTGGCGCCTGTCCCAAGGCAAGCGCTTGCCAGCCGCCAACAAGGGGGCGATGAACATCCTGGCGAAGACCGCGCATGGGGCGCTTTATGCCTTGCTGCTGAGCCAGATCGTACTGGGTTTCCTGTTCCGCTGGGCCCAGGCAGAACCGTTCAGCTTTTTCGGCCTGTTCGATGTCCCAACCTTGGTCACCTTCGACAAAAGCATGAAATCGGTGTTCGGCGGCCTGCATGAGCAAGTGGCGTGGGTCATCATTATCCTGGCCAGTCTGCACGCGGTCATGGCGCTGGTTCACCATTACGGTTTGCGCGATAACACCTTGCGCCGCATGTTGCCGGGACGTGGTTCGAACTGAAAATAATCCTGTGGAGCCCTACCATGAATAACCGTCTTGCTGTGTTTACCGCCCCGCTGCTGCTCGCCGTTGCGTTGTCCGGCTCCCTGGCCCTGGCCAACGGCGAAGACAACGCACCGGCCAAACCCAATTGCCCCAAGGGCCAGGTCTGGGACAGCAAATCGCAGAAATGCGTGCTGCAGACCAGTCGCCTCGTGCCCGACGCCGACCGCACCGATTACGCCTACCGCCTGGCCAAGGACGGGCGTTATGAAGAAGCCTTGGCGTTGCTCGACACACTTGAAAACCCAAACACTGCCAAGGCGCTTAACTATCGCGGCTATGCCACGCGTAAACTGGGGCGCACCGACGAAGGCATCGGCTATTACCTGCAATCGGTCAAACTCGATCCGCAGTATGCGCAAGTCCGCGAATACCTCGGCGAGGCGTATGTAATCAAGGGTCGTCTGGACCTCGCGCAAGAACAGCTGCAGCAGATCAAGTCGATTTGCGGCAACACCTGCGAGGAGTACCAGGACCTGGCCGAAGCCATCAACGGCTCATCGAAAACCTGACGGGACGGAGGTCGCCATCGCCAGCGATCAGGCAATACGGGCAGAGCTGGGCCAGCACCTGGCGCGTTTATGGCGCTATGGCCTGCTGCTGTCCCGGCAACGGCATGTCGCCGAAGACCTGGTGCAAGCCACCTGCGTGCGGGCGCTGGAACGCGCCGGGCAATTTGACCCCGGCACTCGCATGGACCGCTGGCTGCTGAGCATCCTGCATTCGATCTGGCTCAATGAAGTGCGCTCGCGCCGGGTGCGTCAGGGCCAGGGGTTGGTGGAGGCCGACAGCGCTCTGTCGTTCGACGGCGAATACGTGGCGCAAACCCACGTCCTGGCAACCCAGGTGATCCGGCGCGTCGATGCGCTGCCCGAAGCCCAGCGCGAAACGGTATTCCTGGCCTACGTCGAAGGCTTGTCCTATCGCGAAGTCGCCGAGGTGCTGGACGTGCCCATCGGTACGGTGATGAGCCGCCTGGCGGCCGCGCGGGCCAAACTGGCCGAATACCCACCCATGCACGCGGTGCCCAACCCTTCCACCGGAGAACGTCGATGAACGATCACGCAAAACCATCTGACGAGCAACTGGTGGCGTACCTCGACGACCAACTCGACACCGACCAGCGCAGCCGTATCGACGCAGCCATTGCCGAAGATTCGACCCTCAACCTGCGCTTGCAATGGCTGGCCCGCAGCAGCCTGCCATTTCGCGAGGCCTACGATGACCTGGCACGTCAGGCACCGGTAGACCGTTTGCAAGCCATGCTCGATACCTTGCCTTCGCCGGCCCGGCCAGCCATGAGTCGACGCTGGTTTCTCACGGCGGCAGCCGGTCTGGTGGTCAGCGGCGTACTGGCGGACCGCTTGTTCCTCGGCTGGCAGGCGAGCCAGGTCAAGCACAACTGGCGTGGGCTGGTCGCGGACTATATGTCGCTGTACGTACCGCAAACCCTGGAACACCTGCCCAACGACGAAGCCGTCCAGCGCGCGCAATTACGCACCATCGACGCGCGCCTGGGGTTGAGCCTTTCACCCGGTCAACTGGTCCTGCCGCGCGTTGAGCTCAAGCGCGCGCAGATTCTCGAATACGACGGCGTGCCCATCGCGCAGATTACCTACCTGGACCCGGCGCATGGGGCCATGGCGTTATGCGTCACGCGCTCCAACAATGGCAGCCGGCATTTCGCCCATGAGCGCCGGCATGAGATGAACGTGGTGTATTGGTCGGACATGGAACACGCCTGGATGCTGATCGGACATAACCCGGCGACGGAGCTGGAGGACATGGCGCAACTGCTGAAGCGCCGGCTCAACGCGTAAGTACTGACGACGCCATCGCTGGCAGGCCAGCTCCCACCGGGTTTGGCGGCGTGCCCGGATGCGCTGTTGCAAACCCGACCCTGCAGGAGCCAGCTTGCTGGCGTTGAGGCCATCAGACATTGCGGCAAACTCGAGGATTGCCATACAAACCATCACACCCTATTGCGCTCGACGTAGCATTTTTCGAGGTCCAGGGCGCGTGGGAACTCGCCCGCGGGATCCATCAACACGGTGTACCGCACCTTGTCGCCGACAAAAAAATAATCGTCGCCCTCCGCGGTGATATTCAGCCCTATCCGCACGGCCAGCAGGGGCCAGCCGTCTTCCGGTATGACCATGGCGAATCGGGTCGTTGCTTCGTCGATCCGGACGCTCCTGATGGCGCCGATCGTTCCTACCGCGTTTGTTTTTATTATTACCGCGCCCATGAACCCTCCTTCCGCAGGCTACGCTCTGAAAAGCCTGACCGCGAGGGACCATCAAACGCCTAATTGCGGAACATGACTACTGTCAGGTTTGACAGGTGTTGCACTCATTTCAGGCCGGCGTCGGCAACCACAAGCGGAACCGCGCGCCCCCCAAAGGTGACGCTTCAACCGTCAACGTGCCGCCTTGAGCCTCCAGCGCCCGGCGACTGATCGCCAAACCGAGGCCGAAGCCGCCCGTCGCCCGATCCCGGCTGCGGTCCAGGCGATAAAACGGTTCGAAGATGCGCTCGCGTTCGTCGTCCGGAATACCGATGCCGTCATCGTCGACCCAGATCTCGCACCCTTTCGGGCATACCTGCACGCCAATCTGAATGCGCCTCTCGCAGTAGCGCATCGCATTGCGCAACAGGTTCTGAATCGCCCGGGCGGTCAGGCGCGGGTCGAGGCTGAAGCGTTCGAGCTGGCCATGCAGCAGCACGTCGATCACGATGTCGGGCGATTCCAGTTCCTCATCGACACTGCCCAAAATACTGTCGATGAATTCATCCAGCAACACCTCGACCTGCTCCGTCAGGCGCGCCGGATTTTGCAGGCGACTGTAGGACAGCAGCTCCAGCACCAGCTCGTCCAGTTCGCGAATGTGCGCAACCAGCCCCTGCAAACGCTCGCGACTGGCGGCGGGCAGGTCGTCGGACAGCGCCAGGGCCAGGCCGAAATCCAGGCGGGTCAACGGCGTGCGCAATTCGTGAGAGACCGCGTTGAGCAAATCCCGCTGCTGATTGAGCAGGTTCTCGATGTCGCCGGCCATGGTGTCGAACACATTGGCCAGGCTGCCGATGTTGGAACTGGCGGGGATCCTGGTGCGCTCGCTCAAGTGGCCCTTGCCGAAGCGTTCCGCCGTGCCTTTGAGGCGCTCCAGATCGCGCCAGTGCGGGCGCAGCCAGATCAGCAGGCACGCGAGCATGGTCGCGCCGATCAGCACGTTGATGCTCCAGTACAGCAAGTTGACGTCCATCGGGTCCGGCGGCACGACCATTTGCACCACGGTGTGCTCGTTCAACGGCGCCGCCGCCAGCGTGCGCCAGCCCCAGTCACCGATGCGCACCACGTTTTCGCCACGTTGCAAACGTTGCTGTTCGGCCAGGGTCAAGCCGTCATCGTCATTACGGCTGAGGACGATGTGGAGCGGACTGAATTGTTTGTCCATCTCCGTCGCCAACGCCGGCCACTCGGCTTCGGGCACGGCGTGGAACTGCTTGACGATCAGCGTTTGCAGGCCGCGGGAATAATCAAGGTTGTAGGTGACGAAGCGCTCCTGGAAGATCTTGATCACTACGTCCGGCACCAGATAGATCGCCGCGCTGTACGACACAATCGTTACCAGATACAGGCGAAAGAGGATTCTGTACATCGATCAGCATTCCCACTCGGAACGGCTGAACAGGTAACCCTTGCCCCATACGGTCTTGATCTTGCGCGCCTCGCCGGCGTGGTCATCGAACTTGCGCCGCAACTTGGAAATCGCCACGTCCACCGAACGGTCGGTGCCGTTGAATTCAATGCCGCGCAGGCGCTGCAGGATCTGGTCGCGGCTCAGCACTTCACCGGCATGACGGGCCAGCACCACCAGCAGGTTGTATTCGCCGCTGGACAATTCGACCAGTTGCCCGCGCCAGGTCACGGTACGTTCGGACAGGTCGATGCACAGGTTGCCCATGAGAATGCGGTCGTTAGCCGTCTGCGGTTCGCTGAGGCTGCTGCGGCGCAACAGGGTTCGTACACGGGCCAGCAAGACGCGGGGTTCGCAGGGTTTGGTGACGTAGTCGTCGGCGCCCATTTCCAGGCCGAGCACCTGGTCGTGGCTGTCGTCGCGGGCGGTGAGCATCAGGATCGGCAGCGTCGCCGAGTCCGCGCGCAGCAGGCGACAGACCTGCAGGCCGTCGAGCCCTGGCAGCATCAGGTCGAGGATCACCAGGTCCGGCGGATTGACCCGCGCCCGCTCGCGCACGTGGTCGCCGCGGCTGATGACGCTGACGGAATAGCCGTTGCGTTCCAGGTAGCTGGCAATCAGTTCGGAGAGCGCAGTGTCGTCTTCGACCAGGAGGATGTTGGGCATGGTGTTTCCAGGGAGTTCTGTGGCAACCCCAAGGCCGCTTTCGCGAGCAAGCCCGCTCCCACATTGGATTCGCGTAGCGCCAAAATTTATGACACGCAGAAGATTCCATGTGGGAGCGGGCTTGCTCGCGAAGGCGGGCTCGATGTCGCAAAAGGAATCAAGGCGTGAAGGATATACGCCCTCATCCACCCCTGAGCAAAACCCTTACACAATTTCACACAGCGCCTACAAAGCTTCACCGCTACCCTCGTCGGCGCCCCGTAGGATGCGGGAGTTCATTATTGGGGTATTTACATGTCGAAGAACCTGCTGGCCAAGCTCAGCCTGCTGGCCCTGGCGTTGACGCTGAGCGCGTGTGACAAGTCCTCGAACGCCGAAGAACCGGCGCCTCTGGCCACCGTGCGCATCGAGACCCTCGAAGCCCGGCCGCTGTCGATCACCAGCGAGTTGAGCGGACGGATTGCCGCGCCACGGATCGCCGAGGTCCGCGCCCGGGTTGCCGGCGTCGTGTTGCAACGGGTGTTCCACGAAGGCAGCGACGTGAAACAAGGCGACGTGCTGTTTCGCATCGATCCGGCACCATTCAAGGCAGACCTGGACAGCGCCGAGGCGGACCTGCGCAAAGCCGAGGCCAATGCCTTTCAGGCGCGTCTGCAAGCGCAGCGTTACGCCCAGCTGATCGAAGGCAACGCCATCAGCGGCCAGGACTACGACAATGCCCGCGCCGCCGTCCGGCAAACCGCCGCCGACGTCGCCGCCAACAAGGCCGCCGTGGAGCGGGCCAGACTCAACCTCGGGTACGCCACCGTCACCGCACCGATTTCCGGGCGCATCGGCCGCGCGCTGGTCACCGAAGGCGCCTTGGTCGGGCAGAACGAAACCACGCCGCTGGCGTTGATTCAGCAGCTGAATCCGATCCATGCCGACCTCACCCAATCGACCCGCGAACTCAACGACCTGCGCCGCGCCTTTCGCTCCGGCCAGTTGCAGGCAGTCGGTCAGGGTCAGGCCAAAGCCACGTTGATTCAGGACGACGGCAGTCTTTATCCGCTGCCGGGCAAGCTGCTGTTCACCGACATTACCGTCGACCCGGGCACCGGCCAGATCATCCTGCGCAGCGAGTTTCCCAACCCCGACCTCGATCTGTTGCCCGGCAGTTTTGTCCGGGTGCGCCTGGAGCAAGCGGTGAACCGGCAGGGCATCAGCGTGCCGCAGCGTGCCGTCCAACGGGACAGCGCAGGGATCGCGCAAGTGCTGCTGCTCGATGCGGAGCAGCGGGTTGGCCAGCAACCGGTCGAACTGGGCGCCGTGCAGAACGATCGCTGGATCGTCACCGCGGGCCTCAAGCCCGGCGACCGCATCGTCATCGAAGGCCTGCAACACGCCAGGCCCGGCGAGAAAGTGCAGATCGACGACACCCCTCTTCCACTTGCCCAGGTTTCCGGGCAGTAAGCAGGACGCTTTTTATGCCGCAGTTCTTTATCGACCGTCCGGTGTTCGCCTGGGTGGTTGCCCTGTTCATTCTGCTGGCCGGCGCACTGGCCATTCCGCAGTTGCCGGTGGCGCAGTACCCCAACGTCGCGCCACCGCAAATCGAGATCTACGCCGTGTACCCCGGTGCCTCGGCGCAGACCGTGGACGAAAGCGTGGTCAGCCTGATCGAAGAAGAACTCAATGGCGCGGACCATCTGTTGTACTTCGAATCCCAGAGCAGTCTCGGCAGCGCCACCATCAAGGCGACGTTCCAGCCGGGCACCGATCCGGAAATGGCCCAGGTCGATGTGCAGAACCGTCTGAAAGTCGTGGAGTCGCGCCTGCCGCAGGCGGTGAACCAGCAAGGCTTGCAGGTGGAGAAAGTCTCCGCCGGTTTCCTGTTGCTGATCACCCTGACGTCTACCGACGGCAAGCTGGATGACGTGGCGCTCAGCGATTACCTGGCGCGCAACGTGATGAATGAGATCAAGCGTCTCGACGGTGTCGGCAAGGCTCAGTTGTATGGCGCCGAACGGGCGATGCGAATCTGGATCGACCCGCAGAAGCTGATCGGTTTCAACCTGACCCCGGCCGATGTCAACGCCGCCATCGTGGCGCAGAACGCTCAGGTCTCGGCGGGCAGCATCGGCGATCTGCCGACCCGCACCACCCAGGAAATCACCGCGACGATTCTGGTCAAAGGCCAGCTGTCGACGCCGGAAGAATTCGCCGACATCGTGCTCAAGGCCAATCCCGATGGTTCTACCGTGCGCATCGGTGACGTCGCGCGGGTGGAAATCGGCAGTCAGGAGTACCAATTCGGCACACGCCTGAACGGCAAGCCCTCGACCGCCGTCGCCGTGCAATTGTCCCCCAGCGCCAACGCCTTGAGCACCGCGACCCTGGTGCGAGCGAAGATGGATGAACTGGCGCGCTACTTCCCGGCCAACGTCGAATACAAGATCCCCTACGACACGTCGCCGTTCGTCAAGGTCTCGATCACCAAAGTGGTTTACACCCTGGTCGAGGCGATGGCGCTGGTGTTCGCGGTGATGTTCCTGTTCCTGCAGAACATCCGCTACACGCTGATCCCGACCCTCGTTGTGCCGGTGGCGCTGATGGGCACTTTCGCAACCATGCTTGCGCTGGGGTTCTCGATCAACGTGCTGACCATGTTCGGCATGGTGCTGGCGATCGGCATTCTGGTGGATGACGCCATCGTGGTGGTGGAAAACGTCGAGCGGATCATGGTCAGCGAAGGCCTGTCGCCGAAAGAGGCAACCCGCAAGGCGATGCAGCAGATCACCGGGGCAATCATCGGCATCACCCTGGTGCTGGTCGCGGTATTCATTCCGATGGCGTTCATGCAAGGCTCGGTCGGGGTGATCTATCGGCAGTTCTCGTTGTCGATGGCGACGTCGATCCTGTTCTCGGCCTTCCTCGCCCTGACCCTGACTCCTGCACTCTGCGCCACGCTGCTCAAGCCCATAGCCAAGGGCGAGCACCACGAAAAGCGTGGTTTTTTCGGCTGGTTCAATCGCCGCTTCGAGCAATTGACCGAGCGCTATCAGGGCTGGGTCGCCTATGCGTTGAAGCGCAGCGGCCGTTACCTGCTGATCTATGTCGTGCTGCTTGTCGGCCTTGCGCTGTGCTTCAGCCGCCTGCCCTCGTCGTTCCTGCCGGTGGAGGATCAGGGTTACACCATCACCGACATCCAGTTACCGCCCGGCGCGAGCAAGAATCGCACGGTGCAGGTGGTCGAGCAGATCGAGGCGCACAACGCCAGCGAACCCGGCGTCGGTGACAGCACGGTGATCCTCGGCTTCAGCTTCTCCGGCAGCGGGCAAAACGCGGCGTTGGCGTTCACCACGCTGAAAGACTGGTCCGAACGCGGCAGCGATGATTCGGCGGGTTCGATTGCCGACCGCGCCAACATCGCCCTGAGCCAGATCAAGGACGCCGTGGCGTTCTCGGTCCTGCCGCCGCCAGTGGACGGTCTCGGCACCTCCAGCGGTTTCGAGTTCCGCCTGCAGGACCGTGGTGGCCTCGGCCATGCCACGCTGATGCAGGCGCGCACCGAGTTGCTGGCCGCCGCCGAGAAAAGTCCGATCCTGATGAACGTGCGCGAAAGCGCCTTGGCCGAGGCGCCGCAGGTGCAACTGATCGTCGACCGCAAACAGGCGAATGCACTCGGGGTGTCGTTTGCCGACATTGGCAGCGTGCTGTCCACCGCCGTGGGCTCGGCCTACATCAACGACTTTCCCAATCAGGGGCGGATGCAACGGGTGGTGGTCCAGGCGGAAGGCGATCAACGCAGCCAGGTCGCCGACTTGCTGAAGATGCATGTGCGCAACAGCAACGGCAAAATGGTGCCGCTCTCGGCCTTCGTCCAGGCCAAATGGACCCAGGGCCCGGCGCAATTGACCCGCTACAACGGCTACCCGGCGATCAGTATTTCGGGCGAACCGAAACCGGGTCACAGCACCGGCGAGGCCATGGCGGAAATCGAGCGGCTGGTGGCGCAAGGGCCGGCGGGGTTGGGCCAGGAATGGACCGGGCTGTCGCTGCAGGAGCGGCTATCCGGCAGCCAGGCGCCGATCCTGCTCGGGCTGTCGTTGCTGATTGTGTTCCTGTGCCTGGCGGCGTTGTACGAGAGCTGGTCGATCCCGACCTCGGTGCTGCTGGTGGTGCCCCTCGGCGTGCTCGGCGCCGTCCTGGCAGTGACCTTGCGCGGCATGCCCAACGATGTGTTCTTCAAGGTGGGTTTGATCACCATCATCGGCCTGTCGGCGAAGAACGCGATCCTGATCATCGAGTTTGCCAAGAGCCTGTACGACGAAGGTCACGACCTGATCGACGCCACGCTGCAAGCCGCACGCCTGCGCCTGCGACCGATCGTCATGACGTCACTGGCGTTCATCCTCGGCGTGGTGCCGCTGGCGATTGCTACCGGCGCCAGCTCGGCGAGCCAACAGGCGATCGGCACCGGGGTGATCGGCGGGATGATCACCGCGACGCTGGCGGTGGTGTTCGTGCCGGTGTTTTTTGTGGTGGTGATGAAGCGGGTTCGCAAAAAACGCTGAAGCCCCCGTGTAGGAGCGAGCATGCTCGCTCCTACACGGGGCGGTGTGGTCATAACCATCGCCGTTGGGCTATGTTGTTCCCACGATCCTGACTATCGAGCCGTCATGCCCTTCCTCGCCCGCACCCACCCTCGCCTGTCTGCCGCCGCCGCCCTCGGTCTCGCGGTGGGCATTCTGGCTCCAGCCGATTCGATCATCAGCAAAATCCTCCTCGGCTGGAACGCCGGGGTCTGGACCTATCTGGTGCTGATGCTCTGGCTCACCGCCCGCGCCAAGGCGCCGGATGTGAAGCGTATTGCCGAGATCGAGGACGAGAACGCCGGGCTGGTGCTGTTCATGGTATGCATCGCCGCCATCGCCAGCCTCGCGACCATCACCTTCGAACTGGCCGGCAGCAAGGACCTGGAAAACGCCAGCAAACTGCTGCACTACGGATTCACCGCGCTGACGGTCATCGGTTCATGGCTGCTGATCGGGGTGATTTTCAGCGTGCACTACGCACGCCTGTTCTACACCTGGAATGGCAAGGACCCGGCCCTGCGTTTTGCCGAAGGCCTGACCACCCCCAATTATTGGGACTTCCTGTACTTCTCGTTCACCATCGGCGTGGCCGTGCAGACCTCGGATGTCGGCGTGGCGACGCGGGAGCTGCGCAAGATCGTGCTGGCGCAATCGTTGATCGGCTTTTTGTTCAACACGGCCATTCTGGGGTTTTCCATCAATATTGCAGCGGGACTATTCAGCTGATAGCCGCTCAGAACCCGCGTGTTCACGGGGTAGTCACTTCGAGCGTCACCGGCTGCGAGTATTGATCGGCTGCATCCACCGCTCTGACAGTCAGCGTATAAGTGCTGGATGAACGCAGAGTTGAAAATGTGACCCCCTGAACGACACTCGTGATCTTTCTGGTGGAACCGCGATGGTTATCGGCTTCAGATACATACATGATAATACCGACAGCGTCACTGGGCCGCTCCCATACCAGCGTGATACTGGAGCGTGTAACGACGGACACCCGCACCTTTTCGGGCGGATCCAGCAGGGGTGTCTTGACCACGATCGAATCGCTTCTCGCCGAGCGATTCCCGGACGCGTCCACAGCCTCGACGAAAAATGTGTATTGGACCCCAGGCGTGAGTCCAACAGCCGTGAACACAGGCGCCGCCCCCTGCGACGCTCCCGTTAGCTCATCGTTTTTGAAGACCTCATATCTGCTGACTTCGCCGTGGTTATCTGCCCCCCAGATCAAGACTGCAGCTTTGCTCGAAAAGTTAAGGGCACCGAGGCCAACCGGCTTTCGCGGCGGCGTGATATCAAGGATGCCGGGATCAGAAAGATTGCCAGCGTTACTTCTGGCGCGTACTTCATAAACATCGGTTGCCAGCAGAAGATGTTTCACCGCGCAACTCACGCCGCGCTCCGTCATGAGCGCCTGGCCATTGCGAAAAATCACATAATTGAAAGGTGGCACCCCGCCCACAGGCGCCAGCCAGCTGAGCGTGAAACCGTTGTCTGTGCGATCGGTCGCCCGCAGTTCAGTCGGGCTGCCAGGGCTTGGCAGAAAAACAAAAACGCTGGGATCCGACAACACGCCATTCGCTGCTTTGGCCCGCACATGGACATGGGCGGCACCGTAGGTATTACCCAGCTGAAGCTCACAAGGAGGGCGGGTGACGTGGACAGTGGCGAAGGTGCTGCCCGACACCTCATAACCTTTCGCGTCGGGACACAAATGGCAGGTTGCATAGGGTTCGCTCCAGGTCAGCGTCGCCGAAGTCGATGACATTCTGTAGCCGCTCAGATTGCCGGGGGCGCAGATTTGCAATGGTGAGGCCACGTCGATCGAAACGCTCTCTGACAGCTTCTTCATGCTACGTCTCCCTAACCGGCCCGAATGCAATACCTTGTACACCGGAATATTCAACTGCGCGCCTGACAGAACTACTAGTTGACTTTGCTTAAGGGATGTGCACGAGCGACCTGATAGCGACTGCAACGCGCTCCACCCGCACATTTGTTCTAGACATTGGTCTGCTCAGGGAAGATAACGAATATCCCTACGGCACACGTAAACTGGCAAGCAGGCGCATGATTTCAACCAACTGGATCGATTTGGCCCAGGACGCCGACACCGGCATCGAGACGCTGCGCGCGCATTTCGAGGGGCACGCCTACGATCCGCACTGGCATGACAGCTACCTGGTCGGCGTGACCGAGCAAGGGGTGCAGCAGTTCAACTGTCGCCGGGCCAAACACCAGAGCACGCCCGGCAAGGTGTTTCTGCTCGAACCGGGAGACATTCATGACGGCGAGGCGCCGACCGCCGATGGATTCACCTACCGCATGCTGTACCTCGACCCGCATTGGCTGCAGCGTGAAGTCAGCGCCCTGTTCGACAACGCGCCGGACAATGCCGAGTTGAGTTTCGCCAACACCCTGGCCACCGACATGCGACTGGCACACGCCACCGGCCATGCGTTTCAGGCGCTGCATGGCGGCGAGCTGAAGATCGTGCGCCAGACCGCCCTCGATGGCCTGCTCGAACGCCTCACCACGCACTTGCACTGGCGCGCTCGCTACCGCGAGGACCCGCGCCTGCCTTTGGTGGCGCAAAAGGCCCGGGAATACCTGCACGCCCATGCCCACGAGGACGTCGGCCTTGATCAGTTGGCCGCCGCCACCGGCGTCGACCGCTTCCGCCTGACCCGCGCATTCAAAGCCGCATACGGCATCGCGCCCCACGCCTACCTGGTGCAATTGCGCCTGGCCACTGCCCGCCGGATGCTGGCCCGCGGCGAGCAACCGGCAACAGTGGCGATGGCGTTGGGCTTCGCTGACCAGAGTCACCTGGGTCGTTGGTTTGTCCGCGCGTATGGCCTGACGCCGGCGCTGTACCGCAAGCGTTGCTCAAATCTTCCAGACAGTTGACCCGCGCAGTTGTGAAGATCGACTTCACTGATCTTCACCGGAGTTTCCCTGCGATGTTTGCTTCTTTCCCGACGTTGTTGCCCTTCCTTCTGTTTGCTTTCGTGGCGTCGATCACGCCGGGCCCGACCAATATTCTGGTGTTGAGCAACAGTGCTCGTTATGGGTTGGCGGCGGCCATGCCAATCGTCTTCGGCGGTTGTGCCGGTGCGGCGGCCATCGTGTTGCTGGTGGGCAGCGGCATCGGTTCGTCGCTCACTGCGTTTCCTGCTGTGCAAACCGTGATGCAGTGGCTCGGCATGGCCTGGTTGAGTTACCTGGCCTGGCAGATCTTCAGCGCACCCGCCGAGGCGCTGGATGCGCAAGCCCCTAAAGCCCGACTCGGACTGGTGGGCGCCGCGAGCCTGCAACTGATCAATCCGAAAACCTGGATGATGGCGCTGGCGGTGGTCAGCGTGTTTGCCGGGGCTGGCGAACAGCGGTTGCACCACGTGATGTGTCTATCCCTGGCGTTTTTTTTGATTTCCCTGCCGTGTCTCGGGGCTTGGGCGCTGCTGGGTGCGGGGTCGACGCGGTGGTTGCGCTCGCCGCGTTCAATGCAGACTTTCAATCGCTGCATGGCCCTGTTGCTGCTGGGGTCGGCATGGCTCAGCGTCTGGGTCTGAAGCCCATTTGTCGGACAATCCGGGCTGAAGGGCTTGACGCAGGATTCGCTTTTGGTGTCTTCTGAAACCGGTTTCAGTGCCATCGCAATCGCACAAACCGTATAAATCCAATAAGAAGGTTTCAGCCCGTGAACGATTTTTCCGCCGCCCAGCGCAGCCGCGTGACCATGCTTGATGTCGCTGAACACGCCAAGGTATCCAAGGCCAGCGTGTCGCGCTTCATCGGCGATGACCGCGCCCTGTTGTCCGAGGCTACGGCCCTGCGCATCGAACAGGCAATTGCCGAACTCGGTTATCGCCCGAACCAGATGGCCCGTGGCCTGAAACGCGGGCGCACCCGCCTGATCGGCATGCTGGTGGCCGACATCCGCAACCCTTATTCGATTGCCGTGATGCACGGGGTGGAAACCGCCTGCCGTCAGCATGGCTACAGCCTGGTGGTGTGCAACACCGACCGCGATGACGTGCAGGAATGCCAGCACCTGGCCCTGTTGCGTTCCTACAACATCGAAGGGCTGATCGTGAACACCCTCGGCCATCACCGCGATGCCTTGCAGGAACTGCACCGGGAAATGCCCCTGGTGCTGGTCGACCGCAAGGTCGAGCACCTCGCCAGCGACCTGGTCGGGCTGGACAACCCGGCCGCGGTCGAACTCGCCCTCACCCACCTTGAGCAGCGCGGCTACCGTGATGTGTTGCTGGTTACCGAACCGTTTGACGGCACCAGTTCGCGGATCGAGCGGGTCAGCAGCTTCAAGGCGGGCATCGCCCAGCGTCCAGCGCTGCAGGGGACGTTGATCGAAACCGGCAGCGAACTGACGGCGAACCTCAAGGCTTTTCTCGACACACCTGGACCCGGACCGAAGGCGTTGTTCTGTGCGAACGGAATTGCGGCGCTGGCCAGCACCCATGCGTTGCGCGAATTGAACTGCAATCTGTTTGAAGACGTCGGGCTGATCGCGATCGATGATCTGGATTGGTATCCGCTGGTGGGCAGCGGGATCACCGCGTTGGCGCAACCGACGGCGCAGATTGGCGCGAGTGCGTTCGAGTGTTTGCTCAAGCGGTTGCGCGGGGATGACGGACCGGTGCGGACACTGGATTTTTCGGCGCGGTTGATTGTCAGGGGGTCGACCCTTGGCAATCTGCGCTGACTGTGAAGCCTCATCGCTAGCAGGCTAGCTCCCACAGGCGCTGTGTTCGCAAATCCCTTGTGGGAGCTAGCCTGCCAGCGATGAGGCCCGAACGACCACCACAACACCCTCACCTTTTTTTTGCATAAAAATGAAACCGGTTTCAGAGGTAGAAAAACAATGAACAAACCACCCGTTTCCATCAGCCTCTCCAGCTACGGCGCAGACCTAGTCCGCCAACGCGGCCAGGGCAGTTTCATCGAATTGCTGGCCGCCGCCGGCGCCACGCGCATCGAATGGCGTGAAGAGCTGCTGACTGACGAAGACCCTGCGCAGCTGGCCGACGCCACTCAGGCCAACGGCCTCGAAAGCGTGTACTCCGCGCCGATGGAACTGTGGCTGGCCGGCCAGTCGAAACCCAATCCCGAATTGATCATCGCCCTGCAACGGGCCCAGGCTTTCGGCGCCCAATGGCTGAAAGTGTCCCTCGGTTATTTCACCGACACCAGCGACCTGCACACCCTCGCCCGGATCCTGGGTAAAAGCGCCGTGCAACTGCTGGTGGAAAACGACCAGACCCTGCACGGCGGCCGCATCGAACCCTTTCAGCGCTTTTTCGCCGCGGTCGAGCAACACAACCTGCCGATCAGGATGACCTTCGACATCGGCAACTGGCATTGGCAGGACCAATCCGCCAGCAGCGCCGCACGCTTGCTCGGGCGTCACGTCGGCTATGTGCACTGCAAAGCGGTTTCGCGCCGCGCCGACGGCAAGCTGATCGCCATACCGCCCGCCGCCAGCGACCTGCATCTGTGGGAACAACTGCTGCGGCACATGGCCCAAGGCGTGATGCGGGCTGCGGAATATCCGCTGCAGGGCGACGACCTGGTGCAACTGACCACCGAGCATGTCGCCGTCCTCGCCCACCTGGGTCAAGCACGGTTGGAGAGCGCTCATGTCTGAGATCGATATTCTGTCGTTCGGCGAAACCATGGCGATGTTCGTCGCCGATCACAACGGCGACCTGGCCAACGTCGACCACTTTCACAAGCGTATTGCCGGGGCCGACAGCAACGTCGCCATTGGTCTGTCGCGACTGGGCTTCAACGTGGCGTGGCTGAGCCGGGTCGGCGCCGATTCCCTCGGTCGGTTCGTCATCGACACGCTGCAGAAGGAGGGCCTGGATTGCCGCAACGTCGCGATCGACAGCGCCCACCCGACCGGTTTCCAGCTCAAATCGCGCAGCGATGACGGCGACGATCCAGTGGTCGAATACTTCCGCCGCGGTTCGGCGGCGAGCCATCTGTCGCCGCAATCGATCGTCCCTGATTTGCTGAATGCGCGGCACCTGCACGCCACCGGCATTCCACCGGCGCTGTCGGAAACCGCACGGCAGATGTCGTTCGAATTGATGACGCGCATGCGCGAGGCCGGGCGCAGTGTGTCGTTCGACCCGAACCTGCGCCCGAGCCTGTGGGCCAGCGAGCAGCAGATGATCAGCGAGATCAACCGCCTCGCCGCCCTCGCCCACTGGGTGCTGCCGGGGTTGAGCGAGGGTCGCGTGCTGACCGGTTACGACGACCCGGCCGACATTGCGGCGTTTTACCTCGACCAGGGTGTTGAGGCCGTGGCGATCAAACTCGGCCCGCACGGTGCGTATTACCGCACGCAGCTGGATGAAGGATTCGTGGCCGGTGTGCCGGTGGAAACAGTGGTCGACACCGTCGGCGCCGGCGACGGTTTTGCCGTCGGCCTGATCAGCGCGCTGCTGGAGAACTTCAGCTTTGCCGACGCTGTGAAGCGCGCCAACTGGATTGGCAGCCGCGCGGTGCAGAGCCGGGGGGATATGGAGGGGTTGCCGAGCCGAGCCGAAATGTCTGTTGAATTTGAGGCCGCCATCGCTAGCAGGCTAGCTCCCACAGGGGATTTGTGCCGAACGTAGGACCCCTTGTGGGAGCTAGCCTGCTGGCGATGAGGCCCGCCCAGTCACTGAAAATCCAAACACCTGCTGCGACAAAAACAACAAGCTCAGGAGCACCTCATGAAAACCGCAACCCTCGCCGCCCGCCGCTGGTGGTACATCATGCCCATCGTCTTCATCACCTATAGCCTGGCGTATCTGGACCGCGCCAACTATGGGTTCGCCGCCGCCTCCGGGATGGCCGCCGACCTTATGATCACCCCCGGCCTGTCCTCGCTGCTGGGCGCGCTGTTCTTCCTCGGCTACTTTTTCTTTCAGGTGCCCGGCGCGATCTACGCGCAAAAGCACAGCGTGAAAAAGCTGATTTTCGTCAGCCTGATTCTCTGGGGCGGCCTGGCCACGTTGACCGGGATCGTCTCCAATGCCTACTGGCTGATCGTCATCCGCTTCATGCTCGGCGTGGTCGAAGCCGCGGTGATGCCGGCGATGCTGATCTACCTGTGTCACTGGTTCACCCGCGCCGAACGCTCGCGCGCCAACACCTTCCTGATCCTCGGCAACCCGGTGACCATGCTCTGGATGTCAGTTGTCTCGGGCTACCTGGTGCAGCATTTCAGCTGGCGCTGGATGTTCATCATCGAAGGTTTGCCAGCGGTGCTCTGGGCCTTTATCTGGTGGCGCCTGGCGGATGACCGTCCGGCCCAGGCCAAGTGGCTCAGCGATGCAGAAAAGCATGACCTGGAAAGCGCCCTGGCCGCCGAACAGGTCGGCATCAAAGCGGTGAAGAACTACGCCGAAGCCTTTCGCTCGCCAAAAGTGATCCTGCTGGCCCTGCAATTTTTCTGCTGGAGCATCGGCGTCTACGGCTTCGTGCTGTGGCTGCCGTCGATCCTCAAGGCCGGCGCGCAAATGGACATGGTCGAGGCCGGTTGGCTGTCAGCGCTGCCGTACCTGGCGGCGGTGATCGGCATGCTTCTGGTGTCCTGGGGCTCGGACAAACTGCAGAAGCGCAAACGCTTCGTCTGGCCGCCGCTGCTGATTGCCTCGATTGCGTTCTACGCGTCCTACGCGCTGGGCGCCGAGCATTTCTGGTGGTCCTACACCCTGCTGGTGATTGCCGGCGCTTGCATGTACGCACCGTACGGGCCGTTTTTCGCGATCATCCCGGAAATCCTCCCGGCCAACGTCGCGGGTGGCGCCATGGCGTTGATCAACAGCATGGGCGCGCTGGGTTCGTTTGGCGGTTCGTATCTGGTCGGTTACCTGAACAGTTCCACCGGCTCGCCAGGGGCGTCGTACCTGTTGATGAGCGGCGCGCTGATGCTCTCGGTGGTGTTGACGATTGCCCTCAAGCCCGGCGCCAGTGATCGCGAGCGTCCGACGGTCGCCCTGAACCGCCACGCCCATCCTTGAATTGACAAAGAGACTGACGATGAAAAAGCAGGTCGTGCTGTACAAGAAACTCTCGCCGCCGTTGATGGCTCGCTTGCAGGAGCAGGTCGAGGTGACGCTGATCGAGAACCTCAACGCCGAAGGTTTGGCGCAACTGCGCGAGGCCCTGCCCCGCGCCCACGGATTACTCGGTGCCAGCCTGAAACTGGACGCTGAATTGTTGGACCTGGCGCCGAAGCTTGAAGCCATTGCCAGCGTCTCGGTGGGCGTCGACAACTACGACATCGACTACCTGAGCGAACGGCGGATCCTGCTCAGCAACACCCCGGACGTGCTCACCGAAACCACCGCCGACACCGGCTTCGCGCTGATCCTGGCGACCGCCCGGCGCGTGGTGGAACTGGCCAACGTGGTCCGTAACGGCCAATGGAAAAGCAACGTCGGCCCCGCGCAGTTCGGCACCGATGTGCACGGCAAGACCCTGGGCATCATCGGCATGGGGCGCATCGGTGAGGCGTTGGCCCAGCGCGGGCATTTCGGCTTTGGCATGCCGGTGATCTATCACAGCCATTCGCCGAAACCGGCGGTGGAACAGCGGTTCGATGCGCAGTACCGCAGCCTGCCGGAGCTGCTGCGGCAGGCAGATTTTGTATGCCTGACCTTGCCGCTGACGGCGGAAACCGAGGGGCTGATCGGTGCGCAACAGTTTGCATTGATGGGCCCGGAAACGATCTTCATCAACATTTCCCGCGGCAAGGTCGTGGACGAAGTGGCGATGATCGAGGCGTTGCAGTCGGGGCAGATTCGCGCGGCGGGGCTGGATGTGTTCGAGCGCGAACCGCTCAACGCGGAGTCACCGTTGTTGCAGTTGAACAATGTGGTGGCGACCCCGCACATTGGCTCGGCGACCCATGAGACCCGGGAGGCGATGGCGACTTGTGCGGTGGACAATCTGCTGGCGGCTCTGGCGGGTGAGCGGCCGAAGAATCTGGTGAATGTCGGGGCGTGGAAGGCTTGAGGCAGTCGGCGTCTGGCAGTCAGCCTTCGCGGGCAAGCCCGCTCCCACAGTGACCGCGTCGCTCGCACATCCTGCGTCTGGCGAAAAACCTGTGGGAGCGGGCTTGCCCGCGAAGGCGCCAGCTCAGGCCCCGCAAATCCCTCAGGCCCGCCGCGCTTCGAGCATGTCCGTCGCACACAGCGCAATGCGCCGGCAGGCATCGGCCAGTTGCGGCTGGCCAACCACCAGGCCAAGGCGGATATGCCCGGCGGCACTCGGCCCGAAAGCTTCGCCGGCCAGCACCGATACGCCATAGCCTTCCAGCAGCCGCTCGGCAAAGTGCTGGGCCGACAACCCGGTCGGGCGCACATCAACCATCACGAACATGCCGCCATCCGGCCGGATCGCCCGCAGGCCCGGGCACTGGCTCAGGCTGGTGCACACCAGGTCGCGACGCTGGCGATACTCGTCACGCATGTGCGCCACTTCTGGAAAATCCTCATCCAGCGCCCGTTGCGCCGCGTGCTGGATGAATTCGGGAATGCCGAACAACATGCACAACGACAGATGTTCCAGATGACCGGCCAGACGCGGCGGCCCGATCACCCACCCTACCCGCCAGCCACTCATCGCATGGGACTTGGACAGGCTGTTGATCGTCGCCGTGCGTTCGGCCATCCCCGGCAGGCTCGCCGGACTGATGTGTTCGCCCTCGTACAGTAAATCGCTGTACACCTCGTCACTGATCAGCCACAAATCGTGGCGCACACACAGTGACGCCAGCTCCTGCCAGATCAGCAGCGGCAGGCTGGCGCCGGAAGGATTGTTCGGGCTGTTGAGCAAAATGACCCGTGTTTTCGGCGTGATCAGTGCCGCGACATCCGCCGGGTCCACCCGAAAACCATTCTCCGGGCGTACCGCCACCGGCACCACGTTCGCGCCGATGGCACCGAACACACCTTCATAGGTGACGTACATCGGTTCAGCGACAATCACCTCGTCGCCCGGATCGAGCAGGCACTGCGCCACCGAGTACACCGCACACTGCGCCCCCGGAAACACCACCACATGCTCGGCGGTTACCGGCTGACCGCTGCGTTGCCGGTGCCGACGGGCAACGCTATCGCGCAGCCCCGGAGTGCCGAGCACCGGCGGGTAATGCGTGTCGCCCGCCAACAGGCTGTCGATGGCGGCGCGGACGATGGGCTTGGGGGTATCGAAGTCGGGATCGCCGATCGACAGCAGCAATACATCGACGCCCTGCTCGCGCAATTCCAGCGCTCGATCATGAATCTGCCAGGCCGCCGCTCCGTCACCGGCGATTCGTTGGGTCAAGGCTGAATAGCGCATCTGGTTCTCCTGTCGCGCGGGTATCCAAGCCACAACCCTATCTGAAATCCACCGGCGCGCCAGCATGACGTTTGAAAGCGACGGACGGCCGGATTATTAAGGTGCGATGACAAGCGGCGACCCGGTCATTTTTCGCGCCGACGTTCAACCGGTTCTTACACACTCGCAGCAAATAAAAACCCCCGCCTTATCAAAAAATTATCTCCGGGCTGTAGGACTCATAAACCCGGTGACAACTCCTACAAGTGTTGACCATTTTCACTGACAGCCTTTTCAACGAGGCCTGATTACAGTCTGCCACCTGTAACTTGTGACAGGTTCCAAGGTGATCAAATCGCGATATAAGGAAACCGAGCCTCCAGCCCCCGCACAGCTGGCTGAAGGACGGTCGCGCGATCCACGCCATCAAGCAGTAGGACGATTCCGCCGCGCCCACGCCGTCAATGATGATGAATGGGAGATTCGCTCATGTACCGCTCCACTACCGCATCACTTCGATCATCGCCAGCCCCGGTCAACTTCGAGCACCACGAAAACCCGCAACCCCAGACGATCACCCTGACGGCCAGGGAAAAGGAAGTCTTGCAGTGGGGTGTGGCAGGCAAGTCGTCCTGGGAAATTGCCAAGATCTGCGAATGCAGCGAGGCAGGTGTGAATTACCACTTTTGCAATATCCGCCGCAAATTCGGCGTGAGATCGCGCTGGGCCGCCATGGCCAAGGCGCTGGAACAGGGCTTGATTCAATCCACTTGAACCGGTCTTTGTTCAGCGGTCAGCGCGTCATTGACCCTGTCGAGACCCAATATGCCTGATGAACTAGCGCCTCATTCCCCACTGATTGATCTCTCCCGCGAAGATGCCTGTGACGATACGCCCGTATCGCACAGGTACCGCCCAGGCCAAACACTGCGCATCATGCTGGCCGACGACCACCCCGTGGTCCTGAAGGGTGTCGAAATGGCCCTGCGCGCTTGTGGACCCGCGTTCTCTGTGGTCGCTTTGGCAACCAACGCCGACGAACTCGTGCGCCATCTGGCACGCACACCCTGCGACCTGCTGATCAGCGACTACTCAATGCCCTGCGGCAAGTTTCCCGACGGCCTGGCCTTGATGGGCTACCTGAAACGGCATTTCACCCACATTCCCCTGATCGTCATGACGATGTTGCGCAACCCGTCGATGCTGCAAGCGTTGCTCAACAAGGGCGTCAGCGGCTTGTTCGACAAGCGCAGTCCATTGAGCGAGCTTTTGCGCGCGGTCAACCGCGTGGCCAACGGTCAACAACACCTGTGCCCTTCGTTCGCCGGCATCATCGAGGCCCAAAGCCTGCCCTACTCCAGGTATGAAGCGCCCGCCGTGAACCTTTCGGAGCGGGAACTGGAAGTGGTGCGGCTGTTCGTCCAGGGTCTTTCCGGGAGACAGATCGCCGCGCAATTGAACCGCAGCGAAAAGACCATCAGCCGGCAGAAGCGCACCGCCATGGACAAGTTGGGGCTTGTTCACGACGGTGGTTTGGTGGAGTTCGCGCGGTTGAGTGGGTTACAGGACTGAAGGTCGGCACCGGGAAAAAGCGAACCCACCGATGGGGTGGGTTCGCTTCGATCAGTTATCAGTCAATTGTGTCGACCCGTATCACGGCGCAAATCGAGCGCACTTTTCTTGGCGGCACCATGGAATCGTCCGCGTCCGACGGTAGGGTCCAGGCCTCCCCGTGACAAGTAGTCATTCCTTATTATTGACGACATTTTTTCAAATTTTTCGAGTGAAACGGGTTGTGGGACCGGTTGTGGTTGCGGCACAGGCGCCGCCTTTTTATGCGTCTTTATCTGTGGTGCTGAAGGGTCAAGAGGCGGTTGGTTCCTCGGTGCAGATACCGCATTGGATCCCGACCGGGCGCTCGTCGGTGATGGCTTAGCTGAACTGCTGGTTGGCGCAAAGCTCACACTGCGCGATGCGGCCGACTGCGCGGTACGGGAAGGCATCGCCGCATTTGAAGTGGTCATGGTATATCTGGCGAGGACATCGCCAGGATCAAACGTAACGGTGGTGAGCCCCGGATTGAACGCTCCTGCGCTCGCACTCGCTCTCGCTCCTCTACCTACATCAGAGCTTTCCATGAGCACCGTCGCCAACAGACCAAGCTTGGAGAAATGCCCGGTATCGTCGATGAGTCCCACAGGGTCGCCCAAGCAATACATGTAGGGGTTAATTCCCCCCTTGCTGAACGGGCTCATGTTGTCGGCTACGTAACATCTCATCAACGTTGGTGAGTAGGCCCGATATCCGCTCCCAAGAATGTACTGGCCAGCGTGCCCCTCACGGAGTTCACCGTTAAACCCAAGCGCACCCACGCCCCCCAAGGAGTACCCGTAAGGCGAGTAGCTCTGCTCCTGACGACTCCCCTCACTGGCCTCACACAGCACACTGCTCTTCTGGTCACTCGCCAGCAACAGGGACTTTGGGTCGGCACCGGCCTGGAGCTCGGCGAGCGCAAGTCCGGCAGCGTGAACGAAGGTGCTGCTGTTCGCCCCTTGTTTCAGGGTGTGAATCTCTCCGCTCTGGTAAAAACGATGCTGGTCGCCGCTGCCGCCGTTCTCGCTGGATAGCGTGTCCAGCGGATCATAGCCATAGCTCCTGGAGGCTCCATCATCCCCCCCGCTGACACTGATCAAACGATCCAGGTCGTCGTAACACAGCTCGCGCCCTTCTTCATCACACTTCAGGTTCCCATTATCGTCGTACGGAAGCGTGAGCTCGCTCGGGTAGTCGTCATGGTCGTTGGTCACCGCCGTGAGCTGCGTTGGATCGGCCTGATTGTCGTAGCTGTACCGCGCCCGATTACGTCCATCGGCAAAATAGGTGTCGCACACCTCGATATTACTCAGCTCATCGTAGATGAACCGCTGCATCTCTATGGCCTTGCCGTAGGGGTCGACGGGCTGCTGGGTGCCGCTGCACTCGTAGAGTTCCAGATGCCCGCGGATATCGTACTCGTAGGTCTGATCGCGCAAAACAGTCGCACCTTCCTTCAGCGTGCTTCGGGTCAGGTTATCGACTTCGTCGTAAGCCTGGCTCAACTCCTGGGTCAGCCCGCCGCCAAAGTCGAACACCCGCAGACTTTCACGACCATAGTCGTCATAGCTCAAGGTCGTTTTCAGCGTCTGCCCGCCATCGGAGGTCTCGATGCTCTCGATCTCGCCCTGGGGGTTGTAGCCAAACCGGGAGACGGTGGTACCCAGGCGTGTACTCAGCAGTTGTCCTGTGGCTTTGTTGTAGTCATACACCTGTTCCTGATTGAGCACGTCGACATACTTCAACAGACGTGCCTGACGGCTGTAGCCATAGTGCATCGTAAATGTCTCGTCACCCTGCTTACGGGTTTCGGTCTTTATTTCCCCGGTGGTGAAGTAGTCGCGCGACAGCGTGATCCCGCTTTCTTCGCTGCTTTTCAGACGGGCGTTTTTTTCGTCGTAGTCGTAGGTCGCGGCAATGACCGTGGATGAGGTGGTGCGTTTCACCGGGTCCTCGCCCAATGCCGGCTCGTAGACGTAGTCGACCTCGACCTTGGATGGCCGGATAACCTTGCACGGTTTCAACTCTGCTTGTTTAAAGTTGTAGCGGGTCACACGACCGCCCGTGATCGATTGGATCATGCGGTCGAGGCCGTCGAAGCTCTGCTGCCCCAACTCCTTCACATTGCCGTAGGCGTGTACGCCGATCCAGACAGGCAGATCTTCGCTGGAATGCAACGCATATCGCCGCTCGACCTGTGCGTCGTCGGGCAGCACCGTCCTGAGCATCCGGTCAAATGGGTCGTACACGTAGGCCGTCTTGCGCAGAAGTGCATCGAACTCGTGCGCGGTGCGTCCCAGCCCATCGTAGTAGTAGAGGTGTTCACTGTACGGCTTGACCTCAGGGTCGGCAGGGTCGTCTGCTAGGTTGTACCGTCTGATGCTGTCGGGCTTGTCGAACAGGTTGTTGGTGGTGACGGTCTTGGCCCGCCCGGTGATCCATTGGGTGACCGTCTGTTTGATCGGATCGGTGACCTCGTGTTCTTCAACGCCATCGGGGCGTTTCAGGCTGCGCTGCTGGCCCCAGTTGTCGTACTGGTACTCGCTGACCAGCACCAGATCGTCGGACGGCGCGGCGCTGCGCCAGTCATATTCGGTTTCCTTGATCAATTGCCCCAGGCCGTCGTATTCGGCCAGGTAGGTGTCGCGAAATGCCTCGGCCGGAAGGCCGGTGAGGAAGTCCTTGTCCTGGCGCTGCTCCTGCACCACGCGGTTGACGCCGTCGAACAAGGTTTTGGTCTTGACGCCTTTGACGTCAGTGGTTTCCTGACTGGCCTGTTCGCCAGCGGCACGGGTCAGGAAATAGCTGTAACTGCGCGTCGCTTGATAATCGGTGTCAGGTGCCACGGTTTCGCTGGTGACCCGCAGCAGGGCGTCGTAGGCGGTGCGAATTTCCACGTCGTTGTCGTCGCGGGCCAGCAGCGGTTCGCCGTGCAGCAGCGAGTGCTCCTGGGTCACGACTTTTTCGGTGAAGGTGCCGGCAACGCCGTGGTCGTAACCGGTGAGGGTTTCGACGGTTTGCAGAATGGTCTCACCGGCAAAAACGCTCGGCAGCTTTTTATAGGCATACCTGGTCGTCGTGGTCAGATCATTGAGCGTAATCGACTGCTCCGCGCGGCGGCCATGCAGCAGGGGGTTGGTCGGCGTATTCGAGGTGATATAGGCGGTGTGTTGCAACTCGGACGCCTGCGTGCCGTCGACCTCATACAGCGTCTCATCGGTCATCACCAGCCACTGGCCGGTCGGCGCGGCGTTGTCCTGGACCGGGTCCATCAAGGCGTATTTGTGACGAGTGCTCAACTGCGGGGCACCGGTTTCGCGGTTGGTGGCGGGGGTCACGGTTTTACTGCGCAGACTGCGCACGAACCCCTGCGGGTCTTTCGGGCATTCACCGACGATACCGGCGACCGGGAAATATTCGTATTCCTCCGATACACCATTGGCCTCTATCTGCCTGGTCAGGTTGCCATGGGAGTCGTACGTGGTGGTCACGGTTTGCGTGCGTGACGGGCCGTCCTTGAGTCCCCAGCGGGTGCGGACCTCTTTGGGCAGTTGACACTGGGCAGGCTGATTGGCGAACGGCAGGTCGAGATTGTCATCGGCGTAGTAGAGGGTGAAGACCTGCTGCACGTTGTCACCCTGGATGGTTTTCTCTTCGGTGAGCAGATGAAAACGGTTGAACGTGCGTTCGATGCGACGCACCTCCACGCCGCCGTCATAGTGCCGTTCCGTGGTGGCGTACTGATAACGGGTTGTGACCTGGAAAAGGTTGTCCAGCCCGTTGTCGTCCCATTTGATCGTCGGGTCGTTGTTGCCCAGAAAATTGTTGCTTCCAGGCAGCTCGGTGGTCTCGTATTCGTAATGCACCTCGATCGGCGCTTGCCTGAAGCCCGGCTCGATGATGTGCTTCCATACCCTGGGCAATGGCGGATGAACGAAGCCTGGATAGGCATGGCCAGTACCCGCATATTCAAGGGTTTCGTGACCGCCCACGGGGGTCTTGACATCGATCAGGCACAGCAGGCCATTCTGGGTCTTGTAGGTGAGGCGCCAGGAGGCCAACTCCTCGGTCGGCAGGATCACTTCATAGACTTCTTCACCTGCCCCTTCGGGTACGCCACGGATAACTGTAGGAGCGAGCATGCTCGCGAAAAACCTGAGTGCCCCGCGGGCCATCAGGTTTCACGCGTTATCATTCACGCCCATCGCGATCAAGGACCAGGCGTCCCCCTCGCTCCTGCAAGGGGTCGGTGATCAAACGACGAACCGAGCCACCATCGCGTTCAGATCCACCGCCAGGCGCGACAGCTCATGGGTCGCCGCGCTGGTCTGGTTAGCACCGGCCGCCGATTGAGTGGCCAGGTCACGAATGTTCACCAGGTTGCGGTCCACTTCGCGGGACACTTGCGCCTGCTCCTCCGACGCACTGGCGATCACCAGGTTGCGTTCGTTGATCAGATGGATCGACTGAGTGATCTGCTCCAGCGCCACCCCCGCCGCTCGGGCCATTTCCAGGGTGCTTTGGGTGCGCTGATTGCTCTGCTGCATCGACGACACCGCCTCGCCCGTACCGTTCTGAATCCCGGCGACCATCTTCTCGATTTCCTGGGTCGACTGCGCCGTACGATGGGCCAGCGCGCGAACCTCGTCCGCCACCACCGCAAAACCGCGCCCGGCTTCACCGGCACGGGCCGCTTCGATCGCGGCGTTCAGCGCCAGCAGATTAGTCTGCTCGGCGATGGCGCGGATCACGTCCAGCACCTTGCCGATATCGCGGCCCTGCGCCGCCAGACCTTCGATCATCACCGAGGTGTTTTGCACGTCGTGGGTCATGGTCTGGATCGCATCGACGGTTTCCACCACGCGGTCGCGGCCTTCGCGAGCGGCTTGGGTCGATTGGTTCGAAGCCTCGGAAGTCGACACCGCGTTGCGCGCTACTTCTTCCACCGCTGCGGTCATCTCGTTGACCGCCGTCGCGGCTTGTTCGATTTCGTTGTTTTGTTGTTGCAGCCCGCGGGACGCTTCTTCGGTCACGGTGCTGAGTTCTTCGGCGGCGGCGCCCAGTTGCGTGGCGGACCCGGCAATCTGCTCGATGGTTTTGCGCAGGTTGGCTTGCATGGTGGACAAGGCACCGAGCAAGCGCGCCGGTTCGTCCTTGCCGTCGATGTCGATGGTTTTCGTCAGGTTGCCGCTGGCGATGGTTTCCGCCGCCAGCACCGCACGGCTCAACGGCGTAACGATGCTGCGGGTCAACAGCCAGGCCAGCAGCACCGTCATCAATGCAGCCACCACCGACACCACGATGATGCCGTTCACGGCGGTGCTGTAGTTGTTTTCGGCGACCACCCCGGCGGCTTTGGCGCCGTCCGTGTTGTACTGCACCAGGCGATTGAGCTGCTCGCCCATCAGGTCGGTGCCGTCCTTGATCCGCGTATTGATGAGGTTGCGCATCTCGTCAACTTTGTTCTGGCGCGACAGGTCCATCATTTCGCGCTGGGCTTGCATGTAGGTGTCCAGGGTCGCGCTGAACGACTTGTACAGCGCCGCTTCGTCCGGGCCTGCCGGCAGATCGGCGTAAGCGGCCTGGGCCTTGCGTGCCTTGTCGGTAAGCACGCCGAGACGGGTTTCGGCTTCCTGCAAACTGGCCGGCTCGCGGTTGACCAGGATGCGGAACGACAGGATGCGCATGCGCAGGATGTTTTCGGTGACATTGCCCAGGAAGGTGACGCTCGGCAGTTGGGTGCTGCCCATGTCGATCGAGGACTGGCGGATGATCGACATGCGGTTGACCGCAAACACGCCCAGCACGATCACCAGCAAGGCAATGAAGGCGAAACCCAGGAAGGCTCGAGGCGCGATGTTCAGATTACGCAGGGACATAGGACGATACTCGGGTGAATGAGGCTTCGAGCGTCCATGCCGTAATCACTGGCGGGCGGGCATCGGGGCGCGCCGTTCAGGCAGGCGGCACTGTTGTGACAGGTCTGTGCTCGCCTGTTATCTGTATCGGCGGGCTTGAGGTTTCTTGCAGGGATTTGCGAAATATATTTCAAGAGGTTACGAGTGTTTCACCCATGAAACACTCTGCGAATCGCCCCGCCTCCTGTAGGAGCGAGCCTGCTCGCGATGGACGCATGGACGCTGCGGTGATTCAGACACCCGCGTCATCGTTGACGTTCATCGCGAGCGTGCTCGCTCCTACAGGGTTCAGGGTTTGTTGGCAGCCAAGCGCCAGACCCGCGCAATATCGCCGGCGCGTTCCCTCAATAGTACCGGCGCTTCTGCGCAGGCCTGCTCCAGGGTCATCGGCCCGCCCGTCAGAGAAAATGCGGCATCAATGCCGTGTTGGTACAGGTCCTGATAGTCCTCGCCCAGCGTACCGGCAATGACGATGACCGGCACACCGTATTGCCGGGCGATGCGCGCGACGCCGAACGGCGTTTTACCGCGTAGGGTCTGTGCGTCGAAACGGCCTTCACCGGTGATCACCAGATCAGCGCCCTCCACCAGTTCGGCCAGGCCAACCAGCTCCGCGACCACCTCGACCCCGGCCGTGAACTGCGCGTTGAGAAACGCTTTGGCGGCAAACCCCAGACCGCCGGCGGCACCGCTGCCCGGTTCGTCGCGTACGTCCTTGTTCAGTACCTTCGCGCAGTGATCGGCAAAGTGCCCGAGGGCGCGGTCGAGTTGTCCGACCTGCTGCGCCGATGCGCCTTTCTGCGGGCCGAAAATCGCTGAGGCGCCATGGGGACCGCACAGAGGGTTATCGACGTCGGCGGCGATGTCGAAGCGCACCTTTGCCAGGCGCGGGTCGAGGTCACTCAGGTCGATACGGGCCAGTTGCGCCAGCGCCAATCCGCCCGGCGGGAGCGTTTCCCCCTGCTTATCCAATAGCCTCGCGCCCAGCGCCTGCATCGCCCCTGCGCCGCCATCATTGGTGGCGCTGCCGCCTATCGCCAGGATCACCCGTTGCGCCCCGGCATCGAGCGCCTCGCGGATCAGCTCGCCGGTGCCGTAGGTGCTGCTGATGCACGCGTCGCGCTGTCCCGGCGGCACCAGTTGCAGGCCGCTGGCTTCAGCCATTTCGATGATCGCCGTATGGCTCTGGGGCAGCCAGCCCCACGCGGCAGGCACCTGCGTGCCCAGCGGGCCCCGAACGTTAATTCGATGCAGCTCGCTTTCGCAGGCGGCCAGAATGGCATCGACCGTCCCTTCCCCACCGTCGGCCATCGGGCATTTGATCAGTTGCGCATCGGGCCAGACCTCTCTCAGCCCGAGCCCGATGGCATCAGCCACCCCCTGGGCACTCAGGCTGTCCTTGAACGAATCGGGGGCGATGACGATCTTCATGCGAATTCTCCTGTTCCAATGCCTGCATCCTGCCAGCAGCCCCCGACAATAACGCCGGTCCGCTGCACAAGTGGTAATGGGGATTATTGTTCATTTCTACAAAACCGGGTGGACAGCCGGGATTGGTATCGAACCGTCGCACCGCCGCTCCCACAGCGGTTGGGGAGCATCGCACTTACCTGTGTTCCACCGCTGAACAGGGTGGGAGCCACTAACTGTGGCAATGGAGCACTTGAAAAAAGCCGAAACCATTAATCAAAACATACCCACTACTTATTCTTGCGAGGCTTCACCGCACTCTTTACTTTGCGAACTACAGGCGTGCTTAACAACTAAGCGAATACGCAATATCAACAAAACCAAGGATTGGTTATGACTCTTTATCAACTTGCAACTTCCTGTCTTATAACCGGAGCACTCACGTTATCGACGTCCATTAGTGCTTCAGACCTCGGCGCAGGACTCGCCAACGGCGCCGATGCGGTATTACTGGAAAACCGGACGGGCAACTACAAACACTGGAATGGCATCGGCAAGATATTCTGGAACGACGACCCGGCCTGCACTGCCAGCCTGCTGGACACGCGCGACGCCAACAATCTGGCTACGGGGCCGGCCTACCTGCTCACCGCCGCACATTGCGTGCCTGGCGTCATTCGGCGGCCACTCGCGCCGGACGAAAAGGCCACGGTTAAATTCAACTACTTCACCGACACTTCCGCCAGCTACCGAAGTTACGGGATCAAGGACACGCTCTGGAAAGATTTCCAGCATACGGACCTGGCAATCATGGAACTGGATGCAACGCTCGCGACGTTGCTCAAGGACGGCATCAGTCCGCTCCGCCTGGCCTCTGATTGGGCGCAGGACGCCACGGATGTGCTGATTGTCGGTGCGCCCGGAAGACTGGCGCAAGCCGGGTTGCGCCTGGCTGCCTGCACACAGGAGGCCACCGCAGCCGCCCTGGTTGAAGGCGATCGGGTCTATCCCTCCGCGCTGAAGAACAGGTGCCAGGACATACGCCCTGGATCCTCGGGAAGTCCGGTACTTGACCGAAAAAGTGGCGAAATTCTCAGTGTCGTCTCGACCAGCACCTATGGCGCTACGGCCGATGAACAATGTTTTGATAACGCGCCCTGCGAAGTAAAAAACGGCAACATTACCTGGTCACCCGACACGCACTATTCTTTTGCAGCTGATCAAGTACGAAGTTGTTTTAACGAAGGCGTATTCACCCATACTTCCAGCGCCTGTCAGTTCGACCCTGCATTTAAAGTGACCGAACTGGAATACTGGCCGACCCAATATGTTGCAATGCCCAAAGATCCGGGCAGTCCGGACCCAGCCCTCAATGCACAGTTTTCATTGAGCACACCGCTCTATCGATTCAAAACCGTTCGGGACGCCATGGACTGCCGGTCACCGCGAAACTACAGCGGCACGCTCGACGCCAGTAAAGCCGTCCTCGACACCCCTCTCAGCAGAGATGCCGGCATGCATTACCTGTGTGTCATCGGCGTCGAGTCGGCCGACACCAGACCGACCGCGACGTTAATGAAAAGCGCCTGGATCACGCCGGTGCAATTGGTCGAAAGAACGCCGGTACGCATGCCGGAGCCGACCCTGACGCTGGGCGCCGACTGGAACTACAGCGTCACGTGGCGCTACCTGATTCCCACTCATTTCGGCACGCTGTATTACTCGGGGCCGGCGGCGGATACCGACTGCAGCAAGGTGGCGATCGCCGATTTCGTCAAAACCTTCGACGACGTCACGTTCAACGCCGAACAACTGCCGCTGATGCTGTGCAGTCGAAATGAAGATTTAGGCGGTCGTTATTCGAAAGTCCGAAGCGATCTGCTGGCCTTGCCGTGAAGGGTCGGATGCTGTGAGCTTCAGGCGGCTGCCGCCATCATCGGCACGCCGCTGTGGAAGCGAAACTCCACGTCCGGCGATTCAATGAGCGCCTGCTCGGCGACGCGAACCCGCTCGATCACCTGGGCGATGTCCTTGGCGTCACCGTACTGGTAAGCCAGTTTCAGGTAGCCCTGAAAATGCCGCGCCTCGCTTTTCAGCAGCCCGAAGTAGAACTTGCCCAGTTCTTCGTCCAGGTGCGGCACCAACGCTTCGAAACGCTCGCAGCTGCGGGCTTCGATGAACGCGCCCACCACCAAAGTATCGACCAGCTTGACCGGCTCGTGGCTGCGCACCACTTTGCGCAGGCCCGAGGCGTAGCGGCCGGCGGAGAGCTGACGCAGCTCGACCTTGCGCTTTTTCATCAGGCGCATGACTTGTTCGTGGTGCACCAGTTCTTCCCGGGCCAGGCGCGACATCATGTTGATCAGGTCAACGTGGGAGTGATACTTGGCGATCAGACTCAATGCCGTGCTGGCGGCCTTGAATTCGCAGTTCTTGTGGTCGATCAGCAGCGTTTCCTGATCGGCCAGCGCGGCCCGGACCCAGCCGTCGGGGGTGCGGCAGCCAAGGAACTCGTGAATTTCGGGAAGGATCATGGGGCTCACGGACATAAAGGTTCAAAACGAAGGGCGCCGATTATACCGGCCCGTCGCCAGACCACCAGCCGTGACCGTTGATATGCATCAAGTCCCGGATGCGCGACCAGCAACTACTATAGTTGTCCAACGCAGTGTTTTTTACTTCCTGGAGATCCCGCTCATGCAAGCCATTCGCAGCATTCTGGTGGTCATCGAACCCGAACACCCGGAAAGCCTGGCGCTCAAACGGGCGAAACTGATTGCCGGCGTGACCCAGGCACATCTGCATCTGCTGGTGTGCGACCGCAAGCATGATCACAGCGCCATGCTCAGTGTGCTCAAGGCCGCCCTGCTCGAGGACGGCTACAGCGTCACCACCGAGCAGGCGTGGAATGAAAGCCTGCACGAAACCATTGTCGACGTGCAGCAGGCAGAAGGCTGCGGGCTGGTGATCAAACAGCATTTCCCCGACAGCCCGTTGAAAAAGGCCCTGCTGACCCCGGCCGACTGGAAGCTGCTGCGCAACTGCCCAACGCCGGTGTTGCTGGTGAAAACGTCGAAGCCCTGGACCGGCGGGGTCATCCTGGCGGCCATCGACGTGGGTAATACCGACGGTGAACACCGCACCTTGCACGCCACCATTGTTGATCACGGCTATGACATCGCCAGCCTGGCAAAGGCACACCTGCATGTGGTCAGCGCCCACCCTTCACCGATGCTGTCGGCCTCTGACCCGACGTTGCAGCTCAGCCAAACCATCGAGGCGCGCTATCGCGAACAGTGCAAGGCGTTCCAGGCCGAATTCGATATCGACGATGAACACCTGCATATCGAGGAAGGTCCGGCGGATGTGTTGATTCCGTTCATCGTGCACAAACTGCAGGCAGCGGTGACGGTGATCGGTACGGTCGCGCGGTCAGGATTGTCCGGGGCGTTGATCGGCAACACGGCGGAGGTGGTGCTGGATGCGGTGGAGAGCGATGTGCTGGTACTGAAGCCGGAGACGATCATGGATCATCTGGAGGAGATTGTGACGCAGCATTGAGGGTGGGCGGTGACGGTTCGGACGTCTTCGCGAGCAAGCCCGCTCCCACATGGGGTCCGTGAACGACACGGATCAAATGTGGGAGCGGGCTTGCTCGCGATGCTCTCTCAGCCGCCGAAGGCATCCTTGAGAAACCCCGGCGCAATGTAGCGCTGGTAATGCGCCTCGGAGAGCAAAAAGAACTCCCGATCGATCGCATCCCGCAACTCCGGCAGGTTCCAGTCGCGGAATTCCGGCAGCAGCACCATCCCGTAGGCATCCAGATTGTTGATCACCCGTGCACCACGGGCGATCAACTGATACGCCCAGCAATATTCCGACTGATGCGGCACGAAGCGAATCTTGCGCTGCTCCAGTTGCTGGCGCAGGCGTTGCGAATCGAACACCTCGAGCTTGGCAGCCATTACCTGGGACAACAGCTGCTCAAGACGCAACCAGACCGCGCGCTTCTCCTCCTCGTTGTAACCGTTCCAGTTGATCACTTCATGGTGGAAACGCTTGCAGCCACGGCAGACCAGGTCACCGTAAACAGTGGAGCAAAGGCCGACGCAGGGGGTCTTGATGGTCTGATTGGGCATAGTCAACACAGCATGGGAAAGCAGAACAGGTCGGCATGTTAGCCCTTTGTCCCGCATTCATCACCCCTCAAAGTCAGGGGCCAAAGGGCCGTACCACAGCCCCGCTCAATGTAACTCGCCACCAAAGTCCAATAACCCCTGACTTACCTTTAAATTTTTTTTGCCGTAGAATCAGCCAGCCTTTTAAGGCGCCAATGTCCGTTAGAAGCTGTTTTCAAAGCGTCACGAGCACAGTCGTTCCTTCAGAGCGGTGTTGGCGAAGGGTTTTTCCAGCGGGGAAAAGCCCAACGCCAACCCTCATCAGCTCCCCGTTCTGCAGGCGTAAAACTTTGAAAGCAGCTTCTGTAAGGAATTGTCGGTAATTCTGGCTAAGTGGCCCACAACGCCACGCAGCGCATGAGTACGGCAATTTCGGGATGAGCGTCCCGGACACCCATTTGGGACCACTGATGAGGGTAATAACTGTGCTTGAAGCCTACCGCAAACATATCGAAGAGCGTGCAGCCCTGGGTATCGTTCCCCAGCCGCTTAACGCCGAACAAACTGCAGGCCTGGTCGAGCTGCTGAAAAATCCCCCGGCTGGCGAAGAAGCTTTCCTCGTTGACCTGATCACCAATCGCGTTCCGCCTGGCGTGGACGAAGCGGCCTATGTAAAGGCAGGCTTCCTTTCTGCCGTGGCCAAAGGCGAAGTCAATTCCCCCCTGATCGACAAGAAACGCGCTGTTGAACTGCTCGGCACCATGCAGGGTGGCTACAACATCGTGACGTTGGTCAACCTGCTGGACGACGCCGAACTGGCGCCAGTCGCCGCCGAAGAGCTCAAGCACACCCTGCTGATGTTCGACGCTTTCCACGACGTCGCTGAAAAAGCCAAGAACGGCAACGTTCACGCCAAAGGCGTGCTGCAGTCCTGGGCCGACGGCGAATGGTTCGTCAAGCGTCCTGTCCTGGCCGACAAGATCAGCCTGCGCGTGTTCAAGGTCACCGGCGAAACCAACACCGACGACCTGTCCCCTGCCCCGGACGCCTGGTCCCGCCCGGACATCCCGCTGCACGCCCTGGCCATGCTGAAAATGGCCCGCGACGGCATCGTGCCTGACGTACAAGGCGTCACCGGCCCGATGAAACAGATCGAAGAAATGCGCAACGCCGGTTTCCCTATCGCCTACGTCGGCGACGTGGTCGGTACCGGTTCTTCGCGTAAATCCGCTACCAACTCGGTGCTGTGGTTCTTCGGCGACGACGTTCCTTACGTGCCGAACAAGCGTGCCGGCGGTTTCTGCTTCGGCAGCAAGATCGCTCCGATCTTCTACAACACCATGGAAGATGCTGGCGCACTGCCAATCGAATTCGACGTTTCCAACATGCACATGGGCGATGTGATCGACCTGTACCCGCATGCTGGCAAGGTGTGCAAGCACGGCACCGACGAAGTCCTGACCACCTTCGAAATGAAGACCCCGGTCCTGTTGGACGAAGTTCGCGCTGGCGGCCGTATTCCGCTGATCATCGGCCGTGGCCTGACCGAGAAGGCTCGTACCGAGCTGGGTCTGCCACCTTCCGATCTGTTCAAGAAGCCTGAAGCACCGGCTGAAAGCACCAAGGGCTACACCCTGGCGCAGAAAATGGTCGGCAAGGCATGCGGCGTGACCGGCATCCGTCCGGGCACCTACTGCGAACCGAAGATGACCACCGTCGGTTCCCAGGACACCACCGGTCCTATGACCCGTGACGAACTGAAAGACCTGGCGTGCCTGGGCTTCTCGACCGATCTGGTGATGCAGTCCTTCTGCCACACCGCGGCGTATCCAAAGCCGATCGACGTGACCACCCACCACACCCTGCCTGACTTCATCATGACCCGCGGCGGCGTTTCCCTGCGTCCGGGCGACGGCATCATCCACAGCTGGCTGAACCGCATGCTGCTGCCGGACACCGTCGGCACCGGTGGCGACTCCCACACCCGTTTCCCGATCGGCATTTCGTTCCCGGCCGGTTCCGGTCTGGTTGCGTTCGCCGCGGCCACTGGCGTCATGCCGCTGGACATGCCGGAGTCGATCCTGGTTCGCTTCAAGGGCAAGCTGCAACCGGGCGTGACCCTGCGTGACCTGGTTCACGCCATTCCTTACTACGCGATCCAGGCTGGCCTGCTGACCGTAGAGAAGAAAGGCAAGAAGAACGCCTTCTCCGGCCGCATCCTGGAGATCGAAGGTCTGGAAACCCTGACCGTCGAGCAAGCGTTCGAACTGTCCGACGCCTCGGCCGAACGTTCGGCTGCCGGTTGCACCATCAAGCTGTCCAAAGAATCGATCGCTGAATACCTGAAGTCGAACATCACCCTTCTGCGCTGGATGATCGGCGAAGGCTACGGCGATGCACGCACCCTGGAACGTCGCGCTCAAGCGATGGAAGCCTGGCTGGCCAACCCAGAGTTGCTGGCGGCTGACGCTGACGCTGAATACGCTGAAATCATCGAGATCGACCTGGCCGACGTCAAAGAGCCTGTGCTCTGCGCGCCGAACGACCCGGACGACGCCCGTCTGCTGTCCAGCGTTGCCGGCGAGAAGATCGACGAAGTGTTCATCGGTTCCTGCATGACCAACATCGGCCACTTCCGTGCTGCGGGCAAGTTGCTGGATCAGGTCAAGGGTCAGCTGCCAACCCGTCTGTGGCTGTCGCCGCCGACCAAGATGGACGCTCACCAGCTGACCGAAGAAGGCTACTACGGCATCTACGGCAAGGCTGGCGCGCGCATGGAAATGCCGGGCTGCTCGCTGTGCATGGGTAACCAGGCACGTGTAGAGCCGAACTCGACGGTGGTGTCGACGTCGACCCGTAACTTCCCGAACCGTCTGGGTGACGGCGCGAACGTTTACCTGGCTTCGGCTGAGTTGGCGTCCGTTGCGTCCATCCTGGGTCGCCTGCCGACCGTCGAGGAGTACATGGAATACGCGGGCAAGATCGACAGCATGGCGGCCGATGTCTACCGCTACCTGTCATTCGACCAGATTGCCGAGTTCCGTGAATCGGCTGCGAACGCCAACATTCCGGTGGTTCAAGCCTAACGTTACACAGCAATGAAAAACGCCGCCCATCGCGAGATGAGCGGCGTTTTTTTATGGGCGACCGCCACACTCGAGCCAACCTGGTTACTGGGAGCGAGCCTGCTCGCGATGGTCGTTAACGATAACGCGGGAAACCAGACACCCCGCAGCGCTCTCAGGTTCTGAGCCAGCAAGCTGGCTCCTACCGTGATCCGCGCAAAAACACCAGGACAAAAAAACGGCCAACCCGATTTGGGTCAGCCGTTCATCAAATCAACACACCTCAACCATCAAGCACTCAGCGAATAGATCAACGCCGAAATCGCCACCAGCCCCACCGCCACCACAAACACATTCGACGCCTGCCCACGATACCGGGCCATCGCCGGCACCTTGCGGATTGCATACATCGGCATCAGAAACAGAATCGCCGCGATCACCGGGCCACCCAGGGTTTCAATCATCCCCAGGATGCTCGGGTTCAATGTCGCCACGACCCAGCACACCACCAGCATGAACGCTGCGGTCATACGATCCAGCGTCTTCGGCGCCGGGCGCTTGCCGCTTTTGACGATCAGGCCCTTCAAACCTTCGCTGGCCCCGATGTAATGCCCCAGGAACGACTTGGAAATCGCCACGAACGCAATCAACGGCGCCGCGAAGGCGATGGTCGGATTGCTGAAGTGATTGGCGAGGTAAGACAGGATCGACAGGTTCTGCGCCTTCGCTTCCGCCAGTTGCGCTGGCGACAGGGTCAGCACGCAGCTGAACACGAAAAACAGCACCATCACCACCATCAACCCGTGGGCGCGGGACAGGATCTGCGAGCTGCGCTCTTCGGCGTGATCACCGTATCGACGCTTCTGGTCCACGGCGAACGCCGAGATGATTGGCGAGTGGTTGAACGAGAACACCATCACCGGGATCGCCAGCCACAGCGTGTGCAACAACGCCGACGGCTCCGGCAACGTCGAGGCGGTGCTGAGAATGCCACCGTTCCAGTGCGGAATCAGGAATACCGCCAGGAACAGCAGCGCCACGATGAACGGGTAGACCATCAGGCTCATGGCCTTGATGATCACCTGTTCGCCACAACGCACCACCGCCAGCAGCCCGAGGATCAGCACCAACGACAGCACGGCGCGGGGTGGCGGCATGATGTGCAGCTGGTGCTCAAGGAAGCTGCCCACCGTGTTGGTCAAGGCCACGCTGTAGATCAGCAGGATCGGAAAAATCGCGAAAAAATACAGCAACGTGATCAGCGCCCCGGCCTTGAGGCCGAAGTGTTCTTCCACCACTTCCGTGATGTCCGCACCCTCGCGACCGGACAAGACGAAGCGGGTCAGGCCACGGTGCGCGTAGAACGTCATGGGAAAAGCCAGCAACGCCAGGATCAGCAACGGCCAGAAACCGCCCAGGCCAGCGTTGATCGGCAAGAACAAGGTGCCGGCACCGATGGCCGTGCCAAACAGGCCGAGCATCCAGGTGGTGTCATGGCGATTCCAGCTTTCAAGGCTGACAGGTTTCGCCGCTGCATAGCGTTCGTTGACGCTATTGGCCTGATCATTCATCCGGTGGGATCTCCACATTCCGGTCAGTTGCTACCCGGCCGGGACGAGTCGGAAAAATCCGACAGGCAGCGCCCTGGCCGAAACAGGGGCGCGATTGTCCGGGATTCATGAGCAGAAGCAAAGACTTAGCTGAGGAATGGTCGTAGGGACCAATAGATGTTTTAAAAAATCTATTTAATAAAGGATCAGCGTCATGTATTTTCGACTGACCTGCTGACCGGCAGCCTATTCTGCGGAGCCACTTATGCCTCTCGTTCGCGTCGATATCAAAAACAACCCGGACCCGACCTTTGCAAAGCGTGTCGGCAAACTGATCTATACGGCCATGCACACCACCATCGGCGTGCCCGAAAACGATAATTTCCAGATCCTCGCCGAGCACGATGCCAACCACTTCATTTATGACCCGACCTTTATGGGGATACAGCGCACCGACAACCTGGTGATCATCCAGATCACCTTGATGGAAGGTCGCACCACCGAGCAGAAAAAACTGCTCTACAAAACCATCGCCGAAAGTCTCAACGCGGAACTGGCCGTGCGCCTGGAGGATGTCTTTATCAGCCTGGTGGAGGTCAAGCGCGAGAACTGGTCGTTTGGCAACGGCATCGGCCAATTCGCCGGCTAGCCGTTGCACC
Organism: Pseudomonas sp. 14P_8.1_Bac3; assembly: GCF_025466085.1. Classification (GTDB taxonomy): domain Bacteria; phylum Pseudomonadota; class Gammaproteobacteria; order Pseudomonadales; family Pseudomonadaceae; genus Aquipseudomonas. The sequence continues at coordinate 109,265 of NZ_JANLOD010000061.1, forward strand.
GTCCATAGGGCCTTTCGGCCATCATCAAAGTGAGCACCTGACACGCCGTCAACAGTTCCCTATGATGCCAGTCATCTATACGCCTGATTGATCTGTGAGCCGCCATGCCTCGAGTTTCCCGCAAACAAGCCGAACTGAACCGCGAGATCATCGTCGAGGCCGCCACGCGCCTGTTTCGTGAGCGCGGCCTGCACGGCATCAGCGTCGTCGACGTGATGGCCGCGGCCGGCCTGACCCATGGCGGTTTCTACGGTCACTTCGATTCCAAGGAAGCACTCGCGCAGGAAGCCTGCTCCCGGGCGTTCACGCAATCGATGGAGCGCTGGAAGCTGAAAATCGAAGGCCACGACGACGAGCGTTCGGCCCGCGAGAGCATCATTGCGCCGTACCTGTCGGCCGCCAACCGCGACAATCCCGGCGAGAGCTGCCCGGTGACCGCATTTGCCGGCGACATGTGCCATGAAACCTCTGAGAGCGGCTTGCACCAGACCTACACCCAAGGCCTGGAAGCCTTGCTGCAGATGCTCGCGCCGCTGATGGGGGCAGACCAGCCCGAGGCGAATCGACAGAAAGCGCTGGTCGATTATTCGTTGATGGTTGGCGCGCTGACACTGGCCCGCGCCACCCGTGGCGACGCCTTGTCCGATGAAATTCTGGAGGCCGCGCGAACCTTTCTCACAGCTTCATAATGTGTCATCCCTGTTCCGCTATGATCATCTGGCAGTGCTGCAATTTTTATCGTTGCCAATGCGTTTTATAGCCAGCAATCTCTAGGATATTCAAGCAACAGGAGCCCAGCATGCCCGCAACCGTTTTGGTGTTGGTTGAAACCATCAACGATTACCTGCCGATTCTCGAACATCAGGGCTTTCACCTGATTCTGGCCCCTACCCCTGCCGAGCGCGCCGAAGCCATTGCCACTCACGGCGCGCGTATCGATGCCGTACTCACTCGCGGTCCGTTGGGCTTGTACGCCGATGAAATCGCGGCACTGGCGGCGCTGAAAATCATTTGCGTGATCGGTGCCGGTTACGAGCACGTCGACCTGCAGGCCGCGGCCGACCGTGGCATTACCGTCACCAACGGCGCCGGGGTCAATGCCTCGTCGGTCGCCGATCACGCGATGGCGATGCTGCTGTCCCTGGTCCGTGACATTCCCCGCTGCGACGCCGCCGTGCGCCGGGGCGAGTGGCCGAAAATCATGCGCCCTTCCCTTGCGGGCAAACGCTTGGGCATCCTCGGGCTGGGTGCCGTCGGCATGGCCATCGCCAAACGCGCGGCCAACGGCTTCGACATGTCGATCAGCTACCACAACCGCCAGCACCGCAGCGACGTGTCATACAGCTTCTGCTCGACCCCGACCGAACTGGCCCGCGCCTCGGATTTCCTGGTGGTAGCCACACCCGGCGGGCTCGGCACCCGGAGCCTGATCAACAAAGCGGTGCTGGATGCACTGGGGCCGCAAGGATTCCTGATCAACATCGCCCGAGCGAGCGTGGTGGTCACGGCTGACTTGATCAGCGCCCTGGAGCAACGGCGCATTGCCGGCGCAGGGCTGGATGTCTTCGATCACGAACCTCAGGTGCCGGACGCCCTGAAAGCGCTGGGCAACGTGATCCTCACGCCGCATGTCGCCGGCCTGTCGCCCGAAGCCACCCGGGGCACCGTCGAACTGGTCGGGCGCAACCTGATGGCGTTCTTTTCCGGTCAACCGGTGCTCACCCCCATCGAGCTGCCAGCGTCGGCCTCAGCCACGCCGCCTGCGGAAAACAATGCGGTTCTGTAGGACAATTCAAACAGGTGTATCAAAAGCAATGATTGCCCGGCAACACGCTCACCTATAAGGGCCGATCGCGGTTGTGGGTGCCGGGTGTGCGCATTAGATTAGCCAATAGTTTCAGGCCTCCAGAATAAGCAGAAGGGATAAGCATGGCGCTTACTGATCAGTCCACCCGTATCCGCACCGGCGAAGAACTCGATGCCAGCCTGATCGATCCGTACCTCAAGACGCACATACCGGGCCTTAGTGGCCTGCCGCAGATCAGCCAGTTTCCGGGCGGCGCGTCGAACCTCACCTACTTGCTGGAATACCCCGAACAGGAGTTTGTCCTGCGCCGGCCGCCGTTCGGCCACAAGGCCAAATCCGCCCACGACATGGGCCGCGAATTTCGTATCCTCAATCAGCTGCGTGACGGCTTCCCGTACTGCCCGAAAGCCTACGTGCACTGCACCGACGAGTCAGTGCTCGGTGCCGAGTTCTATGTGATGGAACGGGTCAACGGCATCATCCTGCGTTCGGAACTGCCGCCGGAGCTGGGCCTGGACGCGGCGAAAACCAAAGCCCTGTGCAAGAGTTTCATCGACAAGTTCGTCGAACTGCACCAGGTGGATTACAACGCCTATGGCCTCGGCGATCTCGGCAAACCCGAAGGTTACGTGGCGCGGCAGATCAAGGGCTGGAGCGATCGCTATGAGAAAGCCCTGACCCCGGACGCGCCGCAGTGGCAAGCGGTGAAAGCCTGGCTCAACGACAAGATGCCCGCCGACCATCCGACGTCGAGCATCGTGCACAACGACTACCGCTTCGACAACGTGATCCTCGACCCGAACAACCCGATGCAGATCATCGGCGTGCTCGATTGGGAACTGACCACCCTCGGCGATCCGCTGATGGACCTGGGCAACACCCTCGCCTACTGGATCGAAGCCGGCGACCCGGCGCCGGTGCAACTGATGCGCCGCCAGCCGAGCCACGCGCCGGGCATGTTGACCCGCCGCGAATTCGTCGATTACTACGCCCAGCGCTCGGGCATCGAGATCAACAATTTCGACTTCTACTACACCTACGGCCTGTTCCGCCTCGCCGGCATCGTGCAGCAGATCTACTACCGCTTCTTCCATGGCCAGACCCAGGACAAACGCTTCGCGCAGTTCATTCACATGAACAAACTGCTGGAGCAGATGAGCTTGCAGGTCATCCAGAAATCCACGCTTTGATCTCGTGATGAGTGCCTGAAACACGGCCCGCTAATAACAAGGAACCCGCATGTCCAAGACTCAGTTGTTCGACCTCGACGGCAAGATCGCTTTCGTTTCCGGCGCCAGCCGCGGCATCGGTGAAGCGATTGCCAAACTGCTGGCCCAGCAAGGCGCCCACGTGATCGTCTCCAGCCGCAAGCTTGAGGGCTGCCAGCACGTGGCCGACGCGATCATCGCCGCGGGTGGCAAAGCCACCGCCGTTGCCTGCCACATCGGAGAAATGGAGCAGATCAGCCAGGTCTTCGCCGGCATCCGCGAGCAGTTCGGGCGCCTCGACATCCTGGTCAACAACGCGGCGACCAACCCGCAATTCTGCAACGTGCTGGACACCGACCTCAGCGCCTTCCAGAAAACCGTTGATGTGAACATCCGCGGCTACTTCTTCATGTCCGTCGAAGCCGGCAAGCTGATGCGCGACAACGGCGGCGGCAGCATCATCAACGTGGCGTCGATCAACGGCATCTCGCCGGGGATTTTCCAGGGCATCTACTCGGTGACCAAGGCGGCGGTGATCAACATGACCAAAGTGTTCGCCAAGGAATGCGCGCAATTCGGCATCCGCTGCAACGCGCTGTTGCCGGGGCTGACCGACACCAAGTTCGCGTCGGCACTGGTGAAGAACGAGGCGATCCTGAACACGGCGCTGGCGCAGATTCCGCTCAAGCGTGTGGCGGATCCGAGTGAAATGGCAGGGGCGGTGCTGTACCTGGCGAGCGACGCGTCCAGCTACACCACCGGTGTATCGCTGAACGTCGACGGCGGCTTCCTCTCCTGACCCACCGCCCTCCCTGTAGGAGCGGGGGTGGGGGGGGGGGGGGCGGACCC
>NZ_JANLOD010000064.1 GCF_025466085.1 Pseudomonas sp. 14P_8.1_Bac3
GGCCCTAACATGACGGGGACATGGGTGTTGTTTTTGGTATAAGGACGGGGGGCGCCCCCGCCCCCCCCACAAATGCCAGCAGTCAAACCGCATCCCGCGGCAACATCAACCCCAACGGCAACCGCACCCGCGCTTCCAGCCCGCCTCCAGACCGGTTGCGCAATTCAACATTGCCGCCATGCATCGAGGCAATCCGCTTCACGATCGCCAGCCCCAATCCGGTGCCTTTACCACCGCGAGCCCGATCTCCCCGGGTAAACGGATTGAAGATCGCTTCCAGCTCCGCCGGATCAATGCCCGCTCCACGGTCCATCACGCTCAGCACCACATACGGTGCACTCACGTCTCCGGACACATACGCCGCCACTTCAACCCCACTGCCCGCATGATGCAGCGCATTGCCAATCAGGTTGTTCAGCAAGCGCTTCATCGACACCCGACGCAACGGAAACGGCTGAATCGGTTCCAGACGCAGGCGCACCTTCTCTTCGTTCTGGTTGTACGGCGCGGCGACTTCACGCACCAGGTCGGTCAGGTCCACCTCTTCCACCGACTCGTCACGACCATCGCGAATGAACGCCAGGAACTGGTCGAGAATCGCATCCATGTCTTCGATGTCACGGACCATGTCGTCGGTCAGGTCGCTGTGGTCGCCCATCAACTCCAGTGACAAACGCAGTCGGGTCAGCGGCGTGCGCAAATCGTGAGACACCCCGGCCAGCATCAGCTCGCGCTCGCGGCCAGCCTGTTCGACGTCCTCGGCCATCTGGTTGAAGGCGCGGTACACCTCGGTCATCTCGCTCGGCGTATCGCTGATGGGCAGGCGCACGCTGCGACCCTGGCCGAGTTGCCTGGCGGCATAGACCAACCGTTTCAACGGTTGATTGAGCTGGCTGACGAAGATCCACGCCGAGGCGGTGGACAACAAGCCGATGGCGAGGAACCAGCCGAGCACGTTCCAGATTTTCTGGCCACGCAACGGATGCGGATACAGCGGCACCTTCAGCCAGCCATCGCCCAGGCTCGGCGCCCGAACCCACAGCGCTGGCGGGGAATGCATGCGCAGTCGCACTTCGGTGTCGGCACCCAGTTCCGCCTGCATCTGCCGCTGATAGATTTCGCTGTAAGGCCAGTGCTGCTCGCCTTCCGGCACGCCAGTGCCCACCACTCGTATCAGGGTCGCGGCTTCGGCAATCTTGTCGCGGTTGTTTTCATCTGCCGCCCAGTAGGCGCGTAGCGTCAGGGCGACGCCGTGGCTGTATTGGCGGTCCACCAGCACGTCTTCGTTCATCAGCAGATAAACCAGGGTCAATGCCTTGGAGAACAGGACGACGATCAGCACCAGCCACAGGGTGCGGGAGAAGAAACTCTGGGGGAACCACACGGGGGTTTTCATGGATAACCGCTACACACTTGCAGGAGCGAGCGATGCTCGCATATTGCGGATCGCGAGTCTGCGGACAACTTCATCCGCAAGACCCGCTCCTACAAATCGCCGATCACTTGGTGGCGGCGCCGTCCGGAACGAACACGTAGCCCACGCCCCATACCGTCTGGATGTAACGCGGTTTGGATGGATCGGGTTCGATCATCCGGCGCAAACGGGAAATCTGCACGTCGATGGAACGCTCCAGCGCATCCCACTCGCGGCCACGGGCCAGGTTCATCAGCTTGTCGCGGGTCAGTGGCTGACGCGCGTTCATCACCAAAGCCTTGAGTACCGCAAACTCTCCGGTGGTGAGCATGTGCACTTCGTCGCCGCGCTTGAGTTCGCGGGTGGCCAGGGACAGTTCGTAGTCACCGAAGGTCACGCTTTCGTCTTCGCTGCCCGGCGCGCCTGGCACCGGCGCCGCCTGACGGCGCAGGACCGCCTTGACGCGAGCCATCAGCTCGTCCGGGTTGAACGGCTTGGCCAGGTAATCGTCGGCGCCCAGTTCCAGGCCCTTGATGCGGCTCAGCTCGTCGCCCTTGGCGGTGAGCATGATGATCGGAATCTGATTGTTCGCGCCACGCAGGCGGCGGCAAGCGGTCAGGCCGTCTTCGCCGGGCAGCATCAGGTCGAGGACGACCAGGTTGAACACTTCGCGGGCCAGCAGGCGGTCCATCTGTTCGGTGTTCGGTACCGCGCGGGCGCGATAGCCTTTGCTGACGAAAAAGCGTTCCAGCAGGCTGCTGAGCCCCGGATCGTCGTCAACGATAAGAATTTTTTCGCCTTCAGCAATGTTTGCAGTGCTGCTCATTGGATGCTCCTTTGATCTCGGCGCGCATTATGGCGTAGCTGCCGTTATACGCACCGTGTGCATTGTTAGCAGATTTTTCCTTCACCGCCAGAAATCCGGGCATTGTGCCTACAGCCTGCGATGCCCCCCGAATGACCGAACGCTGGTTATAATGCGCGGCCTTTTGTGTCAGGCAACGTCTGATCGTTGCTGCGGTGGCCGCTATTTATTTTCATGGCTGCGGCAGTAAATGTTCGATTTCACGGGTCAACGGGATGCCTGTTGACCCAGGTAGCGGCGCAGGCCAGGCCGCTCAACCAGACTCGCCGAGCCTTTATCTCCGCGCCCGCGAGCCTGCTTTCACAATTTGTCAGGTGGTTTTATGGACAGCATCAACAGCCGCATCGCCGAGGAACTCGGCGTACGCCCACAACAGGTCGAAGCGGCCGTCGCGCTACTCGATGAAGGCTCTACCGTTCCCTTCATCGCCCGTTACCGGAAAGAAGTGACCGGCAGCCTCGATGACATCCAGTTGCGTCATCTGGAAGAGCGTCTGCGCTACCTGCGAGAACTCGACGAACGGCGCATCAGCATCCTCGCCAGCATCCAGGAACAGGGCAAGCTGACTCCGCAACTGGAACGCGATATCAAGCTCGCCGACACCAAGACCCGCCTCGAAGACTTGTACCTGCCGTACAAGCAAAAGCGTCGTACCAAGGGCCAGATCGCCCTGGAAGCCGGCCTCGGCGAGCTGGCCGACGGTCTGTTCAACGACCCGACCCTGAACCCGGACACCGAAGCCGCCCGCTTCATCGACGCCGACAAAGGCGTGGCCGACGTGAAGGCCGCCCTCGAAGGCGCCAAGTACATCCTCATGGAGCGCTTCGCCGAAGACGCCGGCCTGCTGGACAAACTGCGCAACTACCTCAAGCAGGAAGCGACCCTCAGTGCCCGCGTCATCGCCGGCAAGGAAGAGGAAGGCGCCAAGTTCCGCGACTACTTCGAACATGACGAACCGCTGAAAAGCATGCCGTCGCACCGCGCGCTGGCGATTTTCCGTGGCCGCAACGAAGGCATCCTCAGCTCGGCGCTGAAAGTCGGCGACGAATTGCCAGGCACCATGCACCCGTGCGAAGGCATGATCGGCCAGCAGTTCGGCATCCAGAACCAGAACCGCGCCGCTGACAAATGGCTCGGCGAAGTGGTGCGCTGGACCTGGAAGGTCAAGCTCTACACCCACCTCGAAACCGACCTGCTCGGCGAGTTGCGCGATGGCGCGGAAACCGAAGCGATCAACGTATTCGCGCACAACCTGCACGATTTGCTGCTGTCGGCGCCGGCCGGCCCGCGCGCCACCCTGGGCCTCGACCCGGGCTTGCGCACCGGTTGCAAGGTTGCGGTGGTCGACGCCACCGGCAAGCTGCTGGACCACGCCACGGTTTACCCGCATGTGCCGCACAACAAATGGGATCAGACCCTGGCGATTCTCGCCGCGCTGTGCGCCAAGCACTCGGTGGACCTGATCGCCATCGGCAACGGCACCGCCAGCCGTGAAACCGACAAGCTGGCGGCTGAGCTGATCAAAAAATACCCAGCGATGAAAATGACCAAAGTCATGGTCTCCGAGGCCGGTGCATCGGTTTACTCGGCGTCGGAACTGGCTTCCAGGGAATTCCCGGACCTCGATGTGTCGATCCGTGGCGCGGTGTCGATTGCCCGTCGCTTGCAGGACCCGCTGGCCGAACTGGTGAAGATCGATCCGAAATCCATCGGCGTCGGCCAATACCAGCATGACGTTTCGCAGCTGAAACTGGCGCGCGGCCTGGACGCGGTGGTCGAGGACTGCGTGAACGCCGTGGGCGTTGACGTGAACACCGCGTCCGTGGCGCTGCTGGCCCGTATCTCCGGCCTCAACGCCACCCTGGCGCAGAACATCGTCAGCCACCGTGACGAGCATGGCGCCTTCAAAACCCGTGCGGCATTGAAGAAAGTCGCGCGCCTGGGCGAAAAAACCTTCGAACAGGCCGCCGGGTTCCTGCGTGTGATGAACGGCGACAACCCGCTCGATTCGTCGGCGGTTCACCCTGAGGCCTATCCGCTGGTGCAGCGCATCGCCGCTGAAACCGACCGCGACATCCGCTCGCTGATCGGCGACGCCGCGTTTCTCAAGCGCCTCGATCCGAAGAAGTACACCGACGAAACCTTCGGCCTGCCGACGGTGACCGACATTCTGCAGGAACTGGAAAAACCGGGGCGCGACCCACGTCCGGAGTTCAAGACCGCCGAGTTCCAGGAAGGCGTCGAAGACCTCAAGGATTTGCAACCGGGGATGATCCTCGAAGGCGTGGTGACCAACGTGACCAACTTCGGCGCGTTCGTCGACATCGGCGTGCATCAGGACGGCTTGGTGCATATCTCTGCGCTTTCGGAGAAGTTCATCAAGGATCCACGGGAAGCGGTGAAGGCCGGTGACGTGGTGAAGGTGAAGGTCATGGAAGTCGACATCCCGCGCAAACGCGTCGGGCTGTCGATGCGCATGAGCGACACCCCGGGCGAGAAAATCGACGGTGCCCGTGGCGCGCGTCCGGGATCGGCGCCACGCCAGTCCCAGAACACCGCACCGCGCAAGGAAACCACGGCCGCGGCCCCGGCCAATAACGCCATGGCTTCGCTGTTCGCTAACGCCAAGCAGCTGAAGAAACGCTGATGGAACTCCCTGCCGGGGTGACCGAAAGCGCTTTTTTCAGGTTGCTGGGCTGTCGCTTGCACAGCCTGGAAACCGGGGTGGCGCAAGTTGCCCTGGCACTTGAGCCGGAGTTGCGCAATCGCGGCGGCAAGCTGCACGGCGGGGCCTTGTTCAGTCTGGTGGACATTGCCATGGGACTGGCGTGTTCCAGCGCCCATGGCTTTGACCAGCAGAGCGTGACCATCGAATGCAAGATCAATTACATTCGCGCCGTGTCGGACGGTGAAGTGATGTGCACGGCGCGGGTGATCCACCCGGGCCGCCGCACGCTGGTGGTCGAGGCCGACGTGATGCAGGGCGACAAACTCGTCGCAAAAGCACAAGGCACGTTCGCTGTCCTGTAGCTAGAAGTCATCGATTTGAGTTAATTTCGGCGCTGTGACCGCAGCGCCGAAGTTTCCTGTGGGAGCGGGCTTGCTCGCGAAGGTGGTGGGTCAGTCAGCATGATGTTGTCTGACCCACCGCCTTCGCGAGCAAGCCCGCTCCCACATTGATTGCGTTGATCCGTTACAAAACCAGGCGATAACGCCAGTTTCAACTTCACCCTTGTAGACCGTCTTGCCCACCCCCATATTGGGGCGACTGACGCGTGAAGGAATCCAACTTGAGCGAACTTCTCAACCGCCGCCTGGCTCTGCTCGGCGAGCGCGCTAACCTCTCTCTGCTCGAACAGTGCCTTCACGGCATCGAACGTGAATGCCTGCGCGTGACCGGCGAAGGTCGCCTGGCGCAAACGCCGCACCCGGAAGAATTGGGTTCCGCGCTGACCAACGAACAAATCACCACCGACTATTCCGAGTCGCTGCTGGAGTTCATCACGCCCGCGCTGCCCGACCCGGCCGATACCCTGGCGAGCCTGGACAAGATTCACCGTTTTGCCTACAGCAAGCTCGGCAACGAGTACCTGTGGAGTCCATCGATGCCGTGCCCGTTGCCGGCCGAGGAAGATATCCCGATCGCCTACTACGGCACCTCCAACATCGGTCAGCTCAAGTACGTTTACCGCAAGGGCCTGGCCTTGCGTTACGGCAAGACCATGCAGTGCATCGCCGGGATTCACTACAACTTTTCCCTGCCGGAGCAACTCTGGCCGCTGCTCAAGGCAGCCGAAGGCTTCGTCGGCACCGACCGCGACTATCAGTCGTCGGCCTACATCGCGCTGATCCGCAACTTCCGTCGCTACAGCTGGTTGCTGATGTACCTGTTCGGTGCTTCGCCGGCGCTGGACGCCGGTTTCCTGCGCGGTCGTTCGCACCAGCTGGAACAACTGGACCCGGACACCTTGTACCTGCCGTACGCCACCAGCCTGCGCATGAGCGACCTGGGTTACCAGAGCAATGCCCAGGCTGGCCTGACACCGTGCTACAACGATCTGTCGAGCTACACCGACAGCCTGCGTAAAGCGGTGGCCACGCCGTATGCGCCGTATGTCGAAATCGGCACGCATAAGGACGGTGAGTGGGTTCAGCTCAACACCAACATCCTGCAGATCGAGAACGAGTACTACTCCAACATCCGCCCGAAACGCGTGACCTACACCGGCGAGCGGCCGATCCAGGCGCTGATGGCCCGTGGCATTCAGTACGTTGAAGTCCGCTGCCTGGACATCAACCCGTTCCTGCCGATGGGCATTGACCTCACCGAGTCGCGCTTCCTTGACGCGTTCCTGCTGTATTGCGCGCTGAACGACAGCCCGTTGCTGACCGATAACTCGTGCGGAAATGCATCGTCGAATTTCCTCAGCGTGGTCAAGGAAGGTCGTCGTCCGGGCTTGCAATTGCAGCGCGAAGGCCAACCGGTTGACCTGAAGGAATGGGCCGGCGAGTTGCTGGAGAAGATTGCGCCACTGGCGGCGTTGCTGGACCAGAGCCATGGCGGCGATGCCCACAACAAGGCGCTGGATGCGCAACTGGCCAAGGTCAAGGATCCTTCACTGACGCCGTCGGCCCAGGTGTTGGCGGCAATGGCCGAACACAAGGAAAGCTTCAGCCAGTTCTCCATGCGTCAGAGCCAGGCCCATGCGGCGTATTTTCGCAGCGAGCCATTGAGCAGCGACGAGCAGGCGACCTTTGAAGCGCGGGCGCGTTCATCCCTGGCTGAGCAAGTGGAGCTGGAAAAGAACGAAGTCGGCGATTTCGATGTGTTTGTCGGGTCGTATCAGGCGAGCATTCTGGCGATCAGCAACTGATCCTTGAAGGTCCTGCGGACCTTATCGCTAGCAGGCTAGCTCCCACAGTGGATTTTCGTGTTGGCACAGTTGTGTTAACAACTTAACCCCTGTGGGAGCTAGCCTGCTAGCGATCGACCGGAAAGCGGTCGCTCTTAAAAATTTCCGCTCATAAGCTAATTCGAAAAGGTTATTTATTTTCGAATTCTTAGATCATTTAGTCTCCTTACACGCCGATCCTCGGTCGCCTGTTAAGGAGCTTCTCCCATGAAACTGCACTTCCCCCTTCGCCTCCTGGCGGCCGCGTCGCTGGCTGCGGCGAGTCTGTTTGCCCAGGCGGCTGACGTTACCGTCGCCTACCAGACCACCGTCGACCCGGCCAAGGTCGCCCAGGCCGACGGTTCTTACGAAAAAGCCACCAACGCCAGGATCGACTGGCGAAAGTTCGACAACGGTGCCGACATCATCGCCGCCATCGCTTCCGGCGACGTGCAGATCGGCTACCTCGGTTCCAGCCCGCTGACGGCGGCGATCACCCGCAAAGTCCCGGTCGAAACGTTCCTCATCGCCACCCAGATCGGCGCTGCTGAAGCCCTGGTCGCCCGCGACGGTTCCGGGATCAAGACGCCACAGGACCTGATCGGCAAGAAAGTCGCCGTGCCGTTCGTTTCCACCGGCCACTACAGCCTGCTCGCCGCGCTGAAGCACTGGAACATCGATCCGTCGAAAGTCACCATCCTCAACCTCGCGCCACCGGCGATCATTGCCGCCTGGAAACGCGGCGACATCGATGCCACCTACGTTTGGGACCCGGCGCTCGGCGTTGCCAAGGAAAACGGCAAAGTGCTGATCACCTCCGGCGAACTGGCCAAGTTCGGCGCACCGACCTTCGATGCCTGGATCGTGCGTAAGGACTTCGCCGAGAAGCACCCGGAAATCGTTACCGCGTTCGCCAAGGTCACCCTGGATGCCTACGCCGACTATCGCAAAGACCCACAAGCCTGGCTCGCCAATCAGTCCAACGTCGACAAACTGGTGAAGCTGTCCGGCGCCAAGGCCAGCGACATCCCGCTGCTGTTGCAGGGCAACGTCTACCCGCTGGCGGCTGACCAGGTGATCACCCTCGGCGCGCCAACCACCAAAGCCATCACCGACACCGCGGTGTTCCTCAAGGAGCAAGGCAAGGTCGAGGCCGTGCTGCCGGACTACGCGCCGTACGTCAGCGCCAAGTTCATCACCAACTGATCGGGAGTTCATCGCGATGGCTTTGCTACAGCTGGAGCGCATCAGCGCACAGTACCCCGGCAGCCCGGAACCGGTGCTGGCGGATATTTCCCTGACCCTGGGGCCCCAGCAGTTACTGGTTGCCCTCGGCCCGTCCGGCAGTGGCAAGACTTCGCTGTTGAACCTGATCGCCGGTTTCGTCGAGCCTAGCGCCGGGCGCATCACCCTCGATGGCGTGCCGGTCAAAGGCCCCAGCGCCGAACGGGGCGTGGTGTTCCAGGACGATGCCTTACTGCCGTGGCAAGACGTGCTGGCGAACGTCGGTTTTGGCCTGGAACTGGCAGGCGTCTCCCGGGAAAAACGTGAAGCCCGCGCCCGGGAAATGCTCGCGCTGGTGGACCTGTCCGGCTTCGAACATCGGCGCATCTGGCAGCTCTCGGGCGGCCAGAAGCAGCGCGTCGGCCTGGCCCGCGCGCTCGCCGCCGACCCGCGTGTATTGCTGATGGATGAGCCCTTCGGCGCCCTCGATGCGTTCACTCGCGAACAGATGCAGGAGCTGCTGTTGCAGGTGTGGCAGCGCACCGCCAAACCGGTGTTCCTGATTACCCACGACATCGAAGAAGCCGTTTTCCTCGCCACGGACCTGATCCTGCTGGCACCGAATCCGGGGCAAATCGTCGAACGCCTTAGCCTGGATTTCGGCCAGCGTTACGCCGCCGGTGAGTCGGCACGGGCGATCAAATCGGACCCGCGATTTATCGAAACCCGCGAACACGTCCTCGCCAAAGTGTTCTCCCAACGCAGCGCCGCCACGCGGCAGGAGCGCGCATGAGCAGCTATGAAATTCCCGCCGTCACAGTGAAACCGGTTTCGACCGCGATTCCGCTGCGGCGCAGTCTGAGTACCCGTTGGATCAGCCTGTTGACCCTGATCGCGCTGGTCGCCCTATGGTGGGCTGTGACCGCGACGGGCATGATCGAGCCGCTGTTCCTGCCGCCACCGTCGGCCGTGCTGCAAAAAGGCTGGCTGCTGGCGACCGCCGGCTACATGGATTCCACGTTGTGGCAGCACTTGGGCGCGAGCCTCAGCCGGATCGGCCTGGGCCTGGGTTTCGCGGTGTTGACCGCGGTGCCGGTGGGCATCGCGATCGGAGCCAATCGCATCGCTCGCGGTATTCTCGACCCACTGATCGAGTTCTACCGGCCGATTCCGCCGCTGGCCTATCTGCCGCTGATCGTCATCTGGTGCGGCATTGGCGAGCTGTCGAAAGTCTTGCTGATCTACCTGGCGATTTTCGCCCCAATCGCCATCGCCACCGCCACCGGCGTGCGCACCGTCGACCCGGCCAAGCTGCGTGCTGCCCAGTCGCTGGGCGCCACCCGGGCGCAGTTGATTCGCCATGTGATTCTGCCAAGCGCCTTGCCGGATATTCTGACCGGTGTGCGCATCGGTCTGGGGGTTGGCTGGTCGACGCTGGTCGCCGCCGAACTGATCGCCGCCACCAGCGGTTTGGGCTTCATGGTGCAGTCCGCCGCACAGTTCCTGGTCACCGATGTGGTGGTGCTGGGGATCCTGGTGATCGCGCTGATCGCCTTCGCCATGGAAATGGGCCTGCGCGTCCTGCAACGCAAACTGGTGCCATGGCACGGCCAGGCGCACTGAAGATTTGTCATTGACCATGCCGACAGCTCGGCACCCCCGGATTGAGAGAAAGACCATGAGCCACCTGACAATCACCCCCCTCAGCTCCGCGCTCGGCGCGCAAATCAATGGCATCGACATCAGTCAGCCGCTGACCCTAGAACAGCGCGATGCCATCGAGCAGGCGCTGCTCAAGCATCAAGTGCTGTTCTTCCGCGAGCAGCCGATCACGCCGCCGCAGCAGGCTCGCTTCGCCGCGAATTTCGGCGACCTGCACATTCACCCGATCTACCCGAATGTGCCGGAACAGCCCGAGGTGCTGATCCTCGACACCGCCGTCACCGACGTGCGCGACAACGCCATCTGGCACACCGACGTGACGTTCCTGCCGACCCCGGCGATGGGCGCAGTCCTCAGTGCGAAACTGCTGCCGGAGTTTGGTGGCGACACGTTGTGGGCCAGCGGCATTGCAGCCTATGAAGCGCTGTCCGCGCCGATGAAAAGTTTGCTTGAAGGGCTGACGGCCACTCACGATTTCACTCGCTCGTTTCCGCTTGAGCGCTATGGCAATACGCCGCAAGCGCTAGCCCAGTGGGAAGAGGCACGCCGAAAGAATCCACCGCTGTCACACCCGGTGATTCGCACCCACCCGGTAAGCGGGCGCCGCTCGCTGTTCGTCAACGAGGGTTTCACCTCAAGGATCAATGAGCTGTCGGACACCGAGAGCGAAGTGATTCTGAAGTTTTTGTTCGCTCACTCCACGCGGCCGGAATTCACCATTCGCTGGCGCTGGCAGCAGGACGACATCGCGTTCTGGGACAACCGCGTGACACAGCATTACGCAGTGGATGATTACCGCCCGGCGCGGCGGGTGATGCAGCGGGCGACGGTGTTGGGGGATGTGCCGTTTTTCCGCTGAACGCTCCATTGCATGCTCCGGCCTCATCGCCAGCAGGCTGGCTCCCACATTGGATCTGTGTACACCGGGCCATTTTGGGAGCAGCTGACTCCCACATTGGAATGCAATCCACCTGTGGGAGCTAGCCTGCTAGCGATAGCGATGTAACAGAGACCCGATATACCGGCGCCGGACACTTACTCAGCTGTCGAAGGCTTCTCCCACAAATTGATCCCGCCTTCCTGGGCAAACCGGTCAATCTCTGCCAGCTCCTCCGCGCTGAAACTCAAATTCTTCAACGCCCCGACGTTCTCGATAATCTGCTCCGGCCGGCTCGCACCGATCAGCGCCGAGGTTACCCGCGTATCGCGCAACGTCCACGCCAGCGCCAGTTGCGCCAGGCTCTGACCCCGACGCTTGGCAATCTCATTCAACCCGCGCACATGGGCGATGTTGGCCTCGGACAAGTGCGACGCCTGCAACGAGCCACCGCCCGGACGGTTGACCCGTGCGTCCTTCGGAATGCCGTTGAGGTATTTGTCGGTCAACAGCCCTTGCGCCAACGGCGTGAAAGCAATCACGCCAGTGCCGAGCTCATCAGTGACGTCCAACAGGTCTTTTTCCACCCAACGATTGAGCAGGTTGTAAGCCGGTTGGTGAATCAGCAACGGCACTTTCCACGCTTGCAGCAACGCCGCCATCTCACGGGTTTTCACCCCGGAATAGGACGAGATGCCGATGTACAGCGCCTTGCCCTGTTGCACGGCAGTGGCCAAGGCACTGGCGGTTTCCTCCAGCGGCGTGTCCGGGTCGAAGCGGTGGGAATAGAAAATATCCACATAGTCCAGACCGAGGCGTTGCAGGCTCTGATCGAGGCTGGCCAGCACGTATTTGCGCGAGCCGCCGCCCTGCCCATAGGGCCCTGGCCACATGTCCCAACCGGCCTTGCTGGAGATGATCAGCTCGTCGCGATACTGCTTGAAATCTTCGCGCAGCAAACGACCGAAGTTGATCTCGGCGCTGCCGTACGGCGGGCCATAGTTGTTGGCCAGGTCGAAGTGGTTGATCCCCAGATCGAACGCCGTGCGCAGCAACGAACGCTGGGTGTCGATCGGCGTGCTGTCGCCAAAGTTGTGCCACAGGCCCAGCGACAGAGCCGGCAGCACCAAACCACTGCGACCGACGCGGCGGTAAGGAATGGAGTCGTAGCGGTTTTCGGCAGCGGTGTAGGTCATCGAATCCTCTCTTGTCTGTCTTGAAGTTGGTATCGACTGCTTCGCAAGTGGCCCAGCATACGCCGAGACAAACGCCGATAAACCTCGGACTGGAGAAAATGCTGAAACGTTTCACAGATTCTCAGGATGATCGTTCCCACGCCCTTTGGAACGATCTGCGAAACCACATCTAGCGCGCCTCCGCAAACACCTCCCCCAACCAATCCACAAAGACCCGAACCCGTGGCGACATGTGTCGGTTGTGGGGATACAGGACGGAGACCGGCATCGGTGGAGGGGGCGTGTCGGTCAGGACTTCCTTCACCAGGCCCTGGTCGATTTGGGTTTCCATTCGATAGTGCGGGCACTGGATCAGGCCCAGGCCGGCGAGCGCCGAGGCGGCGTAGATTTCGGCGCCGAAGACTGACAATGCGCCTTCGATGGCGACTTCCTGCACGGTCCCGTTGACCATGAATTCAAATGGAAACTGCTTGGCGGTGGTGCGCGAGACGTAGTTCACCGCGCGATGATGTTTCAGGTCTTCAAGGGTTTTCGGCTCGCCGTATTTGCGCAAGTAAGACGGGCTGGCGCAGGTGATCTGGCGCAGGCTGGCCACGCGTTTGCCGATCAGCGCCGAATCGCTCAGCGTGCCCGCGCGCAGCACGCAGTCGACGCCTTCGGTGATCAGGTCGACGAAGCGATCGGACTCGCTGATGGACAGTTCGATCTGCGGGTAGCGTTCCATGAACTGCGGTAACGCGGGGATCACGAAATTTTTCGCCAGTGTGCCGTGCAGGTCGACGCGTAATCGGCCTTTCGGTGCGCAGCCGCGAAAAGCCAGTTCGGCTTCCTCCAGTTCTGCGAGCAATTGCACGCAGCGCAAGTAGTACGCCTCGCCGTCCAGCGTAGGCCGCACCTTACGCGTGCTGCGTTCCAGCAAACGGGTGCCGAGCCAGGCCTCGAACTGGTTCAGCGTGTGGGTCAGGGTGGCCCGGGGCAGGTTCAGGTCTTCGGCGGCTAAGGTGAAGCTACTGCGCTCGTAGATCCGCACGAATGCTTTCATTGCTTTGACTTGATCCACGGGGCCCCTCGATTGTTGGCGCTTATTGAACAGTCAAGGCAACTCTCATGCATTTATCGGCCCGAGTAAACATGTGAATCTGGCTTTACCCCAAGCCATCATCTGTAAGGAACCATCACCATGACCGGACAAACCTTTAAAGTTGCCATCGTGACTGGCGCCTCCCGCGGCATAGGCGCCGTGATCGCCAAACAGCTCGCCAGCGAAGGTTTTGCTGTCGCCATCAATTACGCCAGCAGCGCCACCGAGGCGTCGGCCCTGGTGGTCGAGCTGCGCCAGGCCGGTCATCAAGCCATCGCGGTCAAGGCTGACGTCGCCAATGCCGATGACGTGCGCCGGCTGTTCGACGAAACCGAAGCGCACCTGGGCAAGGTCGATGTGCTGATCAACAACGCCGGCATCCTCAAGGTTCTGCCACTGGCGCAGCACACCGACGAGCTGTTCGAGCAGACCTTCAACATTCATGCCCGCGGCACCTTCAACACCCTGCGCGAAGCGGCCACGCGCCTCAACAGCGGCGGACGGATCGTCAACTTCTCCAGCAGCACCGTCGGCCTGAACCTGCCGGGCTACGCGGTGTACATCGCCAGCAAAGCGGCGGTGGAATCACTGACGCAAGTGTTCGCCAAGGAAATGCGCGGTCGCCACATCACCGTCAACGCCGTCGCACCGGGCCCGGTGGCGACCGACCTGTTCCTGCATGGCAAGAGCGAAGAGCAGATCCAGAACTTCGCCAGGATGGCGCCATTGGAACGCCTCGGCCAGCCGGAAGACATCGCCCGTGTCGTGTCTTTCCTGGTCGGCCCGGATTCGGCGTGGGTCAACGGACAAATCCTGCGCGCCAACGGTGGGTTGGTTTAACTATGCTCGATTCAGACAGGTAAATCAGCGAAGCCGCCATCGCTGGCAAGCCTGCTCCCACAGGTTTCTGCGTCGGATGATGATTTCGTGAACGACGCAAGCCCTGTGGCAGCTGGCTTGCCAGCGATGACGGCCTCAACAGCAATACCGATCTGGAAAGAGGAACGCGCCATGCACACCACCATCATCATCTTCTTCGGCCTGGTCCTGCTGGCGCTGATGCTGTTCATCGGCGAGAAAATCGGCTTCAGCCGCCAGACACTGACCTACAGCTTTATCGTCCTTTGGCTAGCCCTGACGATGATCAACGGCGCCATCGGCGTGGTCACTGCCGGCCAGCCCGTGACGACGGAACTGGTGGTCGGCAGTATCGTGTTTGGCGTGCCGGTGGCGGCGCTGGTGCTGTTCATGGTGTTGAGCACGGAAGCCTGAAACGTCGATCCCCGATCAACGCACCAGATGCAGAAACTGCATATGCCGCTCGTACTGATCGAGGATGTCGTTGATCACCTGCTCCTTGGTGTAACCCACCAGATCGTAATCCTGGCTGCCCTCGCTCAGATGCACTTCGGCCCGGTAATAACGACGATTGTTGAGTTCCTTGGAACCCATGCCGCCACGGGCGAAGGATGGGGTGAAGTAGCCGCGCATCTGCACCTGATAGATGAACGGATGCTGCTCACCGTGACCGATTTCCAGGCTGACGCTGTCGTTCGCCGGGTCCGGTTGAGTCACCACGTTCAAGCCCTTCTCGACGAACACGGCGGTCACTTCTTCGATCGCCGGACGCACCGTGGTATCGAGGAAACGATAGACCTCGTCCCGCGACGGGAAATGCACCGCCTGACTCAAGCGCTGACGCCAGCCGCCCCGTCGTGAACCGGACACCGGCGCCAGGGAATGCAACTGCGCGATCTGCTTCTGCGACTCCAGATAGAACGCCTTGTGCAGCCCCCACATCATCAGCAGCAGAATCAGCGAAAACGGCAACGAGGTCAGCACCACCGCCGACTTCAGCGCATCGATGCTGCCGGAGAACAGCAGCGCACTGGTCACCAGCGCGGTCATCGCGCCCCAGAACACCCGCAGCCATTTCGGCCCGTCTTCATCCGGGTTGCCGCCCTTGGCGGAGAGCGTCGACAGCACCACGGTGCCGGAATCGGCCGAGGTGACGAAGAACACGAAGCTGATGAACACCGTCACCGCGATCACGGTTTTGCTCCACGGGTAGGTTTCCAGCAGCAGGTACAAGGTCATCGACGGGTTATCGATGGCCGACATGCCGAGGGCGCTCATGCCGTGATTGAGCACTTGATCGATGGCGCTGTTGCCGAAGATCGACATCCACGCCAGGGTGAAGCCGAGCGGAATCAACAGCACGCCGAAGACGAACTCGCGAATGGTCCGGCCACGGGAAATCCGCGCGATGAACAGGCCCACGAACGGCGACCACGCGATCCACCAGGCCCAATAGAACACGGTCCAGCCACCCAGCCAGTCGCTGGGCTTGTCGTAGGCGTAGAGGTCGAAACTCTTCATCGGCAGCGCGCCGAGGTAGTCGCCGATGTTCTGGATCAGGGTGTTGAGCAGGTGTTGCGTGGGCCCGGCAAACAACACGAACAGCAGCAGCGCACAGGCCAGCAGCATGTTGATGTCGGACATCACCCGCACGCCTTTATCGACGCCGGACACGGCAACGATGATCGCAGCGCCCATCATCAGCGTGATCAGGCCGACCTGAATCCACTGGGTATGCGCAATGCCAAACAGGTAGTCCAGACCGGAATTGAGGTGCAACACGCCGAAGCCCATGTCGGCCCCCAGGCCGAACACCGTGGCGATGATGCCAAAGCCGTCCACGGCGTAACCGATCGGGCCGTTGATGCGCTTGCCAATCAATGGATAAAGCGCCGAGCGCAGAGCCAGCGGAAGATTGTGGCGATAAGCAAAATAAGCCAGCGCCATACCGACAAAGGCAAACACGCCCCAGCCGTGCAGGCCCCAGTGCAGAAACAGAATCTGCATCGCCTGGCGCGCGGCATCCGCGGTGCCAGCCTGGCCTTGCGGCGGCTGCGCCAGATGGGTCAGCGGTTCGGACACGCAAAAGAAGAACAGCGTGATGCTGATCCCGGCGGCGAACAGCATGCCCGCCCAGGACAGGTAACTGAATTCGGGTTCGTCGTGGTCGGCACCGAGCTTGATCTTGCCGTAGCCGGACAAGGCGGTGACCACCACGAAGACCAGATACAGGGACATCGCGAGCATGTAGTACCAGCCGACCGTGTTGGCCGCCCAGTTTTGCGCTGCCAGCAACCAGGCACCGGCCTGTTCCGGCAGGGCGATCACAACGATGCCGAAGAGCAGGATGAAGGTCGCGGCGAAGTAAAACACCGGCGGATTCATGCGGACCTGGCCGCTGGCGGGGGTGGACGGTGCACTCATGAACGGTGCGCCTCAAGGGGATGAAACCGGGCAATCAGTAACGGACTCGGCAAGGGCAAGCCTCCTGTTGTGAGCGGGCAGCGAACCGGCGGTTTAACTTGAATGAGCGTTCAATTTAAACATGGATAGGCGGCTAAGGACTAATCGCAGGGCTCGGCGGTACTGTTCGTACGCTAGCTCAAGGATGGGTATGAGGCGGGATTTTGCCGGATTCGTTCATTCGGAAATCAGCGATGCTGTTGGTGGCATTCGGCTTGAAACCATTCGCGAGCAAGCCCGCTCCCACATTGGTTTTCTGTCGTAGGCACATTGCGTGTCCGACACAAATCAATGTGGGAGCGGGCTTGCTCGCGAAGAGGCCAGCTCAGTCAATCGAGATTCGAGATTCCGGATCTTTACTTCTGCGTCCCATCATCATGCTGCAGATTCGCCTGCGTCAGGTTGCACCCCGCCGGCACACTGCGGGTCAGCCAGACGTTGCCGCCAATGGTCGAGCCCTTGCCGATGGTGATTCGCCCCAGGATCGTCGCGCCGGCATAAATCACCACGTCGTCCTCGACGATCGGGTGCCGGGGGTGGCCCTTCTGCAACTGGCCGTCTTCATCCGCCGGGAAACGCTTGGCACCCAGGGTCACAGCCTGATAAATCCGCACCCGCTCGCCGATGATCGCGGTCTCGCCAATCACCACGCCCGTCCCGTGATCGATGAAGAAACTGCGACCGATCTGCGCTCCCGGGTGAATGTCGATACCCGTCGCCGAGTGAGCGATTTCGGAACTGATGCGCGCCAGCAAAGGCAGCCCGGCACGGTACAAATGGTGGGCGAGACGATGGTGAATCACCGCCAGGATTCCCGGGTAGCAGAGCAACACCTCATCGACGCTGCGGGCGGCCGGGTCGCCGTGATAGGCCGCCAGCACATCGGTGTCCAGCAGGCTGCGCAATCCCGGCAACGCGAGGGCGAAATCCTGGATGATCGAAATGGTCTTGGCCTCGACCTCGGTGTCGGCCTCGGCGCTGTGGCGGGCGGCGTAGCGCAGTTCCAGGCGCGCCTGGCCCAGCAACGCGTTCAGCGCCACGTCGAGGGTGTGCCCAACGTAGAAATCCTCGCTCTCCTCGCGCAGGTCCACCGGGCCAAGGCGCATCGGGAACAACGCACCGCAGAGCGCTTCCAGAATCTCCGCCATGGCCGCTCGCGAAGGCAATTCACGCCCGCCCTGTTCGCCGCTGACCCGGCCGTTCTGCGTACGCCACTGATCGCGCGCCTGGCGCAGCTGGCTGACGATGGTCTGCAATTGCCAATGGCTGGAACGCTCGCTCACGGTAAAAACTCCACACGGGCGGCCGGACTGTCTGGCCGCGCTGACGGCGATTACTTTACGGCAAGCGCTGGAAGCCGAATTAAGAACTGATTGTGCTGTGCTCAGCACTTTTCGATATAAGCAATTGCCGGTTGCCCGCCCTTATAGCCGTGCCTATAGTCCTGACATCTCCCACGCCAGTACGGACCCATGATCAAACAACAGCTCGCCCGTTTCGACCGCCTCGACCTGCTCAGCCACCCGACCCCCCTGGAAAAACTCGAACGCCTGTCGACGTGGCTGGGCCGCGACGTCTACGTCAAACGCGATGATCTGACGCCATTGGCGATGGGCGGCAACAAGCTGCGCAAACTCGAATACCTCGGCGCCGATGCCCTGGCCCAGGGCGCAGACACACTGATCACCGCCGGCGCGCTGCAATCCAACCACGTGCGCCAGACCGCCGCCCTCGCCGCCCGGCTCGGCCTGGGATGCGTCGCGCTGCTGGAAAATCCCCTGGGCACGGACGATGCCAACTACCTGGGTAACGGCAATCGACTGCTGCTCGACCTGTTCGATGCCAAGGTCGAACTGGTGGAGAACCTCGACAACGCTGACGAGCAGCTGGAAGCGCTGGCCGCGCGCCTGCGCAGCAACGGCAAAAAACCGTACCTGGTACCGATCGGCGGCTCGAATGCGTTGGGCGCGTTGGGTTATGTGCGGGCCGGGCTGGAACTGGCCGAGCAGATCAAGGACACCGGCCTGACGTTCGCCGCCGTCGTCCTGGCCTCGGGCAGCGCTGGCACCCACAGCGGCCTGGCGCTCGCATTGAGCGAAGTCCTGCCGGCTCTGCCAGTGATTGGCGTGACGGTGTCGCGCAGCGATGAAGATCAGCGGCCTAAGGTCCAGGGCCTGGCCGAGCGCACCGCGGCGCTGCTGGACGTGAGTCTACCGGCCAGTTTCAAGGTCGAGTTGTGGGACGAATACTTCGCTCCGCGCTATGGCGAGCCGAATGCCGGAACGCTGTCGGCGGTCAAGCTGGTGGCCAGCCAGGAAGGCTTGCTGCTCGACCCGGTGTACACCGGCAAGGCCATGGCCGGTCTGCTCGATGGGATCGGGCGTCAGCGTTTTGATGAGGGGCCGATTATTTTCCTGCACACCGGTGGAGCGCCGGCGTTGTTTGCCTACGATTCAGCATTCTGAGAACGCTGCGTGCTCGATCGCCAGCAAGCCGGCGCCTACAGGCTCGCATATTCTTTAATCGAATAATAAAATTGATATTTATTATTTTATTCTCTAAAGACGCCATCATATAGTCATGCCGCAGGCGAATTTGCAGCGAGACGCATCCGCTGCTTTAGGGCAGGATATTGCTGTCGTCCAAATCCCGATTTTGCCAACATTCCTAAAAGCGTCTTCATAAGAAACCACAGGGG
The DNA here is from genome assembly GCF_025466085.1 of Pseudomonas sp. 14P_8.1_Bac3. GTDB lineage: Bacteria > Pseudomonadota > Gammaproteobacteria > Pseudomonadales > Pseudomonadaceae > Aquipseudomonas. The sequence continues at coordinate 19,231 of NZ_JANLOD010000064.1, forward strand.
CTTGTCATGAATTTTTCCGCACTACGTCGAAATCTGCTGGTGGGTTCGCTGGGCCTGGCGCTGAGCGCCGGTCTGCTGGGGCAAGCGGTTGCCGGTGAGCAGCTGCAAAAAATCAAGGACGCGGGCGTGATCAACGTCGGCCTGGAAGGCACCTACCCGCCCTTCAGCTTCGTTGACGCCGACGGCAAACTGGCCGGCTTCGAAGTCGAATTCTCCGAAGCCCTGGCCAAAGAGCTGGGCGTGAAGGTCAAACTGCAACCGACCAAGTGGGACGGCATTCTCGCGGCGCTGGAATCCAAGCGTCTGGACGCAGTGATCAACCAGGTGACCATCTCCGAAGAGCGCAAGAAGAAGTATGACTTCTCCGAGCCGTACACCGTTTCCGGGATTCAGGCGCTCACCCTGATCAAGAACAAGGACACCATCAAGACCGCCGCCGACCTGTCCGGCAAGAAGGTCGGCGTAGGCCTGGGCACCAACTACGAACAGTGGGTAAAAGCCAATGTGCCAGGCGCTGACGTGCGCACCTACGAAGATGATCCGAGCAAATTCGCCGACCTGCGCAACGGCCGCACCGACGCGATTCTGATCGACCGCCTCGCCGCACTGGAATACGCCAAGAAGGCCAAGGACACCGTCGCTGCCGGCGAAGCGTTCTCCCGCCAGGAAGCCGGTGTCGCCCTGCGCAAAGGCGAGCCTGAACTGCTGGCCGCGGTCAACAAGGCCATCGACAAGCTGCGCGCCGACGGCACGCTGAAAAAGCTTTCGGAAAAATATTTCAGCGCTGACGTCACTCAATAATGGAAGAAGCTTTCCAACTTGCCCTGGATTCCGCGCCCTTTCTGTTAAAGGGCGCGTACTACACGGTAATTCTCAGCCTGGGCGGAATGTTCTTCGGCCTGGTGATGGGTTTCGGCCTGGCGTTGATGCGCTTGTCGCGTTTCAAGCTGGTGAGCTGGCTGGCGCGCATCTACGTGTCGTTCTTTCGCGGCACGCCGTTGCTGGTGCAACTGTTCGTGATCTATTACGGCTTGCCGCAGCTGGGTATCGAACTTGATCCGCTGCCGGCGGCCCTGATCGGCTTCTCGCTGAACATGGCCGCCTATGCCTGCGAAATCCTTCGTGCCGCGATCAGCTCCATTGAGCGCGGCCAGTGGGAGGCTGCCGCGAGTATCGGCATGACCCGCGCGCAGACCCTACGCCGGGCCATCATTCCGCAAGCGATGCGCACGGCGTTGCCGCCGCTGGGCAACAGCTTCATCTCGCTGGTCAAGGACACCGCGCTGGCCGCCACCATCCAGGTGCCGGAACTGTTCCGTCAGGCGCAGCTGATTACCGCCCGGACCTTCGAAATTTTCACCATGTATCTGGCCGCCGCGCTGATCTACTGGATTCTGGCCACGGTGCTGTCGCACCTGCAGAACCAGCTGGAAGCACGGGTCAACCGGCACGACCAGGAGTCCTGACCCCATGATTGTCGTGGAAAAACTGACAAAGCAGTTCAAGGGTCAGGTCGTGCTCAACGGCATCGATCTGGAAGTGAAGGAAGGCGAGGTCGTGGCGATCATCGGGCCGAGCGGCTCGGGGAAAACCACGTTCCTGCGCTGCCTGAATTTCCTTGAAGAACCCACCAGCGGCCGGATCAAGGTCGGTGACATCGAAATCGATGGCAGCCGTCCGTTGAACCAGCAGCAGGGCCTGGTGCGGCGCTTGCGCCAGCACGTCGGCTTCGTTTTTCAGAGCTTCAACCTGTTTCCCCATCGCACCGCCCTGGAAAACGTCATCGAAGGCCCGATCGTGGTGAAAAAAACGCCCCACGCCGAAGCCGTTGCACTCGGCAAGAAACTGTTGGCCCGGGTGGGCCTGGCGGGCAAGGAAGACGCTTATCCGCGTCGCCTTTCCGGTGGCCAGCAACAGCGCGTGGCGATTGCCCGGGCGCTGGCGATGGAGCCGGAAGTGATTCTGTTCGACGAACCCACTTCAGCGCTCGATCCGGAGCTGGTGGGCGAAGTGCTGGCGACCATTCGCAGCCTGGCCGAAGAGAAACGCACCATGGTCATCGTCACCCACGAAATGGGCTTCGCCCGTGACGTGGCGAACCGCGTGGTGTTTTTCGACAAGGGTGTGATCGTCGAGCAAGGCGAAGCCAAGTCACTGTTTGCCAACCCGAAAGAAGAACGTACGAAGCAGTTTTTGAGCAAGTTTCTGAACAACACTCACCACTGAGTTTCAATGGCAACCTGTAACTTCCATGGACGGAAGTAACATTCACTTTCATAACTCCCGCCTCTATCACCCGCTTATAATTTATCGCTCTTTTCCAATATCGTGTGCGGTACATATATATGTTCTGACACAGATTGAGCTCGCCTAGAATCCCCAAATACTCAGTCCTCCCCCTGCGCAACCACGCCCACCCTGGGGCGCCTGCACCCGCTGATTCAGTGGCCATGTTCGACACAGCGCTACGGTTTCCTGACCTGCAAGTGTAGGAGCTTTCTGAATAACTATGGATTCAATACTTAACTAACTCATGCTATTGACACTTATTCACGCGCACTCTTATCTAGTCGCCAGCAACAGCAATCAATCACGATCAGTCATTACTTTTATCAGTAAGTAATGAGTTATTTATTGTTGGCCATTGTTTCTTTCAGAAACGGACTTCGCTGCAAGACTTCAAGGAGAAACCGATGAAAAACACCTCCCACACACGCGAGCTCGCGGCACCGACCGTGGCGCAGTCACACAAGAGCGGCATCAACATCACCTCGGCGGCTCATTTGCTGATCGACGTGGCGCCTTACCCCGATATGGACGCAGGCGATCTGATCGAGTTGTTCTGGGACAACTGCTACGTGGCCTCCAGGGTGCTCGACGCCCGTGACGTAGGGCAAACGGTAAGCCTGCGGGTGCCAGAGAGCTTCATCGCCAACGGCGCCTCGCGCATTCACTATCGACTCATGCAGGTCGGCCATGGGCCGGCGCTGTCGCCCACCACCCGCGTGCAGGTCAAGCTCGATTGCCCCGGCGGCCAGCCTTGCGCATTGTGCGGAGACGAAAACCAGCACCTGGCGCCGGTGAACATTCCGGAGACGATCCGCCGCCAGGGGGTTAACCCGAACCAGATCAAACGCGGCGTGCCCTTGACCATCGAACCGTACCTGAACATGGCGGCGGAAGACGAAATTACCCTGCGCTGGGGCGATGTGCGCATGGACCTGCCTCTGCTGAAGGCCAGCGACGTCGGCGAACCCATCCACGTTTGGGTGCCGCCCGCGATCATTCTTGAAGCTGGCGAAGACCTGCGCCTGGAAGTGACGTATTGCATCCTCGACCGGGTGGGCAACAACTCTCGCTGGGCACCGGCGCGAACGTTGAAAATCGGGTGCGCGAATCCCTGTCTGAAGGTGCCTCTGAAAGAACCAGTGAACGAGCATTGACCCCCCCTTACCCTGTAGGAGCGAGCATGCTCGCGATGGGCGTCAACGATAACGCTGCCATCCTGATGCCCCGCGGTGTTTCGTCTTCCATCGCGAGCATGCTCGCTCCTACAGGGGTCAAATCCCCCTTCAGCTGTTGCTCCAGAAACAACTGTTTCTCTGCCAACAGTTCGTGGCGACACACTTCTATTCATATTCCTAAAAGTTAGTTTATTTAATTTTTATACACGCTTAGGGTATATAAACCGGACCACCGGACATTCTTGTTTTTACTTCGTCGCCACGTTCGCGGCGTTTCATGAGATGTGAGGTAGGTATGGTCCGGAACACAATCACCCCAGTGCAGATCGCCAGGGCATTGCGTGCAGCCAAGGAGCGGCACTGATATGTCCAGTCTGGCAGAAGCAATCCTCCAGAGTGATCTGGACGTGGCCCCGTTGTTGTTGCCCGCGCAGGTCTTGCGCAACGACGCTCAAGCGATCAACGCCGCCCATGAGCTGGCGCGCGCCGCCCGCCTGCAAGCCGCCAAACGCGACCAGCAGCGCAAGCTGCCCTGGTCGGAAATCGAACAGTTCACCCGCAGCGGCCTGGGCAGCATTGCCATCCCGCGCGAATACGGCGGCCCGCAGGTGTCGTTCGTCACCCTGGCCGAGGTGTTCGCGATCATTTCCGCGGCCGACCCGGCCTTGGGGCAGATCCCGCAGAACCAGTTCGGCATCCTTAACCTGGTGCTCGGCAGCGCCACCGAAGCGCAAAAAAAGCAGCTGTTCAAAAGCGTGCTCGACGGCTGGCGCATCGGCAATGCCGGGCCTGAGCGCGGCACCAAAAACACCTTGGAGCTGAAGGCGCGGATCACCGCCGATGGCGACGGTTTTGTCATCAGCGGGCAAAAGTTTTATTCCACCGGCGCACTGTTCGCCCACTGGGTCGCGGTCAAGGCGCTGAACGACGAAGGCAAGCAAGTGCTGGCGTTCGTGCGGCGCGGCACGCCGGGCCTGCGCATCGTCGACGACTGGTCCGGGTTCGGCCAGCGCACCACCGCCAGCGGCACCATTCTGCTCAACAACGTGCGAGTCGATGCCGAGCTGGTGGTGGATAACTGGAGGATCAACGACAAGCCGAACACCCAGGGCGCCGTATCGCAACTGATTCAAGCGGCCATCGACGCCGGCATCGCCCGCGGCGCCATCGACGACGCCATCGAATTCGTGAAAACCCGCGCACGTCCCTGGATCGATGCCAAGGTCGACCGCGCCAGCGATGACCTCTATGTGATCGCCGACATCGGCAAACTGAAAATCGAACTGCATGCCGCCGAAGCGCTATTGCGCAAGGCCGGGCAGGTGCTGGATCAGGTCGAAGCTGCGCCGCTCACCGCCGAATCCGCTGCGCGTGCCTCGATCGCCGTGGCGGAAGCCAAGGTGCTGACCACCGAGATCTCGCTGTTGGCCAGCGAAAAACTCTTCGAGCTGGCCGGCAGTCGCGCCACCCTCGCCGAATTCAACCTCGACCGCCACTGGCGCAACGCCCGCGTGCACACGTTGCATGACCCGGTGCGCTGGAAATATCACGCGGTCGGCGCCTATCACCTCAACGGCACGCTGCCCGCTCGCCATTCCTGGATCTGACGACCAGACATCTGGAGAAACCCATGACTTTTTCCCACCACGTCGCGGTCATCACCAGCGATGAGCAAGCCTTGATTGTCGCCAGTGACCTGGCCGACGATTTCAAACGCGACAGCGCCCTGCGCGACCGCGAGCGACGTTTGCCGTACCCGGAACTGGAAGTATTTTCCCGCTCCGGTCTATGGGGCATCAGTGTGCCGAAGGAGTACGGCGGCGCTGGCGTTTCCAATGTCACCCTGGCCAAAGTGATCGCCTTGATCGCCCAGGCTGACGGCTCTCTGGGACAAATTCCGCAGAACCATTTTTACGCGCTCGAAGTGCTGCGCGTGAATGGCAGCGCCGAGCAGAAAAAACGTCTCTACGCCGAGGTGCTGGCCGGTCAGCGTTTCGGCAATGCCCTTGCCGAACTTGGTACAAAAACCGCCCACGACCGCACCACGAGTCTGACTCGCGACGGTGACGGCTATCGCATCAACGGCCGCAAGTTCTACGCCACGGGGGCGATCTACGCGCAGCGCATCCCGACCTCGGTGGTGGATGAACACGGCGTGCAGCAACTCGCCTTTGTCCCGCGCGACAGCAAGGGCCTGACCGTCATCGACGATTGGAGCGGCTTCGGCCAGCGCACCACCGGCAGCGGTTCGGTGGTGTTCGAAGACGTCTACGTCGGCGCCGAAGACGTGATTCCGTTTCAAAGCGCCTTCGAACGCCCGACAACCGTTGGCCCGCTGGCACAGATCCTTCACGCCGCGATCGACACCGGCATCGCCCGTGCGGCGTATGAAGACGCGCTGCATTTTGTCCGGACCAAAACCCGGCCGTGGATCGACGCCACGCATGAAAAGGCTGTCGAAGATCCGTTGACCCTCAAGACTTTCGGCCATTTGAGCATTCGTCTGCACGCCACCGAGGCCTTGCTGGAACGCTCCGGCGAATTTCTCGACAAAGCGCAAGCCGAGCCCAACGCCGAAACCGTCGCCGCGGCCTCGATTGCCGTCGCCGAGGCCCGCGCCATCAGCACCGACATCTCCCTCGCCGCCGGCAGCACGTTGTTCGAACTCGCCGGCAGCCAGGCCACCCTGATCGAACACGGCCTCGATCGCCACTGGCGCAACGCGCGGGTGCACACACTGCACGACCCGGTACGCTGGAAGTATCACGCCGTGGGCAACTACTACCTCAACGATGAAAACCCTCCGTTGCGAGGGACCATCTGATGAGCGCCGCGAAAAAGAAGATCCTGCTCAATGCGTTCAACATGAACTGCATCGGGCACATCAACCATGGCTTGTGGACGCATCCGCGGGACACTTCGACGCAATACAAAACCATCGAATACTGGACCGGGCTGGCGCAGTTGCTGGAGCGCGGTTTGTTCGACGGGTTGTTCATCGCGGACATCGTCGGCGTGTACGACGTCTACCAGAATTCGGTGGACGTGCCGTTGAAAGAATCGATCCAGTTACCGGTCAACGATCCACTGTTGCTCGTTTCAGCGATGGCGGCGGTCACCAAAAACCTCGGTTTCGGCCTCACCGCCAACCTGACGTACGAGCCGCCGTACCTGTTCGCCCGCCGCATGTCGACCCTCGATCACCTGAGTCGCGGACGGGTCGGCTGGAACATCGTCACCGGTTACCTCGACAGCGCCGCCAAGGCCATGGGCCTGAGTGAACAGGTGGAACACGACCGTCGTTACGACCAGGCCGACGAATACCTCGAAGTGCTCTACAAACTCTGGGAAGGCAGCTGGGAGAACGGCGCGGTGCTCAACGATCCGCAGCAGCGGATCTACGCGCAGCCGGACAAAGTGCACAAGGTCGAGCACCAGGGCGAGTTCTACAAGGTCGAGGGTTATCACCTCTGCGAACCTTCGCCGCAGCGCACGCCGGTGCTGTTCCAGGCCGGCAGCTCCGAGCGCGGCTTGCTGTTCGCCGGGCGCCACGCCGAGTGCGTGTTCATCAGTGGCCAGAACAAACCGTCGACCCGGGTCCAGGTGGACAAGGTCCGCGCCAGCGCCGTTGAGGCCGGGCGCAATCCGCAAGACATCAAGGTGTTCATGGGCCTGAACGTGATTGTCGGCGCCACCGAGGAACTGGCCTGGGCCAAGCACGCCGAGTACCTGAGCTACGCCAGCGCCGAGGCCGGCGTCGCCCACTTCTCGGCCTCGACCGGGATCGATTTTTCCGAGTACGCGATCGACGAACCGATCCAGTACGTGAAGAGCAACGCGATCCAGTCGGCCACCAAGAACCTGCAGAACAACGACTGGACCCGCCGCAAATTGCTCGAACAACACGCCCTCGGTGGCCGCTACATCACCGTCGTGGGCTCCCCTGAGCAGGTGGCGGACGAACTGGAATCATGGATCGCCGAAACCGGGCTGGATGGCTTCAACCTGACGCGGATCGTCACGCCGGAAAGCTATGTGGATTTCATCGAGCTGGTGATTCCGGAGTTGCAGCGGCGTGGGTCGTACAAGACGGCTTATGACGAAGGCAGCCTGCGGGAGAAGCTGTTTCATGGCGAGGCGCATTTGCCTGAGCAACATACCGGTTCTTCCTACCGGCATTAACAGCATCGCCAGCAGGCTGGCTCCCACAGTTGCAATGAGTTCCCACTGTGGGAGCCAGCTTGCTGGCGATGAGGCCCAACCCAGCACCACACATTCATGCACTGACTGGAATAACCATCATGACCAAGCACTACCTCTCTCACCCAGTCAAAGCACTGGCCCTGGCCCTCGGCCTTTTCAGCTCCATCACCTTCGCCGCCGACGCGCCGCTGAAAGTCGGCACCACCGCCGCCTTCGCCATCCCGCTAGAAGCCGCCGTCGAAGAAGCCGGTAAACAAGGCCTGAAGGTCGAGCTCGTCGAGTTCACCGACTGGATCGCGCCGAACGTCAGCCTCGCGGCCGGCGACATCGACGTGAACTACTTCCAGCACGTGCCGTTCCTGGAAAATGCCAAGGCCGCCGCCGGTTTTGACCTGGTGCCGTTCGCGCCGGGGATCATCAACAACGTCGGCCTCTACTCGAAGAAATACAAAAGCTTCGACGAGCTGCCTGAAGGTGCCAGCGTCGCCATCGCCAACGACCCGATCAACAGCGGTCGCGGCTTGCAGCTGCTGGCCAAGGCCGGGCTGATCACGCTTAAACCGGGTGTCGGCTACAAGGCCACCGAAGAAGACATCATCGCCAACCCGAAGAAAATCAAAATCCTTCAGGTCGAAGCCGTGCAACTGGTGCGCGCTTATGACGACGCCGATCTGGTGCAGGGCTACCCGGCCTATATCCGTCTGGCGAAGACCTTCGATGCGGGTTCCGCGTTGCTGTTCGATGGGCTCGACCACAAGGAATACGTGATCCAGTTCGTGATCCAGCCGAAGAGCAAAACCGACCCGCGCCTGATCAAGTTCGTCGACATCTACCAGCATTCGCCGGCTGTGCGCGCCGCCCTGGATAAAGCTCACGGCAAGCTCTATCAAGCCGGCTGGGAAAGCTGAGGATGACGGCAGCCACCCAATGGCGACTGGAAATTCCAGAGCCTCAAAAAGCTGACCAGACCGAACTGCACCCGCAGCTCAATCGCGCGCACGTACGATTCATCGGCCTGGGCAAAACCTACAACGGCCAGCAAGGCCCGGTGGCCGCATTGCACGGCATCGACCTGGCGATCCAGCGCGGTGAAGTGTTCGGCATCATCGGCCGCAGCGGCGCTGGCAAGTCGTCACTGATCCGCACCATCAACCGTCTCGAGCAACCGAGCACGGGGCGCGTGCTGATCGATCAGGTGGACATCGGTCATTTCAATGAAGACCAACTGGTGACCCTGCGCCGGCGCATCGGCATGATCTTCCAGCACTTCAACCTGATGTCGGCCAAGACCGTGTGGCAGAACGTCGAGTTGCCGCTGAAAGTCGCTGGCGTGCCGAAGGAAAAGCGCGAGCAGAAAGTCCGCGAATTACTGGAGCTGGTCGGCCTGCAAGGTAAGCACAAGGCCTACCCCGCGCAGCTGTCCGGCGGGCAGAAACAGCGCGTCGGCATCGCCCGTGCGCTGGTGCATGACCCGGCGATTTTGCTGTGCGATGAAGCCACCTCGGCGCTGGACCCGGAGACCACGCAATCGATCCTCGGCCTGCTGCGCGAGATCAATCAGCGCCTGGGCCTGACCATCGTGTTGATCACCCACGAAATGGCAGTGATCCGCGACATTTGCGACCGCGTCGTGGTGTTGGAGCACGGGCGTATCGTCGAGCAAGGCCCGGTGTGGGAAGTCTTTGGCAATCCGCAACACGAGGTCAGCAAAACCTTGCTCGCGCCGTTGCAACACGCGTTGCCGGAAGAGCTGCAAAGCCGTCTCCAGGCGCAACCACAGTCGTCGGACGCCGCCGTGGTCCTGCGTTTGCAATTCACCGGCAGCGCCACTGACGAACCGGACTTGGCGGCGTTGTTCGCCGCGCTCGGCGGCCGTGTGCGTTTGCTGCAAGGGGGTGTGGAACGGATCCAGGGCCATGCGTTGGGGCAATTGCTACTGGCAGTGGCCGGCTCGTCGCACAGCGCCGAAGAACTGCATCAGCGTGCCGCGCAATGGGCGCAACAGGTGGAGGTATTGGGTTATGTGGTTTGATCGCTTGTTGCAAGGCTTTATCGACACGTTCTTGATGGTCGGCGTGTCGTCATTGATCGCGCTGCTGGCGGGCATTCCGATGGCGGTGATCCTGGTGACCAGCTCCAAGGGTGGCATCTACGAAGCGCCGACGCTGAACCGCGTGCTGGGCGCCTTCGTGAACCTGTTCCGCTCGATTCCGTTCCTGATTCTGATGGTGGCGTTGATTCCGTTCACCCGCCTGATCGTCGGCACCACGTACGGCGTGTGGGCGGCCGTGGTGCCGCTGACGATTGCGGCCACGCCGTTTTTTGCACGGATCGCGGAGGTCAGTTTGCGTGAGGTCGATTTCGGCTTGATCGAGGCGGCACAGGCCATGGGCTGCCGGCGCTGGCATATCGTCTGGCATGTGCTGCTGCCGGAGGCGTTGCCGGGCATCGTCGGTGGTTTCACGATCACGTTGGTGACGATGATCAACTCGTCGGCCATGGCCGGGGCGATTGGTGCGGGTGGGCTGGGGGACATTGCGTATCGGTATGGGTATCAGCGTTTCGATAGCCAGATCATGCTGACGGTGATTGTGCTGCTGGTGGTGTTGGTGGCGGTGATTCAGCTCGGCGGGGATCGCTTGGCGCGGGGGTTGAATAAGCGTTGAGTCATCGGCTGTCAGTGGTGGCGCTTTCGCGAGCAGGCTCGCTCCCACAGGGTCAGCGCCGCCCTTGTGGGAGCGGGCTTGCTCGCGAATGGCGGCGCAGCAGCACCCGACCTGATGGCGTATATTCGGCAAATCCCAACTGCCTGCGCAGCCTGCCATGAAACAGACCCCCGACGACCTCAAGCAGATCACCTCCACCACCCTGGGCCATTACAACTCGGTGGCCGAAGGTTTTCGCGAAGGGACGCGCGACCACGATGTCAGCCAGAACATCGACGCGCTGCTGCGACATATCCAGGGCGAGGCGCCGTTCGACATTCTCGATTTTGGCTGCGGGCCGGGCCGCGACTTGCGAACCTTCACGCGCATGGGCCACACCGCTGTCGGCCTCGACGGCTCGGAAAAGTTTGCGCAAATGGCGCGCGAGGACAGTGGTTGTGAAGTCTGGCAGCAGGATTTTCTCCAGCTGGATCTGCCGGCCGAACGCTTCGACGGGATCTTTGCCAATGCCGTGCTGTTCCACATTCCGCGTCAGGAATTGCCACGGGTATTAAAGCAATTGCACGGGACGCTGAAACCACGCGGCGTGTTGTTCAGCTCCAACCCGCGCGGGGAGAATCAGGAAGGCTGGAACGGGCCACGGTACGGGGCGTATCACGATCTTCAGGCGTGGCAGGCAATGCTGACCGCCGCCGGGTTTGTCGAGCTGGAGCATTACTACCGGCCGGCGGGGCTGCCGCGGGAGCAGCAGCCTTGGTTGGCCAGTGTCTGGCGCAAGGTGTGAAGCCTTCAGATTTGTGTCGTTTGGGCTGATGCCTTCGCGAGCAAGCCCGCTCCCACAAGGATTGCGCTGAACCCTGTGGGAGCGGGCTTGCTCGCGAATAGAGCGCGAAGCGCTCGCGTTTACTGCGCCTCTTTCTTCGGCTCGCGAATCTTGTACCAGGCCACATACAGCGCCGGCAAAAACAGCAGCGTCAGCAACGTTGCGATAATGATGCCGCCAATCATCGCGTAGGCCATCGGTCCCCAGAACACTTCCCGGGCAATCGGGATCATGCCCAGGCTCGCCGCCGCGGCGGTCAGCAGAATCGGTCGGCGCCGGTGTTCCGTGGCCTGCGCCACCGCATCCCACGGGCCCAGCCCCTCCTTCTCCAGAGCATCGATCTGGGTCACCAGGATCACCGAGTTGCGGATGATGATGCCGATCAGCGCCAGGATCCCGAGGATCGCCACGAAGCCCATCGGCGTGCCTGTGGGGATCAGCGCCAACACTACGCCGATCAATCCGAGCGGCGCGACGCTGGCAACGAGGAACAGCTTCTGCACGCTGTGCAACTGGATCATCAGGAAGGTCGCCATCAAAAACAGCATCAACGGCACGACTTTGGCAATCGGCCCCTGGGCCTTGCCGCTTTCCTCGACCGTACCGCCGGTGGCGACCTTGTAACCCACGGGCAACGACGCCGCGAACTGGTCGATGGTCGGCTTCAGTTGCTTGACCAGATCGGTTGGCTGAATTTCATCGCGCACCGCCGCCTTGATGGTGATCGTCGGCTTGCGGTCGCGCCGCCACACCAGCGGTTGCTCCAGTTCGTAGCGCACGGTGGCGAAGGCCAGCAGCGGGATCGAGGTGCCGCTCGGCGTGACGATCTGCAGGTTCTGCAGGGTTTCCGGCGTGCCGCGCTCCGCGTCCACCGCGCGGCCCACGACGTTGATCAGATAGATATCGTCGTCGACCTGGGTCACTGGCGCGCCGACCACGATGCTGTTCATCAGGTTGGCCACGTCCTCCGACGACAGCCCCAATTGCCGCGCCTTGTCCTGGGCAATGTCGATGCGCAGGACTTTGCCGGGCTCGTTCCAGTCATAAATGATCTCGCCGATGTGCGAGTTTTTATCCAGTTCGGTGGCCAGGGCAATCGCGTGTTTGCGGACCTGATCGATGTCCTTGCCGCTGACCCGGTACTGGATTGGCCGGCCCACCGGCGGGCCCATTTCCAGGGCCTGGACGTAACTGCCGATGCCGACGAACTCTTTGCGCAAGCGTTCGCGCAAACGCTGGCTCAGGGCTTCGCGCGATTCCAGGCCTTTGCTGACAATGATCAGTTGCGCGTAGTACGGGTTCTGCAATTGCTGGTCGAGGGGCAGGTAGAAACGGATCGCGCCTTCACCGATGTAGGTGCTCCAGCGCACGATGTCCGGGTCGTCCTTGAGCGTCGCTTCGAGCTTGTCCACCGCCTTGCGCGTTTCGTTGATGGAGGCGTTTTGCGGCAGGTTCAGGTCGACGAGAATCTCCGGTCGGTCCGAGGACGGGAAGAACTGGTTCTGCACGAACTGCATGGAATACACCGACGCCACGAACAAGGCGATGGTGATGCCGATGGCCCACCAGCGATTGCGCATCGACCAGAGCATGCCGTAATTGAAGGCGCGGCCGATGCGGCCCGGCTCAGCGTTGTGCGGTTTCACATTGGCGCTGAGGATGTGCACACCGATCACCGGGGCGAACAACACCGCGACAATCCACGACACCAGCATCGCCACCGCAATCACCGCGAACAGCGTGAAGGTGTACTCGCCCGCCGAGCTGGCATTGAGGCCGATGGGCACGAAACCGGCGACGGTCACCAGCGTACCGGTGAGCATCGGGAACGCGGTCGAGGTGTAGGCGAACGTGGCCGCCTGCTCCTTGGTTTCACCCATTTCCAGGCGCGTGACCATCATCTCCACAGTGATCATCGCGTCGTCCACCAGCAGGCCGAGGGCGATGATCAGCGCGCCGAGGGAAATCCGCTGCATGGTGATGCCGCTGTATTCCATGAACACGAAGACCATCGCCAGCACCAGTGGAATCGAGCAGGCCACCACCAACCCGGCACGCACGCCGAGGCTGACGAAGCTCACGATCAGCACGATCACCACCGCTTCGAACAGGGCACTGGTGAAGCCGCCAACGGCTTTTTCCACAACGGCGGCCTGGTCGGACACGTTGTGCACGCCGACGCCCACCGGCAGGTCGGCGGTCAGGTCGGTCATGCGCTGGTGCAGGGCCTTGCCGAATTCCTGGATGTTGCCGCCCTTCTTCATGGCAATGGCCAGGCCGATGGCCGGGTGGCCGTTGAAGCGGAACTCCGGGGTCGCCGGGTCGACATAACCGCGGCTGATTTCGGCGATGTCCGCCAGGCGATAAAAACGATCATTGAGCCGCAGGTTGACGTTTTCCAGGTCTTTCTCAGAGGCGAACTGCCCTGACGTGCGCACCGAAATCCGTTCCGGCCCGGCCTCGATCACCCCCGCCGGCGTTACTGCGTTTTGCGATTGCAGGCTCTGCACGACCTGACGCTGATCGATGCCCAACGCCGCCAGTTTGCGCGTGGAGAAATTCAGGTACAGCACTTCATCCTGCTCGCCGACCATTTCGACCTTGCCCAGGCCCGGCACTTCGCGGATCTCGGCGCGCACCTGCTCGACGTAGTCGCGCAACTGGCGCATCGACAAACCGTCAGCGGTAAACGCGTACACCGAACCGTACACATCGCCGAATTCATCGTTGAACCCCGGCCCTTGCAGGCCTTTGGGGAAATCGCCGCGAATATCGTTGATCTTCTTGCGCACCTGGTACCAGATTTCCGGGATGTCCTTGGCGCTGGTGGTGTCGCGCAGGTACACGAACACCGTGGACTCGCCGGGGCGGGTGTAGCTTTTCACGTAGTCGAGGGAATCGAGCTCTTCGAGTTTTTTCTCGATGCGATCCGTGACCTGCTTGAGGGTTTCTTCCTGGGTCGCGCCAGGCCATCTGGACTGGATCACCATGGTCTTGATGGTAAACGACGGGTCTTCCTCGCGGCCCAGGTTCATGTACGAGAACACACCCATCAGCAGCGCGACGAACATCAGATACCAGACGAAGGACTGATGTTTGAGGGCCCATTCGGATAAGTTGAAACTCCCTTTCATTGTGGGCTGTCCTCATCGATTTTTACTTTCTGCCCAGGCTTCAGGCTGTTCACACCAGCGCTCACTACGCGTTCGCCGGATTTCACGCCACTGGCCAGGATCATGGTCGAATCGGTGCGGCTGACCAGGCTGACATCGCGGGGCGACACCGTGGCGCTTTGCGGATCGACGATCCAGATTCGCGCCTTGCCATCGACCTCCTGCAACGCCGTCAGCGGCAGTTCAATCCGCGGTTTGATCGCGGAGCTGAGCGTGACGCTGATGGCGGTGCCCAGGCGAAAGCCGGCGGGGGTGTCCGTCAGCGTCAGGCGCGCGCGGCGGGTACGCGTCGCGCTCTGGGCCTGGGGTTCGATCTCACGCACGATGGCGGTGGTGGTGATGCTCGGGTCCAGTTGCACGGCGACCTGAAACACCACGTCCGTCGGCAACTGATCGACCAGCGTGTCGGGCAGGTCGATCACCGCTTCCTTGATGTCTGGCTGCGCCAGGGTCACCACTTGCTGGCCGGCGGTCACCACTTGCCCGGCTTCGGCGTTCCACGCGGTGACGATGGCTTTGTGGTCGGTGCGCAGTTCGACATAGCCGAGTTGATCCTTGGCCTGATCGACCGCCGCTTTCGCTTGATCGAGCGAGGCCTGGGTGGTTTTCAGATCGGTCTGGGCGATGTCCAGTTGCGCCTGTGCCCCGACCCCACGGTCGAACAGCTCCTGCTGACGCCGGGCGTTGGCCTGGGCATTGATGAGTTGCGCCTGGATCTTTGCCAGATCGCCCTGGGCCGAGCGCAGCTGGTTTTGCTGATCCGTGGGATCGAGGGTGGCGAGCAAGGCGCCCTTCTCCACTTCGGCGCCGACATCGACGTTCCGGCTGGCGATACGCCCCGGCACGCGGAAACCGACATTGGTTTCGTAACGGGCCTGAATGCTGCCTGCGAAGCGGCCGAGGGTTTCCTCATTCAGCGCCTGCACCTTGACCGAGAGCACCGGGCGCACCGGTTCCGGTGGTGGCTCCTTGTCCGAGCAGGCCGCCAGCATCAGGCTGGCGGCAACCAGTAGCAGACGCTTCATGGCTGAACCCCTTCGGCCAGATCCTTGTAGGTGTCTTCGGCGATTTCCACCTTCACGCCGGGGTGCAGCAACTGGCCGCCGGCGATGATGACTTTTTCGCCGTCCTTCAGACCGTCGTTGATGATCACTTTACCGGTCAGGTAGCGCCCGACCGTGACCGTGCGCAGCTGCGCCTTGCCGTCGTCGTCCACCAGCCATACGGCCGGGTCGCTGAGGTTTTTGGTCAGCGCCGACCACGGCAGCTCGATCGCGGATTTGCCCGGTATCTTCGCCGTGGCGCTGACCACCGAGCCGAGCTGCATGCCTTCCGGCAGTCCGTTGAGGGTGACTTTGACCTGCACCGTGCCGGTCTGCGCCGACACCGCCGGGGTGATTTCCCGGACGGTGCCGGTGGTCTTGATCGCCGGGTTGCCGAGCAGGCTGACCACGACGCTTTTGTCATCGGGTGCCTCCGCCAGCAACGATTCGTAGACATTGAATACCGCGTCCCGCTCACCGTCGCGGGCAAGGCTGAAAATCGGCATCGTCGCCTGTACCACCTGGCCGACTTCGGCCTGGCGTGCCGTGATGATCCCCGGCGCATCGGCGATCAGCGCGGTGTAGCTCAGTTGCTCACGCGCGTTGGCCAGTTGCGCCTGGGCGGCCGTCAGCGCGCTTTGGCTGCTGCGCAATGCCGCCTGGGCGGCGTCGAATTCGCTTTGGCTGGTGTAGCCCTTGGGCAGGAGTTTCTGCTGGCGCACGAAGGCGGCGGCGCTCTGTTTGACCCGCGCCTGCTCGGCGGTGACCTGGGCCTGGGCCGAGTCGACATTGGTCTGCAGGTCTTTCGGGTCGAGTTTGGCCAGCACCTGTCTGGCCGAGACACGATCCCCGACATCGACCGCGCGCTGGATGATTTTGCCGCCGACCCGGAACGACAGCTCGGTCTGCACGCGCGCCTGCACGTCGCCAGTAAGCGTCACCGACGCGGCGTAAGCGGCCGGTTTGACGGCCTGCACGAACACCCGCGGGCGGTCCTTTTCGACCTGGGGTTTTTCGCCGCAAGCGCTCAACAGGACAAGGAGACTCAGGCCAACAACTCTTTTCAATCCGGGACCAGCCATGCAGACTCCTTTGCGTTGTACAGACGTGCCAATGGCGATACGACTGTGAGCTTAGAACAGGGTTCAATAGGTGCCAGTTTGCACCGCACTCTGCAGGAACGGGCCTGCTCCCGAAGGGGACCCGGTGCTGGGGACAATAGGGCAAACTGGCGGACCACGCAGCGCAGCAGGATGCTTCCCATGCTCAAGACCCTTGCGGTAGCCAATTACCGCTCGATCAACAAACTGGTGATTCCACTGGGCCGCCTGAACCTGATCACCGGACCCAACGGCAGCGGCAAATCCAACCTCTACCGCGCGCTGCGCCTGCTCGCGGAAACCGCCCAGGGTGGCGTGGTGAATGCGCTGGCGCGCGAGGGCGGACTGGATTCGACCTTCTGGGCGGGGCCAGAGCAGATCACCCGGCGCATGAAAAACGGCGAAGCGCCAATCCAGGCGACCGTGCGCCAGGGCGTCAAACGCTTGCGCCTGGGGTTCGCCGGCGAAGATTTTAGCTACGCGATCGCGCTGGGCTTGCCGACCCCCAGTCTTTCCGCGTTTTCCCTCGACCCGGAAATCAAGAAGGAATGCATCTGGTCCGGGCCGCTCTATCGGCCGGCCAGCCTGCTGGTGGATCGCGACGGCCCGATGATTCGTGCCCGCAACGGTCGCCGCTGGGACGTACTGGCCCAGCACACGCCGATCTTCGACAGTCTGTTCGATCAAGTCGGCAGTCTTCATGCCTCTCCGGAAGTCTTGCAGTTGCGCGAATTCATTCGCCGCTGGCGCTTCTACGATCACTTTCGCAGCGACGCCGACGCGCCGGCACGCCAGCCCCAGCTGGGCACGCGCACACCGATTTTGCATCACGATGGCCGCGACCTCGCCGCGGCGTTGCAGACCATTCGTGAAATCGGCGACCCCGAGACGCTGCAGGCCGCCATCAGCGATGCATTTCCCGGTGCGCGGCTAAACATCGAGCCGCTGCAGGGTGGACGCTTCGCCATCGAGTTTTATCAAGAAGGGTTGCTGCGGCCGTTGTCGGCGGCGGAGTTGTCCGACGGCACGTTCCGCTACTTGCTGCTGGTGGCGGCCCTGTTGACGCCGCGTCCACCGTCGCTGATGGTGCTGAACGAGCCGGAAACCAGCCTGCACCCAGACCTGTTGCCGGCCTTGGCGCGCCTGATCATCCGGGTGTCGGAGCAATGCCAGGTGTGGGTGGTGTCCCATGCTCGCCGACTGATCTCGGCGTTGCAGGAAGACCCGGAATGCAATTGCATCGTGCTGGAGAAGAATCTGGGCCAGACCGGGATTGTCGGGCAGCGGGTGCTCGATGAGCCGGCGTGGTATTGGCCGGATTAAGCACCCGGCCCCAAATTGCTTTATCGGGAATGACGGCGAATGTTCTTGGCATTTTTGCTAACCCAAAGCTGCCTGTCGATCTGCTCGTTCAAGAAGCCGAGCGCTCGGCTCGCACCGGGCTCGCTCATTGCATCTGGCGTCAGAGGTGGTGCCGTTGGTTCAAGGGTGTTGGGTGTCAGAGGCGGCGCGGTAGGTCGACGAGAGCCAGAACTCAGGTCCAAAGCAAGTGAAGACCTCGCCACCCGTGATTTTCGCTCCGCCACGAAGCGCTTCAACTCAGGGATAGTCTTGGGATCACGGGCCGCCCATCCAGACCCCACCCGTCCCGCCAACGTCATCGCCCCCAACCCAAGCGCAACGAAACCCAGAGCGGCGGCGGCCCCGGTGTCCTGTTTGATGGCTGCCACCGCACTGCCGACCCCGGTGAGTGCCGCCAGCATCGTCGTGACCCCGGCAAAGGTCGAACCCATGGCACCCACTGTGTACTTGGCCGGTAGATGCCCTGCCGCCCCCCATTGCATGGCGTTCTTGGCCAAACCAAAAGGGACCGCCGGCTCCATGACGATACGAGCGCTCGAAACACTGAAAATACTCGGCAAGAACCGTACGAGAGCATCGACAAACTCTCCCGACGGATCAGTGAAATTCACCGGATCCCCCAGACAATACGCGTAAGGATTCAACCCGCCCCGGCCAAAAGGGCTCAAGCGGTCGGGACCGTTGAAACGCATCAGTACCGGGTTGAATGCCCGATGGCCGTTCCCCAGCAGGTAATGCCCGGTGACCGGATCACGACGCTCACCGGTATAGCCCAGCAGGCTGTCGGCGCGGTCATGACCATAGGGCGTGGAAACCCGTGACGAGAAAGGGTCGCTCAGTTGCAAAAGCGAACGCTGCTGATCCGTGCACAGCAGTCGGCTCTTGAGACGGTCGCCTGAATTCGATTGCAGGGCCAGCAGATGATCGCCTTGCCGAAAAACGGCCTCGCTGGCCTGCCCTTGCATTTCCGTCACCAGGTGCTGATGACGATAAAACCGTTGCAACGGGGACCTGCTGGCCGGTTCGAGGCCGACCAGCAGATCCAACGCGTCATACCGGTACTGGCACAGCTTTGCGTGTGAAGTCGCCATGAGAGCCTCCCGATCCAATGCAAAGCTTGCACCGATATCAGAAGATTGGGCACCTGGCAGAACTGCTAGGTGGCCAATGGCTTCAGCGATCCGTCACTGACTCAACCCTGCCACTTCCCGCCTTCGACAATCACGCTCTCAGGCTTGGTGTCATCGCTCAGTTCCTTGCGTACGTACTGGTCGTACAGCTTGAGCAGGTACTTCTCTTCACCCAGCTTTGCCAATTCAACGTTCACCCAGTCACGCAGTTCGATATTGCCCTTCTTCACCGCCGGAGCGATCGGTGCTTCGGCGCCCAGGGTCTGGGCCAGCACGCGGTAGCCGGGGTTCTGCTTGGCCCAACTGAACAACACCAGATTGTCCTGGGCATAGGCATCGCCACGGCCGTTGGCCAGGGCTTGCAGGGATTCGGAATTTTTCTCGAACTTGAGCAGTTTCCAGTCCGGGTGATTTTTGGTCAGCCAGATGTCCGCCGTGGTACCGGTGGTGACGATAGTAGTGCGGGTCGCCAGGTCATCGAGGTTTTTCACGTCGCTGGCTTGTGGCACCAATGCCTGCACCGCGACCTTCAAGTTCGGGTTGGTGAATTCCACGGCCTCCTTGCGCTCCGGGGTCACGGTCATGTTGGCGAGGATCAGGTCGACCTTGTCGCTTTGCAGGAACGGAATCCGGCTCGCCGGTTCCACCGCAACGAACTCGACCTTGTTTTCATCGCCGAGCAGATCCTTGGCGAATCGACGGCCAATGTCGGTATCGAAACCGACGTAGCGCCCCGCTTCATTGACGAAACCAAACGGCGGCTTGTCGGTGAAGACGCCGACGATCAATTTGTCCCGCGCCTTGATCTTGTCGAGGTAGCCGGCCGGCGCGGTACTCTCGCTGGCGACTTTCGGCTTCGGCGGTTCTTCGGTTTTGTTGCAGCCGGCCAACAGCGCCAGGCCGAGCAGCGGGAGGAGCAAGAGGGAAGACTTGGCAGTTTTCATGGCAGTTCCAGTTCCTTTGTTTGAGTCGTTTTGGGTAGTGCGGCGACGTAGGAGAACTTCTCCAGGAACTGCTGCGCTCGTGCGGTTTGCGGGTTCGTAAAGAAAATCTCGGGAGGGTTTTGTTCAAGGATTCGCCCGGCATCCATGAACACGATGCGGTCAGCCACGGCACGGGCGAAGGCCATTTCGTGGGTGACGATCAGCAGCGTCATGCCTTCACGGGCCAGGCCCTGGATGACCTCCAGCACCTCCTTGACCATTTCCGGATCAAGGGCGGCGGTGACTTCATCGAACAACATGACCTTGGGGTTCATGCACAGCGAACGGACGATGGCGATGCGTTGCTGTTGGCCACCGGAGAGCTCACGGGGAAAGGCATCGCGCTTGTCCAGCAGGCCCACGCGCGCCAGCAGGGCTTCGGCTTGAGCGAGGGCGTCACTGCGCTCACGTTTCTGCACCTTGACCGGGCCGAGCAGCAGATTGTCGAGCACGCTCATGTGCGGGAACAGGTGATAACTCTGGAACACCATGCCGATCTGCTGCCGTACTTCGCGCCAGTCGGTGGCCTTGTCCAGCAACTCGCGGCCGGCGAATTTCAGGCTGCCGCTGTGGGCAACTTCCAGGCCGTTAAGGCAGCGCAGCAAGGTACTTTTGCCGCAGCCGCTGGGGCCGAGGACGACGATCACTTCGCCCGGTTTCACGTGCAGGTCGATGCCGTTCAGCACCTGCTGCTCGCCGAAAAACTTATTGAAACCGTTGAACTCGATCAGAGCGCTCATGCTTGTGTCCAGCGCCGCTCGAGCACGCGCGAGGCGGCCGACAGCGGGTAGCAGATGAAAAAGAAAAACAGGAACAGCGCGCCGTAGATCAGCACCGATTCGTAGGTACGCTCGATGATCTGCTGGCCGACCTTGATCACGTCCACCACACCGATCAGCACCGCCAGCGAGCTGGTCTTGATGATGCGCGTGTAGACGTTGATGGTCGGCGGCGTCATGCGTTTCAGCGCTTGGGGCAGCAACACGTAGCCGTAGAGTTGCGCGCCGTTCAGGCCGATCGACAACCCCGCCTCACGTTGCCCGCGTGGCAACGAATGCAACGCACCGCGCACCACTTCGCCGACTTCGCTGGCGCCCCACAACGACAGCACCAGCACCGCGCA
This sequence comes from Pseudomonas sp. 14P_8.1_Bac3, assembly GCF_025466085.1. Classification (GTDB taxonomy): domain Bacteria; phylum Pseudomonadota; class Gammaproteobacteria; order Pseudomonadales; family Pseudomonadaceae; genus Aquipseudomonas. The sequence goes on from NZ_JANLOD010000064.1 coordinate 40,301, forward strand.
CCAGAAACTCGGAATGCTCAGGCCAAAGAAAATCGGCAACCCGAAGAACAGCAGGTACAACCAGACCAGCACCGGAATCGCCCGGAACAGTTCCAGGTACACCCGCAAGATCGCGTTCAGCCACTTCGAATTCAGCGTGCGCAACACGCCGTAAAGCACGCCGCCGACGGTGCTGATGGCGATACTCAGGAATGAGATCGACAGGGTTTGCGCAGCGCCCTTGCCCAATTGCGGCAACGACACCCAGAGCAATTCAAGACCCGAACTGGCCATGCTGGAGCCTCCTTTCCAGACGGCTGAGCAGCAGTGACAGCGGCAGGAACAGCAGCACGCAGATCAGCGTCAGCACGGCGAGCATTTCGTAAGTCTTGTAGTACAGCGCGATGTAGCTTTTGGTGGTGTAGAGAATCTCCGGCACCGCCACGGCCGAGACCACGGTGGTCTCCTTGAGCAGGAAAATGAAATTGGCGAACAGCGACGGCAGGCTGAGGATGCCGGCTTGCGGCAGGATCACGTAGCGCAGCAATTGCCCGTGGGACAAGCCGATGGAGCGACCGGATTCCAGTTGCGCCTGAGGCACCGCGTCCACCCCGGCACGCAGCACTTCGGTGAGATACGCACCGCCGAGGAACGTCATGGTGATGATCGCGGCGGCAAACCCCGAGACCTTGATGCCCAGCGCGGGCAACGCGAAGTAGACGAAGAACAGCTGAATGAGCAACGGCGTATTCCGCGCCAGCTCGACGTACAACCCGACCAGGCGTTGCAGGTAAGGCGTGCGGAACACCAGGATCGTCGCGTTGATCAGCGCCACCAGCAACGAGGTGCCGATGGCGATAAAACCCACCTGCAGCGTCACGCCCACCGCCTTGAGAAACGCCGGCAGGGTGCTGAGGATAAAAGCGTAATCGAAGTTCATTGAACATCCCGGACGCCGCTCGGTAAGCGACGGTGGTGCAGTCCCATGGGCAGTGGATAACCACCCGGCAGGCAGTGACTTTAAAGGCATAAGAACCGAAATTTAAATACCGTTAAAGCATATTGATATCACGCAAAACACTATCTCGTGAGTTTGCCGAGAAGCAGTCATACGACTATTTTCCTTTGCGCCGTAGGAAGGATCTTTTTTTTGAAACAGACCTCCAAGGACGCACAGCTTTTGGCCAGACTCCCGGCCGAACCATCACAAGGAAGAGCACATGGCTAACGTAAAAGCACCGCAGCGACTGGATCCGCGAGACATTCTGAAACTGCTGGTGGCGTTGCGCAGGGCGTTGAAGGCCAGGGTGGCCTGACGCACCCCTGTGGGAGCGAGCCTGCTCGCGATGGCGGCGCGTCAGACAACCTCTGTGTGACGGACACACCGCTATCGCGAGCAGGCTCGCTTCCACAGAAAGAAGTGCGCAGGCACAAAAAACGCCGACGCTGCTGTTAGCCGTCGGCGTTCAAACTTGAAGGGGCTGTTGCTGCGTCGAATCAGAACGCCGGCAGTACCGCGCCGCTGTACTTCTTCTCGATGAATGCTTTCACTTCAGGACTGGTCAATGCCTTGGCCAGTTTCTGAATGGCGACGCTGTCCTTGTTGTCCGGACGGGCCACCAGGAAGTTCACGTAAGGCGAATCCGCGCCTTCGATCACCAATGCGTCTTTGGCCGGGTTCAGACCCGCTTCCAGCGCGTAGTTGGTGTTGATCAGGTCCAGGTCGACCTGGTCCAGAACACGCGGCAGCATGGCCGATTCCAGTTCCTTGAACTTGAAGTTGTGCGGGTTCTTGGCGATGTCTTTCGGAGTGGCCAAGGCGTTTTTCGGGTCTTTCAACTCGATCAGGCCAGCCTTCTGCAGCAGAAGCAAAGCGCGACCGCTGTTGCTGCCTTCGTTTGGCAGGGCGATGGTTGCGCCGTTTGGCAGATCAGCCAGTTTCTTGTACTTCTTCGAATAGCCACCGAACGGTTCGACGTGGACGCCGATCACGGTGACCAGGTTCGTGCCTTTGCCTTCGTTGAAGTTTTTCAGGTACGGCAGGGTCTGGAAGTAGTTGGCGTCCAGACGTTTCTGATCAACCTGCACGTTCGGCTGAACGTAGTCGGTGAAGACTTTGATTTCCAGGTCCACGCCTTCTTTGGCCAGGGTCGGCTTGATCAGCTCGAGAATCTCGGCGTGTGGGACCGGGGTCGCCGCAACCACCAGTTTTTCGCCAGCGTGGGCCAGGCCCGCGGTCAGGGCAGCCGCCAGTGCGGTGAACAACAGAACCTTTTTCATGCAGTGTCCTTATCGAAAATCACGATCGTCATCGACGACGGCTTTGAGTACGAGTGCCAGTGAAGTGCTATCGCTGGCGTGACGCGGACAATACCGGGATTTTTTATTCCCGAACAATAACTTTTATTCACGTTGATATTCCATTTTAAGCATACAGATCGGTGGCGACCGTTCACTCCGTGCGCAGCTTTACGATCTGATCGCTGATCTCCTGCGTGAACGACTCAAGGCCGTCCACCACGCCGGATCGCAGGTCCTGGAGACTCCATCGCGGGACCCACGACGGTAAGTATTCCTCCAGAAAGGCGTCGGTTTTGATGGCGTATTTTTCCGAATTAGCAATCACGAACGCTGTTGTAGCGCTCGCGCTGATTCCGCTGCCGATCGCTTTTGCCGTGAGCACGTGATTGAGACGGCCCTGCAACTGGAGCGCCTGTCGCGCCGCCTCATTGGCCGTCGAAGCCGCGCCGTACAGACACCGCCCCACTGCCACGCGCGCGGCCCCGCGCTGTGCAACCGCCACGGACTCCAAGGAGGCGACGCTATTCTTCACCGCCAGGCCAATGCCTCGACTGCCGAACTTCGCAAGCCCCGTGGCGCCCAGCGAAACCGCACTCAGTGCCAGCGACGAGTACGTCAGGACCTGAGCGCCCACGCTGTCCGGCGCCAACTCATCGACCACCGCCGAGGAAATTGAAACCGTGGCGGAAATAACCTCCAGCGCCAGCCAGGCGTAGGCGCTGGCGGATATCGGCACCAACGGCGCCGCACCTCCCAGGGTGACCACTGTCAACGCAATCGCGGCGGCGGCCAGGACGGCCGTCACGCCAATCTTGACCCAGCCCAACGTCGAAATATGCCCGGTGGGATCCTTGAGATTGACCGGATCGCCCAGGCAATAGGCGTAGGCATTGATGCCGCCACCGTCGAACGGACTCCAGCTGTCGGGGCTGTGAAACCGCATCAAACGAGGGTTGTAGGCGCGGTAACCCCTGCCGAGCAGATAACACCCGGTTGCCAGGTCCAGCCGCTCGCCCTGAAATCCCAGCAGGCTGCCCAGCCCGCTGGATGCGGGGCGATCACCGTAGGGCGCATGGGACAAAAACCCTTCGTCCCCGGTTCCCAGGCGCGTCAGGGCAGTGCCCTGGCCGTCCGTCACGAACAGCACGACGTCGTTGCCCTGCTGTTCAGCCAGCGTCGCGCCGCCCCTCGCCAACAGACTCCGCCGCTGCTGGCCTTCGACTTCGCTGCACAGGGCCTGTTCGTTAAAGAAAAGCCTGATCAGCGCTCCCGACCCGGGCGCCACTGCGTGCAGCTGGTCTTCGGCGTCGAACTGATAGTGCGTATCGCCGCCAGCGCCGGTCACACGCTCCAGACGGCTCAGAGGGTCAAATCTGAAAACGCGTCCTTGATCGTCGTTGAGCAGATTGCCGTTGGCGTCATAACTGAAATTCACCTGCGCAGGTTGATAGTCGGCATGGCTGTGCTTCAGTGAGCTCACCTGGGTTTTATCGGCACGCTCGTAGGAGAACGTGCACAGGTTGTCTCCCCCCTCGAAACCTGTGAAAACCGTCAACAGGTTATCGAGGTAGTCGTAGGTGTACTCCTGAAACGTAATGGGTTTGCCCCAGGCATCGATCGGGGCCTGCGTGCCTGCACAGTCATAACGCTGCAAACGCCCGCGGGAATCGTAGGTAAACGTCTCGGTGCGTGAGGCGTTACCGGACACCGTCGAGCGCTTTTGCAGTTTGTCGTCGGCACCGAATGCCTGGCGAATCTCCAGACGAGCCCCATCGCCGAACTCGGAAACCCGCTTGATTTCGCGACCGAACGCATCGTGGGTCAGGGTCGTCGTCAGCGAGCGCCGCGAATGCGTATCCTCGACGCTGAAAGTGTGCAGCTGGCCCTGAGATCCGTAGCTGAATTTCGCTGAAACCGCGCCCTGCTGAATGTGCACAGGGCGGGCGGCAGCGTCATGCTCGTAGCGGGTGAGCATGCCGTTGACGTCAGTGAAGCGGACCGGCAAGCCCTGCAGCGAGCGGCTGATGGCCGTGCTGAAACTACCCTCGCTGGAGACCCACCGCTCAGACGTCACTTTGCCGGACCGGGCGTATTCAACCCGGCGCTGGATGGCCGGGCTCGACGTTTCTTCGAGTCGGGCAGTCAGGGGATCAAAGCGGAATCGGGCCGATTGAGCATGGCCGCCGCCCGTGCGCGCCGTCACCGCCCCGTTCAGCCGCGGGTCGAGGGTGAAGTTGAAAGGATCACCCGCGGCAGTCACCAGCCCCGTCGCTTGCGCGAACCCGCCTTCATACTTTTTTGTTTCGGTTCTACCCCCTACCGTTGTGCTGGTGACACGCAGCAAACCGTCGTAAGTCCGGGTGCCCAGTACGTAGTCATTGGCGGTTATTTCAGTCGGATGGTCCCCCGTACTCAGGGGGTTGTACTTTTTTTTTAGCGACGTGCCGTCCGCCAGTACTGTCTCGATCAGGCGCCCGAAAAGGTCATAGCGGTACAGCGTTGCGAAACCGGCCTCGTTGGTTTGCTCCACGCAGCGCCCCAGGCCGTCGTAGGAAAAAGTCGCGGTGATCGTGCAGACCTCTTCGGAATCAACGATTTCGAGACGCTCTTCCCGAACCGGCTTACCGAACGTATTCAACACCGACCGGGTTTTGCCAGCGCCGTCGATCCAGCAGGTGCGCGTCATTGCAACCGGGTCAAACACGTCATTCCTGGCGACGCCGTCAGGGCCTACCGTTTCGCACACCCGCCCCCACTCGTCATAGCGGTAGGTGGTGGTTGAGGCGGTGGATGTTTCACCGATCCAGTCCAGCCTGATTTCGCTCAGCAGCCGGCCGGCATGATCGTATTCGGCCTCATAGACCAGGCGCATGTGCTTGCCTGACGAGTCGACATCCTGAACCTCGACCTTGAGGGTTTGCCCCAACCCGTCCACCCAGGTTTTAGTCAACGCGCCCCGTATGCTGGTGACCTCGATGCTCGGGCCACCCAGGCTGTCCGTCAGAAAATCGGTGGTACGCGACGGGTTTGGCGTCTCGTCGGCGCCCGGCCTCCGGTTAAAGCCTGACGTTTCCCTGACCACACGGTTCAGCCGGTCATGGACCTTCACCAGCTCATTGCCGGCGCCATCGCGCACCTTGACTTCGAGCCCGGTCAGCCGGTCGTGCCAGATTTCGCGTTCATGGCGGTGGCCCGCTACCAGCAATGTCTGAAGGGTTTTCACCCATTCGCCATCAATCGAATAGTCGAACTCGAGGCTGCGCTCTTCTTCGTGCTCCGCTACCCAGCGTTTTTTGATGCGCCCATAAAACGCATCGCTGACGTCGTCGATGTAGTCGAATTGGGTATCCAGGCACGGCTCCTCGTTGTCGCCCTCATACAGTTGCTCACTCCTGGGCAACAGAAAACGATGGCCGTTCGCGCGTAACGATGGCAAGTCGACGTAGGTAAAACGCGCACTGACCGTCGGCGCCGGCGCAAAACCGGGCGAGGGCGTCACCGTTCGCGCTTTCAGTGCCGTCTTGAAACCCAGCGGGTTGGCCGGGCAACCGTTGGCGCCCTCCGCCGGGTAATACACATAGTCTTCCCGCGCACCACTCGGGTTGATCTGAACCAGAAGATTGCCGGAGTCATCGTAGCTCGTGTGGGTGGTTTCGATTCTGGCCGGGACCTTCGTCGCGGTGTCGACGTAACTGACGACAGACTTTTTCTGCATCTGAAAATTGGCCGGCTGACCGGCGAAATCCAGGCCGTCAACATCGTGATACGTGACCGTGGTTTCCTGGATCCGGGTCCCGCTGATCTGCTTCTCCGCGGTCATCAGATGAAAGCGGTTGTACGTTCTTTCGATACGACTTTGCTCGACATACTTGCCTTTCACCAGCTGCACCAGGCGCTCGATACAGGTGTAAGCGTAAGGCTCGGTCGCCGCAGCCAGCAGGTCGCCTTCCGGGGTCCAGCCGAGGCCGGAATCATAGCCAAGAAAGTTTTTTTCCGAATACCGGTAAGCACGGGTAATCGCGGGTAATCCCTTACCGGGTATCAGGACGCTGCGCAGGACGGTGGGTATCGATTCGACCGGTGCTCCCAGCGGCAAACGATGCCCTTGAGAGGTGTACTCGAGCCTTTCGACGCAGCCGCCAGGCGAGCGGGCTTCGGTCATGACCACGAAATCGTTGAGCGACTGGTAATCGAACGACCACACCAGGTCAGTGGCGGCACCGTAATCAAGGGTGATCTGACGTAGCCACCCATCACGCAGCCAGAGGATGAATGTCAGACGTCTCTGCGGGTGATCCGGCCATAGGGTAATGCTGGGGGGGCTGTCGGACGTTTCATATTCCAGAAGCACTGCCCGATGCTGGCGATCGCGAATTTCCTTCAATAACCGACGGCCACGCACCAGATCGTAGATCAGACTGACCGAGCGTCCTTCATTGGAATACACGCGCTCAGGGAGCCATTCGTCGTAGGTGTGATCGGGTCGGGACAGCACTTCGACCATGCCGTTTTTATGGCTGACGATCAGATTGTCCCCGTCAAGTGTCACCCAGGTGTTCTGCAGTTTTTTGTCCCGGACGATCACCTTGCCCTTGTCGATGTAGACGCGATAGGAAACCCCGCTGGCCAGGGTGAGCCTGTGGGTTTTCTGGTCGTAGGAACTCAGTCCCAACGACCAGCCGGTGCCCCAGCCGATGTCCGTTGTGCGGAAACAGTCGAATGACATGTTCAGGGGTATGGCCGGACCGTCACCATTGTTGGCCATCCATCCCGCCAGACTGAGGCTGGTGCTATAAGTCCCGGTGCGGACATCTACACCGGACTGGATAAACTCGGAAAAATTAAAAGCACCCGACTCTAATGTTTGCACGGCTTTACTCATCATCATTCCTTGATGGCAGGTGTCATTAAATAATTTCAATCAGCGAGGGATTAGCAGCGTTCATTGCCACATCGAGTTCGTGTTTATTGCCGTACATATCACGAACGAATATCCTCGCCATTAAACGATCATATCGAACCTGTGAGTGCCCACCCTTCCTGGCGAAGTGCATCAGCAACACCACTTTGCCTGGCTCTTCATTGCTGAGCGCATAGTTATCAGCCGTTTCCCACGATGTTCCTTGCCAGTGGTTGGCTTTGTGCCCGTTAAAGTAACCAAGGGCGTAATAGCCCAGATAATCCGAATTATCACTGCGAGCCTGCAAGATTGCGGAGAGACTGCAATCGACGAACTTGATATGACGCTGATCCGACACCAGATCCAGAATATAGCGATCAACTTTGGCAACATGTTCAGTCGCTTGCCGGCTGGTGGACAATCGTTTAAGTCGGTAGTGCTCTTTTCGATAAGCAGGAGGGGAGACGGTGCTCAGGGTGATACTGCCATACAGCGACCTTTCGTTACTCGGGAACACCGTGCCATCCGCACGGGTAATGTCCGCCATCAGCTTGATCGGCTCTGAGGTGTTGCTACTGACAAAGAACTCCTTCAGAAAAACATGCTCACCGGTGGTTAAAGGCCCGCGCACCTCGCCCGCGTAAGGGAAAGGCTCGAATTTCGCTTGACGTTCGAGCATGCATTTCCAGCCTGGCGCATCGCCATCCCGAATAATATCTATTGGCAGGGCCTTGCCGGAATTCGCGTCCAGCAGACGAACGCTGTCCAGTTCACCTTGAGTAATATCTGCCGCTTTGGCTCTGGCACCGGCCACTTGTATGACGACGATCAGTTTCAGTTGTTGAGACCCGTTGGCGTAAATGACATTTCCGCCCCAGGCCGAAAATATCTGGAGTCGGTTAATGCCCACCCAACTTGATACTTCAGCTTGTGCATCGGATAACGGCGCAATACCTGCAGTGGCAGTTCTATATAGGTTGTCGACAGCCTCAAACCCGTTTATTTCAGTGTCGATGCCTGGCGCCATGGCGGCATCATTTTCAGTAAAGATCATGGACGAACTTTCCCGCATAAAGATGAATAGTGACGGATATCGATGTATCCAGGGAGTAAAAAGCATACGCCTGGACACCTTCGGTCAATGCACGGAAAAGTGTTACGACCGCATTACAAGATTTTCAAGACATATCGGCGCAGACAACAAAAAGCCCAAGTAACGGATGGTGACCTGGGCTTTTTACTGCTTATAAGTTCGTTATATATTCAAGCTTGCAAAATAGTGTTTCATCGCTTTGAGTTCGGTGATATCGCCTTGTTGAACAAGTTGCTCCAGCCATCGCTGTATCACTGATGCGGACGGCTGGATCGCAGGCAGATTCAAATGCTCCGGCAGAATCTCGTCGCCGGTACTCACCAGCAACGCGAAGTGAATGACATTCTCCAGCTCCCGGGTGTTGCCCGGCCAGCTGTGCTGTTCCAGCAAGTGCTGCGCCGCATCGCTGATCAGCGGCACGGGCAGGTCGAGGCGCTGGCTGTAGATACCGAGGAAGTATTCGGACAATGAAAGGATGTCGCCGACCCGTTCACGCAACGCCGGTAGTTCAAGCTGGCCTTCGCTGAGGTAGTGATAGAGCCGCTCATGAAATTTTCCGGCAGCCACCGCCTGGGCCAGATCGATGCTGGTTGCGGCGACCAGCCGCACGTCCACCGGGCTCGGTTGATGGGCGCCGACGCGGGTCACTTCGTGGTTTTCCAGTGCGGCGAGCAGCTTGATCTGGATCGGCAGAGGCAAGTCGCCGATCTCGTCCAGATACAGGGTGCCGCCATTGGCCGAACCGAACCAGCCGGCGCGACTGCTGGCCGACCCGGTGTAACTCCCGGCCGCATAGCCGAACAATTCGGCGTCAGCGTACGTCGGGCTGATCGCTCCGCAATTGACCGACACGAACAACCCGCCGCGGTCGCTGGCGCGGTGGATGTGCCGCGCCAGCAGTTCCTTGCCGCTGCCGGTTTCACCGCGGATCAACACCGAGATCGAACGCGGTGCGAGTTGCTCCAGCTCCTCGCGCAACTGGCGCGAGCGCGGGTCGACGAACACCAGCGCCTTGGCGCGGATGCTCAGGGGACTTTTGTCGGCGTCGGGGAAGGTCAGCAGCGGCTGACCGAAGGCTTCAAAACTCATGGCAGACTCCCGGCCCACAGCGCCGATGGGCGGGGGCCGTGTTTAAAAAAGGAAAAGGCTCAAGCGCGGCGCAAGGCGTGATGTTCCATGCGGTTTTGCAGGCGATACAGATAAGCAAAACCCTGCTCCCAACGCTGATGACCGGACTTCACGTTGATGTGCCCGGCACCCGACAGAATGCCCGCCTCGGCGCCCCAGTGACGCGCCAGTTCGAGTGCCCGCGGCGCACTCACGGCACTGTCGTTGTCGGAGCTGACCACCTGACTCGGGAACGGCAAGAGATGAGTCGGAATCGGCGCAAAATTACGCAATGCCGGCGCGCAGGCCGGGCGCTCGACGTCCGCGGGTGCGACCAGCAACGCACCGCGCACCTGACGCAGAAACTCCAGCGGAGCGGTAGCCGCCCAATGGGCAACGGTGATGCAACCGAGGCTATGAGCGATCAGGATCACCGGTGTGCTGTCAGCGGCAATCGCCTCGGCCAGCGCCGCCACCCAGTCTTCACGACGCGGCGTCAGCCAGTCGGCCTGTTCCACCCGCGCGCTGTTCGGCAGGCTGTTCTGCCAATGGGTTTGCCAATGATCATCTGGCGATCCTTGCCAGCCCGGCACAATCAGGTAGCGGATTGATTCGTTGCGCATGGGGAGCTCTCCTGCTGCGTGTCTGTTCCTGCACGAGTATAGGGAGGAGAGTTATATCCGTTAAGGAATAAGAAGCTATTTATTAAGACCAATATCGTATATGCGCATTAAGGAACCTGTAGGAGCGAGCTTGCTCGCGAGGGTCGTCAACGATAACGCTGGATCCCTGACTTCCGCGGCGTTCTTACGTTTATCGCGAGCAAGCTCGCTCCTACAGGGGGGGTGGTTTTTGCCGGAGATAAAAAAGGGGCCGCACCCTGCCAAGGAGACGGCCCCGGAAACTCAAAAATCTGTAGCGCGATAATTGGCTGAAACGGTTATCTGATAAAGGAATATTTAATTACTTTATTAGACCTTGATCGCATAAGCCGTTCTCACTCTGGATTTCAACTTAACGCGGCATTGGGTCAAATTGATGACCAGCCTTTTGAGTTTCCGGGTGCATCGATCAAGCCTGAGCCGCACGCGCCTCCTGCGCTTCGGCGGCGTCCCGGCGAACAAAGCGGTTGGCCCGGGTAAACGTGCCGAAATCATTGAAACGCACGCCCATCTCGCGCATCACTTTATGCGCCACCGGCACGGTCAACTGACGGATGTAGAACGGCTCCTTCACCACGAAGTGATGAATGCCGTGGCTGCTGCCGAAGTTGAAGCAGAACGCCTGCATCGGCCACATCCACCACGGGTTCAGCACCTGGGTTTGCTGGATCACGTTGCCCGGCTCGACGTCGCCGTAGTAATGCATGTTCGAACTGACGAAGTGCAGGCAGAAGGTGCGCAACACGTTCGGGCCGATGATCACCACGGCCGCGATATCGATCACCTGCATGACCGAAAGCGTGGTCGCCGACCATTCAATCGAAGCCCCCAGCAGATGCGCGACACCGTTGGCGGCGTGAAAGCCTAGGAACAGATACCACGCGCCCCAATGCACCAATGCGAGCGGGGCATAGACCTTCAGCGTGCGCTTGATGATGCTGAATTTATGAGTCCAGGTCTTGGCCCGCAGCATGCGGATGAAGGCCGACATCACGTTGTCGCCCACCATCAGCAAGCGCGCGAAACCCCAAGGCTCGCCATTGGTGATCGCCCGTTCTTCCATGTCGGTTTCGGTGCCGGAAACCTTGTGGTGGTTGAGGTGCAGATGCCGACGGATCCAGGGGTTGATCGTGCTGGGCCGCGCCAGCCATACCAGGCCCATCATCAGGTTGTGCGGCACCCGTTGTTTGCGGAAATACATGCTATGAATCAGGTCGTGCTCCAGCTCGTGGGTCAGCGAGGCGAAGAACGCATTGAGCAGCAGGCACGCCCACCAGGCCATGTGCCCGGTCAGGTAAAGCGCCGCAGAACCGAGCATGCCGGCAAGGGCGAAGGCCAGAATGCCCACACCCAAGGCGTCCTGATGATTGAGAATCGGGTAGCGTTGACGCAGTTCGACGCCTCTGGCCAACACCACTTCGCGAATATGTGCTGATCGTTGGGCTGCATTCAGTCGCTGGGGACTTGCAGAAGTACCTTCCATGCTTCCATCCTCTGGTTATTGATGTCTGCATCCTGCCTTGCGAACCCTCGCGACGCGGTAGCCGTGGACGCCAACCTGTTGACCGGAAGCGCCAATCAGCATGACTGAACCGACCTCCCTAGCCAGCTGGACCCGCGCCCTGCGCAAACAACTCGATGCGCTGGGCCTCGACAGCACCGCCCTGTGTCAGCAGGCGGGGCTCGACCCGCTATTGATGGACGACCCGAACGCCCGTTACCCGTTGTCCGGCACCACGCGCCTGTGGGAAATCGCCGTGCTGGTCAGCGGCGACCCGGCGATCGGCTTGCGTGTGTCACGGTTCGTCAGCCCGACCACCTTTCATGCGCTCGGTTACGCGCTGGTGGCCAGCGGCAGTTTGCGCGAGGTGTTCGAGCGCATCGTGCGTTATCACCAGGTGGTGAGTAATGCACTGGAGCTGGAACTGACCCGCGCCGAGGATCGCTACCGCTTCCGCCTGAAAATCCCGCCAGGCAATCCGGCGCCGGCGTTCGAAGCCATCGATGCCTTCACCGCGATTTACGTGCGCACCTGCCGCAATCGCCTCGGCCGTGACTACGCGCCGCTGGCGGTGTACCTGCGCCGCCCGGAACCGGCGGACGCGCACCAGTGGCATAAAGTGTTCCGTGCGCCGGTGCATTTTTCCGCTGACGAAGACCGGCTGGAGTTTTCCCTGGTGGATTTCGACAGTCACCTGGACGATGCCAATCCGGAACTGGCCGAACACAACGAAACCGTGCTCAAACGGACCTTGGCGCAACTCAAACCGCTGACCTGGGAGCGCAAGGTCCGCGATGCCATCGAAGAGCAATTACCCGAAGGCGAGCCCAGCGCCGAGCACATCGCCCAGGCTTTGCACCTGAGCTTGCGCAGCCTGCAACGGCATCTGGCGGATGAGGGTTGCCGGTTCGATACGCTGCTCAATGAAAGCCGCGAAAACCTGGCGCTGCTGCACCTGCGTGATCCGCAATGCTCGTTGAGCGAGATCAGTTATCTGCTCGGATTTGCCGACACCAGCAGCTTCAGCCGCGCGTTCAAACGCTGGACGGGGATGACGCCGGGGCAGTTTCGGGATGGGTTGCGGTGACAGGTCGAAAAGATGCGGTGCCTGAGCCGGCCCCTTCGCGGGCAAGCCCGCTCCCACAGGGAATTAGAGCCACATCACGGCCCCTGTAGGAGCCAGCATGCTGGCGATAGCGGTGTATCCGTCGCCATCAATGTTGAATGTGCCACCTGTATCGCGAGCAGGTCGGCGGTTCAGGCGCCGCAAAAATCTCAGCGCCCCCGATCCCGCCGCAACAACTTGCGCACCCGCGCCACCAGCTCACTTACGGCAAACGGCTTGAGCAGGTAATCATCCTCATGCAACTCCAACCCGCGCAGGCGATCTTCGATGCCGTCCCTGGTGGTCAGGAACAGCACCGGCGTCTCGCCAAGCTTGCGGATCTGTTGCTGCAACTGCCAGCCGTTGAGCCCCGGCAGCATCACATCGAGGATGATCAACTGGTATTCACCCGACTCAATGAAGCGACGGCCGTCCATGCCATTGAGCGCCACATCGACCGTAAAACTTGCCTCGCTCAGGCCGTTGGCCAGGAGCTTGGCGGTTTCCGGTTCATCTTCCACTAACAGCACACGCATGGCACACCTCGATTGTCGTCCACACAGGCTAGGCGCCTTCGGCTCGATTGCCCATCACAAACTGCAACTTATTCCCTGTGGGAGCGGTTACAACGTGGCCAACGCCCGCAGCCGCTCGGCATCGAGAATTTCGATCTCGCCATACTTCAGGTCCAGGATCCCCTGGCCCTGCAAGTCCTTGAGGATCTGGTTGGTGGTCTGGCGCGACAGCGACAGCATCGACGCCAACTGGTCCTGGGGCAGTTGCAGCGAACGCCGGGGTGGCTCGAGCTCACCGTAACCCGCCGCAATCAGCAGCAGGCGATGGGCCAAACGTGCCGGCGCCGGCATCAGGCTCAACTGCTCAAGGTTGATGAAGGTCAGCCGTAGCTTCTGACTCATCAGCAGCGCCAGCTGCCGCCAGTACAGCGGTTGTTCATCCAGCAGCGCCAACAGCGCGGTTTGCGGAATGTGCAACAGCACGCACTGACCCAGCCCGAACGCATCGTGGGTTCGCGGCTGACCGTCGAACAGGCAGATTTCGCCGAACCAATGCGGCGACTCCACCAGGCTCAGCAGCGCCTCCTTGCCCTGCTCGCTCACCGCGCCGATGCGCACCGCCCCTTCGAGCACCGCGTACAGGCCGCAGGGCGGATCGCCGCGCTTGAACAGGCGCTGCCCCGACGACAGACGCCGCACCTTGGCGGCGGCCAGCAGACTATTCTGAAAAGAGGTCGATAAATGACTGAACCATTGCCCCGTCATCAGTCGCGAACGCCAAACCTGCATGTCCATCGAAACTCCTGGAAATTGTCGCCTGGCTGACAGAGCAAAAGGTGAACCCGGGGCATGATCAATCACCCTACAGGAGGAATAACAATGAAAAGCCTCGTTGACCATCTCAGTCAATACGCCGCCTACCACCGTGACCCACGCAATATCGCCAGCCACTTTATCGGTATTCCGCTGATTGTGGTGGCGGTGGCGGTGCTGCTGTCGCGGCCGCAATGGAGCGGTGGCTGGCTGTCGCCGGCGGTGCTGGTCTCCCTGGCATCGGCCTGGTTCTACCTGCGCCTGGAATTGCGCCTCGGGCTGTTGATGACGGTATTGCTCGGCCTGTGCGTTTGGGCTGGTCAGGTATTGGCGCAGCAAAGCACGCTGGTATGGCTGGCGAGCGGCATCGGGATGTTTGTGATCGGCTGGGCGATCCAGTTTGTCGGTCATCACTACGAAGGCCGCAAGCCGGCGTTTGTCGATGACGTGACCGGGTTGATCGTCGGGCCGTTGTTCGTGGTGGCGGAGCTGGCGTTTTTGCTGGGGATGCGCGGGGAGTTGAAAGAGCAGATCGAAGCGCGAGCGGGTGGGGTGCGGGTCAATCCGAATCGCGCCGCAGCGTAGATCGCTTTCGCGGGCAAGCCCGCTCCCACAGTGGATCTGGTCGATCACACATTATGTGCACGACACTGTTCACTGTGGGAGCGGGCTTGCTCGCGAAGCTTTTGATCTTAGAGGCTGGCGACTTTCTGCCAGACCTTCGGCTTGAAGAACAATGTCTCGCCCTTCGCCAACCCGGTCAGGCTGTCGTGGTCCTTCACCACTTCAGCTTCGATCAGTTCGCTCTGGCCTTCGACCTTCAGCGTCACCCGCGTCGTCGCGCCCAGCGGACGAATATCCCGCACTTCGGCCGCGTGGTGATCTTCCAGTTCATGCCGCGACAGCGACACTTCGTGCGGACGGAACAGCACGTGATTGTCTTCGCCCAGGTGCAGACGGTTCGAGTCGCCAAGGAAGTGATAAACGAAATCGCTGGCCGGGTTCTCGTAGACATCGCCCGGTGAACCGATCTGCTCGATCACCCCTTTATTCATCACCACAATGCGATCGGCCACTTCCATCGCTTCTTCCTGGTCGTGGGTCACGAACACCGAGGTCAGGTTGATGTCTTCGTGCAGCCGCGCCAACCAGCGCCGCAACTCCTTGCGCACCTTGGCGTCGAGGGCGCCGAACGGTTCGTCGAGCAACAGGACCTTGGGCTCCACCGCCAGGGCGCGGGCCAAGGCAATACGCTGGCGCTGGCCACCGGAGAGTTGTTCCGGGTAACGATCCGACAGCCAGTCCAGTTGCACCATGTTCAGCAACTCGTGGACCTTCACGGCGATCTGGCTTTCAGTCGGGCGCTGGTTTTTCGGTTTCATGCGCAGGCCGAACGCGACGTTGTCGAACACCGTCATGTGGCGGAACAACGCGTAGTGCTGGAACACGAACCCGACGTTGCGATCGCGCACGTCGTGCCCGGAGACGTCTTCACCGTGGAACACGATGCTGCCCTGATCCGGGGTTTCCAGGCCGGCGATGATCCGCAGCAGCGTGGTCTTGCCGCAGCCCGACGGGCCAAGCAGGGCCACGAGTTCGCCGCTCTGAATGTCCAGGCTGATGTTGTCCAGCGCCTTGAACGCATTGAAATTCTTGCTGACGTTACGCACTTCGATCGACATGAATTATTCCTCCGCGGCGCTGGCGCGCAGGCGGTTAATACGGTTTTCGCTCCACTGCTTGAGCAGCAGGATGAAGAGCGCCAGGATCAGCAACAGGCTCGCCACGGCGAACGCGGCCACGTGGTTGTATTCGTTGTAGAGGATCTCGACGTGCAGCGGCAAGGTGTTGGTCACCCCGCGAATGTGCCCGGAAACCACCGACACCGCACCGAACTCACCCATCGCACGGGCCGTACACAGCACCACGCCATAGATCAGGCCCCATTTGATATTGGGAACGGTGACGTGCCAGAACATCTGCCAACCATTGGCACCCAGCAGGCGCGCGGCCTCTTCTTCCTGAGTGCCTTGTTCCTGCATCAGCGGGATCAGTTCGCGTGCCACGAACGGCACCGTGACGAAAATCGTCGCCAGCACGATGCCCGGCAAGGCGAAGACAATCTGAATGTCGTGATCCTGCAACCACGGCCCGAACAGGCCCTGGGCGCCGAACATCAGCACGTAGACCAGGCCCGCGATCACCGGCGACACCGAGAACGGCAGGTCGATCAGCGTCACCAGCATGCTCTTGCCGCGAAACGAGTACTTGCTCACGCACCATGCGGCACTGACGCCGAACACCAGGTTCAACGGTACCGAGATCAGCACGGCGAACACCGTGAGTTTCAACGCGGACAGCGCGTCCGGCTCAAAGATCGCGGTGAAGAACGCGCCCAGGCCGTTTTTCAGGCCCTGAGAGACAACGATGAAGAGCGGCAGTAGCAAGAACAAAATGAAGACCAGCCAGCACAGGCCGATCAGCACCCGCCGCGAAGTCGCACTGCCACGGCGGGCAGCGTTGGCCGAAGAGGCGGCCGCAATAGACGATTGGGACATGGTTCGCGCCTCCTTATGGGGTTTCGATGCGGCGTTGCAGCAAGTTGATCAGCAGCAACAGGACGAAGGAAACCACCAGCATCAGTACACCAATGGAGGTAGCGCCGGTGTAATCGTACTGGTCCAGCTTGACCATGATCAGCAGTGGCAGGATCTCGGTTTTCATTGGCATGTTGCCGGCAATGAAAATCACCGAGCCGTACTCGCCGACCCCGCGGGCAAAGGCCAACGCGAAACCGGTCAACCAGGCGGGCAGCAACGCGGGCACCAGGATATGCCGGAAAACCTGCAACGGCTTGGCACCGAGACAGGCCGCCGCTTCCTCCACTTCACGAGGGATATCGGCCAATACCGGCTGTACCGTACGTACCACGAATGGCAGCGTGACAAACGTCAGCGCCAGCGTGATACCGAGGGGGGTATACGCGATCTTGAAGCCCAGGTCCGCCGCGAACTGCCCTACCAGACCGGTCGGGGTGTACAACGCGGTCAACGCGATACCGGCCACGGCCGTGGGCAACGCGAAGGGCAAGTCGATCATCGCATCGATGACCTTGCGACCGGGGAAGGTGTAGCGCACCAGCACCCAGGCCAACAGCGTGCCGATGATGCCGTTGATGATCGCGGCGTACAGCGCAGTACCGAAGCTCAGCTTCAACGCCGCCAGCACGCGAGGCGCCGAGATGATCGCCCAGAACTGATCCCAGGTGAGTTGAGCGGCGTGCACGAACATCGCCGCCAATGGAATGAGCACAATCAGGCTGAGGTACACCAAGGTGTAGCCCAGCGTCAGCCCGAAGCCGGGTATGACGGGGGAGATACGACGCGACATAAAAGTCCTTGGTTAAAAAAGCGATCCGCTAAACGCATCATGTGGGAGCGGGCTTGCTCGCGAAGACGTTATACCAGCCGACATTTACGTCGTCTGGTACACCGCTTTCGCGAGCAAGCCCGCTCCCACACGGTACGCGCCCAGCATAAGGCCCGTGGTATGGCTTGAGTCAGATTACTGCGCTTGGTAGATCTGGTCGAACACGCCACCGTCATTGAAGAATTTCGGTTGCGCGGTTTTCCAGCCGCCGAAGTCCTTGTCGATGGTCACCAGCTCCAGTTTCGGGAACTGATTGGCGTACTTCGCGGCCACGTCCTTGTCACGTGGGCGGTAGAAGTTTTTCGCGGCAATTTCCTGGCCGGCCGGGCTGTACAAGTGCTTGAGGTACGCTTCGGCGATCTCGGTGTTGCCCTTTTTCTCGGCGTTCTTGTCGACCACAGCCACTGGCGGCTCGGCGAGGATCGACAGCGAAGGCACAACGATGTCGAACTTGTCAGCGCCGCCGTCTTCCTTCAAGGCCAGGAAGGCTTCGTTTTCCCAGGCCAGCAACACGTCACCCTGACCGTTGTTGACGAAAGTGATGGTCGAACCGCGAGCGCCGGTATCCAGCACAGGCACGTGCTTGAACAGGGTTTGCACGTATTCCTTGGCCTTGGCTTCGCTGCCGCCGTTGGCTTTCAGGCCATAGGCCCAGGCCGCCAGGAAGTTCCAGCGTGCGCCACCGGAGGTTTTCGGGTTCGGGGTAATCACCGAGACGTCGTTCTTGACCAGGTCGCCCCAGTCCTTGATACCTTTCGGGTTGCCTTTACGCACCAGGAACACGATGGTCGAGGTGTAAGGCGTGCTCGCATCCGGCAGGCGTTTCTGCCAGTCAGCCGGCAGGGTTTTGCCGAGCTTGGCGATTTCGTCGATGTCACCGGCCAGCGCCAGGGTCACCACGTCAGCACGCAAACCGTCGATCACCGCACGGCCCTGCTTGCCCGAACCACCGTGGGACTGCTGGATTTTCACCGTGTCGCCCGCGTGATCTTTTTGCCAGAACTTGACGAACTCGGCGTTGTAATCCTGGTACAGCTCACGGGTCGGGTCGTACGAAACGTTGAGCAGTTCGTAATCCTTGGCAACCGCGGACCCCGCAAAAAGGGCACTGGCCAGGGCGGCCAAAGCGAAATGACGAATCGACGACATGGTGAAAGCTCCTGGAATTCTTAGTGTGTTGGCTTTTTTTATGGTGGCGGGAAGCGGGTTGCCGACGGCTTAGCTCGGCTTGTTGCTGGGGTTCTGCAAACGGAATTTTTCCTTGCGTTCGATCTGCACCACCTGGGCGTTATGCACAGTGATTTCTACGGCGCCGAACCGCAGGTCGCGCAACGCGCTCTGGATCTCACGCAAGATAGTGGCTTCGTCTTGACCGTCAACGCTACGTAGGGATGCGCTCATGGTGCTGCTCCTTCGACTGAGAGGTTGCCTGGCAGTGTCCGGCACTGCTTGCGGCGTGAGGCCAATAGTAGATAGGTGCGGATATTCTTAAAAAGACTATTTAAGAATGTTTATATAACTAAATGAAATTGTCTGTGTGGACGAGGATTTACGCGCCACTCGACCCTTGAAGGGTCGAGCGTGCTCACGATGGATGTGAACGTTTTGACGGGGACTTTCCGAGGAACGCAGTGTCCGGGCGTTTTTCGCGAGCAAGCTCGCTCCTACGGGGGATTTCAAGCGATCGGATTGCGCATCCAGTCCAGCTGTTCGGCCGGCACCGGCCGGCCGAACCAGTAACCCTGGCCCAAATCGCAACGCTGCTCGAAGAGGAACGCTGCCTGCTCAGCCTGTTCGATGCCCTCGGCATGCACCTGCATTCCCATGCTCTGCGCCAGGGCGATAATCACCCGCACGATGGCCCCATCGTCGTCATCCCACGGGAGCCCCGCCACGAAACCCTGATCGATCTTGAGCTTCTGCACCGGCAAACGCTTGAGCCGCAGCAGCGACGAGTACCCCGTGCCGAAATCATCGATGGCCAGCCGCACGCCGAGTTCGCGCAGGCGATGCATTTGCTCCAATGCCACTTCCGGATCGTCCATGACCGCGCTTTCGGTCACTTCCAGCTCCAGACAGGCCGGATCCAGCCCGGTTTCGTGCAGCACCTGCGCCACCTGCTGATACAACTCACGGCGGGCAAACAAGCGCGACGACACATTCACCGCGACAAACGACAACGCCACCCCGGCCTGCTGCCATTGACACATCTGCTGGCAGGCGTGGCGCATCACCCAGGCATCGACCTCGGCGATCAACCCGGTGCGCTCGGCGATGGGAATGAATTCCGCAGGCGACACCAGCCCCCGCTGCGGATGCTCCCAACGCACCAGCGCCTCAACCCCCACCATGCGACGGCTCTTGAGGTCGTGAACCGGCTGGTAAAACACCCGCAACTCCTGCTGTTCCAACGCCCGGCGTAACTCGGAGGCAGTCTCGACGCGCTGCTGCGCGTGGGCGGTCAACTCTTCGGTGTACAGGGCGTAGCCGTCGCGGCCAGCGCTTTTAGCCTTGAACAAGGCCGAGTCGGCGTTGCGCAGCAGCTGTTCGGCGCTCAAGGCATCGCCGGGGAACAGGCTGATGCCGATGCTGGCGTTGATGAACAACTGATGCCCGTCGATAGAGAAAGGCTCGCGCATACCATCAACGATGCGCTGGGCCAGCGCCGCGGCGTGCACCAGCTGTGGACAACTTTCCGCCAGCACGGCGAACTCGTCACCGCCCAGCCGGGCCAGGGTGATGCCCGGGCCGAACAGGGCTTTCAAACGCTCGGACACCGCCTTGAGCAATTGGTCACCGATGGTGTGGCCGAGGCTGTCGTTGATCATCTTGAAGTGGTCCAGATCGATCAGCAGCAACGCGCACCCGCGCTTGTGGAGCTGCGCCGACGCCAGCGCCTGCTGCGCGCGGTCAGTGAA
Source organism: Pseudomonas sp. 14P_8.1_Bac3 (assembly GCF_025466085.1). Classification (GTDB taxonomy): domain Bacteria; phylum Pseudomonadota; class Gammaproteobacteria; order Pseudomonadales; family Pseudomonadaceae; genus Aquipseudomonas. The sequence goes on from NZ_JANLOD010000064.1 coordinate 60,624, forward strand.
CAGCAGGCGGTTGGGCAGATCGGTCAGTGGATCGTGGTGGGCCAGGTACTTGAGTTCATGCTCGGAATCCTTGATCGCGCTGATGTCGGAGAACACCGCGACGTAATGACTGAGCTGGCCCTGGTCGTCGTGAATCAGGCGGATGGTCTGCCATTGCGGATAGATTTCGCCGCTCTTGCGGCGGTTCCAGATTTCGCCGCTCCATTCGCCGCAGCCATTCAGTGTCGCGAACATTGCCTGGTAAAACGCCGTCGGGTGGCGGCCGGACTTGAACAGGCTGGGCTGCCGCCCCAGAACCTCTTCAGACTGATAGCCGGTGATTTCGATGAACGCCCGGTTCACATGGACGATCACCCCTTCGCGGTCGGTGACCAGCACGCCTTCGCGGGTGCAGTCGAACACCGCGGCCGCCTGACGCAACCGCTCGCGATCCACATGGCGCTCACGCAATTTGGCGCCGATGCCAAGGCAGCGGAGCAATCGCGCGCGGGCGATGAAGATCAAACCGGCGCTCAGCAGGACCCAGGCGTAACCGTTGATCAGTTGCCATCGCAGTAGCTCGTCGGAGCTATCGAAGAAACTGTTCATTAAATAACCACTGAACTGCAGCCAGACAACGGATAACAACAGATAAAGCAGCGCTGCACGCAATGCGTCGCGATAGGTGGCAGACATTCGGCCGTCCATGTCCCTAAAAAAGGGGTGGAATTATAGGTTAAGAAACATCCCGCCACTCATATCTGAAAGGGCGACTGGTTTTATCCGTGGGCTTGGTGATAATGCAACGGCTGTTTTTTCTTTTTGAGGGCCCTATAGCCTATGTGGTACGAAGGTTTTCTCGGCTTGTCACCCTGGTCACTGGTGGCAGTCACCCTGCTGATGACCCACGTCACGATTATCGGCGTCACGGTCTATCTGCATCGTTATTCAGCCCATCGCTCGCTTGAGCTCAATGCCGGCCTGAAACATTTCTTCCGCTTCTGGCTGTGGCTGACCACGGCGCAGAACACTCGCGAGTGGACCGCCATCCACCGCAAGCATCACGCCAAATGCGAAACCGTCGATGACCCGCACAGCCCGGTCATCAAGGGCCTGTCCACGGTGTTGCGCAAGGGCGCCGAGCTGTACCGCAGCGAAGCGGAAAACCCCGAGACCCTGCGCATCTACGGCAAGAACTGCCCGGAAGACTGGATCGAACGCAACCTCTACAGCCGCTTCCCGTTGCTGGGTGTGGCGATCATGGCGGTCATCGACCTGCTGCTGTTCGGCACCATCGGCATCACCATCTGGGCCATCCAGATGATGTGGATTCCGGTCTGGGCCGCTGGCGTGGTCAATGGCCTGGGCCATGCCGTCGGTTATCGCAACTTCGAATGCCGCGATGCGGCGACCAACCTGGTGCCTTGGGGCATCCTGATCGGCGGTGAAGAACTGCATAACAACCATCACACCTACCCTAACTCGGCAAAACTGTCGGTGAAGAAGTGGGAGTTCGACCTCGGCTGGGCCTGGATCCAGGTCTTCAGTTTCCTTCGTCTGGCCAAGGTCCAGCGGGTTGCGCCGATTGCCCATCGGGTCGAAGGTAAAGGCAGCCTGGACATGGACACCGCCATGGCCATCCTCAATAACCGCTTCCAGATCATGGCCCAGTACCGCAAATTGGTGATCGCGCCGCTGGTCAAGCAGGAACTGGAGAAGGTCGATCATTCCGTCCGCCACCAGTTTCATCGGGCCAAGCGCCTGCTCTCGCGGGAAACCAGCCTGCTCGATGACAGGCACCACGTGCGCATCCAGAACATGCTCGAGCACAGCCAGGCGCTGAAGGTAATTTACGAGAAACGCCTGGCCCTGCAGCAGATCTGGGTCAAGACCAGTTCAAATGGTCACGACATGCTGGCTGCGATCAAGGATTGGGTGCACGAAGCCGAAGCCAGCGGAATTCAATCCCTGCGTGACTTCGCCGACCAGCTGAAGACCTACTCGCTGCGCCCTGCCGCCACTGCCTGACACCGTTGATCGGTGCGCCCCGTTCGTGGGCGCACCCTCCGGAACTTCGTTTCGAATCCTCTATCTCAAAGACACTTCGCCACTACGGCGGGCTTTGTTGTGGCCGCTATCGAACACGCGGCACGTCCTTTGAGATCTGTGTCGATGGTCAACAAGAACCTGCAAGACTCATCCCTACCCCAATGGCCCGAGGCCGCGCAAACCTTGATGGCGTTGATGCATGCCCAAGGCGAAGTCGCGCGCCTGAGCGAACGCGAGCAGCTGTTCAGCTCGCTGCTGGTGAGCGTTAACGCGGTGCTTTGGGCGTTCAACTGGGAAACTCGTCAGGTGGTGTACGTCAGCCCCGCCTATGAACGGATTTTCGGCCGTTCCGCCGGCCTGTTGCTGTCCGACTACAACCAGTGGCGCGACAGCATTTACCCCGACGATCTCGAGTACGCCGAACGCAGCTTCGCCGAGGTACTGGAAAAAGGCGCCGTCGAAGACCGGGAGTACCGCATCATCGCCGCCGATGGCCAGGTGCGCTGGCTCAGCGACAAGTGCTTCATCAACCGCCAGGCCGAACCGGGCAAGCCGGTGATCATCGTTGGCATTGCCGAAGACATCACCGACAAAAAGCACATGGAAAGCGAACTGCATCGCCTGGCCACCACCGACGTCCTGACCCAGAGCAGCAATCGCCGACACTTCTTCGACTGCGCCCGCCGCGAGTTCGAACTGGCCCGCCAACAGGGTTCGCCACTGGCGTTCCTGTTGCTGGACATCGATGACTTCAAGGTGATCAACGACACCTATGGCCACCCGGAAGGCGATAACGTGCTGCAGCGCGTCGCTGAAACTGGCCGCGGCACGCTGCGTCGCGGCGACGTGTTCGGGCGGATTGGCGGAGAGGAGTTTGCCGCAGTGTTTCCGGGGTGCGCACCGGACATGGCCATGCAAGTGGCCGAGCGCCTGCAACGGGAGATTCAACGGCTGAGCTTCAGCCATGAGCACCAGACGTTCGGCATCACCGTCAGCCAGGGGCTGACCAGCCTGACAGCCGAGGATGACAGCGTCGACAGCCTGTTTGCCCGGGCCGATGCGGCGATGTATGAGGCGAAGCGGCAGGGCAAGAACCGGATCATTTCCGGCTGAGCGTCGCACCGCCGCTCCCACTGGGTTTTGTGTAATGGCTACTTTTTGCGCAATCGCGTCAGCTCCGGCAACCCGATCTTGAGCAGCCGCGCCGTTCGGCTCTTCGCCAGCGCCTCAATGCCCTCATGCTCGGTCAGATGCGCCAGCTGCGCCGCCATGTTCATCACCAGCGCCTCACGAGAGTAAACCCCGCCACCGAGCTGGTAGACCGCCGCAATCAGCTCTCGCAGCTCCAGCGGCAGACGCCAGCGGGTACGCAGCGCCGAACCGTAGGCCGCGCCAAACTCGGCGAGCGCCTCTCCGACCTCTTCCCATTCATCCAGCTCGCCGCCGGCCTGCTTCCATTCCTGCAAACACCGCAGCAATGCCAGGTCGCCCAGGCGATGCAGCAGGCCGGCGCAATAACAGCGCTCCTGTTCCAGATCCAGCAAGCGCGCCAGCGTCCGGGCATATTCGGCCGTGTGCAGCGACAGCTCCCAATACCGTTCGGCATAGTCAGCCAGCTGCGGATCACTGAGCCGTGCGCTGCGCTTCAACGCCAATCCAAGAATCAGGTTCATGCTCTGCCCGGTGCCGAGGCGATGCAGCGCCTGGGCCAGGGTTTGTACCGCCGCGCCATGGTGTTGGGCCGCGCTATTGGCGGCGGCGATCAGCACGGCTGCAATCTGCGGGTCGGTTCGGATTTCTTCTTCGAGCAGCGTCAGATCGAGGCCATTGGGGTTAAGGCTGCGGTTGACCGCCAACTGCACGTCGGTCATCAGCGGCGCGCCATCGGTCAGCTCCCGTCGACGTTCAAGAAACACCGACAGGGTCATGCCCGGCGCCAGCGTCGGTACATCACAGCACACTTCTTCGCCGGCATTGAGCAACAAACCCTGCAGACGCTGGGTCAGGCTTTCCATGTTCAACGGTTTGGTCAGGTACGCCGTGGGCGCCAGGGGCAACGCCTCGCGCACGCTGGCGCTGTCGTTGCGATTGCTCATCAGGATGAAAGGCAGCGGGGGATTGCGCTTGCGCTGGCGCACACTGCGCAAGACATTCAAACCGTCCACGCCCGGCAACTCCCAATCGACGATCACCAGGTCGTAGGCGTTCTCCGCCAGCCGCGTCAACGCGCCCTGGCCATCGGCGCACAGATCGATTCGCGCGTCGCAACGCACCTTCAGCAGCACTTGATTAAGCAAATCCCGCGACCAAGGATCGGCCTCGGCAATCAGCACTCGAGGGACAGCGGGCAAAACTACAGCGTTCATCAGCACCCTCCATTTGCACTGCCTGCACCTTAGTTCACTGCGGGCCACTGGGTTCGGCCCAGTATGTTTCAGAAACAAAAAAAAACCCGCCGAAGCGGGTTTTTTGTCGATCAGCTCACACATTCATGCGAGCACTTGGATCACAGCTCGGAGAAGCATTCTTCGATGATCGCCAGACCTTTGTCCAGTTGCTCATCCGGCGAAGTCAGCGGTACCAGCACGCGCAGAACGTTGCCATAGGTACCGCAGGACAGCAGGATCAGGCCCTTGTCGCGCGCCTTGGCCACAACCGAAGCAACGGCAGCGGCGTTCGGCTTGTGGCTGTCGCCGTTTTCGAACAGCTCGACCGCGATCATCGCGCCCAGGGCACGGACTTCGCCGATCACCGGGTACTTGGCCTGGATGGCCTTGAGGCCAGTGACCAGACGCTCGCCAACTGCCTTGCAGCGGTCCAGCAGGTGCTCTTCCTCGAACACTTCCATCACGGCCAGGGCCGCGGCGCAAGCGATCGGGCTACCGGCGTAGGTGCCGCCCAGGCCGCCTGGGGCGATAGCGTCCATGTATTCGGCCTTGCCGCACACACCGGCCAGCGGGAAGCCGCCCGCGATGGATTTGGCGAAGGTGGTCAGGTCGGCGGAAACGCCCATCTGTTCCATGGCGAAGAAGGTGCCAGTACGGCCAGCGCCGGTCTGTACTTCGTCAGCGATCAACAGGATGCCGTGCTGGTCGCACAGCGCGCGCAGGCGCGTCATGAACGCTTTAGGCGCGACGTAGAAACCGCCTTCGCCCTGGACCGGCTCGATGATGATGGCAGCGATGTCACGCGGCTCGGCGTCGTTCTTGAAGATGCGTTCGATGCTGGCGATCGAATCGTCGACGCTCACACCGTGCAGTTCGTTCGGGTACAGCGCGCGGAACACGCCGCCTGGCATCAGGCCCATGCCGGCCGAGTAAGGCACGACTTTACCGGTCAGGCCCAGGGTCATCATGGTGCGACCGTGGTAAGCGCCGGTGAAGGCAATCACGCCGGCACGGCCAGTCGCGGCACGGGCGATTTTCACGGCGTTTTCAACGGCTTCGGAACCGGTGGTGACCAGCAGGGTTTTCTTGGCGAAATCACCTGGCACCTTGGCGTTGATTTTTTCGCACAGCTCTACGTACGGTTCGTACGCCAGCACCTGGAAGCAGGTGTGGGTCAGTTTGTTCAGTTGTTCGGTCACGGCGGCGATGATTTTCGGGTGCACGTGGCCGGTGTTCAGCACGGCGATACCGCCGGCGAAGTCGATGAACTCGCGACCTTCAACGTCGGTCACGGTGGCGTTCTTCGCGGACTCGGCGAAGATCGGGTGAATCTGGCCAACACCGCGTGGTACAGCGGCTTCGCGGCGTTTCATCAGGGAAGCGTTAGTCTTGCTCATAAAGTCCTCATTCACCGCTCATCGGGCGGCGTGGTTCAAGGAAAATGCGGCGGGAAGGCAACTGCGGCAGCATGCGATGATCGACTGCCACAGCGTTCCCGGCTGCAGAGAAATTTCCGGTTGAAGCGCGCAAAGGGTCAGCGCTCTCGTGCCCTCTGCGCTTGAAGCAATGCCTTGCCGGGCTTAGATGCCCAGGCAGAGGTATTTGATTTCCAGGTAATCTTCGATGCCGTACTTGGAGCCTTCACGGCCCAGGCCCGACGCCTTGATGCCGCCGAACGGCGCGACTTCGTTGGAGATCAACCCGGTGTTGACGCCGACCATGCCGTATTCCAGGGCTTCGGCCACACGGAACACACGACCCAGGTCACGCGCATAGAAGTAAGAGGCCAGACCGAACTCGGTGTCGTTCGACATCGCGATCACTTCGGCTTCGTCTTTGAAGCGGAACAGCGGCGCCAATGGGCCGAAGGTTTCTTCCTTGGCCACAGCCGCGTTTTTCGGCACGTTGGTCAGGATGGTCGGCTCGAAGAAGTTGCCTTCCATGCTCTTGCCACCGGACAGCACGGTTGCGCCTTTAGCCACGGCGTCGGCGATGTGCTCTTGCACCTTGGCCACAGCTTTTTCGTCGATCAGCGGGCCAGTGGTGGTGCCTTCTTCCAGACCGTTGCCGATCTTGAGCTTGGACACTGCCACTTTCAGCTTCTCGGCGAATGCGTCGTAGACCGAATCCTGAATGTACAGACGGTTGGCGCAGACGCAGGTCTGGCCGTTGTTGCGGTATTTGGAAATGATCGCGCCTTCGACGGCCTTATCCAGATCCGCGTCGTCAAACACGATGAACGGCGCGTTGCCGCCCAGCTCCAGGGACACTTTCTTGATGTCCTTGGCGCATTCAGCCATCAGCTGGCGACCGATCTCGGTCGAGCCGGTGAAGGACAGCTTGCGTACGATCGGGTTGCTGGTCAGCTCGCTGCCGATGTCGCCGGCGCTGCCGGACACCACGCTGAACACACCAGCAGGAATGCCGGCACGTTGGGCCAGCTCTGCCAGAGCGAAAGCAGAAAACGGAGTTTGCGAAGCAGGCTTGAGCACCATGGTGCAACCGGCAGCCAGCGCTGGACCGGCCTTACGGGTGATCATCGCGGCCGGGAAGTTCCACGGGGTGATTGCAGCGGTCACGCCGATTGGCTGCTTGATTACGATCAGGCGCTTGTCCGGCTGGTGGCCTGGAATCACGTCACCGTAGACGCGCTTGGCTTCCTCGGCGAACCACTCGATGAAGGACGCGGCGTAAACGATTTCGCCCTTGGCTTCGGCCAATGGCTTGCCCTGTTCCAGGGTCATCAGGCGAGCCAGGTCGTCCTGGTTCTCGATGATCAGTTCGAACCAGCGACGCAGCTTGTTGGCACGGTCCTTGGCGGTCAGTGCACGCCAGGCCGGCAGCGCTTTGTCAGCGGCTTCGATGGCGCGGCGGGTTTCGGCAGCGCCCATTTTCGGCACGGTGCCCAGAATTTCGCCCGTTGCCGGGTTGTTGACCTTGATCGTCTGACCATTGTCCGCATCGACCCAAGCGCCATCGATAAAGGCTTGCTGGCGGAACAACTGGGTGTCTTTAAGCTGCATGTCGGCTTTCCTTAACAGCACCGCGGCACGCGCGGAGCAAATTATGATTGTAGAAAGGCGCCTCAAAGGCTGCCGTCAGGGAAATCATTCACCGGGCTGAAGCACATAAATAGCGCACGGAATGAACGCGTGCGGTTCAGCACCCAGACAAGAGCGTTTGAAATCTCAAACGAATCCTAGGATCAAAGGGGGTAAAGGACAATAGCCTGTTCGAAAAAAAGAACGAAAACCCCACCTTTGCCCCATTTTTCAGATCAGCGTAGCAAACGCGGGTTACGCTTTGAAAAAGCACCATCGAATCAGCAGCATGGACGCCCGCAGTGCATATGAGTATCATGGCGCCCGCATTGCACCAGTAGCTCAGCTGGATAGAGTACTGCCCTCCGAAGGCAGGGGTCGTGGGTTCGAATCCCGCCTGGTGCACCATACGCAGAAACAAGAAAGCCTCAGGCCGTAGGGTCTGGGGCTTTTTTGTGGGCGATTGGCTGGCTGCGATCTCTCCAATAAGGGTGTTCAACTCTGCAAACACTTCATCGGCGCCGATAGGCGGACGCGAGTCTTTTCTGCTGGCGGCGATTGCCTCGTGGACAGCACAAAGCCCTGTAGGAGCGAGCGTGCTCGCGATGGATTCAAGAACACCACGGGATGTCAGGGACTCAGCGTTATCGTTGACGTTCTTCGCGAGCAAGCTCGCTCCTACAGTTTGGGTTTAAGTCGGCGAAAAAATCGGTGCATGACTCGAAACCAATGTGGGAGCGAGCCTGCTCGCGATGGCGGTGTTTCAGACGACAACGATGGTGCGTCTGGCGGCCTCATCACGCAGGCTCGCTCCCACAGGTAATCGAACGAGGGGATCAGGTTTGGGTTTGTTGGCGGGCAAAGATGGCGGCCATGGCGGGGTCGTCGAGGTGATCCAGGGCGCGTTCTACCAGCAGGTGGACGCCGTCGGCCATGCTGTTGATTGCCAGGGCTATCGAGCGGCGGGAGCCGTCCACTTCGTCGGCGAGGTCGGCGGCAAGCGCGCGGATCGACAGCAGGTCTTCCGAGGCGTTGGCGAGCAGGGTTTCGGTGTTGATGTTGCGGCTGACGGTGAAGAGCGAGCCTTGGCTTGCAGGTTGCTCTGGTTCGGTGACGGGTGGGTCGGGGATTGATTTGGACATTTGACTAACTCCAGAAGTGGAGCCGATCACACGTCGCTGCTAAACGATGGGTGGCGGCTGTGCGCGGGTTAGCAGACCGGGAAGTTAGCAAACCGGCGCGCCCGAGGGCGCCCCGCGCACAGCTACCATCAAGTGCAGGTTAGTCACCTGACTGAATGGAGTGCCATGCACTTCGCTAACCACTACGGGCTGCTAAACCCGATCACTGACCATCAGTGACACGAATCAAGTTACCGACCCGTCCCAAAGCGCACAAGCCGGCGGATTCTGGCGTAGCCGTAGGCAACGGCGCAAGAATTTGTAGCTTGCGGGAAGTAACGCGAGCCTCCGTTAAACATCGCAATTTTTCTGTAGGAGCGAGCTTGCTCGCGAAGGTGGATCAATCGACGCGGGCATTCAGGTTACCCGCGTCATCGTTGACGTTCTTCGCGAGCAAGCTCGCTCCTACAGGTCTGCGCCTGCTTCGGGCGGTTCCCGACGCGGGGGCATCAGATGACGCGGGCGTTCATGTTGCCCGCGTTATCGTTGACGTCCATCGCGAGCATGCTCGCTCCTACAGTGCAAAGGTGTAGCTGACGATCAGCCGGGTTTCGTCCAGGTCGTTGCCGAAGTTCGACCTGACGGTGGCGTTCCTGACTTTGAAGCCGAGGTTTTTCAGTGAGCCGCTCTGGATGATGTAACCGATGTCGGTGTTGCGCTCCCACTCCTTGCCGGTGTTGTTGCCGGCGACCAGGACGTTGTCGCCGCTGACATAGCGGCTCATGAAGGTCAGCCCCGGAACTCCTAGCGCGGCGAAGTTGTAGTCGTAGCGCAGTTGCCAGGACTTTTCCTGGATGTTGGCGAAGTCGTTGATCTGGACGAAGTTGACCAGGTAAGGGTCGGAGTTGGCGATGTAAGGAAACGGGTCGTCACCGCTCATGTGCTGGTAGGCGGCGGTGAACACATTGGCGCCCAGTGTGTAAGCGACTTGCCCGTTGGCCGCGCGGTTATCCAGGCGGCGGAAGTTGCCGTCTTCGCGGCTGCTGGAATAACGCAGGTCGAACTTCAGCGACTGTTGCGCCGCCAGCGGTACTTCGTAGACCACACCGCCGAAGACCTGGCTATAGACGTTTTCCAGGTTGCCGTAATACAGGCTGGTACTCAGGGCCTTGGTGAAACTGTAAGTACCGCCGGCAAAACGGAAGTCGTCACTGACACCGCCAATGCGGTTGCCGGTAAAGTCCTGATAGTCCGAAGAACTGTTGAACTTGATCTGCTCCAGTTTGCCCCCTTGCAGGACTAACTGGTCGATCTCTTTGGACGTCACCAGAGCACCTTCGAACGTGGCGGGCAACAGGCGCGTGTCGTTGCTCGACACCACGGGTGTGCGCAAGGTCAAGGAGCCGACCTTGAGCAGCGTTTGCGAGATCCTGGCCTTGGCGGTGACTTCGAGCTTGGAATATTCGCTCTGCGACCCGCGGCCGTTCTTCGAACTCAAATCGGCGGGCAGCAGGCCCGTACCGCCGGCCCCGTCACCGCCGTCGAGCTTGAGGCCGAGCATGCCGACCGCGTCGACGCCCAGCCCCAGCGTCCCTTCGGTAAACCCCGATTCGTACCGCAACATGACACCCTGCGCCCACTCGGCGGCGTGGTCGCGCTGGGCAGTGGGCGGGCCATTGCGAAAGTCACGGTTGAAGTAGAAGTTGCGCAGTTCAACGCTGGTCTTGCTGTCGGCAAGAAACTCCGCAGTTGCCGTTAAAGGGAAAATCAGGGCGCAAGTACCCGCCAATGCATAAGCCTTGTTGATCGACATGCTCTTAGTTGCTCCAGATAACGGCAGAGTGATGGATTGAGTTTTATCGTTATTTTTACTTCAAAGTGACATCTACCCTTTTCTGCGGACAGCACGCGGCAACCGGGTGTTTAAACCGGTGCGCGTACTGCCTCGAATAGAAAAGCGTTTGAATCAATCAGCGGTCTTGATGCGGCCGATCAGGGCGCCGGCTTCGAAGTAGCTGCCGGCCTGGCTGGTGATCTGCACGACGCCCTCGCACGGGGCGAGGATCGAGGTTTCCATCTTCATCGCTTCGACGACCGCGATCACTTGCCCGGCGCTGACCGACTCGCCGTCAGCGACCACCCAGGCGTGCAGGTTGCCCGCCACGGGCGTGAGTACCGCGTTCGGCTCCGTGACCTCGGCGGGCGCTGTGCTGGCGACGGCGGGGCCAGCCCCGTTGAGGCTGACGCCGCGCAGCAACGCTGCCGGCAGGCCCAGTGCATGACGCTTGCCGTCGATCTCGACGAAGGTGCGCAGCACCTCGGGGTCGGCCAACGCTGCGCTGCGCGGGGCGATGGTGATTTGCTCGGCAAAATCGGTCTCGATCCAGCGGGTGTGCACGGCGAAACGGTCGGCCCCGGTGAAATCGTCGTGGTCCATCACCGCGCGGTGGAACGGCAGCACCGAGGCTATGCCCTCGATCTTGAACTCGGCCAACGCCCGGCGAGCACGGGCGATCGCTTGCTCGCGCGTGGCGCCGCTGACGATCAGTTTCGCCATCATCGAGTCGAAGTTGCTCGGGATCTGCGAACCGCTGACCACTCCGCTGTCCAGGCGCACGCCCGGGCCCGAGGGTGGCGCAAATTCGGTGATCAGCCCGGGGGTCGGCAGGAAGCCCTTGCCGGCGTCTTCGGCATTGATGCGGAACTCGAAACTGTGGCCACGGGGGGTCGGTGTTTCGCTGAACGACAACGGCAAGCCGTCGGCGATCCGCAGCTGCTCGATCACCAGGTCGATGCCAGTGGTTTCTTCGGTCACCGGGTGTTCGACTTGCAGGCGGGTGTTGACCTCAAGGAACGACAGGGTGCCATCCTGGCTGAGCAGGAATTCCACCGTGCCGGCGCCGACGTAGCCGGCCTTGGCGCAAATATCGTGGGCGGCCTGGTGGATGCGCTGGCGCTGGGTCTCGTTGATGAACGGCGCGGGCGCCTCCTCAACCAGCTTCTGGTTACGACGTTGCAGCGAGCAGTCGCGCGTGCCGACCACCACCACCTTGCCGTGTTTGTCGGCGACGATCTGCGCCTCGATGTGCCGAGGACGGTCGAGGAACTGCTCGACGAAACACTCGCCACGACCAAAAGCCGCTTCAGCTTCGCGCACCGCCGAGGCGAAGAGTTCGCTGACCTCATCCAGGCGCCAGGCGACTTTCATGCCGCGCCCACCCCCACCGAACGCGGCCTTGATGGCAATCGGCAAACCATGCTGCTCGGCAAAGGCCAATACTTCGGCGGCACTTTCGACCGGGCCGGGTGTGCCGGCCACGAGCGGTGCCCCCACTTGCTGGGCCAGTTTTCGCGCTTCGACCTTGTCGCCCAGCACGTCGATGGTTTCCGGGTTGGGGCCCACCCAGGTCAGCCCGGCATCGATCACCGCACGGGCGAAATCGGCCCGCTCGGACAGGAAGCCGTAGCCTGGGTGCACGGCGTCGGCGCCGCTGCGCTTGGCAATCGCCAGCAGCTTTTCGATGTCGAGATAAGTCTCTGCCGGGCGCTGGCCATTGAGCGAGAAGGCTTCGTCGGCCTGACGCACATGCAAGGCGTCAATGTCGGCGTCGGCATACACCGCCACGGACTGCACACCGTAGTCGCGGCAGGCGCGGGCAATGCGGATGGCAATTTCACCACGGTTGGCGATCAGTAGTTTCTTCATGGGGTGTTCTTCGCATCGGCAGTTGAAATAGAGGCTTCGGTGCTCGGTTCGATGTCCGCGAAACCATCCAGGGGGTTGAAGCGAATCTGGGCATTGATCGGTATCTGCCCGGCCAGGTCCAGGTGGTGAGTGGCCACGGCGCCAATCACCGGATAACCGCCGGTCAACGGATGGTCCGCAAGGAACAGCACAGGTTGGCCGCTGGCGGGCACCTGGATGGCGCCGACGGAGGTGCCTTCGCTGGGCAACTCCTGGTGATTGCTGCGGGTCAAGGGTGTTTCACCGGCCAGGCGAATGCCGACCCGGTTGGACTGCGAGGTGACACGCCACAGCTGGCTGCTCAGTCGCTCGATGGCGTCTTTGGTAAACCAGTCGCTGCGCGGCCCCATGACCACGTCCAGAGTAATGACGTTGTCGGCCGTCGGCAGCTCGAACGCCGGGGCCTCGCTCAGGGAAACGCTGGCGCCGGTTGACCGGGTGGTGAAACCCAGGTGGTCGCCGACGGCGAGCGCGGGCGGGCCGACCTGGGCCAGGGTGTCGGTGGACAAACTGCCGAGCACCGGGGCCACGTCGAAACCGCCACGAATCGCCAGGTAGCTGCGCAGCCCCGCGACAGGGGAACCGAGATTCACGCGATCACCTTCTTCCAGCTCGATGGGCTGGTAGTTGCCAGGCTGCCATTGCAGGCCGCTGGCACTGGTGACGGTGACCGGCGTGCGCGCACCGGTGATCGCGATCACGGCACGGCCATGGCAGACGAAACTCAGGCCACCGAGCACGGATTCCACGCAGGCCAAGTCCGAGGGGTTGCCGACGGCACGGTTGGCGGCGCGCAGGGCGCCGAGGTCCAGCGCGCCGGAACGGGAGACGCCCTGCCCGGTCTGGCCAGGACGCCCCAGGTCCTGCAGCACGCTGTGCAAGCCAGGGCTGGTGATTTCCAGATAAGCACCGTCGGGTTCGGCGGCGCGCGCGGGGGCGGCGGGTACGGGCAAGCCGCTGGCAGGCAGCGGGCCGGCGTCGGTAAACCGCACCTTGTAGCCGGGCCGCAGCAGGGCCGGCTCGGCACGGTTCAGGTCCCACATCTGCAACGGCGTGACCCCGATGATCTGCCATCCACCCGGGCTGGCTTGCGGATACACGCCGCTGAAATCCCCCGCCAACGCCACCGCGCCCGCCGGTATGCGGGTGCGCGGGGTTTTGCGGCGCGGCACCTGGAAACCGGCGCCGCCGGTAAGGTAGCCAAAGCCCGGTGCAAAACCGCAAAAGGCCACGCTGTAGTCATGGGCGGTGTGGCGAGCAATCACTTGGTCGCGACTGATGCCCAGCAGCGTGGCGACCTCGTCGAGGTCTTCACCGTTGTAATGCACCGGGATTTCCACCCGGCGCTGCTCACCCTCGCGGCGCTGGCTGAGGTCCTGGCCGGCGATACGGTTAACGAGCGCCTGGCGCTCGATCGTGCTGGGACGGAACTGGATCAGCAGCGTTCGCGCGGCGGGAATGATTTCCTCCACGCCCGCAATCGGCTCCGCCGTCAGGGCGTCGAACAGGGCAAGGGTCTCGTCGAGGTCGTTCAGTTCGACGAGCAGGGCGTCCAGGTTGACCGGAAGAAAGCGCACGGGAAACTCCTAGACGTGGTACGTGCTGTCAGGCACATCGGTGATGAACATATGGCCGGGGGCATGGGTGATCGCGAAGGGTACGCCCGACGCGGCGACGGCCGCCTGGGGCGTGACACCGCAGGCCCAGAACACTGGCACTTCGCCCGGTTCAATGCGCACCGCATCACCGAAGTCAGGACGGCTCAGGTCCTGGATGCCCAGCAGCTCAGGCTCGCCGATGTGCACCGGGGCACCGTGCACAGAGGGATAACGCCCGGTGATGCCGCTGGCCTCGGCCACACGACTGGCCGGGATCGGGCGCATCGACACCACCATTTCACCCTGCAACCGTCCCGCCGGACGGCAGGCCCGGTTGGTGCGGTACATGGGCACGTTGGTGTTATCGGCGATGTGCCGCACTTCAATGCCCGCTTCCTGCAAGGCCGTTTCGAAGGTGAAGCTGCAACCGATCAGGAACGCCACCATGTCATCGTGCTCGGCCCAGGCCTGCCGGGCGTCGCTGACTTCCTCCACCAGTTTGCCGTCGCGCCAGATGCGGTAGAGGGGAAAGTCGGTGCGCAGGTCGGCGTCTTCGGCCAGGATTGTCCTTGGACTGCCCGCATCGCTGACGTCGAGGATCGGACAGGCTTTTGGATTGCGCTGGGCGTACAACAGAAAGTCGTAGGCCCATTCACGCGGCAGGGCGATCAGGTTGGCCTGGGTCATGCCCGGGGCGATGCCCGCCGTTGGCGCGACAAGACCGCCACGGTAGGTTTCGCGAGCTTCACGCGCGGCAGCGATGGCCGCCTGGCGGGCGCGGTCAAGGGCATTCATGGACGATCTCCGGCAAAAGGCAACAGGGACAGATTGGCGTGCTCCAGCACCCGGCGCAGTTCCCGGGCCATTTCCACAGCGGCCGGGCTGTCGCCATGGACGCAGATCGAGTCGGCTTCGATTCGGGTCAGGGTGCCGTCGATGGCTTCGACGGTACCGTCCTGGACCAGACGCAGCATGCGTTGGGCCACAAGCGCCGGGTCGTGGAGCACGGCGCCCGGTTCGCGCCGCGACACCAGGTTGCCTTGTGGCGTGTAGGCACGGTCGGCGAAGGCTTCAGCGATGCACGGCAGGCCTTCGTTGCGGGCCAGCTCGATCAACGGCGAGCCGGCCAGGGCCACGAGTATCAGCGTGGAATCGATGGCACGAATGGCCTCGATCACCGCCAGCGCCTGCCGGCGGTCGTGGGCGATGGTGTTGTACAAGGCGCCATGGGGCTTCACATAGCGCACCGATGTGCCGGCCGCCTTGGCCAGGCCCTGCAACGCACCGATCTGGTAGATTACGTCGGCCGTCAATTCGTCGCTGGTGACGTCCATGTTGCGGCGGCCAAAACCGACTTTGTCCGGGTAGGCGACGTGGGCGCCAATGGTGACATTCTTCGCCACGGCGGCTTTCAGTGTGCGCAGGATGCCGGCCGGATCGCCGGCGTGGAAACCGCAGGCGACGTTCGCGCTGGTCACGACATCGAGCATCGCCACATCGTCGCCCATGCTCCAGGCGCCGAAGCTTTCACCCAGGTCGCTGTTAAGGTCAATTGAACGCATCTCGAATATCTCCGGTTAGATCAGGCTGCGCCGATGAAGGCGAAGATGGCACCGGCCGATTTGTAGGCCATGTACCACGACAGCAGGCAGGTCATGACGCCCAGCACCAGCAACCAGCGCGGGTAATGGTAGCCGTCCATGAGATCGGCACGGCGCCAGCCCACGTACATGAAAATGGTCAGGCCCAGCGGCAGGATAAGCCCGTTGAAGCCTCCCGCGAAGACCAGCAGCGCTGCGGGTGGCTTGCCCAGCAGCAGGTAAACGACCACTGAGATGAAAATGAAGACCACGGTGGCGAGGTGACGCGTGCGCTCGGTAATCCGCTTGGAGAACACGGTAATAAAGGACATCGACGTGTAGGAAGCGCCGATCACGCTGCTGATACCGGCCGCCCAGAGCACCAGGCCGAACATCATCAGGCCGATGTCGCCAGCGGCGGCACCAAACGCCTGCGCGGCCGGGTTGGCGCCTTTGCCGGACACATCGATGACGACGCCACTGGCGACGACCCCGAGAATGGCGAGGAACAGGATGAAACGCGCGATACCCGTGACCAGGATGCCGGTCAACGCAGCTCTGGACACCGCCTCGATGTTCTCCACGCCCACGGTGCCGCGATCGAGCAGGCGGTGGGCACCCGCGTAAGTGATGTAGCCGCCGACCGTGCCGCCAACGATGGTGGTGATCGCGGCAAAGTCGACGAAGTCAGGCCACACCGATTGACGCAGGGCCTCGCCCAGCGGCGGATGGGTCGCGAAGGCGGCGAAGAGGATCAGGCACACCTTGAGAATCCCCAGCACCATCATGATGCGGTCCATGGCAATGCCTGCCCGATGAGACGAGAAGATCGCGATGGCGAGCAGCGCGCTCAGCGCCCCACCCCATTTCGGATCCAGGCCGGTCAGAGCATTGAGACCCAGGCCGGCACCGGCAATGTTGCCCAGCATGAACACCAGACCACCGACGAGGACCAGCAAGGTCAGGACATAGCCACTGCCCGGGATCGCCACGTTCGCCAGGTCCGCTGCGCGCATTTTGGTCAGCGAGACGATGCGCCAGACGTTCAATTGAACGACGAAGTCGATCAGGATCGACGCCAGGATGCCAAAGGCAAAGGCGGCGCCCAGGGTTGCGGTGAACGTCGCCGTCTGGGTCAGGAAGCCCGGGCCGATGGCCGAGGTCGCCATCATGAAGACGGCGGCAACCAGGGAGGCGCGTCGTGCTTTTGTAAACTCTAGAGTGGCCTGTGTCACGACATCATTCCTACAGGTGAGAGATAGCCTCACTGAGCAATGTGCGTGCCAAGAGTCAACGATCGCGCTGCAAGTGTAGGTTTACAGCGACTTTATTGTTGAACAATCCATGCTGTATGGTTGATGCATATGCACCGTATTGTTACCTCAAAACCCATGAGTGCTACTTTATGAAGCAGGCGCAACGCGTCGAGCTTGTGTCGTGCCCTGGGCTCTGATGGAATATCGGCGCTGTTTCCTTTCCTGGATCACTTATGAACAATGCCTCTCCCGCCCTTCCCCGCACACTGGGAGAAACCATCACCCAGGAAATCCGCCGAATGCTGGTCGAGGGCGAGCTGGTGCCCGGTCAGCGCCTGTCCGAAGCAGCGTTGGCCGAAAGCCTGGATATTTCGCGCAACACCCTGCGCGAAGCCTTCAGAGTCCTGACCCGCGAAGGGTTGCTCAAGCACGAGCCCAACCGTGGGGTCACGGTCGCGGAACCCGACATGTCGTCGATCATCGACATCTACCGGGTGCGCCGCTTCGTCGAGTGCAAGGCCATTGCCCAGGGTTATCCACAGCACCCGGGCACCCTGCACATGCGCGAAGCGGTGGAGTCAGCGGTCGGTGCGCGGGAGGCGCAGGATTGGGTGGCGGTAGGCACGGCGAACATGATGTTCCACCAAGCCATCGTCGAACTGGCGGACAGCCCGCGTCTGCTGGCGTTTTATGCACAGATTTCGGCCGAGCTGCGGTTGGCCTTCGGCCTGCTCAACGATCCGAAGTTCTTGCATTCATCGTATGTCGACATGAACGCTTCGATTCTTCGCTGCGTCGAGGACAGTCAGCCGGAAGAAGCGACCCGCCTGCTCGACGCCTATCTGGTGCAATCGGAGCGCACCGTGCTGGCGGCCTACGAACGCAGGACCCGGCGCTAACACGGACGGCGCTGCGCGCTCACTCAGTCGTCCAGTCGAATTCGTCGTACTCGTCATCCTCGTCGTCCTCGAACGAGGCCTCATTGAGGACGTCCTCCTGCGGCGGCTCTTCGGCCTGTTTTGCCAGAAGAAATTCCTTGCGACTTTCGGTAATGGCTCGCCGCAGTTCCTTGCCCTTTTCCGGGCAGTTGAGCATTTGGGCGATGCGATCGATTTTTTTTGCCACGGCATCCTCCAACGCATCGGCTATGAAGCGATAGTGCGCGTTTCGCGCAGCGATGCCAAATGGCTGGCCACTGACGGATTGCGTTTCTTCAACTCCGGGCGCAACACCAGCCCGGGTTGAGTCCACTGAAAAACGTCAGCGGTGATATCGCCGCACCACACTGCTGTTTTTCAGCACGTGTCCTTTGATTTTTTCCAGCAATTGCGCGCGGGTCAGCCCGGCTGGCAAAGCGTCCGGAGCAAGATCGAGCGCGTAGAGCTGGATGATGTAGTGATGAGAGCTGTCGCCGACCGGCGGGCAAGGCCCGATGTAGCCGATAGAACCTTTGCTGTTGCTGCCGCCCACGCCTTCAAAAGCCGATTTAGCACCAACGCCCGCCGGAATCTGCCGGGTCGTGGGTTTGATCCCATATTGAATCCAGTGGTCGACGCCCAAGCCTTTCTGGCCGTCCGGGTCGTGCATGACGATGGCGTAGCTCTGCGTGCCCGGCGGGCCGGCGTTCCAGCTCAGGGCCGGAGACTGGTTCTTGCCGCCGCAGCCGGCCGCATCGCTGGCCTCCGCCGAGGTGAACAGACGGTTATCCGAAACACCCGGAATATTGAGGGTGAAGCGTTCCGCGGCCTGTGCCGGAAACTGCACGCAAAGGGCGACGGCAACGGCCGCCAGCCAAGGGTTCAGAGAGGTCAATCGGGTCATACCGGAGCACCTTGTGCGGGTGGGGCCGTGGTCGGCGTGCAAACTATAGCTGGACCGTTGGTGCGGTGGCAGTGAGATTTGGCTGAACCTCGGGATAAACACCAAACTCTTAACTGAAACGCCCGCCAGGAGAGCGATCATGGCACTGCACCGCGTCGCCCGTTTCGCCGATGTTCCCGAGAACCGTGGCCTGGAAGTCCGGATCGGTGACACCAAGATCGTCTTGCTGCGGGTCGGCGATCAACTGCGCGCCTATCAGGGTCAATGCCCCCACGCCGGTGCGCCGTTGGCCGAGGGCGCGTTGTGTCATGGACGACTGATTTGCCCCTGGCACAAGGCCGCGTATCGAATCGAAGATGGCGCACTGTGTGAACCGCCGTCGCTGGACAGCCTCAAGCGCTATCCCCTGGAAATGCGCGAGGACGAAGTCTGGGTTGACGAGCATCCGCTGCCGGATCCTCACACCCCGCCGGCTGATGATGACCGCACCTTCGTGATTATCGGTGCCGGTGCCGCTGGCACCGCGGGTGCGGCGGCGTTGCGCGAAAAAGGCTTCGGCGGCCGCGTGCTGCTGGTCGACCGTGAACCCGACGCCGGTTATGACCGAACCGTGTTAAGCAAATTCGTGATCGCAGGAGAGATGGCGCCAGACGAAGTGCCGCCGCTGCGGGATGACAGTTTTTACCGCGAGCAACGCATCGAGCGCGTCAACGGTGAAGTGGCGAGCCTGGATGCGCAGAATCGCACCGTACGCCTGAAAGACGGCCAGACGTTGACCTATGACGCCGCGTTACTCGCCACCGGCGGCACCCCTAACCGGCTCGACTTGCCGGGGGCCGAGTTGCCGCAGGTATTGGTGCTGCGCTCGAAGGATCAGGCGCAACACATTCTGGCAGCGGCCCAACCTGGCCAACGAGCCGTGATCATCGGCGACAGCTTCATCGCCATGGAATCCGCCGGGGCCCTGCGTGAACATGGCCTGGACGTCACCGTGCTGGCTCGCCACGAGGTGCCCTTCGCCAAGCAGTTCGGCGAAACCGTCGGCAAAGCCATTCGCGCCCGCCATGTGGCGCACGGCGTGGTGTTTCAAACCGACAGCGAAGCCGAGCAGATCGAGGGCACGGACAAGGTTGAAGCGGTGCGATTGAAGAACGGTGAGCGCCTGCCGGCGGACCTGGTGCTGGTCGGCATCGGCGTCAGCCCGGCGACTGATGCGTTTGCCGGTCTGCCCATGGAAAAGGACCATTCACTGACGGTCGACGGCGGGATGCGCGTGACCGAAGGGCTGTGGGCGGCGGGCGACATCGCCACTTTCCCACTCAATGGCCAGCCGCGGCGGATCGAGCATTGGCGCCTGGCCCAGCAACACGCACGGATTGCCGCGGCGAATATGCTGGGTGGCGACGAGCATTACCTGGATGTGCCGTACTTCTGGACCTGGCATTTCGGCAAGAACTACGACTACCTCGGACATGCCGAAGCCTGGGACGAGGTCGAGTTCAAGGGCGATCCTTACCATCCACCGTTTATCGGCCTGTTCGGCAGCAACGGCGTTGTTGCAGCCGCCATCGCCTGTGATGAAGAACGGGCGATGGCGATGCTGGCCGAACGGATGAAGCAGCCGTTGTCGATTGACGAGGCGTGGTTGCTGATTCGCGACGTTTAGGCCTTACTGGACAACGCCAGCGCCGCCGAGCTTGCCCATCACGAAGCCGACAAACTCTTCAACGGTCATTTTCTGGCCGTTGAACTCCACCTGATTATTGGCGTAGTGCAACTTGCTGACGACGTTATTGCCATCCAGTTTGGCGAACTGGGTGCCGACGGCCATGGCGCCGAACATGTCAGCGGTGGCCGTCGCCTGATCGGCGATGACCTTGGCGTCAGTCTGACCGTCGAGTTGCCCCTGGACGCTGAGCACATCAACCAGCATGGGTTTCGACACCTGGATGTTGACGTCGAGCAGGGCGATCAGCTGCTTGATCAACTGATCGGGCGGCAGGTCCATGGATTGCGGTTTGGTCAGGTCCAGCACCAGATTGGCGCGGCTTTCACCGTTGGCGGTGGTGAACGACAGGTTCTCCAGCGCCACCTGCGGACCGGCGGCAAGCAGTTTCTCCAGGCCAGCTTTCACCTGGGCTTCTTCTTCCGGGGTCAACACCAGTTCTGGGGCCGGCTCACCGGCAGCCGTCGCTTCGGCGGCGGCTTTTTCGTATGGCTGCAGTTTGGTTTGATAAATCTGCATCAGCGACATCGTTGACGGGATGTCGAGGTTCTTCAGGCTCATGGCCATCTGCGCGGAGCCGACCGTCTTGCCGTTCAGGGACACTTCACCAATCTTGTAATCGGCGCGCCCGGAAGCGCTGGTGCCCGATTCCTCGGTCTGGTTCTTCATCTCGAATTTCTTGATGCCCAGCACCGACTGTTGCGCGCCGAACGTAGTCTTGCTGTCAGTCAGCTCGACGGTATTGTCGCCGGTGTAGTAGCCGTAGGTGCTTTTCACCAGGTTGCTGGCCAGGGTCAGGCCGCTCAACTCGATGTTGACCGGCGTCTGGTTTTCATCGACGGTGGTCAGCGTGAAGTTGTCCATGTAGCCGTCAGCTTTGACTTTCTGCGCCTGGGCGCTGGCCGCGACGTCGAGGTTAAGGCCGGAGAATTTCAGGTGGGACTTGGCGTCCAGCGCCACATCCAGCGGCAGCAGCTCGAGGGTGCCGTTGGTGGCGTTGTCGTAACCGATGTTGACCACGCCGGTGAGCGGCGACTTGTCCTTGGCGGCGGCGAACCACTTCTCGGTGACCGGGGTCCTTTCCAGCTCGTAGTGACTGGTGGCCATGACCGGCAGCAATTTCAGCGACGCCAGGCGCGAGAACGGCAGCGGGCCGTGTTCGATATGGTCGACGAAAAGCAATTCGACCGGCGCCTCGCCGAATACCTCGCCCTGGCCCTTGAGACGGTAGTGCGCGGTGCTGCTGAACACGTGGCGCTCGAGCGATACCAGTTCCAGCGATGCGGTGCCGTTGGAGCCGACCAGCGCGGCTTGCAGTTCCTTGTTGGCGTCGGCGATCGAGGTGTTCAGCACCCCTTCGAGCTTGGTGCCGGTGTACCAGGCACCGCCGACGCTGATTGCACCGATGGCCACGACAATTCCAAGAAGCACGCCTGCTGATTTATTCATGAATGACCCGATCAATGTCCGTGGTTGAAAATGTGGTCGTCTTCCCTGAACCCAAGACGGGTTGCGGTCACGACTGCGCTGAAAGTGCGATGGAGATTAGCATCAGGCGCACCGCGCGGCCCAATGTTTAAAGGTTAAAGAGTGTCTATGGACTGCGCGGAGGGGACGAGAGTTTCGGCGGGCATGAAATCGCCTTCGCGAGCATGCCCGCTCCCACAGGTCCAGTGAGGCCCCTGTTGGGAGCGGGCATGCTCGCGAAGGCGTCAGAACTGACGATAGAGCATCAGGAATACTGGACTTCCATCTCGTCCAGCTGATGATCAAAGCTTTTCAGCCGCGCCGTCCACGTATACACCAGCACTTCGAAATCCCGATTGATCACCGCCCCGCCCGTCACGTCCGCGCGCGGGTCGCAGAAGTCCAGCTGATAACGTTCGCGGGCCATGGCGGAGGCGACATCGGAGAGTTCACGGGCGTTGTTCAGCCAATGCCAGCCGTCCTCCGACACTTGCTTGTCGAGAGCCAGGCACTGTTTCTTCAACGTTTCGAGGCTTTTTTCCAGCGGGGTGCCGGTGAGTTCGCCCATGACTTCCTGGAACGTGCGCCCCGGTTGCCAGTAGCTGCCCCAGAAATACCGGTCGAACACCGTTTCGACCCGACGCAACGCCACCTTGGTGTCCCAGATCAGCACCAGGGTCTTGCCTTGTTCGAGTTGTCTTTTTTTGATGCGCTGACCCTGGAACGACGCCCAGGCCACCACGACGATGGCCATCACGGCGATCAGCGCAGCGGCGCTGTCGAGGAACACCAGCGCCTTGTCGATCTGGTGCGCCAGCATGATGCCGTAGAAATAGGTGGCCGACAGCAAGACCAATGCCGCAATAGCGCACCAGAAGCCGGGAGCATAAGGGTTTTTCATTATTTTTAATCCCCATGACCAACGCGAGCCTTGATCAGTGGACTGGCGTGGCTCGTGGCGCGTCAGCCCAACACATCAAAGCATAGCAACGGCCTCAGGGTTTGCCGGTATTCGAGCCTTGCGTTCGTCCGCTTTCCCAGCCGCCGCCCAGCGCCAGGAACAGATCGATCTGGCTCATGGCGACCTGGGTGTTGGCGGCGGCCAGTTGCGCCCGCACATCGGTGTACGTGCGGGTCGCTTGCAGGTCGGCGAGGAACGAGGCGCGACCGGCCTGGAAGAAGCGGTGCGTCTGGTCCGCCGCCAGTTGCGCCGATTGCTCGGCATCCGCCAGGGCATCGCGACGTTGCAGCATCGCGGAATATTGGGCCAGGCCGGTCTGGGTCTCCCGAATGGCGTTGAGCACCACGCCGTCGAAATGCGCCAGCGCGCCCTGGCTCGCCGCTTCAGCCTCGCGGATGCGCGCGCGGGAGCCGTTGGACGGCACGGTCCAGGTCAGCAATGGGCCGAAGCCCCAGCGGTTGGTCGCCGGTTTGCCGAGATTTTCCAGAATGCCTACCGTGCCGACCGTCGCGCCGATGCTGATGTCCGGGTACAACTCGCCGGTGGCAATGCCGATGCCGGCGGTCGCGGCCGCGAGCCGGCGCTCGGCCTGGCGCACATCGGGGCGGCGCTTGAGCAAGGTTGCGCCGTCGCCGACCGGCAACAGTTGCGCAATCTTTGGCAGCTCGGCGCAGTCGCTGGTGCCGGCGGGCAACTGGTCGAGCGGTTTGGCCAGCAGCATCGACAGGCGGAACAATCCGGCCTGACGCGCCGCTTCATAGCGCGGCATGTCGGCGCGCAGTGATTTGAATTGGGTTTGCGAACGGGTGACCTGGGTTTCATCGCCGCGTCCGGCGTCACGCAGACGCTGGATCAGCGTGGTGCCCTGGGCCTGCAGGTCGAGGGAGTGCTGGGCGATTTCCCGTTCTTCGTTGGCCGCGCAGACCTGGGTATACGCCCGCACGACGTCCGCCACCAAGGTGATTCGCGCGGTGTCCGCAGCGGCTTGCGTGGCATCGGCATTGGCCTTGGCCGCTTCGATGCCACGTTGCAAGGTGCCGAACAGATCGAACTGATACGAGGTGGTAATGCCGATGTCGCCCACGTTCGCCACCGGCACTTTCTCCGGCAGCAGGAAAGCCTCGCCGGATTCCTGCAAGCGCTGTGCGCCCATTTTTACACCGCCACTCCAACCGCCAGCCGCCTGGGCTTCGTCGACCTGAGCGCGGGCTCGGGACAGATTGGCCGCCGCCACGCGCAGGTCGGTATTGGAGGCCATGGCTTGCTGCACCAACTGATCGAGGCGCGGGTCTTTATACAGACGCCACCAGTCGCCGGGCACCGGCGCCGACACGACATTCCTGTCGTTCACCGCCAGGTCGCCCTGCAAATCTTCGCGATGCACGGCGGCTTCGTCCGGCAAGTGATAATCCGGCCCGACCACCTGACACGCCGACAGCAACAGGCCCAATCCGGCCACCGCCAAACCCGAGGCCTTGCTCATTTGGCCGGCTCCTGGTGCTGGTCGTCGACGATCGACACCGTCGCCGTCCGTCCGGCAATCATGCGGAAGTCGTCCGGCACGTCATCGAAGGCGATCCGCACCGGAATCCGCTGGGCCAGCCGTACCCAGCTGAACGCAGGATTGACGTTCGGCAGCAAGTTGCTGCCGCTGCTGCGGTCGCGGTCTTCGATACCGGCGACGATGCTTTCCACATGGCCACGCAGGCGGGCACGGTCGCCGATCACGCGGATATCGACCGACTGGCCGACATGAATGCCGTCGAGTTTGGTTTCTTCGAAATAGCCGTCGATGTGGAACGAGTTACTGTCCACCACCGACAACACCGGCCGGCCCGCGTTGACGAATTCCTGCGCGCGTGGCGCCCGGTCGTTGACGTAACCGTCCACCGGGCTGCGGATCGTCGAACGGTCAAGGTTGAGCTGGGCGCTGTCCACCGCCACTTGCGCCTCCATCAATGCCACTTCGGCGCGAGCGACCCGCGAGTTGCTTTCTTCCAGTTGCTCGCCTGGCACCAGATTGCCGAGGCCGCGATTACGCTTGGCTTCGCGCTGCGCTTGCGCGAGGGTTTCCTGACGGTCGGCGACCGCCGCCTTGGCCTGGCGCAGCGCCAGTTTGAAACGGTCCTGATCGATGCTGAACAACACCTGGCCGCGCTTCACCAACTGGTTGTCGCGCACGTCCACCTGCTGGATCAGCCCGGACACGTCCGGCGCGATCTGCACGATGTCGGCACGGATGTGCCCGTCCCGGGTCCACGGCGCGAACATGTAGTACATGACCATGCGCCAGACCACGACAACGGCGAAGGTCACGATCAACAGCGTCAGGACCACGCGGCCTAGAGTCAAAACAGGTTTTTTCATGTCATCAGGTATCGACTGAGTGAATCCACGGCGCCGAGCAGCAAGGCGTAGAGAGCCACGTTGAACAATGCCCGGTGCCAGACCAGACGGTAAAAGTGCAAGCGCGTCAGCAACCCGTGCACCAGCAGGTAAATCACGTAGGTAATGCCCATCAGCACCAGCAGCGTGGGCAGGAACACCCCGCTGATATCCAGATCACCGATCATAAAGGCGCTCCATCGATGCCATGGGGAAGCGGTTCTTCGAGTTCGCCGCTGCCGAGGAATTCAACGCCGGGCAGCAAGGCCAGGCGCAGGCCGCTCAGGGCGTGCAGCAGATGCAAGCGGGCACCATCATCGCAATCGCGGTTCAGGGCGCGACGCGTGCGGTCCATGGTCATCAGCAATGCGCTGGGCGCCGGCAAACGTTCGCCGGCCTTGAGGCACGCCTTGAAATATTCGCCGACCTCGGCCACCACCTGATGCAGCAGCACCTGCGGCACGCCGAGCACTCGCGGGGTGTAGGCCAAAAGGTCGAGCAGGTTCAGCGCCACGCGCACTTCGCGCAACGCGATGCCGGTGTCCTGCCCGGTCATGGCCAGGCGCGGCAGATGCTGCATCAGGCGATCGAGAACCTGCACGCCCAACTGCCGGTGTTCCGCCAGCGAGGCCGGCTCGGTCAGGCTGACGATGTCACGCCAGCTGAAACGGGTCAGGCGCTTGGCCGCCAGTTCCGCGCCGAATGGCCGGGCGATCAACGTCCAGATAAAGGCGAACAGCAGACCGACGGGGCCGGCCAAGTTCGAATTGACGAAGCTGAAGAAGTCCGCATCGTAAGCGCCCTGGATGCTGATGAAGGACGAGGTGTTGACCAGGGTCAGCAGCATGCCCAGGTAAAACTGCGGCTTGACCGTCAGCGTGCCGATGCAAATGAACGGCACGGAAAACGCCAGCACCAGCATCGGGAAATCATGCAGGTTGGGCAGCACCAGAAACAGGTAAAGACTGGCAAACAGCACCGACATCGCCGTCCAGAAAAAGAACCGGTAGATCTGCGGCGCCGGGTCGTCCATCGAGGCGAAGAAACTGCACGCCACCGCCGCCAGGATCACCGCGGCACCGCCATCGGTCCAGCCGAGCAGAATCCACAGCACCGAGGCGACGATGATCGCGGTCACCGTCGACGCCGCCGAGTAAAGCATCAACCCGCGATCGAGAAACGGCGACAGGCGGCCCAGCCGCCAATGCCGATACACCGCGCGCCAACTGTCCTGGCTTTCACACTCGATGGCGTATTGCAGGCTGCGGCAGTCTTGCCACACATCGATCCATTCACCGAGGCGATACAAGGCGTTGGAGAACAGCAGCTGCTTGCGATCATCCAGCGCTTCGGCGGAAGGTTGCAGCGCATCGAGTTGAGCTTTCAGCGCTTGCCAGCGAGCCAGGTCGGCGTCCTTGTGCTCAAGCCATTCGGTGGTTGCGTCGAGCAGCGGTGCGAATTTGTCCACCAGCTCCGGCGTGCGCCGCTCAAGGGCATAGAGTGCATCGTCGAGGGCATCGATCACCGGCAACAGATGGATCATCCGACCGCGCAGCTCCTTGGTGTTGCGCACGGTCTGCGGACGCGAGCCCTCGTGGGGCAGCTGGCCGATCATCAATTCCAGGGTATTGAAGGTAGCGACCATCGATGCTCGCAGCGCGCTGACTTCATCCGGCTGCACATTGCGGCTGAGGAAACGCAGGCTGTAGGTCGAGGCATCGGCGAACCATTTGCTCACCGAATCGTTGAACACCGGCGCCAATCGACGCGGCCAGAACATCGCGCCCACCACCGCCGCGACAGCGATGCCGAGGAAGATCTCCTCGGTCCGCGCCTCGGCGACGTCCCACACTGCCAGCGGGTTATCCACCACCGGCAGCGCGATCAGCGGCAAAGTGTAGCCGGCGAGCATCAGGGCGTAACTGTTGGCGGTGCGCAGGTGCAGCGACAGGAACAGCAGAATCCCGGTCCATAGCGCGATGACCACCACCAACACATACGGGCTCTGTACAAACATCGGCACGAAAAAAACCGCCGCCGCCGCGCCCAGAAACGTACCGACCGCGCGGTACAGCGCCTTGGAACTGGTTGGGCCGACGAAGGGACTCGAAACGATATAAACCGTGGCCATCGCCCAATACGGACGCGGCATCTGCATGAGCATGGCGATGTACAACGCAATCATCGAGGCCGCAAAGGTGCGCACACCGTAGAACCAGTCGCGCGCCGGGGGAACGCCGGTGAAGAATCCGCTCAAGGGTTCACCACGGAGGGCGCGTTGGCCGCTTCGAACGCTTTCAACACCCGCAACGCCGCTTCCAGGTCACTCGGGGCGATGCCTTCCAGCACTTCGTTGCGCAAGCGCACCAATTCGATTTCAACCGCCTGCACCAGCTCCCGGCCGGTGTCGGTCAGGCTCAGGCATTTGGCGCGGCGATCATGGGCATCCTCGGTGCGAAGCACGTAGCCGGCATGGCATAACTGATCGAGCAGACGCACCAGGGACGGGCTCTCCATCCCGGCCGCCTGCGCCACCGTCACCTGCCGGACGCCCTCGCCCAGACGCCCGATCATCAGCAACGGGACGGCGCAGGCTTCGGAGATTCCATAGTTGACCAGCGTGGTCTGGCAGATCTTCCGCCAATGCCTGGCGGCCACCACCATGGAGCTGCTGATGTTCATCTGGAGAGCGTCGAGGTTTTTCGGCACGGAGAAAAAACACACTGTTAGTTTGCTAACTATCAATATCGCATTGGAGAGGAAAGGTGGTCAAGTTTTGAAACAATTTTTAGGCGACTGTTCAGCTTTCAACCACTGCGCCCCTTGCGCAACAACACATTCAATTGATCCACCACCTCCGCCCAAT
Organism: Pseudomonas sp. 14P_8.1_Bac3; assembly: GCF_025466085.1. Lineage (GTDB taxonomy): Bacteria > Pseudomonadota > Gammaproteobacteria > Pseudomonadales > Pseudomonadaceae > Aquipseudomonas. The sequence goes on from NZ_JANLOD010000064.1 coordinate 88,606, forward strand.
CCGCGTCATCCAGAATCTCATCCCGTAAAAAAGCAGCCTGGCTCTGGGTCCAGAAAAAAGCGTCCGCCAGGTGCAGTTCCGGTTTGAGGGGTGAATGGGTGGCGATGAATTGGTCGATGCTGACCGGGTCGTTGTCCAGGCCGAGTTGCTTGAACAGGGAGGGGAGGCTGTGGGTGGGGGATTGCATGTCGGGCTCCTGTTGAATGGCTAATGAGGGGTGACCGCTGCGCAGTCAATCGCGGGCACGTCAGAGCACCGCCCGCGAAGACGCTTGAAGAGACGCCATAAAACTCAATGACTCAACTCCCGCACCTCTGCATGCGGCACCATTTTCAGGTACTCCGGCATGCTCATGTGCAACAGGTGGTTGTGGTTGCCGGCTTCCAGGTAGATGTCTTTCTGCCGGGTCAGCAGTGGGTCGATGACCATCTCCAGGCCATAGGACTCGCCCAGTGCCGGCACGGCGCCACGTTCACAGTCGTCGAACAGATGCGCCAGGGTGCTTTCCCGGGTGATCTGCCATTCGCCGCTGCTGCGCACTTTACTCAGGTCCAGATGACGACTCGCCGGTAGCACGGCCATCAGGTAATGGCCATGGTGGTCGTCGAGGATCACCGACTTGGCCACCCGTTCGGCGGGAATACCCGCGACCCGCGCCGTTTCAAGGCTGCTGGCCGAGTGGGGATGGGTGACGATGTCAAATTCGCAGTGGGCCTTTTCCAGGCTGCTCTGCACGGTTCTTGCCATGCGCATGATGCACCTCGGTGTTCGTAACAGCGTTCCGGACGATGGATGAACCTTTTCTCTCCAACGACTTTTCTCTCCAATGAAAAGTCTAGGCCCGCTGAGCGCATCGCGCGGGAAATCTGTCCGCTGGAACCCTGTCGACAATTGAGCAAAATTCGTACAACCGACGGCTCGACTAGACTGTAAGAAGCGATGAGCTGACGTAGCGCGGCGTTTTCCGTTCATCGTCGGAAGGCTGCCCGGAGCAAGCTCGCTCCAACAGGGAGGGTCACGTGAACATTAGGTGGTGTGCAGTGGCGTTGCTATTGGCCCTGAGCGGATCGGCGCTCGCGGCGGACACCGTCGTGCTGGTGTCCAATCCCGCCGGGATCTGGCTGATCACCTTCGGCATCGTGTTTCTGATCGCCGAGGCAGCGCTGCCCAATTACGGTGTGATCGGGCTGGGCGGAATCGTGATGTTCGTCATCGGCGCTGTGATCCTGACCAACACCGAAGTACCCGTTCCGTTGATGATCGGTCTGGGACTGATCAGTGCATTGCTGCTGGTGTTCCTACTGATCCACGCCCTGAAAACCCGACCGCGCCACACCGTCAGTGGCGACGCCGGACTGGTGGGCAGCGTGACGCCGGTGATGTCGCTGCAACCCGGCAATGCCTGCAACGGCTGGGTGCACCTGCAAGGTGAACAATGGCAAGTACTCAGCGCCACGCCCCTGCAACCCGGACAACGGGTCCGGGTGGTGGCACGCAAGGGATTACTGCTGCAAGTGGCCGCGACTGACGCGGCGCCGGGTGGAGAATGACCATGGGCCTGCAACTGGGTTTTGCCGCGCTGTTGCTGCTGGTGATTGCACTGGCGGGATCGACGTTTCGCATCCTGCGTGAATACGAGCGCGGGGTGGTGTTCCAGCTCGGCCGCTTCTGGCAGGTCAAAGGCCCCGGCCTGATCCTGCTGATTCCGGTGGTGCAGCAAATGGTCCGCGTCGACCTGCGTACCGTGGTGCTCGACGTGCCGCCGCAAGACGTGATCACCCGCGACAACGTTTCGGTCAAGGTCAATGCGGTGCTGTACTTCCGCGTACTCGACCCGCAGAAGGCGATCATCCAGGTCGAGGATTTTCTCATGGCCACCAGCCAACTGGCCCAGACCACCCTGCGCGCAGTGCTCGGTAAACATGAACTCGATGAGCTGCTGGCCGAGCGCGAACGATTGAACATCGATATCCAGCAGGTACTCGATGCGCAAACCGATGCCTGGGGCATCAAGGTCGCCAACGTCGAGATCAAGCACGTCGACCTCAACGAATCAATGGTCCGTGCCATCGCCAAACAGGCCGAAGCCGAACGGGAACGCCGGGCCAAAGTCATCCACGCCGAAGGCGAATTGCAGGCCTCGGAAAAACTCATGCAGGCCGCCGAAATGCTCGGCCGTCAGCCGGGCGCCATGCAGTTGCGCTACATGCAGACACTGAGCTCGATCGCCGGGGATAAAAGCTCGACCATTATTTTTCCGCTGCCGATCGAATTGCTCAAGGGCATGGCGGATTTGTCGTCGAAACCCTGAATACCTCGGCGTGGTTAAACCCGAGCTTCAAGGCCGCACGATCAAGCGTGCATAGGCGCCGCCCGCGCGGGTCTCGCTAACGCGATGCCAGCCGGCGGGCAACGGCGCAAACTCATCCGGCCCATCGACGGCGCCGATCAGCCAGACTCGCCCGTTATTGGCCAGCCTGTCGAGGCTGTCGACGTAGGTGTCCTCAGTCACCAGAGTGCCAAAACCATAGGCGTTCGGCCGGGTCGAAGCTCCACTCGCCGAGGGCGGGGTGTACAACAACGGGCGGGTGTCGGTGCGGTTGTAGTAGACGTAACTGAGGTACCAGAGCATGTCGCTGGTGACAATCCGGTCGCCGCTCACGAAGTGCTGGTTGACGTAGTCGACCATCACATTGATCTGATCCTGCGGGTCCACCGTGGCGTTGTTCTTCAGGCCTACCAGCTCAACGCCGATGAACAGCAGCAATACCGCCAGCGCCACTAACCGAGCGCTTGAATACAGCCGATCCACCGCCAGCGCGACAATCATTGGCAGCCCCAGTGCATACGCGGTCAGGTAACGTTCAATGAACACCGGCGTGATGAACGACACGCCGAACACCAGCAGCAGCGGCAACGCCGTGTAGATCACCAGCAGCGCACTGCCGCGAAATACACTGCGATCGCGCGCCAACGCTACGCCGGCAATCACCAGGAGCGCCAACGGCAAGGCAATGAACAGCAAGGCGGGCAGGGTTTCGCCATCGTCCTGAATCAAGAACGACCACAGCATGGAAGGCAGCGAGCTCAACGTGACCGGCAATTCCCAGCCCACGTCGCCATTAGCCCTGAGCTGATCCATGTGTCGCAACAGATCGACCAGACTTGGCAGCCACGGCAGGAACAACAGCACGATTGCCGCGTTCGCCAGCCACCAGCCGGGGCGTTGAATATGCCGCAAGCGATAACCCGGCTGCACGCGAATCAACCCCAGATACAACCAGTGGCAGAGCACGCACAACGCGGTGAAGTAATGGGTGTAGAACGCGGCCGTCATCAACAGCGCGTACGCCACCAGATAACGGGGGCGGTGCGGGCGCCTGATCCAGTAGACCAAGGCAATCGTCGCGCCGATCAGCCACAAGCCCAGCAACGAATACATGCGCACTTCCTGGCTGTAACGCACCGCCGTGGGCAACAGCGCCAGCAGGAAACCCGCGAGCAGCGCCGCGCGGCGGGTGGCGAGCAAGTCCATCAGCCACACGCCGAGCCAAACCGTGACGATACCGGGTACTGCGCTGAGGCAGCGGATCGAAAAAATGCCGTCGCCGAATAGCCCGATCCAGCCGTGCAGCAGGAAAAAATACAGCGGTGGATGCACATCATGGGCCGCGTGCAGCCAGATGCCGGACAGCGAAAACTGACTCAATAACAGGCTGGATCCTTCGTCGCCCCAGATGGCAGCCGCCGTCAGGTCGTAGAAACGTACCAGCGCCGCCAGTGCCAGAATCGGTAGCAGCCAATGTTCCTGCGCCCAACGCAACCAGCGCTGGACAGTCGCCCAGACACCCGGTGCAGCATGCGGCTCTTGAGTACCACCCAACGGCATTTCCCTGCGCGCCTCCATTGCATCTCCCCCGGAAACGAGCCCCCGACCACGAACCCTGTTGATCACTGTAGGACGGCGTACGTTCACCGTCGATGCTGGCTTTGCGACCAACGACATTTGATGGGGAACGGATCAACCTTGAGCGAGCACTCATCCAGATCTGTGGGAAAGCCAGTTCAACTGACCGCAATATTAGCGCTGCGCCGTCTCCCCTACCGGATACACCGACTCCCATCCCCCGCCCAACGCCTTGTACAACCCGACCATCGCCAATGACACCCCGGTCGAGCTTTCTACCCATTGCTGCTGGGTCGCGAGCAATTCGCCTTGCACGGTCAGGACGTTGACGAAATCCACCACGCCTTCGACATATTGTTGCTGCGCGGTGCGCAGGGCGATCTGGTTCTGGCGCACGGCTTCGGCGAGGCTGTCACGGCGCAGTTGGCTGGCGTTGTAGGCGGTCAGTTGGTCATCGATTTCATGCCAGGCGCGCAGCACCGTTTGCTGGTAGGCGATGGCGGCTTCCTGTTGCTGGGCTTCGCGCAGGTTCAAGACGCCGCGCAGGCGGCCACCGTCGAACAGCGGCAGGCTGATTTGCGGGCCGATGCCGAAGGCCCGCGACCCCCATGAACCGAAATCGCTCAGTTGCAGCGCCTGTGAAGCGATGTTGCCTGACAGGGTGATGCGCGGGTAGAAATCTGCCTTGGCCACGCCAATGTTCGCGGTGGCGGCATGCAAGCGGGCTTCGGCCTGACGGATGTCCGGGCGACGCTCGGCCAGTTGCGACGGCAGACCGATGGCGACCTGACGCGGTGTTTGTGGCACGGGAGCGTCGGTGGATAACTCGGCGTGCAGCGCTTGCGGCGGCTCGCCCATCAACAGGCTCAGCGCATTGATCAGCTGGGATTGGCGCTGCTCCAGCGCTGGCAGGCGCGATTCGATGGCGGCGACCTGCGCAGCGGCCTCGGCGACGTCGAGGTCGGTGGCGACACCGTCGGTCAGGCGCAATTGCGACAGTTTCAGGCTATGGCGCGCGACATCAAGATTCTGCTCGGTGACCGCTCGTGTGCTCTGCACGCCGCGCAGCTGGATGTAGTCCTGAGCCGTTTCAGCGAGGACCGACAACAACACGCCGCGTTGATCGTTTTCGGCGACTTCCAGGGTGGCGTCGGCGGCTTCGGTTTCGCGGCGTACACGGCCCCAGAAATCCAGCTCCCAGGAGGCGGAAAAACCGGCGTCCCACAAATTGTATGCAGCGTTGCCATTGTTCCCCGACGGATCGGCCAGGCCTTTGCCGCTGCTGCGTTCACGCCCGTAGCCGCCGGTGGCGGCGGTGTTGGGGTAGCGGTCGGCGGTGACCACCTGGCGCGCCGCGCGACTTTGCTGCAAGCGGCTGCTGGCGAGCTTCAGGTCGAGGTTATCAGTCAGCGCGCGCTGGGTCAGGGCCGACAATTTCGAGTCCTGGAACACCTCCCACCAACGCTCGTCCATGGTTTCGGCGACGGCCTGGCTGCCGGCGGCTTTTTGCGGTTTTGACCATTCGGTGATTTGTTGCGCTTGTGGTTTCTGAAAGTCCGGGCCGACGGTGCAGGCTGAAAGGCTCATCACCAGCAGGGCGCACAGGGTCAGTCGTGGCTGAAGGCCTCTGCGCGAGCAGGCTCGCTCCCCCATTGAAAAGCGGTTGCCTGTGGGAGCAAGCCGGTTCGCGAAGGCGTCAGCCCGATCAACGAAGATTTTCATCGCTGCGCAACCTCATGCTTGCCGGCACCCGCCGTATCAATCCGCGCCTCTACCGACATTCCCACCCGCAGCCGCTCAGCCAACGGTTGTCCCGGCTCCAGGACGATTTTCACCGGAATCCGTTGCACCACCTTGGTGAAGTTGCCGGTGGCGTTGTCCGGTTTGACCGAAGCGAACGTCACTCCGGTGGCCGCCGCAATGCTTTCGACGTGGCCGCTCAGGGCTTCACCGCCAAGGCTGTCCACCCGCACTTGCACATCCTGCCCCGGCTGCACGTTGGTCAGTTGGGTTTCCTGGAAGTTGGCGACCACATATGCCTGCGTCAGCGGCACCACCGCCAGCAGCTTGCTGCCCGGCGTGACATACGCGCCAACCCGCACCGCACGCTCGCCGACCATGCCGTCCTGCGGCGCGACGATGCGGGTGTAGGACAGCTCGTAATTGGCGATGTCCAGCGCCGCTTGCGCGCGTTTCAAGCCACCGTCGGCGGCGTCGCGTTGCGCGGTCAGGATATCCACTTGCTTGCGCTCCGCCGCCAGCACCGCCGTGGCATTCGCCAGCCGGGCCGTGGACTGGTCGATACGCGTACGCGCTTGCTGAGCGTTTTGCACCGTGCCTGCGCCCACTCCGGCGAGGTGGTCGTAGCGGTTCAGTTCATGTTCGGCGAAGGCCATTTCTGCCTTGGCCGAGACCACCGTGGCTTGCGCCTGCGCGATCACCGATGCCTGGCGTTCAAGGGTCGCCCGAGCGTTTTGCAGCTGCGCCCGCGCGACCAGGGTTTCGGCGTCGGCGGCTTGAGCGGCGGCGCGCAGATCCCGGTCATCGATCAGCGCCAGCAATTGCCCAGCCTTGACCTGCTGGTTGTCCTCCACCAGCACCTCCTTGATGAACCCGGCGACCCGTGGCACCACCAAGGTGAAGTCTGCGGAGACAAAGGCATCGTTGGTGGTCTGTTGCGTGCGCTTGCCGAACATTCCTGGCGCCAGCAGATAAACCAATACGCCAACCGCCACCAGGGCAGCGACACCCACGGCTACTTTTTTCGTTGATTGAGTCGTCATAAAAACCTTCGGTTTCAGTGGAGCATTCAGGTCGGCGCACGCGGCGGAAACATCCGCGTCGGCAGCCAGAAAATAAGCAGGATCAGCGCCAGGGCGATGCCGGCCATGCACAGATAAAGATCCGACGCGGTGAGCACCACGGCCTGCTCATGCAGCCGGTGCGCAAGGCCAGCGCTGTCGCTGTCGGCCAGCGGCGAGTTGCCGAGGCGGTCTACCAGCATCGTCGAGTGAAAGTGCAGCCGCGAGGTGGTCAGCGCCTCGATCACACCGGTGGCGATCACCGCCGACAAGCCTTTCACTGTGTTGAACCAGGCCGAGGCGAACGGGCCTTCCATCGGGTGGATGCTGCCGGTCGCCAGCATCAACAGCGGCAACACCGCCATCGGTTGCCCGAAGATCTGCAGCAGTTGCAACACGTAGAAATCATCGCGAATCCACACCGAGGTCAGCTGCGAACCACCGAGGCACGACAACGCCAGCATGCTCAGACCAATCCCCAATACCCAGCGGCAATCGACCCACCGGAAGTTGCACAGCGCCGCCACCAATGGCAGCGCGATCAATTGCGGCAGCGCCGCCAGCAACATGATCGGCGCGGTCTGCACCGGGCGATAACCCTGCACCTGCGCCAGGTAACTGGAGGGAATGATGATCACCGCCAGCAGGATCACCAGCACCCCGGCCAGCGTCAGCAAGGCGAACGACAGGTTACGGATGCCCAGCATCTGCATCTTGAAAAACGGAATAGGCTGCGACCATTCATTGATCAGGAACAGCGCCATCAACACCAGCCCACCGCCGAGCAAACCGCAGATCAGGCTCGACTCGAACCAGTCCAGACGGTTGCCCTGGAGAATGCCGATCACCAGCATGCAGATCGCCGGAAAACCCAGCAGCAGACCGCGCCAGTTGAATTGTTTGAGGCGTTCCAGGCGCAGGGGATCCTGGGGCAGGCCGTAAGCCACCGCGGCCATGGCGATCAGGCACGGCGCGATGATTTGCCAGAACGTCCATTGCCAGCCGACATGCTCGGTCCATAACCCGGCCAGCGGGGTGCCGAGCCCAGGGCCGAACGTCGCGGTCAGGGCGTAACCGGCCAGCCCATACAACTTCACATTGGCCGGCAGAAAGCGCAGGGCGACCGTCATCAGCATCGGTGGCAACGCACCGCCCGCCAGGCCTTGCAAGGTGCGCATCAGCAGCAGGCTTTCGTAGTTCGGGGCGAACGGGCACAGCACCCCCAGCAGGGTGAACAGGCTGATCGCATAGAGGGTGAAGCGCCGCAGCGAGAACGTCACCGCGCACCATGGCGCAAACGCCATCGCGGCCACCGAGGTCGCCGCGTAACAGGCAACCAGCCAGGTGCCTTCGTCGTAACCGATGGCCAAGGCGCCGCGAATGTCGGCGAGGGCGACCTTGGTCACCATCTCGTTGAGGCCCGACACCAGCACTGCCAGCAACACGCCCACCAGACCGATGATGATCCGCGGGCCGAAGGCCGGTGGCGCTACGGCGGGGCTGGCCGCGGCGAGAGGTGCCGGGGCCGTGAGGGAAGTCATGGACTGCAAGCTCCGGGGTTTGGACCGGAGGATTTTAAGAAATCCGGGGACTGACGAAAATCAACTTATTGGCAGTTTATAAGTGTGTCTGACGCAACAATACGCCCACTCCCACAGGGATTCGGGGCGGCCTTCAGGTCGGTTGCGCCGCCAGCCATGTCTCGTCGCAACACGCTTTCAGCGTCTCCCGCATCCACCGATGCGCAGGGTCCTTGTCGAAACGTGGGTGCCAGGCCTGGGTCAGCATCAGGGTCGGCAGGGGTATCGGCAGCGTGAATGAGCGTAGCTTCAGGCCAAGCCGCGCCACACTCAGCAAGACCTCCTTGGGCACCGGGAGGATCAGGTCGGAATCCGGCAAGGCAAACATCGCCGCATGGAAACTCGGCGCAATCACCGCGACCCGCCGCTCCAGGCCCAGGGCGTTGAGCGCCGTGTCGATCGGACCGCGAGCGATGCCACGACGAGACATGCTGATGTGGGAAAATCCGGAAAAGCGCTCGGCGGTAATCTCCGCGTCAAACAGCGGATGGTCCTCGCGCACCAGGCCGACAAAGTGCGTCGAGAACAGGTTCTGCACCTTCACTTCCGGCATCACCGGTCGATTGTTGCTGACGCTCAGATCGATGCGACCTTCACGCAGGGCCTCGTCATCCCCGTCGCCCTCGGGAACAAAACGCAACTCGCAGTACGGCGCCTGACGCTCCATCGTGTCGAACAGCTTGCCACCGTAGACGCCGACAAAAAAATCGTTGACGCGAATGCTGAAGCGCCGGCGCAAACTGCCCAGATCGACGTCATCCGCCGAGCGGAACAGCAGCGCCGCCTGCTCCACCACGTCCCGCACTTGCTCGCGCAATGCCAACGCCTTGGGCGTCGGCACCAGGCCCCGACCGGCGCGCACCAGGATCGGATCGCCGATGGCCTCGCGAACCCGCGCCAACGTCCGGCTCATCGCCGCCGGACTGAGATTCATCCGCCGCGCCGCGCCCACCACACTGCCCTCGTCAAGCAAGGCGTCGAGGGCGACCAAGAGGTTCATGTCCGGTAGCTGCATGGTAAGCACTCGTGACTGATCTGGATTGACTCAGACGCAATGCTAGCAAACTTGGCTTGCCCGCGAAGGGGCCGGACCTGCCACGGTAGAAACCGGGGATTTCCTCTGCGGCAGAAGCGGCACAACCTTAACGCTGCATCCCCCACCGCTTCACCGTCACCCGCTCCAACGTGTCGAACACCAGATTCTCCACCAGCAACCCAATCAGAATCACCACCGCCAACCCCGCAAACACCTTGTCGGTGTAAAGCTCGTTACGGTTCTGAAAAATATACCAACCCAACCCGCCCTTGCCGCTGGTCGCGCCAAACACCAGTTCCGCGGCGATCAACGTGCGCCAGGCGAAGGCCCAGCCGATTTTCAGGCCGGCGAGGATCGATGGCAGCGCTGCGGGTATGAGGATGAACAGCACGAAACGCATGCCTTTCAAACCGTAGTTGCGCCCGGCCATGCGCAGGGTTTCCGAGACGCCGAGAAAGCCGGCATAGGTATTCAGCGCCAACGCCCACAACACCGAATGCACGAGCACGAAAATCAGGCTGTTCTGCCCCAGGCCGAACCACAGCAGCGCCAGCGGCAACAACGCAATCGCCGGCAGCGGGTTGAACATCGAGGTCAAGGTGCTGAGCAGGTCACGACCCAATTGCGTCGACACCGCCAGGGTGGTCAGGGCAAATGCCAGGACGATGCCGATCAGGTAACCCTTGAGCAGCACCACCAGGGAGATCCACACCTTGCCCAGCAATTCGCCGCTGAGCAGGCCGTCGTACAGCGCGCTGGTGGTTTGCAGAAAGCTCGGCAGCAGCAGGTCGTTGTTCTGGATGCGCGCGACCACTTCCCAGAGCACCGCGAGCAGAATCAGGATCAGGCTTTTGCGAATCCAGCCCTGTTGCCACAGGCGCTGACCGAGGGGCAACTCACGCTCCAGCGGCACGCTGGTCAGCGGTTGCAAAACGGTTTCAAATTCTTCACGGGCGGGTGATGACTGGCTCATCGGGCAATCCTCTCAATGGCTCAATAAGCGATGCGAATGTCGGAAAAATCCAACTCGCGCTCGGCTTCCGGTGTTTCATCGAACAGCAAGCGATGAATCCGTCGCGCCGATTCCTGAAACGCCACGCCGCCAAGGCTATGCAGGTTGTATTGATGGCTGTGGACCTCCGCCCTCACCCGCCCCGGATGCGGCGACAGCAACAGAATGCGATTGCCCACCACCAGCGCTTCTTCAATGGAGTGCGTGACGAACAGCAACGTGAAGCGCACCTCTTCCCAGAGCAACAGCAATTCTTCCTGCATCTTGCGCCGGGTCAGCGCGTCGAGGGCGGCGAAGGGCTCGTCCATCAAGAGGATTTTCGGCTGCATGGCCAACGCCCGGGCGATCGCCACCCGCGCCTTCATGCCGCCGGACAACGTGTGCGGATAGACATCGGCAAACGCCGCCAGCCCGACCTTGTCCAGGTAGTGCAGCGCACGCTCTTCAGCCTCTTTGCGCTTGAGGGTTTTTGAGGCCAGCAGCGGAAACATCACGTTCTGTTTGACGGTTTTCCACGGCGGCAATTGGTCGAATTCCTGAAACACCACAATCCGGTCCGGCCCCGGCGCATCGACGCGCTGACCCTGCAGACGGATTTCACCTTCGACGGGCTGAATAAAACCGGCGACGGCCTTGAGCAATGTCGACTTGCCGCAACCGGACGGCCCGAGCAGGACAAACCGGTCCGCCGGGTCGATTTCAAAACTGACTTGGTGGGTCGCCCGCACCACACGCTGCGGCGTGCGGTACTCGAGGCTGACATTATCGACCGACAGCAACGCTTGGGCTGCTGCGTTCGGTTTGCTGACCGTGTGGCCTTGCAAAGGGGCGTTCATGTCGATCAGCTCCCTTGCAGCGGCTTGGCGTCCTGGAAGAAATAATCCTTCCACGAGTCCGGTTTGTTCTTGATCGCGCCGACGCGATAGAGGAACTCGGCGAGCGGGTAAGTGTTTTTCGGCGTGACGCTGAATTCGAACTGCGGGTTGTCGATGATTTTCAGCAGTGCGGCACGGTCGATTTTCGCCTTGGTCACGCGGAGGTACGTATCGGCCGCGGCGCCTTTATCGTTCTGGGCAAATTGTGCGGCTTCGGTCAGCGCCTCGACGAACGCCTTGTAGGTTTTCGGATTGTCATTGCGGAATTTCTCGGTGGCGAACAACACGGTCGGCGAGTTCGGGCCGAGCAGGTCGTAGGTGTTCAGCACCACGTGCACGTTCGGATTGGCCAGCGCCTGATCCTGGAACGGCGGGTTGGAGAAGTGCCCGGTCAGTTCAGTGCCGCCGGCAATCAGCGCGGCCGTGGCGTCGGGGTGCGGAACGGCGATGGTGTACTTGTCGAGGCGATTGAATTCCTTGTCGCCCCACTGCTTGGCGGCCGCGTATTGAAGGAAGCGCGACTGCACCGACACGCCCACCGCCGGCACCGCGATGCGGTCCTGATCGGTGAAGTCGGCGATGGTCTTGACCTTCGGATTATTGCTCACCAGGTAGTACGGGAAGTTGCCGAGTGAGGCGACGGCCTTGACGTTCTGCTTGCCGTGGGTGCGGTCCCAGATGGTCAGCAGCGGGCCAACGCCGGCACCAGCGATGTCGATCGAGCCCGAGAGCAACGCGTCGTTGACCGCCGCACCTCCGGAGAGCTGCGTCCAGTCGACCTTGATGTCGATGCCTTCCTGCTTGCCGTACTTCTCGATCAGGTTCTGATCGCGTACCACGTTGAGCAGCAGATAAACGATGCCGAACTGTTCGGCGATGCGGATTTCACCTTCGGCGTGGGCCACGGTCGGCGCCACCAGGCTGCCGGCGATCAGGCTGAAACCCAGGCCGATGGCCGCGGCCAGCGGTGCAAATGGAAGACGTTTGGACATGATCGATCTCCGACAACTCAGAAAGGCGCGTCGCCCTGGATGGTGGTGCGATACAACTTGCGGCGCAGATGGCTTGGGCATCCGGCGGCGAGGTGGATCAGCGAACGGTTGTCCCAGAACACCAGGTCGTGGGGCTGCCATTGGTGGCGGTAGATGTTTTGCGGCAAAACGCTGTGGGCATAGAGTTCATCGAGCAACTGCTTGCTCTCGTCCTCCGGCAAGCCGACGATGCGGGTGGTGAAACCCTCGCTGACGAACAACGCCTTGCGGCCGTTTTCCGGGTGAGTGCGCACGATCGGGTGGACGACTTCGGCGACCTGGGCCAACTGTTCCGGTGTCAGGGTCGGGCGCCAGTTACCTTCGAATTTGGTTTCGCTGTAGCGTGCCGTGTAAGAGTGCGCCGCCGAGCGACCTTCGACCGCTTTGCGCAACGCTGCGGGCAGGCTGTCCCAGGCTTTGTGCATGTCGGCGAACAAGGTGTCGCCGCCTTCGGACGGCAGTTCCTGGGCGTGCAGCATCGAACCCAGGCTCGGCAATTCTTTATAGGACAGGTCGGAGTGCCAGAACTTGCCGGCGTCACCCAGGCCGATGGACTGGCCGTTTTCGATGATGTTGGAAACGATGAGGATTTCCGGGTGCCCGGCCAGCAGGAACTGCTTGAGCACGTGGATCTGCAACACGCCGAAACGGCGGCTGAAGTCGATTTGCTGTTCGGGTGTAATGCGCTGGTCGCGGAACACCACGACATGATGATCGAGGTGCGCACGATGAATGCGCGCGAAGTCTTGATCATTGATCGGGCGAGACAGGTCAAGGCCGATGATTTCGGCACCGACGGCGCCGCTGAACGGGCGAATGTCGAAGATTTGCGGCACGATGTGTTGAGTTGCAGAGACAACAGACATAAATCACTCCCACGCGTGGCACGCTCAAGGGCGCGCGCGTCGATCGAAAACTCACGGAGGTCCCGTGTTGGTTCGTGTCGTGCGGCGCGCCGATTGGTCGGCAGGTACGCAGGAGGTTGACTTTATAGGTATAAGAACCTGAATTTAAATACCGTTAGCGAATAACCATATGGCTTAATTCGCCTATGCTGCTGACAGGATGACGCTGCTCAACTCTTGAGGGACGCTTGATGTTCTACGTGCAACGCAATGCAGACGGCCAATTGATGCGCGTGGAGTCCGAGGCCTACGCCGGATCCACTGAAACCCTGCCGGCCGATCACCCCGATCTGCAGGACTGGTTCACCAGTGAGGTCGTCGCCACCAGCCAGAAACAACTGCAGCAGATCAAACAGCTCAAGCAACTGAAACAGAGCGATCTGGACATGATCCGGGTACTCGACGACTTGATTCAGGTGCTGACGGATAAGGGCGTGATCCGCGTCACCGACCTGCCGGCGGCCGCGCAGGCCAAACTGATGGACCGGTCCCAGGCGCGGGAAGCGTTGGGCGGGTTAAGTCATTTGGTGGATGAGGATGATGAGATGGGGTTGATCTGATCCCTGGTTTTCTGGTCGCCTGTTCTGACGCCTTCGCGAGCAAGCCCGCTCCCACATCGGTTCCCGGTCGTACACAGATACTGTGCCCGCTGAAGATCCAAGGTGGGAGCGGGCTTGCTCGCGAAGGCGGCCTTTACTGACAATTCATTTCAAAAGCCCTGATCCCAAGGCTTAGGCCCCCCGATCAACTGCCCCTGCACCCCATAAATCCCCATCTCGCGAATCACCGACATTTCGCCATCGGTCTCGACCCGCTCGGCAATCAGCGGCAGGTCGATGCTGTGCGCCGCCCGCTGAATCGCCTCGATGAACAAGCGCTTGTCGCTCTCGCGATCAATCGCGCGGATGTACACGCCATCGACCTTCAGATACGCCAGCCCGAGCCGCGCCAGGTTGCCGATCATGCTGAAACGCCCACCAAAATGTTGCAGGCCCAACGAGAAGCCGATGTCCCGCAGGCGCCGCGTCAGGTCTTCCAGCTTCGCTTGCTCCGGCAGCTGTTCCTCACCGATTTCCAGGGTCAGCCGCGGCGCGAGGTTGGAGTGCGCGCGCAAGATATCGAAGACCTTGCCCAGCGCTTGCGGATTGGTCAGCGTCGCCGAAGACAGGTTCAGCGCCAGCGATGCTTCGTGGCCGGCCATTTGCTCGAGCACCCGCTCCAGCATCAGCCGATCCAGCCGCGCCGCCCAGCCGAAACGCTCGAGCCACGGCAGGAAGCGCCCGGCCGGAATCGTCTGGCCCTGATCGTCGATCAGGCGTGAAAGCACTTTGTAATGCAGCACCAGCGTGGTGTCCTGGCTGGCCACCACCGGCTGGAAATACAGCTCGAAGCGCCGCTGATTCAGCGCCTGATCAAGCAAGCGATGCCACGAATGATGATCGTCGCCAAGGCTCGCCGCCGCCGAATGATCCAGGCACACCCAACGTGAATCGCCCTGACCCTCGGCTTGCGCCAGCGCCTGGTCCGCGAGGCCGAGCACCGCTTGCGGAGAGTCGCCAAAAATAAACGGTGCCAGGCCGATGTAGGCGACCGCCGCCACGTCGGTAGCACCGGTCGCATGCAGGCTCGCCAGGGCAGTATCCAGGTGTTGCGCCAGTTGCAGGGCTTCGGCGTGCACCAGTCCTGGCGCGAGCACGGCGAATTCGCCACCGCGAATCCGCGTGACGAGGTTCTGCGTCTCGGGGTATTTGGCGCACTCGCGAGACAGCTGCTGGCCGACGGCCTTGAGCAGCTCATCGGTGTGTTGACCGCCCTTGCGCTGGTTCAAGCCAGCGAGGTCCTTGACCCGCAACAGCAGTAAATAACCCGAACTCGCCTGTTCCGGGTTGCTCACCCGCGCGTTCAGTTGCATCTCGAAATAGCGCCGGTTGGCCAACCCGGTCAACGAATCCTGATAGGACTCGTCGCGTAATTTTTCACTGCGCTCGGCCTGCTCCTGAAACAACGCCTTGAGCTTCTCGACCATCTGGTTCATCGCCTGGACCACGCGGCGCAATTCAGGGGTGCGCGGCAGGTCGGGCAGGCTGAGGAATTCCCGGCGGGCGATGGCATGGGATTGCTGGACCATGTAGTCCAGCGGTTTCAATTGCCGGCGCAGCAGCGCCGCACCCAACGCCGCACTGACCGCGCCGCAGAGCAACAACCAGCCGAGGCTGCCCAGTGCGCTTTGCCACAGCTTGGCGATGGCGAACATCGGGTGGCTGACCACCTCGACCCGGGCAGCCTGCTCCCAGCCGCGGCTGACAATCGCATCGCCGCCCGCCGGTTCCAGGCCGATCAGCTTGACGAACCAGTCCGGCACGTTATTCACCGCCGGGCTGCCGCTACGCTCGACCATCGTCTTGTCGTTCGACAGATCGACCACGCGGATGCTTGCGTAATAACCGCTGTCGAAAATCGAGCTGACCAGCAGCTCGACCATCGCCGGGTCATCGATGTTCGGCGTCAGCGACAGCGCCAGCGCCGTTGCGGCGTCCTGCGCGTGGGAGCGCAACTGGTTGACGTACTGGGTCCGCGAGCTCTCGAGGCTGACCATGAAGCTGCCGGTGAAGGCGACCACCAGGAACAGACAAATTGCGATCAACAGCTGTTTGAACAAAGACATCTGAGCGCGTGCTCCTAGTTAGTCGTCTCGACCGGAAAACCTTCCGCCTGCATTTTCTTCAGCACATCCTGCCAACGGGACAGGCGTTTGGTGTCACTCACTTTTGTGTTGCCCTTGGCGCCGGGCAACCACAATCCTTCTGCATTGAAAGCGTAGACCGGCAGCAGGTCGGTTCGTTGGCTGGCGGGTTTGATCGTATCGATCAGGCTGTCGAGGACCAGCGGCATGGCATCGGGGCTGGAATAGTACGTCAGCACCATGTGCGCGCGGTTCAGGCTGACGGCCTTGACGTAAGTGATGCGCAGTTTCTCGGCGGAAACGCCGAGGTGGCGCAGGCTGAAGTATTTCGCAATCGCATAGTCTTCGCAGTCGCCTGCGCCTTTCCACAACGCTTCGATCGGCGTTTCCCAATAATCGACCACATGCCACAAATCGATGTCCTCGACATAGCGCACCTGTCTATTGAAGAACAGGTTGACCACGTTGAGCTTCTCCAGCTCGCTGACCTGCTTTTGTGTGGCCAGCAGATTCTGCCACGCATCAATCCGCTGCTGCCCGGCACCCAACGGCCCGTACAATGCCTGCGCCTTTCGGCTGATCAGGGAAAAATCCCAGTCGGCATGCAGCCCGCCCGGCAGGACGCCGGCCAGCAGCAACGCGCAGCAGAGCCAGCGCACAGTCCGGGGGATTACGAAACGTACCGCCAAAGGGAGGCATCCAGTCAGGCAGGTGGAATCGATTGATGGTGAAGGTTAGCCGCTTAAAAGACAATGGCACGGTGAGATCACCGGAGCCCGCTAAACTTTAGGAAACGAACTGTTTAGTGGGCCCGTTTGACAACCTCACAGGCAGTCACTAGTGTCCATTTGGATCCAAATTTCTCAGTCATTCAGGGTGCGTTGTAGTGACACAGAAACCCAACCCTCTCAGCAGCATTAAAGTGAACAGCCCGATTCCCGCGCATCTGGCCCGTTCAGTCATCGAAGAAACCCTGCGCGCCGCCATTCTCGACGGGCGCATTCCTTGCGGCGCTGCCCTTCGTCAACAAGACCTGGCCGACCTGTTCGGGGTCAGCCGCATGCCCGTGCGCGAAGCGTTGCGCCAGCTCGAAGCGCAAGAATTGCTCAATGTGATTGCCCATAAAGGTGCGGTCGTCGCGCCGCTGGTTCAGGGCGATGCCGCCGAAACCTACGCATTGCGGATCCTGCTGGAAGCCGAAGCGCTGCGCCTGTCGATCCCGTTGCTCACCGCCGACGACTTTGAACAGGCGGCGCGCTACATCGACGAACTGGAAATCGAGCACGATTACACGGAGATCGGTCGGCTGAACCGGCTGTTCCATATGGCGCTCTACCACAGGGCACCTAACCGTCGGCTATTGAAGCTGATCGAGGAAGGCTTGAACGAGGAGGAGCGTTTCCTGCGCTTCAACCTGGAAGCCATGGGCCTGGGCAAACTGTCCCAGGACGATCACCGCGCGCTGCTGCGCGCAGCAGAAGACCGTGACATCGATCTTTCGGTGAAGTTACTCGAACAGCACCTCAATCGCGGCGTCGAAGTCATTACCCGCTACCTCGACAGCGCGGAATCCAAAAGCAGAAAAACTCCGAAATAAATCGTCGCGACAAGCCTGAGCGAGCAGATATTCCTTGCTCGCCGGCGCTCGCCCCGACGGCGCATCTCCTTCTTTTTCCTTGAGTTCGACACCCGTACTGACGGTATGACACGTCGGCGATAGCGGCTGCCTTGATTTACGCTCACTCTTGAACTGCCAACAACTAAATAGACGGGCGATGCACCGCATGAGCGGTGTTGTGCCCGCATCAAGAACCTACGGAAGGAGTCTTGCCACGGGAAAAGGAAGGTATTGGTGCCCCCGCCAACTTCCACCCCCCTCAGATGACACTAGCGATCATCCATAGAAAGTTGCTCGAGTGAGGCATTCACTCTTTATTTCGATTTCTACTTATATAAGTTGGAAGGAGCAACTACGCCCAAATAAAACTTAGAACAAGAGTTTTATTGGAACTTGTCGCGCCCAATAAAGTTGAACTTCAAAATAATATAAAAATAACTTGCCCAGCACTTTGTTCGTGTACTAGTTTTTATCCCAGCCAATGAACACTGGCTGAAACGCTGAATACAACTGTCTTACAAGTAACTTACTTCGTTCAACGCATCTGCGGCTACCGTTCGCCATCAGGAAACTTTAAGCACCCGTTACTTACCGACCTCACCTCATTCCAGATCACTTAAAGGCTCGCCATGAAATCGATTAAAGACCGTCTTGATCAGAAGAAAGCAGAACTGAGTGCGCACCCGATTTTTTCTGAAATCCATTCGCTTTCTGTACTTCAACGTTTCATGGAATCTCATGTTTTTGCGGTGTGGGATTTCATGTCGCTGACCAAACGCCTGCAACAGGAGCTGACGTGCGTTCAATTACCGTGGTTGCCGCCAAGTGATCCGCAGGCGGCACGACTGATCAACGAGATCGTGCTCGGTGAAGAAACCGATAATCGTCCGGCCCACGGTCATTACAGCCACTTCGAGTTGTATCTGGATGCCATGCGCGAAGTGGGCGCCCGTACCGCCGCCGTCGAGCGTTTCGTGGCCCTGCAACAAGAAGGCGTGAGTTACGACGTGGCCCTGCAAAGCGTCGACGTCGACCCGGCCGCCGCACTATTCGTGCGCCAGACGTTGCACACCGCACTGCATGCACCGGGTCACAGTGTCGCGGCGGCGTTTCTGCACGGTCGCGAGAGCGTCATTCCGCAGATGTTCCAGCGCATTCTCGACGACTGGGGTATCGGCATTGAACAGGCGCCGACCTTTCGCTACTACCTGCAGCGGCACATCGAAGTCGATTCCGAAGACCATGGCCCGGCGGCAGAAAAACTCCTGGCGCGGCTGGTCAACGGCGACCCGCAACGCGAGCAAGACGTCTACGCCAGTGCCCTCGCCGCCGTGGAAAGCCGCATCGCGCTGTGGAACGGCTTGCGCCTGAACATGAACGAACCCATGGCGGAGGTGAACGCATGAACGCCGCTGACTACCAATCCTTCGCCGATGCCTGGGAAGGCCGGGCGACCATCCGCACCCGCCCGCGCCGCGTGCTGGAGAACGACGACAAGCTGATCTACCCGCTCAGCCGTCAGCCGCTGGTACTGAGCGATACCTTTCTGCGCGAATGCCCGGAGCAACGGGATTTCGCCCTGGTGCAGACGCTCTACAAATTCATCAACGACGTAGTGATTTTCGAAACCGAGATCGTCGACAAGACCGCTCGCAGCATCGCCAAGAACCGCTTCGCCGTGGCGTTCCCATTCGCCTGCCGCTACGACGCCATGACGGTAGTGATCGACGAGGACTACCACGCATTGGTGGCGATGGACTTCATGCAACAGACCGTCGCCATGACCGGTATCACGCCGATCGAGTTGCCGGATGAAATCGAGTTGAGCCGCGCGATCCCGGCTGCCGTGGCGCTGGCACCGGAGCACTTGCGCAGCGCCGTGGAACTGATTTGCGTGGCCATCGCCGAGAACACCGTGACCGGCGATGTCGCGGCATTCGCCAAGGACGACACGGTCAAGCAATCGATCAAGGGTCTGATGGCCGATCACTTGCTCGACGAAGGCCGCCATTCCGGGTTCTGGGCGCGGTTGGTGCGCATCTACTGGCACACCGCAGGCGAAGAGGACCGCCAATGCATTGCGCAGATTCTGCCGGTGTTCATCAGCCATTACCTGACCAACGACATCCAGAAATCCTTCGACATCCGCCTGATCGAGTCCTTGCAGGTCAGCGATACCGCGCGCCACGCACTTAAGAGCGAAGTGTCGGGGCTGGCCTTCCCGATCAACCGCCATCACCCGCTGGTCGCCAACATCGTGCGGTTTTTCCATAGCAGTTCGCTGCTCGAGTCGCCGTGCGTTCAAACCGCCCTGAGCGACTACCTGGCTTAACGAGGAGCACATCATGAGACGTCTCGACATTTTGCTCATCGGGCAGAGCCAGGCCCTGACCGATCTGGCACGGGAGCTCGAACAACACGGCCATTCACTGGTGCGGGTGACGGCCCTGGAACCACTGCCCTCGGGCAACGTTGATTTGCTGATCGATGACGACACTCTGCCGTTTCAGCCCTTCAGCGGGACACCGCGACTGACGTTGCGCCTGGCTGTCGGCGTGGCGGGAACTTGCGGTTTGCCGCCGCTGGACCTGCTGTGCCTGCTCGGTTCAACGTTGCTCACGCGGGTGCCGATCGCTGACGAGCCTTCGGGCAACGGCCAGGCGCTGCGTCTGCGCGCACTGGCGGAAATGGTCGATCACGTCGCCTTGCTGGTCAGTCGCTTCTCGCGGGATGCGGATTATTTTCTGCTGGCCGAACCGGCGGGCGCCGTTGCGTTCGAGCGGGTGGAAAGCCTGCTGTTTCTGGATAGCCTCGCCTACGTCCATCAGATGAACGCGACCGCTGCCCCCGAGCTGTTGCAACTCGCTCAGGTGCCGATGATCGAGCGCATGGAGAAGCGCTTCATCCAGTCCGCCGAAAGACCGGCGCTGCACGTGGCCGGCGTATCCCTGTGTTACCGCGAATTGCACACCCACAGCCGCGCCATTCAGCAGCGACTGCAACCATTGCTTGAGCTTCAAGACACGCCATGGGTGATCGGCATCTGTCTGCCAAAATGCAGCGCGTTGTATGCGGGGATTCTGGCGATTCTCGGCAGCGGCGCGATCTACCTGCCGCTGGAACCGAGCCATCCGTTGCAGCGTCAGCAGTACATCTTGTCGAACGCCGGCGCCGTACTGTTGCTGCATGACGGGCAGCATCCGCTCGCCGGGGATATGCCCAGCCTGGACATCAGCGCGATTGACCTTGAGCACGTAGACCTCGATCAACCGTTGATGCGCCAGCGACCCAACCTCGATGCGCCTTGCATGGCGCTGTACACCTCGGGCACCACCGGCCATCCCAAAGGCGTTTCGCTCAGCCAGGCGAACCTGGCGCACTTCACCGCGTGGTACGCCGACTATGTGCGACTGAACGAACAGAGCCGCGCGCTGCAGTTCTCATCGTTGAGCTTCGACTCATCGCTGATCGATATTTTCCCGACCCTGCTGCAGGGTGCCGAGCTGATCGTGCCCAGCGACGATCAACGCCGCGACCCGCTGCAACTGGTGGAATTGATCCGCCACCAACAGTTGACCCACGCGTTTTTGCCACCGGCGTTGTTGAGCATTTTGCCGCTGGATCAACTGCAGTGCCTAGATCACGTGATGACCGGAGGCGATGTCTGCGAACCCTATGTCATCGAGCAACTGACCCGCCAGGGCAATCTGTACAACCTCTATGGCCCGACCGAAGCCACGGTGCTGATCACCGCACGGCAACTGCGCACCGGCGACAGCAATCGCACCCTCGGCGGGCCGATCGCCAACAGCCAGGTGCTGATTCTGGATGAAGATTTTCAACCGGTGGCCGAACAGGTTGTCGGGGAGTTGTACATCGTCGGGCCGGGTGTGTGCCTGGGTTATTTGAACAACCCGCAGCAGACCGCCGAGCGTTATTTTAATCTGAGCCTGCCGAATGGTGAGCACCTGCGAGCCTACCGTACCGGCGACATGGCGAAGTGGACCAGCGCCGGCATCGAGTTGTGCGGACGCCGGGACAACCAGGTAAAAATTCGCGGCTTTCGGGTCGAGCCGGAAGAGATTGAGCGCTGCCTGCGCGACAGCCAGTTGTACCGTCAGGTGGCGGTGGTCATCGACCGTCAGCGGCGGATTCTGGCGTTCCTTGCTCAGCCTCAGGAAGCTCACCCCGGTGCCGCCCGCGAAGCACTTAGGGCGCACGCCAGCCAGCATCTGCCGGACTACATGCAGCCCTGCGCCTGGACCGAACTGCCGAGCATGCCGTTCGCCAGCAATGGCAAGGTCGATCGCAAAGCCTTGCTGGAGTTGCCCGTGAACATGGTTGAAAACGCGGCGCTGCGTTTACCGGCCAGCGCGGATGAAGCACTGCTGCTGGAGATCTGGGCCGAGCTGCTGGAGCTGCCCGTCAGCGATATTTCCACCGACGAAAGCTTCTTCAACCTGGGCGGTCACTCGATCCTGCTGTCGCGCATGCTGTTGCGGTTGCGCGAAGCCTTCGGCCGCAGCATCTCGATCAACCGCTTTATCGAGCTGCCGACCATCGCCAAACTGGCAACGCTGGTGCGCGGTTCCGGCACCGAAGAAGTGCTGAGCGAGCAGGCCCTCGCCGATGCCTTCCGCGAACTGGAGGTGCAACCGCTACCGGTCAGCCGCATGGGCGATGTGCACAAGGTGATCGTCACCGGCGCCAACAGTTTTGTCGGCGTGCACATCGTCGAGGCGCTGCTGGGCTGGGGTGCCAGCGAGGTGGCGTGCCTGGTGCGCGAGGGTGACGGGCAATCGGCGGCGCAACGCTTCGCTCACGCACTGCGGGAGAACCGTCTGGAGGATCTGGATTTGAGTCGGGTGCGGGTGTACCCGGCGGACATCACCCAGCCTGCGCTGGGGCTCGCACCGGAAGTCTATGAGCGTCTGGATCGCGAATTCGGCGCGCTGGTGCACAACGCGGCCAACGTCAATCACGTGCTGGATTACACGTCGCTGGTGCGGGACAACGTCGAGCCGATTTTCGAGTGCCTGCGCCTGTGCGAAGGGCGCAGCAAGAAGATCTTCAACTTCGTCTCGACGCTGTCGGCGTCCAGCACGATTGCCGCCGATGGCCGGGTGCTTGAACTGCCCGCCGCGCACACTCCGCCGATCTACATCAAGAACGGCTACAACCTGTCGAAATGGGTCGGCGAGCGCATTCTCGAACGGGCGCGGGAGCGTGGGGTCCGGGTCAACGTCTATCGCCCCGGCAACATCAGCTTCAACAGCCTCACCGGTGTCTGCCAACCGCACAAGAATCGTTTGATGCTGATGCTCAAGGGGTCGATCCAGCTCGGCCAGGTGCCGGAATTCGCGCTGAATTTCGACCTGATGCCGGTGGACTTTCTCGCTCGCTTCATCGCCTTCCATGCCAGCCGCTATTCCGCGGAAAAAGCCGTGTTCAACCTGCACAACCCCGAACCGCTGAGTTGGGACGATTACGTCGCGTCCTTCCGTGAGGCCGGCCGCGAATTCTCCATGGTCAGCGTGGCCGACTGGCAGCAGCAACTGGGCCGGGTCGACAGTGACAACGCGTTGTTCGGCGTGCTCGGTTTCTACCTCAACGGCTTTGAAGAAGACATCGGCGACATCTCGATGATCGGCCACGACAACGCCCAGGCCGGCGTGCGGCAGATGGGCGCGCACTACCCGGAAAAATCCCCGGCGCTGCTGCGTCGCGGCTGCGATTACCTCAAAGAAATCAATTTCATCTGACTCACTCAACCGGAGCAACATCATGAAAACCCTGCAACCCGATACGCTGATCAAAAACCCTCAAGACTGCCACGTCGTGTCTTCCGTTGAGGTGCCGGCGGATGCCGCGAACGTCTGGGCGGTGGTCGGCAACTTTGCCGGCTTCGATCAATTCATCCCGGCGCTGTCGCACATTGAAATGACCGGGGAAGGCGTGTCGTCCCTGCGCAAGAAATTCTTCAAGGACGGCAACCTGGTGGTCGAACAACTGAACTCACGGGATGACCAGGCGCGAAGCATGACGTGGACCACGATCTACAACACGCTGGGCGTGGCGAATCTGTGGGCGGCCATGACGGTGGAAGCGCTGGGTGAAGGCAAGGCCCGGGCGACCTGGACCATCATCGCCGAACCGGCCCAGGGCGGTGCCGAGGCGGTACCGGGGTTCAAGGATTTTGTGCAAGGGTTCGCCGATGACGCGATGAATAATGTGTTGAAGTTGTTTGCGTAGGGCTGGCCTGGGCAACGTCGGCTTGAAGGGTGTCGACGTACGCCTGAATGCGAACAATCTGACCAACGAGTAGAGTCGCGGGGGCATGCCTTCTGAGGAGCTTGGGGTAACAGCGTTGAGTTACCAACAGGTTTACGAACCTATGCAACAGGGAGGTTTTGCAGATCCCGAAAAGACAAAACCCCTGTTTGCGTTAGCAAACAGGGGTTCTGGAATTCAATCTTGACGATGACCTACTCTCACATGGGGAAACCCCACACTACCATCGGCGATGCATCGTTTCACTGCTGAGTTCGGGATGGGATCAGGTGGTTCCAATGCTCTATGGTCGTCAAGAAATTCTGTGACCAGCCCGTTACGCGGAACGTGCCAGCAAAATTGGTGACTTCTACTAAAAACAAAACCCCAACTGCTTTCGCAATTGGGGTTTCGGAATTTAATCTTG
>NZ_JANLOD010000059.1 GCF_025466085.1 Pseudomonas sp. 14P_8.1_Bac3
GCTTTATTCCGATTTGAGCGAAATACGCGCAAACGCCTTCTTGCCCGCCTGACAAACATGGGTCGCGCCCAGCACATATATAAAGGTGCGATCGACAACCTCGCCATCTATACGCACGCCGCCGGAATTCAGAAGATCGCGCGCCACCGCCGAGTTCTTCACCAAACCTGCCTTATTAAGAACAGCAGCAATCGGCATGTCTTCAGTAGCGGTCAGCTCGATTTCCGGCAAATCGTCCGGCAACTCACCCTCTTTCATGCGATTGCCCGCCGCACGATGCGCATTGGCCGCAGCCTCTTCACCGTGAAAGCGCGCAACGATCTCTTCAGCCAGCTTGATCTTGATGTCACGCGGATTGGCCCCCGCCTCGACATCAGCACGGAACGCATTGATCTCGTCCATGGAGCGGAAGCTGAGCAATTCGAAGTAACGCCACATCAGCGCGTCCGGAATGGAAACCAATTTGCTGTACATCACACCTGGCGCTTCCTGGATACCGACGTAGTTGCCCAAGGATTTGGACATCTTCTTAACGCCGTCCAGACCTTCAAGCAGCGGCATTGTCAGAATGCACTGCGGCTCCTGCCCATAACCACGCTGCAGTTCGCGCCCCATCAGCAGGTTGAATTTCTGATCGGTGCCTCCCAACTCCACATCCGCACGCAAAGCGACCGAGTCGTAACCCTGAACCAGCGGATAAAGGAACTCGTGAATGGCAATTGGCTGATTGGTGGTATAGCGCTTGTCGAAGTCGTCGCGCTCGAGCATACGAGCAACGGTGTACTGCGACGTGAGGCGAATGAAATCGGCTGGCCCCATCTGATCCATCCAGGTGGAGTTGAACGCTACTTCGGTCTTCGCCGGATCGAGAATTTTGAACACTTGCGTCTTATAGGTCTCGGCGTTCTCGAGAACCTGCTCGCGGGTCAGTGGCGGTCGTGTTGCACTTTTGCCACTCGGATCACCGATCATCCCGGTGAAGTCACCTATAAGGAAAATTACCTGATGCCCCAGCTCCTGGAACTGCCGCAGCTTATTAATAAGCACGGTATGACCAAGGTGCAAATCCGGCGCGGTCGGATCGAAGCCTGCCTTAATACGCAGCGGCTGGCCACGCTTGAGCTTTTCGATCAGCTCGGACTCGACCAACAGTTCTTCCGCACCACGTTTGATCAGCGCTAGCTGCTCTTCAACCGACTTCATAACAGACCCGCAAGGCTCGAATTCAAAGGGGACCAACCATACAAGATCACGCGTCAAATACAAAGTTTGGCCGGCGCGATGACGCCAATCCACTGGCAGAGTGACCACGGACTTGCTTCAGAGATGATTTGGTTATATTTTATACAGTTATTTCATCTTCATCATGTCATTCATCTTTTCCAATTCATCTTTTTCAAAGTCAAAATTACCTATGACCAAAGAATCGTCTAAAGCGCCGCCGCTTTACCCGAAGACCCACCTGCTTGCAGCAAGTGGCATCGCCGCCCTTCTGAGCCTGGCGCTTCTGGTATTCCCTTCCAGTGATGTAGAGGCCAAAAAGACTACCCTGAGTCTCGAACTGGAAAGCCCTGCTGAACAACTGACACAAGATCAAGACGCCGCCGATGCCGTCCAAGCCACAAACGAGCCAGTAACCTCCCCTTTTGCGCAGATAGAAAACAGCGCCGAAGAGCCGCAGGAAACTGCCCAGGCCGCACCCGCACCGGTCGCCGAAGAAAAGAAGGCGCCCAATCACAGGGAAGTGATCGTTGCCAAAGGCGACACGCTCTCCACCCTGTTCGAGAAAGTCGGCCTTCCCGCGGCGTCTGTGCATGAAGTGTTGGCCAGCGACAAGCAAGCCAAGCAATTCAGCCAGCTCAAGCATGGCCAAAAACTCGAATTCGAGCTAAACCCTGAAG
The DNA here is from genome assembly GCF_025466085.1 of Pseudomonas sp. 14P_8.1_Bac3. Classification (GTDB taxonomy): domain Bacteria; phylum Pseudomonadota; class Gammaproteobacteria; order Pseudomonadales; family Pseudomonadaceae; genus Aquipseudomonas. The sequence goes on from NZ_JANLOD010000059.1 coordinate 1,902, forward strand.
GGCAGCTGACTAACCTGCATAGCAAGGTCAGCGACCTCGAAAGCATCACCCTGACCAAGAAAGACAAGGGTTACGTATTCAATCGCATCACTGCCCAGCCTACGGTGCGTTCCGCCTACGTTCACGGCGTGATCAACAATTCATTGTCGCAATCCGCCGCCCGTGCCGGTCTGTCCCATAGCTTGACCATGGACATGGCCAGCGTGTTCGGCTACGACGTCGACTTCGCCCAGGATATTCGCCAGGGCGACGAGTTCGACGTGATCTACGAACAGAAAGTCGTCAATGGCAAAGCCGTCGGCAACGGCCCGATCCTGTCGGCGCGCTTCACCAACCGCGGCAAGACTTACACCGCCGTGCGCTACACCAACAAACAAGGCAATAGCAGCTATTACACCGCTGATGGCAACAGCATGCGCAAGGCATTTATCCGTACTCCAGTAGACTTCGCGCGCATCAGCTCCAAGTTTTCCATGGGTCGCAAGCATCCGATCCTGAACAAGATCCGCGCCCATAAAGGCGTGGATTACGCAGCCCCACGCGGCACGCCAATCAAGGCGGCAGGTGACGGCAAAGTGCTGCTGGCCGGCCGTCGTGGTGGTTACGGCAACACCGTGATCATTCAGCACGGCAACACCTACCGCACGCTCTATGGCCACATGCAAGGCTTCGCCAAAGGCGTACAGACTGGCGGCACGGTCAAGCAAGGCCAGGTCATCGGCTACATCGGTACTACCGGCCTTTCCACCGGCCCGCACTTGCATTATGAGTTCCAGGTCAACGGCGTTCACGTAGACCCCCTGGGGCAAAAACTGCCGATGGCCGATCCGATCGCCAAAGCCGAGCGCGCGCGATTCCTTGCCCAAAGTCAACCGCTGATGGCGCGCATGGATCAGGAAAAAGCGACCATGCTGGCTTCGAGCAAGCGCTAAACCATGCCCCTCTATATAGGCGTGATGTCCGGGACCAGCCTTGATGGCCTGGATATCGCGCTGGTCGAGCTGACACCGGCGATCAAGCTGATCGCCACGCACTACATTCCCATGCCTGACTCCATGCGCACCGAGCTGCTCGGCTTGTGCGCCAGCGGCCCCGACGAAATTGCCCGCTCAGCGATTGCCCAGCAAAACTGGGTGAAGCTGGCGGCGCAGGGTATTCATACCCTTCTAGATCAACAACACCTTAAACCCGAAGACATTCGCGCGATTGGCAGCCACGGCCAGACCATTCGCCACGAACCAGCACGCGGCTTCACTGTTCAGATCGGCAACCCCGCCCTGCTGACCGAACTGACCGGGATCACGGTGGTCAGCGATTTCCGCAGCCGTGACGTAGCCGCCGGCGGCCAAGGCGCGCCACTGGTTCCCGCCTTTCACGAAGCCTTGTTTGACCAACAAAGTGGTAACCGCGCCGTACTGAACGTCGGCGGATTCAGCAATCTCAGTCTGATCGAGCCTGGGAAACCGGTAGCCGGTTTCGACTGCGGTCCTGGGAATGTGTTGCTGGATGCCTGGATTCATCAGCAACGCGGCGAAAACTTTGACCGCGATGGCCAATGGGCTGCCAGCGGCAAGGTGGAACCTGTTCTGTTGAAAACGCTGCTCGGTGACCCGTTCTTCGTGACCAAAGGCCCGAAAAGCACGGGTCGCGAAGTGTTCAACCTGCCATGGCTGACACAACACCTCGCACAACTGCCCACGTTTGCCGCCGCAGACGTGCAGGCAACGCTGCTGGAACTGACCGCGCTGACCATCATCGACTCACTGCAAAGCGCTCAAACGGATACCCGGGAGCTGCTGGTCTGCGGCGGTGGCGCTCATAACGCCACACTTATGCAACGCCTCGCCAGCCTCCTGCCCAACGCAAAAGTCAGCAGTACCGCCACCCACGGTGTTGACCCGGACTGGGTCGAAGCCATGGCCTTCGCCTGGCTAGCCCATTGCTGCCTGGAGGGCATTGCGGCCAATCGCCCGAGCGTCACCGGCGCCCGTGGCCTGCGCATACTCGGCGCCATTTACCCCGCTTGAATCCCGGACAGCAAAACGCCGCATAACCCTGAGGTCATGCGGCGCTGGGTAATGCTTGACGCCCGATCAGATCGAGAACGACGAGCCGCAGCCACACGTGGTGGTGGCGTTCGGGTTCTTGATGACAAAACGCGAACCTTCCAGACCTTCCTGATAATCCACCTCGGCACCTGCCAGGTACTGGAAGCTCATCGGATCAACGACCAGACTCACGCCTTCGCGCTCGACGATGGTGTCGTCATCGGCCACTTCCTCATCGAAGGTGAAGCCGTACTGAAAACCTGAACAACCACCGCCCGTAACGAATACGCGCAGCTTCAAGCGATCATTCCCCTCTTCATCGACCAGGCTCTTCACCTTGTGCGCGGCACCGTGGGTGAATTGCAAAGCCGTGGGGGTGAAGGATTCGACGCTCATGCTAACTATCTCCCGGCGTTACGCCGCCATAATGCGTGATGACGCGCATTATCCGCTTCTCCTAGAAAATCGGTCAACTATTGTTACGGTATATCAATAAACCCGATTGCCGGCTGGAAATGCAAAAAGGCCCTTCTATGGGCCTTTTTGCTGAGCGGGGCAAACCTTATGGCAGCATGCCGGCGTGGGACAGGCCCAGACGCTCATCCAGCCCACACAGGATATTCAGGTTCTGAACCGCCTGACCCGACGCACCTTTGACCAGGTTATCGATCACCGACAACACCACCACCAGATCACCATCCTGTGGACGATGCACAGCGATACGGCAGACGTTGGCGCCACGCACGCTACGGGTTTCCGGATGACTGCCCGCAGGCATCACGTCGACGAACGGTTCATTGGCGTAGCGCTTTTCAAACAGCGCCTGCAGATCCACCGAGCGATCCACCACGGTCGCGTACAGCGTCGAGTGAATGCCACGAATCATCGGGGTCAAGTGCGGTACGAAGGTCAGACCGACGTCCTTGCCTGCCGCACGACGCAACCCCTGGCGGATTTCCGGCAGGTGACGGTGACCTTTGACGGCGTACGCTTTCATGCTTTCCGACGTTTCGGAGTACAGCGAACCTACGGAAGCGCCACGGCCGGCACCGCTGACGCCGGATTTGCAGTCCGCAATCAGGCGCGTGGTATCGGCCAGACCTGCTTCAAGCAATGGCAGGAAACCCAATTGCGTGGCCGTTGGATAGCAGCCCGGCACAGCAATCAGGCGAGCCTGCTTGATCTGTTCACGATTGACTTCCGGCAAGCCATAAACGGCCTCTTCGAGCAACTGCGGTGCACCGTGCGGCTGACCGTACCACTTGGCCCACTCATCAGCGTCTTGCAGTCGGAAGTCCGCGGACAAGTCGATGACTTTGGTCCCGGCCGCCAGCAGCTCACCGGCCAGCGCATGGGCAACACCGTGAGGCGTGGCGAAAAACACCACATCGCAAGCGCCCAGAGTTTTGACGTCCGGAACGGTGAACGCGAGACCATCGTAGTGACCGCGCAGGTTCGGGTACAGATCAGCCACGGCCAGACCGGCCTCGGATCGGGAGGTGATGACAACCACCTCAGCCTGCGGATGCTGTGCCAACAGACGCAGCAGTTCGACACCGGTGTAACCCGTGCCGCCGACAATACCGACCTTGACCATAAACCTGCCCTCAACGAACCCACTGGAAAGCCGTCGATAATAGGGCCCGTATCGTCCTGCGACAACCGGCAAGGTGACGTGCGGAGCCTCAAGCCTCTACTATCCGGGCTACCGTGAACCTGGGAATAACTAAAAATGCTCTATCTGTGGCTTAAAGCTTTTCATATCGTCAGCATGGTCTGCTGGTTTGCCGGCCTGTTCTACCTGCCGCGCCTGTTCGTCTACCACGCGCAAAGCGAAGACACCGTCAGCAAGGAACGCTTCAGCGTCATGGAGCGCAAGCTGTATCGCGGCATCATGGGCCCGGCGATGATCGCCACCCTGATATTCGGCATCGCACTGATTTACCTCAACCCCAGCATCTTCAGCCAAGGCGGGTGGATTCACGCCAAGCTGACCCTGGTCGTCCTGCTGATTGGCTACCACCACATGTGTGGCGCGCAGGTGAAACGTTTTGCCCGTGGCGAGAACACCCGCAGCCATGTCTTTTATCGCTGGTTCAACGAAGTGCCGGTTCTGATATTGCTGGCTATCGTAATTCTGGTCGTCGTTCGGCCGTTCTAACCTCAATCAGCATCCATTATCGGGGTACCTCCTATGTCGCTGCCCGCTTTGCTCGAACAACGCCTGCGCTTGCCCGTCGTGGCGGCGCCGATGTTCCTGATTTCCAATCCACAACTGGTGCTCGCCTGCTGCCGCAATGGCGTGGTGGGCAGCTTTCCTGCGCTGAATCAGCGTGAAAGCAGCGGGTTCAAGGCCTGGCTGGAAGAAATCGAAGCAGGCCTGGCGACACTGCAGAACCCCGCGCCGTATGCGGTGAATCTGATAGTCCACAACAGCAACCCGCGGCTGCAAGCAGACCTGGAAATCTGCGTCGAGCACAAAGTGCCGATCGTGATCACCAGCCTTGGCGCCGTGAAGGAACTGGTTGATGCGGTTCACAGCTATGGCGGCCTGGTTTTCCATGATGTGACGACACGTCGACATGCCGAGAAAGCCGCCGAAGCCGGCGTCGATGGCTTGATCGCGGTGGCGGCGGGCGCCGGCGGACATGCCGGCACCTGGAGCCCGTTCTCGCTGATTGCCGAAATCCGCCAATTCTTCGACAAGACGTTACTGCTGGCCGGTTGCTTGAACCACGGCCACGAGATTCTCGCGGCCCAATTGCTGGGGGCGGATTTGGCCTACTTTGGTACGCGTTTTATCGGCACCACAGAAAGTCACGCGCCCGACGCTTACAAAGAAATGCTGCTGACGTCCCGAGCGGCGGACATCATCCATACTCCCGCCGTCTCGGGCGTTCCGGCGAGCTTCATGCGACAAAGCCTGGAAGCGGCCGGTTTCGACATGGCGGCTTTGCAGAACAAGGGCGAGGTCAACTTCGGCTCCAAGCTCAAGCCCTTGAGCGATGAGGCCAAGGCCTGGAAAACCGTGTGGTCTGCCGGCCAGGGCGTCGGTGAGATCGATGACTTGCCGAGCGTGGATCAATTGGTCGCGCGATTGGACGCTGAATACCGCAAGGCGCTGGAACTGGCGGAACAGCTGCCGAAGCGCTGGCCACGCTGACAGGAAAACTTGGCCAGTCATCCCCGACTGGCCTTACACTCGGCAACACTTTAACTATTCAAACCTCGCGACAAGGATGCCTCGCAATGAGCGACAACCGTTTCAGGATCGTATTCGACGGCGCTCTGCTGCCGGGTGTCGATATCACCACCGCCAAACTCAATCTGGCGGCGCTGTACAAAAGCGAGGTGACGGCTGTGGAGCGGCTGTTCACCGGGCAAAAAGTTACGCTCAAGCAAGGTCTGTCGCAGGCCGAGGCGCAAACCTACCTCGAGGCGCTGACGAAAACCGGCATCGAAGCCCGTATCGAAGCGGAACCCTCGATTGAATTGAGCCTGGCCGACGCTCACCACGCCCCTGCCAGAAGCGAACCGGTCTTTGCAGACCCCGAATCGCCCTATGCCCCACCCCGCGCGACCGTTGGTGAAAACCTGCCGCCGTTCGCCACGCTCAAACCTTTCGGCGTCGAAGGCCGTATCGGCCGCTTGCGTTACCTGGCTTGGACCATGGTACTGACGCTGGTGATGCTGGGCATCGGCTCGGTCGTCGCCTTGCTCGCGCTCGCCCTGATCAGCAGCGATTCAACCGCAGGCCTGATTGTCGGAGGCATTGTGGCCTTCTTCCTGTGCATCGCTATCGCCGTCGTGAGCATCCAGATCAGCGTTCAGCGCCTGCATGACATCGGCTGGTCGGGCTGGCTCTGGTTACTGAATCTCGTGCCGTTCGTGGGCAGTTTCTTCCCGTTCGTGATCATGTGCGTACCTGGCACCAACGTCGCCAATCGCTACGGCCCGCCTCCGCCGCCGAACAACACCGCCGTCAGGGTCCTGTCTTCGTTGTGGCTCGTGATGATTGTCGTCGTCATTATTGGCGCGATGGCTGGCGGCTACAGCGCGATCCAGCAGGAGTACGAAAACGCTGCCGAAACCAGCTATGACAGCGGCTCGGAGACCACCGACGAGGTGGAAGTCGAGCCGGCTGAAGCCGAGCAAGTGCCTGATTCCACAGAGGATGAAGCCGAAGAAGCCCCCGGCCCTGTAGACTCTGCAAAAGAATGAACAGCGCTCCCCGCCCGTGACACCTGCGTCGCCGGCGCGGAGCTGTTGCGATGGAGAACTGCATGACCCGTTACGCTCTGATCACTGGCGCTTCCAGCGGCATCGGCCTGGCGATGGCTGAAGCGCTGGTGCGCCGCGGCCGCAGCCTGATTCTGGTGGCCCGACAGCGTGATCAGCTGGAAAGTATTGCGATTGAACTAACCCAACGGTTTGGCGTGGAAGTGTTGTTCCGCGCCTGCGACCTCGGCGAGCCGTTGCGGCTGTCCGGGTTTCTGCTGGAGCTGGAAGAAGGCGACCGGCACATCGATTTGCTGGTGAACTGCGCCGGCATCGGCACCTGCGGTCCCTTCCTGGCGCAGGACTGGATGACCGAACAAGACCTGATCGAAGTGAACATCCTGGCCCTGACTCGCCTGTGTCATGCCATCGGTAACAGCATGGCGCTGCAAGGGGGCGGGCAGATTCTGAATGTCGCGTCGGTCGCGGCCTTTCACCCCGGCCCCTGGATGAGCACTTACTACGCCAGCAAGGCGTATGTGCTGCACTTTTCCGAAGGGTTGCGCGTCGAATTGAAGAAATGCGCGGTCAAGGTGTCGGTGCTCTGCCCCGGCCCGACCCGCACGGCGTTTTTCCGCACGGCACAACTGGACACCGGCAAACTGACCAACAGCAAAATGCTGATGAGCCCCGAGGAAGTCGCGCTCTACACCGTGCGGGCGCTGGAAAAAAATCGCGCCATTATCATTCCCGGGCGCCTGAATCGCTGGTTTGCCTTTCTGCCAAGGCTTGGCTCGCGCTGGCTGACCCGGACAATCGTCGGCATGGTCAACAAGGCCTATTGCCCGCGCTGATCGCCCTCAAGGCAAAAGGCTGGGCTCGGGCATGCCCCATGGGTACACTCGGGCCAGCCCAAACAACGGAGAAAACAGCTGTGGATACTCTGTTCACCAAGATCATCAACCGGGAAATCCCGGCGAAGATCATCTACGAGGATGACCAGGTACTGGCCTTCCACGACATCGCCCCACAGGCACCGGTGCATTTTTTGGTGATCCCGAAAAAACCGGTGCGCACCCTGAACGACCTCACCGAGGACGACAAGGCACTGGCCGGGCATATCCTGTTCACCGCCCAGCGTCTGGCACTGGAACTCGGCTGTGAAAAAGGCTTTCGTGTCGTCATGAACTGCAATGAAGAAGGCGGGCAGACCGTTTATCACATTCATATGCACGTTCTTGGTCAGCGCCAGATGCATTGGCCACCGGGCTGATTCGCACGCCCCCCCTGTAGGAGCGAGCCTGCTCGCGATGAACTCAAGAACACCGCCTCCAGCGTTACCGTTCACGACCATCGCCAGCAGGCTGGCTCCGACAGACAAGATGACCCAGCGCAAACCTTCCCCGGCCGATTGGGTTAAACTGGCCGCCGAGATTCTTCCCGGAGGTCAGCATGACTACCCAACGTCACTACTCGCCGATTGACCGTCTTCTGCTGCAAGCCGATGCCGCCATGCGTACCCTGTTGCCTTTCAGTGGCCAGCCGTACCGTCCGTCGCCAGCCATCGTCCAGCCGGAAGTGCAAATGAGCGACGAAGACACCCGGCACGTTGCCGGTCTGATGCGCATCAACCATACCGGCGAGGTCTGCGCCCAGGCGCTGTATCAGGGTCAGGCCCTGACCGCCAAGCTGCCGCAAGTACGCGCGGCCATGGAACATGCCGCCGAAGAAGAAATCGACCATCTGGTCTGGTGCGAACAGCGCATCAAGCAGTTGGGCAGCCATACCAGCATTCTCAATCCGCTGTTTTACGGTATGTCCTTCGGAATTGGCGCTGTGGCCGGGTTGATCAGCGATAAAGTCAGCCTGGGTTTTGTGGCAGCGACCGAGCATCAGGTCTGCAAGCATTTGAATGAGCACCTCGAGCAATTGCCGGCGGAGGACGAAAAGTCCCGGGCGATCCTTGAGCAGATGCGTACTGATGAAGAACACCACGCGGAGAGCGCACTGGATGCGGGCGGCTTTCGTTTTCCGGCGCCGGTGAAGTTCGGGATGAGTCTGATGGCCAAGGTCATGACCAAGAGTACTTATCGGATCTGACCCGTGAAGCGGGCTTGCCCGCTTTCACACCGTGCTGTATTCCAGACATGAAAAAGGCGACTGCCGTGAGGGAGTCGCCTTTTTTTGTGCTCGGAAACCTTAGGTCGGCATGTTGCGCGCGTAGAAGATTTCGAGCATTTCGTGTTTCACACGGTCGGTCACTTGAGCGCGCTGCTCAGGGGACAGGTTGCTGGTCGCGTCGCCGAACAGGTAGTTATCCAGTTCGAAGTTCTTCAACAGCATTTTGGTGTGGAACAGGTTCTCCTGGTACACGTTCACGTCGGTCATCTGGTACGCGTCGCGGGTGTCTTCGGAGAGGTAGTTCTGGATCGAGTTGATCTCGTGGTCGATGAAGTGCTTCTTGCCTTCGACATCACGGGTGAACCCGCGCACGCGGTAATCCACGGTCACGATGTCCGAATCGAACTGGTGAATCAGGAAATTTAGCGCTTTCAGCGGTGAAATGACGCCACAGGTCGACACATCGATATCCACACGGAAGGTCGCAATCCCGTCCACCGGATGGATTTCCGGATAGGTATGCACCGTAATGTGGCTCTTGTCGAGGTGGGCCAGGATGATCTCGGGCAACGGGCCCGGGGATTCTTCGATCTGGCTTTCAGTCGGGGTCACCGGCTCTTCCGAGATCAGAATCGTGACGCTGGCGCCCTGTGGGTCGTAGTCCTGACTGGCAATGTTCAGGATGTTGGCACCAATGATATCGACAACTTCTGTAAGAATCTGCGTCAGGCGTTTCGCGTTGTACTCTTCATTGATGTACTCGACGTAGGCCTGCTGATCTTGCGGGGTTTCCGCGTAGCAGATGTCATAGATGTTGAAGCTCAAGGTCTTTGTCAGGTTATTGAACCCGTGGAGCTTGAGTTTGCTTTTCACCGTTAAAAACTCTCTATGTATTGCGGCCCGGGCCGCGTGATCAAGCATGCCCGTCAGATGCGAACGACGCACCTGCGTAGGACGGTTAACACCTCTTCGCGATGGCGATTTTGGTTGTCTGTTCGGGCGAGCGGCCTGTCGGCTGACGGACCACTACCCTGAAAAAAGTGGCGCATTATGCAGACGTCAGCTAGGGATCGCCAGAGTCTGCACTGCTTTTATGATAGTTGAATGTCGATTCAACCGAGTTCGATGATCTCGTAGTCGTGGGTAATCGCAACACCCGCCGCGCCGAGCATGATCGACGCCGAGCAATATTTCTCGGCAGACAGCTCGATGGCGCGTTTGACCTGGGCTTCTTTCAACCCACGGCCCTTGACCACGAAGTGCATGTGGATCTTGGTGAAGACTTTCGGGTCCTCGGTCGCGCGTTCGGCCTCAAGGAAGGCTTCGCAACTTTCGACGGCCTGGCGGGATTTCTTGAGGATGCTGACCACATCGAAATTGCTGCAACCGCCAACGCCCAGCAGGAGCATTTCCATCGGCCGGACACCCAGGTTACGACCACCGGCATCGGGCGGACCGTCCATCACCACGACATGACCGCTGCCGGATTCACCGAGGAACATGGCTTCGCCAGCCCATTGGATGCGTGCCTTCATCGCCAAGACTCCACTGTATAAAAAAGGGTCGCCAGCTTAGCACAGGGCCCTTGATTGACAGCGCTCGCCTTCCTAGGACATAACCGTTTGCCTTGTAGGTAAAATCTCGGATGTTGCAGGAAGTGTCTGTTAAGCTGACGCCAATTCGATGGCGCATAGCCAGCCTCGCAACAACCTCACCACTTATTAGAAACCACAACACACCGTGCAGTCTTTTCGGGATACAACCATGGTTGCTATTGCCCCTACACCCAAAATCAAGAACCTCGACAAGCTGCTGATGCATTGCCAGCGTCGTCGCTATGCGGCCAAAAGCAATATCATTTGCGCGGGCGACCGCTCGGAAACGCTGTTCTTCATCATCAAGGGTTCGGTCACCATCCTGATCGAGGATGACGATGGTCGCGAAATGATCATCTCCTACCTGAACGCCGGGGACTTTTTTGGAGAGCTGGGCCTGTTTGAACAGGCCGGTCTGGAGCAGGAGCGCAGCGCCTGGGTGCGCGCCAAGATCGAATGTGAAGTTGCGGAAATCAGCTACGCGAAGTTCCGCGAATTGTCCCAGCAAGATCCAGACATTCTTTACGTACTTAGCGGACAAATCGCACAACGCCTGCGCAACACCACCCGCAAGGTCGGCGACCTGGCGTTCTTCGACGTCACCGGCCGTGTGGCCCGTTGCCTGCTGGAACTGTGCAAGCAGCCGGATGCCATGACCCACCCCGATGGCATGCAGATCAAGGTGACCCGTCAGGAAATCGGGCGGATTGTCGGGTGTTCGCGGGAAATGGTCGGTCGGGTGCTCAAGGATCTGGAAGAGCGCAACCTGGTGGACGTCAAAGGCAAGACGATGGTGGTCTTCGGTACGCGCTAAGCATTGAACATGTCTGCCAGCAACTGGCGATAAAGTGCATCGAGCCGCTCCAACGCATCCGGCGCGGCGAACTTCTCATGCAAGGCAATATGGCTCTCGGCACGAACCCGCTGCTCCAGACCGCACGCTTCATTGAAGCGATTGACCGCTGCAACCATCGAGTCGCGGTCGTCATCCAGCAACATGGCACCGTGCACCAGTCCGACAGGCCGTGAGCCACCCTTGCTCTGGCGCCAGCGCTGAGCGGTGCCGACCATCTTGCGGCCGTCAAGGTTGACGTTGAAGCGGCCATCGCAAAATGCACCGTCCACTTCGCCCAAAGACGAAACGCCGCCCAATTCATCCAGCAACTGACAGATCGGATCACAGAGCCGACGATAAGCAGTCTCGATACGATTCTGGTCGCCCTCGCTGCGCGGCGGCGCATAGACCAGCGCGATGTTGAGGGTCGTTGCCGACTGCGGCACCGGTTCACCGCCGGTTTCGCGCAGCAGTACCGGCCAACCTGCCGAAGCCGATACCTTGCAGGCGGCCTCGAAACCAGGGAGGCGGTTCAAGCGTCGAGGCATGACCAGCGCTTGATCGCGGGGTTGCCAGAACAGCAGGCCAAATTCGGAATCGCCAGTGCAGATGGCGGCCAGCAAATCCTGTTCGGCTTGCAGGCCTGCCTCGATGAGCAATGAAGTGGGGGTCATAAGGTATTCCATAGGACATAAAGTCTGTGGTGTTTCTTATGCCGCTTTCGCGAGCAGGAGGCTCGCCCCCACGTTTAGTTCACATTCAAACGTGGGAGCGAGCCTGCTTGCGAAGCCTTTCAGTCAAGGGTCGAGCCGCTGACCGCAACGCCGCGCTCAGGAAAGAACAGACGCTGCAACTCGGTGCCAGGGCTTTCGGCGCGCATGAACGCTTCGCCAACCAGGAACGCATACACATCGCTGATTTCCATCAGCTCGACATCCGCCCGATTGAGAATGCCGCTTTCGGTGATCACCAAACGATCGCGCGGAATCCGCGGCAACAGATCGAGCGTGGTTTCCAGGCTGACATCGAAGGTGTGCAGGTTGCGGTTATTCACGCCCACCAGCGGTGTGTCGAGGGTTTTCAAGGCGCGCTCCAGCTCGTCGCCATCGTGGACTTCCACCAGCACATCAAGGCCGACGCTCTTGGCCACCGCCGCCAGCTCGGCCATTTTCACGTCATCCAGCGCGGAGACGATCAACAGCACGCAGTCCGCGCCCAATGCCCGCGCTTCGACGATCTGGTACGGATCGATCATGAAGTCCTTGCGGATCACCGGCAGGTTGCACGCCGCCCGCGCCTGTTGCAGGTAGGCATCGGCACCCTGGAAGTAATCGATGTCGGTCAGCACCGACAGGCAGGTCGCGCCGCCCTTCTCGTAGCTCTTGGCAATATCGGCGGGAACGAAATGCTCGCGAATAACGCCCTTGCTCGGCGAGGCCTTCTTGATTTCCGCAATGACCGCCGGCTGTTTCAACTTGGCCTGAGCAATCAGGGCCTTGGCAAAACCACGGGGTGCATCGGCCGCCTTGGCCAGACTTTCCAGCTCGGCCAGACTCACACGAGCGCTACGCTCGGCGACTTCCTGGACTTTGCGCGCCAGAATGTTTTCCAGAACCGTCGGTACACTCATCCCTCATTCTCCACTCTGAATACCGCGGTAAATGCACCCAGCTCCTCGAGTTTCTCCCGAGCGAGGCCTGTGTGCAGCGCATCGTGCGCCAGGGCAACGCCCTCTTTCAAACTGGTCGCCAGGTCGGCAGCGTATAGCGCAGCACCGGCATTGAGCACGATCATCTCGGCGGCTTTCTGACCGTTTTCGGTCTTGCGCTTTCCGAGGGCGTCGCGAATCAGCTCAAGGGAGGCCGCCGGGCTTTCCACCGACAGCCCGTGCAGGCTCTGGCTCTTCATGCCCAGATCTTCCGGCTCGACCCAATATTCACTGACCTGGTCATTCTTCAATTCTGCAACGAAAGTCGGTGCCGCCAGGCTGAACTCGTCGAGGCCATCCTTCGAATGCACCACCAGCACATGCTTACTACCCAGACGCTGCAAGACTTCGGCCAACGGCCGGCACAACGCCTGACTGAACACGCCCACCACCTGATGCTTCACGCCGGCCGGATTCGTAAGCGGGCCGAGCATGTTGAACAAGGTGCGCAGGCCCAAATCACGGCGCGGACCGGCGGCGTGCTTCATGGCGCTGTGATGCGTCTGGGCGAACATGAAACCGATACCGACGTTATCGATGCATCGTGCCACCTGCACCGGAGTCAGGTTGAGGTAGATACCCGCCGCCTCCAGCAGATCGGCGCTGCCACTTTTACCCGACACCGCACGGTTACCGTGCTTGGCCACGGTGCATCCGGCCGCCGCCACTACGAAGGAGGAAGCGGTCGAGACGTTGAAAATGTTCGCCCCGTCACCACCGGTGCCGACTACGTCGACCACGCCATCGAGGGTCTTGAGCTCGACCTTGTCCGCCAGCTCGCGCATGACCGACACGGCGCCAACGATCTCGTCGATGCTTTCGCTTTTCATGCGCATGGCCATCATGAACGCGCCGACTTGGGCGTCAGTGCATTGTCCGGTCATGATTTCGCGCATCACATCGCGCATTTCTTCGGTGCTGAGGTCGAGGTGATCGACGATACGGCTCAGGGCTGTCTTGATGTTCATAAAAAGTCCCTAGCGCGTGCCGCCGGTTTGTTTGAGGAAATTGGCAAACAGCTCGTGGCCCTGTTCGGTCAGGATCGACTCCGGGTGGAACTGCACACCTTCGATATTCAGCGTCTTGTGGCGCAAGCCCATGATCTCGTCGACCGATCCGTCTTCAAGCTGGGTCCAGGCGGTCAGCTCCAGGCAGTCGGGCAGAGTTTCGCGCTTGACGATCAAGGAGTGGTAGCGAGTAACTGTCAACGGATGATTCAGGCCTTCGAAAACGCCTTTGTCCTCGTGGAACACCGGGCTGGTCTTGCCATGCATGACCTGGCGGGCACGGACCACATCGCCGCCAAACGCCTGGCCGATGGACTGATGTCCCAGGCACACACCCAGAATCGGCAGCTTGCCGGCGAAATGCTTGATCGCTTCGATTGAAATACCGGCTTCGGTCGGCGTGCAAGGGCCAGGAGAAACCACGATCCGCTCAGGGTTGAGGGCTTCAATTTCGGCGATGGTGAGTTCATCGTTGCGCACAACTTTGACCTGGGAGCCGAGCTCACCAAGGTATTGCACAACGTTGTAAGTAAAAGAGTCGTAGTTATCGATCATCAGCAACATGGCTTGGAACCTCTTGAATTCACTGACTTTAAAGACTGCCTTCGAATGAGCGACCCGCAGCGTCCAGCGCTTTGTCAGGCAAAGCGACATGGCATACGGGCCGGGCTCACCGGTCAGCTTTCCGGGGTTTGTTCAGCCAGGGCTACTGCGCGGAACATGGCGCGACGCTTGTTCAGGGTTTCTTCCCATTCCAGCGCCGGCACCGAGTCGGCCACAATGCCACCCCCGGCTTGCACGTGCAGTTCACCGTTCTTGATCACCGCGGTGCGAATGGCAATCGCGGTGTCCATGTTGCCGTTCCAGGCGAAATAACCGACCGCGCCGCCGTAGACGCCGCGCTTGACCGGTTCCAGTTCGTCGATGATTTCCATCGCGCGAATCTTCGGTGCTCCGGACAAGGTGCCCGCCGGCAGGATCGCCCGCAATGCATCCATCGCCGTCAGCCCCGCCTTCAGTTGCCCGGTGACGTTGGAAACAATGTGCATCACGTTGGAATAACGCTCGATGACCATTTTCTCGGTGAGCTTCACCGAACCGATTTCCGAGACGCGACCGGTGTCGTTACGACCGAGGTCGATCAGCATCAGGTGTTCGGCGATTTCCTTGTCGTCGGACAGCAGGTCTTTTTCCAGCGCCAGGTCCGCTTCTTCGTTCGCGCCGCGAGGACGAGTCCCGGCGATCGGGCGCACGGTGATCAGGTTGTCTTCGACCCGCACCAGCACTTCTGGCGAACTGCCGACGACGTGGAAGTCGCCGAAGTTGAAGAAGTACATGTAAGGCGTCGGGTTGAAGCAACGCAGCGCCCGATACAGATCGATCGGTGCTGCCCTGAAGTCGATCGACATGCGCTGGGACGGCACGACCTGCATGCAATCACCGGCCAGGATGTACTCCTTGATGGTGTCGACGGCTTTTTCGTAGTCGTCCTGGGTAAAACTGGAGCGAAACACCGGATCGGCCGATTGTTGCTTGCTGAAATCCAGGCCACGGCGCGGGGTGATCGGCTGGCGGAGTTTTTCCAGCAGCTCTTCCAGGCGGGCGCGACCCTGCTCGAAGGCGTCTTCCTGCGCCGGGTCGGCCAGGACGATCGCATGCATCTTGCCGGCAAGGTTATCGAACACCACCACGGCGTCGGAGACCATCAGCAGAATGTCCGGCACGCCCAGTGGGTCCGGGTTCGGGCACTTGCCCAGACGCTTCTCCACATAACGCACGCAGTCGTAGCCGAAATAACCCACCAGTCCGCCGTTGAAACGCGGCAGCCCTGGAATGATCGGCACGTTGTAACGCGCCTTGAAGGCTTCGACGAACGCCAGCGGATCTTCCACATCGTGGCTTTCGATCTCGACGCCGTCATGGGTCACGCTGACGTGATGATCATGAACCCGCAGCACAGTGCGGCACGGCAGGCCGATGATCGAGTAGCGACCCCACTTCTCCCCGCCCTGCACGGATTCGAGCAGGTAGGAATTGGGCTCATCGGCCAGTTTCAGGTAGATCGACAGCGGCGTGTCGAAGTCGGCCAGGGTTTCGCAGGCAAGCGGGATGCGGTTATAGCCGGCAGCGGCCAAACGCAGGAATTCTTCGCGGATCATGGTGTAGCCTCGTGGCTTGAGGTGCTAACAGTCAGGTATGCAAACGCGCCGGCAAGACCGGCCAGGAACAAGTCAGGCGCGCCAACGCCAGCGGGCCAGGGCCTTGATGACTTTCATCCAGAGTTTGCGAGTGACCACCACGATGGCGTTTCCAGAAGGGGGTTGAACAGCGTCGGCCAACGTTATCCCAGCAGCCGGATCCAGGCAACCGGGAATTAGCTGGCGCAGGTCGTCGATGACCAGCGCTGGCGACTCTTCGGCAATTGGCCGGCCATGGTTGTAGCCGTAGCTGAGGGCGACGCATTTGACCCCCGCCGCTTTCGCCGCCAGCACATCGCTGCGCGAATCGCCGACAAACAGTGACTGCGACGCCGGGATGTTGGCCATTTTCATCACGAAAAACAGCGCCGCCGGATCGGGTTTCTTCTGCGGCAGGGTGTCGCCACCGATGATCCACTTGAAGTAGCGGCCGATTTTCATCTGATCCAGCAGCGGCGCGACGAAGCGCTCCGGCTTGTTGGTGATCAGGGCCATTTCCACGCCCTGTTTATTCAGCCACTTGAGCGTGTCGCGCACACCGGGGTAAACCACCGTCAGGTCGTGACCGTCCTCATAAAAGCCGTTGAACAGTTCCAGGGCGTGCTCGGCTTCGACCTCGTCGACCCCTTCGGCGTCGATGTGGTTGGCCAGGGCCCGGCGCACCAGCATGTGCACGCCGTTGCCCACCCAGTCCCGCACCGATTCGATGCCGACCGGTTTGCGCCCGAGTTTGAGCAGCATGTTATCCACCGCCGCCGCGAGGTCGGGGACCGAATCGACCAGCGTGCCATCCAGATCGAACATCACCAGACGCGGAAGACGGCCGGGGAACAGTTGCTCAAAACCGCTCATGGACGGGCCAGGGCCAATTCGGCGCGCATCTTCTCGATCACTTCCTGATAGTTCGGTGCATTGAAGATCGCCGAGCCGGCCACGAAGGTGTCGGCGCCAGCGGCGGCGATTTCACGAATGTTGTTCACGTTCACGCCGCCGTCGATTTCCAGGCGGATGTCGCGGCCCGACGCATCGATCAACGCGCGCGCTTCACGCAGCTTGTCGAGGGTGCCGGGGATGAACTTCTGCCCGCCGAAGCCTGGGTTGACGCTCATCAGCAGGATCATGTCGACCTTGTCCATCACGTACTTGAGCACGTCCAGCGGGGTCGCCGGGTTGAACACCAGGCCCGACTTGCAGCCGCCCTCGCGGATCAATTGCAGGGAACGGTCGACGTGTTGCGTCGCTTCCGGGTGGAAGGTGATGTAGGTCGCGCCGGCTTCGATGAAGTCACCGACGATGCGGTCCACCGGGCTGACCATCAAATGTGCGTCGATCGGCGCGGTGACGCCGTACTTGCGCAGCGCGGCGCAGACCATCGGGCCGATGGTCAGGTTCGGCACGTAGTGGTTGTCCATGACATCGAAGTGCACGAAGTCGGCGCCAGCGGCCAGAACGTTGTCCACTTCCTCGCCCAGGCGGGCGAAGTCGGCGGAGAGAATCGACGGAGCAATTACGAAGGGCTGCATGACGCACCTTTTCTGAGCAGAATCACGATGGCGCGCATTGTATACCTCATGCTTTGACGCGCGCGACGTGGCCGCGATGATCAGTAGGCCGCGCGGTAGATCTTCTCGATATCGATCGCGCTCAATTTGCGCGGATTGTTGCGCATCAGACGCTCGATGCCGGCGGCTTCCACGGCCATGGCGGGGATGGCGTCCTCGGGGACGCCGAAACTGCGCAGGCCTGACGGGATTTCCACCGCCGCGCACAGTTCAGTCATCGCCTCGACGGCTTTATCGGCTGCTTCGTTGGCGCTCAGATGAGCGGTTTTCACCCCCATGGCTTCGGCAATATCCTGCATGCGCTCGACACAGGCCATTTTGTTCCAGGTCATCACATATGGCAGCAGCAAGGCGTTACTGACGCCATGGGCAATGTTGAAGCGACCGCCCAGCGGATACGCCAACGCATGCACCGCGCCGACGCCGGCGTTACCGAACGCCATGCCGGCCATCAGGCTGGCGGTGGCCATGTCTTCGCGGGCCTGCAGATTGGACGGGTTGGCATAGGCCTTGGGCAGGGCCTTGGCAATCAGCTTGATCGCGCCGATGGCCAGGGCGTCGGTAATCGCCGAGGCGTTGACCGACAGATAGGACTCGATGGCGTGCACCAGCGCGTCGACGCCACTGGCCGCGGTGACGCTGCGCGGACAGGTCAGGGTCATTTGCGGACTGACCAGCGCCACGTCCGGCAATAGATAGTCGCTGACGATGCCCTTCTTAAGCTGCGCCACCTTGTCGGAGAGGATGGCGACGTTGGTCACTTCCGAGCCGGTGCCGGCGGTGGTCGGGATGGCGATCAGCGGTGGCCCCTTGCGCGGTACCTGGTCGACACCGAAGAGGTCTTCCAGCTCGCCGTGATAGCCGGCATACGCGGCAACGCTTTTGGCGATGTCGATTGCACTGCCGCCGCCCAGCCCGATCAGCCCGTCGTGCCCGCCTTCGCGGTAAACGCGCATGCAGTCTTCGACGATGGCGATTTCCGGGTCCGGCAGCACGCGGTCAAAAATCTCGTAAGTGCGACCACCGAGCTGCGCCAGTGCCAGCTCGACCGTACCGGACTTGACCAGCGCGGCGTCGGTGACAATCAACGGGTTATCGATGTCCAGGCGTGTGAGCTCGGCGGCCAGTTGCTCTATGGCCCCTGCGCCGGTGATCAGTTTGTGAGCGATTTTGAAAGAGGAAAGACTCATCGTGCGCAGCCTCTTATAGGTAGGGGAGCTGGGCACAATAGTAGCTGGGGATTGAGGGTTGTCTGCTATTCAGGTCGTGAATGACCGGAGATCCCGAAAACGCCCGAAACACTGTAGGAGCGAGCATGCTCGCGATGGGCTTGTAAACGCCGCTGGGTGTCAGGCTTCCAGCGTTATCGTTGACGACCATCGCGAGCAGGCTCGCTCCTACAGGTGATCGTGCGTGGCTTCAGACCTGGGCGGTACGCAGTTTTTCGCTGCGCCCGCGCAGCCATTCGAGGGTCAGCAGCAGGATCACCGAGAAGGCGATCAGCAGCGTCGCCGCGGCGGCAATGGTCGGGCTGAGGTTTTCGCGAATGCCGCTGAACATCTGCCGGGGCAAGGTTGCCTGCTCCGGACCGGCGAGAAACAGCGTCACTACCACTTCATCGAACGAGGTGGCAAAGGCGAACAGCGCCCCCGAAATCACGCCCGGCGCGATCAGCGGCAAGGTGACCCGACGGAACGCCGTCAGCGGCGAAGCCCCAAGGCTGGCGGCTGCGCGCACCAGATTGTGGTTGAACCCCTGCAGCGTCGCCGACACGGTAATGATCACGAACGGCACACCCAACACGGCGTGCACCACGATCAACGAGAAGAAGCTGTTGCCCAGGCCCAGCGGCGCGAAGAACAGGTAACTCGCCACCCCGATGATCACCACCGGCACCACCATCGGCGAAATGACCAATGCCATCACCAGTGATTTTCCGGGGAAGTCACCGCGCGTCAGGCCAATCGCCGCCAGCGTGCCGAAGATCATTGCCAGCACCGTCGCCGCCGGGGCGACGATGATGCTGTTCTTCAAGGCGCGCATCCATTCCGCCGAGGCGAAGAAGTCCTGGTACCAATGCAGCGAGAAGCCTTGCAGCGGATACACCAGGAAGCTGCCGGAGTTGAACGACAACGGAATGATCACCAGCACCGGCAGAATCAGGAACAGCAGAATCAGGCCGCAGAGAATCCGCAAACTGTAGAACCACACCCGCTCGACGGGCGACATATAAGGACTCAGCATTTCGATTCTCCCTTAGCTCAGGCGCAGGCGACTGGCGCCCACCAGCCAGCTGTAAATCAGATAAAGCACCACGGTCGCCAACAGCAGCAGCCCGCCGAGTGCGGTCGCCATGCCCCAGTTGATGCTGGTGTTGGTGTAGAAGGCGACGAAGTAACTGACCATCTGATCGTTCGGGCTGCCCAGCAGCGCCGGGGTGATGTAGTAGCCGATGGCGAGGATGAACACGAGCAGGCAACCGGCGCCGACACCGGCGTAGGTCTGCGGGAAATACACCCGCCAGAAACTGGCGAACGGGTGGCAGCCAAGGGAAATCGCGGCACGCATGTATGTCGGCGAGATGCCTTTCATCACGCTGTAGATCGGCAGGATCATGAACGGCAGCAGGATGTGCACCATCGAGATGTAGACCCCGGTGCGGTTGAACACCAGTTCCAGCGGTTTATCGATGATGCCCATGGCCATCAGGCCGCTGTTGATCAAGCCGCCCGATTGCAGCAACACGATCCAGGCGGCCACCCGGACCAGGATCGAGGTCCAGAACGGCAGCAGCACCAGGATCATCAGCAGGTTACTTTGGCGCGATGGCAGGTTCGCCAGCAGGTAGGCCAGCGGATAGGCCAACACCAGGCAGATGGCGGTGATGATCAGGCCCATCCAGAAGGTGCGGGCGAAAATATCGAGGTAGATCGCCTGGTCGGGCGTGGCCGGAGCCAGTTCGCCGAGGTCGTCGATGCGATGATCGACCGCCGCCAGCAAGTAATAAGGCGTGATGCTGCTGGCGTTGCGGCGCACGGCTTGCCAATAGGCCGGATCACCCCAGCGTTCGTCGAGGCCTTCCAGCGCTTCTTTATAAGAGGCCGGTTCGGTGGCGAAGGGCAAGGCGCGGGCGGTTTTGGTCAGCAGGCTGCGGTAGCCGGCCAGTTCCATGTTCAAGCGCTTGGACAGGTCGCCCAGGGTCTGATTCTTGCGGGCCTCGGCGAGGTCTTCGCTGGCCGCTTTGTACACCGGTTCAGCGGGCAGACCGCGGCCGTCCCAACTGGCGATGGCCGACACGGTGCGGGGCATGCCGCCGACCACCTCCGGGTTGCCGACGCTTTTGTAGAGCAGCGCCACGATCGGCACCAGGAACACCAGCAACAGAAACAGCACCAGCGGCGCGATCAAGGCCTGGGCCTTCCAGCGATTGATCCGCTCAGCGTGCTTGAGCCGCTGCTTCAAGGTGGGGTCAGTGCCCGCGTTCAGGGGAACGGCGATAGCCATGGCGTACTCCGGAAATCTTTGATCGTTGCAGAGAGGGGAATGCCCAAATGTAGGGGCGGGCTTGCTCGCGAAAGCGGTATGTCAGTCAACATCAATGCTGGATGAATAGACGCCTTCGCGAGCAAGCCCGCTCCCACAGGGGGAGCAAGCCCACCCACTTACGAGGTCGTGGTTACTTCGCAGCCCAGGAATTGAAGCGCTGTTCCAGTTGCTCGCCGTTATCAGCCCAGAAGCTGACGTCGATCTGCACCTGGTTGGCGATGTTTTCCGGGGTGGTCGGCATGTCTTTCAGGACATCCTTGGCCAGCAAAGGCACAGCCTTCACGTTGGCCGGACCGTAGGCGATGTTTTCCGAATAGGTCTTCTGCTGCTGCGGCTGTACCGAGAACGCGATGAATTTCTTCGCCGCGTCAGCACGCGCCTTGTCCAGGCCTTTTGGAATTGCCCACGCGTCGAAGTCGTAGATACCGCCGTTCCACACGACCTTCAGGTTGCTTTCTTTCTGCACCGCAGCGATCCGGCCGTTGTAGGCCGAGCTCATGACCACGTCTCCGGAAGCGAGATATTGCGGCGGTTGTGCGCCGGCTTCCCACCACTGAATGCTTGGCTTGAGTTCATCGAGCTTCTTGAATGCGCGGTCCTGACCGTCTTTACCGGCCAGCACTTTATAGACGTCTTTCGGCGCAACGCCGTCGGCCATCAGTGCGAACTCCAGGGTGTACTTGGCGCCTTTACGCAGGCCACGCTTGCCCGGGAATTTCTTGGTGTCCCAGAAATCCGCCCAGCTGGTCGGCGCGGTTTTCAGTTTGTCGGCGTTGTAGGCCAGCACGGTCGACCACACGAAGAAGCCTACGCCGCAAGGCTGAATGGCGCCTTTGACGTAGTCTTCGCCTTTGCCGAACAGCGCCGGGTCAAGTTGCTCGAACATGTCTTCGTCGCAACCACGGGACAGTTCCGGCGATTCAACTTCCACCAGGTCCCACGACACGCTTTTGGTGTCGACCATGGCCTTGACCTTGGCCATCTCACCGTTGTATTCGCCCGCTACGATCTTGCCATTACCCGCCGTTTCCCACGGCGCGTAGAAGGCTTTGACCTGCGCGGCCTTGTTCGCCCCGCCAAAGGACACCACGGTCAGGTCCGGGCCCGCCGCCATCGCGTGTGCCGCACCGATCATGCCCATGACCAGGGCTGTGAATTTCAGGGATCTCAACATTTATTGTTCTCTCCACGTGCAGGGTTGGTTGAAGCAGGGGGCGATTAATGCGCCTCTAGAAGTGGGTCGAGCGCGCGAACGTGTTCGACCTGCCAGCCAAGCGGTACCACGTCGCCGACGGCGAGCGCAGGATCGAGCTCGGCAATCGGTTGCTTCACGAAGAAGTCGGTCTTGCCACAGACTTCCAGGCGAACCCGGACGTGGTCGCCCAGATAGATGAATTCCGCCACCCTCCCTGAGAAGCGGTTGACGCAGGACTCGCTCGAACCGTTGAGGCTCACGCGTTCCGGACGAATCGACAGCGTGACGGGTTCGCCGGTCTTGCCGACGTTGACCGCCAGGGCTTCAACCTTTTCGCCACGACTCAGCTCGACCACGCAGCGGTCGCCGGTGTGGCTGTGCAAACGGCCATTGAGACGATTGTTCTCGCCGATGAAGTTGGCGACGAAGGTGTTTTTCGGTTCTTCGTAGAGGCTGCGCGGTGGGGCGATCTGCTGGATTTCGCCCTGATGAAACACCGCCACGCGGTCGGACATGGTCAGGGCTTCGCCCTGGTCGTGGGTCACGTAGACCACGGTCACGCCAAGGCGCTGGTGCAGGTGTTTGATTTCCATCTGCATGTGTTCGCGCAGTTGCTTGTCGAGTGCGCCCAGCGGTTCGTCCATCAGCACCAGTTGCGGTTCGAACACCAACGCGCGGGCCAACGCCACACGCTGCTGCTGGCCCCCGGACAGTTGCGCCGGGTAGCGTTGGGCGAAGGTATCGAGCTGGACCATGCTCAGGACTTTTTTGACCCTGTCGCTGACATCGCTTTTGTTCAGACCGCGTACGGTCAACGGGAACGCCAGGTTTTCGGCCACCGTCATGTGCGGGAACAGCGCGTAGTTCTGGAACACCATGCCGATGTCGCGCTTGTGCGGCGGCACGTTATTGATCGAGCGTCCGGCCAGGAGAATTTCACCCGCGGTCGGGGTTTCGAAACCGGCGAGCATCATCAGGCTGGTGGTCTTGCCCGAGCCGGATGGCCCGAGCAAGGTCAGGAACTCGCCTTTGCGAATGTCCAGGTTGAGGTCTTTGACGATCAGGTTCTCGCCGTCGTAGCTTTTCTGCACTCCACGAAAGCTGACCAGAATGTCACTGGCCCCTGCGCTTGAATCGACCTGGCTCATACCCACACCTTTGTTGTTGATGACTGCTGTGGACTAAGCCTAGTGGACGCTGGGGAGCACGCAAATCGGGGCGCAGGAGAGAATCGCCTCAGACGGATGGAAGGTTGCGGGTAGGGATTGCCCTACAAGGGTGGCGGGGATGGGTATGTCTGCAGGGGATAGCGGCGCGCAGTGCTGCTACGCGCCGCTGGAAGTGGCAAAAACCGTGGCGGGGGCATGTCGCGCATTGATATGCAATCGAAACCCTGTGGGAGCGAGCCTCTCGCGATAACGGCTGCACATTCGACATTCCTGCGACTGACCCACCGCAATCGCGAGCAGGCTCGCTCCCACAGTGAATTGCAGTGAACCAGCCCTTTCGATGCGTCAGAGGAGCTTGTGCTCCATCGCGTACTTCACCAGTTCGGCCAGGGACGTGATGTTGAGCTTCTGCATCAGCCGCGCCTTGTGGGTGCTGATGGTTTTGTTGCTAAGCGCCAACTGCTGGGCGATGTCGTTGACGTTGGCGCCCTGAGCCAGGCGCTCGAACACCGAAAACTCGCGTTCCGAAAGCAGCGAATGCAGCGGTCGAGCATCGGTCAGCCCGACTTCGAAGACCATGCGGTCAGCCAGCTCCGGGTCGATGTAGCGCCCGCCCGCTGCGACTTTGCGGATGGCCGTCAGCAGCAGCGCCGGGTCACTGTCCTTGGTCGCGTACCCCGCTGCACCGACCTTCAACGCGCGGGCGGCCATTTGCGCTTCGTCGTGCATCGACAACACCAGGATGGCCGGCGGATTGTTCAACGCGCGGATCCGCGGAATCGCTTCGAGGCCGTTGACCCCGGGCATGGAGATATCCAGCAACACCACTTCGCAGGGGACGTGGCGCAACGTCTCGAGCAACTGCTCGCCATTGCTCGCCTCTCCCACCACCAGCAGGTCCTTGGCCAGGCCGATCAATTGCTTGATGCCTTCACGAACGATGGTGTGGTCTTCGGCTACCAGTACACGGATCACAGACTTCTCCAGATTCAAGATCATTCGCGGGCAAGCCCGCTCCCGCAGCTGATACGAGCGCCCCGTGGGAGCGGGCTTGCCCGCGAAGGCGTCAGTTCAAGCAACAACATTCATCAGCCCCCCTCCAACGGCACCCGCACACTCAACGTCGTGCCCTCCCCCGGCTCGCTGTCCAGTGCCAATTGCCCGCCCATGATCAACACCCGCTCACGCATCCCTACAATCCCAAAAGACGTCGGCCGGCCGGCATTGGCGACGAATCCTACGCCATCATCGCTGACCGTCAGACACAACTCGTCGCCTTCAAGGGCCAATGTCAGTTCGACAGTATGCGCCTGGGCATGCCGCATGACATTGGTCAGCGCCTCCTGAAGAATGCGGAACAGGCCGATCGCCTTGGCATCACTGAGCACCGGCAGGTTGTCCGGCACCTGCACCAGACACGGAATCTGCGTGCGCGCCTCGAAACGCCGGGCCTGCCATTCAATGGCTGAGGCGATCCCGGCATCGAGAATCGGTGGCCGCAGCGCCGTGGCCACATCACGCACCAACTGAAACAGCTGAGCAATCAAACGCTTCATGCTGTTCAAGCGTTCGTTCAGACCGGGGTCGAGCTGGGCGTAGGCCAGTTCGCACATGGACGTTTCGAGCTTCAACACGGTCAACATCTGACCCAACTCGTCGTGAACTTCCCGGGCGATACGGGCCTTTTCCTCTTCCCGAACGCTCTCCAAGTGCGCTGACAACTCACGCAATTGCTCGCGGGAGCTGGCCAGTTCCAGTTCGATGCGCTTGCTTTCACTGATGTCCCAGACAATGCCGTCCCACACATAGGCGCCGTCCTCGAGTCGGCGGGTGATGGCCTTGATCTCGGCCCAGCGCTGCTCGCCCTGACGGGTGAGAATCCGTCCCTGCCAGGACCAGTCGCTGTCGGTGTCCAGCGCATGATCCTGGGTCAGGTGGTAGCTGGCCTTGTCCTCCGGATGCACCAGGCTGCGCAGGCCTTTGTCGCGATGGGCAAGCGTCGAAGGCGAATAACCCACCAGGCTCTCGCTGCCCTCACTGATGTAGGCAAAGTCGATCTGTCCCGTCACCGGCGCCCGCTCCAGGCGAAAGACCAATCCCGGCACGTTGGCGGCAATCCCCTGCAGGCGCGCCTCGCTTTCCTGCAAGGCCGCCGATGCGCGACGGCGCTCGGTGACGTCGTTGAGGTAGACCACCAGGTATTCGCCGTCACGGAAACGCAGAAAGCTCAGCGACACATCCGCCGGCAAAACACTGCCATCGGCCCGCAGGCAATTGGCTTCAAAGCTGAGCGGCCCTTCTTCACTGGCTCGGGCACGCTTCCACAGGGTCAGCCAACGGTCCATGTGCAGGCCGGGTTCGAAATCGATCAGCGGCCGGTCGATGATGCCGCCGGCGGGATAGCCGAGCATGGTCTCGGCGGCGCGGTTGGCGTAGCGCACGTGGCTGTCCCAGTTGACCCAGAGAATGCCGACGGTGCTCTGGTCGATGGAAAACTGGGTGAGACGCAGCGCTTCTTCACTGGCGGCGCGCAGGGCAATGTCTTCCCGCGCTGCCAACAGACGATGTTCCAGATTGTGTTGCTGCCGACGTTGCCAGAACACGATCGCCATGCTGCTCGCCATCAGTATCGCCAACAGCAGGCTGAGGTTCTGCCAGAAACCTGGGGATTCCGTCAGTCGCGGGTACTTGGGTTGCAGCCATTGATTGTGCAGTTGCTCCAGATCCTTGGCCGGGATCGCTCGCAACGCGCTTTCGACAATGCCGGCGAGTTCCGGCCAGTCCCGACGTGTGGCCACCCGCAACAGTTGCGGCAGACCAATGTCGCCGACCACCACCAGTCCAGCGAACTCCGGCTCGACAGGCAGGCGGCCTAGCTGCGCTTCGTCGACCACCGCGTAACTGGCCTGCTGACTCAACAGCAGTTGCAACGCCTGGCGCTCGACCGGCACGCCCTGAAGGTTCAAATGCGGGTAATTGCTGCGCAGGTAATCGGCAGTGGCGCTGGGCATGCGCACGGCAACGCGGGTCTGGCTATCGAGCTTTTCCAGTTCCACGACGCTGGCGGTTTTCTGGTCACTGACCACCAGTTGCGGCACCCGCATGTACGGATCGGAAAACTGCCACAGGCGAAGGCCGCCGGGGGTTTGCGTCAGGCCCGGCGCGAGGTCGATTTCACCTTCGCGGGCGGCGGCCTCCAGTTGCGCGAGGTCGGGAAAGTTGCGCCAGCTCAGCTCGACCTTGAGCGCCTTGGCCAGCCACTTCATCAGCTCGACATTGACCCCGGACAACCGCTGCAAGCGGCGATCGTATTGCGCGTAGGGCAC
Organism: Pseudomonas sp. 14P_8.1_Bac3; assembly: GCF_025466085.1. Lineage (GTDB taxonomy): Bacteria > Pseudomonadota > Gammaproteobacteria > Pseudomonadales > Pseudomonadaceae > Aquipseudomonas. Next base: position 28,430 of record NZ_JANLOD010000059.1, read on the forward strand.
TTGCAACACCAGCCCCACGCGCAGTTCATTGTGCTGCGCCAGCCACTGTTGCTGGCTTGCGGACAATTGCGCCACATGTGCCGGTGGCGCAGACGCCGCCCAGCCCATCAAGGGAAACCACAAACAGCCGATAACCCACAGGCAGCGAAAACGCTTCATCGAAGTCTCACACACTGACAAATACTGACCAACCCATTAGGCTGCCGGAATAACTTCTGGCCTGGAATATCCGATGCCCCCTGTCAACCGCCTGGCACTGCCAGCATTGTGCCTGCCGCTGATCCTGTCTTGCGCCTTTTCCGTCGAGGCCGCTGAACCGGCATCCGCTGCTGCGGAAAAATCCGTAAGCGAAAAACCGGCCGAACGTCAGCCGCTGCTTGAGCGTAGTCAGGAAGAAGCGACAGCACTTGAGCGAAAAATCCCCGCTCAGGAACAGCAACAACTGCAAGCGGGCAGCGATACATTCCTGGCCTTGTGGAAACCGGCCAACACAGCCGAGCCCAAAGGTGCGGTGATTATCATCCCGGGCGCCGGTGAAACCGTTGACTGGCCGCAAGCAATTGGTCCGTTGCGACGCAAACTGCCGGACGCCAAGTGGAGCAGCCTGAGTATCACCTTGCCCGACCTGCAAAGCGATGTCATCGCCCCCCGCGTCACCGAAGTGCCGCCGACGCTCAAATCCCCCGAGGTCGGCAGCAAGGATTCGACCACTGCCGCGCCCATCGAACAGGCAGCGGGTGGCGAAGCCGATGTCGCCGACAAGGCGGTCGTGGAAACCGGCGACGAACAGGCCAAAGCCGATGCCGAGCGAATTTTCGCACGCATCGATGCCGCCATTGCCTACGCCGAACAGCAAAGCGCACGCAGCATTGTGCTACTCGGTCATGGCACCGGCGCCTACTGGGCCGCGCGCTACCTGAGCGAGAAGCAGCCCTCGCAAGTGGAGAAGTTCGCAATGGTGGCGGCCCAGACGCCTGTCGCCGTGAAACCTGAACTGGTCGAACTGACGCCGACCCTCAAATTGCCGACGGCCGACATCTTCTATATGGACAAGCCGCTGGACCGCAACGCGGCGCTGGAACGCTTGCAGGCCAGCAAGCGCTTGAAGGCGTCGGCATTCAGTCAGGTGTCGCTCAAGGCAGTGCCGGGTGATACCAAGGCTGAGCAGGAGCAGTTGGTGCGCCGGGTGCGGGGCTGGTTGAATCCTCAAGCCGTGGCGGACTGATAGACCGCCACGACTTTTTCCCTGCTAACGAAAATCCCGTCGCTGACGAATAAGCGTGTACGCGCTTTGCAATTCGCGGGTCTTGTCCGTCGCCTCACGAACCTGCAAAGCCGTGGCGCCGCTGCCGGCAATCTTGTCCGGGTGATGGCGACTGAGCAGGCGCCGATAGGCGCGTTTGATCTGCGCCGGCTCGGTGGTGGCGGTCACCCCCAACAGCATCAACGCTTCCTGATAATGGACCGCCGCGCTGACCATCGATCGCTTCGGTGGTTCGTAGTCTGCCGCCAACGCCTGCACCTGATACGACGTCCAGCCGAGCCATCTGCCCCATTGGGCAATCAGCGTGCGCTCGGCCTTGCTGGCACGACCATCGGCCCAGATCATTCGCCAGCAGGCGCGCAACACGCCTTCCGCCGCATGCGGTTGAACACTGAGGCGCCGCAGATAACCCTGTAGTTGGTCACGGCCCTCCTTGCCGCGGTTGAATGCCGCGATCGCGCGCAGTCTCGCCGGCTCGTCCATGCCCAGCGCCTGCATTTCCTGGCGCGCCTGGTTGATGTGGCCATCAGCCACTCTGCCGTTGCTCTTGGCCAATCGGCCCAGCAACACGAATAACAGCTCATCATTGCGCAGCACCGCGCGACCGCCGAGCGCTTCTCGCAAATGCCCCCACGTCTGCAGCCGCAAGCGCCGATCCAGCGCCTGCCCTAGCAAGGCGCCGAGCATGGCCCCCGGAATGCTGGCGATGGCAAAGCCCGCCCCGGCTCCAATCAGAGTCCCTGGCCACAGCATGTCAGCGACTCGCTTCAAGCAAAGTGTCGACTTCAGCCAGACGCTCGTAAGTGCCAACATCCACCCAACGACCGTGCAGCCGCTCACCCGTCACCTGCCCGTCAGCCATGGCTTTGCGCAACAGCGGCGCAAGCTTGAAAGCCCCGGCCGAGCAACCGTCGAAGAGCTGGGGATGCAGCACCGCGATGCCGCTGTAAGTCAGGGTTGGCTGATCAGATTGACCATCGCGCACTTGACCGTCTACCAGCGTGAAATCACCCGTCGGGTGGTGCCGCGGGTTCTCCGCCAGCACCAGATGCGCCAGACCGCTGACAGGCTGGTGCAGCACGCTGAAGTCGTAATCGGTCCAGATATCGCCGTTGACCACTACGAATGCCTCATCACCCAGCAACGACAACGCGCGGAAAATCCCGCCACCGGTTTCCAGAGGCTCACCTTCCGGCGAATACTGAATGCTCACGCCAAATCGCGAACCGTCGCCCAGGTAATCTTCGATCTGCTGACCCAGCCACGCATGGTTGATCACGATCTCGGTGAATCCGGCGGCGGCCAGCGCACGCAGGTGATACTCGATCAACGGCACACCGCCAGCGCGAACCAGCGGTTTGGGGGTCGTCAGGGTCAGGGGGCGCATGCGCTCGCCCTTGCCCGCCGCCAGAATCATTGCCTTCATGCATTCGCTCCGGCACGCAGACTAAGGAGCAACACGTCCAGCTCGGCCAGTTCAGGACGGCGAGAGATTACCGCTTCTATATAAGCAAAGAAACGCGGCACATCGGCCAAATAGCGCGGTTTGCCGTCGCGATGGCAGATGCGCGCGAAAATCCCGATGACTTTCAGGTGACGCTGCACGCCCATCAGGTCACTGGCACGCAGGAAATCGTCGAAGTCGGACTGGACCGGAATGCCCAGGGCGCCGGCCTGCTGCCAGTAATCTTCCAGCCAGCCGTGCACGCGTTCCTCGGGCCAGCTCAGGAAAGCGTCCTTGAACAGGCATGTGACGTCGTAGGTCACCGGGCCGTAGACCGCGTCCTGGAAATCCAGCACACCGGGATTCGGTTCGCTGAGCATCAGGTTGCGCGGCATGTAGTCGCGATGCACCAGCACTTTCGGCTGCGCCAGGGCACTGTCTATGAGCAGTTCCGTCACGTTTTGCCAGAGCGTTCGTTGCGCCGCATCGAATTCGATACCCAACTCGTGCTTCACGTACCACTCAGGGAACAGTTCCAGCTCGCGGCGCAGCAGTGCCACGTCATAACTCGGCAGCGGCGCGACCATCGGCAACTGCTGGAAAGCGAGCAGCGCTTGCAGGGCATCCTTGAACAATTCGTCGGCATTTTCGCTGTCAATGACGTCCAGGTAGGTCTGGTTGCCGAGGTCGTTGAGCAAAAGAAATCCTCGTTCGAGGTCCTCGGCATAAATTTTCGGCACATTTATTCCGGATTTCTCCAGCAAAAAAGCGATATCCACGAAGGGTTTGCAGTTTTCCTGGGGCGGTGGCGCGTCCATGACGATGAAACTTCTGCCTGCGCCTTCCCAGCGGAAATAACGTCGAAAACTCGCGTCACTACTGGCCGCGGTCAACGTGGCCGGGGGTACGGCGCCCCAACCTTGCGCTGCAAAGAGGACTGCCAACTGCTCATCGAGCCAAACTTTCAGGTGTTGCAAACGTACATCTTGGTCAGGCATTGCAAGGGTCTCCGACGGCGCTAGCCGTCAAGCGGGTCATGCTTTATTATCCAGCATCTTTTTCAGACCATCGAGAGGCGTGCGGCCCACACCGCGGGCAGATGGCACGCAGGAAGCCCGGACTAATAAGATGGCATTGAAATCCCCCGCGTTTCGTAAAAAATTTCCGTTGTTGGTCACTGGCAGTCTGCTGGCCCTGCAACCTCTAGCCACTTCGTTCGTGGTCGCCGCGGAACAGTATGACTGCTCAGTCTCTGCTTCGGGTGCCTGGGACTGTGCGCCCAAGACGCCGGCGGCTGCATTGCCACCGCGTCCCGTCCATGACGGCAGCGCAGTCACCGCGAATGGCGAGGCCCCGGCGCAATCCGGTTCCAGCGAAGACGCTGGCGCCAAGCCTGCGCTGGTTACCGAAGCCAAAGGCCGCGGCCTCAAGTCTCGTAGCGAAGACTACAGTCACCTCGACTGGGTTCCACGCGACAAGCTCACGGCAGCGCAATTGGCTGAAGCCGGTCCTTACTGCTCTGGTTCCTATATCGAACCGATTCGTCCTGGCATGAATGACAAGACGAATAAAAGTGACGCTCCGACCTTCGTTGGCGCCAAGGCCTCCCGCTACAAGCAGGAGGAGCAGATTGCCACGCTGGCGGGTGACGTGGTCCTGCGTCAGGGCAGCATGCAGGCCGAGGCAGACGAGGCGAACCTTTATCAGGCCGAGAGCCGTGGCGAACTGGACGGCAACGTGCGGATTCGCGATAACGGCGCGCTGATCGTCGGCGACCACGCCGAAGTGCAGCTCGACACCGGTGAAGCCAAGGTCGACAACGCCGAATACGTCATGCACAAATCGCGTATCCGCGGTAATGCGCTGTACGCCAAACGTGCCGAGAACGCGATCATCCGCCTCAAGGACGGTACGTACACCACGTGCGAGCCGAACAGCAACGCCTGGCAACTCAAGGGCAACAACATCACCTTGAACCCAGCCACCGGTTTCGGTACCGCGACCAACGTGACACTGCGGGTCAAGGACATTCCGGTCCTGTACACGCCATACATCTACTTCCCGATCGACGACCGTCGCCAGTCCGGCTTCCTGCCGCCGACCATCGGCAGCGGCAGCGATACAGGCTTCCTGCTGGTCACCCCGTACTACTTCAACCTGGCGCCGAATTACGATGCCACGTTGTACCCGCGCTACATGAGCAAGCGCGGCCTGTTGATGGAAGGCGAGTTCCGCTACCTGACCAAGTCCAGCGAAGGTCAGTTCGGTGCCGCGTACCTCAACGACGAAAATACCGATCGCAGTCAGCAGACCGACTACCAAAAAACCCGCTACATGTATAACTGGCAGCACAAGGGTGGTCTCGACTCGCGCATTCTGACCCAGGTCGATTACACCAAGATCAGCGATCCGTATTACTTCCAGGATCTCGAGAGCGATCAGATTGGTATAAAAAGCGGCGATTACGTCAATCAGCAGGGTTCCGTCACCTACCGTGGCGACAGCTATACCGCTCGATTGAATGCCCAGGCTTACCAGCTCGCGACCGTGTCCAACATCACGCCGTACAATCGTTTGCCGCAGATCACCTTCAATGGTCAGCTGCCAACGCATCCTAATGGTCTGAATTTCGACTATGAAACGGAAATTGTGCGCTTTGATCGTGACCTGGAAAAAGGTCAGTTCTCCGATGAAGACGGCAACCTGTCACCTCGCCTAGACACCAACGTATTCGGTCTTGCGCGTGCCAACGGTGACCGTCTGAATGTCAAACCGGGGGTCAGCCTGCCGCTGGACTGGACCTATGGTTTCATCAAGCCATCGCTGAAATATCAATACACCCAGTATCAACTGGATCTCGACGGCGAAGGTAAAGCTGATATCGCTACTCAAGGTGCCGAAGGCGACCGCCTCAACGGTACATTCAGCAGCAACCAGAGCCGCGGCGTTCCGATCGCCAGCATCGACAGCGGGTTGTATTTCGACCGCAACACCACCTGGTTCGGTAAAAACTATCGCCAGACCCTGGAGCCTCGCCTGTTCTATCTCTATGTACCCGAGAAAGATCAAAGCGACATCCCGGTGTTCGACACCGGCGAATACACCTTCAACTACGCGTCGCTGTTCCGCGAAAATCGCTTTTCAGGTTCCGACCGCGTTGGCGACGAGAACAAGCTGTCGCTGGGCGTGACCAACCGCTGGATCGAAGAAAACGGTTTCGAGCGTCAACGCATCAGCGTCGGTCAAGCCTTGTACTTCAAGGACCGCAAAGTCCAACTGCCGGGCATTGATGCTAGAACCCGTAAAGACTCCCAGTCCGACGTTTCGCCGTACGCGCTGGAATACGAATACCGCTGGAACCGTGACTGGCGCACGACTGCCGATTACAACTGGGACCCGGACAGCCGCAGCCCTCGCTCGGGCAGCGCGATGTTCCACTACCAGCCTGAAGACAACCCGAACAAGGTCATCAACGCCGGCTATCGCTATCGTAATGACCAGGTCCGTTACGACCAGAACACCGGTCAATGGTCGGTGGGCGGCGGTGACTACGGCACCCCGGGCCAGCCTGGCTATGTGAAGGACTACTACAAGATCCAACAGCACGACTTCTCGGTGATCTGGCCGATCGTGCCGCAATGGAACGCCATCAGCCGCTGGCAGTACGACTACAACCGCAACCGTACCCTGGAAGCCTTCGGTGGTTTCGAGTACGACAGCTGCTGCTGGAAACTGCGCCTGATCAACCGTTACTGGGTTTCCTACGACGAATTCAGTCAGGAAGCGCCACAAAACGAAAAAGGCGACCACGGCGTCTTCCTACAAATCGTTCTGAAAGGTCTCGGCGGCCTCACCGGCGCCAAAGTAGAGAGCTTCCTCGACAAAGGCATCCAAGGTTATCGTGAACGTGAAGACCAAGCTTTCTGATTGTCTGCGCCCGCTCGTGCTGGGCGCGCTGTTCCTGGGTACTGCGGCGAATGCCGCGGTACAGTCCATCGATAAAGTGGTGGCCATTGTCGATAACGATGTGGTCATGCAGAGCCAACTGGACCAGCGTGTTCGTGAAGTTCAGCAAACGATCGCCAAGCGTGGCTCTGCCGCGCCACCGGCCAGCGTGCTGGATCAGCAGGTGCTTGAGCGCCTGATCGTCGAAAACCTGCAATTGCAGATCGGCGAACGCTCCGGCATCCGCATCACCGATGAAGAACTGAACCAGGCGGTCGGCACCATTGCCCAGCGCAATAACATGTCGGTCGAGCAATTCCGCGCCGCGCTGGCTCACGATGGCCTGTCTTACGACGACGCCCGTGAACAGATCCGTCGCGAAATGATCATCAGCCGTGTGCGTCAACGCCGTGTGGCCGAGCGCATCCAGGTGTCCGAGCAGGAAGTGAAAAACTTCCTCGCCTCCGACCTGGGCAAAATGCAGCTGTCCGAAGAATTCCGTCTGGCCAATATCCTGATTCCTACGCCGGAAAGCGCCAACTCCGACGCGATTCAGAGTGCAGCGAAACAGGCAGACGAGGTTTACCAGCAGCTCAAGCAAGGCGCTGACTTCGGTCAACTGGCCATCGCCAAATCCGCCAGCGAAACCGCACTGGAAGGCGGCGACATGGGCTGGCGTAAAGCCGCTCAATTGCCACCTCCGTTCGATCGCATGCTGAGCACCATGACGGTAGGCGACATTACCCAACCGATGCGCACTCCGGGCGGCTTCATCATTCTGAAGATCCTCGAGAAGCGCGGCGGTGACACCCAGACACGTGACGAAGTGCACGTGCGTCATATCCTGGTCAAACCTAGCCCGATCCGTGACGAAGCCAAAACCAAGGCCCTGGCCGAGTCGCTCTATAGCCGGATCGAAGCAGGCGAAGATTTCGGCGAACTGGCGAAAAGCTTCTCGGAAGACCCGGGTTCCGCCCTCAACGGTGGCGACCTGAACTGGATCGACCCGAATGCACTGGTGCCTGAATTCCGCGAAGTGATGGCCAAGACCCCGCAAGGTCAGCTGTCCAAGCCATTCCAGACCCAGTACGGCTGGCACGTTCTGGAAGTCCTTGGCCGTCGCGCCACGGACAGCACCAACCAAGCCCGTGAGCAGCAAGCGATGACCGTACTGCGTAACCGCAAATACGACGAAGAGCTGCAAACCTGGTTGCGTCAGATCCGTGACGAAGCGTACGTAGAGATCAAACTCCCTGGTGCAGACCAGGCAGCGCAGTGAAACCCAAACGTTTCGCGCTGACACCCGGTGAACCGGCCGGCATAGGTCCTGACCTGTGCCTGCTGCTCGCCTCGCAAGCCCAGCCACATCCCCTGATTGCCATTACCAGCCGCGACCTGCTCTCTCAGCGGGCCGCGCAACTGGGCGTGGTTGTCGATTTGCTGCCGGTCACGCCGGGCAACTGGCCGGATGAACCTGCGCCGGCCGACAGCCTGTATGTCTGGGATACGCCACTGAGCGCACCAGTGACGCCCGGTCAACTCGACAAAGCCAATGCGGCTTTCGTTTTGGAAACCCTGACCCGCGCCGGCCAGGGCTGCCTGGACGGGCATTTCGCCGGAATGATCACAGCCCCTGTGCACAAGGGCGTGATCAACGAGTCGGGCATCGCCTTTTCCGGTCACACGGAGTTCCTCGCTGACCTGACGCATACCGCTCAGGTAGTGATGATGCTGGCGACGCGCGGTTTGCGCGTGGCGCTGGTCACCACTCACCTGCCCCTTCGCGAGATTGCCGATGCCATCACGCCGGAGCGGCTGGAACGCGTCACGCGGATTCTGCACAGCGACTTGCAACAAAAATTCGGCATCGCCCAGCCACGCATCCTGGTTTGCGGACTCAATCCGCATGCTGGTGAAGGCGGTCACCTGGGCCATGAAGAAATCGACATCATAGAACCCGCATTGGAGCGCCTGCGCGGTGAAGGCATGGACCTTCGTGGCCCCTTGCCCGCCGACACTCTGTTTACCCCCAAATATCTGGAGCACTGCGACGCGGTGCTGGCGATGTACCACGACCAGGGCCTGCCGGTGCTGAAATACAAAGGCTTCGGCGCGGCAGTCAACGTGACCCTCGGCTTGCCGATCATCCGCACCTCGGTCGACCACGGCACCGCCCTGGATCTGGCCGGCAGCGGCAAAATCGATACCGGCAGCCTGCAAGTCGCCCTGGAAACCGCCTACCAGATGGCCGAGACCCGTTTATGACCGAGCATTACCAACACAAAGCGCGCAAACGCTTTGGCCAGAATTTCTTGCATGATGCCGGCGTTATCGACCGCATCCTGCGCTCCATCCATGCCAAACCCGAAGACCGCCTGCTGGAAATCGGCCCGGGCCAGGGCGCGCTGACCCAAGGCCTGCTGAACAGCGGTGCCCAGCTCGACGTGGTGGAACTGGACAAAGACCTGATCCCGATCCTCAATCAGCAGTTCGCCGGCAAGAGCAACTTCAACCTGCATCAGGGCGACGCGCTGAAGTTTGACTTCAACAGCCTGAACGCGGCGCCGAACAGCCTGCGAGTGGTCGGCAACCTGCCGTACAACATCTCTACGCCGCTGATTTTTCACCTGCTGAACAACGCCAGCATCATTCGTGACATGCACTTCATGCTGCAAAAGGAAGTGGTCGAACGTCTGGCGGCAGGCCCTGGCGGTGGCGACTGGGGTCGTCTGTCGATCATGGTTCAGTACCACTGCCGCGTAGAACATCTGTTCAACGTTGGCCCGGGAGCGTTCAACCCGCCGCCGAAAGTCGATTCAGCCATCGTTCGCCTGGTGCCGCACGCCGTGCTGCCGCACCCGGCCAAGGATCATCGCTTGCTGGAGCGCGTTGTGCGCGAAGCCTTCAACCAGCGCCGCAAGACCCTGCGCAACACCCTCAAGTTACTGCTGAGCAACGACGAAATCACGGCCGCCGGTGTCGACGGCAGCCTGCGCCCGGAGCAGCTCGATCTGGCCGCCTTCGTACGTCTGGCCGACAAACTCAGCGAACAAGTCCTACAGAATCCCGCCGCCGACTGACAGGCAACAAGCGTTATCGGGTAGGACACCAGCCGCCATGTCTGGTTTACTACCCGGTACTTGGCCTAGACTGAGTTCCATCAGCTACGCCCCGCGTCCCGCTTCGTTTTTAAGGCCTCTTGCATGTCCGATCCTCGCTATCAGGTCGACGTCAGCGTCGTCACCCGCTATCTGGCAGAACAATCGCAACCCGAGCAAAACCGCTTCGCTTTCGCCTACACCATCACCGTGCACAACAATGGCGAACTACCGGCCAAGTTGCTGTCACGGCACTGGGTCATCACCGATGGCGACGGGCATGTCGAAGAAGTGCGCGGCGCCGGCGTCGTGGGTCTCCAGCCGCTGATCCAGGCCGGCGACAACCACACCTACAGCAGCGGCACAGTGATGACGACCAAGGTCGGCACCATGCAAGGCACGTATCAAATGATTGCCGACGACGGTAAACATTTTGACGCCATCATCGCCCCGTTCCGCCTGGCAGTGCCCGGAGCCCTGCACTGATGGCGACGTATGCCGTCGGCGACCTGCAAGGTTGCCTGGAACCGCTGAAATGCCTGCTCAAGCAAGTCGCCTTCGACCCTGCCCGGGACACATTGTGGCTGGTGGGAGATCTGGTCAACCGCGGCCCGCAGTCACTGGAAACCTTGCGTTTCCTCTATGGCTTGCGCGACTCACTGGTGTGCGTGCTCGGCAACCACGACCTGCACTTGTTGGCCGCCGGGCACAACATTGAACGCTTGAAGAAAACCGATACCCTGAGCGAGATCCTCGCAGCGCCGGATCGCGCGGAACTGCTGGAATGGGTGCGCCAGCAAAAGCTCATGCACTACGACGAACAGCGCAACATCGCTCTGGTCCATGCCGGCATACCGCCCCAATGGTCACTGCGCAAGGCGATGAAGTGCGCCGCTGAAGTCGAAGAAGCCCTGCGCGACGACAACCGTTTCGCTCCCTATCTCGACGGCATGTACGGCAACGCACCCTTGAAATGGGACAGTGACCTCAAAGGCGTGACCCGCTTGCGAGTGATCACCAACTACTTCACCCGCATGCGTTTCTGCACCCGCGAAGGCAAGCTGGACCTCAAGGGCAAGGAAGGCGCCGACACGGCGCCGCCGGGCTATGCGCCTTGGTTCAGCTATAAAGAGCGCAAAACCAAGGGCGTGAAGGTCATCTTCGGTCATTGGGCAGCGCTGGAGGGTCAATGTAACGAGCCGGGGATTTTCGCCCTCGACACCGGTTGCGTATGGGGCGGATCGATGACCCTGATGAACGTCGACACCCTTGAACGCCTTCAATGCAAATGCGACGAGCATGGCCACACCCTGCCGCCAGTCGCCCTCTCCCATTCCGAACAAACGTCAGCCAGCGCCCGGCGCTAGACTGCGCTTTCAGCCGAGCCAAAGGAGCCCGCCATGAGCGAATTCAAACGCATCCCCCCAGAACAGGCGCAAACCCTGCGCGAACACGGCGCCGTGGTGGTCGATGTCCGAGACCCGGCAACCTTCGCCGCCCTGCACATCAGCGGCTCGAAGCATCTGGATAACCATTCACTGCACGCGTTCATCCAGGGCGCTGACCTGGATGCACCGACGGTGGTGGTCTGCTATCACGGCAATTCCAGTCAGGGTGCAGCAGCCTACCTGGTCAGCCAGGGCTTCTCCGACGTGTACAGCATGGATGGCGGTTTTGAGTTGTGGCGTACGACTTATCCTTCGGAAACCGCGCAAGGCACCTCCGAATAATTTTTTTGCAACGCGCAAGCCCCGGCTCCCGCGGGCTAGCGCGGTGGCAGACGAACGGTCGGCCACAACTAATTACGTATCTCGCCTTTACCTCCCGAATAAGCAACTATCCTTAAGCGCAGGCCATCCAAAACAGGGGAGAGCCGGTACACCGGCGCGCGGATCATCGGGAGTAGCTTTCGAAGCCGTCGGCTTCGAAAGAGTTCTGGGGGGTAAACAGCGACTGCCTGTTCGGTTGCTGCCAGCATCGACTGAATGATCCGGCGTCGGCTCCACGTATCGAGCGAGGTGACGTCATGAGTATCTTTAGCCACTTCCAACAACGCTTCGAGTCCACACGCCAGGAAGAACTCTCGCTACAAGAGTACCTGGAGCTGTGCAAAAAGGACCGCAGTGCCTACGTTTCCGCCGCCGAGCGTCTCTTGCTGGCCATCGGAGAACCGGAGCTGCTCGACACCTCGACCAATTCGAGGCTTTCGCGAATCTTTTCCAACAAGGTGATCCGCCGCTATCCGGCCTTTGAAGACTTCCACGGGATGGAAGAATGCATCGACCAGATCGTGTCGTATTTCCGCCATGCCGCTCAGGGCCTGGAAGAGAAGAAACAGATCCTCTATCTGCTCGGCCCCGTCGGGGGCGGTAAATCGTCCCTGGCCGAGAAGCTGAAACAACTGATCGAGAAGGTGCCGTTCTACGCCATCAAGGGTTCACCGGTTTTCGAATCGCCTTTGGGTCTGTTCAACGCCACCGAAGATGGCGCGATCCTCGAAGAAGACTTCGGCATTCCGCGGCGCTACCTCAATACCATCATGTCGCCATGGGCCACCAAACGCCTGGCCGAATTCGGCGGTGACATCAGCCAGTTCCGCGTGGTGAAACTGTATCCGTCGATCCTTAACCAGATCGCCGTGGCTAAAACCGAGCCGGGAGATGAAAACAACCAGGACATCTCGGCACTGGTGGGCAAGGTCGATATCCGCAAACTGGAGGAGTTTCCGCAAAACGACGCAGACGCCTACAGTTACTCGGGCGCTCTGTGCCGGGCCAACCAGGGCCTGATGGAATTCGTCGAAATGTTCAAGGCGCCGATCAAGGTGCTGCACCCATTGCTGACGGCGACCCAGGAAGGCAACTACAACAGCACCGAGGGACTGGGGGCGATTCCGTTTACCGGGATCCTGCTCGCTCACTCCAACGAATCTGAATGGCACACCTTCCGTAACAACAAGAACAACGAAGCCTTCATCGACCGGATTTACATCGTCAAAGTCCCGTACTGCCTGCGCGTCAGCGACGAAGTGAAAATCTACGACAAGCTGCTGTTCAACAGCTCGCTGGCCAAGGCGCATTGCGCACCCGACACCTTGAAGATGCTTGCCCAGTTCACCGTACTCTCGCGCCTCAAGGAGCCGGAGAACTCGAACATCTACTCGAAAATGCGCGTGTACGACGGGGAAAACCTCAAGGACACCGATCCGAAGGCCAAGTCGATCCAGGAATACCGCGACAACGCCGGTGTCGACGAGGGCATGAACGGTCTGTCGACCCGCTTCGCGTTCAAGATCCTGTCAAAAGTCTTCAACTTCGATCCGCATGAAATCGCTGCCAACCCGGTGCACTTGCTTTACGTGCTGGAGCAGCAGATCGAGCAGGAGCAATTCCAGGCCGAAACCCGTGAACGCTATCTGCGCTTCCTGAAGGAGTATCTGGCACCGCGTTATATCGAGTTCATCGGCAAGGAGATCCAGACCGCCTACCTCGAGTCTTACAGCGAGTACGGCCAGAACATCTTCGATCGCTACGTGCTGTACGCCGATTTCTGGATCCAGGACCAGGAATACCGTGACCCGGAAACCGGCGAAATCCTCAACCGCGTCGCGTTGAACGAAGAACTGGAGAAAATCGAAAAACCCGCCGGCATCAGCAATCCGAAGGATTTCCGCAACGAGATCGTCAACTTCGTGCTGCGCGCCCGCGCCAACAACAACGGCAAGAATCCGACCTGGCTCAGCTACGAAAAACTGCGGGTGGTCATCGAGAAGAAAATGTTCTCGAACACCGAGGACCTGCTGCCAGTCATCAGCTTCAATGCCAAGGCCAGCAAAGAGGACCAGCAGAAGCACAACGACTTCGTCACACGGATGGTCGAGCGGGGCTACACCGACAAACAGGTACGACTGCTGTCCGAGTGGTACCTGCGGGTCAGAAAATCACAATAACCCGCTGCCGGTCAGACCGGTTGTCGTCAGCCAGAGACCTGTGTCAGCGTTTTCTGTTACACAGGCCTCTGGAAGGTGTTCGAAAGTCGGTAGCGAGTTCAGGCAGCATCAACAAGCGCTTGGGGGAGCGTTGAGTATCCCTTGGCTCCCGGTCCGATGCTGCATCACCGCTCGCCCCTTTCAGGACAGCTTCTAAGGAGCAGTCATGAGCTATGTGATCGACCGACGTCTCAATGGCAAGAACAAGAGCACGGTGAACCGCCAGCGATTTCTGCGGCGTTACCGTGATCACATCAAAAAGGCTGTCGAAGAGGCGGTCAGCCGGCGTTCCATTACCGATATGGAGCACGGCGAACAGATCAGTATTCCCGGCCGCGACATCGACGAGCCGGTGCTTCACCATGGTCGTGGCGGCAAACAGACCGTCGTGCACCCAGGCAACAAGGAATTCACCAGCGGCGAGCACATTGCCCGTCCGCCTGGCGGTGGTGGTGGCAGAGGGCCAGGCAAGGCCGGCAACTCCGGCGAAGGCATGGACGAATTCGTCTTCCAGATCACCCAGGAAGAGTTCCTCGAGTTCATGTTCGAGGATCTTGAGCTGCCGAACCTGGTCAAGCGCAACCTGACCGGCACCGACACTTTCAAGACCGTCCGCGCCGGGATCAGTAACGAGGGCAACCCGTCACGGATCAACATTATCCGCACCTTGCGCTCGGCCCACGCCCGCCGCATCGCCCTGTCCGGCAGCAGTCGGGCAAAATTGCGCGAAGCCAAGGAAGAATTGCTGCGACTAAAGCGCGATGAACCCGACAACTTTGGCGATATTCAGGAAATCGAAGCGGAAATCGAAAAACTCAGCGCGCGCATCCATCGCGTCCCGTTTCTTGACACGTTCGACCTCAAGTACAACCTGCTGATCAAGCAACCCAACCCCAGCTCCAAGGCCGTGATGTTTTGCCTGATGGACGTCTCTGGCTCGATGACGCAGGCGACCAAGGACATCGCCAAACGCTTTTTCATCCTGCTGTACCTGTTCCTCAAGCGTAACTACGACAAGATCGATGTGGTGTTCATCCGCCACCACACCAGCGCCCGCGAAGTGGACGAGGAAGAGTTTTTCTACTCCCGCGAAACAGGCGGCACTATCGTTTCCAGCGCATTGAAACTGATGCAGGAGATCATGGCCGAGCGCTATCCAAGCAACGAGTGGAACATCTACGCCGCCCAGGCCTCCGACGGCGATAACTGGAACGACGACTCGCCAATCTGCCGCGACATTTTGATCAATCAGATCATGCCGTTTGTGCAGTACTACACTTACGTCGAGATCACTCCACGCGAGCACCAGGCGCTGTGGTTCGAATACGAGCGCATTGCCGAAGCCTTTTCTGACACTTTTGCCCAGCAACAACTGGTCTCGGCCGGGGATATCTATCCGGTCTTCCGTGAACTCTTCCAGCGCAGGTTAGTGACATGACCGCCAAAGAGCAGAAGCGCCAACCCATTTCCACCGGCTCCGAATGGACGTTCGAGCTGATCCAGGCCTACGACCGCGAAATCAGTCGTATCGCGGCCCGTTACGCACTCGATACCTACCCAAACCAGATCGAAGTGATCACCGCGGAACAGATGATGGACGCTTACGCCTCCGTCGGCATGCCCCTGGGCTATCACCACTGGTCCTATGGCAAACACTTCCTCAGTACCGAAAAATCCTACTCTCGCGGCCAGATGGGGCTTGCCTACGAGATCGTGATCAACTCGGACCCCTGCATCGCTTACCTGATGGAAGAAAACACCATCTGCATGCAGGCCCTGGTCGTGGCCCACGCCTGTTACGGGCACAACAGCTTCTTCAAGGGTAATTACCTGTTCCGCACCTGGACCGACGCTAGTTCGATCATCGATTACCTGGTGTTTGCCAAGCAGTACATCATGCAGTGCGAAGAGCGCCACGGCATCGATGCGGTCGAGGACCTGCTGGACTCCTGCCATGCGCTGATGAACTACGGGGTCGACCGTTACAAACGCCCTTACCCGATTTCCGCCGAGGAAGAACGTCGTCGGCAAAAGGATCGTGAAGAGCACATGCAGAAACAGATCAACGATCTGTGGCGCACCATTCCCAAAGGCGCGGACAAATACAGTGACAAGGACAACGCGCGATTCCCCGCCGAACCTCAGGAAAACATCCTGTACTTCATCGAAAAACACGCGCCGCTGCTGGAACCCTGGCAGCGGGAAATCGTGCGTATCGTGCGCAAGATCGCTCAATATTTCTATCCACAACGCCAGACCCAGGTAATGAACGAAGGCTGGGCCACGTTCTGGCACTACACCCTGATGAACGACCTCTACGACGAGGGCCTGGTCACCGACGGCTTCATGATGGAGTTCCTGACGTCACACACCAGCGTGGTTTATCAACCGGGCTTCGACAGCCCCTACTACAACGGCATCAACCCCTACACCCTGGGCTTTGCCATGTACCGCGACATCCGGCGCATGTGTGAATCGCCGACCGAAGAGGATTACCGCTGGTTCCCGGAAATTGCCGGCACCGACTGGCTGTCGACCATCAAGTTCGCCATGAGCAGCTTCAAGGATGAGAGTTTCATCCTGCAATACCTCTCCCCGCAGGTCATCCGCGACCTGAAACTGTTCAGCATTCTCGATGACGACCAGAAGGACGACTTGCTGGTCCCGGCCATTCACGACGAAGACGGCTACCGCACCATCCGCGAAACCCTGGCAGCGCAGTACAACCTGGGCAATCGCGAGCCCAACGTGCAGATCTACAGCATCGACCGCCGCGGCGATCGCTCCCTCACCCTTCGTCATCAGCAGCACGACCGCAAACCGCTGGGCGAGTCCACCGAGGAAGTCCTCAAACACCTGCACCGCCTCTGGGGCTTCGACATTCACCTGGAAACCCTGCAAGGCGACCAGGTGATGAAAACCCACCATGTCCCACCCAGAAGTGAACACAGCGAAGGCGATTATGGCCGTTTGGACCTGGCCGTCATTCATCTTTGAGCCTGTTTCTGCCTCCGGAAGTTCGACGTAACGGTTATTCTGTCGAGCTAACGGAGGTTTTTTATGCGGATTTATAAAGTCGGTGGGGCGGTTCGTGATCGCCTGCTGGGCAAACCTGTCACGGATATCGACTGGGTCGTGGTCGGCGCCACCACGGAAGAAATGCTCGCCAAGGGCTTTCGCCCGGTGGGCGCGGATTTCCCGGTGTTTCTTCACCCCAAAAGCGGTGAGGAATATGCCCTCGCCCGGACCGAGCGCAAAAGCGGGCGCGGTTATGGTGGTTTCACCTTTCACGCCAGCCCCGAAGTGACCCTTGAAGAGGACTTGATCCGCCGCGATCTGACGATCAACGCCATGGCCGAAGATGATCAGCAGAATCTGACCGATCCCTATCACGGCCAACGTGATCTCGACGCTCGCCTGCTTCGCCACGTTTCCCCCGCGTTCGCCGAAGATCCGCTCCGTGTACTGCGCGTTGCCCGCTTCGCCGCACGTTATGCAGAGTTGGGTTTCACCGTCGCACCTGAAACACTGGAACTGATGCGCGAACTCACTGAGTCAGGGGAGCTCGAGGCGCTGACCGCTGAACGCAGCTGGAAGGAAATTTCCCGCGCATTGATGGAAGATCAACCACAGGTGTTCATCCAGGTGCTGCGCGATTGCGATGCGCTCAAGGTGTTGATGCCGGAAGTCGACGCGCTGTTCGGCATTCCGCAACCGGAAGCTCACCACCCGGAAATCGACACGGGCGTACACACGTTGAGCGTGCTAGAACAGGCCGCGCGGCACCAGCAACCGCTGACCGTGCGCTGGGCCTGCTTGCTGCATGATTTGGGTAAAGGACTGACGCCGGAAGAGGAATGGCCGCGGCACATTGCTCATGAGCACAGGGGCTTAAAGCTGATCAAAGCAGTCAACGAGCGCTTCAAGGCACCGAAGGATTGCCAGGAATTGGCATTGCTGGTGGGCCAGTATCACACCCACGGCCATCGGGCACTGGAGTTGAAACCGTCGACGCTGCTGGAACTACTGCAAAGTTTTGACGTTTACCGTCGACCGCAGCGGTTCGAGGAGTTTATTGCGGCATGCGAAATGGACGCGCGAGGCCGTAAAGGGCTGGAGCAGAGAAGTTACCCACAGGCGGACTATTTGCGCGGGGCGGCCAATGCGGCGCGGAGCGTAGCGGTTCAGCCGTTGCTGGAGAAGGGATTCAAAGGGCCGGCGTTGGGAGAGGCGATCAAGCGTGAGCGGCTCAAGGCGTTGAAAGCCTACAAAGGGGCGGCGTCCGCCTGAAAACTTCGCGGGTAAGCCTCGCTCTACAGAGCGACGCTTACCCGCGAAGGCGCCAACGCAATTACAGCAAACACGAAGGGGTTAACGGCTCCCCACGCCATTCAAACGCGACCGGCGCCAATACCTGATCGATCTGCGACTCTTTCCACAACGTCGCAAAGCTTTTGCCGACACCGGGATGCACGCGATCCGGCGCAATCAGCGACAGCGGCCACAAGACGAAGGCATTTTTGAGAATCTCGGCCCGCGGCAGGATCAAACCGTCGAAGTTGCCCACCAGATCACCAAACAACAGCACGTCGATGTCCAGCGGCAAACCCCTGCGGTCCGGCGCATAGCGACCGTTATCCGCCTCGATGAACTTGAGCCGGCGGTCCAGTTCCATCAGTGGCAAATCGGTATAAGCCGAGACCACGAAATTGAAAAACGGACCACTCTTGATCCCTACCGGTTGGCTTTCGAACACCGCCGAGCAACGGATGTCCACCAGAAAACCCGCCAGAGCTTCGAGGCCGGCCCGCAAATGGGTTTCGCGCTCGATATTGCTACCGAGCCCGAGATACACCTGAGTCAGCGACATCCGCGCTCGATCTCCACGCCCACACCACCGGTGGCCGCCGGGACGGCGCCTGGCTTGGTCAGCTTGAGGCGCATCCAGGTGATGCCGAATTCGCTCATAAGCACCGCAACCAGACGCTCGGCAAAGGTCTCGACCAGCTGGAATTGCGCTTGCTCGGCAAAAGCCTGGATACGCGAAGAAACGCTCGCGTAATCGAGCGCCAGGGTCAGGTCATCGCCGGCAGCGGCCGGGCGATTATCCCAGGCGAAGCTCAGATCAAGACGCAGGCACTGTCGGATGCCTCGCTCCCAGTCGTAGGCACCGATTACGGTGTCGACTTCCAGGCCCTCGATAAACACTCTGTCCAAGCACTCTTCTCCGCTGCACGACAAGGGCGCAATGCGCCGTTAGAATCAGGGCGTCCTCGCCCGGAATAGTTAGCATGTTTTGGTTACTGGCGACCTTCGCCTACCTGCTTGGCTCTCTGTCCTTCGCCATTTTGCTCAGCCGCCTGACGGGCAATCCCGATCCGCGAATGAGTGGCTCGGGCAATGCCGGCGCCACCAACATGTTGCGCCTGGCCGGCAAGAAACTGGCGGTCCTGACCTTGCTCGGCGACCTTTGCAAAGGACTACTGCCTGTGCTGATCGCAGGCGGTGCTGGCCTTTCGCTGCAAGAACAGGCCTGGATCGGCGTTTGCGCCGTGATCGGTCACCTGTTCCCTCTGTATTTTCGCTTTCGCGGCGGCAAGGGTGTCGCCACCGCTGCCGGGATGTTGCTGGGCCTTTACCCGCCTGCAGCCCTGCTGGCGGTGTGCGCGTGGCTACTGACGTTCTACCTGACCCGCACCAGCTCACTCGCCGCTTTGATCGCCACGCCGTTGACCCTGCCGCTGCTGGCCTGGCAAGAACCGGCGGCCTTGTTGCCCATGAGCGCGCTCACGGGGCTGATCGTCTGGCGTCATCGCGGCAATCTACGCGACCTGTTTGCCGGGCGCGAACGGCATTTTTGAATGCCGCACGCGAGCCCGCTCATCACAGCCCGGAAAGTTGCTCCATCGGCCAGCGTGCTTGCACGCTGATCGCCAGGCTCTCGTGCTGACCGGCCTGCAAACGCTGGCAACCGGCAAACGCAATCATCGCGCCGTTGTCGGTGCAGAACTCGGGACGCGCGTAGAACACATCGCCCTTCAGGTCGCCGAGCATTTTCTCCAACGAAGAACGTAACGCCTTGTTCGCGCTGACGCCGCCGGCAATCACCAGGCGCTTCATCCCCGCCTGTTTCAGGGCGCGCTTGCACTTGATGGTCAAAGTCTCCACCACGGCCTGCTGGAACGCCAGCGCGATGTCGCAACGGGCTTGCTCACTGTCGTCCCCGGCGCTGACGCTTTGCTGCCAGGTATTCAGGGCGAAGGTTTTCAGGCCGCTGAAGCTGAACGCCAGGCCGGGACGGTCGCACATCGGACGCGGGAAGGTGAAACGTCCTGCGACGCCCTGCTCCGCCAGACGAGCGATCTCCGGACCGCCCGGATAATTCAGGCCCATCATCTTGGCCGTCTTGTCGAAAGCTTCACCGGCCGCATCGTCGAGGGTTTCGCCCAACAGCGTGTATTGACCGATTCCGTCGACCTGCACCAGCTGCGTATGGCCGCCCGACACCAACAAAGCGACGAACGGAAATTGCGGCGGTTTCGGCTCCAGCATCGGCGCCAGCAAGTGGCCTTCCATGTGATGCACGCCAAGCGCTGGAATGCCCCACGCAAAGGCCAGCGCCTGGGCGCACGAGGCACCGACCAGCAGCGCGCCGACCAGGCCGGGGCCCGCGGTATAGGCGATCGCGTCGATCTCGGTCGGCACGCAGCCGGCCTCGGCCAACACCTGACGAATCAAGGGCAGCATGCGTTTGACGTGATCGCGCGAAGCCAGCTCCGGCACCACGCCACCATAGGCACGGTGCAGATCGATTTGGCTGAACAGCGCGTCGGCCAGCAGGCCGCGCTCACTGTCGTACAGAGCGACACCGGTTTCGTCGCAGGAGGTTTCTAATCCCAGTACTAGCATGGGTTTGCGCCTTGTTTAGGCTGAATTCGAAGGCGCGCATAATAGTCGCCATGCGATGCCCCGACTAGCGGTTTTCGATCAGAGGCTTTGCATTCCGAGCGATGAGGGGTTAACATCCGCAACCCTTAAAAACCGACGTCTTCAAGTGCTCTTTTGCCGCGAGGATGTTGACCCCGGTAATGAATGAAGGTAGCTCTGGATGCCAGCCGTCAAAGTAAAAGAGAACGAACCCTTCGACGTAGCTCTGCGTCGTTTCAAGCGCTCCTGCGAAAAAGCCGGTGTACTGGCTGAAGTTCGTAGCCGCGAATTTTACGAGAAGCCAACTTCTGAGCGTAAGCGCAAAGCAGCAGCCGCTGTTAAGCGTCACGCCAAGAAAGTTCAGCGCGAACAGCGCCGCGCCGTTCGCCTGTACTAATACACAGACGATCGTAGCAAGCTTCTGCCAAGCCCGGCCCTCAGCCGGGCTAATGGCATTTGCGGACAACGCTTGATGCTTCACCGTCAACGCCGCACACGCGACCGAGACACACCTGCTTTACAGCGTCAGACCTGGCTTTTTGCCAGCGGTGCACGTCTTTTCTGACGAGCCTTCCAAGGCTACTGACGAGCACACCTACTGATTCCTCTCACGACGATCAGCCCAAGGCACCTTCTTGCGTGCCCGCTTATGAGCTATCCGAGGCCATCGACCGGCCGCAGCGGATTCAGCGAAACACTTTCAAATAGTCGATTACTGATTGGTATTAACGTCAGTGGATTTTCGGCAGATACACTTCCCGACAGCGATTACGCAGACGACACTGGTCGAGCCGCACATTTTGCGCGCCTCAAACATCGACCCGCGATCGGCCGCACTTCGCTTCGGGTCCATTTCAGCGCAGATGACGAGAACGCCATGGCCGGGCTAATTCCCCAGAGCTTCATTGACGACCTTCTGAACCGCACCGACATCGTCGACGTGGTCAGCTCGCGCCTGCAACTGAAAAAAGCCGGCAAGAACTACACCGCCTGCTGCCCGTTTCACAAAGAGAAAACTCCCTCCTTCAGCGTCAGCCCCGACAAGCAGTTCTATTACTGCTTCGGTTGCGGTGCTGGCGGTAACGCCCTCGGCTTCATGATGGACCACGACAACCTGGACTTCATCCAGGCTGTCGAAGAACTGGCCAAAGCCGCCGGCATGGAAATCCCCCGCGAAGAAAGCGGGCGGCCGCACAAACCGCGCCAGCCTACCGATTCGCCGCTGTACCCGCTCCTCACTGCCGCCGCCGACTTTTATCGGCAGGCACTGAAAAGCCATCCATCGCGCAAGGCCGCCGTGGACTACTTGAAGGGCCGCGGTTTGACCGGCGAAATCGCCCGGGACTTTGGCCTCGGGTTCGCCCCACCGGGCTGGGACAATCTGTTCAAGCACTTGAGCAGCGACACCCTGCAACAGAAAGCCATGGTCGATGCCGGCCTGCTGATCGAAAACGCCGAAACCGGCAAACGCTATGACCGCTTTCGCGATCGTGTGATGTTCCCGATCCGCGACAGCCGTGGGCGCATCATCGCGTTCGGCGGTCGTGTGCTGGGCGACGACAAGCCGAAATACCTGAACTCGCCGGAAACCCCGGTATTCCATAAGGGCCAGGAACTCTACGGCCTGTATGAAGCACGCAAGAACAACCGCAACCTCGATGAAATCATCGTCGTCGAAGGCTACATGGACGTCATCGCCCTCGCCCAGCAGGGCCTGCGCAATGCCGTCGCGACATTGGGCACCGCCACCAGCGAAGAACATCTGAAACGACTGTTTCGGGTCGTACCCAACGTGCTGTTCTGCTTCGACGGCGACCAGGCAGGTCGCAACGCCGCGTGGCGGGCGCTGGAAGCTACCCTGCCCTGCCTGCAGGACGGGCGGCGGGCGCGCTTCCTGTTTCTACCCGAGGGCGAAGACCCGGATACGCTGGTCCGCTCCGAAGGCACCGACGCCTTCCGCGCGCGCATCAATCAGCACGCCCAACCGCTGGCGGACTACTTTTTTCAGCAACTGACCGAGGAATCGGACCCACGCTCGCTCGAAGGGAAGGCTCACATGGCCACCCTCGCCGCGCCACTGATCGACAAGGTCCCAGGCGCGAACCTGCGTATCCTGATGCGCCAGCGCCTGACGGAAATTACCGGTTTGAGTGGCGAAGCCGTGAGCCAGTTGGTGCAAAGCACACCCCAGAACGCCCCACCCGCCTACGATCCGGGCATCGATTACGACGCCATGCCGGACTACAGCGACTACCATCAGCCGCAGGCACAGGAGATGTACGTGCCGCAGCAGGAATGGACGCCGAAGAAACCCGGCGCCAGCGGCAAGAAATGGGACAAGAAACCCTGGGACAAGAACGGCAAGCGTGGCGGTGATCGGGATCAACCCAGCGCTCCCCGTACCCCGATTGCCGTAGAGGCGCCGACGCTGATCGCACTGCGCACACTCATCCATCACCCGGAACTGGCCGGCAAGGTGGAAACCGCCGATCACTTCGCCAACGAGAGCAATACCTACGCGCAACTGCTCGTGGCCCTGGTCGAGGCCGTGCAAAAAAATCCTAAGCTAAACTCAATCCAGTTGATGGCCCGCTGGCACGGCACCGAGCAGGGACGATTGCTCAAGGCACTGGCGGAAAAGGAATGGCTGATTGACGGCGACAACCTTGAACAACAGTTTTTAGACACCATTACTAGGCTATCAGCCGGTCAGCAGACGGATAGCCTGGAAGCACTCATCAGGAAAGCAAGGCAGCCTGGATTGACCGCAGAGGAAGCAAATCAGATCGCAAATCAGATGCGCGACCTACTAAATCGCAATAAGGCTGTACCAAACCCGACCTCAACTGGCGCGTGAGGTCATAGCTCAGGTATAATCCTCGGCTTGTTTTTTGCCCGCCAAGACCTTCAGTGGATAGGGTGTTATGTCCGGAAAAGCGCAACAGCAGTCTCGTATCAAAGAGTTGATCACACTTGGTCGTGAGCAGGGCTACCTGACTTACGCGGAGGTCAACGACCACCTGCCGGAGGATATTTCAGATCCGGAACAGGTGGAAGACATCATCCGCATGATTAACGACATGGGGATCAACGTATTCGAGGTTGCGCCAGATAAGGATTCCCTTATGCTGGCCGACGCCGATACCGACGAAGCCGCGGCCGAAGAGGCAGCAGCAGCGTTGGCAGCGGTCGAGACCGACATTGGTCGCACCACCGACCCGGTGCGCATGTACATGCGTGAAATGGGTACGGTAGAGCTCCTCACACGTGAAGGCGAAATCGAAATCGCCAAACGTATTGAAGAGGGCATCCGCGAAGTGATGGGCGCGATCGCGCACTTCCCTGGCACGGTTGACCATATTCTCTCCGAGTACACTCGCGTCACCACCGAAGGTGGCCGCCTGTCCGACGTTCTGAGCGGTTACATCGACCCGGACGACGGCATTGCGCCGCCTGCTGCAGAAGTGCCACCGCCTGTCGACCCGAAAGCCGTGAAAGCGGACGACGACACGGACGACGATGACGCCGAAGCGACGGATGACGAAGAAGAAGCCGAAAGCGGTCCGGATCCGGTCATCGCGGCGCAGCGTTTTGGCGCTGTTTCCGACCAGATGGAAATCACCCGCAAGGCCCTGAAAAAGCATGGTCGTGGCAACAAGCTGGCCGTCGCCGAGCTGTTGGCCCTGGCTGAGCTGTTCATGCCGATCAAACTGGTGCCGAAGCAATTCGAAGGCCTGGTCGAGCGTGTCCGCAGTGCCCTGGATCGTCTGCGTCAGCAAGAGCGCGCGATCATGCAATTGTGCGTGCGTGATGCCCGCATGCCGCGTGCCGATTTCCTGCGCCAGTTCCCGGGCAATGAAGTCGACGAAAGCTGGACCGACGCGCTGGCCAAAGGCAAAAGCAAATACGCTGAAGCCATTGGTCGCCTGCAGCCGGACATCATTCGTTGCCAGCAGAAGCTGGTCGCGCTGGAAACCGAAACCGGTTTGACGATCGCCGAGATCAAGGACATCAACCGTCGCATGTCGATCGGTGAGGCCAAGGCCCGCCGCGCGAAGAAAGAAATGGTTGAAGCGAACTTGCGTCTGGTGATCTCCATCGCCAAGAAGTACACCAACCGTGGCCTGCAATTCCTCGATCTGATCCAGGAAGGCAACATCGGTCTGATGAAAGCGGTAGACAAGTTCGAATACCGCCGCGGCTACAAATTCTCGACTTATGCCACCTGGTGGATCCGTCAGGCGATCACTCGCTCGATCGCCGACCAGGCCCGCACCATCCGTATTCCGGTGCACATGATCGAGACGATCAACAAGCTCAACCGTATTTCCCGGCAGATGTTGCAGGAAATGGGTCGCGAACCGACCCCGGAAGAGTTGGGCGAACGCATGGAAATGCCTGAGGACAAGATCCGCAAGGTATTGAAGATCGCTAAAGAGCCGATCTCCATGGAAACCCCGATCGGTGATGACGAAGACTCCCATCTGGGTGACTTCATCGAAGACTCGACCATGCAGTCGCCAATCGATGTGGCCACCGTTGAGAGCCTTAAAGAAGCAACTCGCGAAGTGCTGTCCGGCCTCACTGCCCGTGAAGCCAAAGTACTGCGCATGCGCTTCGGTATCGACATGAATACCGACCACACCCTCGAAGAGGTTGGTAAGCAGTTCGACGTGACCCGTGAACGGATTCGTCAGATCGAAGCCAAGGCGTTGCGCAAGCTGCGCCACCCGACGAGAAGCGAGCATCTGCGCTCCTTCCTCGACGAGTGATCACAGAACCCCCGGCCCATGCCGGGGGTTTTGCTTTATGCAGATAAAATTCCCCGTACCTCCCCCCCGCCGGATTGCCCGTCTACACTCGAAACATTCCCCCGAGCCATAACGAGACCGTTATGCCCAGACTGCCGACCGTGCTTTTTTTGCTGTCGCTGATCACCTGGACCGCAACGGCTGGCGCGCTGACTCTGACCGACGAAGAACGTAGCTGGCTGACCGCCCACCCGAATCTGCGCCTGGGTGTCGATGCGTCATGGCCACCCTTTGAGTTCCGTGATGAACAGGGCCTCTACCAAGGCCTTGCGGCGGACTACATCGACCTGATTCGCCAGCGGCTGGCCATCAAGCTCACGCCAATCGAGCCCGCAAGCTGGACCGCCGTCCTGGAGCAAGCCAGACAGGCCAAACTCGACCTGTTGCCCGGCATCATGTCGACCCCGGAGCGCCAGTCATACCTGTCATTCACGCGTCCCTACCTGGATTTTCCGATTGTCATCCTTGCCCATGTCGGCGGCGCTCAGCCGCGCAAGCTCGAAGACCTGTACGGCCTGAAAATCGCCGTGGTGGAGAACTATGCACCCCATGAACTGTTGCGCACCCACCACCCCGACCTGAACCTTGTGGGCATGCCCAACGTCAGCTCAGCGTTGCAGGCACTGGCGACCGATGAAGTCGACGCGGTGGTGGGCGACCTCGCCTCCAGCGTCTGGAGCCTGCGCCAGCTCAAGCTCGACGGGCTCTATGTCAGCGGCGAAACGCCCTATCGCTACCAACTGGCCATGGGCGCCCCCAAGGACAACAAGATCCTGGTCGGCATCCTGGACAAAGTCCTGGCGGACATGACCCCGGAAGAAATCAGCGCCATCCAGGAGCATTGGATTGGCACCGTTCTCGATCATCGAACATTCTGGTCCGACCTGTTGGTGTACGGTCTGCCAGGCCTCCTGCTGCTGATCACCGTGCTGGCGGTGGTCATCCGGATCAACCGCCGCCTGAGTTCGGAAATCGCCCGCCGCGTCGACCTCGAACAGGAGCTGCGCAGCAGCGAATACCATTACCGCGGCTTGGTGGAGAGCCTGTCAGCCATTGCCTGGGAAGCGCGGATCACCGATTTCACCTACAGCTACGTGTCGCCCCACGCCGAAGAGTTGCTCGGTTATCCACTGGCTCATTGGCTGATCCCCGGCTTTTGGCGCAACATTATTCACCCTGCCGACCTGACCCGCGCTCAGACCTTCTGCGATCACGAAGTACTGGCCGGGCGTGATCACAGCCTCGATTACCGCGTCATCACCGCCGACGGTCGCTGCATTTGGGTGCGTGACATCGTCAGCCTTATCGTGCACGGGCATGAACCGGTGATGCGCGGGCTGATGATCGACATTACCGAAGCCAAACGCACCGAAGAGGCTCTGCGCCTGTCGGAACAGAAGTTCGCCTCGGTGTTCCAGCAGTGCCCGGACATCCTGGTCATCGCCCGGCTCTCCGACGGCTGTCTGCTGGAGGTCAACGAAGCGTTCGAAGAACAGATTGGTCTCAGCGCTGATGAGGTCATTGGTCAAACGGCCACTGATCTGAACATCTGGGGCATTCCCGGCGTCGGGCCGGGCCTGCTGCAGCGCTTGCAGGCGGGCAGCATTCGTAACCTGGAGATGCCCTTTCGCCGCAACAATGGCCAGGTGTTTACCGGCCTGATCTCTGCCGAACCGTTCGACCTCGACACCACTCCGGCGCTGGTGGTGGTCGTGCGGGATATCAGTCAGCTCAAGGAAACCCAACAACAGCTGCAAACCTCCGAAGAAAAATTCGCCAAAGCCTTCCATGCCTCGCCCGACGGCTTGCTGCTGTCGCGGCAAAGCGATGGCTTGCTGCTGGAGGTCAACGAAGGTTTCAGCCGCATCACCGGCTTCAACAGCGCGATGTCGGTAGACCGCTCCGCGCTGGAGCTAGGCATCTGGGTCAATCTCAACGAACGCAAACAGATGCTCGACCTGTTGCACCGCGACGGTTTTGTCCGCGACTTCAGTTGCCATATCCGCCGTAGCGACGGGCAGATCCGCCTCTGCGAAGTGTCGAGCCGACCCCTGCCGATCGGCGATGAAGACTGCATGCTGACCATCGCCCGGGACATCACCGAGCGGCACCTGATGCAGGAAAAACTGCAACAGGCGGCAACCGTGTTCGAGAGCACCGCCGAAGGCGTGTTGATCACCGACACCCAGCAGCACATCAGCGCGGTCAATCGTGCCTTCACTGAAATCACCGGTTACAGCGAAAGTGAAGCACTCGGCCATACCCCGCGCCTGCTCGCCTCGGGTCTGCACGACAGCGCGTTCTACGCGGCCATGTGGCACCAACTCACCGCCGAAGGACACTGGCAGGGCGAGATTTCCAACCGGCGCAAGAATGGCGAGCTGTACCCGAGTTGGCTGACCATCAGCGCCGTGCGCAACCGTGACAAGTTCATCACCCACTTTGTTGCAGTGTTCGCCGATATCTCCAGCCTCAAACACGCGCAGGCCAAACTCGATTACCAGGCCCACCACGACCCACTGACCGGCCTGCCCAACCGCACTTTGTTCGAAAACCGACTGCTGACCGCACTCGACAACCAGCGAGAAAACGGTGGTCAAGGCGCGGTGTTGTTCCTCGACCTGGACCGCTTCAAACACATCAACGACAGCCTTGGCCACCCGGTGGGCGACCTGCTGCTCAAGGGCATCGCCGTGCGCCTCAAGGAGCAGTTGCGCGACATCGACACCGTGGCGCGCCTGGGCGGCGACGAATTCATCATCCTGCTGCCCGGCCTGCAACAGCCCAGCGACGCCGACCACATTGCCACCAAGCTGCTCAACTGCTTCTGCGCGCCGTTCCAGGCCGGTGAGCACGAGTTCTTCATCAGCGCCAGCATCGGCACCAGCCTGTATCCCAAGGACGGCTGTGACGTCGCCACCCTGGTCAAGAATGCCGACGCGGCGATGTACCGCTCCAAGGCCAAAGGCCGCAACCGCGTGGAAAGCTACACCCGCGACCTGACCGCCCAGGCCAGCGAACGCGTCGCCCTGGAACACGAACTGCGCCGCGCCATTGAGCGCAATGAGCTGTTGCTGCACTACCAGCCGAAAATCAGCCTGGAAGACAATCGCCTGGTCGGTGCTGAAGCCCTCATCCGCTGGCGTCACCCAACCTTCGGCGACGTACCACCGGAGCACTTCATTCCGCTGGCCGAAGAAAACGGCATGATTCTGCAAGTCGGCGACTGGGTCCTCGAAACCGCGTGCCGGCAGATGTCCGAATGGAACCTGGCGTATGAATGCCTCGGCCCCCTGTCGGTCAACCTCGCGGGCGCGCAATTACGTCAACCCAACCTCCTCGGCCGGATCGAACAACTGCTCAAGGAGAACGGCCTTCAGCCTGGATTGTTGCAACTGGAAATTACCGAAAATTTCATCATGAGTCAGGCCGAGGAAGCACTGGCGGTGCTGCATCAACTCAAACACCTGGGCGTGCAACTGGCCATCGATGATTTCGGCACCGGTTACTCGTCCCTGAGCTACCTGAAACGCCTGCCGCTGGACATCCTCAAGATCGACCAGTCGTTCGTCCGCGGCCTGCCGGATGATCCCCATGACGCCGCCATCGTTCGCGCTATCATCGCGCTGGGGCGCAGCATGCAATTCACCGTGATTGCCGAGGGTGTCGAGACCCCGGCACAGCAGCAATTTCTCACGGACGAAGGCTGCGAACAGATCCAGGGCTACATCGTCAGCCTGCCCCTTCCCGCTGACGAATTCGCTGCGACGTTTCTTCGTATACGGGTTTCAGACTTTTCGGATAGCACAGCCGAGAAACCGTCGCTATAATCCGCGGCCTACTGAGGGCCTATAGCTCAGTTGGTTAGAGCAGAGGACTCATAATCCTTTGGTCCACGGTTCAAGTCCGTGTGGGCCCACCAAATAAAGAAAGCCGCGCTGAATGCGCGGCTTTTTTGTGTCTGCAAATCGCCTCAGCGATCAGGCCTGGAAAACCGTCGAGCGTAGTGCAGGTCCAGCGTTTCGCCCGTCAGCACGGCCTCATACGTATCCGCAACCCGACCCCATTGCTCCACGATAACCATGCGGTCAACCAGCATTAGGGCCAATTCGGCAATGGTGGCCGTCCGTTCCTCGATGACCGTCTGCGTCCGGTCCCACAAGTGATCCGTCATCGCTTTCAGCTCAGCCGTGACGCGGTCAGATGCCGCGGGATCGGTATCGGGATAGCTGAGATTGCGCAGCAGCTGCTGAAGCTCTTTCAGCTTGGCGTAATCCTGTTCTGCCCCCGAAGCGCCTTTGAGGATCGTGACCGCTTTCAACTTGTCGACGCACTTTCCGGACGATAAGGTCTGCCCCATGGCGCCGGCCATCAGCACCATCATCCGGGCTTCCAAATGCGCTTTCATGGCGTCTATCGACGAAATCGAACGCGCCAAGGTTATGGAAGCGCTTCCCTGGTGCCGCAAGTCCATGGTCACAGACAAACTCACGCCGCCTGTTGCAAATCCCAAGGTGCGGGCCACAACGTAATGGCTCATTTCGTGATGGGCAATCTGCAACGCATGATCCCGTACAGCGGTGGGCATGTTCCTCGTCATCTCAGCGCCTCGCCTCCCCGATTACGCATTCGACTACGAGGGACAGTCGCTGTCCATCCTGTCATGCGTTGAGCACGATTCGCTCAGGCAAAAAAGCCGCGCAAGTGCGCGGCTTTTTCGTACGAGCGATTCAGCCTTTACTTGGGCAGCGCGTACGCAATCACGTAGTCCCCGCGATCCGTCGACTGACGCGCGCCGCCGACCGTCAACAAGATGTACTGCTTGCCGGTTTTCGGCGAAACGTAGGTCATCGGGCCGGACTGACTGCCGACCGGCAAGCGAGATTTCCAGATTTCATTGCCGTTGCCGGTATCGAAGGCACGCAGGTAGAAGTCCTGGGTGCCGGCGAAGAACAGCAGGCCCGATTGCGTGGCCAGTGAAGCCCCGAGGGTCGGCATGCCAATCGGGATCGGCAGGTGCATGCGGATGCCCAGCGGGCCGGTGTCCTGCACGGTGCCGACCGGGACTTGCCACATCAGTTTGTGGGTCTTGAGGTCGATGGCGGACATCGTGCCGAACGGTGGCTTCTGGCACGGAATGCCCGCCGCCGAAAGGAAACGTTCGCGCATCGCGCCAAATGGCGTGCCTTCCTGTGGCACTACGCCCATTTCGATACCACTGGCACCGGCGGCGATCTTGTTGCGCGGGATCATGTAGTTGGCGAGGCCCAGGCGCATGTCGTTGACGAACATGTAATTCGTGTTCGGATCAACCGACACGCTGCCCCAGTTCATGCCGCCCAGCGAGCCCGGGAACTGCAGCGCACGATCGAGTCCCGGCGGAGTGTAGACGCCTTCGTGACGCATGCCTTTGAACTGGATGCGGCACATCAACTGGTCGAACGGCGTGGCGCCCCACATGTCAGCTTCAGTCAGGGTCTTGTTGCCAATGGACGGCATGTCGACCGAAAACGGCTGGGTCGGCGAGTAGCGTTCGCCGGGCACGTTGCCCTGCGGCACCGGACGCTCTTCGACACGGGCAATCGGCACGCCGGTTTCACGGTTGAGCAGGAAGATTTCGCCCTGCTTGGTGACTTGCGCCAGCGCCGGTTGCACGCCGCCCTTGTCGTCCGGCACGTCGTACAGCAGCGGTTGCGCCGGCAGGTCGAAGTCCCACAGGTCGTGATGTGTGGTCTGGAAGTGCCAGCGTACCTGACCGGTCTTCACGTCGATGGCGACGATGGACGAGTTCCACTTGTCATCGAAGGCGGTGCGTTGGCCGCCGAAGAAGTCCGGGGTGGCGTTGCCGGTGGGCAAGTAGACCAGACCCAGTTTGGCGTCGTAGGACATGGCCGACCACACGTTCGGGGTGCCACGGGTGTAAGTCTCGCCGGCCGGTGGGCGTTTGGTGGTGTTCGGATTGCCCGGATCCCACGCCCACACCAGTTCGCCACTGCGAACGTCGTAGGCGCGAACCACGCCGGGTGGTTCGCCGGTGGAATAGTTGTCGGCCACGCGCCCGCCAACGATCACCACCTCACCCGCGACCAATGGCGTCGAGGTCTGCTGGTAGTAACCGGGTTTCACTTCGCCCATGTCGGTGGTCAGATCCACCGTGCCCTTGTTGCCAAACTCTTCACACGGCTTGCCGGTGTCGGCGTTGATGGCGATCAGACGAGCATCGCCCGTCGGCAGAAACAGACGTTTCGTACAGGCAGTTGGCTGAACGTCTGAAGACATAGGGGTTTCGGAGTAACCCAATCCCCGGCAACGCTGCCAGTTTGGCGCAGTGCCTTGTGGATCAAATTTCCAGCGCTGGGTGCCGGTGTCGGCATCCAGGGCGAAGACTTTGCCGTAGGCCGTGCAGGTGTAAACCGTGTCGCCGATTTGCAGCGGGGTGTTCTGGTCTTCAGCGCCAGCGCCGGTACTTTGCGGAATATCGCCGGTGCGGAAAGTCCACGCCACCTGCAATTTGTCGATGTTGCCCTTGTTGATCTGGTCCAGCGCAGCAAAGCGGTTGCCCGCGGTGGTGTTGCCCCAGTGGGCCCAATCTTTCTGCTCGGTGCCGGGAGTGACGGGCGTCACCGCAGGTTCGATGTCGGCCTTGACCACGTGGGTCGGCACGAACATGTAAGCCATAGTGGCGACGATGCCGAGGCCCAGAATGCCGGCGAGGCCGTAAGCACCGCGTCCCGCCGTCGCCCCCGACGCACGCACCAGCATCGGGTAGATCAAGGCCACCACCAGGCCGATCACCGCAAACGTCAGCACCCGCGATACCAGTGGCCAGTATTCAAAACCGCTGTCCCACACGGCCCAAATCGCGGTCAGGATCAGTGCCACCCCATACAGCCGCGCGCCTTGTGGGTTGCGACGGGCGATCATCAGCCCGGACGCCAGCATCGCCACGCCCATCAGCAGGAAATACCAACTGCCTCCCAGCACGATCAGGTAGCCGCCACCAGCCGCGAGGCCGAGCCCAATCAGTGCGATCAGGACACCCAGTCCCGCCAGCAACCATTTGCCGCCGCCGGCAGCTCCAGAATTATTCATGTCGGAATTTATCCCCATTTGTGACAAGCGCGGAATAATGTACTACCTGGTTACTTATGGCAAATTGTCGCAGGCAAAAATGGCATGAACGGTATCCAGCGTAGATCAAGCATCCGCATTTCGGGCTGTGCCTGTAACATGCTGACCCAATGATTTGCATCGCTGGAGACCCCCTTGCCCGACATCCGCCCGCCTGTTCTTGACGAAATCGACCGCCAACTGATCGCGGCGCTGCAGATCAATGCCCGCGAAAGCGTGGCCATGCTCGCCCGGCAATTGGGCATCGCCCGTACCACCGTGACGTCGCGGCTGGCGCGGCTGGAGAAGGCCAAAGTGATCACCGGTTATGGCGTGCGCCTCGGTCAACGGGTGGTGGACGGCGGGTTGCAGGCGTATGTCGGGATCACCGTGCAGCCGCGGTCCGGCAAGGAAGTGCTGCGCCGCCTTAGCGCCATGGCCCAGGTACAGCAGTTGTGCGCGGTGAGTGGCGAATTCGATTACGTGGCGTGGTTACGCACAGATTCGCCGGAGCAACTGGATCAGTTGCTGGATCAGATTGGCAGTGTGGATGGGGTAGAAAAGACGACCACTTCGATCATCCTGAGCAGCAAGATTGATCGCGGGCAGCCGGTCTAGGCACAGTTCCTCTTACATTGATCAGTGTGTAGTTATAGATCGTCATATTGGTCGACAACTCATCAAAACGACGACACATTGCGTCTTATTAACGTGTTCTACGCTCTCTAGAATGGCTGCCATCTTTTCCTATACTCAGACGCGCACCCCGCGTCCGGTCGCTAGCAAGGTCAGCCATGAACAAGAACAATCGCCATCCTGCAGACGGTAAAAAACCGGTCACCATTTTCGGCCCGGACTTTCCTTTCGCCTTCGACGACTGGATCGAGCACCCGGCGGGCCTCGGCAGTATTCCGGCGCACAACCACGGCGCTGAAGTGGCGATTGTCGGCGCGGGCATCGCCGGTTTGGTGGCCGCTTATGAACTGATGAAACTGGGCCTGAAACCGGTCGTCTACGAAGCCTCGAAATTGGGCGGCCGTCTGCGCTCCCAGGCTTTCAACGGCACTGACGGCATCGTCGCCGAACTCGGCGGCATGCGCTTCCCGGTCTCGTCCACGGCGTTTTACCACTACGTCGACAAGCTCGGCCTCGAGACCAAGCCTTTCCCGAACCCGCTGACGCCGGCGTCGGGCAGCACGGTGATCGACATTGAAGGCAAAACCCATTACGCACAGAAACTGGCGGATCTTCCTGCACTGTTTCAGGAAGTGGCCGACGCCTGGGCGGATGCGCTGGAAGCCGGTTCACAGTTCTCCGATATCCAGCAGGCGATTCGCGACCGTGATGTGGGGCGCCTAAAAGAGTTATGGAACACCTTGGTGCCGCTGTGGGACGACCGCACGTTCTACGACTTTGTCGCCACCTCCAAAGCGTTCGCCAAGCTCTCGTTCCATCACCGCGAAGTGTTCGGCCAGGTCGGCTTCGGCACCGGCGGCTGGGACTCGGATTTCCCGAACTCGATGCTGGAAATCTTCCGGGTGGTCATGACCAACTGCGACGATCACCAACACCTGATTGTCGGCGGCGTCGAACAAGTCCCGCAAGGCATCTGGCGCCATGTGCCAGACCGTTGCGTGCACTGGCCCGAAGGTACCAGTCTCAAATCGCTGCACCGAGGCGCGCCGCGCTCCGGGGTGAAAAAAATCGCGCACGCCGCGGACGGCCGCTTTGCCGTCACCGACAACAACGGTGACACCCGCGAATATGCGGCGGTGCTGACCACTTGCCAGAGCTGGCTGCTGACCACCCAGATCGAATGCGACGAAACCCTGTTCTCGCAGAAAATGTGGATGGCCCTGGACCGCACGCGCTACATGCAATCGTCGAAAACCTTCGTGATGGTCGACCGGCCGTTCTGGAAGGACAAGGACCCGGAAACCGGTCGTGACCTGATGAGCATGACCCTCACCGATCGCCTGACCCGTGGCACCTACCTGTTCGACAACGGTGACGACAAGCCTGGGGTGATCTGCCTGTCGTACTCGTGGATGAGCGATGCGCTGAAAATGCTTCCGCACCCGGTGGAAAAACGCGTGGAGCTGGCGTTGAACGCGCTGAAAAAGATCTACCCGAAAGTGGACATCGCAGCGCGCATCATTGGCGACCCGATCACTGTGTCCTGGGAGGCCGACCCATATTTCCTCGGCGCGTTCAAAGGCGCCCTGCCCGGTCACTATCGCTATAACCAACGCATGTACGCGCATTTCATGCAGGACGACATGCCGGCCGAACAACGTGGGATTTTCATCGCCGGCGACGACGTTTCCTGGACCCCGGCATGGGTGGAAGGCGCGGTGCAGACCTCGCTCAATGCGGTGTGGGGGATCATGAAACACTTCGGCGGTGAAACTCACGCCGAGAACCCGGGTCCAGGAGATGTGTTCAACGAGATCGGTCCGATCGCCCTGCCCGAGTAAGAGGAGTCCTAAATGCGCGTAGCCCTTTACCAATGTCCACCGCTGCCCCTGGATGTCGCCGGCAACCTGCAACGCCTGCATCGGCTGGCGCAGGAAGCGAAAGGCGCCGACTTGCTGGTGCTGCCGGAGATGTTCCTGACCGGCTACAACATCGGCCCCGATGCCGTCAGCGTGCTGGCGGAGGTGCACAACGGTGAGTCGGCCCAGCAAATCGCGCGCATTGCCAAAACAGCCGGGATCGCCATTCTGTACGGTTATCCCGAGCGCACCGAGGACGGGCAGATCTACAACGCCGTGCAGTTGATCGACGCCAACGGCGAGCGCCTGTGCAACTACCGCAAGAGCCACCTGTACGGCGACCTCGATCACTCGATGTTCAGCGCCGGGCAGGGTGAGTTTCCGCTGGTGGAGCTCAATGGCTGGCAGCTGGGTTTCCTGATTTGTTACGACCTGGAGTTTCCGGAAAACGCGCGCCGCCTGGCGCTGGCCGGCGCCGAGTTGATTCTGGTGCCAACGGCGAACATGATTCCCTACGACTTTGTCGCCGACGTCACCGTGCGCGCCCGAGCCTTCGAAAACCAGTGTTACGTGGCCTACGCCAATTACTGCGGCAATGAAGGCGACATCCATTATTGCGGCCAGAGCAGCATCGCCGCACCGGACGGCCGCCGCGTCGCCCAGGCTGGCCTGGATGAGGCATTGATCGTCGGTGAGCTGGATCGCCAGTTGATGGTCGATTCCCGTGCGGCCAACCGCTACTTGCTCGATCGCCGCCCGGAGCTTTACGGCGACCTGAACAAGCGCTGATACCGCTTTATCCGCTAGCATTAGCGCTTCTCTGTTCTGGAAGTGCTCATGCCTGCGTTGAATCCCCCTTGCCCCCCTACCGAAACCCTGGCCAATGGTCTGCGGGTGACGCTGCGTCATGCCCCGCATTTGAAGCGGTGCGCGGCAGCGTTGCGGGTCGCGGCAGGCAGTCATGATGTGCCATTGGCGTGGCCGGGGCTGGCGCACTTTCTTGAGCACCTGCTGTTTATCGGCACTGAGCGGTTTCCCGCTGATCAAGGATTGATGGCCTACGTACAAGGTCACGGCGGCCCGGTGAATGCGCGGACCAGTGAACGCAGCACCGACTTCTTTTTCGAACTGGCGCCCCGAGCATTCGCCGGTGGGTTGGAGCGTCTGTCAGACATGCTCGCCCATCCGCGTATGACTCTGGACGATCAGCAGCGGGAACGGGAAGTGCTGCAGGCAGAGTTTGTCGCCTGGTCCCAGGATGAGGGGGCGCAACAGCAGTTGGCGCTGTTCGATGGGCTTTCACCGAGTCATCCGTTGCGCGGGTTTCATGCGGGTAATCGCGACAGCCTGCCGGTGCAGCAAGCGGATTTTCAGCAAGCGCTGAAAAATTTTCATCAGCGGTTTTATCAGACCGGGCAAATGACGCTGAGCCTGGTCGGGCCGCAAAGCATTGAAGAGATGAAGCGCATGGCGCTCAATTTCAGCGCAGTCATTGCAGAAGGAAA
Organism: Pseudomonas sp. 14P_8.1_Bac3; assembly: GCF_025466085.1. Classification (GTDB taxonomy): domain Bacteria; phylum Pseudomonadota; class Gammaproteobacteria; order Pseudomonadales; family Pseudomonadaceae; genus Aquipseudomonas. The sequence continues at coordinate 65,017 of NZ_JANLOD010000059.1, forward strand.
GCATGTTCCTCAGGCGGCACCTGCGCCGCTGATGCAATCTTCCGAGACAATGTATCAACAGGTGAGCGAGGGTCGACTCGACCTGCTGTTTACGTTCGAATCGCTGCCCCCTTCGTCGGCTGAAGCGCTGGCGTTCCTGTGCCATTGGCTGAACGCCGCAAAACCCGGAGGGCTGCTGGCTGAGTTGCGCTCACACGGTGTGGCTGAGCAGTTGAACGCCAAGCCGCTGTATCAGTTTGCCGGACAAGCCGTGCTGCACGTCCAATTCAGCACCACGGCGCCGGCGAGCATGATTCGCGAAAAGCTTCTGGATTGGCTGGGCTTTTTGGCGTCGCAGCAGGACTGTGTCCGTCTGCGTGAAGAATACGCCGCCGTGCTTGAGCGCCAGCAACAGGTCAGCAGCGCACTGGAAATGGCTCGGTTCGACAGCGAACAGCTTGAAACCGGGCTATCCGAGCAGGGCGTTGTAGCGCTAAAGGACATCCTGAAGAAAATCGGCGCTGTGGATAACTTCAGCGGCGACTGGCAGCTGCCAGCGCCCAACCCATTTTTGCGCGTCGAGCCGCCGAGTCAAAATGCCGGGCTGATTCGCGGACAAACCAGCAAACACCGTGGTCTGCGAACGTTTGCCCAGGATCGTTCACGCAGCCGGCGGGAAAACTCCCCGATGCAATACAGCCAGGCCGTGCCGGATAACACCGTGGAAGGCGCCATTTATCTGCGCTGGCGGCTCGGGTCCAAACCCCATGCCCGCCTCCAACAGCGACTGGAATCCCGTCTGCAATCGTTGCGTGAAAACGCGCGTCAGGCCGGCGTGGACATGTCCTTCAGTGCCTCAGGCAATGAATGGCTGCTGAAGGCGACGGGACTGCAAGCACCGATGCCCACAGTCCTCGAACATGCGCTAACAGCACTGACGAAGACTGACAGCGATGTCTCACACGACGCACCGAAAAGCCCCGCGTTGATACCGATCAAGTACCTGCTCAAGGCACTGCCCGAGCTTTGCCTTGAACCCGTGGCGGCTTCAGATGACTTGCAGCAACTATGGTCAAATGCACGTTGGGAAGGCCTGGCGGTCGGCCTCTCGGCACACATTCAAGCGGCATTGGGTCTGGCCCTGAGCCGCGTACCCGGCGTTGCCGACACCCGCCCGTCCCCGCCGTCTTCGATCAACGCACGGCGCTTGTGGACAACTTTGGACACCGGCGCCAGCGAACATGCGTTGCTGCTGTTTTGTCCGACGGCTACGCGGGAAATCTCCGACGAAGCCGCCTGGCGTTTGTTGGCGCTTGTCTGTCAGACGCCGATCTATCAACGCCTGCGTGTGGAGCTGCAATTGGGTTATGCGGTGTTCAGCACACTGCGCCAGATCCACGGGCAGACCGGCATCCTTTTTGGCGTGCAGTCGCCGCAGACTGCGCCGTTGCAATTGCTCGAACATATGGAGCGCTTCCTGAGCGACCTGCCCGAATGGATAAACGGCATCGACGAAGCAACCTTCGTCACCCAGCGCCAGGCGTTGGCCGATCAATTCGATAAGGAAGCATTACCGCTCTCGCAAGCTGCCGAGTTGCTTTGGCAGGCCAGGCACGCTGGCCACTCGTCGGATTATCTGACCCGGCTACCCTTGTCGATTCTGGTCCTTGAGCGCGCCGACCTGATCGCTGCCGCCCATCGCCTGAACAGCGCCGAAGGCGGCTGGCGCTGCCTGGCCAGCAGTTCCGCGCCGGGAGCGCCTTGGCAAGTGACAAAATGATCATTACCGCTGGTGCAATTAGCTTTTTCCAAGAATGCCGGCCAATCGAACTGTAATTTTGAGTAACATAGCCACCTAACTATCTGAACATCTCCGGCTGGAGGTGGACTATATGTATAGATCTCAACCGTCCCATCACCTGAAGGAGCGCTCCCATGTCCTGGTCCAAACCTGCTTACACCGACCTGCGTATCGGCTTTGAAGTCACCATGTACTTCGCAAGCCGCTAAGGTTTGCTGTTGTAGATGGAAAGCGATAGGCAACGCCTCGGTTTACCGGGGCGTTTTTATGTTCAGCGTTGAAATGATGGAGCGTCCATGTTTGTCCAGATTCTAGGTTCCGCCGCCGGCGGCGGTTTTCCTCAGTGGAACTGCAACTGCGTGAACTGCGCCGGTTTTCGCGACGGAAGCCTGAATGCCAAGGCCCGCACTCAGTCATCTATCGCGATTTCCGATGACGGCGTGAACTGGGTCCTGTGCAACGCCTCGCCGGACATCCGCGCCCAGCTCCAGAGTTTTGCTCCGATGCAACCGGGCCGCGCCCTGCGCGATACCGGGATCAGCGCGATCATTCTGATGGACAGCCAGATCGACCACACCACCGGCCTGCTCAGCCTGCGCGAAGGTTGCCCGCACGATGTCTGGTGCACCGACATAGTCCATGAAGACCTGAGCAGCGGTTTCCCGCTGTTCACCATGCTCACCCACTGGAACGGCGGGTTGAACTGGAACCGTATCGAGCTCGACCAAAGCTTCATCATCCCGGCCTGTCCGAATCTGCGTTTCACCCCGCTGCCGCTGCGCAGCGCGGCACCACCGTACTCACCGCACCGCTTCGATCCGCACCCGGGCGACAACATCGGACTGATCGTCGAAGACCTGAACACTGGCGGCAAGCTGTTCTACGCGCCGGGTCTGGGCAAGGTCGATGCACCGCTGCTGGAAATGATGGCCGGCAGCAACTGCCTGCTGGTGGACGGCACGATGTGGGACGACGATGAAATGCAGCGCCGTGGCGTCGGCACCCGCACCGGCCGGGAAATGGGCCACCTGGCGCAGAACGGCCCCGGCGGCATGCTGGAAGTGCTGGAACAGCTGCCCAACCAGCGCAAGGTGCTGATCCATATCAACAACACCAATCCGATCCTTGATGAGGATTCGCCGGAGCGCGCGGAACTGGTTCGGCGTGACGTTGAAGTGGCGTATGACGGCATGAGTATTGTGTTGTAGGGCATACAGACCGCTGCACGGTCTATCGCCAGCAGGCTGGCTCGCACATTGGAATGCGATCAACTGTGGGAGCCAGCCTGCTGGCGATAACGCCCTACCCGAAACGTAGAAATCCATCGGTTGCACCCGGAGAGCCGCAATGACCGACACCCCAATGTCCCCCGCCGAATTCGAGGCCGCCCTGCGCGCCAAAGGCGCCTATTACCACATCCATCACCCCTACCACGTGGCGATGTATGAAGGTCGGGCGAGCCGCGAGCAGATCCAGGGCTGGGTGGCCAACCGTTTCTACTACCAGGTGAACATTCCCCTGAAGGACGCCGCGATCCTCGCCAATTGCCCGGATCGCGAGATTCGTCGCGAATGGATTCAACGCCTGCTTGACCATGACGGCGCCCCGGGTGAAGACGGCGGTATCGAAGCCTGGCTGCGACTGGGCCAGGCCGTCGGCCTCGACCCCGATCAGCTGCGCTCCCAAGAGCTGGTGCTGCCCGGCGTACGTTTCGCCGTGGACGCCTACGTCAACTTCGCTCGCCGCGCCAGCTGGCAGGAAGCCGCCAGCAGCTCACTGACCGAGCTGTTCGCGCCGCAGATCCACCAATCACGTCTGGACAGCTGGCCGCAGCATTACCCATGGATCGACCCGGCCGGCTACGAATATTTCCGCACCCGCCTGGGCCAGGCCCGCCGTGATGTGGAACACGGCCTGACCATCACGTTGCAGCACTACACGACGCGCGAAGGCCAGGAGCGCATGCTGGAAATTCTCCAGTTCAAACTGGACATTCTTTGGAGCATGCTCGATGCCATGAGCATGGCCTATGAACTGAAACGTCCGCCGTACCACAGCGTGACCGAACAACGGGTCTGGCATAAAGGAATTACCTTATGAGTTTCGACCGCAGCAAGACCCCGACCTGGCGTCCCGGCTACCGTTACCAGTACGAACCGGCGCAAAAAGGCCACGTGCTGCTGTACCCCGAAGGCATGATCAAGCTCAATGAAAGTGCGGCACTGATCGGCGGTTTGATCGACGGCGAACGTAACGTCGCAGCAATCATTGCCGAACTGGACGCACAGTTCCCCGGTGTACCGGAGCTCGGTGAAGACATCGAGCAATTCATGGAGGTCGCCCGTGCTCAGCACTGGATCGAACTTGCCTGATTCCGTATCGGACAAGTTACCGCCCAAACCGGAAATTGGCCTGCCGCTGTGGCTGCTGGCCGAGCTGACTTACCGCTGCCCACTGCAATGCCCTTATTGCTCCAATCCGCTGGACTTCGCCGAGCAAGGCAAAGAGCTGAGCACCGAACAATGGATCAAGGTGTTTCGCGAAGCGCGGGAGATGGGCGCAGCGCAGCTGGGTTTTTCCGGCGGTGAACCACTGGTGCGCCAGGACCTTGCCGAGCTGATCGCCGAGGCGCGCAAGCTGGGTTTCTATACCAACCTGATCACCTCCGGCATCGGCCTCACCGAGCAGAAAATCAGCGACTTCAAGAAAGCCGGCCTGGACCATATCCAGATCAGTTTTCAAGCCAGCGACGAGCAGGTCAACAACTTGCTGGCCGGCTCGAAAAAAGCCTTTGCGCAGAAGCTGGAAATGGCGCGTGCGGTGAAAGCCCACGGTTATCCGATGGTGCTGAATTTCGTCACCCACCGGCACAACATCGACAAGATCGACCGGATCATCGAGTTGTGCATCGCCCTTGAGGCCGACTTCGTCGAACTCGCGACCTGCCAGTTTTACGGTTGGGCGCAGCTCAATCGGGTCGGTCTCTTACCGACCAGGGAACAACTGGTCCGCGCCGAACGCATCACCAATGAATACCGCGCCAAACTGGAAGCCGAAGGGCATCCGTGCAAACTGATTTTCGTCACCCCGGACTACTACGAAGAACGTCCCAAAGCCTGCATGAATGGCTGGGGCAGTATTTTTCTGACAGTGACCCCGGACGGAACCGCCCTGCCCTGTCATGGCGCCCGACAGATGCCGGTGCAGTTTCCCAATGTTCGCGACCACAGCATGCAGCACATCTGGTACGACTCGTTCGGCTTCAACCGCTTTCGCGGTTACGACTGGATGCCCGAACCGTGCCGCTCCTGCGACGAGAAAGAAAAGGACTTCGGCGGCTGCCGCTGCCAGGCGTTCATGCTTACCGGTGATGCGAGCAACGCCGACCCGGTGTGCAGCAAGTCGGAACATCACGGCGTGATTCTCAAGGCCCGCGAAGAAGCCGAGCACGCGACCCAGACCATCGGACAACTGGCCTTCCGCAATGAACGAAACTCACGACTCATCGCCAAAAGCTGAACCGTTCAGCGCCGCCAAGGCCGTTGCCGCGGGTGTCGACTTCGCCGAATTGCAGGTCGGACCGCATGGGCTGTTCTGGAACGAATACCGCCCCGAGGACGCCGCTTGCCGGATCTGGCATTGGCGCGATGGCCAGGCGCACTGCCTGACGCCGGTGGGTTTCAGCGTGCGCAGTCGCGTGTACGAATATGGCGGTGGCGCGTTTTGTCTGACGGGCGATGGAATTGTTTTCGTCAACGAAGCGGATCAGCAGCTGTATCGCCAATCGCTCAAAGGCGAATCACCGGTCGTACTGACATCCGGCGAATGCCGCTACGGCGACCTGCAGTTTGCCGACGGGCAGGTGCTCGCGGTGGAGGAGCAACAAGACCGGCATCGTCTGGTGGCCATCGATCTGGCAAGCGGCGTGCGGCATCTGTTGGTTGAAGGTGCGGATTTCTATGCCGCGCCGACGCTCAGCCCCGACGCAAAACGGCTGGCCTGGATCGAGTGGAGCCGTCCGGATCAGCCATGGACCGCGACCCGCCTGATGGTTGCCGAATGCCAGAACGATGGTCGGTTTGCTCAAGCCCGTTGCGTGGCCGGTGATGAGGTTCTGGAGTCGTTGCAACAACCACGGTTCGATTCCACAGGTTGCCTGTATTGCCTGACGGATCGCGGCGGTTACTGGCAGCCCTGGGTGGAATCTTCAGCCGGCTTGCGCCCGCTGCCCTGCGTCACCGCCGATCATGGACCCGCGCCTTGGCAGTTGGGGGGGTGTACCTGGCTGCCGCTCGGCGACAGTAACTACCTGGCGAGTTGGACTGAGGACGGATTCGGTCGGCTGGCGCTGCGGGGTGACGTCTCGGAAGACTTCACCGGCGACTACAGTCGGTTCCGTCATCTCGCACTGGATGCGCAGTTTATCTATTGCATCGCGGCATCGCCGGTCAGCGCCTCCGCCGTGATCGCCATCGACCGCAAAACCCGTCAGATCAAAGTGCTGGCCGGGGGATTGGCGCCGCTGCCCGCGGAGCAGATCAGTGTCCCGCAGACCCTCCGTTATTCGAGCGGATCGGGCGACGCGCACGGCTTCTTTTACCCGGCCATGACCGGCGAGAAGAAACCGCCGCTGGTGGTCTTCATCCACGGCGGCCCGACCTCGGCGTGTTATCCGATGCTCGATCCGCGCATCCAGTTCTGGGCGCAACGCGGCTTCGCCGTGGCCGACCTCAACTATCGCGGCAGCAGCGGCTATGGCCGGGCGTACCGTCAGGCGCTGCATTTGAGTTGGGGTGACGTCGATGTGGAGGACGCCTGCGCGGTGGTCGAGCACCTGGCCGGACGTGGGTTGATCGACGGCGACAAGGCGTTTATCCGCGGGGGCAGCGCTGGCGGCTACACCACGTTGTGCGCGCTGGCATTCAAGAAAGTTTTCCGCGCGGGCGCCAGCCTATACGGCGTCAGCGATCCCGTGGCCCTGGGTCGCGCGACCCACAAGTTCGAGGGTGACTATCTGGATTGGCTGATCGGCGATCCCGTCCAAGACGCCGAACGCTACGCCGCGCGCACGCCCCTTCTGCATGCGAGCAACATCAGCGTGCCAGTGATTTTCTTCCAGGGCGAACTCGACGCCGTCGTGGTGCCCCAACAGACCCGCGACATGGTCGAGGCGCTGGAGAAAAATGGCATTCTGGTTGAAGCGCATTATTACGCGGACGAGCGCCACGGCTTCCGCAAGGCCGGGAACCAGGCGCATGCGCTGGAGCAGGAGTGGTTGTTCTATCGACGGGTGATGGCGCTCGCGGACTGAAGACGGCATTCATTCTTGAGACAGCGGCGCCTCATTCGCGAGCAAGCCCGCTCCCACATTGGATCGAGGTTCTCTTTGAGGACCCGGTCGAATGTGGGAGCGGGCTTGCTCGCGAAAGCGTTCTACCTGACGCCGCGAAACTCAGCGCTTGGCAATGATATAAACCGCATGCACGATCCCCGGAATATAGCCGCACAACGTCAGCAGAATATTCAGCCAGAACGCGCCAGCAAAACCGACTTGCAGAAACACACCCAGTGGCGGCAACAGAATGGCGATGATGATACGAATGAAGTCCATGGGTCAGCTCCTGATTTGAAGTTGGCTCGTACAAGCCACACAACCAATCGACCTGTGCCGTTCGTCAGGGTTCAGTGCGTTACTTCACGCCAGTATTTCAAGTCCGTGTTTCTGAACGATGCTCAGCAATTTGAGCGCCATGCCGCTGGGATGTTTGGCGACGCCCTCTAAAAAGCCATCGATTCCTCTAACGCTCAAGCCCCGATTGCCATCCGGCAAAACGCCGAGACAAAAAAACGCCCCACGTCAAAAGAATCAAACATGGGGCGATGCGTTATACCGCGAGACGGTTCGGGATTTTGTGTAGGAAGACGCCGATCAGACGGCAATCCCTTTGCGACACTGCAACTGGGCGGTTCGGACGCGGGAAAAGGCACGGGCCAGCCGCAGGAGCATTTCGTCAATGTTGGCGTTGCTGACGGTGAGCGCCGGGGTAAAGCGCAGGCAATTGGCTTGAGGGGCGTCGACTAACAGGCCTTCGTGCATCGCCGCTTTGACTACGGCATCAGCTGAATCGTCTGACAGGGTAAGGCCCCAGAGCAGCCCCTGTCCGCGCAACTCGCCCTGACCATAACGATGAGCCAGACGTGCCAGACCTTCACGAAGGTGCTGGCCGGCGTCCTGGACATGCTTGAGAAAACCCTTGTCCTGCACGCTGCCGAGCACCGCCAGGCCGGCCGCCGTCATCAGTGCATTGCCATGGTGGGTGCCCGCCAGTTCGCCGAGGTCGAAACAGCAGGCCTTGCCCCGCGCCAGTAAGGCCGACAGCGGCACACCGCCGCCCAGGCCTTTGCCGAGGACTACAATATCCGCCCGTACGCCGTAGGCGTGTTCCGCGAGCAAGTTACCGAGTCGGCCGATACCGGTTTGCACTTCGTCGAAGATCAACAGAATGCCAAGCTCACGGCACAGGCGTTCGACGCCCTTGAGGTAATGCTCGGTGGCGGGAATAACTCCAGCTTCGTTCTGGATCGGTTCAAGCATGATTGCCACCGTTCGCGCGTCCACCGCGGCATGCAACGCGGCAAGATCGTTAAACGGTACGTGGCTGAAACCCGGCAGTTGCGGTTCGAAGCGATTGGTCAGGCTGGAACTGTCTGACGCGGGAATCGTCCCCAGACTACGTCCATGACAGCCATGGCTGGCCACGATGATCCGCGAAGCACCACCGCGATGTCGTTGACCCCACTTGCGTGCCAGCTTGATCGCGGCTTCGCAGGCTTCGCTGCCGCTGTTGAGCAGGTACGCCTGATCGCTGCCCGTGCTGGAACACAGGCGCTCGGCGAGGTTGAGCATGCCGCGATTATGCAGGCCGAAACCCGGATTGATCAGCGACTGGGCCTGCGCGGTAATGGCATCGACCAGCACCGAAGGGCTATGCCCGAGGCTATTGGTGCCGCCGCCCTGAGAGAAGTCCAGATAAGCCCGGTCCTCGCTATCCCACAACCACGAACCCTGACCTCGCACGAAAATCTGTTCCGGCCGTTCGACACTGGGCATCAGGCACTCGCTGGAAGGATGATTACCGGTGGATGGCTTGAACGCGTCCGGCATGAGGTCATCAAGGCTGGGCGTGTGACGACGCAAACTGAACAGATTCATCCGAAAAAACCTCGGCTGCGATTTTTTGCCTTACCTATGTAAACACCTTCGGCAGAAACGATATTCATCGCGCTTTATGGCCCTGTAAGCCTTATGAATGCAGTTAGACTAGGCCTATACAGGCCTCCGAGCCATTTCGATTTCCGAGCACTTTTGATAAGTACACCTTATGGATTTCAAGCAGCTGCGTTACTTTGTCGCGGTCTATGAAGAGGGTCATGTCGGCCGCGCCGCCGAGCGGCTCTCCATCTCTCAACCGGCGCTGTCCCAGCAGATTCGCCACCTCGAACAGAACCTCGATGTCAGCCTGTTCGAACGCAGCAGCAAACGCCTGCTGCCTACCCTGGCCGCCCATACCCTGTACAACCACGCTGTACCCCTGCTCGACGGATTGCATCGGGCGCGGGAAGCGTTGGGTAATTTCAAGGGAAAAGCGCTGCGAACCCTGGCCATCGGCGTGCTGCAAACTGTTCATAGCAGTCTCGTGCCGCAGATGCTCGAACGGGTGCGCAAGGCGCAGCCCCATCTGGTGGTGCAGATCTATGAACTGACGGGCCTGGAGATCGAACGACGACTGCTCAACGGCTCTCTGGACATCGGCATCAGCTACCTGCCCCCCCGTCAGCCGGGGTTGCACGGCGTGATGCTGTACGAAGATGAACTGACCCTCGTCATCCCCGCAGATCACCCGCTGCGGGAATTCAAGAAAGTCTCCATGAGTCAGGCCGCCGAATTGCCGATGTTACTGCTGGGAGAAGAGTTTCAGGTGCGGCAGATCTGGCAGACGCAACTGGCCAATCTCGGACGACGCCCGCACGTGCAGGCTGAGTTGAACAACATGGCGGGGATTCTCGACAGCCTACCGCACACCCGTCTGGCGACGGTGCTTCCGGGGCGTTCGCAAAAAGCGCTTGGCCACCATGATCTGCTCTGGAAGCCACTGACCGAACCGCGGGTGCCGTTGAAAGTCGGGCTGGTGTGTCGCGATGTGCAGCGCCAGCAAGCATCGCTGACCTTGCTGCGGACCCTGCTCGAAGAGGTGCTTCACGGCACCGATGAACGCTCGACGCCCAGTGACGGGCTGAGCTGACTACTTTTCTGCAGGCAAAAGAAAACCCCGCCGAAGCGGGGCTTTGCAGACTGTTTCCCTGACATCCATTTCACTCCGCCGTCCTGGCAGAATCCTACGTGTCCGTGTTGTGGCTTTGCGCTTCCTGCGCGACGTCCATGTGAAGTAGATTAGCTGTGGATCCAATCTGTATCTATGGGAGAAATGCAGCACGTCACGTAAGAGAATGCTTACACGACGTCACCGGGTCAGAATTGCGCCGCATCCAGCAAGAACAGTGACTCGCTGCCCGCCTTCACCGACGCGCTCAACGAATGAATGCGCGGCAGCAGGCGTGCGAAATAGAACCGCGCCGTGCCCACTTTGCTCGCGTAAAAATCGTCCTGCGCTTCTTTGCCCAACGCCGCCTTGGCCATCAGTGCCCACATATAGGCGTAGGCCACATAACCGAAGGTTTGCAGATACTCGACCGAGGCCGCGCCGATTTCGTTCGGGTTGCTTTTTGCTCGGTCCAGCAACCACGCGGTCAATTCATCGAGGGTGGTCACGGCATCGTTCAGCGGCTTGGTGAACTCGGCCAGGTCAGCGCTGGCGGTCGCGGTGAAGTGACGAATCTCGTCGGCGAACAGGTTGTAAAACGCCCCGCCACTGCCGACGATCTTGCGCCCTACCAGGTCCAGCGCCTGGATGCCGTTGGTGCCTTCGTAGATCTGGGTAATGCGCACGTCGCGAACCAGTTGCTCCTGGCCCCACTCACGAATGTAACCGTGGCCGCCAAACACCTGCTGGCCGTGGACAGTGGTTTCGAGACCGAGGTCCGTCAGGAACGCCTTGGCCACCGGGGTCAACAGCGCAACCAGATCTTCCGCGCGCTTGCGGGTGGTCGGGTCTTCGCTGAACTTGGCCGTGTCCAGTTGCATGGCCACGTAGGTGGAGAACGCACGACCGCCTTCATTCGAGGCTTTCATGGTCAGCAGCATGCGGCGCACGTCCGGGTGGACGATGATCGGATCGGCCACTTTGTCCTTGTTTTGCGCGCCGGTGGGGGAACGACTTTGCAGACGGTCGCGGGCGTATTCGATGGCGTTCTGGTAGGAACGTTCGCCGGAGGCCAGGCCCTGGATACCGACGCCCAGACGCTCGTAGTTCATCATGGTGAACATCGCCGCCAGGCCTTTATTCGGCTCGCCGACCAGATAACCCACCGCCTCGTCGAAGTTCATCACGCAGGTCGCGGAGGCCTGAATGCCCATCTTGTGTTCGATCGACCCGCAGTTCGCCGGGTTGCGCGCGCCCAGACTGCCATCGGCATTGACCATGAACTTCGGCACCAGGAACAGCGAGATGCCTTTCGGCCCCGCCGGCGCATCCGGCAACTTGGCCAGCACCAAGTGGATGATGTTCTCGGTCAGGTCGTGTTCGCCGCCGGTGATGAAGATCTTGGTGCCGCTGACTTTGTAGGAACCGTCCGCCTGAGGCTCGGCCTTGGTGCGAATGATCCCCAGGTCCGTCCCGGCGTGGGGCTCGGTCAGGCACATCGAACCGGCCCAGACGCCGGCGTACATGTTCGGCAGATACGCTGCTTTCAGTTCTTCACTGGCGTGAGCGTTGATCGACAGGCAGGCGCCTGCGGTCAGCATCGGGTACAGGCCGAACGACAGGCTCGCCGAGTTCACCATCTCTTCCACCTGGGCCGAGACCGCCTTGGGCATGCCCATGCCGCCGTAGGTCGGATCACCACCGACACCCACCCAACCGCCCTCGGCATACGTCTGATAAGCCTGTGGGAAACCTGCCGGCGTGGTGACGGCACCGTTTGCCCAATGGCAACCTTCTTCGTCAGCCGAACGGCTCAAGGGGGCGATGCTTTTACTGGTGACCTTGCCGGCTTCTTCGAGAATGGCTTCAACGGTTTCCGCATCGACGGTATCGGCCAGTGCAGGCAACTCGGCCCAGAGTTTGGCGACCTCGAAGACTTCATTGAGGACGAAGCGCATATCGCGCAGGGGCGCTTTGTAGTCAGCCATGGCAAACCTCGCAGGATCTTTACAGGTGATTCGTAGGAAGAGTGATTTCGTTAGGCCCGAGTGTAACCCAACAACTTTTGCGACACATAGGGTCAGCTAGTGACCATTTTGTAATTTTTAGTCACATGAAAAAAGATCGCCGCCTTCGCCAGTGCCCGCACAGAAACCCATATCTCTGCAGGAGCAGCCGAAAGCGGCGATCTTTCGCGGTAATGCCGGATTAAAGCGCAAACAACTCCGCCGGTAACTTCATCAGACAATCGCTCCCCGCTTCGATCGCTGCGCGATGAGCGGCAGTCCGTGGCAGCAAGCGCTTGAAGTAAAACTCGCTGGTCGCCAGTTTGCCCCGACAGAAGTCGGCATCGCCGCTTCCCGCATCCAGTTGCGCCTGCGCCACCAACGCCATGCGTAACCACAGATAGCCAAGGATGATGTAACCGCTGTACATCAGGTAGTCGACGGACGCCGCACCGACTTCGTCCGCATTCTTCATCGCAGCCATGCCGACCTGAGTAGTCAGCTCACCCCACTGCTGATTCAAACCGTTGAGCTGTGCTGCATAACTGGCGAGTTGCGGATGCTCAGCGTTCGCCGCACAAAACTTGTGGACGATTCTGGTGAAGCCACGCAGCAGTTTGCCCTGGCTGCCGAGCACTTTGCGACCGAGCAAATCTAGCGCCTGAATGCCGTTGGTGCCTTCGTAGATCGGCGCGATACGGCAATCGCGAACCAGTTGTTCCATGCCCCATTCACGGATGAAACCGTGGCCGCCAAACACCTGCATGCCGTGGTTGGTGACTTCCAGCCCGGTGTCGGTCATGAAGGCCTTGCAGATCGGCGTCAGGAAGGCCAGCAGGTCTTCGGCGTCCTGCCGCGCAGTTTCATCCGGGCTCAGGTGCGCGACATCCAGCAGTTGCGCGGTGAAGTACGTCAGCGCGCGATTGCCTTCGTTGAAGGCCTTCATGGTCAGCAGCATGCGGCGCACATCAGGGTGAACGATGATCGGGTCGGCGGCCTTTTCCGGCGCTTTCGGACCGGTCAGCGAGCGCATTTGCAGGCGCTCGTTGGCGTACCTGATCGCGCCCTGGAAGCTCGCTTCACCCAGGCACAAGCCCTGCATCCCGGTGCCGAGACGCGCATGGTTCATCATGGTGAACATGCAGTTCAGGCCTTTGTTCGGCTCACCGATGAGAAAGCCTTTGGCCGCGTCGAAGTTCAGTACGCAAGTCGCCGACGCCTTGATGCCCATCTTGTGCTCGATCGAGCCGCAGGAAACGCCGTTGCGCTCACCCGCCTCGCCGTTGGCGTCGGGTAGGAATTTAGGAACGATGAACAGCGAAATGCCTTTGGTGCCGGCCGGCGCATCCGGCAATTTCGCCAACACCAGATGAATGATGTTATCGCTCATGTCGTGCTCGCCGGCGGAGATGAAGATCTTGCTGCCGGAGATCGCGTAACTGCCGTCCGCTGCAGGCACCGCGCGGGTCTTGATGATGCCCAGGTCGGTGCCGCAATGGGCCTCGGTCAGGCACATGGTGCCGGTCCATTGGCCTGCGGTGAGTTTGCTCAGGTAGGTGTCTTTCTGTTCGTCGGTGCCATGGGCGTGGATCGCCGACATCGCGCCGTGGGTCAGGCCAGGGTACATGCCCCAGGAGGTATTGCTGGACCCAACCATCTCGCTGATGACCAGCCCCAGGGAACTGGGCAAACCTTGACCACCGTAGGCAGGATCAGCCGCCAGACCATGCCAGCCACCTTCCACATAGTGGGCAAATGCCTGCTTGAAACCAGCAGGTGTCGTCACCACGCCATCGGCGAAATGGCAGCCTTCTTCATCACCGCTGCGATTGAGCGGCGCGAGCACGTTCTCGCAGAATTTCGCCCCCTCTTCAAGGATCGCACTGACCATGTCCGGGCTGGCGTCGGTGGCGCCCAGTGCGGCGTAGTTGCTGTGAAAGTCGAAGACGTGGTCGATCAGGAAGCGCATGTCGCGCAGGGGAGCTTTGTACTCGGGCATGGTCATTCTCCGGCAGCAGATTTCTTAAACCTACTGCCGCCGAACCCGCCTCACAATCACAGTCCAGACGCTGAATGCGCCATCATCACTCAACCCGCAGCGGCGCCCATGCGCACGGCGCCCCGGCGATTCTGACCGTAGGCCACCACACAATTTCGCCCGGCACCTTTGGCGGCGTAGAGCGCTTCGTCGGCGGACTTGAGGACTTTTTCGGGGTTGCGCTGCTCCACGCGTTCGGCGACACCGATGCTGACCGTGACCGAAACGGACGTGGCCGCGGAACCCGTCCGACGCTGACGACCTTGCTGGTCGTCCTGCGGACGGCTGTCCTGATTACGCAGATGAATGTTGTAGGTCGCAATGGATTCGCGAATGACCTCCAGGTGCGGCATGCACTCTTCGAGCGTCTTGCCCGCAAATACCAGCGCAAATTCCTCACCGCCATAGCGATACGCCCTACCGCCACCGCCGATTTTCGACAGCTTGCTGGCGACCAGTCGCAGTACTTGATCGCCCACGTCGTGACCGTGGGTGTCGTTGAATTTCTTGAAGTGATCGACGTCGCTCATCGCCAGCACGTAGTTGCGCCCCAGCCGTTGCATGCGCTCGTTCAACGCACGCCGTCCCGGCAGACCGGTGAGCTCGTCGCGGAAGGCCATTTGGTAGGCTTCATGAGCCACCGCTGCGGCAATCATCAACATCACCTGACTGCACATGATGTTGAGGGTGAACGGCAGGATGAAGGTTTTCGGCAACGCCCAGAACAACCCGATCAAACCCACCAGTTGGGCCGCGTGCAGCGGTCTGGGGCTACGCCAGTATTGCCAGCTCAGCAGCAGGAACGAGGCGATGAACACCGGATAGGACAACTGGATCAGGCTCATCCAGGCGCCATGCAGGGCTGGCCAGCGGATTTCCGACAGCCACATCAGCAATGCCTGCGGGTAACTTTGCTCCAGCCCCAACGCCACGCTTCCTACGGCCGCCAACACCGCGAAACGCGCCACCATGTCCTGAAACAGATGGGTGCGCTCCTGCCACGCGGCGAACACGCCGAACATCAGCGGCAGCAGCAGGCAGCACAGGTGAAAAACCACTGCAGCGTCTTCGCGCACCTTGCCGTTGTCGCGGTAATAGTCGGTCTGGGTGTCGAGCAGAAAGTAGGCGATGTACACCGTGACCATCAGAAACAGTTCACGCTGGCGTCGGTAAACCGCGCAGTAAGCGCCGCCGAGCAGCAGCACCAAGGTCGGCAATACATTGAACAGCGAGGTGAAGAAGACGTTCAGGTCCTTGACGTACGCAGCCGCCAACCCTGCGATCAATAGCAGCAGTGACGGTAGGAAATGACTGAAACGTACAGCGGAAGAACGCGGCAAGGGTAAAGCTCCGACCGTCAGATCAAAAGATGGCAATATGCCCACCTACTGTAACGGCAGCAGCCCTGACTTTCTGAGCAATTTACCAAGGTTTTTTTCTGAGGCTGTGTAACGGATGCAACCCGCGCAACCCATACACCTACCGAAGCTTCAGAGTCGGTGTAAACGGCTGCGATGGCCCCCTCCCCGACGGGGCAGCCCTACGCCACCCGTGGATCGGTCAGGCCGATCTCGATGAAATTTGACCAATGCGCAAAAAAAACCGCCCCTCCCGAGGGAGCAGCGGTTTTTTGTCCGACTGCGTTAAGGCTTAGTAGCCCAGTGCGAAGTCTTCTTCTTTCATGTCCATCAGGTTGTTCGCGCCCGACAGCATGGTTGCCACGTGCGTGCGGGTACGCGGCAGGATGCGCTGGAAGTAGAAGCGCGCGGTCTGCAGCTTGGCGGTGTAGAACGCCGCGTCGGTGGTGCCGGCAGCCAGTTTCTCGGCAGCCAGGCGCGCCATGTCTGCCCAGAAGTAGGCCAGGCAGGCGTAACCGGAGTACATCAGGTAGTCCACCGAGGCCGCGCCGACTTCTTCGCGATCTTTCATGGCGGCCATACCGACCTTCATGGTCAGTTCGCCCCATTCTTTGTTCAGTGCAGCCAGCGGTGCGACGAATTCCTGAACCGCTTCGTTGCCTTCGTTGGTCTGGCAGAACTTGTGGACGATCTTGGTGAAGCCTTTCAGGGCTTCGCCTTGAGTCATCAGCACTTTGCGGCCCAGCAGGTCGAGTGCCTGGATGCCGGTAGTGCCTTCGTACAGCATCGAAATACGGCTGTCGCGAACGTTCTGCTCCATGCCCCACTCGGCAATGAAGCCGTGGCCGCCGTAGATCTGCACGCCGTGGTTGGCCGATTCGAAACCGACTTCAGTCATGAAGGCTTTGGCGATTGGTGTCATGAATGCCAGCAGTGCGTCGGCTTTCTTCTTCTCTTCCGCATCTACGCCGTATTTGACGATGTCGACTTGCTTGGCGGTGAAGTAGACCATCGCGCGGTTGCCTTCGGCGAACGCCTTCATGGTCAACAGCATGCGACGCACGTCCGGGTGGACGATGATCGGGTCAGCGGCTTTTTCCGGCGCTTTCGGGCCAGTCAGGGAGCGCATTTGCAGGCGATCGCGAGCGTATTTCAGGCCGCCCTGGAAACCGATCTCGGCGTGCGCCAGACCTTGCAGCGCAGTACCCAGACGCGCAGTGTTCATGAAGGTGAACATGCAGTTCAGGCCTTTGTTCGCCGGGCCGATCAGGAAACCGGTGGCCGCGTCGAAGTTCATCACGCAGGTAGCGTTGCCGTGGATGCCCATCTTGTGTTCCAGGGAACCGCAGGAAACGGCGTTACGCGCGCCGAGCGAGCCGTCTTCGTTCGGCAGGAACTTCGGCACGATGAACAGCGAGATGCCTTTGGTGCCGGCCGGTGCATCCGGCAGGCGGGCCAGCACGATGTGGACGATGTTGTCGGCCATGTCGTGTTCACCGGCCGAGATGAAGATCTTGGTGCCGGAGACTTTGTAGGAACCGTCGGCCTGAGGTTCTGCCTTGGTGCGCAGCATGCCGAGGTCGGTGCCGCAGTGCGGTTCGGTCAGGCACATGGTGCCGGTCCATTCGCCGGAGACCAGTTTGGTCAGGTAGGCCTGTTGCTGCTCAGGCGTACCGTGCTCGGAAATGGTGTTCATCGCGCCATGGGACAGGCCCGGGTACATGCCCCACGACCAGTTGGCTTCGCCGACCATTTCGCTCACCGCCAGGCCCAGCGACTCTGGCAGGCCTTGACCGCCGTGCTCGACGTCGTGCGCCAGGCTTGGCCAGCCGCCTTCAACGAATTGCTTATAGGCCTCTTTGAAGCCGGTCGGGGTTTTAACGCCGGACTCGCTCCAGGTGCAGCCTTCGATGTCACCCACGCGGTTCAGCGGAGCCAGCACCTGCTCACAAAACTTGGCGCCTTCTTCGAGAATGGCGTCAACCATGTCCGGAGTTGCGTCTGCACAAGCCGGAAGGCTCTGATAATGCGCTTCGTAGCCGAGCAGTTCGTCACGAACGAAGCGAATATCACGCAAGGGGGCCTTGTAGTCAGGCATAGCGATAAACCTCTGCTGATGTAACCGGGAATGAACGACCGCGTCGATTTGTGCTGGCGGTCAAACAGTTGTTTGAAACATACGTTTACGCCTAAACCTTGTCAAGCGCCGATCTTTTGCCGTTCGTCATCGCACTGTGCCAATGCCGTGCACGCGAAGCCGTGGCGCTACTGACCAGGCAACGCGCCGTTAAAGAAAGTTTTAGTTAGGAGAGAATGACTTACACACAAAAACGCCGCGAAAGATCGCGGCGTCGGCGGTGCGGGTTGAGCGGAAAATCAGGCGAAGGTATCGATCAGCGTACCGAGCACTTCATCGGAAGCCTTGGCGACTTGAACACCCGCCTCGACCTGGAACTTGCCTTGAGCCATCTCGACCATATTGCTGGTCAGATCCGATTGCTGGCTGCGGTCGACCGAACGCAGGCGATCAACCTGAACCCCGGAAGACTGGCTGGTGACCGAACGCTCGATCGTGTTGTTGGCAATCTGGCCGGCGGCCTGATCGACACGGTTCTGCCCAGTCTGAATAGTGCTCAGACCGGCATAAAAAGCGGTGCTTCCTGAGATTTCCATGGGCGGACTCGTCCTGACGAAGAATCAATAGCGGCCATTGAAGCAGACACGTGAGCAAAACACCCGACAAAAACACTAATGGCACAGTGCCTTGTCATAGGCAAAGCCTTAGTCCAGCAAATCCAGCTGCAGGTGCTCGGCCACCGCCTCGGCCGTCACCAGCTTGAGTTTCGGCACCCGCCCCAGGCACGGCGCGGGGATCCGCTCGGCCAGCGTTGCCAGGTTTTCCTCCAGGCGCGAGGTCTTCGCGTCGATAATGTTGGCCACCCAGCCCGCCAGCTGCAATCCGTCTCGAGCAATCGCCTCCGCCGTCAGCAGCGCGTGATTGAGGCAACCCAGGCGCACACCGACCACCAGAATCACCGGCAGATTCAGCGCAATCGCCAGGTCCGACAGGTTGTCCTGATCCGCCAACGGAACACGCCAGCCACCCGCACCTTCGATCAGAGTGAAATCCGCCTGCAGTTCCAGGATTTGCCGCATCGGTGCCAGCAGCGATTGCACGGTCAACGCCACACCCGCCTCCCGCGCCGCCAGATGCGGGGCGATAGCCGGCTCGAACGCGACCGGGTTGACCTGCGCATAGGTCAGCGGCACCGAGCATTCCGCCAGCAGCGCCAACGCATCGGCGTTGCGCAAACCCTTGGGCGTGACGTCGCAACCCGAGGCCACCGGCTTGCCCGCCGCCGTGCTCAGGCCCGCCAGCCGCGCGGCATGCAGCAGACCGGCGGCGACGGTGGTCTTGCCGACATCGGTGTCAGTGCCCGTGATGAAATACGCTGCGCTCATAAGGGTTTCTCCAAAACGGCATACACCACTTGATAAGTCGCCGGCAGGCCCTCGGCCTGACGAAACTGCTCATAAGCTTGGACCAGGCCGAGAATCCGCGCGCGGCCGGTCAATCCACCCGGTCGCCCAGGGTTCAAGTTGTGCGCGCCCAGGGCCTTGAGTTCATGGGTCAGGCTGCGCACATCCGGATAATGCAGCACATGCGGACGGGTTTGCAGGCAGGCGACCCGCAAACCGCTAGCCGCACACAACTGCTGATAAACGCCAAATTCGCGGAAGCGGTTGACGTGGACCCTACCATCCACCTGTCCCCAACTGTCACGCAGTTCCGCCAGCGTGCCCACGCACAGACTAGCAAATGCAAAAACGCCGCCCGGTTTCAGAACCCGACGGGCTTCGCTGAGCACTGAGGCAAAGTCCGCACACCACTGCACCGCGAGGCTGGAGAAGATCAGGTCACAGGTCGAATCCTGCAGCGGCAAGCACTCGGCATCCCCGGCGATAAAATGTGTGGCGCCCCCCAACGGCCGCGCGTGAGCCAGCATACCTTCGGCGATGTCCAGCGCGACGCCGTCACCCGCCGGAAAACGCTCGCTCAGGTCCCGGCTGAAATGCCCGGTGCCACAGCCCAGGTCCAGCCAGCGACCTGGGACGAAGTCGTCCGGCAAACGGTTCAACAACTGGTTGCCGACATCACGTTGCAATTCGGCCACGCTGTCATAGCTGGCCGCCGCGCGGGAAAAGGAGGCTGCCACCTGACGCTTATCCGGCAAACCACCGGACTGCTGTGGAGGGGGAAGCGGAAGGGATAAATCAGTCATCACCGGACTCATGCAAAAAGGCCTGGATCGCCCCCGCCACACCGTGGGGATCTTCCAGAAGAAACGCGTGGCCGGCCTGTTCAATCAGACCGATTTCGACATCTGGCAGCAAGGCCAGCAACTCACCCGCAGCTTCGGCCGGCACCAGGCCGTCGAGCCCGGCGAACAGGTGCAGTTGCGGACCACGAAACGCTTGCAAGGCCTGACGGATGTCCAACTGTGCAAGCAACTCCAGGCTGCTCACCAACACCGGTACAGCACTGTTCGGCGCGCCGCCGAGCAGCAATCGCGACAGCCCGCGCGGGTCTTCGGCGCCCTGGGCGCAGAGCAGCGAAAAACGCTTCAACGTCATGCGCGGATCGGCCATGCAGCCGGCCAGGAACGCCTCGAAGGTTTCGCCGGGCATCGCGCTCGGCCATTGCTCATGGGCGACAAACGAGGGATTGCTCGCCAGGGTGATCAGGCCGCAACAGCGGTCGCCGCGACGGGCCGCCAGCTCGGCAGCGAGCATGCCACCGAGGGACCAGCCACCGAGCCAGGCGTCCTGAGGCACGCTCGCGTCGAGTTCGTCGAGCCACTCTTCAAGATCGCTGGACTCTAGCTCCGGCAGCGGTTCAATCTCGACCCGCAGGTGTTCATCCAGCCCTTGCAGCGCGGCCGCCAAAGGGTCCAACGGGGAAATCCCAAGGCCCCATCCGGGCAGCAGAATCAGGCGATCACGCATGGCTTGGCTCCGGTCCCAGTTGCTGAAAACAATCGGCCAGTCCATTCAACAATAGCTGCACCTGCGCTTCGCTGTGGGCAGCGGTCAGGGTCACGCGCAAACGGGCG
Source organism: Pseudomonas sp. 14P_8.1_Bac3 (assembly GCF_025466085.1). Classification (GTDB taxonomy): domain Bacteria; phylum Pseudomonadota; class Gammaproteobacteria; order Pseudomonadales; family Pseudomonadaceae; genus Aquipseudomonas. The sequence continues at coordinate 85,634 of NZ_JANLOD010000059.1, forward strand.
CTGCCGGCAGGCACGGTCGGCGGGCGGATCGCGGTCACCATCAAACCGCGTTCGCGCAGCATCTGCGACAGCCGCACCGCACGCCCGTCGTCGCCGATCATGATCGGCTGGATCGGGGTGAAGCTGTCCATCAGCGCCAAGCCAATCTGCTCGGCGCCCTGGCGGAACTGACGGATCAGCGTGTTCAGATGCTCGCGTCGCCAGTGTTCGCTGCGCAGCAGTTCGAGGCTTTTCAGCGTGGCACAGGCCAGGGCCGGCGGTTGGCTGGTGGTGTAGATGTACGGGCGGGCGAACTGGATCAGGCTTTCTATCAGCTCTTCGCTGCCGGCGACAAACGCGCCAGCCGTGCCGAATGCCTTGCCGAGGGTGCCGACCAGCACCGGCACATCTTCCTGGCTGAGGCCGAAATGCTCGACGATCCCGCCGCCGTTGGCGCCCAACGGACCAAAACCGTGGGCGTCATCGACCATCAGCCACGCGCCTTTGGCCTTGGCTTGCCGGGCCAACGTCGGCAGGTCGGCGATGTCGCCGTCCATGCTGAACACGCCGTCGGTGACCACCAGCGTATTGCCGGTGGCCTTCTCCAGACGGTTGGCCAGGCTGGCCGCGTCGTTGTGCAGGTAGCGATTGAAGCGCGCGCCGGAAAGCAGGCCGGCATCGAGCAACGACGCATGGTTGAGCCGGTCCTCCAGCACCGTATCGCCCTGTCCCACCAACGCGGTCACCGCGCCGAGATTGGCCATGTAGCCAGTGGTGAACAGCAGCGCACGCGGGCGGCCGGTCAAGTCAGCCAGCGCCTCTTCGAGTTCATGATGTGGCGTGCTGTGGCCAATGACCAAGTGCGAGGCCCCGCCACCCACGCCCCATTTCGACGCGCCGGCACGCCAGGCCTCGATCACTTGCGGATGATTGGCCAGGCCCAGGTAATCGTTATTGCAGAACGCCAGCAATGGCTGACCGTCGACCACCACTTCCGGGCCTTGGGGGCTTTCGAGCAGTGGCCGTTGGCGGTAGAGATTGTCGGCACGACGGGCAGCAAGGCGTGCGGCGAGATCGAATGACATGCAGGCCTCAAGGGTCAGATTGCTGGAGCCGGCTGGCTGGCAATGCATCACCTCGAATATTCAAACAGACCGTGGTGACGCCATCGCCGGCAAGCCGGCTCCTACAGGGTTTCGCGTTGATCAGACGGCGGCGTTATAGAACATCTCGCTGCTCTTCTGCTCCACCAGCGCCTGTTCGATCGCTGCTTGATGCACTTCGTCAGCGTGCTCTTCGCGTGCTTCCGGCAGGATGCCCAGGCGCGAGAACAGTTGCATGTCCTTGTCCGCCTGTGGGTTGGCGGTGGTCAGCAGTTTGTCGCCGTAAAAAATCGAGTTTGCGCCAGCGAAGAACGCCAGGGCCTGCATCTGCTCGTTCATGGCTTCGCGGCCGGCGGACAGGCGCACGTGGGATTGCGGCATGAGGATGCGCGCGACTGCGAGCATGCGAATGAAGTCGAACGGGTCGATGTCCTCGGCGTTTTCCAATGGCGTACCGGCGACTTTCACCAGCATGTTGATCGGCACCGACTCCGGATGCTCCGGCAGGTTGGCCAGCTGGATCAGCAAGTTGGCACGGTCATCGAGGGACTCGCCCATGCCGAGGATGCCGCCGGAGCAGATCTTCATCCCCGAATCCCGCACGTAGGCCAGGGTTTGCAGGCGCTCGCTGTAGGTGCGGGTGGTGATGATGCTGCCGTAGAACTCCGGCGAGGTGTCGAGGTTGTGGTTGTAGTAGTCGAGGCCGGCCTTGGCCAGCGCTTCGGTCTGGTCCTGATCGAGACGACCGAGGGTCATGCACGTCTCCAGGCCCATGGCTTTCACGCCCTTGACCATCTCCAGCACGTACGGCATGTCTTTGGCCGATGGATGTTTCCATGCCGCGCCCATGCAGAAACGAGTCGAACCGATGGCCTTGGCGCGAGCTGCCTCTTCGAGGACCTTCTGCACTTCCATCAGCTTCTCTTTTTCCAGGCCGGTGTTGTAGTGACCGGACTGCGGACAATATTTGCAATCTTCCGGGCAGGCGCCGGTCTTGATCGAAAGCAGCGTGGAAACCTGGACGCGGTTGGCGTCGAAATGCGCGCGGTGCACGGTCTGCGCCTGGAACAACAGGTCATTGAATGGCTGAACGAAGAGTGCTTTGACTTCGGCCAAAGACCAGTCATGACGCAGGGTGGCAGAGGTGCTGGCGCTCATGGGCGTTTCCTTTGTTTTATGCTTGGCAAGCGTTCACGGGATGGAATACCCACAGACGCGACACGGATGTTCGGCATATTTAAGGAAGAGCGATGCGCTGTCAACCACAATACAAAGGACCGGTTTACATCTGGTTAAAAAACAAACAATCCTGTTTGCTCTGCGGCGAGTCGGCGGATGAAGCCACACCGATTTGCATGGCCTGTGAAACCGACCTGCCCTGGCTTGGCGATCACTGCGACACTTGCGCCCTGCCGTTACCCGCGGCGGGGCTGACCTGCGGCCAGTGTTTGCAGGAGCCGCCGGGCTTCGAGCGGGTGATTGCCCCCTGGACCTACAGCTTTCCGGTCGACAGCCTGATCACCCGTTTCAAGCACGGCGCGAAGTGGCCGTTTGGCCGGTTGCTCGCCGAACTGCTCGTCCAGTCCGTGCACCATCGATTTGAAGAAGGCCTGGAGCGGCCCGACGCCCTGGTCCCGGTGCCGCTCGCCGTCAAACGGCTGCGCCAGCGCGGTTTCAACCAGGCGGCGATGCTGGCCCGCTGGTTGAGCGCCGGCCTGGAAATCCCCTGCGACGAACAGCTGCTCAGACGGGTTCAAGACACCAGCGCGCAGCAGGAACTCAAGGCCGACGCGCGCAAAAAGAACCTGCGCAACGCCTTCGCCCTGATGCCCGATGCGTCGGTCAAAGGACGTCACCTGGCGCTGGTGGACGACGTGCTCACAACCGGCGCCACCGCTCAAGCACTGGCGCGTCTGCTGATGGCGGCGGGTGCTGCGCGGGTCGACGTCTATTGCCTGGCCAGGACACCTAAACCGGGTGACACCGCCTGACTCAAGCACACACAAAACCTGTGGGAGCGGGCTTGCTCGCGAAAGCGGCCTTTCAGTGCCGCCGATATTGACTGACACGCCGCCTTCGCGAGCAAGCCCGCTCCCACTGGATCACTGCCTGACTTGACTCCCGAGCCTCCAGCAGCCAACGTCATCGCCATCGTCACAGCCCAAAGCGCCCCGCCATGTCCTTGCCCACTTTATTGTCCCAGCACATCGTCCGCCGCCCGCAGCGCATCGCGTTGCTGCAACACATTGCCGAACAGGGTTCCATCACCCGTGCCGCGAAAAGCGCCGGGCTGAGCTACAAAGCGGCGTGGGACGCCATCGACGAACTCAACAACCTCGCGCAGAAACCGCTGGTGGAGCGAAGTGTCGGCGGCAAGGGCGGCGGTGGCGCCAAGCTGTCCAGTGAAGGCGAGCGCGTCTTGCGCCTGTATCAAAAACTGCAGACCCTGCAGGCCCAGGTGCTCGAAGCCGCCGAAGACGCCAGCGACCTCGATCTGCTCGGCCGCCTGATGCTCCGGACCAGTGCCCGCAATCAGTTGCATGGCACGGTCAGGTCGATTGAAGGCCAGGGGCGCAACGACCTGATCCGTCTCGAACTGGCCGGCGGCCTGATCCTCGATGCGCAGATCACCCACGACAGCACCCTGCGCCTGGAGCTGGAACCCGGCACCGAAGTCGTCGCCCTGATCAAGGCCGGCTGGCTCGACCTGCTGGCCATCGAAGCCCCTGTAATCCCGGGTCACAACGACCTGGCCGGCGTCATCGAGGAAATCCTCGACGCCGAGGACGGCCCCAGCGAAGTGCGCATCGGCCTGCCCAACGGCCAGACATTGTGCGCACTGGCTGAACCGCTCAACCTGCGAACCCGCGGCCTCGACGTCGGTAAAGCGGTACGCGTGCGATTCGCGGCGTCTTACGTGTTACTCGGTACACCGCTTTGAAACATAAGCGTCATTAACGCGCTTTAAGGTGACTGCAAAAACCCGCAGGGAGCCTGACATGAGCCTATTAGAAGACAACCAACCCACCGACCTCGAGAACATGGTCGGCCTCAGCCGTCGTGGCTTTATCAGCGCGGGCGCCTTGTGCGGTGCCGCGATGTTCCTCGGCGGCAACCTGCTGAGCCGCAGCGTGCTCGCGGCCAGCGTCAGCGCAGGCACCAGCAACCTGTTGGGTTTTGACAGCATCGCCTCCGCCACCAGCGACGCCATCACCCTGCCGCCGGGCTACAAGTCTTCGGTGCTGATCAGTTGGGGCCAGCCGCTGCAAAAGGACGGTCCGGCGTTCGACCCGAGCGGCAACGGCAGCGCCGAGCATCAGGAAGTCCAGTTTGGCGACAACAACGACGGCATGAGCCTGTTCGAGTTTCCCGGCGAAAAAGACCGCGCGCTGATGGCGATCAACAACGAATACACCAACTACCGCTACCTCTACCCCCACGGCGGCATGCCGCAGTCGGCGGAAGAAGTGCGCAAGGCGCTGGCCTGCGAAGGCGTGTCGGTGATTGAAGTGCAGCGCAAGAACGGCCAGTGGCAATTCGTCCAGGGCTCGCGCTACAACCGACGCATTCACGGCAACGCGCCGATCCGCCTCAGCGGTCCGGCAGCGGGCCACAACCTGCTGAAAACCAGCGCCGACCCGCACGGCAAAAATGTCCTCGGGACCTTCCAGAACTGCGCCAACGGCAAGACGCCGTGGGGCACCTACCTGACCTGCGAAGAGAACTTCACCGACTGCTTCGGCAGCAGCAACGCCGAGCAGAAATTCGACGCCGCGCAGAAACGCTACGGCGTGGTGGCCGCCAGTAAAGAGATCAACTGGCACCCACACGACGAGCGTTTCGACATGGCGAAAAACCCCAATGAACTCAACCGTCACGGCTGGGTGGTGGAAATAGACCCGTTCGATCCAAAATCAACCCCGGTCAAGCGCACCGCACTGGGCCGTTTCAAACATGAAAACGCCGCCCTGGCCGAGACCCGCGACGGTCACGCCGTGGTGTATATGGGCGACGATGAGCGCGGCGAATTCATCTACAAGTTCGTCAGCCGCGACAAGATCAACCACAAAAACCCGAAGGCGAATCGCGACCTGCTGGACCATGGCACCCTGTACGTGGCGCGTTTCGACGCGGGGGACGGCAATGCCGATCACCCGAAAGGCCAGGGCGAATGGATCGAGTTGACCCATGGCAAAAACGGTATCGACGCCAGCACCGGCTTTGCCAACCAGGCCGAAGTGCTGATTCACGCGCGCCTCGCGGCCACCGTGGTAAAAGCCACGCGCATGGACCGCCCGGAGTGGATCGTCGTCAGCCCCAAGGATGGCCAGGTCTATTGCACCCTGACCAACAACGCCAAGCGCGGCGAGGATGGGCAACCGGTGGGCGGGCCGAACCCGCGGGAGAAAAACGTCTACGGGCAGATTCTGCGCTGGCGCACCGACCGCGATGATCACGCCTCGAAAAGCTTTGCCTGGGACCTGTTTGTGGTCGCCGGCAACCCGGGTGTCCACGCCGACACGCCGAAGGGCGGCTCGTCGAACATCACGCCACAGAACATGTTCAACAGCCCGGACGGCTTGGGTTTCGACAAGGCCGGACGGTTGTGGATTCTCACTGACGGCGACACCAGCAATGCCGGAGATTTCGCCGGCATGGGCAACAATCAGATGCTGTGTGCCGACCCGGTAACCGGGGAGATTCGCCGCTTCATGGTCGGGCCGATCGGTTGCGAGGTGACGGGGATCAGTTTCTCGCCGGATCAGAAAACGCTGTTTGTCGGGATTCAGCACCCTGGGGAAAACGGCGGGTCGACGTTCCCTGAGCATTTGCCGAATGGCAAGCCGCGGTCTTCGGTGATGGCGATTACGCGTGAAGATGGCGGGGTCGTCGGCGCCTGATAGGCCCTCATCGCGAGCAGGCTCGCTCCCACAGGTCCTGATGTGCGGCAATTTTGAGTACACAACCGGACCAATGTGGGAGCGAGCCTGCTCGCGATGGCGGTGCCCCTGACACCGGACATCTCAACCCCAGCCACCATGAACAGCCCGTGTGCGCTACCATGCTTGGCCGGACGCGGCAGCCTGCTGCGCGCAGGAGTCAGCATGGCCCACCCGTTTGCAACCCTCACCCCAGACCTCGTGCTCGATGCCGTCGAAAGCATCGGCTTTCTCAGCGACGCGCGCATCCTGGCGCTCAACAGTTACGAGAACCGCGTCTATCAGGTCGGCATCGAAGACTCCGAGCCCCTGATCGCCAAGTTCTATCGCCCGCAACGCTGGACCAACGAAGCGATTCTCGAAGAGCACCAGTTCACCTTCGAACTCGCCGAGTGCGACGTGCCCGTGGTGGCGCCGATGATTCACAACGGCGCCAGCCTGCACGAACACAACGGTTTTCGTTTCACCCTGTTTCCTCGTCGTGGCGGCCGCGCGCCGGAGCCGGGCAATCTCGACCAGCTGTATCGCCTCGGCCAGTTGCTCGGCCGCCTGCATGCCGTGGGCGCGACCAAACCGTTCGAACACCGTGAAGCGCTGGGTGTGAAGAACTTCGGTCATGACTCGCTGACGACGTTGCTCGAAGGCAATTTCATCCCCAAGAGCCTGCTGCCGGCTTACGAGTCCGTGGCCCGCGACTTGCTCAAGCGCGTCGAAGAGGTTTACAAGGCGACGCCGCACCAGAACATCCGCATGCACGGCGATTGCCACCCCGGCAACATGATGTGCCGCGACGAGATGTTCCACATCGTCGACCTCGACGACTGCCGCATGGGCCCCGCGGTGCAGGACATCTGGATGATGCTCGCCGGCGATCGTCAGGAGTGTCTCGGTCAGTTGTCGGAATTGATGGACGGCTACAACGAGTTTCACGACTTCGACCCGCGGGAACTGGCCCTCATCGAACCACTGCGCGCGTTGCGTCTGATGCACTACAGCGCCTGGCTCGCCCGCCGCTGGGACGACCCGGCGTTCCCGCACAGTTTTCCGTGGTTTGGCAGTGAGCGGTATTGGGGTGATCAAGTGCTGGCGTTGCGCGAGCAACTGGCTGCGCTCAACGAAGAGCCGCTGAAACTCTTCTAAACACCACCGCCCCCTGTAGGAGCGAGCTCGCTCGCGAGGGTCGTCAACGATAACGCGGGGAACCTGATGCCCCGCGGTGTTCTCAGGTTTTTCGCGAGCAAGCTCGCTCCTACAGAAACCAGCACATCCGAGAAAATCTCCTTACAATCCTTTTTTTTGTTAGCTGCCTAAGCAAGGATTCTGCATGCAAGCCGCCAACCCGCGTCGCGGGTACATCCTGGGCCTGAGTGCCTACATCATCTGGGGACTGTTCCCGATCTACTTCAAAGCCATCGCCAACGTGCCGGCGGTGGAGATCATCATCCACCGCGTGCTCTGGTCAGCGCTGTTCGGCGCCCTGTTGCTGATGGTCTGGAAGCATCCCGGCTGGTGGCGCGAGTTGCGGGACAACCCGAAACGCCTGGCGATCCTTGCCCTGAGCGGCACGCTGATCGCGGCCAACTGGCTGACGTACGTGTGGTCGGTGAACAACGGGCGCATGCTCGAGGCCAGCCTCGGTTACTACATCAACCCGTTGGTCAACGTATTGCTGGGCATGCTGATTCTCGGTGAACGGCTGCGGCGCATGCAGTGGATCGCGGTGGGGCTGGCGGCGGTCGGCGTGGCGCAACAGGTGTGGCAGGTCGGCAGTTTGCCGTGGGTGTCGCTGGTGTTGGCGCTGACGTTTGGTTTCTACGGTTTGATCCGCAAGCAAGCGCCGGTCAAGGCCCTGCCCGGCCTGGTGGTGGAAACCTGGATGCTGGTGCCGATTGCGATTGCCTGGCTGCTGTTCAATCAGACGGCCACCAGCGCCCAACCGGAGTTCTGGACCACATCCGAAGCCTGGTGGCTGGTCGCCGCCGGACCGGTGACGCTGGTGCCGCTGGTGTGTTTCAACGCCGCTGCGCGGCATTTGCCCTACACGACGTTGGGATTTCTCCAATACATCGCGCCGACGCTGGTATTGCTGCAGGCGGTACTGCTGTTTGGTGAACACTTATCCTCCAGCACGCTGGTGGCGTTTATCTTTATCTGGGCCGGGTTGGCGGTTTACAGCGTCGATGCGTGGATAAGTCTGCGCCGGCGCACCTGATCAAAAATCGTACAAACCTCTACAGGCCACGCGCTGTGTGGCCTGCAGGCACCTTTCCCAAGGTTATCCACAGCGTGATCCCCGCCGTTTGTGCGCAACTCGTTGAAACTGATGGTTTTTTGATCAGACACTGAAGAAGCCCGGCCGGCGTGGGCTGGCGGGCTGTCTCTACAGGTTATCCACAGGCAGGTGCACGTTTAACTTGGATAACCTGTCAGGGCTCGCTGCGCAGGACCAATTCCACCATCAAATCGTCCGCCAGGGTTTCCAGGCGCGTCTGCAACACATCCAGCGACAGGGTCAGCGGCACAGCAAGGATTGCTTCGGCATGAAACAGCGGCTCGCTGCTCATCGGTGCCGGCCGCACTTCGGTCACCAGACGCTCCAGGTTCACGCCCTGTTCACTCAACAGGCGCGTGATGTCGCGCACGATCCCCGGCCGATCATTGCCCACCAGTTCCATAGCGATCGGTTTCCAGGTGCAGGACTGCTCGATACCGCTTTCGGCAATCAGCACGCGAATGCCATGGGCGGACAGTCCCTGCAGGGCATCGACCAATTCGTCGTAGGCCTCGGCTGGCACCCCCACCCGCAGAATCCCGGCAAACTGCCCGGCCATGCGTGACATGCGGCTTTCCAGCCAGTTGCCGCCGTGCTCGGCAATGCACTGGGCGATGCGCTCGACCTGCCCGGCCTTGTCCGGTGCGAATACGGTGAGTACGAGGTGGTCCATGGCGCAGCCCTCTTTTGTTATTGAATGGGAAGTATAGGCAAGGGTTTACAGATGCTTTGGGCAGACCCGGACCAATGTCGACCGGACGGGCCTCATCGCGGGCAAGCCCGCTCCCACAGGGCATGCACAACCTGTGGGAGCGGACCTGCCCGCGATGAATTCCCTCACTGGAACCGACGAGACACACAAATCGTGTACAAGTTTTTATATTTAACTGGAACAATCCGATGGTTTTTTGAGAACATCCCGTTCCGCGACGTGACTGCAATGCGTCATGGGGTCGCAGAACGACGTAATTAGTCTAATTTTCACAAGCGCAATTCATCATGTAGTATGCCGCAGCGCACACTACATAACGTTGGATCGATGTCTGCCCCAGGCGCAGTCGCAGCCCTGAAAGCCCTGTCAGCAAGGCCTCAACGCCGTTGATCGGTTCCATTCCAGCCGCCCGAAATGGCATGTACTGGTGGAAGGGGTTTGTGGTTTAAATAGCCCGAGGCTTCATTGTTAATTTGAAGAGCTGAAAAGCGAAATAGCTGAGCAGAGTGAGGCAAGCAATGACTGAACACGTTCAAGTCGGTGGCCTGCAGGTCGCCAAAGTCCTGTTCGACTTCGTGAACAACGAAGCCATTCCCGGAACCGGCCTCACCGCCGATCAATTCTGGGCCGGTGCCGACAAGGTCATTCACGACCTGGCGCCGAAGAACAAAGCCCTACTCGCCAAACGCGATGATTTCCAGGCCCGTGTCGATGCCTGGCACCAGGAACGTGCCGGCCAGGCGCACGACGCCGTGGCTTATAAAGCCTTCTTGCAAGACATCGGTTATCTGCTGCCAGAAGCGGCTGATTTCCAGGCAACGACGCAAAACGTCGATGATGAAATCGCCCGCATGGCCGGCCCGCAACTGGTGGTGCCGGTAATGAACGCACGCTTCGCGCTCAACGCCTCGAACGCCCGCTGGGGTTCGCTGTACGACGCGCTCTACGGCACCGACGCCATCAGCGAAGCTGGCGGTGCGGAAAAAGGCAAAGGCTACAACAAGGTGCGCGGCGACAAGGTCATCGCCTTCGCCCGCGCCTTCCTCGACGAAGCCGCGCCGTTGGCCGCGGGCTCTCACGTCGATTCCACCGCCTACAAGATCGTTGACGGCAAACTGGTGGTCGCCCTCAAAGGCGGCAGCAACAGCGGCCTGCGTAACGATGCACAGCTGATCGGTTTCCACGGCGATGCGACGGCACCGACCGCGATCCTGCTGAAAAACAACGGCCTGCACTTCGAGATCCAGATCGACGCCAGCACTCCGGTCGGCCAGACCGATGCGGCCGGCGTCAAAGACATCCTGATGGAAGCCGCGCTGACCACCATCATGGACTGCGAAGACTCCGTCGCCGCCGTCGATGCCGATGACAAAGTGGTGATCTACCGCAACTGGCTCGGCCTGATGAAGGGTGACCTGTCGGAAGAAGTCTCCAAGGGTGGCAAGACGTTCACTCGCACCATGAACGCCGACCGCACTTACACCGGCGTCGATGGCAAGGAACTGAGCCTGCACGGTCGTTCGCTGTTGTTCGTGCGCAACGTGGGTCATCTGATGACCATCGACGCGATCCTCGACAAAGACGGCAACGAAGTGCCGGAAGGCATTCTTGACGGTCTGGTGACCTGCCTCGCAGCGATCCACAGCCTCAACGGCAACAGCTCGCGCAAGAACAGCCGCACCGGCTCGGTGTACATCGTCAAGCCGAAGATGCACGGTCCGGAAGAGGCCGCGTTCACCAACGAGCTGTTCGGTCGCATCGAGGATGTGCTCGGCCTGCCACGCAACACCCTGAAAGTCGGGATCATGGACGAGGAGCGTCGCACCACGGTCAACCTCAAGGCTTGCATCAAGGCGGCCAGCGAGCGTGTGGTGTTCATCAACACCGGCTTCCTCGATCGCACGGGCGACGAAATCCACACGTCCATGGAAGCCGGCCCGATGGTGCGCAAGGCGGACATGAAGGCGGAGAAATGGATCGGTGCCTACGAAAACTGGAACGTCGATATCGGCTTGAGTACCGGCCTGCAAGGTCGTGCGCAGATCGGTAAAGGCATGTGGGCGATGCCCGACCTGATGGCGGCGATGCTCGAACAGAAAATCGCTCACCCGCTGGCCGGTGCCAACACGGCCTGGGTTCCGTCGCCCACTGCGGCGGCGCTGCATGCGCTGCACTACCACAAGGTCGACGTATTTGCCCGTCAGGCCGAACTGGCCAAACGTCCCCGCGCCTCGGTCGACGACATCCTGACCATCCCGCTGGCGGTAAATCCGGGCTGGACCGCGGAGCAGATCAAGAACGAACTGGACAACAACGCCCAGGGCATTCTCGGCTACGTGGTGCGCTGGATCGACCAGGGTGTCGGTTGCTCGAAAGTGCCGGACATCAATGACATCGGCCTGATGGAAGACCGCGCCACGCTGCGGATTTCCAGCCAGCACATCGCCAACTGGCTGCGTCACGGCATCGTCACCGAGGCACAGGTGATGGAAAGCCTCAAGCGCATGGCGCCGGTGGTCGATCGTCAGAACGCCAATGACGCGCTGTACCGTCCGCTGGCACCGAACTTCGACAGCAACATCGCCTTCCAGGCGGCGGTCGAACTGGTGATCGAAGGCACGAAGCAGCCGAACGGCTACACCGAGCCGGTTCTGCACCGTCGTCGTCGCGAGTTCAAGGCTGCCAATGGCCTGTAACTGAGCGTTGATGCCGGACAAAAAAGGCCCTGATCTTTGGATCAGGGCCTTTTTTTGGCGATCCCGTGGGGGCGGGCTTGCTCGCGAAGGCGCCAGCATACTCAACATTGGGGTTGGCTGACCCACCGCGTTCGCGAGCAGGCTCGCTCCCACATGGGAATGTGAAAAGCTTAAGGCTCCATCCCCAACTCATGCTTGACCAGCGCCAGCAGCTTATCGGTATCGATCGGCTTGAGCAGGAAATCCACCACGCTCAAATGCATCGCGGCAATCGCATCCTTCACGTCGGCATCGCCGGACACAATGATGATCGGCATCGCCGCCCGTACCGACTCACGCACCTGCCGAATCAATTCCAGACCATCAACATGCCCCATCCGCAGGTCGGTGATCACCAGGCCGATCGAGGGTTTTTCGTCCAGCATCTTCAGGGCGGTTTCGCCACTCGCGGCGGTCATGCAGCGGATGCCATCCAGACCCAGTATTTCCGATAGCAGCTCGCGGGCGTCCTTATCGTCATCGACGATCAGCACCCGTTGCGGCGGCAGGTCGGGCTCCAGCATGACGGCACTCAGCGCCTCGCGCTCGGCGTCACTCAAAATATCGTGGTCGGACATGGCTTTCTCTAGATATTCAAATTCTTTCCCTAGCACAGTGGTGAGACATCGCTAAGCAGACCTTCTAATGTGCACTTCGTCGGATTTATTTCCTATAGGGGAAAGGATAGGTTCATCCAGAAATTACGTAGGGTATTTCCGAAATTTCATCGTCCGCAGGCCCGACCTAGACTTACGTCCAATGGGCACCCCGGGCTCGGGGGCCGACCATGGCCGAGTCATCCGACAACAACAATTCGAAAAAAGACTGCGGTAATGGTTATGAGTAAAGCGGACGCCTTCACCCAGGCAGGGAAAACCGCGGTGTTGCAGAACATCCAGGGCACTTTGCAATTCCTTCAGCGCTTCCCGCCCTTCAATCAAATGGAACACGCCCACCTGGTTTACCTGGTTGAACAATGTCAGCTGCGTTTCTATGGGCCCGGCGAGAGCATCATCAAGCCCGCCGACGGCCCGGTTGAACATTTCTACATCGTCAAACAGGGCCGCGTCGTCGGTGAACGCCCGCACACCGCCAAGGGCGGCACCGAAACCACCTTCGAAATCACCACCGGCGAGTGCTTTCCCCTCGCCGCGTTGCTGGGTGAACGGGCGACCCGCACCGAACACCTGGCGGCCGAAGACACCTTCTGCCTGCAACTGAACAAGCTGGCGTTCATCAAGCTGTTCGCGCTGTCCAATGCGTTTCGCGACTTTGCCCTGCGCGGCGTCAGCAGCCTGCTCGATCAGGTCAACCAGCAAGTCCAGCAAAAAGCCGTGGAGACCCTCGGCACTCAATATTCGCTGAACACCCGCCTGGGCGAATTAGCCATGCGCCACCCGGTGACCTGCAGCCCGATCACGCCGTTGCGCGAAGCGGTGACCCTGATGCACGAACAGCAGGTTGGCAGCATCGTGGTAGTCAATGAGCACAAGGCGCCACTGGGGATTTTCACCCTGCGCGACCTGCGGCAGGTGGTGGCCGGCGGCACCAGCGACTTCAACGAAACCATCGAGGGCCACATGACCCGGGCGCCGTTTTTCCTGACGCCGGACCACAGTGCCTTCGACGCGGCGATTGCCATGACCGAGCGGCATATCGCCCACGTGTGCCTGGTCAAGGATCAACGCCTGTGCGGCGTGGTCTCGGAGCGCGACTTGTTTTCCCTGCAACGGGTGGACCTGGTGCACCTGGCGCGCACCATCCGCAGCGCCCAACGTGTGGAAAACCTGGTGGCGATACGCGGCGAGATCGGCCAACTGGTCGAGCGCATGCTTGCCCATGGCGCGTCGTCGACCCAGATCACCCACATCATCACCCTGCTCAACGATCACACCGTGTGCCGGGTGATCGAACTGACCCTCGCCGAGAAAGGCGACCCCGGCGTGCCGTTCAGCTGGTTGTGTTTCGGCAGCGAAGGCCGCCGCGAGCAGACGCTGCACACCGACCAGGACAACGGCATTCTGTTCGAGGCCCGGGACGCGGCGCACGCCGCCGAGATCCGCGGCAAATTGCTGCCCATCGCCCAACAGATCAACCAGAGCCTGGCGCTCTGCGGCTTCACCCTGTGCAAGGGCAACATCATGGCCGGCAACCCCGAGCTGTGTTTGTCCCGGGCCGAGTGGGCGCGACGTTTTTCGGCGTTTATTCGCGAAGCAACGCCGGAGAACCTGTTGGGTTCGAGCATTTATTTTGACCTGCGCGTGGTCTGGGGCGACGAGCAAAGCTGCGAGCAGCTGCGTCGGGGGATTCTCGATCAGGTGGGCGACAACCGTTTGTTCCAGCGCATGATGGCCGAGAACGCCCTGCGCAACCGTCCACCGGTAGGACGTTTCCGCGAGTTCGTGCTGGCGCGCAAGAATGGCGAGAAAGCCACGCTGGACCTGAAAATCCAGGGCCTGACGCCTTTTGTCGACGGCGCGCGATTGCTCGCACTGGCCCATGGCATCGAGGCTAACAACACCCTGGAGCGCTTCCGCCAACTGGTGGAAAAACAGGTGATCGAGCGGCTGGACGGCGCAGCGTACGAAGAGGCGTACCACTTCATCCAGCAAACCCGCATGCAGCAACATCAGCTACAGACCCGGGAGAATTTGCCCTACTCCAACCGGGTCGATCCCGACAGCCTCAATCATCTGGATCGACGAATCCTGCGTGAATCCCTGCGCCAGGCCCAACGCCTGCAAAGCAGCCTGACCCTGCGGTATCAGCTATGAGCCTGTTTTCCTGGCTGCGCCCGGCAGCGCCGATGTTGCCCGGTGAATTGCAGCAGCGCCTGAACAAGTTGCCCGCGCTGGCCGAATTGAGCAACTGCAGCCTGCGCGAGCAGCGCTGGGTGGTGCTGGACCTGGAAACCACCGGGCTCAATATGAACAAGGATCGGGTGCTGTCCATCGGTGCCGTGGTGATCGAGGACGGTGCGATCGACTTTAGTCAGCAATTCGAACGCACCCTGCAATGTGCTGACATGAAAGTGGCGCCCAGCGTGTTGATTCACGGTTTGGGCCCGAGCGCGATCGCCGCCGGCAGCGATCCGGCGCAGGCCCTGGTCGAGTTCATGGAGTTTGTCGGCGACAGCCCGCTGCTGGCGTTTCATGCACCGTTCGATCAGCACATGCTCGGGCGCGCGTTGAAGGATCATCTGGGCTACAAGCTGCAGCATTCGTTTCTGGATGTGGCGGAGATTGCGCCGCTGGTGTGCCCACAGGCGCAGATTCGCGAGGCGGGGCTGGATGAGTGGATCAACTGGTTCAAGCTCGAGGTGTTCGAGCGGCACAACGCCAGTGCCGATGCACTGGCCACCGCCGAACTGGCGCTGATCCTGTTCAGCCGCGCGCGGCAGCAACAGATCCATAGCCCATTGAATCTGCAGCAGCGGTTGAGTCAGTGGAAGCGCCGGCAACGGGCGCCCTCTTTCTAAATCTCCAGTGCTTTTGCGACCGTCATCGCGAGCAGGCTCGCCCCCACGAGGTTCTTCAGTAGACATGGATTGTGTGGATACCCAAGGCCACTGTGGGAGCAAACCTGCTCGCGATGAACGATAAGGCGCGACAAAGCCCTCCACATCACCTGACCAGTGGCCAATTGCTTACCTCCCCCGCCTCTGCCACAATCGCGAACAATTCTCGTTAGTTAACACTTCCCAATCGGTGATGCTGCGTGTCGTCAGTCCAAAGCCCCCACAGTGAGCTCGTCGGTGCGCTATATCGCGACCACCGCAGTTGGCTATTGGCCTGGCTTCGACGCAACGTCGCCTGCCCGCAACGGGCCGAAGACCTGAGCCAGGACACCTTCGTGCGTTTGCTGGGCCGCGATCAGTTGAACGAGCCGCGGGAGCCGCGAGCGTTTCTGGTGGCGATCGCCAAGGGCCTGCTGTTCGACTACTTCCGCCGCGCCGCGCTGGAGCAGGCGTATCTCACCGAGCTGATGCTGATCCCGGAAGCCGAGCAGCCGTCGGTTGAAGAACAGCAGATGATCCTCGAAGACCTGAAAAACATCGACCGCCTGCTCGGCAAACTGTCGAGCAAGGCCCGCGCCGCGTTTCTCTATAACCGTCTCGACGGCCTCAGCCACGGGGAAATCGCCGAGCGCCTGGGTGTGTCGGTACCGCGGGTGCGTCAATACCTGGCGCAAGGCATTCGCCAATGCTACGTCGCGCTGTACGGTGAGCCGGTATGACTCCGGTTAGCTCCAAACCCGTCTCGGCACAGGTGCTGGATGCGGCGATTGCCTGGCAGTTGTCGCTGGATTCCGCCAACCCGGTGGAACGCGAAGAGTTCGCCAAATGGCACGCCGCCCACGAAGAGCACGCCCGTGCGTGGCGCCAATTGGGCATGCTCGATCAGCGTTTCAGCGTGGCCAGCGGTCCGGCCCGCACCGCATTGCTGCAATCGCGCGAAGGCATCCGGCGTCGTGTGCGCAAACTGGGCAGTGGCGCGGCGAGCGTCGTGGCGGTCATTGGCCTGGCCCTGTTCGCCGGTGAGCGTTATCTGCCGGTCGACTATTGGCTGGCCGATCAACGCACTGCCACCGGCGAACAGCGCACCTTGCGCCTGAGCGATGGCACGGTGATCAACCTCAATACCCACAGTGCAGTGGACGTGCGCTTCGATGAGACGCGGCGACGCATCGTTCTGCAGGACGGCGAAATCCTCGTCGAAACCGGTCACGGCGACGCCCGGCCATTCATCGTCGAAACCCGCGAAGGCAGCATGCGCGCGCTGGGTACGCGATTCCTGGTCAAGCGCGAGGACCAAGGCACACGCCTGAGCGTGTTGAAGTCCGCCGTCGCCGCCCACCCCGAATCGAGCCCGGAAGAACAGATCCTGCGCGAAGGCCAGCAAGTGTTGATGCGCAACAATGGCCTCGGGCCGATCGTTGCGCTGAATGTCGGCGCCGACGCCTGGACCCGCGGCATGCTTGTAGTGGACAACGCGCGCCTGGAGGACCTGGTGCAGGAGCTTGGCCGTTATCGTCGCGGGCATCTGGGCGTCTCGCCGGAGGTTGCCGACCTGCGGATTACCGGCAGCTTCCCGTTGCATGACACCGATCTGGCGTTGAGCGCGCTGCTGCCGACGCTGCCGGTGCAGATCGAACAGCACACGCAGTGGTGGGTAACGGTCGCGAAGGCTGACGTTAAGCCCTGATTTAAGTGGTGTCTGGTCTGGCGCCTTCGCGGGCGACCCCGCTCCCACAGAGTTTTTGTGTCGTACACAAAATTCCCGTACGACACGGCACCTGTGGGAGCGGGCTTGCCGGCGAAGAGACCATAAACCGCACCACCATTGCTGAATCGAAATTATTTTCATCCAGCCCTATCACATTTGAATTTTCGTCCGGCACATAGGCAATTGAGAAGTATTCCCTTTCAGGAGCCGCCGTATGTCACGTTCGCTAGACACCTTGTTGCGCCCCAGTTTGCTGGCGGTCGCCATCGCCCTTTGCACCCCGTTGGCCAGCAGCCCGCTGATCGCCGCTGAACAGGCTTCCAGCGTGCGCGCCTACCAGCTGCCGGCAGCGCCACTGGCGAGCACCCTGAACCAGATCGCCAGCCAATCCGGCCTCGCGCTGTCGCTGAACCCGGCGCTGGCGGCGGGCAAGACCTCGGCACCGGTCGACGGCCAGTACGACGCCGCCGGCGCCTTGCGCGCAGCCTTGCGTGGCACCGGCCTGCAACTGGAGCAGAGCAGCACTGGCACCTACAGCCTCGTCGCGGTGCCTGAAGGGGTGATGGCGCTGCCGGAAACCGCGATCATCGGCGTGGAAAACACCGAAAGTGCCTGGGGTCCGGTAGAAGGTTTTCTGGCCAAGCGCACCGCCGCCGGGACCAAGACCGATACCGCGCTGGTCGAAGCGCCGCGTTCGATTTCGATCGCCACCCGCCAGCAAATGGACGACCGCAGCGTACACAGCCTCGACGACGCCGTGCGCTACATGCCCGGGATCACGGCCAGCAGCTACGGCAGCGACACCCGCGCCGACTGGTTGCGCGTCCGTGGCTTCGAGCCGACCCAGTTCCTCGATGGCCTGCCACTGCCGAAAGGTGTGTACGCCAACCCGAAACAGGAAACCTGGAACCTTGACCGCCTCGCCCTGCTGCGCGGTCCGGCCTCGTCGATCTATGGCCAGACTCCGCCGGGCGGTTTGCTCGATATGGTCAGCCGCCGTCCCAGCGCCGAGTCGAGCAACGAAATCCAGGTCCAGTACGGCAGTGACAATCACCGTCAGATCAACTTCGCCAGCACCGGCAAGATCGATGAAGAAGGTCAGTTTCTCTACGGTCTGAGCGGCGTAGTGCGTGACAGCGGCACGCAGATCGATCACGTCGACAACAAGCGCTACAACATCGCACCGAGCTTGACCTGGAACATCGACGACGACACCAAATTCACCCTGCTCACGCAATTCACCCGTGACGATACCGGCATCACCAGCCAGTTCCTGCCAGTCCAGGGCACCAGGATCCATTCGCCGCTTGGCGAAATTTCCCATCACAAAAACCTGGGTGACCCCGACTGGGAATACTACGACCGCACCTACTACGCGTTGGGTTACGCGTTTGAACACCGCCTGAATGATGTCTGGCAGTTCAAACAGAACCTGCGTTACACCAAGTCGGACCTGTCATTCCAGGCCCTCACCCCTGGCGCCTATCCGTTCACCCAGGTCGATGCCAACGGTAATGTCGGCCGTACCAGTACCACCACCGACGAAGACATCAGCCAGTTCGCCGTGGACAACAACTTCCAGGCCGACTTTGCCACCGGCGACATCCGCCATACCCTGTTGATCGGCCTCGATCACCAACGCAGCAATAACAACTACACCTCGATTTTCGGCGATGGCCTGACCACTAACGTCATCACCCCGATTTATGGTCAGCCGATCGTTCGGCCGCCGCGCTCCTCTGCGTTCTACGACTACAACCAGAAGGTCTACCAGACCGGCCTGTATGTTCAGGACCAAATGGCACTGGACCAATGGCGCCTGACCCTCGGCGGTCGTGAGGACTGGGTGCATGCCAGCACCAGGTTCATCAACAAGGGCGATGCCACCAGCACCGAGCGCGATAGCAAGTTCAGCGGCAACGCCGCGATCAGCTACGTGTTCGACAACGGTATCGTGCCGTACCTGTCGTACGCCGAGTCGTTCCAGCCGACCAGCAATGCCACTTCCTCGCCATCCGATTCCTTTAAACCCACCGAGGGCGAGCAGTGGGAACTGGGCATCAAGTACCAGCCACCGGGCAGCAATACCTTGCTGACCGCGGCGATCTACGACCTGACCCAGAAAAACGTCTCGGTCACCACCACCAACTCGAGCGGCGTCTCGATCACCAGCCAGACCGGTGAAGTGAAGGTCAAGGGCCTGGAGCTGGAAGCTGTTTCCGACGTGACCGAAAACCTCAAGGTCATCGCGGCCTACACGCTGGCCAAGTCCGAAGTGCAGAAAGGCGACTTCAAAGGCAACCGCCTGCAATTGATGCCCAACCAGCAGGCTTCGCTCTGGACCGATTACACCTGGCACAACGGCGTCCTGGATGGCTTCGGTGTCGGCGGCGGCGTGCGCTACACCGGCAACACCTACGGCGACCAGGGCAATACCGAGCTGGGCAAGGCCAATGCGTACACCGTCTTCGACGCCTCGGTCCATTACGACCTGGGTCGTCTGGACAACAGCCTGAAAGGTGCGTCCCTGGCACTGAACGCGACCAACCTGTTCGACAAGGAATACATCTCCACTTGCGACAGTTTCTACTGCTACTACGGCGACACCCGCAGTGTCGTCGCCAGTGCCACCTACAAGTGGTAAACGCTTGATTTGATACCCGCTGCAACCAGGCCGTCCTTCATGGACGGCTTTGGTATTTCTGAAGGCTATGAAATGAAAAGCAAAACAATTCGTCGCTGGTCCTTCGTCCACACCTGGACCAGCCTGATCTGCACGGTCTTCCTGCTGATGCTGGCACTGACCGGCCTGCCGTTGATCTTTCATCACGAGATCGATCACCTGCTGGGCGATGCCGCCGAGTTGAAAGCCCTGCCGGCCGACACCCCGCATCTGGATCTGCAGCAACTGGTGCAGGCGGCGGAAAAACATCGGCCCGGCGAAGTCATGCAGTATTTCGGCTTCGAAGACGACGAACCCAACGCCGCGATCGCGATCATGGCGGCCACCGCCGGCACCGAACCGAATTCGTCGCACACCTTCATGCTCGACGCCCGTACCGGCGAGGCGCTGGAGATGCCGTCCGCCAATGGCGGCTTGATGATGGTCATGCTGCGCCTGCACGTAGACCTGTTCGCCGGCCTGCCGGGCAAGCTGTTGCTGGCGTTCATGGGGATCCTGTTCGTGGCGGCGATCGTGTCCGGGACGGTGTTGTACCTGCCGTTCATGCGCCGGCTGAAATTCGCTACCGTGCGCCAGGACAAATCCACTCGCTTGCGCTGGCTCGACCTGCACAACCTGATCGGCGTGGTCACCCTGACCTGGGCGCTGGTGGTCGGCGTCACCGGCGTCATCAGCGCCTGCGCCGACCTGCTGATCGCCGCGTGGCGCAACGACAGCCTCAGCGCGATGGTCGCGCCGTACCGCGATGCCCCGCCGCTGACCCAACTGGCGCCAGCCACCCGCTTGCTCGACATCGCCAAGGACGTCGCGCCCGGCATGCAGCCGGACTTCATCGCGTTCCCCGGCACGCGGTTTTCCAGCGAGCACCATTACGCCGTGTTCATGAAGGGCAGCACGCACCTGACCTCGCATTTGCTGACGCCGGTGCTGATCGACGCCAGCACCCTGCAAGTCACCGCTGTGGCCGAACGGCCGTGGTACATGGACGCCATGGGCATGTCGCAGCCGCTGCACTTTGGCGATTACGGCGGCATGCCGATGAAAATCCTCTGGGCGACCCTGGATGTGCTGACCATCATCGTGCTCGGCAGCGGCGTCTACCTGTGGGTGGTGCGGCGCAAAGCCGCCAGGCCGGTGGCTGAACCGGTGGAGGCGAATGAATGAAGCCGCGGCAGTCGAACTTCTGGAAGGTCTTCACCGCCCCTGCCGTCATTGGCCTGCTCAGCGCGGCAGGGTTGTTCGCCGCGCTGCTCGGCGACGGCGTGTGGGATGCCTTGAGCTGGCTGGGTTTGGGTGTTCCGGCGGGCCTGGCCCTGCGTGGCCTGCTGCAACGCCGCTGACCTGCAGCGGCCCCCCATCCTGTGGGGGGGGGGGGGGGGGGGGGGGGGGGGGGGGGGGGGGGGGCGGCGGGGGGGGGGGGGGGGTGGGGGGGGGGGGGGGCGCGCC
>NZ_JANLOD010000051.1 GCF_025466085.1 Pseudomonas sp. 14P_8.1_Bac3
GAATAAAAGCTTTAACTGGCCCAGTACAAATTTGCGCAGTTATTTTCGACTCATGACACTAGAATAGGTCGATCTTTTTCGGAGTCAGAGCCTTTATGCCAGATCCGGTTGACGCCTCCGGGCTGTCAGAATTACCGCTGGACGACTTGGTAGCGTGTCATGAGTGCGACCTGCTGATGCATAAGCCCAAGCTCGCCCATGGCGAGAAAGCCTTGTGCCCGCGATGCGGTTATGAGCTCTATGTTCATCGGCACAATGTCGTACAGCGCAGTCTCGCCTTGGTCATCGCCGCGCTGTTGTTGTACATCCCGGCGAACTTTTTACCCATCATGCAGCTCAATCTACTCGGGCAGTCGTCGCAAGACACTGTCTGGACCGGCGTTGTCGGCTTGTTCGATACCGGGATGCAAGGTGTCTCGGTCATCGTATTTCTGTGCAGCATGGCAATCCCGCTACTCAAACTGCTCTGTCAGCTGGCGGTATTGCTGACTATCCGTTTTGATATCGGCCGTAGCTACGGCTTGTTGCTTTATCGGATTTATCACCATTTACGCGACTGGGGGATGCTCGAGGTTTACCTCATGGGCGTTCTGGTGGCGATCGTAAAGCTGGCAGATATGGCAGCAATCACCGTAGGTCTTGGCCTGGCGTGCTTTATCGGCTTGTTGTTGGTCCAAGTCTGGTTGGAGGTGGTGATGTCGCCCCATCAGATCTGGCAGGCTTTATCAGGAGAGGATGCCCATGCGGGCGATTGATGCAGGCATTCTGATTTGTACCGAATGCCATGAATTGAACAAGCAGGACGCTGACACCAACGAGCAGGTCTGCACCCGTTGTGGTGCGCTGGTTCACGCTCGCCGACCGAATAGCGTCGTACGAACCTGGGCGCTGCTGATCACCGCGGCGATCCTCTACATTCCGGCCAACGTCCTGCCGATCATGACGGTCAGTTCTCTTGGTCAGGGCGATCCCAGCACCATCATGTCCGGTGTAATCCAGCTGGTTCAGCACGGCATGATTCCCATCGCCGCCGTGGTATTCATCGCCAGTATCCTGGTGCCGACATTCAAGCTGGTGGGCATCGCCTTGCTGCTGTTTTCAGTGCAACGCCGCCAGCCGCTGTCGGCTCGTCAACGCATCTGGATGTACCGCTTCATCGAGTTCATTGGCCGCTGGTCGATGCTCGACATTTTTGTGATCGCCATCCTTGTGGCGGTGGTGAATTTTGGACGGCTCGCCAGTGTCGAAGCCAATCTTGGCGCCATCGCTTTCGCCAGCGTGGTGATTCTGACGATGCTTGCCGCAGTAACTTTCGATCCCCGACTGATTTGGGATAACACGGAGTCGGACGACGACCATGACTGATTTGCCTACAGCGAAAACCCGACCGGCCTCGAATTGGTCTGCCATCTGGGTGTTGCCCCTGATCGCCCTGATCATCGGCGGCTGGCTCGGCTGGCGTGCCTACAACGAAACCGGCATCGAGATTCAGGTGCGTTTCGAAAGTGGTGAAGGCATCCAGGCCAACAAGACCGAAGTTGTCTACAAAGGCATGTCGGTCGGCAAGGTAAAAACTCTCAAGCTCGACGACGAAGGCGCCTCGAAAGGCGTGATCGCCACCGTCGAAATGAACAAGGACGTGGAGCAATACCTGCGCACCAGCACGCGCTTCTGGCTGGTAAAACCGAGCGTGACGCTGGCCGGTATCACCGGCCTGGAAACGCTGGTGTCCGGCAATTATGTCGCGATCAGTCCGGGGGAGGGCGAGCCCACGCGCAAGTTCAAGGCGTTGGCCGAAGAGCCACCGTTGTCCGACGCAAAACCCGGCCTGCACCTGACCATCAAAGCGGATCGCCTCGGCTCGCTGAACCGTGGCAGTCCGGTGTTCTACAAGCAGATCAGGGTGGGTCAGGTCAAAAGCTACCTGCTCTCTGAAGACCAGAGCACGGTTGAGCTCAAAGTGTTCATTGAGCCGACCTACGCCAAGCTTGTGCGCAAACACACACGTTTCTGGAATGCCAGCGGCATCAGCATTGACGCTAATCTGTCCGGTGTGAAAGTGCGCAGCGAGTCGCTGGCGAGCATCGTCGCCGGCGGCATCGCGTTTGCCACGCCGGAGAACCGCAAGGACAGCCCGCCCACCGATCCGAGCCTGCCGTTCCGTCTCTACGAAGACTTTGATGCGGCCGCCGCCGGTATCCGGGTCAAGGTCAAGCTCAGCGATTTCGAGGGCCTGCAGGCCGGCCGGACGCCGGTCATGTACAAAGGCATTCAGGTTGGCAATCTGAAAGCATTGAAGATCGATCCTGATCTGTCCGGTGCGACGGCCGAATTGACCCTTGATCCGCTGGCCGAAGATTATCTGGTCGAAGGCACTCAGTTCTGG
Source organism: Pseudomonas sp. 14P_8.1_Bac3 (assembly GCF_025466085.1). GTDB lineage: Bacteria > Pseudomonadota > Gammaproteobacteria > Pseudomonadales > Pseudomonadaceae > Aquipseudomonas. The sequence continues at coordinate 2,387 of NZ_JANLOD010000051.1, forward strand.
GTGGTCAAGCCATCGATTTCCCTCGCAGGCATCACCGGCCTGGAAGCCTTGGTCAAAGGTAACTACATCGCCGTGCGTCCCGGCGACAAAGGCGCGGCACCGCAACGCGAGTTCGTGGCGCGACCGAAGGCACCGCCGCTGGACCTGCGTTCGCCGGGCCTGCACCTGGTGTTGTTCACCGAGAACCTGGGGTCGCTGGAAGTCGGCAGTCCGATTCTCTACAAGCAGGTCAAGGTCGGGTCGGTTCAGAGCTATCAGTTCTCCAAGACCAAGAAGCAGCTGGTGATCGGTGTCCACATCGAGAAGGAATACGAAGGCCTGGTCAACGCGTCGACGCGGTTCTGGAACGCCAGCGGGATCACCCTCTCGGGTGGGTTGACCGGTGGAATCCAGGTCAAAAGTGAGTCGCTGCAAAGCCTGATGGCCGGCGGGATCGCTTTCGAAACACCGCTCGCGAAAGCGCCGCTGCAAAAGAAAATCCCGCGTTTCCGTCTGTTCGCCAACCATGACGACGCCAATCAGAAAGGCACCGTGGTCACGATCAAGGTTGATCGCGCGGATGGCTTGCGCCATGGCACCCCAGTGAGATTCAAAGGCCTGGATGTCGGCAAGATTGAAGATGTCGACCTCAGCGATGATCTGCAGTCTGTCCTGCTCACGGCGCGGATCACCGAAGTGCCGGAGCGCATTGCCCGGGTTGGCAGTCAGTTCTGGGTGGTCAAGCCTGAGCTGGGCCTCATCAAGACCTCGAACCTCGAAACCCTGGTGACCGGCCAATACATCGAAGTGCAGCCTGCCGCGAAGAACCTGGGGCCGCAGAAAAACTTCGTCGCCCTGGCCACGCCGCCTGAGGTGACAAAACAGGAAGCCGGCTTGAGTCTGGTCCTGAGCGCCGCGCGCCGTGGTTCGTTGAAAACCGGCGTGCCGGTGACGTACCGCGAAGTTACGGTGGGCAAGGTCACGGGTTATGAACTGGGCCAGACCGCGGATCGCGTGTTGGTGCACATCCTGATCGAGCCGAAATACGCGCCGTTGGTGCGCAGCGGCTCCAGGTTCTGGAACACCAGCGGCTTCGGTTTCGACTACGGCTTGTTCAAAGGCGCGACGATGCGCACTGAATCGCTGGAAACGCTGTTGCAAGGCGGCATCGCCTTCGCTACCCCGGAGGGTGACCGCATGGGCAGCCCGGCGCGAGCGGAGCAGACATTCCCGCTGTTCGACAAGTTTGAGGATGAGTGGCTGACCTGGGCACCGAAGATCTCGCTCGGTAAATAAGCCTGTGGTGTATGGGCTGACGCCATCGCGAGCAGGCTCGCTCCCGCAGGGTTACGGGCATCCAAAGTGGGAGCGAGCCTGCTCGCGATAGGGCCCTCAAGGCACAACAAACAAAAAGGCCGCGATCCCTCTGGATCGCGGCCTTTTTTATTGCTGTCGATTAACGCTAATCAAACCGCATCCAGTTCCGGCTCATCGGTTTCAGCGTTTACCACTGCCTTCACCTCATCATGCCGACGGATGTATTTCCAGTCCGCCTCGTCGATGTAGATCCCGTTCGGCCCGCTGCCACCTTCCAGATCGATCGCGACACTGGCGCAGACCTGCGGCTTCACACTCGCCAGAATCGGCACGAAGCCCAGTTGCAGACTGGTTTCCAGCAGCGCTGCCTGGTTCTTCTCGTCGATGTCCGCCGCCTCGTCGAGGTAGTACGGCAAACGCACGCGACCGGCCTGATCGCGATCCATCAAGTGCAGCAACAGGTACATGTTGGTCAGCGCCTTGATGGTCATCGTCGTGCCGTTGGACGCCGCGCCGTCGATGTCGGTGTGGATCACTGGCTGGCCATTGACCTTGGTGATCTCGAAGGCCAGCTCGAACAGGTCCTTGAGCCCGAGCTGGTTGTGATTCGCCGCGACCAGGCGTGCCAGGTATTCCTTGGCCTCTTCGTTCTTGTTGTCTTGATCGGCGCTTTGGCTAAGGTCGAACACGGAGAGCGTTTCGCCTTCTTCGTACTGGCCGGCGCTGTGGATGATCTGGTCGATGTGCTTGAGCGCTTCCTTGTTCGGCGCAAGCACAATGCGGAAGCTCTGCAGGTTGGACACCTGACGCTTGTTGATCTCGCGGTTGAACAGCGCCAGTTGATGCTCGAGGCTGTCATAGTCGCTGCGGATGTTGCGCAGGGTCCGGGCGATGTCGGTGACCGCGGCGCGGCGGGCCTTGCCGAGGGTCAGGGCTTCGTCGGTGCGGTGCGCGTACGCGTTGATCAGCAGTTGCAGGCGACGCTCCATATCGTCTTCGCTGTCGAACTTGGCCACGCCCTTGAGCCGAACCTGCGCGTACAGCGCGTCGATCTGCCCGTCGCTGCGCAGCAAGCCCTGCCAACTGTCCTGATAGTCATTGAGCAGCGGCAGCAGGTTGTCCATGGAATCGTCGATAGGGTCCATGAACGGCGTGCCAAACGGCAAGTCTGCCGGCAGCAACTGACGGCGGCGCAGGGCGTCGTCAAGGGTGCGTTGTTTGGCTTCCATGTCGCCGATTTGCCGGCCGACCAGTTGCAGCTTGGCCGACAGTTGCTGGACGCGTTCGGTGAAGGCGTCACTGGAGCGCTTCAGCTCGTCCTGCGCGGCTTCCATCTGCGCCAGTTGCTCAAGCTTGTCGCCTTCTTCGGCACTCAGGGTTTGCGAGCGACGGAAATCTTCCAGGGCTTTCTGCGCATCGAGCACCTGCTGATAGAGCGCTTCAGTCTGGGTCTTGCTCGCCGCACGGTCGGCTGCCACGGCTTGCTGGGTTTTCAGTTGCTTGAGTTCTTTTTCCAGACGCTCTTTCTGATCGCGCAGGGCTGCGCGGTCTGCCAGCGCTTGCAATGCCGGAGGCTCAATGTGCGAGAGGTCGATCGACAGGCCCGGCACTTCGAAGCGTTCGCCTTTGAACCCGTCGAGGATCAGCTCCATGGATTTGACCCACTGACCGTCCTCGTCCAGCGCAATGCCGTGTTCGCCCAGCGGCAGGCTGAACAACGCGCTGTTGAACAGGCGCATCAGGCGCTCGACATCCTGTTGCGAAAACTCTTCGCGCAGGCGGGCGTAGCTGTTGTTGTCGGCGTGGTCGAGTTGCTGCTTGACTGACTTCAGGCGCTTTTCCAGATCCCGTAGACGTTCTTCCAGATCTTCGGCGGAGAACTGCCGAGACTGCGCCAAGGCGCCGGCCAGTTCGTCGTGAGCGTCCTTGGCCGCGAGCAGTTGCTGTTCGAGCACTTTGACGTCATCGACCAGCGCGAAACGATTCTTCAGCGCCGAAAGTTCGCCAAGCCAGCGCTGGATGCCAGTGATTTCCCGCTCCAGGCGCATCAGCTCCTGCGTGCCGCCACGCTGATCGTTTTGCAGCGCGTCCTGCTCGTTGCGGTAATGCTCGGCCTGAAGGGTCAGCTCTTCCTTGCGCGCGCTGGCGTAATCCGACCAGGTGCCCAGCAGCGAATCGAGCAGTGGCGAAATCCGGTGCAGCTTGCCGCGCAGGATATTGCGCTGGGTCACGCCAGCAGCGAGGGCTTCAACCAAGGGGCCGGCGGTGACCAGAGAGTTGTAGTCCTGCTCCATGCGTCTTACATCGCGGAACGCTTCTTCGCACGCGGCGATGTAATCGACGCTGCCGGAACGCAAGCTGTGCTCGAAGGCATCGAGAAACAGCTGCTTGAGCTTGGCTGCGGTGATTTCGCGCATGTGCAGCAGGTTGATGAACAGCGCGCGGAAGGTCTTCAGGCTCTGTTCGCTGGTGGAGCGCAGCGGGATCAGGGTCAGGTCCAGCGGAATCGAGGTGTGACCACCGACCAGCAAGCGCCGCAGTTCATCGGGCTTGAGCTCGTAGGCTTTCAGGCCTTCGCGTTCAAGGTTGGTGAACAGCTCTTTCTGACGCAGGCAGGTGTCGTTCTTCTGGTAGTGCGCCAGATCCAGCTTGCCGGCGTAGGCAAAGAACTGGTGACCGAAACCGCCGCCCGGACCGCGACCGACCACGCCGATCACGTGCGGACCGTGGGGCAGCGAGACTTCGACCAGGATGTAACTGGTGTCCGAGGCGAAGTAGAAGCGCCGGGATTGTTCCAGGCTGTATTTGCCGAAACTCATGTCCGACATGCGCGCCAGAATCGGAAACTGCAACGCATTGATCGACGCGGATTTGCCGAGGTTGTTCGCGCCGTAGACCGATAACGGTTCTTCCAGCGGGAACAAACCGAGGCTGTAACCGGCTGTGTTCAAAAGGGCAAAGCGGCGAATGCCGTAGCGTTCCTTGCTCATGCGTCGGTCTCCTGTTCTTCGGCAATGGCGCGGGCCAAGGCGTCTTCTTCGCTTTCGCCCTCGAACTCACTCAGATCGAGGGGATCGTCGGTCTCCAGCAATTTTTCGTCGCTATCGTCGTCGATCAGCACTGGAACCGGCAGTGGCAACACGCTGTGCAGGCTGGCCGCCAGGTCGCGGTCCTGCTGCACCGACAGGCAGACGTCGAGGAAGCGGTGCATCGGCGGCAGGAAACGGTAAATGCCTGTCTCTTCGCTGGCGAACCCGAGCTGAGTCATGCGGCGCATGATTTTTTCTTCGAGCTCTTCGACGGTCTGCACTTCGGCCTGGATGAACAGGTCGCGGTACTTTTCCAGCAACGACGGCAATTCGTCGCGACCGAGGCTGCCGCCGTCGAGCACGGCAATCGGGTCGCGGCCCTGATCCGCCAGGTGCTCGACGAGGATGAAGGTGAACAGCGCCAGGCGTTGCGCGGTCTTGTTCACCGCCGCCGCCGCAAGGTCCGGAACGAAGTAGTAGAAGCCGCGGGTGTCGCAGACCAGTTCAAAACCCAGCGCCTTGAACAGCATGCGGTACTGGTCCTGGAAGTTCGACAATTGCGCGTACAGCTCCGGATCGCGGCGGCTGACGTGGTAGCCCTTGAACAGCTCGCGGAAGATCGGCGCCAGCTGGGACAGTTCTTTTAGATCAAGATGCATGAGGGATGCTCGCAGAATCCTCGGCGGCGCTGTCGCGGGCCGAGAGCAGGGCGAAGGAGCGCAGGCTGACCTGGTGCTCATGAGTGTGGTAATCGCGGCGCTCCAGACGCTCGCGCTTGAAGCGCTTCTCCCGCGACAAGCGCGAGAACCAGTACAGCAATTCATCGGTGGCGCCGTTCGGTTCCTGTTCCAGCAGCCAGGTCATCAGGTCCGGCAGCGGCAGGGCGTCTTCGCAGCGTTCGAGCATTTCCCGAACGGTGCGTGGCGCGCGCGGCGCTTCGCCTTTCTGGGTTTTGTGCGCTTTCGGGAACCGCGCCGGCTTCGGCTCGAAGCGGGCGAGGGCGTAAACGTAGGCCTCGACCTGACTGGCGCTGCCGAGGAAGGTGCTTTGCGGCCGGGTGAACATCGGCATTGCCGCTTGCGGCACCGCATCGAGGCCTTTGCGGCGGATCGCTGACAGCGCCAGCGCCGCACCACGGGTCACGGCGTTATGCCGGCGTGCTTCTTCACGCAGCGGCAGCAGCAGTTCCCGCGCATGACGCAAGGTCAACTGGGCGCTGGTCTGCATTTCGAGAATGCGCGCGTGGGTTCGCAGCAACATGTCGTCATCGACCAGGTGGCCGAGGCGTTGTTGCTCGGTGAGCATTTTCAGTAGGACGTTCTCGACTTTGCGCACGCCTTGCTCGAAGGCGCCGTCGGCATTCACCAGCTGAATCATCGGCTCGACGTATTCGTCCCAGGTCGCCAGCACTTCGGCGTATCGCTGACGCAACGGGATCTGCCGGTCGCTGGTCTTGGCGCGCTCGGCGACGGCCACAAGGGCCTGCTCGTCGTTGGCGAGTTTCTTCAGGACGTCGCGTACGCGCATGTCGAGCAGGCGCAATTGGCGCGCGAGGTCGTGGCCGTCACGGACGTCGAAGGCGTCCTGGATGTAACCGGCCAAGCGTTCGAGGTGGCGCAGATAGGCTTCGATTTCCAGGCACAGACCCAGGCGGTGTTCACGGCGCAGGTAAGCGAGGAAGTCGTGGATCTGCGCGTTGAGCTCGAAACGGTTCGGGCTTTTCGCCACGGGCACCAGAATATCGAGGCGGATCCACACGTCCAGCAGGCTGGTGATGTCCTGCGGCGTGCTGTCGAGTTGCTGGGCGGCCAGTTGCGTGCGCAGTTCGTTGAGGCTCAGTGTGCCTTGGTCGAAGTGCTCGCACAGTGGCTCCAGAAGTGCCCAGTGTTCAGCGAGGGCGCGCAAGACGCGCTTGGGTTCGATCATCGGAATGGCCGGCTGGTTGGCAATTAAAAGCCGCGATTGTACTGCATCGCGGCCGATGCGATTCACTCTCGGGACGGGCTGTCGCCATTTTTCACCGGTGCAAAGGCTATCGATGAAGTCTATCGATCAACAGCGCGGGCGATCTTGAGCGAAGGGCGGTAGAATCAGCGCACTTTAGTTATCCACAAGTGGCCGACCTTTGCTTATCGAGTCCCGTCGTCGCGCTTATCTGACCGCCATGCAGGTGGTCAACTGGCTGCCGCGCACCGAATTGCCTTTTGCCGCGCCGTCGCGGCCCGAGTTGCTGGAGATGCCCGAGCCGCTGGTCGTCGCTTCAGTGGCACCGGTATCCGTGGCCGATGCGCCCGTGGAACCGGGGGGCAAGCCGGCCGAGCGGGTAAAGATCGAAGTGCCGCGGCCGTCGTTGGCCAGCACGCGCACCCAGGCGAAGGCCGAAGAAGAGGAAGCCCCGGTCGCAGTCAGGGCGCCGGTCGTGCCACCACCGCGATTCGCCCTGCAATTGCTGCGCGCCGGTCGCTGCCTGCTGCTGGTGGAGTTACCCACAGGCGAGGCCTTCCAGACCCGCGATCCCGCGTACCTGCTGCTCAAAGACATGTTGCGCGCCGCCGGCCTGCCGGACAGCCCGCAGATCGTCGGCGAGCCGGTGCGCTGGCCGCTGCTCTCCCGCGGCACGATGGATCAAGGCCCCGAGGCGGCTCGCGACTTCGTGCAGGGTTTTCTTTCGGCCCGGCTGGAAGATGCGCCGTGCGTCTGCGTCTGGCTGATCGGACTGCCGGCGGTGCGTTTCGCCGGGGAAGCCACTGCCGAATCGTTCAACCGTGAACTCGAGGTCGAAGGCCTGGGCTCGGTCTGGGCCCTGCCGGGCCTGGAATTATTAATGGAAGAGCCACAGCGTAAGGCTGACGTCTGGCAAGCCATGCGTCGGCTGATGACGCGCTGGAAAGAATCGAATGAGTGACGCTGTATCGTTTCGCCCGATGACCGAGGCGGACCTGGACGCTGTACTGAAGATCGAATACGCGGCGTACAGCCATCCCTGGACCCGCGGGATTTTTCTCGACGGGCTGGGCAAGTACCAGATCTGGTTGATGTTCGAAGGCTCGCAGCAGGTCGGGCACGGGGTGGTGCAGATCATTCTGGATGAGGCGCATCTGCTGAACATTACCGTCAAGCCGGAAAACCAGGGGCGTGGGCTGGGCTTGACGCTGCTGGAGCACCTGATGTCGATTGCCTACAAGGCCGAGGCGCGGGAGTGTTTTCTGGAAGTGCGCGACAGCAACCGGTCGGCCTTCCGATTGTATGAGCGGTACGGGTTCAACGAGATTGGTCGGCGTCGCGATTATTATCCGGCGGTCGGTGGGCGCGAAGATGCCGTGGTCATGGCCTGCACCCTGGTGGATTGACCATCTGGCCCGCTCCCACAAAGCACTGAACCTGCGGGAGCGAGCCTGAGCGCGAAGGCGTCCTGTCAGGCGCTACAGAATCTCAGGCGCTACAGAATCATCGGTTCCCGTCCAGCGGATCCCGCCGCGCCAATTCCTCTTCATCCAGCCCGTTACCCCCGCCGATCTCATCTTCATCGACAACGCTCAAATCCCAATCGGCCTGGCCCTCTTCACCCGCCTCCCGGGCATCGCGCGCACCGTCTTCCCGGATCAACGTCTCCGGGCTCATGTCATCGTCGGTCGGTTCATGATCCGCGGTCGAGGCGCCGGTCATGCCGGCTTCGCGCACGCGCTCTTCGGGCATCAGTTGTTCGCGTTCGTTTTCGGGCAGTTCGTCGCCGATTTTCGCGCTGGGTTCTTCCTCATCGAAATCCAGCTCGTGCATCGAGCCCATGCGGTCTTCGTTGTCGTCGATGGGCTCGGGTTGTGCCGCATCGAACGGACGTCGTGAATCAGTCATGGCAATTCCTCATACTGTGGGCCTTACTAGGGTGGACCCACTGGGCTGCCGAGAATTCCGCCGGCATGGAACACCGATAACAAGCTTCATCGGCAATCTGCACCTGACGCGTGACCCCGACGGACGGACGTCTGTCAAAGCAGCGCATCATTAACGAGGCTCCCTTGCATGAACGAATTACAAGATCTGATCGATAATAACGAGCGCTGGGCTGACGCGATCACCAAAGAAGATCCTGACTTCTTCGCCAAACTAGCCCGTCAGCAAACGCCGGAATACCTCTGGATCGGCTGCTCCGACGCCCGCGTGCCGGCGAACGAGATCGTTGGCATGTTGCCCGGCGACCTGTTCGTACACCGCAACGTGGCCAACGTGGTGCTGCACACCGACCTGAACTGCCTGTCGGTGATTCAGTACGCCGTCGACGTGCTCAAGGTCAAACACATCCTCGTGACTGGCCACTATGGCTGCGGTGGCGTGCGGGCCTCGATGCAGGACCGTCAGCTGGGCCTGATCGACGGCTGGTTGCGCTCGATTCGTGATCTTTATTACGAAAAACGCGACGAACTCGTCCAACTGCCGACCGAGGAAGAGCGGGTCGATCGTCTGTGCGAACTCAATGTGATCCAGCAAGTGGCCAACGTCGGGCATACCACCATTGTGCAAAATGCCTGGCATCGCGGGCAGGCGCTGTCTATTCACGGCTGCATCTACGGGATCAAGGACGGTCGCTGGAAGAGCTTGAACGCCAGCATCAGCGGGTTTGAGCAATTGCCGCCGCAGTACCGCTTGCGCCCAGTCGGCGCGCCATAACCACTCAGTCCGGCCTTCGCCGGCGCCGGTTCTGCAAAAACAGCAGGCCATTGGCATTCGGCGACTCGTCGTAGCCGGTGATCCAACCACGGCAGCCGGGACAACCGCAGCGGCAGGCGAACTGCCGCTGCAGCTTGTCTTCCGTGGCGGCGAGGTCCATCGTCAGCCGATTACCTTTCTTGATGTCTTTCAGCGCCCATAGCCACATTTCGCTCATATCGAGGAAGACGGTGGGGTCGCAGCTGTGGTTCAGCAGGCTGCAGAACAATGGGTCGTAGACGTGGATTCCCGGTGCAAGCTGGCGCGTGTGCGCGCAGCGATAGGGCAGAAGATGGCCGGAAATCCGGCAGATTCGGCTAAAGCGCGGGAAGTTGCGCAGTACCTTGACCCCTATCGCCGAGCCTTTTCCATTGCGAACGATTGCAAAGTCGTCCCTGGACGGAAATCCGAGGTCAACCGGCAGCTCCTTGAAGGGATAAATGCCATGGGGTGGCGGTTGGACAAGCGCTTGATTCGCATGAGCTTTCATAACGGTCCCTGTTGGCTGAGTGCTGCGACCTCCGTCAGCTGACATCCCGTCAGCCCTGCAGCACGTGGGTGTGACTCAAGCCTCTCGCATAAAAAGGCCCCGGTCTACTGTCACAAGTGACAGGGGGAAAACGCGCATTTCCGCGTCAGCCATGGATCACACGGGAATGCGCGTCGATGTTCACAGGTGTGGAGCAGGCAGCGCGGTCGCCGGTGCCGGGGCCTTGAGCTGTTTGAGTTGAGCCTTGATCGGTGTGGTTGCGCACTTGGCCGTGGCTTGCCCGGGCGTCAGGTTGCGGATCGAGGTGTAGAACAGCTCGCAGGTCTTTTCTGTCTGGGCGACCTGCCATGTCTGGGTGCAGCTTCGCAGTTCGATATCCGGGTTGCTGTCGGGGTCGCGGCCCATGGCGGCCTGCCAGCACGCGGCACTCAGGTCTTGCCCCATGACTTTCAGGCCCGCCGCATCGGCCTTGGCCTGGGCGTCGCTGCCGGTATAACTCGCAGGATCGGCGGCGTACCAGATGTAACTTGGGTGGTTGGAGCCCAACACCGGCACTTTGACCCCTTCGTTCGGGCTGATGCTGACCAGGCCCAGCACGTTCACCGTCGGCCCGTATTGCTGCTTGATCCAGTTACGCACCGGCGCGCCGAACGCGACCATCGGCAGCGCCGCGCCACTGGCGTTCTGGCTGATCTGCTTGACCATGGTGGTCTGGTAGTCCTTGAAATAGTCGTAGACCCCTTCCAGGTCCTTGCCCGCCGTAGACGGCGCGGCAATCGGCGCGATGTCGATGATGGTCTGGTAAGCCGGTGTCTGCTCCGCGGGGATGCCGTTATCCGCCAGCAGCGTGGCCCAACGATCGGTGGTGGCCGACTTCAGGTAATCCTGCGCCTGAGTCAACGAGTAGTCCGGCGGGAAGTGCAGCAGTTCGACGCTTTTACGATTCTCCAACGCCATGCCCAGCGGCAGGAACAAGTACCAGCTATACGCCCACTTGCCATCGGCATTCAGCTTGCTGGCGCCGGTATAAGCCAGGTCCCCCGCATCGAGCAGCGCCGCGAGCGGTTTTTCATAGCCCTTGGGCACGCCGGTGATGGCGGCGTAGAGCTGATCGTTATCAGTTTTGACCACCACCTTCGCCGCGCTGTAGCCATCGCGCTGCACGCTTTGTGTCAGGTAATGCTCGACGGTTTGCTCCAGCGTCCAGTTGCGAAAGCAGATCACATTGCAGTTGTTGGGGTAAGCGAACAGCCGGGTGACGCGCTCGGTGCTGCCCAGCTTCAGATCGGCATCCGCCTGGGCGACGGCGCTCAGGGTGAGGGCGGCAAGGGTGAGTGCAGCGAGTTTGAACATGCTCAGATCCTTTTCAGCGTGATCCCGTTGGTAGGAGACAGCATAGTGGATCAATCGCATTACACAGAGGAGCAGGCGCAGGCAGCTTTTTGGGTTATTCACGCAGCGCCGGGATACCGGTAAAACTGCAGGAGACGGTCTGCTCGGGAAGGTCTGCAGTGAATAGCCCGGTATAGGGTCCGGCTCGCAGCAGAAGTCTACGAACCGGAGGAGGGTTGAGACGTTACAGCAGCTTCAGGGCCAGATGGGTTCCGGCGCGCAGGTATTCGACTTGTGCAAATACGGCATCTTTGACGATCGCCTCTCCGGTGTCGGTCAGGTTGGCTTTTTTCGAATCAATGATGGACGTTTGCGTCAATTGCATGACCACGTCCATGGCTTTTTGAAGGGCGGTCAGATTATTGTGCAGGCCGAACTCGCGGACGACGGCGTCCATTCGACGGTCAGCGTCATCACGCAGTTGTTTATACTCGGCGACCGACACCCTGCCGTCCTGATAGGTGTCGTTGATCATCTCTTCCAGCGTTTTTGATATTAAAGACATGTCTTGTTCATCCTTGGTCAGTGCTTTGAAGGGTTGAGCTGTCGGAGTCTACTCAACGAGTCACTGGCAAGAGATAGGACCCGCCCGAGGTTTATGTCAGGCGCAATCGAACGGGTCTGTAGGACAAATTGCACCCGCACAACAGCAGGCGCAATCAATGACATTTAAGGCATCACTGGCGGCGTATACGTCAACGTCGTGCCCAGCGCCCACAGCAGGAAGAGCACCAGCGGCGTGTGTACCAGCAGTTGCACGAATGAGAAGCCGATCAGGTCCCGCGCCTTCAGCCCGAGAACGCCCAACAATGGCAGCATGTAGAACGGGTTGATCAGGTTCGGCAGTGCTTCCGCCGCGTTGTAGATCTGCACGGCCCAGCCCAGGTGGTAGTTCAGGTCGGTGGCCACTTGCATCACGTACGGCGCTTCGATGATCCACTTGCCGCCGCCCGAGGGGATGAAGAAGCCGAGGATTGCCGAGTACACGCCCATCAGCAGCGCGTAGGTGTCGTGGGACGCGATCTGTACGAAAAAGGTCGAGATGTGGTGGGCCAGGGTCTGCGCGTCCGTGCCTTTGACGGTGGTCATCAGCGCAGCAATCGAGCCGTACAGCGGGAATTGGATCAGCACGCCGGTGGTGGTGGGCACCGCGCGGGACACTGCATCGAGAAAGCTGCGCGGACGCCAGTGCAGCAAGGCGCCGAGCATGATGAACAGGAAGTTATAGGTGTTTAGTCCGGAAATCGCACTGATCGCCGGTTTGGTCGAGAACTCGTGGAACAGCCACCCGGCCGCCAGCAGCACCAGCAAAATGATCAGCAGCGGGCTGTGTTCCAGCCATTCGCCCGGCCGGGTACGCGGTTGCAGTGGCGGCAGGTTGAAGCTTGGATCGATGCCGCACGCGTGTGCATCACGAGCCGAATTCGGGCCCGGCGCGGTGGCGTAGGCAATGATCAGCGAGATCACGATCAGTGCCAGCAACATCGCTCCGGATTGCCAGAGAAAGATTGTTTGCGTGAAAGGAATCACCCCGGTGATCGACAGGATCGACGGCGGCAGGCTGGCCGGGTTGGCCTGCAATTGCGCGGCGGACGACGACAGGCCCAGGGCCCACACCGCACCAAGGCCCAGATACGCGGCGGCGCCGGCGGCGCGGTAATCCATTTTGAGGTCAGTGCGACGGGCGAGGGCGCGCACCAGCAGGCCGCCGAATACCAGCGACAGGCCCCAGTTCAACAGCGACGCGACCATGGATATCAGCGCCACCCAAGCCACGGCGGAACGGCCGTTCTTCGGGATCCGCGCCAGGCGGTCGATCAGTTTCACGGCGGGCGGCGAACTGGCTACCACGTAACCGCCAATCACCACGAACGCCATCTGCATGGTGAACGGGATCAGGCTCCAGAATCCGTCACCGAACGCCATGGCGGCATCGGTGGGTTTGGCGCCCATGAACAGGGTGGCCACGGCGACGATGATCACCGCCAGTGCGGCGAACACCCAGGAGTCGGGGAACCAGCGTTCGGCAAAACTTGAACAACGCAGGGCGAAGCGGGCAGAGCGGGTATCTTCGATATCTGCAGCCACGGGAATACCTCGATTTTTATGTTTATTTTGGTCGTGAGGGCCGGGAAGGCCCGTCTGGACAGGTGCCAACAGTAAATCAATCGGTCACGTTTTGTGACGAAGTTTTGGCTATTCGGGACTATGGTCTAACGGGTTGTCCGCTGGCGCGTTTGCGTAGACCATGGGCGCCTTGGTTTTTTGCCTACGCCAGAGTTCTTTTGATGACTGCCCATAACGATTCGCGCCCGGCACCGTTCAGCCGCTCGGACTACAAGACCCTCGGCCTTGCGGCCCTTGGCGGCGCGCTGGAAATCTACGATTTCATCATTTTCGTATTTTTTGCCCTGACCCTCAGTCAGCTGTTCTTCCCGCCGGAAATGCCCGAATGGCTGCGCCTGCTGCAAAGCTTCGGGATTTTCGTCACCGGTTACCTGGCAAGGCCGTTGGGCGGGATTCTGATGGCGCATTTCGCCGACCGGTTGGGGCGCAAGAAGGTCTTCAGCCTGAGCATTCTGATGATGGCGTTGCCGTGCCTGCTGATCGGCATCATGCCGACTTACGCGCAGATCGGTTATTTCGCCCCGCTGCTGTTGTTGGTGTTGCGGGTCCTGCAAGGCGCCGCGGTGGGCGGTGAAGTGCCGAGCGCCTGGGTGTTCGTCGCCGAGCACGCGCCGGCCGGGCATCGCGGTTACGCGCTGGGTTTCCTTCAGGCCGGGCTCACGTTCGGCTACCTGATCGGAGCGCTGACTGCGACCTTTCTGGCGCAGGCCTTCACTCCGGCGGAGATCCTCGATTTTGCGTGGCGGTATCCGTTCCTGCTGGGCGGCGTGTTTGGCGTGATTGGCGTGTGGCTGCGCCGCTGGCTCAGCGAAACCCCGGTATTCATGGCGATGCAGGCCAAGCGCGATGCCGCCGTCGAACTGCCCTTGCGCACGGTATTGCGTGAGCATCGCCTGGCGATCCTGCCGGCGATGATCCTCACCTGCGTGCTGACCTCCGCCGTGGTGGTCTTCGTGGTCATCACCCCGACCATGATGCAGAAAACCTTCGGCATGACCGCCAGCCGTACCTTCGGCCTGAGCGCCCTAGGCATCGTGTTCCTGAACATCGGCTGCGTGCTGGCCGGGTTGCTGGTCGACCGCATCGGTGCCTGGCGCACGGTGATGCTGTACAGCCTGCTGCTGCCGCTGGGCATCGGCGTGCTCTACACCTGCCTGATCGTCGGCGGCGACTGGATCGGTCTGGCGTACGCGATTGCCGGCCTCGGCTGCGGCGTGGTCGGCGCGGTGCCTTCGGTGATGGTCAGCCTGTTCCCGGCGCGGATCCGCGTCTCGGGAATTTCCTTCACCTACAATATTGCCTACGCCGCGTGGGCCAGCGTCACACCGCTGTTGCTGATCGGCCTGATGCCGTGGAGTCCGTGGATCTGCGTGATTTTCTGCGCAGTGATGGGCGCGGTGGGTGTGAGCAGCGCGATGTATTTCGGCGCACGGATACCCTACGCGGAAGGCCGAAACGAGGCGCCCTGCATCCAGTGACGTTCAGTGGATTGCGCAGCCGTTGCAAACTATTTTTGTAGGACAAGCCTGAAATACTCTTCAGAAAATATCCCGAATGCCGATGGCTAGGCTGCATGCCGCTTTCTATCCCTGTCCATCGGTGCTTTCCATGTTCAATAAACGCTTGAAGCAAGAGTTGTCGGCTCTTCGTGAAGAACTCTCCAGCCTTCAGCAAGTGAGGGACAGTCTGGAAAGCGAGATGCTGGTCCTGACCCTGGATCCCGATGGCCGGATTCAATCGGCCAACCAGAACTTCATTGGCGAGATGCATTACAAGGGCCACGACCTGGTCGGGCGACCGATCGAAGACCTCGTGCCGGCTCACGTGAAGGCGGATGAATTTCACCACCGCTTCAGGGCTGCGCTAAGCCGTGGCGAGCACTTCGCCGGAGCGGTGCGCCTGTTGCGTGGTAATGGCCAGGAAGCCTGGTTGCGTTCGATCGTCCAGCCGGTGCGTTGTTCGGACGGACGGATCAAGGCGTTCTCGATTTTTTCCAGCGACCTCACCCGCACCATCGAGGCCTCCCGCGAGCACGAGAACCTGATCAGTGCGCTGGTGCGCTCGACGGCGGTGATCGAGTTCGACCTCAATGGCAACGTGCAGACGGCCAATGACCGGTTTCTCAACGGCATGGGTTACAGCCTGGCGCAGATCCAGGGCAAACATCACCGCATGTTCTGCGAACCGCAGGAGCAGAACAGCCCCGAGTATCAGGATTTCTGGCGCCGCCTGAATGCTGGCGAGTTCGTGGCCGGGCGCTTCAAGCGTGTCGACAGCCACGGGCGTACGGTCTGGCTGGAAGCGTCTTATAACCCGGTGGTCGACGCCAATAACAAGCTCTACAAAGTGGTGAAGTTCGCCACGGTGATTACCGATCAGATCAACCAGGAACAGGCCGTCGCTGAAGCGGCCAACATTGCCTACGGTACATCGCAGCAAACCGATCAGAGCGCCCAGCGCGGTACGGCCGTGGTGACTCAGGCGGTGAATGTGATGCGTGACCTGGCCAAGCACATGCAAACCGCAGGTGACGGCATTGAAGCGCTGAACGAGCAATCCCTGGTGATCGGCACCATCGTCAAGACCATCAGTGGCATTGCCGAACAAACCAACCTGCTGGCGCTCAACGCCGCCATCGAAGCGGCCCGCGCCGGTGAGCAGGGCCGAGGTTTCGCCGTGGTGGCGGACGAGGTCCGGCAACTGGCCTCGCGGACCAGCCAGGCTACCGATGAAATTGTGCTGGTGGTGCGTCAGAACCAGGACATGGCGCGTAACGCCGTAGCGCTGATGACCGACGGCAAACTCCAGGCTGAACAAGGCCTGGCGCTGGCGGCTGAGGCGGGCACGGTGATTGTCGAGATTCAGGACGGCGCGAAGAAAGTGGTGAACGCGGTGGGGCAGTTCGCCAATCAATTGTCGAGTTGATGGCTGCCACCCGGGCGGAAATCGCTACAATCGGCTCTTTTCCCTGGAGCAGATGTCCATGAGCGCCTTCCATCGCCGCCCGGTTCCCTTGTCCAAGGCTTATCGTCTGCTCAATCATGGGCCGACGGTGCTGGTCAGCGCGGCCCATGACGGGCAGCGCAACATCATGGCGGCGGCCTGGGCCATGCCGCTGGATTTCGAACCGCCGAAAATTGCCGTGGTCCTGGACAAGTCCACCTGGACCCGGCAACTGCTGGAAGGGGCGGGCACCTTCGTACTGAACGTACCCTGCGCCGCCCAGGCCGATATCGTGCAAACCGTCGGCTCGACGTCCGGCCTGGAGCTGACCCAAACCCAGGGCCGGGACAAATTCCAGGCCTACGACCTGCAGACCTTCAGCGGCGAGTTGATCGACGCGCCGATGCTCGAAGGCTGCGTGGCCTGGCTGGAATGTCGATTGCTGCCAGAGCCCGGAAACCACCAGCAGTACGACCTGTTCCTGGCCGAAGTGATTGCCGCCCAGGCGGATGAGCGCGTTTTCAGCGACGGCCGCTGGCACTTCGAGGGGCATGATGCGTTGCGCACCTTACACCACGTCGCGGGCGGGCATTTCCTGAAAATCGGTGATCCGGTGGATGGCAAGACGTTAACCTCGTAAACCGGCGCAATCACACCCAGACATCATTCTGCGCCGTGCGCTCGCCCCCTTCGGTGCCTGTGTTCAACACGCCGCGGGGTTCTATCAGCAGGAGTTTCACCTCCTGCTCCGCGCACGGTTTGTGCTCGACCCCCTTGGGCACCACGTACATTTCGCCGGCATTGATCAACACATGGCCATCGCGAAAATCAATGCGCAGCTGGCCCTCGAGCACAATGAACGCCTCGTCGGTATCGAGGTGGTCGTGCCAGATGAAATCCCCCAGCAACTTCACCACTTTGAACTGATAGTCGTTCATTTCGGCAATGACCCGCGGCGTCCAGTGTGGGCCGATCCGGGAGATTTTTTCGGCGAAGTTCAGGCTCTCGTAGGTTTTCATGAAGCAGCTCTCATGGTTGAACGAGAAACCACGATAGCCAGCGCTCGGGCGCGCTTCTTGAACGATTGTGCGTGGCTCAGCGCAGGTGCATTTTTATCCAGCGTGCGGGCGACAGGCCGTAGGTTTTACTGAACTGGCGGGTCATGTGGCTCTGATCGGTGAAACCGGCGATCAGTGCGGCGCTGACCAGCGACTGCCCCTGGATCAGCAGCGAGCGGACCAGATCGAGGCGACGCATGGTCAGGTAGCGATAAGGGCTGGTGCCGAACAACAGGCGGAAATCCCGCGACAGGCTCCAACGATCCCGACCGCTGTGATGCGCCAGTTCCTCCAGCGTCACCGTGCGATCCAGGGCGCTGTGCATGTACTCCCGCGCGCGCTCGGCGGCCACATAATCGAAGCGTTGGCGCACCATGGGTACTCCGCCAGCGCTGTTCAAGGCTTGCGCCAGATCGAACATCGCGTCCTGTTCTTCCAGTGGTTCGAAGGGGCTATCGAGGCTGCGCAGCAGCACTTCGGTGGCGGCGAACAGGCGTGGGTCGGTCGACAGGCCGTTCTTGATGAAGGGCAGCGGTTGGCCGCCGAGCATTTGCTGGATCAGCGCGGGTTCGATGTACATCATCCGGTAATGGAACCCGGTCTCGGTGCCGGCCTCGCCGTCGTGGACTTCGTCCGGGTGCAGCACCATAGTCCCGCCCGGCAGGCTGTGACGCCAGCCGCCGCGGTACTGAAAACGCTGCACGCCGGCCAGGGTATGGCCGATGGCGTAGGTGTCGTGGCGGTGCAGGTCGTAGCCATGACCGGCAAAAAATGCTTCGAAACGCTGAAGCCCTGTGACATCAGGTGCGCGGTGGAACCAGTCATTGCGCAGCGCAGGATGGGTCATGGTGATCGTTGCCGTGGAGTCGATGCTGACCACGTTAACCCAGTGAGCAGGCACCTGTCTTTCCGCCGATGGAAGGGGCTCGCCCCTGTAGAAAGTCGACGACAACTGTTGCATTGTGTTGCACATCCCTCGAAGCCATGAAGGCGATCGTCATTATGGAAATGTTCCATCTGAGCTACGCCGCTCCGTTGCTATCGCTGGCGCTATTGTGGACGGTTGCCGTCATCACGCCGGGACCGAATTTCTTTAACGTTGCGCAGCTGGCGGCCAGTCAATCCAAACGCCATGGCGTGGTGGCCTCCCTGGGCGTGGCGACCGGCACGGTGCTCTGGGGGTTGGCGGGTGGCCTGGGCATCAAGTCACTGTTCAGCGCGGCGCCGACGCTGTACCTGGTTTTCAAGGTTGCCGGCGGCTGCTACCTGATCTATCTGGGGCTGAAGCAGTTCAGGCGAAAACCGCCGATCGTCGCTGACGATAATGGCTCGATGGGCGGAGTGGGGCGTACGTTGTTGTCAGTGTATGGCCAGGGCTTTCTGGGCAACATGACCAACCCCAAAGCGGCATTGTTCGTTGCGACGATCTTCGCCACCGCCATGCCCGCAACCGTGCCGCCGATGTTGCTGGCGCTGGCGGTGCTGACCATGTCGACCTTGTCCTTCAGTTGGTATTGCAGCGTCGCACTGCTGTTTTCCAGCCGTCGAATGGCGCGGGTCTATGACCGTTCGCGCAAATGGCTGGATCGCTTTGCCGGCAGTTGCTACCTGCTGTTCGGGGCGCACCTGGTGGCCAATCGTTGAGGGTGCGTCAGCTCAACATGTTCGCTTCATGAGCCGGCGGGCGAGGCTGGGCAGTCCTCGGGTTGAACGTCTCCGGCATGGCCAGTAGCAATAAAACAAACGCCGTGGCTGCCACTGCCGCCAGGGTCAGGAACGCCGCGCTGTAGCCGGCCTGTTGAACCACCAGACCGGCCAGGCCATTACTCAGCGCGGCGCCGAGGCCGAACACCGTCGACAGGGCACCCAGACTGACGTTGAAGCGTCCGGTGCCTTGGGTCAGGTCCTTGACCACGACTGGAAACAGCGCGCCGAATATTCCCGCCCCAATCCCGTCGAGCAATTGCACCGCGACCAGCCAATAGGGATCGTCCGACAGCACGTAGAGCACGCCGCGCAAGGGCAGGATCAAAAAACCGGCGAGCAGCAGCGGCTTGCGGCCCCATACATCGGCTTTCCACCCCACCAGCAACGCTACCGGCACCATCACCAACTGCGCGGCCACGATGCACGCGGACGTCAGTGGCGTGGCCATCTGCAAATTCACCAGTGACAGTTTTTGGCTCACCAGCGGCAACATCGCCGCATTCGCCAGATGGAACAGCCCACAGCAGATGGCGAACACCAACAGCGGACGGTTGTGCAGCAGCACCTTCATTGCCGAGGGATTCTCCCCCTGCGCCGGTGCGTCAGGGTCAAAACCCCGCGCCACGTCGTGATCGATGGCCTGCGGGGAGATAAAGCTGATCGCGATCACACTGGCCAGTGCCATCACCGCCATCAGGTAAAACACCGCCACCGGGCCCAAGAGATAGGAAAAACCTCCGGCGAGCAACGCCGCAACGGCGTTACCTGCATGATTGAAGGTTTCATTGCGACCGGTGCGTCGGGTGAAGGCGCGAGGCCCGGTGATGCCCAATGAAATCGCGGCAATCGCGGGGGCGAACACCGACGCGGCGACGGAGCTGAGCGCCTGGGTTACGGCCACGAGCGTGAAGGAGGTAATAAATGGCAGCAGCAGGCAACCCAGCGTCACTAAAAGCGCCGCAACGATGACGACGCCACGCTTGCGTCGAGTCTTGTCGATCAGTGCCCCCGCCGGTGTCTGCGCCAGCAACGCCGCAATCCCGGCGATGGTCATCACCAGACCAATGCTCGCCGGCTCCCAGTGATGCACGGCCAGCAAATAGATGGCCAGGTACGGGCCGAGACCATCCCGTACATCGGCAAGAAAAAAGTTGAGCCCGTCCAACGAAAGGGCATTGCGGCGATGCGAATCAGCGTTCAAAGGGCGGCCTCTTCATGGCGCAAATGCAAATTCGGGCTGTGCATTAGCAATGACTGGCGACGCGCCAGGGAAGTTTCAGTTTCCCGGGTAGCGTCCGGTGCTTTAATTCGTGCCATTGGCCGTGGTATGAAACGGCACATTTACGATGAGGCCGGGTCATGAGCAAACTGCGGGTAGGCATAATTTTTGGCGGCCGTTCGGCTGAGCATGAAGTGTCGCTGCAATCAGCGAAAAACATCGTCGATGCGCTGGATCGGTCGCGCTTCGAACCCGTGCTGATCGGTATCGACAAACAGGGCCACTGGCACCTCAACGACCCGTCAAATTTCCTGCTGAACCAGGAAAACCCGGCGCTGATCGCCCTCAATCAGTCCAACCGCGAACTCGCCGTAGTACCGGGCAAGGCCAGTCAGCAACTGGTGGAAACATCAAGTCAGGAACTGCTGGGGCACGTCGACGTGATCTTCCCGATCGTCCACGGCACCCTGGGTGAAGACGGCTGCCTGCAAGGGTTGCTGCGCATGGCGGATCTGCCATTTGTCGGCTCCGACGTGCTCGGCTCGGCGGTGTGCATGGACAAGGACATCAGCAAGCGCCTGCTGCGCGATGCCGGGCTGGCGGTCACGCCGTTCGTGACCCTGACCCGCGCTACGGCGAAGCGCACCGGGTTCGCCCAGGTTCAGGGCAAACTCGGTCTGCCGCTGTTCGTCAAACCGGCGAACCAGGGTTCTTCGGTGGGGGTGAGCAAGGTCAGCGATGAAGCCGAATACCTGGCTGCGGTAGAACTGGCGTTGGGGTTCGATGAGAAAGTATTGATTGAATCCGCCGTCAGCGGTCGCGAGATCGAGTGCGCAGTGCTTGGCAACGAAGAAGCCATCGCCAGTGGCTGCGGCGAAATCGTGGTGCGCAGCGGGTTCTATTCCTACGACAGTAAATACATCGACGCACAGGCCGCTGAAGTGGTGGTCCCGGCCGACATCAGCAGCGAGGCCAGCGAGCGTATTCGGGCGCTGGCCGTGGAGGCGTTTCATGTGTTGGGGTGTTCCGGCCTTGCGCGGGTCGATGTGTTCCTGACCGATAACGGCGAAGTGCTGATCAACGAGATCAACTCGCTCCCCGGTTTTACGCGCATCAGCATGTACCCCAAGCTGTGGCAGGCCACTGGCATGGCCTATAGCGAACTGGTCAGCCGCCTGATCGAGCTGGCGCTGGAAAAACACCAGGCGCGAAAGGCGCTGAAGATTTCTCGCTAGGCTGGGTGCGGTGTACCTGGCTCCTACAGGGGCGCGCGGGCATGCAAATCTTCAATCCCCTAACGCTTCCCCTTCACGCCGCGGGTCCGCGCCGCCTGCCAGCGCTGCGTTTCCCTGGGCATCCTTGACCCGAACAATCGCCTGGGTGCCGCTCGTCATGTCGATCTCATTCACGCTGTGCCCTTTGTCCTTCAACGCCTGAATCGTCTCCGCACTGAACTGTCCCTGCTCCAGTTCGGTCGGGCCGTTGCGGCTGCCGAAATTGGGGAGGTTGATAGCGGTTTGCGGGTCGAGCTGCCAGTCGAGCAGGCCGATGGTGGATTTGGCGACGTATTCGATGATCTGCGAGCCGCCGGGAGAGCCAAGGGTGGCGAGGAATTCGCCGTTCTGGCGGTCGAAGATCAGGGTCGGTGCCATGGACGAGCGCGGGCGTTTGCCCGGTTCGACGCGGTTGGCGACTTTCTGCCCGTTTTCTTCGGGGATGAATGAGAAGTCGGTCAGCTGGTTATTGAGCATGAAGCCCTGGACCATGAGGTGGGAGCCGAATGCCGATTCGACCGTGGTGGTCATCGAAACCGCGTCGCCGCGGTCATCGACCGCCACCACCTGCGAGGTGGAAATGCGCAGGGGCGAGCGGTCCGGCGCGTAGGCGACTTGAATGCCGGGCGGGGTGCCGGGTTTGGCCATGCCCATGCTGCGCTCGCCGATCAGGGCGGCGCGGCTGGCCAGATAGGTTGGGTCCACCAGGCCTTTGACCGGCACGGGCACGAAGTCGCTGTCGGCGACATACTGCGCACGGTCGGCGTAGGCGAGGCGTTCGGCCTCGGCAATCAGGTGCACGGCTTGCGGTGTCGGTTCGATGCCGGCGGGTGCCGTGCTCTTGAGTGGTTTCAGGGACGCCAGGGCGAAGCGTGGGTCGCGGCTTTCCAGCGCCTGCAAGGTGCCGAGGATCTGCGCCACGGCGATTCCGCCCGATGACGGCGGCGGCATGCCGCAGACCTGCCAGCGCTTGTAATCGGTGCACAACGGCGCGCGCTCCTTGGCGGAGTAACCACTGAGATCGCTCAGCGACAGGCTCCCGGGGTTGGCGTGCCCTTGAACCTTGGCGACGATTTCCTCAGCGACGGCGCCTGTGTAGAACGCATCGGGGCCTTCCTGCGCGATGCGTTTGAATACTGCGGCCAGCGCCGGGTTTTTCAGCCGCGTGCCGACGGCTTTCGGGCTGCCATCGGCGTTGCGGAAATACGCCATCATTTCGGGTGAGTTGCGCATGGAGGAATCCGCAGCGATCAGCAGGTGCAGGCGCGGTGAAATGGGGAAACCTTGCTCCGCGAGGGTGATCGCGGGCTCAAACAATTGCGCCCACGGCAGGCGTCCGTGTTTCTGATGGGCCAGTTCCAGCGCCCGCAACACGCCTGGCGTGCCCACGGAACGGCCGCCAATCTGCGCCTGGGTGAACGGCATCGGTGTGCCGTCTGCCTGCAGGAACAGGTTCTCGGTGGCGCCGGCCGGTGCGGTTTCGCGACCGTCGAATGTGCGCACCCGCTTACCGTCCCAGAGCACGATCAACGCGCCGCCGCCGATACCCGACGATTGTGGTTCGACCAGCGTCAGCACCGCCTGCATCGCAATGGCGGCGTCGATCGCCGAGCCGCCCTGACGCAGCATCGCCCGTCCGGCTTCGGCCGCGAGGGGATTCGCGGCGGCGGCCATGTGTTTCGCGGCGTGGCGGGTTTGCAGGTCGGTGCGAAAGCCTGAGGCGTTTTCCGGCGCGATCGGCAACGTCGAGGCGGGCGGAGCGTTGCACGCGGCAAGGATTAATCCGCTGGCAATCAGCGAAAGGGCTGACAGGCGATAACGATTCAAGCGGAAGGTTGCGAACACGCGAGGCACTCCGTCCTTGGGAAAGGTCACCGGACTGTATCGGCCGACTGGCAGTCACGCAAACGTCGGGTGGTATTTGTCCTTCATCCGCTGAAGAAATTTCTGTAGGGTCGAAGGCAACAGACAGGTCAGAAGACCACAAGAGGCAGACATGCAGACCGACTTTCCCACCCAGCCCAGTTATCGCAGTCAGCGTGAACAATTCCTGGCCGCAGCGACCGCGGCCGGCGCGACACTGACTGAATACCCGCACCCGCTAAAGGGGCCGTTCGGCGAGCCGTTGAGCACCGATGTGGCGGTACTCGGTGATCCCGGTGCCAAGCGCCTGTTGATTGCCTTGAGCGGCACTCACGGGGTCGAAGGTTTCTATGGTTCGGGCTGTCAGATCAAATGGCTGCAGGCGTTGGGCGAGCGTTCGCTGCCGGCCGATGTCGCGGTGGTATTCGTCCATCTGATCAACCCTTGGGGCACGGCGTGGCTGCGCCGGGTCAATGAAGACAACATCGACCTCAACCGCAATCACCTGAATTTCGAACAGCCGTTGCCGGACAACCAGGCCTACGCCGCGCTGCATGAGATCTACGCGTTCACTGATTTGAATGGTCCAGAGCGTGATCGCGCCGATGCGTTGCTCGACGCGCAGATACGCGAACACGGCTGGCCGGCGGTGATGTCGATTGTCGAAGGCGGGCAGCACAGCCATCCCGACGGGCTGTTCTACGGTGGGTGGGCGCCGAGCTGGTCGAACCGCACGTTGCACCGGATCATGCAAACCCACGTCGCCCACGCCGAAGTCGCGATGTGCTTCGACCTGCACACCGGCGCCGGGGAGTACGGCCATCCGATGCTGCTGACCATCACCGAGTCCGCTTATCCGGCGTTGCCAGAAGCGCAGGCGATCTACGGGCCGTGGCTGTACACACTGCTGACCGGCGCAAACACATTGAGTGAAACCGGCGTCGCAGCCACCGCGACCGGGTACACCTCGCAAGCGCTGATCAATGCGTTGCCGCAGGTGCGATTGATGCCATTCGTGATCGAGTGCGGGACCTACCCGGGACCCGCGGTTCATCGGCATTTGCGCGACGACCACTGGTTGCACCTGCATGGCAATCCGGGCGACGCGATAGGGCGTGACATCAAGCTGAATCTGCTGGAGCAGTTCTATCCTGCCGACACCGATTGGCAGGCGATGGTCTGGCTGCGCACCTGGCAGATTTGGGAGCGGGGCTTGTCCGCACTGGCGGCGATGCGTGCGTAACCTGACGGCAGGCGCTCGAAGCAGTGGGCACTGGGCGTTTATGGGGACGGGCCTCAGCTACGCGGGCATTTGAGCGTTTCTTGCGCAATACACAGGAGGTCCGCTGATCTCCATAAAAAGGAGAATATGGCATTGGCATAACGTCAAGTCGGCGCTTCGTCGCCGCGGGGAGAGTGCACGCCCTTCGGCGCGCGCGAGATAAGTGTACAAACGGCCTTGGAATGGGTGACAGCATTCGGCCGCGGACTTTCCCGATAGCAGGCACTAATGAAACGCGCCAGGGGAAGGATTACCTCGCCACAGCCGACATCAGCAACTTGCGAATTTCCCCGGTAATTGCACTTTTGGTGCCTTGTTCCAAGATGCCCACCCGGCGTACCGCCAGGTCGCCCGGCAATGGCAGCACCCGCAGGCTTGGGTCCTTGTGCCAGTCGAAATTTTTCAGCAGCGGCACAATCGCCACCCCGACTTGCTGGCGTACCAGGTCGGCGATTCCGATGATCGAGTTCAGCTCCAGAATCTCCAGCGGTTCGACCGATTCACTCTTGATGATCGACTGCACCTTGCGGCCCACTGCCGTGGACCTGTCGTAGCGAATAAACGGCTGGGTTCTCAGTAACTCCACCGCGTCGTTGATGCCGGCGGTCTGTGTGGCATTGGCGAGCATGACGATCGGTTCGTTATAGAGCAGGGTCCAACTCAAGCCATTGAAGTTTTGCCGCGCCGTCTCGATCAGCAGCGCGGCGTCGAGTTTGGCGGCCTGCACCAGGTTGACCACTTCGTCGGAACGGGCGGTCATCAGGTTGACCGATATCCTGGGGTGCAGCTTTTTCAGTTGCACCAGGCAATTGGCGAGCAGGCCCATGCCAGAGGTAATGCCGCCGATCGACACTTCGCCCTCCATGGCCTCGCCATCGGGGGCTTCAGCAATCATTTGTTCGTAGTCCGCCAGCAGGCGCTTGGCCTTGGGTAGTAATAACACACCATCGCGGCTCAGCTTGATCTGCCGCTGGCTGCGGTCGAACAGCGGGCGGCGCATTTCCTCTTCGAGTGCGCGCATTTGTTGGCCGACGGCGGCGTTGGTCAGGGCCACTCGGTCGGCAGCGGCGGCAAAGCTGCCGTACTCTGCGACGGCGATAAATGTCTTGAAAAAACGAATGTTGCTCACGGGTCCACTCGCGGCCATGGGTAGCGCTTGATCATAAAGGTTTTGTTTTCCCTGGATAAAGTTTAATTAGTTTTTCTTTTTATAGCGCCCGGCCAATACTCAAGTCCGAACTGACTCGGCGAACTTTCCACATGAGCAATCCAGATACCAACCCCATCGACGCAGCCGTACGTGCCGCCAAAAATGTGTATCACCTCGGCGCTACCACGGTGTACTCGCACCACGAGGACAGCCGTTTTGCCTACACCCTCTATGTGCCCGAAACCATCGAAGACAGCTCCCGGCCAGTAGACCTGGTGGTGTCGCTGCACGGCTCGACCCGTGCGATGGAGATTTACCGCAACGGCTTCGCGGAGTTTGGCCGCTGGAACGATTGTGTGATCCTTTCGCCACTGTTCCCGGTCGGGGTGCTGGGTGACAGCAACGGCGATGGCTACAAGCAGCTGGTCGAGGGCGATATCCGTTACGACCAAGTGTTGCTCGACATGATTGCCAGCGTCGGCAAGCGCTACGGTCGTCGCTTCGATACCTTTGCGCTGTTCGGATATTCCGGCGGCGGACAATTCACCCACCGGTTCTGCTACCTGCACCCCGAGAAACTCTGGGCGGCGTCCATCGGTGCGCCAGGCTCGGTGACCTTGCTGGATTTCGAGCAGGACTGGTGGGTCGGCGTGCGGGACTTCGCTGCGCGCTTTGGCAAACCGCTGAACCTGCAAGCCTTGCAGCAACTGCCGGTGCATATGGTGGTCGGCGATTCGGACCTCGAAACCTGGGAAATTACCCACCGCGAAGGGGGCAAACACTACATGGTCGGTGCCAACGCTGCCGGGCGTACGCGCCCTGAGCGCCTGGCCAGCCTGAAGGCGAGTTTCGAAGCCGCCGGCGTGCAGGTGCATTTCGACCTGTTGCCCAACGTTGCGCACCAGGGCATCAAGGCCATGCCGGCTGCCCAGGACTTCTTCGTCAAGGTGTTGCGCCGCAAGCGCAACCTTGGCTGATACCCCGCTGGTAGATGCACTCAGAACAGGCCGTATAACAATAACCAAGGATTCACTCATTCTGATGCCGGTCCTGCCTTGGCCCTCGCCACTGACCGGAAAATTTCTCCAAGGAGTCTTTCTCCCGTGAATAGCTACGTAAAGACGGCACTGGCCGTCGCGATGTCGGCATGCACTTTTTCCATGGCCGTCGCGCAAGACAAGGTCATCAGCGTTGGTCTCAATGGTGATATCCGCAGCACCGACCCGGGCGTCAACCGTGACGACAATACCGATGCGGTGATGATGCATATCGTCGAAGGGCTGGTGGCGTATCGCGAAGACACCAGCATCGCGCCGATGCTGGCCAGTGCCGTCGCTGTCTCGCCGGACGGCCTGCGCTACACCTTCAGCCTGCGAGACGGCGTGCATTTCCAGAATGGCCAGCTGTTGACGGCCAAGGACGTGCAATGGACCTGGCAGCGCTACCTGGACCCCAAAACCCAGTGGCGTTGCCTGGCAGAGTTCGACGGGCGTGGCGCAGCCAGGATTGTCGATGTGGTCACCCCTGACCCCAAAACCGTGGTGTTCACGCTGGACCAGGCTAACGGTTTGTTCCTCGCCGCGATGGCTCGCCCGGATTGTGCCGGCAGCGGCATCCTGCACCCGGACTCCCTGGCCGCCGATGGCAGTTGGCATGCACCGATTGGCACCGGACCGTTCACCCTGGGCAAATGGCAGAAGGGCCAGTACGTTGAACTGGATCGCTTCAAGCAATACACGCCGCGCGCCGAGGCTGAGGCGGACGGTTACACCGGCAACAAGCAGGCGTTCGTCGACAAGGTGCGTTTCGAGGTGATCCCCGATTCGGCCTCGGCCAAGGCCGCGCTGCTCTCGGGTGGCGTCGATCTGCTGCCGGACGTGACGGCGATGGACGCCGCACAACTCAAGCAGGTCAAGAATCTGCAGATCCAGGTCAGCCCGATCATGACCATCAGCGGCCTGCTGTTCCAGACCCGTGACCCGTTGCTAAAAGATGTGCGCATTCGTCGCGCGGTGGCGTTGTCTCTGGATTACGCACAGATGGTGGCGGCCTTGTCCGATGGCTTGTCGGTGGTCAACAACTCGGTCATCCCCACCGCCAGCCCGTACTACGACGACACCGCGCACCAAGGCTACAACTACAACCTCGACGAGGCCCGTCGCCTGTTGAAAGAGGCCGGTTACGGTGGCGAAAAAATCCGCATGCTGGTCAACAAGCGTTACCCGCAGATGTTCGACATGGGTTTGCTCAGCCAGGCCATGACTCAGGCGGCAGGGCTGAATATCGAGATGGAAACCTTGGAGTGGGGCACGCAGCTGGAGCGCTACCAGACCGGCAGCTACCAGATGATGTCGTTCTCTTATTCGGGGCGTTTCGATGCAGCGCAGAGCTACGAATCAGTGATCGGCGACAAACAGAAGGAGCCGCGCAAGGTCTGGGACAACCCCGAAGCCTTGGCGATATTGCGCGAGGCCCAGCGTGAGGTTGACCCCGCCAAGCGCCAGCCACTGTTCGACAAGCTACACACCTTGATGCTCAAGGATGTACCGATGGTGGTCATCTACAACGGCACCGCCATCGGTGCCATGGGCAAGCGCATCGAAGGTTATCGCTCCTGGCCCGTTGCCAAACCGCGCCTGTGGGGCGTGAAGCTGGCCGACACCTCCAAGTAAGGCGTACCGCTATGTTTCGATTCATATTGCACAGGCTTGGCATGGCGGTGCCGACCCTGCTGTTGATCTCGGTGATTGTATTTGCCTTGATTCGCCTGATCCCCGGCGACCCGGCGTTGCTGATGCTGGGCGACATGGCCGACCCGCAAAGCCTCGCCGACATGCGCAGCAGCCTGGGGTTGGACCACTCGGTGGTGACCCAGTACCTGATCTGGATCAAGTCGGTGCTCAGTGGCGATCTTGGGATGTCCATCAGCAGCCGCCAGCCGGTATTGGCGTTGCTGATCGAACGCTTCAGCGTCAGCGCCACGGTGGTGCTCGTTGCGGTGTTACTGGCGACGCTGCTCGCGGTGCCGGTGGGTTTACTCGCGGCCTGGAAGCAAAACAGTGCGCTGGACTTGGGCCTGGTGGCGACGGCGACGTTGCTGCTGTCGGTGCCGAGTTTCTGGTTGGGCTTGTTGTTGCTTTATGTGTTTGGCATTCAGCTCGGCTGGTTGCCGGTGATCGGTTACGTCGGCTTTGCCAGCGACCCGATGAAAGCAGTGACCTATGTGGTGTTGCCGATCATCACCCTGACCTTGGTGGAGTTTGGCGCCATTGCCCGTATGGCGCGGGCCAGTACCATCGAGGTGCTGCGCCTGGACTACATCGCCCATGCGCGAGCCAAGGGGTTGTCGGAGGGGGCGGTGCTGTGCAAACACGCTCTGCGCAACGCGTTTGCGCCGACCTGGACCTTGATTGGCCTGATTCTCGGCAATTTGCTCGGCGGCATTGCGGTGCTGGAAACCGTGTTCACTTTGCCCGGTATCGGCCGCTTGATGGTCGATGCGATCTTCTCCCGTGACTATCCGGTGCTGCAGGGTTGCCTGCTGCTGGTCACCTGCATTTACGTGTTGGTCAACCTGTTGGTGGATCTGCTGTATCCGCTGTTCGATCCAAGGGTGAAGCTATGAACCTCAAGACTTCTGTGTTGCCGACAGGGCTGGATACCGCGCCTCGACGTGCCTGGCGTTACCCGCCGTTGAATGCATTGATCGGCGGCAGCTTACTCGCGGCACTGGTATTGCTGGCGTTGCTCGGCGTGGTGTGGACGCCTTATGACCCGCTCAAGCTGGACCTGTTGTCGCGTCTGCACGCGCCGACTGCTGCGCACTGGCTGGGTACCGACGAGTTTGGTCGTGACGTGTTCAGTCGATTGATCATTGGTGCACGCACCAGCCTTTGGATCAGCCTGCTTTCGGTGAGCGTGGCGGTTTTCTGCGGCACGGTTATCGGAATGCTTGCCGGTTACCTGCGCGGCTGGACCGACCGCGTGCTGATGATGCTCAACGATGCTCTGCTGGCGTTCCCGGGCATTCTCATGGCCCTTGGCATCATGGCAATCATTGGCGCCAGCCAGTACGGCATCGTGCTCGCGCTGGGCATTGCCTACACCCCGTCAGTGGTACGGGTGGTGCGGGGCAGTGTGCTGTCGTTGCGTGAGTTGGAGTTTATCGAGGCATCCCGGGTGATCGGTAACTCCGAGCTGTACACCATGTTTCGCCATATCACCCCAAACTGCATGGCGCCGCTGTGTGTGCTGGGCACCAGCATGTTCGGCTGGGCGTTGCTCTCGGAGAGTGCGCTGAGCTTCCTTGGCCTGGGCGTACCGCCGCCGGCCGCGACCTGGGGCAGCATGCTTTCGGCGAGCCGCACCTACATCTCGACGGCGCCGTGGCTGGGGATCTTCCCGGGCATCTTTATCAGCCTGACGTTGCTGGCTATCAATCTGTTCGGCGATGCCTTGCGTGATCGTCTCGACCCGCGCATGAGGAAATGAGCATGAGCGTTCCAGTGCCATTACTGGCCGTTGAAAATCTTCAGATTCGCGTCGGTGCAGACGGTCCGCTGGCCGTCGATGACTTCAGCTTCACCATGGCCCCTGGCGAGATCGTTGCGCTGGTAGGCGAATCGGGCAGCGGCAAGACCATGGCCGCACGCGCTGCCATTGGCTTGCTGCCGGCACCGATGCAGGTGTGTGGTGGACGCATCACCTTCCAGGGCGAACCGCTGGACTGCGGCAATGCCAAGGCGATGCGTGAGGTACGCGGTGCGCGGATCGGCATGGTGTTCCAGGAACCAATGGTCTCGCTCAACCCCGCGCTGACGATTGGCCGGCAGATGAGCGAGGCGCTCGAATTGCATACCGCGCTGGATGCGGCGACGATCCGCGAGCGTTGCTGCGCCATGCTGCAACGCATCGGTATCAAGGATGCCGAGAAATGCCTGGCGTCCTACCCGCACCAGTTCTCCGGCGGCATGCGCCAACGCATCATGCTGGCCTCGGTGATGTTGCTGCGTCCGGCGCTGCTGATCGCTGACGAGCCAACCACGGCGCTCGATTGCCTGGCACAACTGGACGTAATCGAGTTGATGCTGGAGCTGACACGCGAGCAAGGCACCGCGATTTTGTTCATTAGTCACGACCTGTCCCTGGTGGCGCGTTATGCCCACAAAGTGGTGGTGATGCGCGCGGGCAAAGCGGTGGAGCAGGGCCGTATCGAAGACATCCTGCTCGAACCGAAGGCCGACTACACCCGGCAGTTACTTGACGCGCTGCCACGACGCGGCGAGCTGGAGCCGTTGCCGGCCGCCGATAACGCGTTGCTGCAGGTCATGGATGTGTGTATCGAACACCCGGGACCGCGCAGTTTCTGGGGGCGCAGCGTACCCAAGCGCGTGGTGCATTCGGTCAACCTGAGCATCGCACCGGGGGAAACCCTGGCCCTGGTCGGCGGCAGCGGCTCTGGCAAAACCACCCTCGGACGGGCAGTGGTCGGGCTGGTCACGCCGTGTGCCGGGGCGATCCTGTTCCAGGGTGTGGATATCCTCAAGACCGCCAATCGTGCACACCGCCTGCAATGCCAGATGATCTTCCAGGATCCGTATTCATCCCTTGATCCGCGCATGACCGTCGGCCAGATCATCGCCGAGCCGCTGCGCCATGAGCCGGGGCTGACAGCGGCGCAAAAGCGCCAGCGGGTGATCGAGACTCTGGTGGACGTGGGCTTGCCCGAGCAGTTTCGCGAGCGCTTTGCCCACCAACTCTCCGGCGGTCAACGCCAGCGCGTGGCGATTGGCCGGGCGCTGGTCAGGCGGCCCAAACTGGTGATTGCCGACGAACCGATTTCGGCGTTGGACATGACCATCCAGAAGCAGATCCTCGAACTGTTCGAGCGTCTGCAACGCCAATACGGCTTCGCCTGCCTGTTCATTTCCCACGACCTGTCGGCGGTGGAACGCATTGCGCATCGCGTGGCGGTGATGAACCAGGGCGAGTTGGTCGAAATGGGCCCGCGTGACACGATTTTCGATGCCCCCCAACATCCTTACACCCGCCGGCTGCTTGCGGCGGCCAGCCCCTTGGAGAAACGTGCGGATGGCAGCTACCGCCTCCGTGCCAGTGTGATCTAGGTACTGCTGCACCCCAGGCCATGGCAGTGAACCCCACCCTTCGCCCATCCGTGATTGGCGAAGCGGGCGAAGCCATGGCCGAAGAAAACAACAACAAACCCATTAAACCTGTCTGCCAGGAGCGTACTAATGAAAAATCGCATCACTAAGGTTGTCACCCACGCCGGTGTCATGAGCGCGGGATTCATTCCTCTGTTTGCCTGTGCCGACTTTGTGGCCGATAGCAAAGCAACGCTTGAATTGAAGAACTATTACTTCAATCGTGACTACCGCGAAGACAGTGGGCAGAACAAGCGGGCCGAGTGGGCACAGGGATTTATCCTCAACCTGCAATCGGGGTTCACGCAGGGGACGTTGGGCTTTGGTCTGGATGCGGTCGGTATGTTGGGGGTGAAGCTCGATTCGAGCCCCGACAACTCCGGCACCGGGCTGCTGGCCCGCTCCAGCACCGCCGAGCCGGGATCTCCCAGCTACGCCCGGCGTGCCCACGACAACTACGCCAAGCTCGGCCTCACCGGCAAGGCGCGCCTGGCCCAGAGCGAGCTGCGCGTGGGCTATATGGTGCCCGACCTGCCGACCCTGCAACCCAACCTCAGTCGCCTGTTCCCGCAGAGTTTCAGCGGCACTTCCCTGGTCTCCAGGGACATCGACAAGCTCACCCTGAGCCTGGGCCAACTCGACCAGGTCAAGCAACGCGACTCGACTGACTATGAGGACATGGGCCTCACCAGCCAGTACGGCGCCTACAAAAGCAGCGCCAAAAGTGATGAGTTCCGCTACGCCGGCGGCGAGTACAAGCTCACGCCAACTACGGTCGTTACCTATCAGTACGCGCAACTGGAAAGCATCTACCAGCAGCATTACCTGGGTTTGAAAAATAGCTTCAAGTGGGGCCCAGGCACATTCAAGACCGACATCCGTTACTTCAACGCCAGTGAAGACGCCGCGGCCCTGGCCGGCAAGGTGGATAACCGTGCGTTGAGTACGCGTATCGGCTACAGCCTCTATGGCCACAACCTCAGTGGCGGTTACCAGGAACAGTATGGCTCGACGCCGTTCACCTACGTGGACGGCACTAACACCTACCTGTTTACCGAATACCAATTGGCCAACTTCTCCCAGACCGGTGAGCGCGTGTGGCATGCCCGCTATGACTATGATTTCGCCTCGCTGGGCCTGCCGGGCTTGCTGTTTT
Source organism: Pseudomonas sp. 14P_8.1_Bac3 (assembly GCF_025466085.1). Classification (GTDB taxonomy): domain Bacteria; phylum Pseudomonadota; class Gammaproteobacteria; order Pseudomonadales; family Pseudomonadaceae; genus Aquipseudomonas. Next base: position 35,241 of record NZ_JANLOD010000051.1, read on the forward strand.
CGACGCGTTACGCCAAGGGCGACAACGCCAAGGTCATCGGCTTCAAGGGCGAAGGGCGCGAGTGGGAGCGCGATTTCAGTCTCGGCTACGTCGTGCAAAGCGGCACGTTCAAGGATGTGTCGCTGCGTTGGCAGAACGCCAGCGCCACCAGCAACTTCACCCGTGACACCAACGAAAACCGAGTGATCCTGGGTTACACCGTGGCGCTCTGGTAGCAGTTACGGCGTGCAACAGGGTTCAGCCTGTTGCACGCCAAGGGAGCGAAAATGAGGGGAAAGATCAGATGACGAGTTTGCCGTTGCGGCGGGCACCGCCCAGCCAACAACGCGTATCGGCGCGTGGCGTGAGTGATTTCATTGAGGCGGTGAACGCTGCAGGCCTGGAGTTGCACAGTTTCATGCTGTACCGCGATGGTGCGGTGGTGGCCGAAGCGTATTGGGCGCCTTATCGCGCCGAGCGGTTGCATGTTCAGCATTCGGTCACCAAAAGCTGGGTATCCATGGCCATCGGGCTGTTGGTGGATGACGGCGCGCTGTCGCTGGACGCCAAGGTGGTGGACTTTTTCGCGGCCGATTGCCCGGTACCTGTCAGCGCAAACCTGGCTGCCATGACCGTGCGCGATCTGCTGACCATGCGCACCGGCCATCGACAGGGCATTTCCGGCGGGGCCTGGCGTGGGCGCAGTGACAGCTGGGTCAAGCTGTTCCTTGCGGAACCGGTTGAAGACCCACCAGGGCAGCAGTTTATCTACAGCAGCGGTTCGAGTTTCATGCTCTCGGCAATCGTCAGCGCAGTCAGCGGCCAGACGGCCTTTGAGTTGTGCAACGCGCGTATCTTCCAACCCATGGCCATGGGCGCCATCGAATGGGACCTTGCACCTGGCGGCTTCAACACTGGCGGCAACGGCCTGAGTTGCAGCACTGAGGACTTGCTCAAGTTCGGAGTGCTGCACTTGCAACAGGGCAATTGGGAAGGGCAGCAGCTGCTGTCCCGGGAATGGGTGGCCGAAGCCACCCGTGGGCATGTTGATGATGTATGGATGGGGGCCTTCGACGGCAAGCGCTACCAGGGCCGCGACTCGAGCGATGCAGGTGTCACGCGCCGCGAAGGCTACGGCTACCAGTGGTGGATGACCCTGCACGGTGGCTACTACGCCTCCGGCGTGTTTGGCCAGCAATGCATCGTCTTGCCCCGTCATAGCGCGGTGATTGCCTTTACCGCCGGGCTGCCTTTGGGCGAGCGGCGCTTGCACAGCCTGCTCTGGGAACATCTTTTGCCGGCATTGGACGTGCCCGCCGACGGCGCGCTGGATGCCGAGTTGGTGGCCCTGTTGGCAAGGCAGCGGCGGCCGCTTCTCTCAGGGGCGTCGAGCTCGCCGCGTCAAGCTGAGTTCAACGGCACGTTTGTGATAGAGGCCAACGAAGATCAAGTCAGCGAAATACGCCTGGTGCTTGGCGTTGACCATTGCGATTTCTATCTCACCGACCCCCGTGGCACTCACTGCATTCGCGCCGGGCTGGCCGACGGCATCGAAAGCCAGACCAGCATGACCGGCCATTATCTGCATCACCAATACCAGCCGGAACTCACCCCGGTGGTGGCGCAGGCGCGCTGGACCGACGACGGGGTATTAAGCATGACCTGGCAGTTCGTCGAGATGGCGTTTTGTGACCGTGTCAGCTGCCGCATTGAACACGGCAGCTTGTATGTGGACCGCAGCGTCAACGTTAACGCAGGCCCGTTGCAGCGCCCGACGCTGATCGGCCATCCAAGCACAGCTTTGCAGGAGTCGCTATGAACGATATTTCCAATCCGACAGCTTCCGAGTGTGGCGCGTTCTGGGCACCGTTTACCCCGATGCGCCAGTTCCAGCAACACCCCATGATGTTCGCCAGCGCTGACGGCATGTACTACACCACCACCGATGGGCGCCGTGTACTTGATGCAATGGCGGGACTCTGGTGTGTCAATGCCGGGCATGGCCAGCCGAAAATCGTCGAGGCCATTCGTGAGGCTGCGGGGCGTCTGGACTTTGTCTCGTCATTCAAAATGAGCCATCCCCACGCCCTGCAGATGGCTGAGCGCCTTATCGCTATCAGTCCGGCCGGCATGGAGCAGGTCTTCTTTACCAATTCAGGTTCCGAGGCCGTCGACACCGCGTTGAAGATTGCCCGGGCTTATCACCAGGCCCGTGGCGACAGCCGCCGTACCAAGTTTATCGGGCGTGCCAAGGGTTATCACGGCATGGGTTTCGGTGGGCTGTCGGTGTCGGGTATTGGCCGACAAAAGCGTGACTTCGGTCCGTTGTTGGGCGAGGTTTCACACCTGCCGCTGCCTTACGACGCGGGTATGCGTTTCAGCGCCGGTCAACCGCGGCAGGGTGAACATTACGCCGATGCGCTGACACAGCTGTTGGACATTCAGGACCCGAGCACGGTGGCCGCGGTGATCGTGGAACCAGTGACGGGCTCCGGCGGCGTGTACCCGCCGCCCCAGGGTTATCTGAAACGCTTGCGCGAGATCTGCACCCGGCACGGCGTGCTGCTGATTTTCGACGAAGTGATCACCGGTTTCGGCCGCGTCGGCGCCAGCTTCGCCGCTCAGGCGTTCGACGTGACGCCAGACCTGATCACCACCGCCAAAGGCCTGACCAACGGCGCCGTGCCCATGGGCGGCGTGCTGGTCAGCGGTGCGGTGTACGAAGCGTTCATGGCCGGGCCGGCGAATGTCATCGAATTGATGCACGGCTACACCTATTCGGCGCATCCGCTGGCGTGTGCGGCAGGCCTGGCGACCATTGAGGTGCATCGAGAACTGGGCATCAATCAACACGTCAACGCGGTCAGCGGCCTCTGGCAGTCGGCCGCGCTGGCGCTGCGGGGCGTTGGCCCGGTGCTGGATGTGCGCACCATCGGCTTGCTCTGCGCGGTCGAGCTCGAACCGCGGGCCGGTGCCGCCGGCGCACGTGGCAGCGAAGTGGCGCAGTGGTGTTTTGAGCAGGGTGTGCTGGTACGCGGCTCGGGCGACACCATCGTGATTTCGCCGCCGCTGGTGATCAGTCCGCAGGAGATCGCCCAGGTGTTTGACACCTTGGCGGCTGCGTTGCAACAGGTGGCCTGACGGGAGTCGATGGTATGTCCGATCTTTTTGAGTTCTACATCGATGGCGCCTGGGTCAAACCCCACGGCGAAACCGTCGAGACCGTGATAAATCCGTCCACTGAGCAGGGGGTCGCACGCATCATCCTGGGTGACGCGCAGGATGTGGAGCGCGCGGTCAGAGCGGCCCGGCAAGCCTTCCCGGCGTTCGCCGCGAGTTCGCACGAGGCCCGCATCGACTTACTGCAGCGCATCATCGAAGCCTACAAACGCCACAGCGAGGCGTTGATCGAGGCGGTTCATCTGGAGATGGGAGCGCCACTGTCCCTGACCCGAAGCGCGCATGTCCCGGCAGGCCTGGGCCATCTGGCGCAGGCGCTGGAAGTGCTGCGCGAGTACCGCTTCGAACGGCGCCTGGGCCAGACGCTGGTGGTGCGTGAGCCTATCGGCGTGTGCGCCCTGATCACCCCCTGGAATTGGCCACTCAATCAACTCACCTGCAAGCTTGCACCCGCCCTGGCGGTGGGCTGCACCGTCATACTCAAGCCAAGTGAGTGTGCGCCGTTGTCGGCGCATATCGTTGCGCAAATCCTGCATGAGGCCGGGGTGCCGAAGGGGGTGTTCAATCTGGTCAACGGTAATGGACCGGGGGTTGGCGCTGCGCTGGCCAGCCATGCCGAAGTGGACATGGTGTCGTTTACCGGCTCGACCCGCGCCGGCATCGCAGTGGCCAAGGCGGCAGCCGATACAGTCAAGCGTGTGTCGCAGGAACTGGGCGGCAAATCCGCGAATATCCTGCTCGACGACGCCGACCTGCCAAGCGCGGTGCGCCACGGGTTACAGGCATGCATCCGTAACAGCGGCCAGTCGTGCAATGCGCCGACGCGCCTGCTGGTACCGCGCGCGCAGCAACAGGAGGTGACTGATATCGTCCGGGAAGTGCTGGCGCAGGTGTGCTTCGACGACAGCAACCCGACCTCCGCCATCGGTCCTGTGGCGAACGCCCTGCAATTCGAACGGGTACAGGCCATGATCGCCCAGGCCATCGCCGAGGGTTCGCGATTGATCGCCGGAGGGCTGGGACGACCACGAGGGATTGAACGCGGCTACTACGTGCAACCTACGGTATTTGCCGACGTCACCCCGGACATGCTCGTGGCGCGGGAAGAAATCTTCGGCCCGGTCCTGGCGATCATGCCGTACGACAGCGAAGCCGAGGCGATAGCCATCGCGAACGACAGCCCTTATGGCTTGTCAGGTTACGTCACTTCGACCAGCCTCGAACGCAGCCGCAGGGTTGCGCGGCAATTGCGCACCGGCATGGTCCATCTCAATGGCGCCCGGGCCGACCAGGCTGCGCCGTTTGGCGGCTATAAGCAGTCGGGTAATGGGCGGGAGTGGGGGGAGATGGGGTTTGAAGAGTACCTGGAGAGCAAGTCGCTGTTTGGGTATTAACGGCTTCAGAGGTGCGCCACGGGGCGACAGATAAATCAATGGCCCCTTTGCGCGCGTTATCGCTGGGTTTCATCCGTGTAGGCCTCCCGTTCAATTTTTATTGAAGCAAACATGGGGGCATACAAGATGTGAAGGATGCAGGTGGAGCAGCTTGGGCGTCCAGATACAAGAAAGCCCGCACGAGGCGGGCTTCTTGTTTTGATTTATAGACATCCTGAGACATCTGTAAATCGGTACTTGGTGGCTACACAGGGACTTGAACCCCGGACCCCAGCATTATGAATGCTATGCTCTAACCAACTGAGCTATGTAGCCAAGTGGCGCGCATTATTCGCGGGAAACGAATATGCGTCAAGCGCTTTTTTAAAAAATTTATCTACGCTATCAACCGTTTATCAAATTCCCTCGCTCAACAGCGGCGAAGGGCAGCGCTGGAACCAGCGACTCGCCTGTTCGTAAGCGTGGGCCAGTTGCAAGACTGCGAAGTCGGCCTGATGCCGGCCGATGATCTGCAGGCCCATCGGCAAACCGTTGGCATTGAAGCCGGCCTGCACATTCGCCACCGGACAGCCGGACAAGGTGCCCGGAATCACCACCTCCATCCAGCGGTGATAGGTGTCCATGCTCACGCCTTCGATGGAGGTGGGCCACGGTACGGTTTTATCGAACGCAAACACTTGAGCGCTCGGCAGCAGCAAGTAATCGAACTCATCAAAAAGTCGGGAGATCGCGCGGTACCAGTTGCTGCGGTCGACAGAGGCGCTGAACACCTCGCTGGCGGACAGCTTCAGACCGTGCTCGATTTCCCAGCAGGCTTCGGGTTTCAACTGTGTGCGCTTTTGCGGGTCGGCGTACGTCGCGCCCAGGGAGCCGGCGACCATCCAGTGACGCAAGGTTCGCCAGCTGCTCCACAGTCGTTGCGGGGCGAACCCCGGCTGCACCGCCTCGATGTGGCAACCGAGGCTTTCGAAGTCGGCGAAGGTCTTCTCGCAGAGTTCGAGAATGCCTTTTTCCATCGGCAGATAGCCGTTGAAATCCCCCAGCCAGCCCAGGCGTGTGCCTTTGAAACCGCGCTCCAACGGCGCTGCGAAGGCGCTGCCGGACTCGGCGATGGACAGCGGCGCCCGGGCATCGGCGCCGGCCTGCACCGACAGCAATAACGCCGCGTCGCGCACGCTGCGCCCCATGGGGCCTTCGTAACCGAGCTGATCGATGAACAGGTCGGCGCTGTCATCGAAGGGCACCCGGCCCTGGGACGGGCGGAAACCGAAGATGTTGTTGAAGGCCGCCGGGTTGCGCAGCGAGCCCATCATGTCGCTGCCGTCGGCCACCGGCACCAGATGCATCGCCAGCGCCGCCGCCGCGCCGCCGCTGCTGCCGCCCGCGGTTTTGCTCGGGTCAAACGCGCAGCCGGTGGCACCGAACAGCGGGTTGTAGCTTTGAGAGCCGAGACCGAATTCCGGGGTGTTGCTCTTGCCGATGATGATCGCGCCGGCGGCCTTGAGCCGCTCCACCATGATCCCGTCACGTTCGGGGATAAAGTCCTTGTACAGCGGCGATCCCATCGTCGTGCGGATGCCCTGGGTCAGCGACAGGTCCTTGACCGCATGGGGCAGGCCATGCATCCAGCCACGGTACTCGCCTCGCGCCAGTTCGGCGTCGCGGACATCGGCCTGGGCCAGCAGATCCTCCGCGGGCTGCAGGCTGATCAGCGCATTGATCCGCGGGTTGAAACGATCGATATGGGCCAGATAAGTCTGCATCACTTCGCGGCATGAAACCTGACGCGAGCGGATGCGTTCGGCGAGTTCATGGGCCTGCAGCAGGACCAGTTCGCTGATGTTATTAGAAGTCATTGCAACGCTGCCTTTCGGACGGCTGGAGAAACACCCCTTCGTGGGACGGGGCGGTAGAAATCAACGCATCAGGCTGGTCCAGAGACGGTCGGCCAGGCGGATCGCGCCCTCGCCGCAGGTCTTGCTGAACACCACCTGGGTGCCTTCGGGAATGTGCAGCTCCGGGGCGTCCTTGAGGCTGGCGTCGAGGAACGGTTCCACACCCTTGATGGGGCTTTGGTGCTTGAGGAAGTTCTGGGTCATGGCAGCGTTTTCAGGCTGGCTGAGGAACGCGATGAACGCCTTGGCGTTTGCCGGGTTCTTGCTGCCGGTCGGGATCACCATGTTATCGACCCACGCCAGCACGCCTTCTTTCGGGTACAGGTATTTCAGGGCGGGTTTCATTTCCCGGGCGCGCATCGACGAGCCGCCCCAGAACATCGACATGTCGATTTCACCCGCGGCCAGGTTTTCGCGAATCGAGCCGGCCTTGGAGCTGTAGGTCTTGACGAACGGTTTCTGCGCCTTGAGCAGGGTCAGCACTTGCTGCATCTGCTTGGGGTCTTCGCTGCACAACGGGATGTTCAGGTAAAGGCTGGCCATGTCGATCACTTCGCTGACCGAATCGAACATGTTGATCCGCCCCTGCAACTCGGCCGGCGGCTCATACAGCACTTTGTAACTGTCGGCCGGGCCTTTGTAGCGTTCGCTGTTCAGCACCACGCTGGTGGTGCCCCAGATGAACGGCATGGAATAGGCACCTTCCGGATCCCAGGTGGGCTTTTTCAGGTTGTCGACGACGCTGGCGTAATAAGGTTCTTTGACCGGGTCAAAGCGTTCCAGCAGGTTTTCCTTGATCAGGATCGGGACGAACTGGTGCGACGGAATCGCCACGTCGTACCCCGCGCCGCCCTGCTTCAGTTTGGCCAGCAGGGTTTCGTTGGAGTCGTAGGAATCCACCGTGACTTCGATGCCGGTCTGTTTCTGGAACTTGGCGAGGATCTCCGGCGAAAAGTAGCCGCTCCAGCTCACCACGTTGAGTTTTTCCGCGGCCTGAATGCTGCCGGCCATGGTCAGTAACAACGAGGTCCCGATGCTTGCAATCAACTTGCTCATGCTATTTCCCCACGGTAAGTAGAAGGTTCAGGTGTTCTTTTTGCCCAGCAGATAGGAGAGGCTGACGAACAGCACCGAGACGCCCAGGATCAGGGTCGACACGGCGTTGACGTCGGGTGTCACGCCCATGCGTAACAAGCCGAAGATGAAGATCGGCAAGGTGGTGGTGCCGGCCTGGGAGACCATCATCGAGATCACGAAGTTGTCCAGCGAGACGATGAAGGCCAGCATCAGCCCGGAGAAAATCCCCGGCATCAACAGCGGCAGGGTGACCTTGCGAAAGGTTCGCCACGGGCCGGCGTACAGGTCGGCCGAGGCTTGCTCCAGGGACAGGTCCATGTCGTTGAGTCGTGCGCGGATCGGCAGGTAGGCGAACGGGATGCAGAACACCGTGTGGGCGATGATCAGGTTGCCGTAGCCGAGGGACAGGCCGAGGGTGGAGAACAGCGCCAGGGTGGCGACGCCGACCACGATTTCCGGCAGCACCAGCGGCAGCATGATCGCGCCCATCGACAGTTGCAGGCCCTTGAATTTCGCTCCGCGTGAGGTGCCGAGGGCGGCGAGGGTGGCAATCGCCGTGGCGATCATGCTGGCGCACACCGCGATCAACAGACTGTTGCCCGCCGCCTGGCGCAAGGCCTGGTTGGCGAACGCCGCGCGGTACCAGTCCAGGCTGAAACCGGTCCACACGGTGGCAGACTGGTTGGCGTTGAACGAGAACACCACCAGCACCACGATCGGTGCGTAGAGGTACAGGTAGAACAGGAAACTGAAGCCGCCGAAGCCGGGAAAATCCTGCACACCCAGGCCGTTTCGCTTGAATGGACGCAGCATTATGCACCTCCCTTGGCGATGCGTTGACGTTCGGCACGCAAGGCGTACACGGTCAGCACCAGCATCACCGCAGCCATCAGCACCAGCGACAGCGCCGCGCCGAAGGGCCAGTTACGCGCATCGCTGAACTGCCGGAAGATCAGGTTGCCGAGCATCATCCGCGTGCCGCCGCCGAGCAGTTCCGGGGCGATCATCGCGCCCAGGCACGGCACGAACGTGAGAATGGCACCGGCGAGAATTCCCGGCTTGGCGATCGGCAGCACCACTTTGCGCAACGTGCGCACACGCCCGGCGTAGAGATCCTGGGCCGCTTCGAGGAGGCGGATATCCATCTTTTCCAGCGTCGCGTAAATCGGCAGCACCACGAAGGGAGCGTAGGTATAGACCAGCCCCAGCAGCACCGCGCCATCGGTGTAGAGCAATTGCAACGGCTGGTCGATGACCCCGAGGCCCATCAGGCTGTTGTTGATCACCCCGGTGTTACGCAGCAACAGAATCCACGCGTAGGTGCGGATCAGCAGGTTGGCCCAGAACGGCACGGTGATCAGAAAAATCAGCAGGCCGCGTCGATGAGCCGGTTGCATGGCCAGCCACACCGCCACCGGAAAACCAATCAGCAAGGTGATCACGGTCGTCAGTCCGGCAATGCCGATGGAGCGCAGGGCGATCAGCAGATACGAATCGGCGAAGGCCAGGCTGTCGTCCAGTTGCCGCTCGAACAGCAGCGAGGTGTAGGCGTCGCTGCTGAAGACTTTGTTGACCCCGCCGTAGGGGTTGGCTTCCATCAGCGAGTAGCCGATGACGATCAGGATCGGCACGATCAGAAACAGGCCGATGGCGATCAGCGCGGGGCTGACCCCGAGAAAGCTCTGGAAGGCCCGCCGGCGCTCCAGGGTATTGGCGATCGGTAAAGCGTGCATGGCAAATCCTCGGGCTCAATCGTGCAGGACGCTGGCGCTGCCGCTGTCAAACAACAGGCCGGCCTGGCTGCCCACGGCGAAGCGCAGGCTGCGATCGACGCTGTTGGGCGTGCGCACGGTGAGGCGCGAACCGTCGCTGAGGCTGACTTGATATTGCAGGTCGGTGCCGAGGTAGACCTGGGCATCGATCCGGCAGGGCAGCGCGCTTTCTGTACTGGCCGGCACCAGGTGCAAGCGCTCGGGACGCACGGACAGCGTGACGTTGCTGCCGACCTGCACATCGCTGCAGGGCTGTGCCGGCAGCGGGTGCCCGGCGGGGCCGGCGAACCAGGCCCGGCCGTCTTCGACGCGCGTGACCGAGCCTTCGATGAAGTTGGTTTCGCCGATGAAGTCCGCCACGAAGCGATTGCGCGGGCGTTCATAGATGTCTTCCGGGCGCCCGACCTGCTGCACTTCGCCTTCGGACAGTACGGCGATGCGGTCGGACATGGTCAGCGCTTCTTCCTGGTCATGGGTGACGAAGATGAAGGTGATGCCGGTCTTGGCCTGGATGGTTTTCAACTCTTCGCGCATGGCCTGGCGCAGCTTGAGGTCGAGGGCCGAGAGCGGTTCGTCGAGCAGCAACACTTTGGGATGCGGTGCCAGTGCCCGCGCCAGCGCCACGCGCTGTTGCTGGCCGCCGGACAGTTGCGCCGGCTTGCGTGCGGCGAAGCGTTCCATTTGCACCAACGCCAGCATCTCGCGCATGCGCTCGGCGATCCGGGCTTTGCTCATCACTTTGCCCATCGGGTGCGATTCGAGGCCGAAGGCCAGGTTTTCGGCGATGGTCATGTGCGGGAACAAGGCGTAATGCTGAAACACCGTGTTGACCGGGCGCTCGAATGGCGGACGATCGGCGATGTTTTCGCCGTAGAGCAGAATCTCGCCCTCGGTCGGAAATTCGAACCCGGCGATCATCCGCAACAGTGTGGTTTTGCCGCAGCCGGAAGGGCCGAGGAGGGTGAAGAATTCGTTGTCGAGAATGTCCAGGTCGATGCTTTTCAGCGCCACCGGACCGGTCGTTGGATCGCCGTAGACTTTGCGCACCGAGCGGATGGACACCGCCAGCGTTTGCAGCGAATGCAGGGCATTCATGCGTTACCTCCGATTCCCCCATCGCCTGCGGATACGCTGATTCAGCGGTGCCGTCGGGCCATGGATATTATTTTTCTGGGCAGGATCGAGATGTGTTTCAGGTGTAGTCAGCCAGCTGTTTTTTGTTGTGCTGTGCGTCGATTATCAGTGAGGGGTTGCGGGGGCGAAACTTCAATTTTAACATACGACCTGTTAAATAATTTAATAGCTAAAGGTGGCTGCGACCATGCCTGATCACCGATTACCGCCGCTGAACGCGGTGCGCGCCTTCGATGCGGCGGCCCGTCTTGGCAGTTACGTCGAGGCCTCGAAGGCGCTGCACGTGACCCAGCCGGCTATCGGTCGGCATGTGAAGTTGCTGGAGGAATGGCTGGGCATTCAACTGTTCGAGCGCACCTCCCGTGGCGTGACCCTGACGCCGGCCGGCGAGAAATATCACCGCAAGATTGCGGCGGCCTTGCAGCTGATTGTCGAGGCGGGGAAGGAGGCTCGGCCCAAGGACGCCGAGCGCTGGCTACGGATCATGGTGGTGCCGGGGTTCGCCAAGCGCTGGCTGATGCCGCGGATCGAAGTCATGCGCCATTTGCGCCCGGGATTGAAGTTCGCCATCGAGCCCAATTCCACGTTCACCGACGTCGATGGCAAGAGCGCCGATCTGGGGATCGTCTACGGCCTGGACGGGCAATACGCGCACTCCCGCGCAAGCCTGATCCGCCCGCGCGTGTTTCCGATCTGCACCCCGGATTATCTCGCCGGCATCGACCCCGTCGAGGGACCTGCCGACCTGGTGAAGCACAACCTGATCCACGTCGATGACGGCGAATGGTGGAACCTGTGGTTCGCCGCGCACGACCTGGATGTGCACCTCAACTCGGACATGCTCTACGTCAACAACGACCACGCGCTGTCGGTGGCCGAGAGCGGGCAGGGCATCGCGTTGGCCAACGAAGTGCTGGTGCGTGAAGAACTCAAGAGCGGGGCGCTGGTGCGGGTGCTCGACGCGGAGGTGAAACTGGAAAGCTATCGCGTGTTGACCCCATCCGCCGAACTCTCGGCGGATGTGTCGTGGTTTATCCAGTGGCTGAAGACCGAGCTGGAGCGGGATTTTCCGGAAGCTGTCATCACCCCCTGAGGTGAGGCCGTCTGTAGGCGCCGGCCCAATCAGTCCAGGGTTAGACCGTCAGGCGGAACCGTCCGGTGTTGTCGCTCAGGGCCTTGCTGCCCTGGCTCAACGTGTCCGCTGCCTTGTTCACCGCTCGCGCGCCTTCGAGCAAGCGTACCGCCGCCTGATCGACTTGCTGAATGTTACCGCTGACTTCGTCGGCGGTGGTGGCTTGTTCGTCGACCGCGGTGGCGATCTGCGCCAGGGTGTCGGTGACGCCCTGCACGGCGCTGGCAATTTCCCCCAGCCGTTCGCCGAGACCGGTGACCGCTTGCGCATCGGATTGCGCCTGGCCGCAAGCGGCTTCCATCAGGCTCACCGCTTCATTCACCGTGTTGCGCAGGCTGTCGACGGTTCCGGCGATCTGCGCGGTGGACGATTGGGTGCGTTGCGACAGGCTGCGCACTTCATCGGCGACCACCGCAAAACCACGACCCTGCTCACCCGCACGCGCGGCTTCGATGGCGGCGTTGAGCGCCAACAGGTTGGTCTGCTCGGCGACGCCACGAATGGTGTCGACCACCAGCTGAATCTGCTGCCCCTGTTCGCTGACCCGGCCGAGCGCCGCCGCGGTGTCGTTCAAACGCTGATTGAGCTGCTGAATGCTCGCGGTGGTGCGCTGGCTGTCTCGAGTGCTGTCGGCGGCGATGCGTTGGGTGCGCTGGGCGCTGTCGGAAGCTTGTTCGCAACTCTGGGCGACGCCTTGGGACGTGGCGGCGAGCTGCGTCGCCGCGGCGGCGATCTGACTGATCTGCAATTGCTGGGCTTCGACCTCGCCCAAGGCGCCGCTGGAATGGTGATTGAGTGCGCGCACCGCGTTGCTCAGTTCCAGGGTTTCGTGATCGACCCCCAGCAGGCTATTGCGCAACTGCACCACGGCGACGTTGAGCGCGGTGCTGATCGCCGCCAGTTCGTCACGACCTACAACCGGTACTTGCAGGCTGAGGTTGCCGTCGCGCAGGGCTTCGGCGAGCAGTGTGATTCCGCTGGCGCTGCGCCGGATCGAGGATTGCAGGCAGATGAACAGGTACAGCGCGGCCAGCAGCAGGCAACCGAAGATGGTCGCTACCACAATGAACTGGCGAATCGCCGAACCGTGGTAGTCATCCAGACGCTGATCCAGCGAGACCAGCGACTGCTGGCGCAACGACGCGAGGTCGGCAAGCAGCACGTCGAGGCTGCGCTCGAACTCCTCGGGCTTGAGTTTGATGCTGCCACCAAACACACCGTCATCAAGCACCTTCAGCTCGTCGTCGAGGTGTTTGAGGCTGGCATGGTATTGCCCGGCCCAGGTCTGCAAGGCGCTGGGCAATCGTGCTTCCAGCAGGCTGGCGGTTTTGACCAGCTGCTCACGGGCGTCGCCGATGCGGCCGCGCAGGTCGCGCAATTGCAGACGGCTTTGCAGGGTGAATTGCCCGGACACCACCGACGCCTGGCCGACGCTGGCCAGACGACCGACCCGCTCGATCAGGTCCGGCGCGTGCTGGGTCGCAATCTGCGTCAGCAGGTAGGTTTCCAGCCACGGCGCGAGCGTCAGGCGATTGTCCATGGCGATCTGTTCGCGCAAGGCTTGCAGGGCGCTCAAGGCATTGGTGAAGCGGTCGTAACCGTCCGGCCACCAGCCAACGCTGCCGAGGCTTTTCGAGTCGAGGCCGTTGAGCGCGGTTTGCAGGGCTTGATAGCGGGCCAGGGTTTCGCCCTCGGCGCCTTCGGTTTGCAGGGCATTGCCAAGGTCCGTGGTGGCCTGGGCGACCGCCGGTTGTACCGCATCGAACGCGGCCATCGACGCGAGGGTGGCTGGTGTCGGCTGGCGATTGGTTTCGGTGGCGCGCCAACGTGCAGCGCGGTCACGCTGGGCGGCGAGCAGGTTATCCAGCGCATCCAGGGCGAGCAATTGTCGGACCCCGGCGCGCTCGCCGGAAATCAGGCTCAGTTTGGCCCGGTACTCCTGGCCGATCATCAGCAGGCTGCCTGCGAGTGGCAGGATAAACAGCAGGAACAACAGCTGAAATTTGCGGGCGAAGCCGAAACGCCCCAGCAACCCGATCCCCGGTGATAAAAACGACATGCCCATGACTCCTCTGGACACCACGCACCATCGGCGTGCGTCGAAGTCATTGCGACCGCGACGTGTGCCCCTTTTAAAGGCCGCGAAAAGTCCGCCCTTGTCAGCTCTGTAGGCCGACTCTGTAGCGAAACTTCCCATTCTCGGCGCCCTTTGTAAGGGCGCCGCGTTGAAGCGATAAACAAGGCAAGATTCAGACCATGGCATTGCGCTATCAACGAGGCAGGCCTGTAGGAGCAAGCTCGCTCCTACAGGTTCGGGTTTTTAGTTGGTTAGCTGGCTAAGGGGATGGCGCTGCTGCACTGAAAAATGGCACATTGACGCACCTGCCCGTGTGCACCCATCTGCTGTACGGAAATTCCCATGGCTATCAGCAATGCCCAGACCGGCACCCCGCCGGCGTCCGCGTCCCCACAAAGCAGCCCGTTGGTCATGCGCATCATCGGCGCCGTGGCGCTGGCGCATCTGATCAACGACCTGATCCAGTCGGTGCTGCCGTCGATTTACCCGATGCTCAAAGCCAACTATGGCCTGACGTTCACCCAGGTCGGCCTGATCACTTTGACCTTCCAACTGACCGCCTCGCTATTGCAGCCGTGGGTCGGTTACCACACCGATCGTCATCCCAAACCCTGGCTGCTGCCGGCCGGAACGGTGTGTACCTTGATCGGCATTCTGATGATGTCGGTGGTGGGCACCTTTCCATTGATTCTGCTGGCGGCGGGGTTGATCGGCATCGGCTCATCGACCTTTCACCCGGAGGCTTCCCGCGTGGCGCGGCTGGCTTCGGGCGGGCGCTTCGGTCTGGCGCAATCGACCTTCCAGGTGGGCGGCAATGCCGGCTCCGCGTTCGGCCCGTTACTCGCGGCGGCGATCATCATTCCGTTCGGTCAGGGTCATGTGGCGTGGTTCGGGTTGTTCGCGGTATTTGCGTTGTTCGTGCTTTACCGCATCAGTCGCTGGTACGCCAATCACCTGAGCCTGTTCAAGCTCAAGCAAGGCCAGGCGGCGACCCACGGTTTGTCCAAGGGCCGGGTGATCAGTGCACTGGTGGTGCTCGGGTTGCTGGTGTTCTCCAAGTATTTCTACATGGCCAGCTTCACCAGCTACTTCACCTTCTACCTGATCGAAAAGTTCGACCTGTCGGTGGCCAGCTCGCAGCTGCATTTGTTCCTCTTCCTCGGGGCGGTGGCGGCGGGAACGTTCTTCGGCGGACCGATCGGCGACAAGATCGGGCGTAAGGCAGTGATCTGGTTTTCGATCCTCGGCGTGGCACCGTTCACCTTGATCCTGCCGCACGCCGACCTGTTCTGGACCAGCATTCTGAGCGTGGTGATCGGCTTCATCCTGGCCTCGGCGTTCTCGGCCATTGTGGTGTATGCGCAGGAACTGGTGCCGGGGAATGTAGGGATGATCGCCGGGGTGTTCTTCGGCCTGATGTTTGGTTTCGGCGGGATTGGCGCCGCGTTACTCGGGCACCTGGCGGACATCCACGGGATTGAGTACGTGTACTTCCTGTGCTCGTTCCTGCCGCTGTTCGGAGTGCTGGCGATTTTCCTGCCAAGAACCAAAAAGGCCTGATCGGCTCCCTGCCTGTAAAAAACTGTGGGAGCGAGCCTGCTCGCGATGACGGTGTGTCAGACACATCGTTGGTCAATGACACACCGTCATCGCGAGCAGGCTCGCTCCCACAGTGGATAAATCGCAGGTACAAAAAAGCCGCGTGTCGAACGCGGCTTTTTCATGCTCAGGGCGTTTTAAACGTTGAAGCGGAAGTGCATCACGTCGCCGTCTTTAACGATGTAGTCCTTGCCTTCCAGACGCCATTTCCCGGCTTCCTTGGTGCCGGCCTCGCCCTTGTACTGAATGAAGTCGTCATAGGCGATGACTTCGGCGCGGATAAAGCCTTTCTCGAAGTCGGTGTGGATCACGCCAGCGGCTTGTGGTGCGGTGGCCCCAACGCGGACGGTCCAGGCGCGGACTTCTTCGACACCGGCGGTGAAGTAGGTCTGTAAGTGCAGCATTTCGTAGCCAGCGCGGATCACCCGGTTCAGGCCAGGCTCTTCGAGGCCCAGGGCTTCGAGGAACATGTCTTTCTCTTCACCGTCTTCCAGTTCGGCGATCTCGGCTTCGATCTTGTTGCAGACCGGAACCACCATGGCGCCTTCTTCTTCGGCGATGGCTTTGACGATGTCCAGCAGCGGGTTGTTCTCGAAACCGTCTTCAGCAACGTTGGCGATGTACATGACCGGCTTGGTGGTCAGCAGATGGAAACCGCGAATCACCGCTTTGTCATCGGCGCCCATGTTCTTCATCAGGGTGCGCGCAGGCTTGCCGAGGGTGAAGTGCGCGATCAATTGTTCGAGCAGGCCTTTCTGGACCACGGCGTCCTTGTCACCACCCTTGGCGTTGCGGGCGACTTTCTGCAGTTGCTTCTCGCAGCTGTCGAGGTCGGCGAAGATCAGTTCCAAATCGATGATTTCGATGTCGCGTTTCGGGTCGACGCTGTTGGACACGTGAATCACGTTCTCGTCTTCGAAGCAGCGCACCACGTGGGCGATGGCATCGGTCTCGCGGATGTTGGCGAGGAACTTGTTGCCCAGGCCTTCACCTTTCGAGGCGCCGGCAACCAGGCCTGCGATGTCGACGAATTCCATGGTGGTCGGCAGGATGCGCTTTGGATTGACGATGGCCGCCAGGGCTTCCAGACGCGGATCCGGCATTGGCACGATACCGGTGTTCGGCTCGATGGTGCAGAAGGGGAAGTTCTCGGCCGCGATCCCGGATTTGGTCAGGGCGTTAAACAGGGTGGACTTGCCGACGTTAGGCAGGCCGACGATGCCGCAATTGAATCCCATGGTGTTTCCCCTCGGAGTAGAGTCAGGCCTTCTGGCTGTGCAGGTTTTTCATCGCGCGGTTCCATTCCCCGGCGAGGATATCCGGCAGCACGCCGAGGGCAAAGTCGATGCTGGCATCGAGTTTTTCCTGTTCGGCGCGTGGCGCACGACCCAGGACGAAATTTGAAACCATACTGGCTACGCCCGGGTGGCCAATGCCAAGCCGCAAGCGGTAGAAGGTATTCTGATTGCCCAGTTGCGCGATGATGTCGCGCAACCCGTTGTGACCGCCATGGCCGCCGCCCTGTTTGAGTTTGGCAACGCCCGGAGGCAGGTCGAGTTCGTCATGCGCCACCAGGATTTCTTCCGGCTTTATACGAAAGAAGCCGGCAAGTGCCGCGACGGCCTGGCCGCTGCGGTTCATGTACGTGGTGGGAATAAGCAGGCGAACATCCTGACCCTGATGCGAGTAGCGCCCGGTCAGGCCGAAATATTTGCGATCCGCCACAAGGTTCACGCCTTGTGCGTGCGCGATGCGCTCAACAAAAAGGGCCCCTGCGTTATGCCGGGTCTGTTCGTATTCAGCGCCTGGATTTCCCAGGCCAACGATCAGTTTGATGGCAGTCACGATAGGGGCCCTTCCTTGGAGTGGTGGTTAACATCGCCGCAATCAGGGTGTGCGGCGAAAGTGGACGACAAGTGCTCATTTACCATTATGTAAACTCCGCGTTCTCGCCCGCTTTCTCGCTACGTTCCAGTCCGCGATGTTACCTGGTCACTCCGGCATCACAGAGTGAATTACTCTGCTGCGCCTTCTTCAGTAGCTTCTGGAGCAACACGTGGAGCGTGGACGTTGGCAACAGCCTTGTCATCGCCGTGTGCCAGAGCAACAAACTCAACGCCTTTAGGGGCTTTGAGGTCGGACAGGTGAATGATCGAACCGATTTCGGCGTTAGCCAGGTCGACTTCGATGAACTCAGGCAGGTCCTTCGGCAGGCAGGTCACTTCGATTTCCGAAACAACGTGCGAAACTTCGCCGCCTTTCTTGATCGGAGCTTCTTCACCGACAAAGTGTACAGGCACGATAGCGGTCAGTTTCTGACCCGCTACAACGCGTACGAAGTCAGCGTGCAGCACGTGGCCTTTGGCCGGGTGACGCTGCAGAGCCTTGATGATTACGTTTTGCTTGGTGCCGCCAACGTTCAGCTCGATGATGTGGCTGTAAGCCGCTTCGTTTTCGAGCAGTTTGGCAACTTCTTTAGCCAGCATGCTGATGGATTCAGGGGCTTTTTCGCCACCGTAAACTACAGCTGGAACCAGGCTTGCGAGACGACGCAGGCGGCGGCTCGCACCTTTCCCCAGGTCGGAACGCACTTCAGCATTCAGAGTAAAATCGTTCATGTTGTATCTCCAAAATAACCACATTCGCCCCAGCGTTTGCGACCAGCGCTAAAGGCGATATGGGCAAAAAAGCCCCGCCCCGACAGGAATGCCGGGGCGGGGCGCTTTTCGTCAACGAGATGTTCGAGAAGGGCAGGGCCCTTAACGGAACATCGCGCTGATCGATTCTTCATTGCTGATGCGGCGAACCGCTTCGGCAACCACCGGCGCGATATCCAGTTGACGGATACGCGAGCAGGCTTGAGCAGCTGCGGACAACGGGATGGTGTTAGTGACCACCAGTTCGTCCAGCATGGAATTTTCAATGTTTTCGATCGCCCGACCGGACAGCACAGGGTGTGTGCAGTAGGCGAAAACCTTGGCAGCGCCATGCTCTTTCAGGGCCTTGGCCGCGTGGCACAGGGTGCCGGCGGTATCGACCATGTCATCGACCAGAATACAGGTACGCCCTTCGACATCACCGATGATATGCATCACTTCAGAGTGATTGGCTTTCTCACGGCGTTTGTCGATGATCCCGAGATCGACGCCCAGGGATTTGGCAACGGCACGTGCACGCACGACGCCGCCAATGTCCGGGGATACGATCATCAGGTTTTCGAAGCGCTGATCTTCAATGTCATCCACCAATACCGGGGAGCCGTAGATGTTATCTACCGGAATATCGAAGAAGCCCTGGATCTGGTCAGCATGCAGATCAACCGTGAGAACACGGTCGATGCCGACTACGGTGAGCATGTCAGCAACGACTTTCGCGCTGATAGCCACACGTGCGGAACGCGGACGGCGATCCTGACGGGCATAACCAAAGTAAGGAATAACAGCAGTGATACGAGTAGCCGAGGAGCGGCGGAAGGCATCAGCCATCACTACCAGTTCCATCAGGTTATCGTTGGTCGGAGCGCAAGTCGGCTGAATAATGAAGACATCTTTACCGCGGACGTTTTCATTGATCTCGGCAGTAATTTCACCGTCGGAGAACTTACCGACAGAGATGTCACCGAGAGGGATATGCAGCTGACGTACGACACGCCGAGCCAGATCGGGGTTAGCGTTCCCCGTAAAGACCATCATCTTGGACACGCGCAGTACCTGAAGGCTGAGGGTATACCTGGATGAGTATAGGAAAATGGCAGGGGCGGCTGGATTCGAACCAACGCATGGCAGGATCAAAACCTGCTGCCTTACCGCTTGGCGACGCCCCTGTATCTGTTGCAACGAATACCCAGTATTCGGTTCCTTTAGAGCAGACTTTGCAGCTTGCGATGCAACATCGAAACGTTGCTTCCTTTTGCTACAAACCCTGTAAGGGTCTCTGTAAGAAGGGCCGAGACTTTATCAGCTTCAGCTTTGCTTGGGAAGCCCCCAAACACACAACTTCCAGTTCCGGTGAGTTTTGCTTCGGTAAATTTACCTAACAAATTCAATGCGTTACGAACATCTGGATAACGCCTTGCTACCACCGGTAAGCAGTCATTTCGACTGTTTCCCTTGGGAACGGGGCGCACTTTAATGGGAGGAGAGTTACGTGTCAACAGCGGATCTGAAAAAATTTCTGCTGTACTTACAGATACTTGCGGAACAAGCACGAGATACCACGGTTCTTCGGGTTCTACGGGGGTGAGTTTCTCTCCCACACCCTCGGCGAAAGCCGCGTGGCCACGCACGAAAACCGGGACGTCGGCGCCCAGCGTCAGGCCTAGCCCGGCCAGTTGGTCCTCATCCCAGCCCAGTTGCCAAAGGTGATTCAGACCGAGCAATGTCGTCGCGGCATTTGAGCTGCCGCCGCCGATGCCGCCGCCCATGGGCAGGATTTTTTCGATCCAGATGTCGATGCCGAGCGAACAACCGGATTGCTCCTGAAGTTTTTTCGCCGCGCGAACAATCAGATTGTGGTCGTGGGGCACGCCCTCGAATTCGGTGTGCAGTTGAATCACGCCGTCGTCGCGCACGGCGAAAGTGATTTCATCGCCGTAGTCGAGAAACTGAAAAATCGTCTGCAGCTCGTGATAACCGTCTTCACGACGACCGAGAATGTGCAGCATCAGATTAAGTTTGGCCGGGGAGGGCAGCGTCAAGCGTGGGGTAGTCATGATCATTGCCCCAGTTTGCGCGGTTGCCATTCCTTGATCACCAGCGTGACGTCAAGGTCGGCGCCGTGCAGCTTGATCCGCTCGGGAAGCCAGAAGCCGTTTTGTTCGGCATAACTCAGGTATTCGACTTGCCAGCCATCCTGATCGAGATTGGCCAGGCGGCTGTCGCCGTCCAGCGTCAGGCGACTCTTGCTGTCCGGCGCCGGAAGCCCGCGGACCCACCAGGCCAGGTGCGATACCGGCAGCTTCCAGCCCAGCTGTTCTTCGAGCAGTTGCTCCGGTGTCGTTGCTTCGTAGCGTCCCTGGTTAGCCACTTCCAGCGAGACCTTGCCCGGGCGACCGGTCAGGCGTGCGGCGCCGCGACCCAGCGGCCCGGAAAGGCGGATGTCGTAGTAATCCTGTCGTTGCAGCCAGAACAAGGTGCCGCTGCCCGAATCCTTCGGTGCGCGAATGCCGATCTTGCCGTTGATCTGCCAGCCATCAAGGCCGGTCAGTTGCTGTTTGTGCTCGCGCCATTGGGCCGGGTCGCCCTGGCCCTGAACCGATTCGCGAGCGCCGAAGCCCGCGCAACCGGCGAGCAGGGCGATGAAACTGAACACGATGAAGTGGCGCAAAAACATAATCTTAAAGAGTCTCTGATCCGGTCAGGCGTTTGATGGTGCCGCGCAGGAGTGGGCTGTCGGGTTGATCCTTGAGGAACTTGCCCCAGATTTGCCTGGCTTCCCGTTGCTTGCCGTTGGCCCACAGGACTTCACCAAGGTGAGCGGCGACTTCCTGGTCGGGGAAGCGATCCAGCGCCTTACGCAGCAGGCGTTCGGCTTCGTCGAGGTTGCCCATGCGGTAATTGACCCAGCCGAGGCTGTCGAGTACCGCCGGATCTTCCGGATTGATCTGGTGCGCCTGTTCGATCAGGGCCTTGGCTTCGGCATACCGCGTCGTGCGATCGGAAAGGGTGTAGCCGAGGGCGTTGAGCGCCATCGCATTGTCCGGGTCGCGCTTGATGATCAGGCGCAGGTCTTTTTCCATCTGTGCCAGGTCGTTGCGTTTTTCCGCCTGCATGGCGCGGGTATACAACAGATTCAGATCGTCCGGGTATTGCTGCAAGGCTTTTTGCAGAACACCCCAGGCCTTGTCCTCCTGTTTATTCGCGGACAGGGTTTCGGCTTCGATCAAATACAGCTGGATCGCGTAGTCGGGCTGTTCATCGCGCTGGGTCGCCAGGCGACTTTGTGCTTCGGCCGTCTTGCCGTTGTTCATCAGGATATCGGCCTGACGCAATTGCGCCGGCAGGAAATCGTTGCCCGGCCCGACCTGGGCATATTCGATCAATGCGCCCTGGGGATCGTTGCGCTCTTCAGCGATGCGCCCGAGATTCAGGTGTGCCGAATCGACATGGCTTTCCCGTGCGATCAGGTCTTCAAGATAGCCCTTGGCCTCGTCCCAGGCCTTGGCTTCCAGGCACACCAGCGCCAGGGAATAACGCAGCTCGTCGTCTTCGGGGTACTGCTGAACCAGGCTGGAGAACTCGGCTTTGGCGTCGTCCATGCGGTCCTGTTCGACCAGCGTGCGCGCGTAGGTCAGGCGCAGCCGTTTGTCGTCCGGGTATTTTTTGATGCTTTTTTGCAGCAGCGGCAAGGCTTCATCGCCGCGGTTGAGGGTTTGCAGCAGGCGTGCGCGCAGCAGGATCGGCGCGATTTCGCCTTCGTCCGGCGGATTGTCTTCCAGCAGGGTCAACGCGCCTTTACTGTCGCCGTCCTGTTGCATCAACAAGGCCTTGCCGAAAATCAGCTGGCTGTTGTTCGGATGACGCTGCAACAAGCGGTCAAAACTTTTCATCAGGCCGTTGCGGGTTTCCTGATCGGTATCGGCCGCGGACAGGGCGAGGAAGTCGAAATGCGTGTCGCCCTTGCCTTGCAGAACTTTCTCCATATAGACCATGGAGTCGTCATAGCGACCGGCGCGCGCCAGTTGCACGGCGGCAGCCCGTTGCGCCTCGAGGTCGTCCGGCGCGTTTTTCGCCCAGATCAGTGCCGTGTCCAGCGCGGCCTGATCGGCGCCCAGGTATTCGGCGATGCGGAATGCCCGCTCGGAGATGCCTGGGTCCTGGGTGTTGATGGCCTGGGTCACGTAGTTGTCCAGGGCAATGTCGAAACGATTGCGCTGGCCAGCCAGTTCGGCGCTCAACAGGCTGAAGACGGTTTCTTCGCTGAATGAGCTGTAGACCTTGGGCTTTTCAGGGGCCGGAGTGCTGTCTTCGACCGGCGGCGTACCGTCCGACGAAACGGGTGCCATGGCCTGGCAGCCGCTGAGGAAGACAAAAGCGAGGAGCAACGCGGAAGATCTATTCATATAGGAAGAGGACGACTAACCTGCGGTCGGATCATCATGACACAAGCCTTCGGTCAAACATAACCGCCCGGCCATTTTCCCTTCGACGCCGCTCGATGCAGGAGCTGGCTCGCCAGCGATGGACTGACCAGCACCGCAACCTTGAGCATAAACACCTCATCGTTAACGACCATGGCCGGCAAGGCAGCGGTGTAAACGAGAACCGCTCGCAAGCCAGGGCGTCATCTACCAGGGCGATAGACATCGAGTGGTTGTTCTGAGTCAGACGAAGTAGGACAATTGCCGGCTTCACGTCACCATCAGCGACCTTGAATGGCCTTCCTTGCACTCGGTATTAACCACAAGACTGCTTCAGTAGACGTCCGCGAGCGCGTGGCCTTTACCCCTGAGCAGCTGGTTGAGGCCTTGCAGCAGCTCTGCCGACTCACCGACAGCCGCGAAGCTGCGATCCTCTCCACCTGCAATCGCAGTGAACTCTATATAGAACAGGATCACCTTTCGGCTGACATCGTGCTGCGCTGGCTGGCCGATTATCACCATTTGAGCCTCGACGAACTGCGCGCGAGCAGTTATGTGCACGAAGATGATGCGGCAGTTCGTCACATGATGCGGGTCGCTTCCGGGCTCGACTCGCTGGTACTGGGCGAACCGCAGATCCTCGGCCAGATGAAATCGGCCTACGCGGTGGCGCGTGAAGCCGGCACCATCGGCCCGCTGCTCGGGCGTCTGTTCCAGGCGACGTTCAACGCCGCCAAGCAGGTGCGTACCGACACCGCGATTGGCGAAAACCCGGTGTCCGTGGCGTTTGCCGCGGTCAGCCTGGCGAAACAGATTTTCAGCGACTTGCAGCGCAGCCAGGCCTTGTTGATCGGCGCTGGCGAAACCATCACCCTGGTCGCCCGCCATCTGCACGAGTTGGGCGTGAAACGCATCGTCGTCGCCAACCGCACGCTGGAACGCGCGAGCATGCTCGCCGAGCAGTTCGGTGCCCATGCCGTGTTGCTGTCGGACATCCCCGCCGAACTGGTGCGCAGCGACATCGTCATCAGTTCCACCGCCAGCCAGTTGCCGATCCTCGGCAAGGGCGCGGTGGAAAGTGCCTTGAAGCTGCGCAAGCACAAGCCGATCTTCATGGTGGACATCGCCGTTCCACGGGATATCGAGCCCGAGGTCGGCGAGCTGGACGACGTTTACCTCTACAGCGTCGACGATCTCCACGAAGTGGTCGCCGAGAACCTCAAGAGCCGCCAGGGCGCTGCCCAAGCGGCGGAGGAGATGGTCTCGGTCGGCGCCGAGGACTTCATGGTCCGCCTGCGCGAACTGGCGGCGGTGGATGTGCTCAAGGCCTATCGTCAACAAAGCGAGCGCATGCGTGACGAAGAATTGCAGAAGGCCCAGCGGATGCTGGCCAACGGCAGCAGCGCCGAAGACGTGCTGGCGCAACTGGCGCGCGGCCTGACCAATAAACTCTTGCACGCGCCCAGCGTTCAATTGAAAAAGCTCTCTGCCGAAGGTCGCCTCGACGCACTGGCCATGGCCCAGGAACTCTTTGCCCTCGGTGAGGGCTCATCGGATAGCTTTTCGGATAAAAAACCGCAATGAAAGCGTCACTGCTCAATAAGCTGGACATCCTCCAGGATCGTTTCGAGGAATTGACCGCCTTGCTTGGCGACGGCGAGGTCATTTCCGATCAGAACAAATTCCGCGCCTACTCCAAGGAGTACGCGGAAGTCGAGCCGATCGTCGACACCTATAAACAGTTGCTCAAGGTGCAAAGCGACCTCGAAGGCGCCCAGGCCCTGCTCAAGGACAGCGACCCGGACATGCGCGAAATGGCCGTGGAAGAAGTCCGCGAAGCCAAGGAGCAACTGATCGAAATCGAAGCCAGCCTGCAACGGCTGTTGCTGCCGAAGGACCCGAATGACGGGCGCAACGTGTTTCTGGAAATCCGCGCCGGCACCGGTGGCGACGAGGCGGCGATCTTCTCCGGCGACCTGTTCCGCATGTATTCGCGCTACGCCGAGCGTCGCGGCTGGCGAGTGGAAATCCTCTCGGAGAACATCGGCGAGCACGGCGGCTATAAAGAAGTCATCGCCCGGGTCGAGGGCGACAACGTCTACGGCAAGCTCAAATTCGAATCCGGCGCGCACCGCGTGCAACGGGTTCCGGCCACGGAATCCCAGGGCCGCATCCACACCTCGGCCTGCACCGTGGCGGTATTGCCCGAGCCGGACGAGCAGGAAGCGATCGAGATCAACCCCGCAGATTTGCGCATCGACACCTATCGTTCATCCGGTGCGGGTGGTCAGCACGTCAACAAGACCGACTCGGCAATCCGCATCACGCACTTGCCGTCCGGTATCGTCGTCGAGTGCCAGGAAGAACGCTCGCAGCACAAGAACCGCGCGCGGGCGATGTCCTGGCTGTCGGCCAAGCTCAACGACCAGCAAACCAGTGCTGCGGCCAATGCCATCGCCAGCGAGCGTAAGTTGCTGGTGGGGTCGGGTGATCGCTCCGAGCGCATCCGCACCTACAACTTTGCCCAGGGTCGGGTCACCGATCACCGGGTCAACCTGACCCTGTATTCCCTCGACGAAATCCTCGCCGGCGGTGTCGATGCCGTGATCGAGCCGTTGCTGGCCGAATATCAAGCTGACCAACTGGCGGCCATCGAATGACGATCATTGCCAGTGTTTTGCGCGCCGCTGATTTGCCCGACTCGCCGACGGCGCGCCTGGACGCCGAATTGCTGCTGGCCGCGGCATTGGGCAAGTCCCGCAGTTTCCTGCACACCTGGCCGGAGCGCATTGTCCCGAGCGACGCCGCACTGAAGTTCGGCGAGTACCTGCAACGCCGTCGTGGCGGTGAACCGGTGGCCTATATTCTCGGCCAGCAAGGTTTCTGGAAGCTCGACCTGGAAGTTGCGCCGCACACGCTGATCCCGCGCCCGGACACGGAATTGCTGGTGGAAGCCGCGCTGGAATTATTGCCAGCCACGCCGGCGAAGGTCCTCGATCTCGGCACCGGCAGCGGCGCTATCGCCCTGGCCCTGGCCAGCGAGCGCCCGGCGTGGAACGTGACAGCGGTGGATCGCGTGATCGAAGCCGTGGCCCTGGCCGAGCGCAATCGCCAACGCCTGCACCTGCATAACGCCAGCGTGCTGAACAGCCACTGGTTCAGCGCACTGGAAGGTCAGCGTTTTCAGTTGATCATCAGCAACCCGCCTTACATTGCATCGGCCGATCCGCATCTGGCGGAAGGCGATGTGCGCTTCGAGCCGGTCAGCGCGCTGGTGGCCGGTGTCGATGGGCTTGACGATTTGCGCCTGATCGTCGCCCAGGCCCCGGATCACCTTGAAGCGGGCGGCTGGCTGATGCTGGAACACGGTTACGACCAGGCCGCGGCCGTGCGCGATTTGCTGCAGGCCCGCGGCTTTGATGACGTCCACAGTCGCACCGATCTGGGCGGCCACCAACGGATCAGCCTGGGGCGCCTGCCGTGCTGAGTGATCAGGAATTATTGCGCTACAGTCGGCAGATTCTGTTGCAGCACGTCGACATCGACGGTCAGTTGCGACTCAAAGACAGCCGCGTGCTGATCGTCGGCCTCGGCGGGCTCGGTTCACCGGTTGCGCTGTATCTCGCTGCCGCAGGTGTGGGCGAGTTGCATCTGGCGGACTTCGACACCGTCGACCTGACCAACCTGCAACGTCAGATCGTCCACGACACCGACAGCGTTGGCCTGGGCAAAGTCGATTCGGCGATTCGTCGTCTGAGCGCAATCAATCCTGATATCCAATTGATCGCCCATCGCACCGCGCTGGATGAAGATTCCCTGGCCGCTGCAGTGGCGGCGGTGGACCTGGTCCTCGACTGCTCGGACAATTTCTCCACCCGTGAAGCGGTCAACGCCGCGTGCGTAGCCGCCGTTAAACCGCTGGTCAGCGGCGCGGCGATTCGCCTCGAAGGGCAATTGTCGGTGTTCGACCCGCGTCGCCCGGAAAGCCCCTGTTACCACTGTTTATACGGGCACGGCAGTGAAGCCGAACTGACGTGCAGTGAGGCCGGCGTGATCGGGCCGCTGGTGGGATTGGTCGGCAGCCTTCAGGCACTGGAAGCGATGAAAGTGCTGGTGGGCTTCGGCGAGCCGCTGGTGGGGCGCTTGTTGTTGATCGACGCCCTGGGCTCGCGCTTTCGTGAACTGCGGGTCAAGCGCGATCCGGGTTGCAGCGTGTGTGGGTCGAAACATGCGTGAAGCGCCGATTGGCGTATTCGACTCCGGCGTGGGTGGGCTGTCGGTGCTGGCCGAGATCCAGCGATTGTTGCCCAACGAAACGCTGTTGTACGTCGCCGACTGCGGCCATGTTCCCTACGGCGAGAAAACTCCGGAATTCATTCGGGATCGTTGCAGCGTGATGGCCGGATTTTTCCAGCTGCAGGGCGCCAAGGCACTCGTGCTGGCCTGCAACACGGCGACGGTGGCGGGTGTCGCTGACTTGCGTCGTGATTATCCGCAATGGCCCATCGTTGGCATGGAGCCGGCCGTCAAGCCGGCTGCGGCCGCCACCCGCAGCGGCGTCGTTGGTGTGCTCGCCACCACCGGCACCTTGCAGAGTGCCAGGTTCGCCGCGCTGCTCGATCGTTTCGCCACCGATGTGCGGGTCATCACTCAACCATGCCCCGGGCTGGTGGAGCTGATCGAGAATGGCGATTTGCACAGTCCCGTGCTGCGCGAGTTACTGGCCAGCTACGTCCGGCCGCTGCTCGCCGCCGGTTGCGACACGATAATTCTCGGCTGCACGCATTACCCCTTCCTAAAGCCGTTGCTTAAGCAGATGATCCCGGAGGACATCAGCCTGATCGACACCGGCGCCGCGGTAGCACGACAATTGCAACGTCTGTTGGCCGAGCGCGAATTGCTCGCTGATGGTCCCCCTCGTCCCGCGCGATTCTGGACGAGTGCCGATCCGGATCATTTCAAAAATGTGTTGCCCGTCCTATGGAATTCGACGGGTATTGTGCAAAGCTTCAACTTGTAAAAAAAATGTGAAATTGGGGATTTAACGCTGAACTTCTGAATCAGCGCTGACTTCTATAGCTTTGACGGTTGAGCTTCAAAAAAAACTTAACGAAATGATCGGAAAAGGATGTTTCTAGTGAAGAGACTATTCTGCTTGGCTGCGATTGCGGCCGCACTACTGGGGCACAGTTTTACCGCACAGGCGGCAGGCGTGGAGTTCGGGGTCGGTCAGACCAGCGATTCGACCATGACCTATCGGCTGGGCATGCAATTCGACTGGGACAAGAGCTGGTTGCAAAGTGACGTCGGTCGACTGACCGGTTACTGGAGTGGTGCCTACACCTATTGGGAAGGCGACAAGACCTCCAGCAACAACAGCCTGTCGTTCTCGCCGGTGTTCGTTTATGAGTTTGCCGGTCAGAACATCAAGCCCTATGTCGAAGCGGGGATTGGCGTAGCGTTTTTCTCTAACACTAAACTTGAAGACAACAACATCGGCCAGTCCTTTCAGTTCGAGGACCGTATTGGTTTTGGTCTGCGCTTCGCCGGCGGACATGAAGTCGGCATTCGCGCGACGCACTATTCCAATGCCGGTCTGAGCAGTAACAACGACGGTGTGGAGAGTTACGCGCTGCACTACACGATGCCGTTGTAAGAACGCTGCAAGAACCCTGTGGGAGCGGGCTTGCTCGCGAAGGCGGACGGTCATTCAACATCGGCGTTGAGTGTTCAGCCGCTTTCGCGAGCAAGCCCGCTCCCACATTGGTATTTGGGTAGCCCAAAGATCAGCGATACGCCGTGCTGATCCCCTGGCGCTCTTCAATGCACTCCGGCGCCCCCATCTCGAATTCCCGGCAGATCAGCGGGCGTTGCTCGTAGATCGTGCACAGCATGCTGTTACGATCCAGCGCGGCGCACCAGCCGTCGTCCAGCCGCAGCATGACTTCCCCACCCCAATCATCGGTATCGATAAAGCGTTCGGGCACGCCCGTGTCGGTGATCAGCATGACTTCGAGCTGGCAACAGCAAGCTGCGCAGGTCGAGCAAGTGACCGCCGGCTCGGCGATTTGCGTGTGGGGAATGGTTTTCATGGCGCGCAGTGTAGGCCAGTCGGCGCTTGCCGTGTGAAAGGTCTGACAGACGTTCAGCGGCGAGGGGTGGGCGTCGCCAGTCGCTGGGCCATGAAGTGCAGCGTGGGAAACAGCAGGGTCCAGAGTAAGCCAATCCCAATCAGCGTCGGCCACTGGCCGTAGGGAAATTGCACCCCGGCCAATTGTCCTCCGGCGTAATACGACAAGGGACCGCCGATGGCGCCGAGCAGGCTGCCCAGCCACCAGGGATGGGCGGTCCATTGCAGGCAATGGCGCAACGTCGTCGCCAACAGCGCCCACAACACCATCAGCCACAGTGGAATCAACGGTGCGACATCGTTGAAGTCGAACACCCCCAGCCAGCGCAATGAACTGTCGACCGTGGTGCCCAGCAGCACCACGCTAAGGATCAGTCGGCCTTCATCCGCCCAGCGACTTATCCACAGCAGGTGAATCACCAGTGCGCCCAACGCCACCAGCAGCCACAGACTGTTACCGCCGATGACGCAGGCAAACCAGCCGAGCTGGAACAGTGCGGCGTTGGCCAGGCGTTCAAGCATCGAAACGGCCGAGCAGCGGCGCGGTGATTGCTGCCGGTTTCGCCAGCAGCAACTGCGCGGTGCCGATGGTGCGCTCCAGGAACCCGCCTTCGCAGTAGCACAGGTAAAACTCCCACAGCCGGAGGAAATAGTCGTCGTAGCCCAGTTCACTCAAGCGACCCTGGGCACGACGAAAATTCTCATGCCACAGGCGCAAGGTTCGCGCGTAGTGCAGGCCGAAATCCTCCATGTGCAGCAGGTTCATGTCGGTGTCGCGGCTGACGATTTCCAGCATTTTCTGCACGCAGGGCAGGGCGCCGCCGGGAAAGATGTAGCGCTGGATGAAATCGACGCTGCGCTTGGCCTGCTCGTAACGCTGTTCGCGGATAGTGATGGCCTGCAACAGCATCAGGCCGTTGCTCTTGAGCAACTGCGCGCACTGCTTGAAATAGGTTGGCAGGAAACGATGACCCACGGCTTCGATCATCTCGATCGATACCAGTTTGTCGTACTGGCCGGTGAGGTCGCGGTAATCCTTGAGCAGCAGCGTCACCTGGTCTTGCAGTCCGAGGGCTTCGATCCGTTGCTCGGTGTACGCGTACTGTTCCCTGGAGAGCGTGGTGGTGGTGACTTTGCAGCCATAATGCTGCGCCGCGTAGAGCGCCATGCTGCCCCAGCCCGTGCCGATTTCCAGCAGGTGGTCGCTGGGTTTCAGGTCGAGTTTCTGGCAGATCCGCGCCAGTTTGTTCAACTGCGCCTGCTCGAGACTGTCCTCGGCGCTCAGGAATTGCGCGGCCGAATACATCATGGTCGGGTCGAGGAACTGTTCAAACAGGTCATTGCCCAGGTCGTAGTGGGCGGCGATATTTTTCTGTGAGCCTTTGCGCGTATTGCGGTTGAGCCAGTGTAGGCCCTGAACCAATGGCCGACCGAGTCTGGCCAGGCCACCTTCCAGTGCATCCAGTACGTCGAGGTTGCTGACGAACACCCGGACCACCGCCGTCAGGTCCGGTGAACTCCAGTAGCCGTGGATAAACGCCTCGCCCGCGCCAATCGAACCGTTGCTCGCCACCAATCCCCAGGCGGCGGCGTCGAGGATATGGATTTCCCCCAGCAAATGGTCGCCAACGGTACCGAAAACATGTCGCTCGCCGTCTTCGACGACCACCAATTGGCCGTGTTTGAGGTGCGCGAGTTGGCGCAGCACACCGCGGCGCAGCAGTGACCCGCTCAGGCCGTTGGTGCTGAACAGGGTGGCTTTGGCCGAAACACTAGAGGATTTCATGGCGGCGATCCTTGGGTGGAACGATGGCGGTCTGGAAGCTGCCATCGGCAGCCTGATGAGCAAAGATCGGTACGCGCTTGAGCAGCAGGCGCAGGGCTTGCCAGTAAATCGCCAGGCCCGTTTTCGCGGTCATCCATGGAAAGCGCCGCAAGTAACGATGCAGACTGGTGCGGTCCAGCGCTTCGCGTTTCAGGTTCAGCGTGGCGTCGAACAGCTTCAGCTCGCCCTGCCAGTCGGCCATGTGCACACCGAGCTTGTTTGCGACCGGACTGAAGCTCATCCGATGTTCGAGATCGCGGGGCAGAAACGGCGACACGTGGAACGCCTTGGCCACAGCGAAATGCTGGTGGAAGTCGCGCAGATTCTCCGGCGCCTTGGCCGGTAATACGTAGTGATAGCGCTCACGCCAGGGCGTGTTGGTGACCTCGGCCAGAATCGCCGCCAATTGCCCATCAGCTTCGTAGCAGTAGAAAAAACTCACCGGGTTGAACGCCAGGCCCCAACTGCGAGGCTGGGTCAGCAGGCAGATCGAACCTTGCGGTGCATGGCCAATGGCTTGGCACACCTGTTCGCGCACGGCATCGATCAGGCGCATGCCGGTACTGGTGAAGGTCTTGAGGTAATCGCCTTCGCGGAACGCAAACGGCGAGAAACGGCCATGGCCCGACAGCGGCGACAACCCGAGCACGGCGTCCTGTTCGTCGAGATCGAGATAAAGCAGGCCGATCCGATAACGGAATTCATGCTGCTTGGGGGCGAACCGCCGATGGCTGATCCAGCCACTGTAGAGGGCGCTGTTCACAATGTTTCCCCAAACGATTGAGCCACGCGCAGTGCGCTGACCACGCCATCTTCATGAAAACCGTTGGCCCAGTAGGCGCCGCAATAAAAGGTGTGTTGCGCGCCGTTCAATTCCTCCCAGCGTGCCTGCGCGGCCACCGCCGTCAGGCTGTATTGCGGATGGGCGTAGGTGAATTTGCGCAGCACTTTCGACGGGCTGATGCCGGCGCTCTGGTTGAGGCTGACGCAGAACGTGGTGTCGCTCTGCAGGCCTTGCAGAATGTTCATGTCGTAGGTCACCGCGGCGCGCGTATTGCCGGCGGCGCCGAGGCGGTAATTCCAGCTGGCCCAGGCCAGTGTTCGCGAAGGCAGCAGGCGCGTGTCGGTGTGCAGCACCACTTCGTTGTCGGCGTAGGGCAGGGCGGCGAGGATCGATTGTTCGGCGGCGCTCGGGTCGGCCAGCAGCTTCAGCGCCTGATCGCTGTGGCAGGCAAATATCACTTTGTCGAAGCGTTCACGGCCGGCGGCGCTGTGGATGACCACGCCATCCTTCTCGCGCTCGACCCGCATCACGGGGCAATCAAGGCGGATCCTCTCTTTGAAGCTCGCCGTCAGCGGTGCGATGTAGGCACCGGACCCCCCCTCGATCACGCACCATTGCGGCCGATTGCTCACCGACAACAAACCGTGGTTCTTGAAGAAGCGCACGAAGAACTGCAGCGGGAAACCGAGCATGTCGGCCATGGACATCGACCAGATTGCCGCGCCCATCGGCACGATGTAATGCAGGATGAACCGTTCGCCGTAACCGCCGGCCTTCAAGTAGTCGTCCAGGGTCATGTCGGCGGCAATCCGCCCTTCGGACAGGTCAAGCGGCGCCTCTTTGTTGAAGCGCAGAATGTCCCGCAACATGCCCCAGAACCCCGGTGACAACAGATTGCGGCGCTGGGCGAACAGACTGTTGAGATTGTTGCCGTTGTACTCGACGCCGCTGTCCGGGTCGGTGACCGAGAAGCTCATTTCAGTCGGCTTGAAGCCCACGCCAATCTGGCCCAGCAGGCGAATGAAGTTCGGGTAGGTCCAGTCGTTGAACACAATGAACCCGGTGTCCACGGTGTATCGCCGGCCGTCGACGGTCACGTCCACGGTATGGGTGTGGCCACCGACGCGATCGTCGGCCTCGAACAGGGTGATCTCATGGTGTCGATTCAGCAGGTAAGCGCTGGTCAGCCCCGAGATCCCGCTGCCAATGATGGCGATGTTCACTGTCGATCCTTGATCGGTGGGCTGCTGCGCGACATGCGTTTACCGATGGCGAGCTTCACCCGGTTGGGCATTTTCGACAGCGGCCAGAGTGCGGCCATGAACAGCGCCGGGAACGCGATCTCCAGTGGGCGATCTTTCAATTTGGCAAAGATGTGTCGCGCGGCTTTGCCCACCGGCCAGCTGAGCGGCATCGGGAAATCGTTTTTCGCGGTCAGCGGCGTGTCGACGAATCCGGGGCTGACCACGGTGACCTCGATGCCTTCCGGCGCCAGGTCGATGCGCAGGGATTCGAACAGGTAACGCAGCCCGGCTTTCGAGGCGCCATAGGCTTCGGCGCGAGGCAGCGGTATATAGGTTACCGAACTGGCCACGCCCACCAGATGCGGCGCCAGACCTTTGCGTAACAGCGGCAGGGCGGCTTCGATGCAATAACTGCTGGCCAACAGATTGGTGCGTACCACGTGCTCGACGATCGATGCGTCGAACTGCTGGGCGTCAACGTATTCGCAGGTCCCGGCGTTGAGAATCACCGTGTCCAGCGAGCCCCAGAGGTCCGCGATTTGCTCGCCGATTTCGCGCACGGTCTGGCTGTTGGTCAGGTCGCCGTCCACCACCAGCACTTGCCCGGGATAGCGTTGCGACAAGACTTTCAGCGGTGCCACCGAACGCGCGCTGACGGCCAGATGGGCACCGGTTTTCAATATTTCTTCAGCCAGTGCGGCGCCAATGCCGCTGCTGGCGCCGGTCAACCAATATCGTCGTGGAGGTGTAAAACTCATCCCATTCTCCTTTTCAACCAGGCAATCGCCCGGCCCAACACAGGTAGATGTTCATAAAGCAGTGCCCCGGCATCGAAGTAATCCCGGTGGCGATAAACCTTGTCGCCCCAGCGCAGGTGCGAGCAGCCGTCGACCCGAATCAACCGGCCACCGGCCAGGCGCGGGTGGCGATAGCTCATGACCCAGCGCAGATAACCTTCGCCTTCAGCGATCTGGTCGAAACCATGAAAGTCGAAGCGCAGTTCGCTGACATTGGCGTAGAGCTCTGCGAAGTAACGGCGCAAATGCCCGAGGCCTTGCACGTCGTGAAGCGGATCGGTGAAGTGCACGTCGGTGCTGTACAGCTCGTCCAGGCGCTGGAGGTTGTCTTTGTTGAGGTCGGCAAACTGCCGGGCAAAGCTGCGCAGAAAGTCACTCATAGGCACCCCCGGCGTTTTGACGCGATGGCAGGTTTTTGAACGCGGCCAACGCACGTGCGCGGGATGTACTCAGATTGACGATTGGCGATGGGTAATCCGCAACCCCGAACAGACCGCCAAGGTTTGCCGGGTTGTGCACGTCCTTCTTGTTCAGCCCCGCCAGCTCCGGCAGCCAGTGCTTGATGAACAGGCCTTCGCTGTCGAATTTTTCCGACTGGCTGAGCGGGTTGAAAATGCGAAAGTAGGGTGCCGAATCGGTGCCGGTGGACGAACTCCACTGCCAGCCACCGTTGTTCGCCGCGAGATCGCCGTCGATCAGGTGGCGCATGAAAAACCGTTCGCCTTCGCGCCAGTCGATCAGCAGGTTCTTGGTCAGGAACATCGCCACCACCATGCGCAGGCGGTTGTGCATCCAGCCGGTTTCGAGCAATTGGCGCATCGCCGCGTCGATGATCGGCAAACCGGTGCGGGCTTGCTGCCAAGCGAGCAATTCTTCGGGTGCATCGCGCCAGGCCAGCGCTTCGGTCTCCGGGCGGAAGGCGCGGTGACGCGAGACCCGCGGGTAGCCCACCAGAATGTGTTTGTAGAACTCGCGCCACAGCAGTTCGTTGATCCAGGTGACGGCGCCGACCTTGCCGCTTTCGAACTCGCCCTGATTGCTTTGCAGCGCCGTGTGCAGGCATTGGCGCGGGGAAATCACCCCGGCGGCGATGTAGGCCGAAAGCTGGCTGGTGCCGGGTTTGGCCGGGAAGTCGCGTTCGTTTTTGTAGTAGTCGATCTGGGCGTCGGCGAAGGTCTCGAGGCGACGTCGGGCTTCGGCTTCACCGGCAGGCCAGAGGGCGCGCAGGGTTTCGCTGGGTGTGTCGAAGCCTTCAATGCTTGAGGGTATTTTGTCGCTGGCGATGTGCAGGCGCGATTGCGCGATTGGCGCGTTGACCAGGCTCGGCAAGGAACGGTGCAGACGCTCGTAACAGACCTTGCGGAACTGGCTGAAGACCTGGAAATACGTGCCGGTTTTGGTCAGCACCGTGCCGGGCTTGAACAGCAACTGGTCGAGGTAGCTGTGGAAGGTGATGCCGTTGCTGTCCAGCAGCTCGGCCACCGCAGCATCACGGCGACTTTCGTGAATGCCATATTCCTCGTTGACGTGCACCGCGCTGATCTTCAATTGCAGGCAGAGATCGAGCAGCACCTTCGGCGCCTCATCCCAGTGAGACGCGGTGCGGATCAGCAGGGGGATGTTCAGCTCGCCCAGTGCCTGGCTTAATTCGCCCAGGTTGCGCAGCCAGAAATCCACTTTGCACGGTGCGTCGTCATGCTGCCGCCATTGCTGCGGGCTCAGCAGATACACCACCACGCTCGGGCCACGGGCCGCGGCAGCCGAGAGGGCGGTGTTGTCATGTAGGCGCAGGTCGCTGCGCAGCCAGATCAATTGCATAGTGTTATGTGCGCCCATCATTAAACCAACCCGCGCTGAACCAGGCCCTGATGCGCCGACAAAGGATCTTCGGCCAGGAACAGATCAGCGATCTCTGAAGTTTTTACGGACAACTCGGCGTGGTGGATGCATACCGTTGGTCCGGCGATCATTTTTGGGCAGCGGACGCCATTCAACAGTTTTGGCAGCTGCGAAAGGTTCATGGCCTTGCTGGAATACAGCAGAACGCCACGGGGTTGCAGGTGATCGACCGCCAATGCGAGTTCGCCCGGCGGCAGCGGCCAGTCGAACACTTCCACGGGGCAATCGGCGCTACTGACCAGCCACGCGGTCAGCCACAGATGAGGTTCCAGCGGCAGGTCCGAGTGATTGATCAGCAGCAGCGGTGCGGCGCGCAATTGACGGTTGTTATGGTAGATGCGGGCGCCGAATTTGCTGCGAAGCCAGGAGTGAAAAAACACCCGCTCCATCTGCGCGCCGAATTGGCCTTGCCAGCGTTGTTCCAGTTCAGCCAGTAACGGCATCAGCAGCAGTTCGCACAACGTACGCGGCGGGTACAGCGCGATCGCCTGGTTGACGGTGTCGTCAAGGGCGCGCTCATTAAGCTGCGTGACGGCTTGCAACAAGGTGCTGCGCAACACTTGCCAGTCGTTCTCCACCGATTCTGTGAATGCCTGGGGCGTGTCGAGCAGCTGCTTGACCTGGCTGACGGCCACGCCGCGATTGAGCCAGGTCAGAATCGTCAGGATGCGTTGCACATGTTCGGCGCTGAACAGGCGATGCCCTTTCGGTGTGCGCTGCGGCACGATCAGGCCATAACGTCGTTCCCAGGCACGCAAGGTGACTGCGTTGACGCCGGTCTGCCGAGCGACTTCGCGAATCGGCAGCCAGCCTTCGTCGAGGGCCTTTTTGAAGTCGGCGCCGAGGTCTTCGCCAGCGCTGCTGTCGATGGAGTTCTTCATTAGATCGCGTTTCGCAGGCTGAGGTTTTCCGGGTGCGGTTGCAGGTAAACCTGTTGCGCAATGTATGGGTCCGGGTGTTGGCGAAAGTAGTGTTTGAGCAGCGTCAGCGGCACTACCAACGGCACGATGCCGTGTCGGTACTGGCCGATGACGTGCTGCACTTCCTGTTTGTCTTCAGCGCTGATGACTTGCTTGAGATAGCCACTGAGGTGTTGCAGGACGTTGGTGTGGGTGCGGCGCGTGGCGCACTTTTTCAGCGCCGCCATCAATTCGCTGAAATAGCGTGGGCCGAGCTCTTTCGGATCGCTACGGCCCATGTTGCCCAGCAGATTGCCCAGGGTTTTGTAATGCACCGGGTGGTGGGCCATCAGCAGGTATTTGTAGCGCGAGTGGAAATCGATGAGGCCGCGACGGGTCAGGCCTTCTTGCAGCAATTGCTGCCAGGCGCTGTAGGCAAACACGCGGGTGAGGAAATTTTCCCGCAGCACCGGATCGTTGAGCCGGCCGTCTTCTTCCACCGGCAGGTCCGGATGCCGGGCACAGAAGGCCTGGGCATAGATCCCCCGACCACCACCGTCCACCGGTGATCCGTTGGCGTGGTAGACCTTGACCCGATCCAGACCGCACGACGGTGACTTCTGCATGAAGATGTACCCGCAGATATCGCCCAGCTCGGCAGCCATTTTCTCGCCGTAATCAGCCAGCGGCCGGGTGACATTCAGTTCGGGGTCCACGGTACCGACGGCTTCGGGATGCGCCGCGTCGCCTACCAAGCGGATCGGCTGCCGAGGAATGCCGAGACCGATCGCGACCTCCGGACACACCGGGACGAACTCGAAATATTCAGCAAGGGTGTGGCTGCACAGTCGCGATTCCTTGTGCCCGCCGTTGAAGCGCACCTCGGCACCCATCAGGCAGGCGCTGATGGCGATTTTCGGTTTCACGCTGGCGTGGGGCATCGGAGCACCTCGAATCTGAACCTGTACAGAATATTTATTCTGTACAACATTCTTCCATCATAGATTCAAAGGTGTACAAGTCAAATTGTTTGTATAAGTTTCTCGGGGGCCTTGTAGGGATGAGTTGCTCCGGGCGGCGTTGCGACGATGGTCGCCAACGATAACGCTGGAAGACTGACACCCTGTGGCGCTCTCAGGTTTTTCGCGAGCAAGCTCGCTCCTACAGGGGGTTATTTCCAGCCGAGGATCCAGGCCTCGCTGTTTTTCAGCGTCTGCCAATCGAGCCGCTCGCTGCGCTGGGTCAGCACTGCCTGCAACTCGACATCCACCACCGTGCCTTCCTCATCGCGGAACAATTCGGTCACTAAAAAATGTTTTTCGCGGTTTTGCGGATGGGCTGCTGTCCATTTCGACAGCAGCAATTTGCTCGGATTGATGCGATTCATTGCAGGTGCTGGTGCAGGCGGCGGGCGGCTTCCTGGCCACTGAGCCATGCACCCTCGACGCGACCGGACAAGCACCAGTCGCCACAGGCATAAAGGCCCAGATCAGCGTCGGCCAGCGTGCCCCACTCGTGGCTGCTGGAAGGGCGAGCATAGAGCCAGCGGTGGGCCAGGCTGAAGGTCGGCGCCGGCATGGCGCTGTGCAGCAGCTCGGCGAATGCGCCATGCAATTGCTCGATCACCGCTTCCTTGGACAAGTCGATGTGCTGCCGGCTCCAGGCACTCGTGGCGTGCAGCACCCAGGTGTCCAGGGTGTTGTCACGTCCCGGTTTGCTGCGGTTGCGGGCCAGCCAGTCGAGCGGGCTGTCCTGTACGAAGCAGCCTTCCATGGGGGTATCCAGCGGTGTATCGAATGCCAGCGCGATGGCCCAGGTCGGGTCCATTTTGACCCCGGCAGCGGCACCGGCGAGCTTCGGCGCCGAGGCCAGCAGCGCTGTTGCCTGAGGCGCGGGCGTGGCGATGATCACGTGGCTGAACGGGCCGTGGGTGAAGCCTTCGGCGTCCTGCAGATGCCAGTGTTCTTCACCGCGATAGACCTCGGTAATGCGGCAGGCGAAATGCACTTCCGAATCCCCGAGCAGGCCGCGGGTGATGGCGCTCATGCGCGGCGTACCGACCCAGCGGGTCTGTTCGTCCGGCGACAGATTCAGTTGGCCACCGTGGAACGTGTAGAGCTGCGGCGTCCACTCGGCGACCCAGCCGTTGGCTTGCCAGCGCTGGACCTCGGTGACGAAGCGGCGGTCGCGGGCGGTGAAATATTGCGCGCCCATGTCCAGGGCGCCCGCATCGCTGCGCTTGCTCGACATGCGTCCGCCACTGCCGCGGCTCTTATCGAAAAGTTGAACGACATGCCCGGCCTCTGTAAGGGCCTGGGCGGCTGAGAGTCCGGCGATGCCGGTGCCGATGATTGCGATAGGTACAGTCATAGGGGCCTCGTTTACCTTTCTGTACAGACTACGCCGTGGATTAAACCTGTACAATATTGTTTTTTGGTATAACTTTTAGCGTTCTCGTTCTGACAGCTTGGCCTATTGTTAAACACAGAGCCTGCCCGATACCAAAGATCCCTGCTTATAAAAATAGACTAGTGATCAAGGTAAAACGCCACGCGAGGAAGAAGTCATGCACATATTGCTGACCGGCGGTACTGGTTTGATAGGACGTCAGCTCTGTCGACACTGGTTGAGCCAGGGCCATCGTCTGACCGTCTTGAGCCGCACGCCTGAAAAAGTCGCGAAAATCTGTGGCACCGACGTGCGCGGCGTCGGCCGTCTGGAAGACCTGGGGCAGGAGCCGGTCGACGCGATTATCAACCTCGCCGGTGCGCCGATTGCCGATCGGCCCTGGACGTCGCGGCGCAAGGCCTTGCTCTGGAGCAGCCGTATCACCTTCACCGAAACCCTGCTGGTGTGGCTGGAAAGCCGCGAGCAAAAACCGCAGCTGTTGATCTCCGGCTCCGCGGTGGGCTGGTACGGCGACGGCGGTGAACGGGAACTGACCGAGGACTCTCCACCCGTCATCGACGATTTCGCCAGTCAGTTGTGCATCGCCTGGGAAGAAACCGCGCAACGCGCCGAGACGATGGGCATTCGCGTGATCTTCATTCGCACCGGCCTGGTGCTGTCCGCCGATGGCGGCTTTTTGTCGCGGCTGTTGCTGCCGTTCAAACTGGGGCTGGGCGGGCCTCTGGGCGATGGTCGGCAGTGGATGCCGTGGATCCATATCAACGATCAAATCGCCCTGATTGATTTTCTTCTGCATCAGAAAAGCGCCAGCGGTCCTTATAATGCCTGCGCGCCCAAACCGGTGCGCAATCGCGAATTTGCCAAGACGCTGGGCAGCGTGCTGCACCGCCCGGCGTTCATGCCGATGCCGGCCCTGGCCTTGAAAGTGGGCCTGGGCGAGTTGTCATTGCTGTTGCTGGGCGGCCAGAAGGCCCTGCCGGCTCGCTTGCTGGAGGCGGGTTTCAGCTTCCAGTTCACTGATTTGCGCGCGGCTCTGGACGACTTGTCCGGCCGCCTTTGAAATAGGACGTTGCATGACCGATCACGCGTTGCTTCTGGTCAACCTGGGTTCGCCTGCCTCCACGTCGGTGGCGGATGTGCGCAGTTACCTCAATCAATTTCTGATGGACCCGTATGTGATCGACCTGCCATGGCCGGTGCGGCGCTTGCTGGTGTCGCTGATCCTGATCAAGCGCCCGGAGCAGTCGGCTCACGCCTACGCCTCGATCTGGTGGGAGGAGGGCTCGCCGCTGGTGGTGCTCAGTCGTCGCTTGCAACAAGCGATGGCCATGCGCTGGAGCCACGGGCCGGTGGAGCTGGCGATGCGTTACGGCGAGCCGTCGATTGAAACGAAGCTGGTGCAGCTCGCGTCCCAGGGCCACAAGCGCGTCACCCTCGCGCCGCTGTATCCACAGTTCGCCGACAGCACCGTGACCACGGTGATCGAGGAAGCCAAACGGGTGGTGCGGGAGAAGAAACTCGACCTGCAGTTCTCGATTCTCGAGCCATTCTACGATCAGCCGGAGTATCTCGATGCCTTGGTGGCCAGTGCCAAGCCGCATCTTGAGCAGGATCACGATCACCTGTTGCTGAGCTTCCACGGATTGCCGGAGCGCCACCTGACGAAGGTCGACCCGACGGGCCATCATTGTTTCAAAAACGAAAATTGCTGCCAGAACGCTTCGCCCGACGTATTGGCGACGTGTTACCGCGCGCAATGCCTGCGCACGGCCTCCGAGTTTGCCAAGCGTATGGGGCTGGCGGACGGCAAATGGTCGGTGTCGTTCCAGTCCCGTCTGGGGCGGGCCAAGTGGATCGAACCCTATACCGAGGCGCGTCTGGATGAGTTGGCCGGAATGGGCGTGAAGAAGGTGTTGGTGATGTGCCCGGCGTTCGTGGCCGACTGCATCGAAACCCTGGAAGAGATCGGCGATCGCGGCAAGGAGCAGTTCCGCGAAGCGGGGGGCGAGGAGTTGGTGCTGGTGCCGTGCCTCAACGATGATCCGCAGTGGGCGCGAGCGTTGAATGCGTTGTGCGAAAGGGCGCCGTTGGCGCTGTAAAGCGTCGTCGGATCGCCGCCCGCAGCAAGCCCGTATTCACACATCCAATGTGGGAGCGGGCTTGCTCGCGAAAGCTATCGAACGGGCAACCCTAGCCTCAAGCCATTACAACAACGGCTCATCCGCCTTCTTGTGCTTCCAGCTGTCATTCCCCGGCAGCAACAGGTTCAGACCAATCGCCACCACCGCGCACAGCGCGATGCCTTTGAGGCCGAAATCGTCCGGACCGGTGCCGGTGCCAACCAGCACGCCGCCAATGCCGAACACCAGCGTCACCGACACGATCACCAGGTTGCGTGCTTCGCCCAGGTCGATCTTGTGACGGATCAGCGTGTTCATCCCCACCGCCGCGATCGAACCGAACAGCAGGCACAAAATCCCGCCCATCACCGGCACCGGAATGCTTTGCAGCAGCGCGCCGAACTTGCCGATGAACGCCAGGCTGATGGCGAAGATCGCCGCCCAGGTCATGATTTTCGGGTTGTAGTTCTTGGTCAGCATCACCGCGCCAGTCACTTCGGCGTACGTGGTGTTGGGCGGACCGCCGAACAGACCAGCGGCGGTGGTGGCAATCCCATCACCGAGCAGCGTGCGGTGCAGGCCTGGCTTCTTCAGGTAATCGCGACCGGTCACGCTGCCCACGGCGATCACCCCGCCGATGTGCTCGATGGCCGGGGCCAAGGCTACCGGGACGATGAACAGAATCGCCTGCCAGTTGAACTCCGGCGCGGTGAAGTGCGGGATGGCAAACCATGGAGCGGCGGCGATCTTCGCGGTATCGACGACGCCGAAATAGAACGCCATCGCGAAACCCACCAGCACGCCGGAGATGATCGGCACCAGGCGGAAAATGCCTTTGCCGAACACCGCGACGATCAGCGTGGTCAGCAGCGCCGGCATCGAGATCAGCATTGCGGTCTGATAATGGATCAGCTCACTGCCGTCGCCGGCCTTGCCCATCGCCATGTTGGCGGCGATCGGCGCCATGGCCAGGCCGATCGAAATGATCACCGGGCCAATCACCACCGGGGGCAGCAACCGGTCGATGAAGCCGGTGCCTTTGATCTTCACGGCGAGGCCGAGGAAGGTGTAGACGAAACCCGCCGCCATCACGCCGCCCATGGTCGCCGCGAGGCCGAACTGGCCCTTGGCGAGGATGATCGGGGTAATGAAGGCAAAGCTGGAAGCGAGGAACACCGGCACCTGACGCCCGGTGACGATCTGGAACAGAATCGTCCCCAGACCTGCGGTGAACAGCGCCACGTTCGGGTCGAGGCCGGTAATCAGCGGCATCAATACCAGCGCGCCAAACGCCACGAACAGCATCTGGGCGCCGGACAGCACCGTACGCCAGAGCGGATCGTTGAACTCTTGCTGCATGGTCACGCGTCCTTCTGCTTGGTGCCGAAGATCTTGTCACCGGCATCGCCCAGGCCTGGGATGATGTAACCGTGTTCGTTGAGTTTTTCGTCAATGGAAGCGGTGTAGATGGTCACGTCCGGGTGAGCCTTCTCAACCGCGGCGATGCCTTCGGGGGCGGCCACCAGCACCATGGCGCGGATGTCGCGGCAACCGGCTTTTTTCAGCAGGTCGATGGTGGCAACCATGGAGCTGCCGGTGGCGAGCATCGGGTCGATGATCATCGCCAGGCGTTCGTTGATTTCCGGGACCAGTTTTTCCAGGTAGGTGTGGGCCTGCAGCGTTTCTTCGTTGCGGGCCACGCCGACGGCACTGACCTTGGCGCCCGGGATCAGGCTCAGCACGCCTTCGAGCATGCCGATACCGGCGCGCAGGATCGGCACCACGGTAATTTTCTTGCCGGCGATTTTCTCGACCGACACAGTGCCGGCCCAGCCCTGGATATCATAGGTTTCCAGCGGCAGGTCTTTGGTGGCTTCATAGGTCAGCAGGGCACCGACTTCCTGAGCGAGCTCACGGAAATTCTTGGTGCTGATGTCAGCGCGGCGCATCAGGCCAAGTTTATGACGGATCAGCGGATGGCGGATCTCGAGGATGGGCATGGGAAAGGCTCCGGCGGCGGGCAAAAAAACCGGCCTAGATTAATCTATCCGAGGGTGTTGTCCTATAGACATAGAGTACGTTAGTCCACAAACGCTTGATCTGACCGTGCGGGATGCGTACCTTTGCCCGCTTTTCCTGCATCCGCCACCCCTTGGAGAGCACCATGTCCGCTGATCTCGAGCATATCCGTCAAATCATGCGAGAGGCTGACTGCCTGTACACCGAAGCTGAAGTCGAAGCGGCCATCGCCCGCGTCGGTGCGCACATCAACGAACAGATGGCGGACACTAACCCGGTGGTGTTCTGCGTGATGAACGGCGGCCTGATTTTCGCCGGCAAACTGCTCACCCATCTGCAATTCCCGCTGGAAGCGTCCTACCTGCACGCGACCCGTTATCGCAACGAAACCAGCGGCGGTGACCTGTTCTGGAAGGCCAAGCCGGAAGTCTCTTTCATTGACCGTGACGTCCTGATCATCGACGACATCCTCGATGAGGGTCACACCCTGGGTGCGATCATCGACTTCTGCAAGCACGCCGGCGCACGCAAAGTGCACACCGCCGTGCTGATCGATAAGGACCACGACCGCAAGGCGCGTCCGGACCTGAAAGCCGATTTCGTCGGCCTGCCGTGCATCGACCGCTATATTTTCGGTTACGGCATGGACTACAAAGGCTACTGGCGTAACGCCAACGGGATTTTTGCTGTTAAAGGAATGTAAACCATGAGTACGCCGCG
Organism: Pseudomonas sp. 14P_8.1_Bac3; assembly: GCF_025466085.1. GTDB lineage: Bacteria > Pseudomonadota > Gammaproteobacteria > Pseudomonadales > Pseudomonadaceae > Aquipseudomonas. The sequence goes on from NZ_JANLOD010000051.1 coordinate 78,404, forward strand.
CTTTCTGAATCAAACGCTGTTCACTGAATTGGCCGAGAAAGCCGCGGCCAACCCCCGTGGTCGCCAGCACCACAACTTTCACCAGATGGAAGATGCTTGCCATCGCATGGCGGTGGGGTTGCAGCCGCGCACCTACATTGCGCCGCATCGGCACCTGGAGGACACGAAGGCTGAAACCGTCTTGATTCTTAAGGGACGGCTTGGCCTGCTGATCTTTGACGAGACCGGCGCGGTGGTGCGCAAGCAAATCCTGCAGGCCGGTGGCGAGTGCGTCGGTGTGGACCTGCCGCCTGGCGTGTTCCATGGCATGGTGGTGCTGGAAGCCGACAGCCTGATGTTCGAGTGCAAGGCCGGTCCTTACCGTCCGGTGGGCGAGGGTGAACTGGCGCATTGGGCGCCGCGCGAAGGCGAGCCGGGCGTGGCCGAATATCACGCGTGGATGCGCGCGCAGTTCGACTGATCATTTTCGTCCGCTCACACCCCCGACCCCCGTAGGAGCGAGCCTGCTCCGGGCGGCGTTCCGACGATGGTCGTCAACGATAACGTTGGCGGCCTGACACCCCGCGGCGTGCCGGCAATCATCGCGAGCAGGCTCGCTCCCACAGGGGGAAACGTCCACACCGGAGCCCTCTGATGAAACCGTTGATCCGTTGCTGCGCCGCGCTGTTACTGACCCTCAGCCTGCCGCTGTCCGCCGCTCCCGCGCCGATGCACGCGCAGTTCCTGCCTCCCGATGACCTGTCCCTGCGCGAGGGCGAGCCCGAGCAGCAACAGTTGCTGCAGGTCACCGAGTATTCGGTGGTGGTCGGCAGTCAGCGCCAGTCCACCCAACAACCCATCCCGGTGACGTCGCCGTTGCTGGTCCGCCTCAAGGGCAAATCCCTGAACAAGGGCGCGACCATCAATCAGGTGCTGGTCAACTTCGACGGCGAAAGCAAAAGCCTGAAAAAGCCGATCTACGACGAGAAGAGCAAAACCCTGACGCTGTTTTACCCGGTGGCGCAGTACCGCGTGGTCATCGACTTGCTGCGCAATGACACGGTGTATTGCCAGTTCCTCAGCTACGCCAACGGCCATGTCTGGGCCGACCTGCACACCGGCGCCGTTCGTTCGCGTTGAGCCCTGCGGCCACTGAGGGGTAAACTGCCCGCCCCGTGATATGTCTGCGAGCTGGAGTCGGCAATGCGTAAAGATAAGAAACAAGTGATTGGTGACGAGATCGGCGATGAGCAGATCAAGTTGTTTCTCGATTTCGAGCCGGTCGACGCCACTTCGCCGTCCCTGCACAAGCTGATCAAGGCTTACCGTGGCCTGCGCATCGACGACTTCGAGCGTTTTCTGGTGTTCTTCGTTGAAGCGGGTCTGGATGTGAACGGCAAGGACGAGCACGGCAATGATTTCGTGACCCTGATCAAGGATCAGCGCAACGCGGCCGAGTACATCGAACTGATCGAAAAAGCTCGCGGTTAAATTTCCACAGGCACAAAAAAACGCCCCGCTCCTACAGGAGCGGGGCGTTTTTTATGCGGCCAAATCAAGCGAAGCTTGGGGTCTCGCTGCTTTCTTCAACCAGTTCCAGCGCAATGTTGTTCTGGGTGTTGATCTTGCGATACAGCGCAGCATCGGTTTCCAGAACCTTTTCACGGGCCGGGAAAATTTCCGCCAGCTTGGCCGCCCACTCGCCGGACGCCTTGGCTGCGAAGCATTTCTCGATCAGTTCCAGCATGATCGAAACAGTGACCGACGCGCCAGGCGAAGCGCCGAGCAGTGCCGCGAGGGAGCCGTCCTTGGCAGCCACCAGTTCGGTACCGAACTGCAGGACGCCGCCCTTTTTCGGGTCTTTCTTGATGATCTGCACCCGCTGGCCGGCCACTTCCAGGCGCCAGTCTTCGGCTTTCGCCTCAGGGTAGAAACGACGCAGGGAATCCAGGCGCTGCTCCATCGACTGCATCACTTCGCTGACCAGGTATTTGGTCAGGTCCATGTTGTTTTTCGCCACGGCCAGCATCGGTCCGATATTGCCGGCGCGAACCGACAGCGGCAGGTCCATGAAGGAACCGTGCTTGAGGAACTTGGTGGTGAAACCGGCATACGGTCCGAACAGCAGGGATTTCTTGCCGTCGACCACGCGGGTGTCCAGGTGCGGCACGGACATCGGTGGCGAACCCACGGCGGCCTGGCTGTAGACCTTGGCCTGGTGGTGCTTGACCACTTCCGGGTTGTCGCAACGCAGCCATTGGCCGCTGATCGGGAAGCCGCCGAAGCCTTTGCTTTCTTCGATGCCCGACGCCTGCAGCAACGGCAATGCCGCGCCGCCCGCACCGAGGAAGACGAACCTGGCGTCGACTTCACGGGTGTTTCCGCTGTTGACGTCCTTGATGCTGACGGTCCAGCCGCCGTTGTTGCGCTTCAGGCCGGTCACGCGTTTGCAGTACTTGACCTGGGCATCGGGTGCGCTGGTCAGGTGCTTGAGCAGTTGGTTGGTCAGTGCGCCGAAGTTGACGTCGGTGCCATTGATCACGCGGGTCGCCGCGAGGACTTCATCCGCCGGCCGGCCCGGCATCATCAATGGCATCCACTCGGCCATTTTCGCCTTGTCTTCGGTGTATTCCATGTCGGAAAAGGCGTGGTGCTTGCTCAGCACGTTGAAGCGTTCCTTGAGGAAGGACACTCCGTTGTCACCTTGCACGAAGCTCAGGTGCGGAACCGGGCTGATGAAGGACTTGCACGAACCGAAGGTGCCTTTTTTGGTCAGGTAGGACCAGAACTGCTTCGACACCTCGAACTGGGTGTTGATGTGCACGGCTTTCTTGATGTCGACGGTGCCGTCGGCGGCCTGCGGCGTGTAGTTGAGCTCACACAGCCCGGCGTGACCGGTACCGGCGTTGTTCCACGGGTTCGAACTCTCCGCGGCACCGGAATCCATCAGCTCGACGACTTCCAGCTTGATCGCGGGGTCGAGCTCTTTGAGCAGTACTGCAAGGGTGGCACTCATGATGCCGGCCCCAACCAGTACTACGTCGACTGCTTCATTATGCGCCATTTAACGCGTCTCCAAAATCTGCAGCACCAAATTGTCGGCATGGCTGCCAAGCGTTCCGGGGCGTGTCAGTGATGCCCCAGGTACTCATGGCAGTGTCGCCATGTCCGAATCTTCGCAATTTATCGCAACTTCGACGGACGCTACCGGCCGGGTCAATGAGGTCTATGAACTCACTTCAACGCGCGACTGGCAATTCGACTTATGGTCGAGACATCCGTTTGTGCAACCAAATCCGTAGCGGACAGGCTTCAGGCTCCGGTGTTCGAGGCGTACTCGGTCCTGTGTCGTTGGGCTGTTCCAGACGCTAATGGTGCATATTCAGACGCAAAACTATTCATTTGCTCGCCACACTCTTGTGAAGTTGTGAAAACCCGTTTTTTTCACGCTCTTTTGAAGACGTGAACCTCAAAAAAGGGCTGCCCCAGCCTGGCACCGTGCCCGGATGGATTGCCGCCATGGGATACATGACCGGCAAAACGGGCAAACAGCTCAGTGACCGAGCGTAATGACAGCTCTGCAGATTCGCGAAAAGCGGGGTTTTTGCCAAGGGAACAGCAAGCGCGCCAGCTTCACTCGATCTGTGTGGGCGGCTCTCTGTGGGCGGTGCGGGGTGCCAATACCGAAGCATTGACGATGCTGCGAGGCCCGATCAGGAGACGTCCTTATAATCGGGGGGAGATTGTATCTAAGAAACGCAGGGAAATGGACGTGTTTAATGACTTTTATTAGGCGTCTGGTCAGGTGGCCAGCCACTGCTGCGCCCGGGCGCGCGGTTGGCGCTGGCTGATACGGGCGCTGGCAGGCAGCGGATGGTGCAGCCAGTTGAGGCGGATTTCTTCGATTTCGACCCAGCCATCGCCCATTGGCTGCAGGCTGCACTGCTTGAACGCCTGGCAATGACCATTGCGGTCGAGCAGGACGAAGCAGCGGTGCAATGGGCGGGGCGCGAACAGCGAGATCAGGTAACGCATGACGAAGTACCTTGATAGGGTGACTGTGGTGAAGATTGTCAGGGCGGCGTGACATGCAAGTGTATGGGCGGTGACATCTGTGTGACACGATCCGGATCTGAAAGATGTGTCAGACCTTTCCTTGTTTTGCCTTGATGGTTGCGCTGGTTCGCCGCTGTAGCGCACCGCTATACTGCCGGTCTGTTTGTGCCTGATTCTGGCCTGATTCTGGAGAGATGAGCATGTTGCAACGCCTGTTGTTCGGTTTGATTACTGTGACCAGCTTGACGCTGGTTGGCTGCGCCCACAGCCCGCAACAACTGAACCCGGAACCGAAGCTGACCACTCAGCTGGCACCGGTCGGCCATGGCCAACCCGTGGTGGTGCGTGTGGTGGACGGTCGTCCTTCGCCGACCTTGGGCACCCGTGGCGGCCTGTATCCGGAGACCAGCGCGATCACGGTGCAGGGCGCGCAGATCCTGCCGAAGTTGCAGGCTCAGGCTGAAGCGGCCGTGCGTCTGCTGGGCTTCACCCCAACTACCAATGCGATGAATGCCCCGCAACTGACCGTGACCCTGGCCGAGCTGAAGTATCAGTCGCCGAAGGAAGGCATGTACGTGACCGAGGCGACCATCGGCGCGACCTTCCGCTCCGACGTGCAGAACGCCAACCGCCGCTACAGCGGTCGTTACGGGGCCTCCCTGGACCAGCGCTTCGGCATGGCGCCGAACCAGGAAACCAACACCAAGCTGGTCAGCGATGTGTTGAGCGATGCGCTGACGCGCCTGTTCAAGGACCCGACCGTGGGTCAGATCCTCGGCGAATAACCCGAGCCCCTTGTAGGAGCGAGCCTGCTCGCGATGGACGTGAACGATGACGCGTGCAATTTGAATAAACGCGGCGCCCTTACGTTTTTCGCGAGCAAGCTCGCTCCTACAGGTAGCGGTCGGTCAGGCCGCTTCGGAATAGAAATCCAGCACACTCACCCCCGTCAGCAAATCCGCCTCCGGCAAATCTGCATGCTGATGCCCGCCCAGTGCGCAATACACCAGCCAATGGCGATCCTGAACGTTGAAGGCAAGGCTGCCGACTAAGGCTTGTTGTTCGTCGCTCTGGGCGATGAGGTAGAGGCGGTCCTGGTTTTCGGCGTGCAGCATGACGGTGTCCGTGTCGGTTTTGATGGGCCGAGAGACTGACGGATGCAGATGACGAAGCCGTGACGCAAGACAGGAATCTGCCAAATGGTGGGTTATTTGTCGTAAAACGCGGGCAGCAGGGACGGCTTTCGGTAGAATCCGCGCCGCGGTCGTCGGTCCGGCGCCTGCCACACCTGTTTTGTCCGAGGTTCGTGATGTCGCTGCATTTGATGACGCTGTTTACCGCCCATCCTGCCAAGTTGATCAACCTGCTGGCCTTGCTGTTCGCCTTCCCGGGCGGCTGGTTGCTGCACGCCACGCGTCGCCGCGAACAACGCGCGCAGGCCAGTCTGGCGGAACAGCGTCAGAGTCGTCCCAGCGAAGAACCGGTCCTCGATTGGGCGACCTTGCGCATGAACCGGTTTTTCTACCGTTTCGGCTTTGCCTGCCTTGGGCTGGCGTTGCTGGTGTCGTGGATCAGCACACGCTTCTGAACCCGCACACACACAACCCTCTGTAGGAGCGAGCTTGCTCGCGATTCTCGTCAACGATCACGCAACGCGGTACCTGGACATTTTTCGCGAGCAAGCTCGCTCCTGCAGAATAGGCGCTCAGGCCATTGCTATAGCGGCAGCCCGGCCTTCACCCGGTACTGATTGCGCACTGGCGTAGCGTATTGCAGCACCAGGAACGGCCGATGCTCTTCCGGGCAGGCGTCCAGGCGCCGTTGCCATTCTTCCTTGGCCTTGGCCAGCTCGTCGGCGGCAAACACTTCGGCGGCCGTCGGCACCTGCAACTGCGGGTCAGCATCCTTCCACTGCGCATACGCCAGGTAGTGCACCGGGAACAGGCGATAGCCGCCGAGGATCTGCTTGTCCATTTCGGTTGCCAACTGCTTGGTGTCTTCGAACAGCTCGGTGATCGGTGCGGCAAAGTTCACATGAACGCGGCCCTTGTAGCCGGTGATGCCCTTGGCGATGCTCACATCGTCCTCGCCCGGCACTTTGCTGTAGCTGCCGGTGGTGGCGCGAATGTAGAGCTCACGCGCCTTGGCCTGGTCGCACGGGTCATATTCGTAGCTGATCGACACCGGGGTCACGTTCAGCGAACGAATGACTTCGCCGAACGGCTCGTCCTTGCGGCTCATGTGGAACATCTTGAGGATCGCCGATTCGGTGCGGTCGTCACCGTCCTTGGCCCGGCCTTCGGCCTGGGCGATCCAGATCGAGGCGCAATCATGACGGATCGAGTGATTGATGTAAGCCGACAGCAACTGGTACGCCGCCATTTTTTCCCGGCGACCGGTGATCGAACGGTGCACGATGAAGCTCTTGTTCAGGCGCATCAGGTCGCTGACAAAGGGCTTCTGCAGCAGGTTGTCGCCAATCGCGATGCGCGGTGTCGGCAGGCCGGCGTGATACACGGCATAGTTCACGAAAGCCGGGTCCATCACGATGTCGCGGTGGTTGGCGATGAACAGGTAAGCGCTGCCCGACTTGAACTGCTCGACGCCGGTGTACGTCACACCGTCCGTGGCGCGTTCGATGGTGTGGTCGACGTAGTACTCGACTTTGTCCTGCAGCGTGGCCACCGAATTGATGCCGGCGAATTCACGGCGCAACCGGTGAGCTATAAGAGGTTTGAGCATCCAGCCGAAGGCACCGGCGTAACGCGGGAAGCGGAAATGGATGAGGATATCTAGAAACGCCTTGTCGCCGAGCAGCCGGTGCAGCACCGCTGGGACTTCGCTGTCGTCGTAAGGTCGGATGGCATCGAATTCGCCCATCATGCTCTCTTGTTAGAAACGGCTAGGGTAAGTAAAGGTTTTGATCGAAAACCAACGGGGCACGGTCTGAAAAGGTAGTCAGACAAAATAGCCCTGCAAATAGACCGGCGATTATACGCACAAGTCACCCGGGAGACCGCGATGCTGGAAACCGAGCGCTACGAATGTCCGTATTGTGGGGAAGAGGCTGAGGCCGTGCTGGATTTGTCCGGTGGCGATCAGACCTATATCGAGGATTGTCCGGTGTGTTGCCGCCCTATCACGTTTGTCCTGCAGACTGATGGTCAGGAATGGTTGCTTGACGTTCACAGTGAAAACGAATGAAACGCCGTATTAAAGGGGGCGCGCTTCATGCAGCGAATCTATGAACCGGAAAACCTGATGGAAGGCGAGTTGCTGCAAAGCATGCTGGCCAGCGAGGGCATCGAGGCACATCTGGTCGGGCGCGATTTGCTCGGTGGCAGCGGGGAGCTGCCGATCTTCGGGCTGTTGGGGTTGTCGGTCGATAACGACCAGGCCGCCTACGCCCGGGAGTTGATCACTGCGTACAATGCCGCGCTACCAATGCCCGGCGATGAACCGGACAGCTTCCCCGGCACGCTGGTCTGTTAGGCTGGCGTTCGTTTTATCAAGAGTCGTGTTGCCCCATGTGTGGACGTTATGCCCTGTTTCGCTGGAACCCCGCCTTCGCGGCCCTGCCTGGCTTCCCCGCCGATCAGCAGGCCCAGTGGAATATTTCCCCCAACGATTCGGTGTTGATGCTGCGTGCCGGTGTCGATGGCCGGCGCGAGCTGGCCCGTGCGCGCTGGGGTTTGACGCCGCCGTGGCTGACCGATCTGTCCCGCACCCCGGCCCACGCCCGCGCCGAAACCGTGGCCGAGCAACCGATGTTTCGTCAGGCGCTGCGTGAGCGTCGCTGCCTGCTGCCGGCCAACGGCTTTTACGAGTGGCGCGGCAGCGCCCGCAAACGCCCGTATTGGCTGACGCCGGGGGAGGGCTCGGCGCTGTTTTTTGCGGCGATCTGGGAAGCGTATCCGGTGCAGGAACAGGTGTGGTTGAGCACGGCCGTGATCACGCAACCGGCGGCGAGTCAGCGTCGACCTTTGATTCTCGATGCGGCGCAGCAGGACGCCTGGCTCGATCCCGAGACGCCCTTGCATGTGTTGCAAGGTTTGCTGGCCAGTGAGCCCGCGGTGTTGCGCGAGCGGGTGTTGGCGAATCTGGTGAATGATCCGAAGTTGAATGGGCCGGAGTGTTTGACCCCGGGTTGATGGGGTGGCCTTTTCGCGAGCAAGCCCGCTCCCACCGGGATTTGTGGCGTTCACAAAACCTGTGGGGGCGGGCTCGCTGGCGAAGGGGCCTCGGATCAAACCTTGAACTGATTGATCAGGCGCCGCTGCTGCTCGGCCAGTTTGGTCAAATCCGCACTCGCCGCGCTCGACTCATCCGCGCCGCCCGCAACCTCATTGGCCACTTGCCCGATGTTGATCACGTTGCGGTTGATGTCATCCGCCACCGCGCTCTGTTCCTCGGCTGCACTGGCAATCTGGGTGTTCATGTCATTGATCACCGACACCGCCTGTGTGATCGCATCCAGCGCTTCGGCGGCTTTCGCTGCATGCTGCACACTTTCATCGGTACGGTTCTGGCTGTCCTCCATCACCCGCACCACATCCCGCGTGCCTTGTTGCAATTGCTGGATCATGGTCTGGATTTCTTCGGTCGCCTTCTGGGTTTTCTGCGCCAGGTTGCGCACTTCATCGGCCACCACCGCGAACCCACGGCCCTGTTCACCGGCGCGCGCCGCTTCGATGGCCGCGTTCAGCGCCAGCAGATTGGTTTGTTCGGCGATGCCGCGAATGGCGGTGAGGATCGCGTTGATGTTCTCGCTGTCCTTGGCCAGGGTCTGCACCACGCCCACGGCCTTGCCGATTTCCACGGCCAGCACATGGATCGAATTCGACGTGTCCAGCACGATCTGCTTGCCCTCGGACGCAGCCTGGTCGGCATGGCTGGCCGCTTGCGCCGCCTGGGTCGCGTTGCGCGCCACGTCCTGGGCGGTGGCGGTCATTTCATGCACCGCGGTGGCGACCTGATCGATCTCGGCCATTTGTTTCTGCACGCCGATGTTGGTACGAATCGCGATGTCGGCGGTGTGTTCCGACGAATCGCTGACGCTCTGCACGGAGGTCACGACCTGGGTGATCATCGCCTGTAACTTGGCGAGAAACGTGTTGAAGCCTTTGGCAATCGAGCCCAGCTCATCGGCGCGATCACTGGTCAGGCGGCGCGTCAAATCGCCTTCACCCTTGGCGATGTCATCGAGCATGGCCACCATCTGTTTCAGCGGGCGAGCGATGCCGTGGCCCACCAGCCAGATCACCAGCAAGCCGATGCCGGCGATCAACAGGCCAACCATGGCCATGCCGAAGGTGTCGGATTTGCGCTGGGTGTTGAGGTCGGCCTGAAGTTTTTGCAGGTCGGCCATCACCGCGTCCAGCGGCAGTTGCAGCATCAGCGTCCAGCGGGCGTCGGTCTGGCCAATGCCGAACGGCAGGTACAACTCGATCCGGCCCTGGGCTTTGTCGACGCTGTAGGTCACCTCGCCGCGTTTGAGATTGGCCATGTTGGCAATCTGCTGGCTGTCGAGGATGTCGCTGACCTTCTCGCCGAATTTGCTCGGGTCCTTGGTGTAGGCGACGATCCGGCCGTTGCCACCAATCAGGGCCATGACGCCCGAGCCGTTATAGAGTTTCTGGTTCGCGCCCAGGAGCATTTCCTGGATGAAGTTCACCGACAGGTCGGCGCCGACGATGCCCTGGAAGGTGCCATTGAGCATGATCGGTTCAATGAAGGACGCGAGCATGACGATCTTGTCGCCGACCTTGTAGGGCGCCGGATCGATCACGCAGGATTTGCTGGTCTCTTTCGAGCACAGGTAGTACTCGCTGGCGCGGATGCCGGTGGACAGGGTTTTCTGGTCGTCGACGTCTACCAGTTTGTCCAGGCCCAGCGTGCCGTCTGCGTTGCGGAACCACCATGGCAGGAAGCGGCCGTTCTTGGCGTCGATGCCCACGACCTTGGTGTCGATGTAAGCGGCGTCATTGTGGTCGAGGGCGTTGGGTTCCCAGCCAATGTAAGTGCCAAGGATTTTCGGATTTTTGCTGACGTTTTCCTTGATCAGGCTGATCAGCTGCTCACGGCTCAGGCTCAATTGCGGCTGGCCGTCGGCACCCGGTGTGCCGATCAAGGCGTTGACCCGCACCAGTCCGCCGGCAATCAACAGCGGCGCTTCGAGTTCGCGCTGGATCTGGCTGACCTGGGTTTGCGCCAGGGAGGTCAGGCGCTGCTCGATGACTTGCTCGAATTGTGCCTGGGTCCGCTCCTGCACCATGTCCTGGGTCCGTGCCCCGGAAAACAGCGCGTACAGCACCAGCGCCGCCACGACGCTTAGAACGATGGCGCCGGCCAGGGCCGCCACAGAAAACTGGATCGACTTGAATTTCATGGGTGCTCCGCACGCAAGAGGACATCTGCGGTGCTGTATCGGCAGAGGGCCTGACGGCCATGAGGGCGTCTCGGCGAATTGGCTGTTTTAGAGTGGTTGATGTCGCAAATGGATCATCGCCAGCCATTACTGGACGTGGTGGAAGCGGTTATGTGAATTTTTTCCTACGGAGTCGGGAGTTTTATCCGAATCTGGCGTCTGACTATCGGTTGTATCTGGCGCCGATACACTTCGGCGCCTAGGATACGCGGCATGATTTCAGGGAGTTCTGTTGATGAACAAGCGATGGGTTGTGGGTGCTCTGGGTGCGGGTCTGTTGCTCGCCGGGTGTCAGTCGGTCAACACCACCAGTGGCGGTGCCGTGGGCGTCGAGCGCAAGCAGTACATGTTCAGCATGTTGTCCACGGACGAGGTCAACCAGATGTACGCCCAGTCTTATCAAAAGACCGTTGGCGAGGCGAGTAGCCAGGGCGTGCTGGACAAGACCAGCAGCGAGGCCAAGCGTGTCCAGGCGATTGCCGATCGGCTGATTGCCCAGGCGCCGGTTTTCCGTCCGGATTCGGCGCAGTGGAAATGGGAAGTCAACCTGATCAAGAGCGACGAGCTCAACGCCAATTGCGGGCCTGGCGGCAAGATCATTTTCTACACCGGGCTGATCGACAGCCTGAAACTCACCGACGATGAAATCGCGGCGGTCATGGGCCATGAAATCGCCCACGCCCTGCGCGAGCATGGTCGTGAAGCGATGTCCAAGGCCTACGGTATCGAGATGGCGAAGCAGGGCGCGGGTGCCTTGTTCGGTCTGGGTCAGGACAGCCTGGCCCTGGCAGACACCGTGGCCAACTACGGCATGACGCTGCCCAACAGCCGCGCCAACGAAAACGAAGCGGACCTGATCGGTCTGGAGCTGGCGGCTCGCGCCGGTTACAACCCGAATGCCGCAATCACCTTGTGGAACAAGATGAGCAAGGCCTCGGAAGGTTCGCCACCGGAGTTCATGAGCACGCACCCAGCGTCGACCAGTCGGATTGCCTCGTTGCAGGCGGCGATTCCGAAGGTGATGCCGTTGTACGAGAAAGCGCCTAAATCCTGATGTTGATTCATCGTCGATAAGGGCCTCATCGCTGGCAGGCCAGCTCCCACAGAGGAATGAATTCCAAATGTGTGCTGCTCCCGCAGGTGGAATGCATTCCAACTGTGGGAGCTAGCCTGCTAGCGATGAACGATAACGCGGTCGATCGGCTTACGCTGTCAAACCCACCCGCTGCTTTGCATCGCCTTGTACACCGCAACCACCGCCAGGATGAAGAACGCCGACGCCGCCAAACGACGGATCAACGTCAACGGCAGTTTGTCCGCCGCAAAGTTACCCGCCAGGACCACCGGCACGTTGGCGATCAACATACCGGCGGTGGTGCCGATGATCACCAGCCACAGTTCCGGGTATTGCGCGGCGAGCATCACGGTGGCGATTTGCGTCTTGTCACCGATTTCCGCGAGGAAGAACGCGATCAGCGTGGTCAGGAACGGCCCGAACTTGCGGGCGGTGCTGGCTTCGTCGTCATCCATCTTGTCCGGCACCAAGGTCCACAGCGCCGTCGCGGTGAAGCTCGCGGCGAGAATCCAGTGCAGCATCGTATCGGAGAAGAAACTCCCGACCCAGGCGCCCACCGCACCGGCAGCCGCGTGGTTGGCCAGAGTGGCGGCGACGATGCCGGCGATGATAGGCCACGGCTTGCGGAAGCGGGCTGCGAGAATGAGCGCGAGCAGTTGCGTCTTGTCGCCGATTTCGGCCAAGGCAACGATTGCGGTGGGAACGAGAAGTGAATCCAGCATCAGGGTTTTCCTAAGGGGCGGGTCGACACGGCTATGACACGTACAGCCTTCCCGCCCCGGGTAAGGTGTTCGTGTCATAGGTCTTGTCAAACCCTGCGATCCTTCTGATGAGGACGCTGGGGTCGCATACGCCATGGTCTGAGGACCAAGTATGTTGACGTATGCCGGACGAGCATGGCGCTCGTGGGAGACTACTCCCCTAGGACGGAGCGGATTCTGCCTAGGCAAATCCGATTGGGCAAGCCTCTTTTTTAAAAAAATCTGTCAGCCGCGTTTGGCCCGGTAGATGCGGAAACCCTGACCCTCAGCCTTGATCGCACACACGCCAAGGTGCTCTTCGATCAGTGGCTGATACTTCAGGAAGCTGTTGGCGACCAGCCGCAGTTCGCCGCCGTTTTTTAGATGTTTGGCCGCTTTTCGCAGCAGATTCTCGGTGGCGAAGTAATCGGTGTGCACGCCGACGTGGAACGGCGGATTGCTCAGGATTGCGCTCAAACCCATCGGCGCCGCATCGATTCCGTCGCCGGTAATCACGTCCGCTTCCAGACCATTGGCGGCCAGGGTCAAGCGACTGCTGGCGGCCGCAAAAGCGTCCACGTCGAGGAGGGTGACCTGATTGTGCGGATAACGACGTTTTACCGCTGCGCCCAACACGCCAGCGCCGCAACCGAAGTCGAGCAGATGACCGCTCGGCAATTTGTCCAGATGCTCCAGCAGCAACGCACTGCCGCGATCCAGTCGTCCGTGGCTGAATACCCCCGGCAGGCTGATGACTTTCAGAGGGCCTTCGGCCAGCGGCAGCTCATAAGTCTGGGCCAGGCTTTCCAGGGATCTGGCTTCTGGCGCAATGGCCACGGTGACCTGCCACAGCTGGCAATGCCGGGCGCTGTCGAGCTTGCGCGGTTTGCCGAACGGGTTGAGTTGCTTGGCCGCGCCTTCGATGCCGCTGCGTTTTTCACCCACCAGGTACAACTCACGGCCGGCCAGGCGCGAGGCGAGGGCGTTGAGGATGTAGTCGGTGAGGTCCTTGGATTTCGGCAGAAATACCACCGCCGTATCGAACTCGCGCTCGGGGGCGGTCACGCCGAACAGGCTGCGTCCAGCGAAGCGCGCGTCCAGCGCGGCCTGGTCACCGGCGTGCCAGCACCAGCCGCGGGCGTCAGGCAGGCGCCCGAGCAAATCGTCGGCGGGCAAACCGGCCAGCAACACCGAACCCTGGAATAACTCGGCCTGACGAAGCAGTACTTCACTGCGCGGATCCATGTTCTGCTCCCTGAAAAAAAGTGCCGCAGTTTATCAACTGACGACCCGCAGCGCCTTACCGCTGAAATACCCCTGGGCGTTTTCGGTCAACTGGCCAACGATCCGCTGCCGCGCTTCGCGACTGCCCCAGGCGTTGTGCGGCGTAACGATCAGGCGTGGAATATCGGCGGCAAGCAACGGGTTGCCGGCAGTCGGCGGTTCGACGCTGAGCACGTCCGTGGCTGCACCGCCCAGGTGGCCGTTGCGCAGCGCATCGGCCAGCGCCTGTTCGTCGATCAGACCACCGCGCGCAGTGTTGACCACGAACGCTCCCGGTTTCATCGACGCCAGTTCGCGGGCACCGATGAAGTGGCGGGTGTGTTCGTTGAGCGGGCAGTGCAGGGTCAGCGCGTCGATCTGCGGCAGCAGTTCGTTCAGCGGCAGGCGGTCCGGACGGGCAGGGCGCCCCGGGATTTGCCCGAGCAGCACGCGCATGCCGAACGCTTCAGCCAGCCGGGCGACCGCGCCGCCCAGCTCGCCGTGACCGAGCAGGCCGAGGGTTTTGCCTTGCAGCTCAACGATCGGGTAGTCCAGCAGGCAGAACTGTTTCGCCTGTTGCCAGCGACCTTCGCCAACCGCTTTCTGATAGTCGGCCAGGCGCGTCGCCAGGTTCAGCAGCAACATGATCGTGTGCTGCGCCACTGACGGTGTGCCGTAACCCTGACAGTTGCAGACGGTCACGCCATGGGCGCGGGCGGCGGCGAGGTCGACATTGTTGGTGCCGGTGGCGGTGATCAGGATCAGCTTCAACTCGGGGTGGGCTGCGATGGCGGCGGCGTCGATCAGGATTTTGTTGCTGATGGCGACGGTAGCGCCCTTGAGGCGTTCGATGACCTGATCCGGTGTGGTTTGCGCGAACAGTTGCAAGTCGTCGAAACAATCGCGCAGGGGGCTGAGGTCGAGATCACCCAGGTCCAGCGAGGGATGGTCGAGGAAAACGGCGCGGCGAGAGTTCGTCATCAACTGTACCTTTTGTGCATTGAACTGAAGGCGTAATCTGCCGAGCCTACCAGATGAAACAATTCGTTACTCACCGCCCGGAACAAGCCCGCTCCCACATGGGAATGCGATAACCCGATGAATTTCATTTCAAACTGATTTGCCCCAGAGGAGCCCCCATGTACTGGACAGAGTTCTTGACCGTTGCCCTCATCCATTTGCTGGCCGTGGCCAGCCCCGGCCCGGACTTTGCCGTGGTGGTGCGTGAGAGCGTGACCCACGGTCGTCGCGCCGGCACCTGGACGGCGCTGGGCGTCGGCACTGCGATTTTCCTGCATGTCGGCTATTCCCTGCTCGGCATTGGTTTGATCGTGTCGCAATCGATCGTGCTGTTCAACGCCTTGAAATGGGCCGCCGCCGCGTACCTGCTGTACATCGGCTTCAAGGCCCTGCGGGCGCAACCAGCCAAACCGATGGCGGACGATCTGCACAAGGAGGCGGGTGTGCGCACCGCACGCGGCGCCTTCACTTCGGGGTTCGTGACCAACGGCCTGAATCCGAAAGCCACGCTGTTCTTCCTGTCGTTGTTCACCGTGGTGATCAATCCGCACACACCGCTGGCGATACAGGCGGGATACGGGGTTTACCTCGCGGTGGCGACGGCGGTCTGGTTTTGCCTGGTGGCGATGCTGTTCAGCCAGCAACGCGTTCGCGCCGGGTTCGCCCGCATGGGCCACTGGTTCGACCGGACCATGGGCGTCGTGCTGATCGCCATCGGGGTGAAACTCGCCTTCACCGAAATGCATTGATTTGTAGGCGCCCGCTTGCTGCGGGCAGCTTCTACGAGGGGCTGAGCTCGCTCAGTTTGCTCAGCGCACTCAGGTATTCCCGTGGGTTTTCTCCCAGCAATCGGCGGAACATCGCGCTGAACGCACGGGCGCTGCCGTACCCCAGATCCCCTGCCACGCTCTGCACGCTTTCCCCTGCGAGCAGGCGCGGCAGGGCTTCCATCAGGCGCAATTGCTGGCGCCAGGCGTTGAAATTCATCTGCAGTTGCTGCTGAAACAAGCGCGCCAGCGTTCTGGAACTGGCGCCGACCTGCTGCGCCCAGTCTTCCAGTGTGTTCGGATGATCCGGTGCGCGCAGTAACGCCAGGCAAATACCTTGCAGGCGGCGGTCCTTGGGCATGGGAATGTGCAACGGGAGGTTTTCCAGCGCGGCGATTTCTTCGAGCATCAATTGCTGGATCAGCGGGTTTTCGGCGTGTTGCGGGCCTTGTACCGCGCGCAGGATCAGCTCGCGCAGCAGCGGCGTTACCGCCAGCACGCAGCACTGTTGCAAGTTGGCGGGTGACAACTCGGCGGCGATAAACAGCGAACGCGTGCGTACCTCGCCCGCCATGAACATTTCATGCTCCACCCCGGGCGGGATCCACACCGCGCGGGTCGGGGGAATGACCCAGGCGCCCTGTGTCGTGACCACCCGCATCGTGCCGCAAACGGCGTACAACAACTGCGCTTCGTGGTGCTGATGCAATGCCTGATGGGCGCCATCCGCGTAATCATGCGGATGGGCACTCACCGGGCCGTGGCGGAAATGGCTGATTAACATGTCGGATCCGATGACTTTGTTGTCAGGAATGCGCTTTTTCGCCAACTTAGCATAAGCCGCTCACAACAACGTAAAGCGTGCCGCGATGAACCCGTCCAGAAATGTCATCCGCTACATCAACGCAGCCCATGTGATCGACCACATGTTCATGCTGATTTTCCCCGCCGCCGTGCTTGGCATGACCCAGGCGTTCGCCCTTGATTACGCGGCGCTGATCGGCCTGTCACTGGGCGGCTTCATTGCCTTCGGCGCCTGTTCGCTACCGGCCGGGTGGCTGGGGGACCGCTGGAGTCGTCGGCAGATGATGCTGGTGTTTTTCTTCGGCATCGGTGCGTCGGCGATTTTTACCGGGTTGAGCAGTAGTTCGGCGATGCTGGTGCTCGGGCTGACGCTGATCGGGATCTTCGCCGCGATCTATCACCCGGTGGGCACCGCCATGCTGGTCGCCTACGCCGAGAATCGCGGTCGCGAGATTGGTATCAACGGCATGTGGGGCAACCTCGGTGTGGCGTTTTCGGCCTTGATCACCGGGTTGCTGGTGGCGCAATTCGGCTGGCGTTCGGCGTTTATCGTCCCCGGACTGGTGGCGATCGGGTTGGGAATCGGCTTTGCACTGCACGTGCGTGAAGAGCCGATCCCGCAGCGTCCGCACACGCGCCTGAAGGGCGCAGCCGGTCAGACCATATCCATGGTCATGGTGTTTGGCGTGCTGGCCCTGGCCACGGCGACGGGCGGCGTAGTGTTCAACGCCACGACCATGACCTACCCGAAACTGTTTCAGGAGCGCCTGCACGAGCTGTTTGCCTCGCCGCAGACTCTGGGTGTCGTGGTCAGTCTGGCGTATGCCTTTGGTGCGGTGGCGCAGTTGAGCATCGGTCGGGTGTTGCATCGCTTCAGCCTGAAATGGCCGTTCATCCTGTTGACGCTGTGCCAGGCGCCACTGCTGTTGGCGTTGGCCTATGCCGATGGCTGGTCCGTCATCGTGGCGGGCGCGGCGTTCATGTTCGTGGTGTTCGGCCAGGTAACGGTCAACGACGCGATGGTCGCCAACTTTGTCGCGCCGCAATGGCAGTCGCGGGTGTTTGCGCTGCGTTACTGCCTGTCGTTCGGCGCCAGCGCGACAGCGATTCCGCTGATTTCGTTTGTCGAACCGCGCCAGGGGTTTGTGGGCCTTTATCTGATACTGGCGGGTTTCGCCGCGCTGACCTTTGTGGCCGCACTGGTTTTCCCACGGACGCCGTCCGAATCTGCCGTAGGACAAATGACGTAAGGCAGGCAAATACGTGCAAATGCTGGCGCAAAGCTAGCATTTGTCCGACTCTGCAAATCATTCCTTTGGCTGATTTGGCTGTCATGCAAGCGCACTAAAGTGCTTACTTTCAAGCCACGACCGTGCAGTCAGAAAAGGGATTCTTATGTTGCAGACTCGCGTTATCCCCCCAGCCGAAGGCGCCTACCAGTATCCGTTGCTGATCAAACGGCTGCTGATGTCCGGTGCACGCTATGAGAAAACCCGCGAGATCATTTACCGCGACCTGTTGCGCTACAGCTACCCGACCCTGATCGAACGGGTTGCACGCCTGGCCAACGTATTGACCGAGGCGGGCGTCAAGGCCGGCGACACCGTGGCGGTGATGGACTGGGACAGCCATCGTTACCTGGAATGCATGTTCGCCATCCCGATGATCGGCGCGGTGATCCACACCATCAACGTGCGCCTGTCGCCGGAACAGATTCTCTACACCATGAACCACGCCGAGGACCGCTTTGTCCTGGTCAATAGTGAGTTTGTGGGGCTGTACAACGCCATTGCCGGGCACCTGACGACGGTCGAGAAAACCCTGTTGCTGACCGACCTGCCGGAGAAAACTGCAGACCTGCCGAACCTGGTCGGCGAGTACGAGCAGTTGCTGGCGGCCGCGAGCACCCGGTACGACTTCCAGGATTTCGACGAGAACTCGGTCGCCACCACGTTCTACACCACCGGCACCACCGGCAATCCCAAAGGCGTGTATTTCACCCATCGGCAACTGGTCCTGCACACCATGGGCGTGTCGACCATCATGGGCGCGATCGACAGCGTCCGGCTGCTGGGCACCAATGATGTGTACATGCCGATCACCCCGATGTTCCACGTGCACGCCTGGGGGTTGCCGTACGTGGCGACGATGCTCGGGCTCAAGCAGGTCTATCCCGGGCGCTACGATCCGGAATACCTGGTGGAGCTGTGGCGCAAGGAAAAGGTCACCTTTTCCCACTGCGTGCCGACCATCCTGCAAATGGTCCTCAACGCCAAATCCGCGCAAGGCACGGACTTTGGTGGCTGGAAAATCGTCATCGGCGGCAGTGCCCTGAATCGAGCCCTGTACGAAGCGGCCAAGGCCAAGGGCATCCAACTGACGGCCGCTTACGGCATGTCGGAAACCGGGCCGCTGGTTTCGTGCGCGCACCTTAACGACGAATTGATGGCGGGCACCGAAGACGAACGCACCACTTACCGGATCAAGGCCGGGGTGCCGGGGCCACTGGTGGAGGCGGCGATCGTCGACACCGATGGCCATTTCCTGCCCGCCGATGGCGAAACCCAAGGCGAGCTGGTGTTGCGTGCGCCGTGGCTGACCGAAGGGTATTTCAACGAACCGCAGAAGGGTGCCGAACTCTGGGCCGGCGGCTGGCTGCACACCGGCGACGTGGCGACCCTGGACAGCATGGGCGTGATCGACATCCGCGACCGGATCAAGGACGTGATCAAGACCGGCGGCGAGTGGATTTCCTCCCTGGACCTCGAGGACCTGATCAGTCGCCATGCAGCGGTACGTGAAGTAGCAGTGGTGGGCATCGCCGACCCGCAGTGGGGCGAACGGCCGTTTGCCCTGCTGGTGATCCGCGAAGGCCACGTCATAGGGGCCAAGGAACTCAAGGAACACCTCAAGCCTTTTGTGGAACTGGGGCACCTGAGCAAGTGGGCCATCCCGAGCCAGATCGCCCTTGTTACTGAAATTCCCAAGACCAGTGTCGGCAAGCTCGACAAGAAGCGGATTCGCGTCGACATCACCGAGTGGCAAGCGAACAACAGCACCTTCCTCTCGACGCTTTAAGCGTCTTCCGGCGTGCCCGAAAGGGCGCGCCAGGCCCACCAAGCAAGCGCTTGGCTTGTCAAATCCGAATTTTCAGCCATCCTTGCCCTGCCGACAGGTGTCGGCCTGGCGAAAGGACTGTTCCAGAGTGGCTGGCAGCTGCAAATCACACTTTAGAGGGATCAAGCAGTACTACCTGCTGGCTATAGTCCGCTCAAGGATTTTTAAGAACGGGGCAAACGCACAACACGGGGCGATGCAACTTTGGAATGACTTCGGGAAGCCTTGGCTCCCGGTCAGCCACAGCGTTTTTAAAAGTACTCACTGCCATAACAATAATGCACATGGAGTAGCGTCGATGACATCAGTAAACCAGTTCTGGCGCCGGGCAAAACTGCCTCTGGCGGTCAGTCTTGCTTCTACGCTCGCCGGGCCCGCATTCGGCGTCAGTTTCAACGTTGGTGAAATCGAAGGTCAGTTCGACTCATCCCTGTCGATCGGCGCCAGTTGGTCCACCGAGAACGCGAACAAGAACCTCATCGGCGTCAACAACGGTGGTCGCGGTCTGTCCCAGACCTCCGATGACGGCCACTTGAACTTCAAGAGCGGCGAAACCTTCTCGAAGATCTTCAAGGGTATCCATGACCTTGAATTGAAATACGGCGACACCGGGGTCTTCGTCCGGGGCAAATACTGGTATGACTTCGAACTCCAGGACGAAAGCCGTCCGTTCAAGGACATTAGCAACGACAACCGCAAGGAAGGCGCCAAGTCCTCCGGCGGGCAGATTCTCGACGCCTTCGTCTACCACAACTACACCGTTGCCGATCAGCCGGGTTCCGTGCGCCTGGGCAAACAGGTCGTGAGCTGGGGTGAAAGTACCTTCATCGGCGGCGGCATCAACTCGATCAACCCGATCGACGTTTCCGCGTTCCGTCGTCCAGGTGCCGAGATCAAGGAAGGGTTGATTCCGGTCAACATGTTCTACGTGTCCCAGAGCCTGACCGAGAACCTGTCGACCGAAGCGTTCTATCAGCTCGAATGGGACCAGACCGTTACCGACAACTGCGGCACCTTCTTCTCGCAACCGGACGTGATTTCCGATGGCTGCGACAACAACCTGGCCGTGCTGCGGACCCGTAACGGGCTCAACGGTGGCCTGGCAGCCGCTGGTTTACCGGCCGGTGCGCGTAACGCTGTCCTCAACACGCTGGCTGCCCGTGGCGTGAACTGGGGTAACCCGGATGAAGGTGCCATCGTGCGTCGCGGTCCGGATCGCGATGCACGTGACAGCGGCCAGTTCGGCGTGTCGTTCAAATACATGTTCGAGCCGCTGGACACCGAGTTCGGTGCCTATTTCATGAACTACCACAGCCGTGCGCCGATTTTCAGTGGCAAGGGGGCTCCAGCGAGCGCCTATAACGCGACGGCTCTGGGCGGTGCTCTCGGTGGCGCACTGGTTGGCGCGGGTATTCCGGGCGCCGCCGTGCCTGGCATTGTCGGTGGCGCTAACGGGCTGGCGGCACAGACCCTGCCATTGGTGGTCGCGGGTAACTCCAGCTACTACGTCGAGTACCCGGAAGATATTCGCCTGTATGGCCTGAGCTTCTCCACTACGTTGCCTACCGGCACCGCATGGAGCGGTGAGTTCAGCTATCGCCCGAACGCGCCGGTGCAACTCAACACCACTGACATCCTCTACTCTGGCCTCACCCCGCTGAACCCTAACGTTTCCGTGCTGCAAGGACGTCCTGGCCAGGATCAACAAGGTTATCGCCGCAAGGAAGTCAGCCAGCTGCAAACGACCTTTACGCACTTCTTCGACCAGGTAATGGGCGCAGAACGACTGACCCTGGTGGGCGAGGTTGGCTGGACCCACGTCGGCGGCCTGGAAAGCACTTCGAAAGCGCGTTACGGGCGTGACCCGAGCTACGGCCCGGGCCCATTGCCAGGCGGTCAGTGCCAGACCTTGAACGCATCGACCCTGGCGGGCGGTCCGCAAAACAACGTCAGCCGCTACTGCGAAAACGACGGCTTCACCACCACCGACTCCTGGGGCTACCGTGCTCGTGCGATCTGGGAATACAACGACGTGTTCTCCGGTGTGAACCTCAAGCCGAACATTGCCTGGTCCCATGACGTCGACGGCTACTCGCCTGGCCCTGGCGGCAACTTCGAGGAAGGTCGCAAAGCGGTCAGCCTGGGTGTCGACGCCGAATACCAGAACACCTACACAGCGTCCCTGGCCTACACCAACTTCTTTGACGGCAAGTACACCACCGTGGATGACCGCGACTTCGTTGCGCTCAGCTTCGGCGTGAACTTCTAAGCACTGCATTTTCAGGACGAACACACCTATGAAAACAACAAAGAGTCTGTTCCACGCCGGCGTTCTGGGGCTGACGTTGCTGGCGACCAGCGTGATGGCGGCGGTCCCTGCGGCCGAAGCGGACAAGCTGGGCAAGAGCCTGACCCCGATGGGCGCCGAGATGGCGGGCAATGCCGACGGTTCGATTCCAGCCTGGAAGCCGTTGCCGAAGAACGCCGGTACCGTCGACAGCAAAGGTTTCCTGTCCGACCCGTACGCCAGTGAAAAACCGCTGTTCACCATCACGGCGCAGAACGTCGACCAGTACAAGGACAAGCTCGCTCCGGGCCAGTACGCGATGTTCAAGCGCTACCCGGACACCTTCAAGATGCCGGTCTATCCGTCCCATCGCGGCGCCACCGTGCCGGATGACGTGTTCGCCGCGATCAAGAAGAACGCCACCACGACCAACCTGATCTCGGGCGGCAACGGGCTGGAAAACTTCGAGACGGCCGTGCCGTTCCCGATTCCGAAAACCGGCGTCGAAGTCATCTGGAACCACATCACCCGCTATCGCGGTGGCAGCGTGACCCGTCTGGTGACCCAGGCTACACCGCAGCCCAATGGCTCGTTCAGCCTGGTGTACTTCCAGGACCAGTTCGTGTTCCGCGACAAGATGAAGGACTACGATCCGGCGAACCCGGGCAACATCCTGTTCTACTTCAAGCAGAAAGTGACCGCGCCGGCACGTCTGGCCGGTGGTGTGCTGCTGGTGCACGAAACCCTCGACCAGGTGAAAGAGCCACGTTCGGCGTGGGTCTACAACGCCGGTCAGCGTCGTGTGCGTCGTGCACCACAAGTGTCCTATGACGGGCCAGGTACCGCGGCGGATGGCCTGCGTACTTCCGATAACCTGGACATGTACAACGGTGCACCGGATCGTTACGACTGGAAACTCGAAGGCAAGAAAGAGATGTACATCGCCTCCGACAGCTACAAGCTCGACGATCCGAAGCTGAAGTACACCGACATCATCAAGGCCGGTCACATCAACCAGGATCTGGCTCGTTACGAGCTGCGCCGGGTCTGGCATGTGGTCGCGACCCTGAAGGAAGGTCAGCGGCACATCTACGCCAAACGTGACTTCTATATCGACGAAGACACCTGGCAAGCCGCGGTGATCGATCACTACGACGGTCGTAACCAGTTGTGGCGTGTGGCGGAAGCTCACTCCCAGAACTACTACAACGTGCAAGTGCCTTGGTACACCCTGGAAACCTTGTACGACCTGCAATCGGGCCGTTACCTGGCGCTGGGCATGAAGAACGAAGAGAAGTCGGCGTATGACTTCGGCTTTACGGCCACCACCAGCGACTTTACGCCGGCGGCATTGCGTCAGGATGGCGTTCGCTAACGGTTCCTGAAGAGGCCGCATCCTCGAAAAACGCCCCGACTGGTTCGGGGCGTTTTTTTTAGGTTTTGCGTATCGGCTACGCGCTGCTAGGGTGAGATGTTGTGCTTGGTTTGCTGACGACGCTGTTCGTAGACTTTTTGTAGCCATTTGTAGCAATAATCTTCATTACCGCTTCGTTTACCGCTAGTCTGCGGACATCTGCAACGCCGCCAACAGCATTTCAAACAAGAGCCGGCCATGACTGATCTGTCCCCACTCCCGGGCCCTGCAAGCGTTGCCGTCGCGACACTGGATGGACGTTTTTTTCGTCCGCCGTTGCCGGACGGTCATGTGCTGCGGCCGCGTTTATGCGAGCGTCTGAGCGCCGGGCTGGGTGGCAGGTTGTTGCTGGTCAGTGCGCCGGCGGGGTTTGGCAAGAGTTCGCTGGCGGTGGAGTTTTGCCAGGGGTTGCCCGGTCACTGGCAAAGCCTGTGGCTGGGGTTGAGCCCGCGGGACAACGATCCGGGCCGTTTCCTGGAACGATTGCTCGAAGGCCTGCAGGATTTTTTTCCGCAGTTGGGCCGTCAGTCCCTGGGCCTGCTGAAAATGCGTCAGCGCCATCAACCGTTCGCCTTCGAAGAATGGCTGGACGGTTTGCTCGACGAGCTGGCCGTGCATCTGTTGCCGACAGCGCCGCTGCTGCTGGTGCTCGATGACTACCATCTGGCCCAAGGCCCGGTGCTAGATCGCTGTCTGCAGTTTTTCCTCAATCATCTTCCCGACGGCTTGCTGGTCATGGTCACCAGTCGTCAGCGGCCGGACTGGCATCTGGCGCGTCTGCGGCTGTCCCGGCAACTGCTTGAGTTGCATGAACAAGACTTGCGCCTGACCTACGATGAAGCCCTGAGCCTGCTTGACCGGCACAGCTCCTCCCTGCGCGGCGAAGCGCTGGAGAACCTGATCCAGCGCAGCGAAGGCTGGGTTGCCGGCCTGCGCTTCTGGTTGCTGGCGGCTTCCGAAGCCGGCTCCGAAGGCGCGTTGCCCCAGTCCCTGAATGGCGGGGAAGGGTTGATCCGCGATTACCTGCTCGAAGAAGTCATCGATTGCCTGCCCGCCGACGTGCAGGCATTTCTGTATGACACGGCGCCGCAGGAGCGCTTTTGCAGTGAGCTGTGCGACGCCGTTCGCGAGGCCCATGACAGCGCCGAGATCCTGCGTTTTCTGCTCGCCCACCAAGTGTTCCTGGTGCCGCTGGACGAGCACGGTCACTGGTATCGCTATCACCATTTGTTCTCCGACCTGCTACGCACCCGACCGACCCGCCAGGCGATGGTGCCGGCGGCCAGCCTGCACCTGCGCGCCTGTCGCTGGTTCAACGCCCAGGGCCTGCTCGACGAAGCGGTGGAGCAGGCGTTGCGCGCCGGCCACCTGGACGTGGCGGCGAACCTGGTGCAGAACCTCTCCGAAGAACAACTGCTGGCCGAACAGAACGTCGGCATGTTGCTGCGCTGGAAAATGGATTTGCCCGACAGCCTGCTGATCAGCACGCCACGGCTGATCGTGCTTTACAGCTGGGCGCTGGGGCTGGCCTGTCAACTGGATGCAGCGGAGGAACTGGCCAGCCACCTCAGTCGTTTCCTGCCGGCGCCGTCGGCCACCGCGCAAAAATCCATGCTCGCGCAATGGCTGGCCTTGAGCGGGATCATCGCCCGTGGCCGCGGCAATCGTGCGTTGACGCTGCTCTATTGCAGCGAAGCGCTGGAGAGCCTGCCGTCCAAGCGTTACGGCCAGCGGTTGATGTGCCTGTCGACCCTGTCCAACCTGGCGATTGCCGACGGTGACTTGTGGCGCGCGCGCGGCCTGAACCGTGATTCGCTGGAGCTGGCACAACGAGTCGGCAATCCATTGTTCGAGGCGCTGGCCCATTACGACCGCGCCCGCGTATTGCAGGCGCGCGGGGAAATCCTGCGTGCGCTGGATGAAGTCCGCCAGGGCCTGCAACGCCTTCAAGGGCTGTCGCCGCAACGGCTCTACGCCGTCCGCGCCCGGCTGACCTTGTACGAGGGATTTCTGCTGGCGCTGCGCCTGCAACCACACACCGCGCGACTGCGATTGCAGGCAGGGTTGAGCGAAGCCCGCGCGTGTCGTGACATCAGTGTCTTGATCGGTCACTGCGTGATCGCCAGGCTCGAAGGCAGCAGCGGTGAATTCGCCAAGGCCTTCGCCGAACTGGCTGAAGCCGAACGGCTGATGCACATCTGGGACGTCCCGCCGATCTACTACCTGGCGATGATCACCCTGGTCAAATGCGAACTCTGGCTGGCCCAGGGCCGTACCGATCTGGCGGAAGCCTGGCTCGCGCGTCTGGGCCAGACCTATAACGGCGAACAACCGGCGGCGCCGCCGGAATTCCATCCGCAGTTGCCGTTGCACATCGAATTGCAGCAGGCGCTGCTGGAAGTCATTCAAGGGCAGCCGATGCTCGCCGAAGGACGCTTGAATGCGTTGCTCGAACATGGGCAGCAAAGCGGTCGTCAACTGCTCAGCGTGATGGTTCTGACACAGAAAACCGAATTGCTGCTTGCCCATGATCGCGAGCCGGAAGCGCGACTGGCGTTCGCCCAGTCCCTCGACGCGGCCAGTGGTGGCGCCCTGCAGCCTTTCGACGGTTTATTGAGCAAACACCCCGACTGGCTGCGCGAACAATTGCAAAACGCTACGAAAGCGGCGATTTGCCAGAGCCTGATGGAGCGATTGCCCGCCGCGCCAGTAAGGGTTGTCGCTGAGCCGTCATCCGCCTGCGAACAGCTCAGCTCTCGTGAACTGGCGGTGCTCAAACTCATCGCCCAAGGCTGTTCGAACCAGGAGATCAGCGACCAGCTGTTTATTTCCCTGCACACCGTGAAAACCCACGCCAGTCACATCAACAGCAAGCTCGGGGTGGAACGGCGAACACAGGCCGTAGCGCGGGCGAAGGCATTGGGCGTGTTGGGCTGACGTCGCTGGTCGGTTCACCTGGCGTTCAAGGACGGGACGCCAATGTGTGCGAAAATCCGCCGTCCCTGTTTATCGAGCATGCCTTGATGTCCCAGAAACCGACCCTCATACGCGAAACCTTCCCCGTCGGTCCGTTGCAGTGCAACTGCACGATCATCGGCGATCCGGTCACGAAAAAGGCCATCGTGGTCGATCCGGGCGGCAATCACGAATTGATCCTCTCGCGGCTCGACGTCCTGGGCCTGAAAGTGGTCAGCATCATCCACACCCACGCGCACCTCGATCACTTCCTGGCCTCCGGTCAGTTGAAAGAGAAAACCGGCGCCACCCTGCACCTGCACAAGGAAGATCAATTCCTCTGGGATAACCTGGAGATGCAATGCCAGATGTTCGGTGTGCCTTACACGCCGGTTCCTGCCCCTGATCGCTGGCTGGCCGATGATGAAGAGCTGGCCTGCGGCTGCGGCGTAGCGTTGCACACGCCGGGTCATACACCGGGTTCCATGAGCTTTTGGTTTTCAGAAGCTAAGCTGCTGATTGCCGGTGACACGTTGTTTCGTCGCGGGGTCGGGCGCACGGATTTGTGGGGCGGTGATCAGGCGACCATCGTGCGCTCGATCAAGCAGCGCCTGTATACCCTCGACGAAGACGCTACCGTGGTCACCGGTCATGGTCCGGACACGCGTCTGGGCGATGAAATGCGCGACAACCCTTTTGTGCGGGCTTGATGGTCGGCCACGGAATTTTCGTCATCCAAGATGATCCAACACCCGCAAGGGCCGATGCCTGGGTCCGTTGCACCACAGAATGCAAAAGTAGGAGCTCTTCATGTTCACCAAGCAGCGTTTGATTATTGTCGCTACCGCTGTGGCCTTGCTGTCTGGCTGCGCCTCGCCTAACCCGTACGACAACCAGGGCCAGGCTGACGGTGGTTCGGGCGTGAGCAAAACCGCGAAATACGGTGGTCTTGGCGCCCTGGCCGGTGCACTCGCCGGCGCCGCCATCGACCACAACAACCGCGGCAAGGGTGCGCTGATCGGCGCCGCCGTGGTGGGGGCTTCCGCTGCCGGCTACGGTTATTACGCCGACCAGCAAGAGAAAAAACTGCGCGCCAGCATGGCCAATACCGGCGTCGAAGTGCAGCGCCAGGGTGATCAGATCAAGCTGATCATGCCGGGCAACATCACCTTCGCCACTGATTCGGCGAACATCGCTTCCAGCTTCTATCAGCCACTGAACAACCTGGCCGGCTCGCTCAAGGAGTTCAGCCAGAACCAGATCGAGATCGTCGGCTACACCGACAGCACCGGCAGCCGCCAGCACAACATGGACCTGTCCCAGCGTCGCGCCCAGAGCGTGGCGACTTACCTGACGTCCCAGGGTGTCAGCGGCGCCAACCTGTCGGCACGTGGCGCCGGCCCGGACAACCCGATCGCCAGCAACGCCGACGTCAACGGCCGGGCGCAGAACCGCCGCGTCGAGGTCAACCTCAAGGCGATTCCGGGCCAGCAGTATGGCGGCCAGCAGCAACCGGGCACCGTTCAACAATA
>NZ_JANLOD010000007.1 GCF_025466085.1 Pseudomonas sp. 14P_8.1_Bac3
CATTTAAAATTGCATTTTCACTGACCCACCGCATTCGCGAGCAAGCCCGCTCCCACAGGGAGATTTGTATTTGTGAAGAGAGCATTGAAATGACCCAGACCGTCCTTATCACCGGCGCCTCCACCGGCTTCGGCCGCTCCGCCGCGCAAATGTTCGCCGCCCAGGGCTGGAACGTGATTGCGACCATGCGCACACTTTCCGCCGGCGCCGACCTGGCCGCACTTGAAAACCTGCTGGTGGTCCGTCTCGACGTCCAGGACCCGGTCAGCATCGACAGCGCCATCGCCGCCGGCATCGAGCGCTTCGGCCAGATCGACGTGCTGGTCAACAACGCCGGGTTCGGCCTGTTCGGCGTGTTCGAAGGCACCTCGCCGGAGAAAATCCGTGAGCAGTTCGACGTTAACGTGTTCGGCGTGATGGATGTGACCCGGGCGATCCTGCCGCACTTTCGTGCACGCCAGGCCGGGGTGATCGTCAACGTCAGCTCCGGTGCCGGGGTGTTTGGCCTGCCGATGATTTCCGCATATAGCGCCAGCAAATTCGCCCTCGAAGGCTTTTCGGAGTCGCTGTCCTATGAGCTGGCGGCGCTTGGGATCGTAGTGAAAATCGTCGAGCCGGGCGGGGTGGTCAGCACCGGGTTCGGCGCGCGCTCCGCGGCAGAGGCCGCCGGGCTGACGACTCCAGTGGATTACGGCCAGTTTGTCGACGCCGCATTGAAGGTGTTCGAAGGTTTGCGCGGCGAACGCCTGGCCACCTCGCAAGAGGTGGCGCAGGTCATCTTTGACGCGGCCAGCGACGGGACTGACCGCCTGCGCTATGTCGCCACTCAAGATATCGAACCCTTGGTGAAGGCTCGACGTGAAACCTCGGAAGCCGACTACATGGCCCTGATGCGCAGCAAATTCGCCACCCGCCCCATCAAGAAAGCCTCCGTAGGAGAACGGTAAACGCCGGGGATTTTTTCGGGTGTGATGGAGCCGCGCTATCACCCGCGATGACGCGTAGAATTGCCGCCTGATCCGGATGTGAGGTTGCAGTGGTGGATTTACAGCGGGGCTTCGTCCTGACCCGGCATTGGCGCGATACCCCGAGCGGTACGGAAGTCGAGTTCTGGCTGGCGACCGACGCCGGTCCCCGGCATATCCGCCTGCCGCATCAACCGTCGGTGGCGTTCATCCCGGCCGAGCAGCGCGAGCAGGCCGAGCACGTACTGCGCGGCGAAAAAAACGTCGAGCTCAGACCCCTGGCGTTGCAGGACTTCGAACATCGCCCGGTGCTCGGTCTGTATTGCCAGCAGCACGGTCAGCTGATGCGCCTGGAAACTGCGCTGCGCAAGGTCGGCGTCGACATGTTCGAAGGCGATGTGCGGCCGCCGGAACGCTACATGATGGAACGTTTCATCACCGCGCCGGTGGTCTTCGGTGGCACACCGGATGCCGACGGCCTGCTGCTCGACGCGCAGATGAAAGCCGATCCTGACTATCGGCCGGCACTCCGGCTGGTGTCCCTGGACATCGAAACCACCGCCCAGGGCGATCTGTACTCCATCGCTCTGGAAGGCTGTGGCGAGCGTCAGGTGTACATGCTCGGCCCGCCCAATGGCGACGACAGCGCGGTGGATTTCCAGCTCGAATATTGCGACTCCCGCACCCTGTTGCTGAAAAAGCTCAACGACTGGTTCGCCCGTCACGACCCCGACGCGATCATCGGCTGGAACGTCGTGCAGTTCGATCTGCGGGTACTGCACGAACACGCGCGCCGGCTCGCGGTGCCGCTGAAGCTGGGGCGTGGTGGCGAAGAAATGCAGTGGCGCGAACACGGCAGCCGCCACCATTACTTCGCTGCGGCCGCTGGGCGCTTGATCATCGACGGTATCGAATCCCTGCGTTCGGCGACCTGGAGCTTCCCGTCGTTCAGCCTGGAAAACGTCGCGCAAACCTTGCTCGGCGAGGGTAAGGCGATCAGCACGCCGTACCAGCGCATGGACGAAATCAACCGCATGTTCGCCGAGGACAAACCGGCCCTGGCCACCTACAACCTCAAGGACTGCGAGCTGGTCACGCGGATTTTCGCCAAGACCGAATTGCTCAAGTTCTTGCTGGAACGGGCCAGCGTCACAGGGTTACCGGCGGATCGCAGCGGCGGTTCGGTGGCGGCGTTCACCCACCTGTACATGCCGTTGATGCACCGCCAGGGTTTCGTCGCGCCGAACCTCGGCACCAAACCGGCCCAGGCCAGCCCCGGGGGCTTTGTCATGGACTCGCAACCGGGCCTGTACGAATCGGTGCTGGTGCTCGACTACAAAAGTCTCTATCCATCGATCATCCGCACTTTCCTGATCGACCCGGTCGGGCTGATCGAAGGTTTGCAGCACCCAGACGACAGCGAGTCGGTGCCAGGCTTTCGCGGTGCGCGTTTTTCCCGAACCCGGCATTGCCTGCCGGCCATCGTTGCGCGGGTCGCCGAGGGCCGTGAAACCGCCAAGCGTGAACACAACGCGCCGTTGTCCCAGGCCCTGAAGATCATCATGAACGCTTTCTACGGCGTGCTCGGTTCGAGCGGCTGCCGCTTCTTCGATACGCGCCTGGCCTCGTCGATCACCCTGCGCGGCCACGAGATCATGTTGCGCACCCGCCAATTGATCGAAGCCCAAGGGCATACGGTGATCTACGGCGACACCGACTCGACATTCGTCTGGCTGCGGCGCGCGCACGGTCAGCAGGAGGCGGCGCAGATCGGCCATGCGCTGGTGGATCACGTCAACCAGTGGTGGCGCGAGCACGTGCAACAGGAATACGGCCTGGAAAGCGCCCTGGAGTTGCAGTTCGAGACTCATTACAAACGCTTTCTGATGCCGACCATCCGCGGTGCCGAGGAGGGCAGCAAGAAGCGCTACGCCGGGCTGGTGACGCGGGCCGATGGCAGCGACGAGATGGTTTACAAAGGGCTGGAAACCGTGCGCACCGACTGGTCGCTGCTGGCCCGGCAGTTCCAGCAGGAGCTGTACACACGAATCTTCCAGCGCCAGCCTTATCAGGATTACGTGCGCGAATACGTGCGCAAGACCCTGTCCGGTGAGTTCGACGATCGCCTGATCTACCGCAAGCGCCTGCGCCGTACCCTGGATGACTATGAACGCAACGTGCCGCCCCATGTTCGCGCCGCACGGACTGCCGATGAGTACAACGTTCAGCAAGGCCGGCCGCGGCAGTACCAGAACGGCGGCTGGATCAGCTACGTGATCACCGTCGCCGGGCCCGAGCCGCTGGAGATCCGCAGTGCGCCGATCGATTACGACCATTACGTCACCCGGCAGTTGCAACCGGTGGCTGACGCGATCCTGCCGTTCGTCGACGACGACTTCTCAACCCTGATTGGGGGGCAGTTGGGCCTGTTTTGAGTCCAGCAGCGATAACGTCCAGCCGTCCGGGATGCCGTGGAAGTAACGCTCCAGCGCTTGATGAAACAGGCTCTCCGGCGGGGCGAACTGGGCGAACAGAGTCATCGACGAGTGGAATTTCAGGTCGTCCGGATGGCCGAAAATCTCGGCGATGGAATGTTGCTGGATGTTCAGCACCAGTTGGGTGCACGTGCGCAACCGTGGGCCCAGTAGCGTGTGTTGCAGATACGCAGCGGCTTCTGCGCTCGATTGAATGGCAAAGCGGCGCGACATTTCACTGCCGCCAAGCCCCGCGAATTGCGGAAAGACGAACCACATCCAGTGACTGCGCTTTCGGCCCGCGCCGAGTTCGTTTTGCACGCGCTCGAATACCGCGTCCTGCGCCAGCGTAAAACGCTGCAGATTGAACGCGTCGAGCTGATCGGTGCTTCTCATGAGAAGCCCTCTGACAGAACCGCGATGGCTCAGACCATGGCCAGTCGCTGTTTGCGTTGTGGCGCGCGAAACGCTTGGTCCAGCGCCTCCAGATCTCCGGCCTCAAGTTGCAACTGCGCGGCTCGCGCATTCAGGTGCACGTGTTCAGGCCGGACCGCTTTGGGGATCGCGATCACCCCATCCTGTCGCAGAATCCATGCCAGCGCTACCTGCGCCGGTGTTGCCGCGTGACGGGCGGCGACCTGTTGGAGCGTAGGGTGGGCCAGCAAGCGTCCACCCTGGCCGATGGGACAATACGCCATTAATGGCTGGCGATGCTGCTGGCACCACGGCAGTAGATCGAATTCTATGCCGCGCTCCTCCAGGTTGTAGAGCACTTGATTGGTTGCGCACGCCGGGGACGCCAGTTCCTGCAGGTCATCGACATCGAAATTCGACACGCCCCATCGGCCGATCTTGCCGTCTTCACGCAGCCGTTCGAAGGCTTCAACGGTTTCCTCGAGGGGATACTGGCCGCGCCAGTGCAGGAGGTATAAATCGATGTAATCGGTATTCAACCGGCGCAGGCTGCGTTCGCAGGCCTGGGGGATACCTTTGCGACCGGCGTTGTGCGGGTACACCTTGCTGACGAGAAAGACCTGGTCGCGCAGGCCGGCAATCGCTTCGCCCACCACGGCCTCGGCGCCTCCTTCGGCGTACATTTCCGCGGTGTCGATCAGGGTCAGGCCCAGTTCGATGCCCAGGCGCAGCGCGGCGACTTCTTCGCGGTGCCGCGCGCGATCCTCACCCATGCGCCAGGTGCCCTGGCCGATGACCAGAACGCTGGCGCCGGCCATTTCAAGAAACCGCATGCAAACCTCCTGGGTTATTCAGTCACCAATCCGGTTGGCATTAGAATAGCTCAGGGGTTCCCTTCGCCTGCAAGCCGGGGCCTGCAGGAGATCGGGGTGATGCTCAAAACCGCAGCGCGGTTACTGGGCGGAGAATTTCAGGACGGTGCTCTGGGTATAGGTTTTGCCCGGATCCAGACGCGTGGACGGGAAGTTCGGCTGGTTAGGCGCGTCGGGGTAATGCTGGGTCTCCAGGGTGAACGCACCCCAATGCGCGTAGGTCTTGCCGGCCTTGCCCTTGACCGAGCCATCGAGGAAGTTGCTGGTATAGAACTGCACGCCCGGCTCGGTGGTGTAGAGCTGCAGGCGGCGGCCGGACTTCGGGTCGCTGACGTCGGCCGCCAGTTTTTTCACGTCACCCTGGGTGTCCAGTACCCAGTTGAAGTCGAAACCGCCCTGTTTCGGTTCGGCAAATTTCAGCTGTGGATGATCGGCCTTGATGTGCGTGCCGATGGCGGTGGGTTTTGTAAAATCCATCGGCGTGCCAGCCACCGGTGCCAGTTCGCCGGTCGGGATCAAGGTGCCATTGACCGGTGTGTAGTGGCTGGCGTGCAAGGTTGCGAGCTGTTGCAACACGTCGCCATGGCCCGCGCCGGCCAGGTTGAAGTAGCTGTGGTTGGTCAGGTTCAACACTGTGGGCTTGTCGGTGGAGGCTTTGTAGTCGATGCGCAGTTCATTGTTGTCGTTGAGGCTGTAGGTGACCTCGGTTTTCAGGTTGCCGGGAAAACCCATTTCGCCATCCGCCGACAAGTACGTCAGGGTCACGCCCACCGAATCCTTGCCTTTGGCTGGCTCGGCTTTCCACACCTGTTTGTCGAAGCCTTGCGTGCCGCCGTGCAGCGAATTCGAGCCGTCATTTTGCGGCACTTGAAAGCGCTGGCCATCGAGTTCGAAAGCGCCGTTGGCCAGGCGATTGCCAAAGCGTCCGATGGTCGCGCCAAAGTAGGCCTTGCCGCTCTGATAACCCTGCACGTCATCGAAGCCGAGCACCACGTCTTCGAGGTGGCCGTTTTTATCGGGCACTTCAAGCGATTGCAGCGTCGCGCCGTAGGTAATGACGGTGGCCTGCATACCGTGACTGTTGCGCAATGTGTATTTTTCGACGGGCGTGCCGTCGCTGGTTTTTCCGAAGGCGGTGTGTTCGCTGGACAGACCGGCAGCGTGGGCGGTAAGGGTGGCAATCATCAGGGACAGTCCGAGCAGGCAATAACGGGATTGAAGCATGGTTGACTTTCCTTTTTGTTGTTTTGTTTAAGTAGTCATACTAGTAATCGATAATTAAATCGATCAGAGAGGATTTATAGCGGATATTGGTTATTTCGCGCTAATAAAGTATGACTAATCTGTGGGTTGCCCAGATTCATGGACTGCCGGCACTGCACTTTTTCGCAATCCATGGCTCTATCCTTGGCCAGCCTGCGGCGATCCCCACCGCCGGCCCATGCCCAAGTCCAAGCACCCATGGCTCGAGTTTTACCTTTCACCGTTGTGCATCTGCGCCGCCATTGCCTGCTGCTCGCCGTCCTGTCGATGCTGTTCACGACCGGTTGCAGCCAGCAGCAAGGGCGGGACATCGTCAGCCAGTTTCGCGAAGGCAGGCCTCAGGAATTCCTCCAGACCAGCGTCGACCGCATGGCCACCCTGGCGATGCGCGATAACCTCGACAGCCTCTATTTGCTCATGAGCAAGCTCTACCTGCGCAACCCGCAGGAACTGAAAAAATCCGGCTTTCTTGACGCCCGCACCGCCGAAAAGCAAGTGCGCATGGCCATCGAACAGCAACAGCCCCTGCCGACGCTCGGAGGCAAGAAGGACCTGGCGGCGCTGAGTTTCGCCATGAGCCCGGAGTTTCTAGGGGACCGGGTCGGCGCCTTCATCTATGCCATCGGCAGCATGCTGGTCACCGCGCACGGCAATCGGCTGGAGTTCTACATGACCGATGCGATCAACCCAACCTTCGTCAACAATGCCGCGCGCAACATCGAGAAGGCCACCTGGATCCTCAGCCAGCGGCAGAACAAGAACGGTGAACCGTTGCTGTTCTCCAACGAGATTTCGGAGGAGGGCAGCAACCTGAGTTTCGCCACGGAGTTTGGCAAGATCGTCGCGCGACTGGATTTGCTGACGCAGATGCTGGACGAGCGCTATCGGCGGATTGGCCTGAATTACGCGCAGAGCCTGCTGTTCCTGAATTTTCTGCCCGTGCAGTAATTTCGCTGTAGGAACGGACGTATTCAGGCATAACGATAGACCGTATCGATATAAGTGGTTATAAGAAAAATCGCTATGCTGCGGGCCAGTTTTTTCATGCGTTTTTGTGGGCGTGTTAATGGATTTCGCTAATTTCGGTTTGGTCGTGGCAGGTCTCGTGGTGGGCTTTATCGTCGGGATGACCGGCGTTGGCGGTGGTTCGTTGATGACGCCGATCCTGTTGTGGTTCGGGGTCAATCCAGCCACCGCGGTCGGGACCGACCTGCTGTATGCGGCGATTACCAAGTCCAGTGGTGTGCTGGTCCATCGCAAGAACAAGAACATCGACTGGGCCATCACCGGCTGGCTGACCCTCGGCAGTGTGCCGGCGGTGGCGCTGACGCTGTGGTTCCTCAGCAGCCTGCAAACCTCCCCCGACGCGATGAATGCCATCATCAAACAGGCACTGGGCTTCGTGCTGTTCGCCACGGCGTTCGCAATCTTCTTCAAGAAGCGCTTGCTCGACTTCGCCCACAAACGCGCCGGCGGCCAGTACAACCCGAGCGGCCAGCGCTTGAATCTGCTGACGGTGATCACCGGGCTGATCCTGGGCACGATGGTCGCCCTGACCTCCATCGGTGCCGGCGCCCTGGGCACGGTGGCGTTGTTCATTCTCTATCCGCTGCTGCCGACCCGTCGCCTGGTCGGCACGGAAATCGCCCACGCCGTGCCGCTGACGCTGGTCGCCGGCCTTGGCCACGCCAGCATGGGCAACATGGATTGGCATGTGCTGGGCTTCCTGCTGATGGGTTCGCTGCCGGGGATTTACCTGGGCAGTCACCTCACGGGCCGCATCTCCGATGAAGTGCTGCGCCCTTGCCTGGCGACGATGCTGGTGCTGATCGGCTACAAACTGGCGTTCTGATCAGCGCGTTTATCTTTTCCATTCCGCAGCCCGGCGCATCATCAATGCCGGATGCAATGGCCTCTTCGCGGGCAAGCCTCGCTTCTGCAAGGAGATGGACCAGCCTGTTGCGCAATGACCGCCCTGACCTAAGCTTGGGTCAAGGCGAAACACAATTGCGGTGCGTCACCCGGAACGAACGCCGCGATGCGCAATCATTAGAGCGTGGATATCAAAAGGAGATGCGCATGCTCATCAGGTCACTGACCCTGACAACCCTGCTGGTTCTTGCCGGCCCCTTGTTCGCCGCCGATGGCGATTCACCGCTGGACATGGACAAGGGCAGGTCGAGGCCGTTGATTGTCATCGCGCCGAGCACGGTCGATCCAACGTGGGTCAGCCTGAAAAAATCCCTCGATGAGCCTGCCAATCGCAAAGAATTCACCGACCGCAACATGGTCCTGTATACCGTGCTCAACTTGATGGGCCAGCGCGACGGCAAGGACCTGGGACCACAAGACACCGCGGCACTGATCCGCTCGCTGAAATTGGGGGCGGGGGCCAAGACCAAGGTCATTCTGGTCGGCAAGGACGGCGAGAAAAAACTCGAGCAATCGGACACGGTGGACCTGAAGGCGATTTTCAGCACGATCGACCAGATGCCGATGGCTGAAAAAGAGGCCGCCGCCGCGGCGCCGCCAACACCGACGCCAGAGGCCGCACCGGCCAACGGCGCCAAAAGCGCCAAAGGCACAAAACCGGGCAAACCGGCGAAACCGGCCAAGCCACCTGAAATGCCTGATGACTGAGCACGGTCCGTTGCAGGAGTGAGCTCGCTCATCCAGCGTCGATGGTGCCTGGGGTCGTGTCTGAGTCTTGCGGCCACTGAAAATCCTGTGCAAGCGCGGCTTGCCCGCGAAGAGGCCACCCCATCAGTTTGGATGGCGCCTGT
This sequence comes from Pseudomonas sp. 14P_8.1_Bac3, assembly GCF_025466085.1. Lineage (GTDB taxonomy): Bacteria > Pseudomonadota > Gammaproteobacteria > Pseudomonadales > Pseudomonadaceae > Aquipseudomonas. Next base: position 8,772 of record NZ_JANLOD010000007.1, read on the forward strand.
CAGCGCCGAATGAATTGCCCGTTCCGCGCCTCAGTGGTGTGCCCCTGGCTGTATGACAGCACGCCATTGACCCAAACCGATTCGATGCCTTGTGGTTGCAGCGTCGGCTGTTCGAAGGTCGCGCAATCGCGAATGCCTTGTGCGTCGAACAGCACGAGGTCGGCCCAGGCGCCCACAGTCAGGCGCCCACGATCGTGCAGACCAAAGCGTTCGGCGGGCAGGCCGGTCATTTTGCGAACGGCTTCCTCGAGCGGGAACAGTCCCTGGTCGCGGCTGTAATGGCCCAACACTCGCGCGAACGTGCCCCACAGCCTTGGGTGTGGGCGCGGGTCGTTGGGCAGGCCGTCAGAGCCGATCATGGTGTGCGGGTAGGCGAGGATGCGCGACACGTCGGCTTCATCCATCTCGTGATAAATCGCGCCGCCGGGCTCCAGCCGTTGTGCGGCGTCGACCTGTGACAGGCCCCACAGTCCGGCGATGTCCTTGAGGTCTTTGCCCGCCATCTCGGGGTGCGGCGTTGACCAGGTGATCTGGATCCGGAAGCTTTCATCGACGATGCGCGGGTCGATGGTGGTCGAGCTGGCGGCGTAGGGATAGCAATCACACCCCACCGGATGCCGGCGCCGTGCGGTTTCTATTTTGTCGATGATCGCTGCGCTGCGCCCCCAGTTGCCGCGGCCGGCGCATTTGAGGTGGGAAATGATCACGGGCACGCCGGCATCGCGACCTATGTCGAGGGCTTCATCGATGGCCTCGATGATTTCGTCGTCTTCGGAGCGAATATGACTGACGTAGATAGCCCCCGCTTCCTGCAAGGTTTCGGCGAGAAAATCGACTTCGCTCGTCGGCGCGTGCAGGGCATTGCGGTATGCCAGACCGGTGCTCAGGCCGAGCGCACCCTGTTGCAGCGCAGCCTTGAGGTCATCGCGCATGGCCTCGAGTTCCTGGGGCGTCGCGGCGCGGTCGAAGCGCTGCATATGGTTGGCGCGCAGGGCGGTGTGCCCGACCAGCGCGGCGACGTTCACTGCCGGGCAGGCTGCTTCGATCGCGGCTGCGTAGTCGTTGAAGGTAGGGTATTTGAAGTCCGCCGCTTCACCGAGCAGGTTCATCGGGTCGGGCGGCTCACCGCGCAGGCGCACGCCAGCGGCGCTGATGCCACAGTTGCCGACGATTACGGTGGTCACGCCCTGGCAGATTTTCGGCAACATGGCCGGCTGTTTGAGCAGCGCCAGATCATCGTGGGTATGGACGTCGATGAAGCCGGGGCTGAGGATTTTGTGCTGGGCGTCGATCACTTGCCTCGCCTCCAGGTCCGGCAGATGCCCGATCGCCTGTATCCGGCCCTCAACCAGCGCAACGTCGGCGACAAAGGGTGGGGCGCCGCTGCCGTCGATGAGCGTGGCATTGCGGATCAGGGTGTCGATGACTGTCATGCAAGTCGCTCCAGCAAACCGGTTCTCAATCGCCGTAAATGTTGTAGTCGAAGTATTTCTTCTCGACCTGCTGGTAGGTGCCGTCGGCGCGCAGGGCCTTGATGGCGGTATTGAAGCGTTGCGCCAGTTCGGTATTGCCCTTGCTCACCGCAATGCCGGTGCCTTCGCCGAAGTATTCGGTGTTGCGCAGTTCCGGTCCGACGAAGGCGAAACCCTTCCCCTGAGGCGTCTTGAGAAATCCCTCCTGCAGCGGCGCGGCGTTGGCGATGGTGCCGTCGAGCCGATCGGACTGCATGTCCAGGTAGATTTCCGACTGCGAGCCGTAACGAACGATTTCGGCCCCCAACGGTTGCAGCTTGTCGGTGGCATAGCGATCCTGGGACGTGCCGCGCTGCACGCCGATGCGCTTGCCCTTGAGCTGGCTGAAATCGTCGTCGACTTGCGAGCCAGCCTTCATCACCAACCGCGCCGGGCTCGCATAGTATTTGTCGGTGAACGTGACCGAGCGCTTGCGTTCTTCGGTGATCAGCATCGAGGAAATCACCGCATCGATTTTGCGCACTTTCAGCGACGGGATCAGGCCGTCGAATTCCTGTTCGACCCAGACACACTTCGTTTGCATTTTCGCGCACAACGCATTGCCGATGTCATAGTCGAACCCGCCGAGGCTGCCGTCGGCGGTCTTGAAGGCGAACGGCGGATAGGCGGCTTCGATGCCAATCCGCAGGGGCTTGTCTTCTGCTAACGCACTCGTGACACACAATGCCAATGCAATGACCAGGTACATTGTTTTCTTCATTGTTGATCTCCTGTTTTGTAAGGGTGTCAGAGTGTTGTCTGGATGTATTTGTCCATAATGGACATTTATGTCTGTACTCGTCAATGCCGGCGCGCAAACCAAAATGGGCGACCTTTGAGGGGTCGCCCATTTTTGTTCACGCCGATCAAGGCTTTCCGTTATTTATCCAGTGCGCTCAGGATCGAGTAAGCGATTTTGATCCGCTCCGGGTTGGGGTAGTTTTTGTTGGCCAGGATCACGATGCCGATGTCCTTCGCGGGCATATACGCCACGTAAGCACCGAAGCCAACGGTAGACCCCGTCTTGTTGTACAACACGCTGCCCGGTTGAGTTTGCGGCGGCTTCAGCCACTGGACTGCATTGGCTTCATAGGCCATCTGCGCCGAGTTGCCGGCGAGCAACGTTTCGAGGCTGGCCGGGTAGCTGTAGAACTCCCAACCCAGGCCCTGGGTCATGTTGCCCACCTTGTAATAACCGGTGTGCGTGGCCGCGATGGCCTTCTGCATTATTGCGTCCAGGCCTGACGGCTTCATGTTTGCTTCAACGTAGCGAATCAGGTCCGAAGCGCTGGTTTTCACGCCATAGGCTTCCGAATCCAGGGCGCCCGGCCCGACACGAACCGGCTGGTCATCCTTGTTGTAACCCTGAGCGTACAGCGCCATTTGCGCAGTTGGCACCTTGAGAAAGGTGTGCTGCAACCCGAGTTTGGGCAGCAAGTTTTTTTCCAGCGCCTGGTCAAACGGCTGGCCCAGGCTGTGGGCGGCGAGATAGCCGAACAGCCCCAGGCTCGGGTTCGAATACTGGCGATGGCTGCCGGCGGCGTACACCGGTTTCCATTCTTTGAAATAGCCGAGCATCTTGTCCCCGGTGTCGGCTTCTTTCGGAAACTGCAATGGCAGGCCGCCGGCAGAGTAGGTGCCCAGTTGCAGCACGCTGATGCGGTCGAACGCGCTGCCTTTCAACGCCGGCAAAACATCGCTGGCCTTGTCGGACAGGGACAGTTTGCCGCTGGCCTGGGCGTAGGCGGCGAGGGTGGCGGTGAAGGTTTTGCTCACCGAGCCGATCTCGAACAAGGTGTTTGCACTGACCGCCGTGCCGGTCTCCTTCGAGGCTACGCCGTAGTTAAAGTAATGCGGCTTTCCGTTGACGGTCACCGCAACCGCCATGCCCGGTATCTGCTGTTGCTGCATGACCGGGAGCACGGCGTCCTTGACCGCCGCTTCGATCTGTTGGTCGGTGGGATCCGCGGCAACGCAGTGGCCTGCACCGAGGAAAAGTCCGAAAGCACTGTAGGATAAGACCTTGCTGACTCTGAAGTTGTACATGTGTGGGCCGCTGTCCATGAAGTTTTTAAGAGATGTACCCGCTACACTGGGCGCGGTTTCAAATCGGTCCGCCGCTGAGCGAGGCAGAATCTATTCACTTTGCCGGCCTTCGACAAACGACGTTATTTCGCATGAGCCATTAGAAAAATTGGGGAGTAGGCATGATTCGGCCGCAACTACCGCTCAATGCCTTGCGCGCCTTCGAGGCGTCTGCACGTCACCTGAGTTTCACACGGGCAGCGGTGGAATTGTGTGTCACCCAGGCCGCGGTGAGTCATCAGGTCAAGAGCCTGGAAGCCCAGCTCAACGTCACGCTGTTCAAACGCCTGCCCCGCGGGCTGATGCTGACCAGCGAAGGGGAAACCTTGCTGCCGGTGCTGCGCGAGTCCTTCGACCGCATCGCCGAAACCCTCGAGCGTTTCGAGGGCGGGCATTTTCGCGAAGTGTTGACGGTAGGCGCGGTAGGGACATTTGCGGTGGGCTGGTTGTTGCCGCGACTGGCCGACTTCCAGGCGAAACATCCCTTCGTAGATTTACGGCTGTCGACCAACAACAATCGGGTGGACGTGGCGGCGGAAGGGCTGGATTACGCGATTCGGTTTGGCGCCGGGGCCTGGCATGGGATCGAGGCGGTGCGTTTGATCGAGGCGCCGTTGTCGGTGTTGTGCGTGCCCGGGATTGCCCGGCAACTGCAGACGCCGGACGATTTGCTGCAACAAACGCTGCTGCGTTCCTATCGCGCGGACGAATGGCCCGAATGGTTTCAGGCCACCGGCCTGCTGGCCCATGTCGCTCCGCCACGGAGCATCGTTTTCGATTCGTCGCTGGCGATGATGGAGGCGGCGTTGCAGGGGGTAGGTGTGGCGCTGGCGCCGCCGCTGATGTTCGCCCGACAACTGGCGGCGGGTGCGATTGAACAACCGTTCGCCATTGGCATTACCACGGGCAGCTATTGGTTGACCCGCTTGCAGTCGCGGGCGGAAACGTCGGCGATGGCGGCGTTCAAAGGGTGGTTGTTGCAGGCGGCCCAACTGCACTAACCGACACCGAGTCCCCCCTGTAGGAGCGAGCTTGCTCGCGATAGCGGCAGTACATTCAGCCCTGAAGTGACTGGCCTGTCGCATCGCGAGCAAGCTTGCTCCTACAGGGTTGCGGGGGGCTGGGCCCGCGTCCAGCCGCTTGCCCACGGTCGCGATCAACCGTTCGTCTACTCGATAGCACTGCCATCACACGCCTGATTCCAAACTGTACGGCCCAGATTTGCTGGACCTCATCAATGAGGTGCGTCATGGCTAACGAATCAACGTTCCAAGGTGGAACACCCAACACCGACCCCACCCGACCCGTGCCTGGCACCGACGAGCCGACCATGGATCACGACGCACCTCCCGGCATGAACCCTTCGCGGGATCCGGCCGAAGCTGACGCCGATCGGCCTGAAGACTGGAAGGACCCGACGGCGGACGAGGACATGCCTCCGGCGGATGAGCCGACACCGCTGTCCGATGACAGGCGCTAAACAAAACCCGGCCAGTGCGCCGGGTTTTTGCGTTCGGCAGGTTGCACCGCATTATCGTTCTTCGCTGGCAGGCCAGCTCCCACAGGATCGCTGGCTTGCCAGCGATAACGTCTGCAGCAGCGCTAAAAATGCCGGGATCAAACCCCAGCCACCCGAATCACCACCGGCCGCCTTTCCAGATTCAATGCCAGCACACTGACCAGCACCACCATCCCACCCACCACAATCATCACCGTCGGCCGCTCCCCCAGTGCAAACGAGGCAATCGCCATCGCCGTTGGTGGCACCAGATACAGCGTCATCGTCGCTCGGCTCAGGTCAACGTGTGCGAGCACAAACGCCCAGGCCAGGTAAGCGAGTGCACTCGGAAACACCCCCAACGCCAGCACCGCCCACTGCACATGGGCCGGCGCGCTGACTACCTGTGTTGCCAATCCCGGCAGGTATACCAGCAACAGTGCCGTCCCTGACCACACGGTGTAACAGACCAGGGTCAGCCCGTCGTATCGCCCGGAATGATGCTTTTGCAAGGCGAAGTAAAAGCTCCAGGACACTGCCGCCAACAGAATCAACAGGCCGTGGGCATCGATGCCGCCCAAGCCGCGATCACCGGCGACCACGATCACCACACCGACCAGACCCAGCAATACACAACCCCAGCGCCAGGCGCTCACCCGGTCCTTGAACACAAACCGCGCGAGCAGTGTGCTGAACAGCGGTGTCGTTTGTGCCAGCACGCTGGACGCGCCGGCGCTGACCCCTTGCTGGCCGAAGTTGAGCGCCACGTGATGCAGGCTCACCGCAAAAAAGCCAAGGCCGAACAGCAACGGCAGATCGCGAAGGCGCGGCAGGGTAATCCCTTTGAACAGCGCGACCAGCGCCATGAACAGCGACGCCACGAGGAATCGCAGCAACGCCAGATGTCCTGGGTCATAGGCCTGGAGTCCGATGTGAATGCCGGACGGGGAATAACCCCAGCAGGCCACGACGAATGCCATGGCCAGGATGATTTTTAGGGTCGGGTGATGGGGCAGCGTTTGCATGATCGGGCACCTGAGGGCAGATGCTTCGAGTATCGGAATTCGGACTGTTCGCCACAACTGACTTATACTGCGCAAACCGTTCACTTTAGGTGATGTATGGAGCTGGCGCAGATTCGCATGTTCAAGACCGTTGCCGACGTTGGCAGCATCGCTCGGGCGGCCGAGCTGTTGCATTGCGTGCCGTCGAACATCACCGCACGGATCAAGGCGCTGGAGGCGGAGCTGGGTGTCGCGTTGTTTCTGCGCGAAGGTCGCGGGTTGCGCATCAGTCCGTCGGGGCAGACGTTCCTGGCCTATGCCTCGAAGATTCTCGCGCTGACCGATGAGGCCAAACGCGCGGTCGATCCTGCTGCCGAGCCGTCCGGCCCGTTGCGCATCGGCGCCATCGAATCGTCCGCCACAGGGCGCTTGCCGCGATTGCTCGCCAAGTTCCACAAACGCTACCCGGCGGTGGCGCTGGAGCTGACCACCGGCACCTGGGGCCAGTTGCTCGATGACACGGTCAGCCACCGGCTCGACGGCGCGATCGTCGCTGTGGATGTCGAGCGCTCACACCTCAAACGCACGCCGATGTACCGCGAGGAGCTGCTGCTGATTGCCTCGACGTCCCTGGGGCCGGTGCGCGACATTGCCGATTTGCAGGACAAGACCGTGTTCATGTGGCCCCAAGGCTGCCCGTATCGCGCGGCGCTGGAGCATTGGTTGTTGCGCCAGGGGCAAGCGTTGCCGATCGTCAGTTTGGCCAGTTACGGCGCGATTGTCGGGTGCGTGAGTGCGGGGGCGGGGGTGGCGCTGGTGCCCAAGGGGGTGTTCGATCAGTACGCCAAAGGAGCGGGTTGCGCGGGGTATGAGTTCCCTGAGCTGACCGCGATCGATAACCTGTTTTATTGGCACGAGAACGCCGGGGTGCACCCGGCGCGGGAAGCGTTTGTGGCGATGTTGCGCGAAGAGTTCGCCTGAAAACACCACAATCCCCTGTAGGAGCCAGCTTGCTGGCGATGGTCGTTAACGATGACGCATGCTGTCTGAATCAACGCGGTGCACTTGAGTCCATCGCCAGCAAGCTGGCTCCTACACGGAGAGTGTGGTGTGTCAGAAGATCAAGCCGCGCTTACTCGCGCCTGTTTTTCAGGGTGCCGGGGGATGCGCGCAGGTCGGGCGTGGCGAGCTAATCGGCCTGTCCGCGGAATTCATTGATCTGCATCTATGCTTGATGAACAAGCGGATGGCACTCGCGCGGACCGTGGCGGACTAAGCATCAGGACGCAACATTGCGTCCCGGCGGACTGACATGGATCGGACATGAACGAAAAGACGGTACACAACAAATCGCTGGTGATCCTGCTCGGGCTGGTCACCGCTGCTTTCATCTGGATTTTGCTGCCGTTTTACGGCGCGGTGTTCTGGGCGGTGATCCTCGGAATCCTTTTTGCCCCGCTGCAACGCCGACTGCAATTGAAATTCGGCTGGCCGCGTAACCTGACCTCGCTGATGACCCTGAGCGTCTGCCTGATCATCGCGATCCTGCCGGTGATCATTCTCAGCGTGTTGCTGGTTCAGGAAGGGGCGACGTTGTACAAGAGCATCGAAAGCGGCGAGCTGGACATTGCCGGCTATGTCACCCATTTCAAGCACAGCCTGCCGCCGTACTTCCAGCATTTGCTCGATCGCGCCGGGCTCGGCGAGCTGGACGGGCTGCGGGAGAAAATCATCAAGAGCGCGGTGACGGGCAATGAGTTCATCGCCACCCAGGCCTTCAGTTTCGGGCAGGGCACGTTCGATTTCATCGTCGGCTTTTTCATCATGCTGTACCTGCTGTTCTTCTTTTTGCGCGACGGTGCCGACCTGGCGCGCAAAGTGCGCGCCGCCGTGCCGCTGGAAGAACACCAGAAGCGTCGATTGCAGCTCAAGTTCAACCGAGTGGTGCGAGCCACGGTCAAAGGCAACCTGGTGGTCGCCATTACCCAAGGCGCGCTGGGCGGTGCGATTTTCTGGTTTCTCGATATCCCGAGCGCGTTGCTCTGGGCGGTGCTGATGGCGTTTCTGTCGCTGTTGCCTGCAGTGGGCGCGGGGATCGTCTGGGGGCCGGTGGCGGTGTTTTTCCTGTTCAGCGGGGCGATCTGGCAGGGGGTGGTGCTGGGGTTGTTCGGCGTATTCGTGATCGGCCTGGTGGACAATGTGCTGCGGCCGATCCTGGTGGGCAAGGACACCAAGATGCCCGATTACCTGATTCTCATCTCGACCCTGGGCGGCCTGGCGATTTTCGGGCTCAACGGTTTTGTCATCGGGCCGTTGATCGCGGCGCTGTTCATGTCGAGCTGGGCAATCTTCATCGAAACCAAACCGCGGGTGCAGCTGCCTTAGGCGCTGAATCGGTCGGTGACGAGGCGTTGTGACAAGGCCTTGGCGTCGTTCAGCGAAGTGAGCGGACCGCTGATCGGTTCGCCGTCCTGGACCAGATACCAGCAGGCGAGCAAGCCAAGTGCTCTGAGTGGGGCGGGGACGGCGCTGCCGATAACGGACATGATCTGAACATGGGACATCATAAGTACCTCCATCAATCTATGGAGCTACCTTACGGACCTGGCGCCTGAAGGAACAATCAACGCTTTCAATAGTCGTCATTGACGCGAACGCACCCAAGCGACCGCCTGTCGGTCAGTCGACCACCAGGTCGAGCATGTGAACCACTTCCTGTTCGTTGAGCAGGCCTTTGCGCACCAGGTTTTCTGCCAGCAGCGAAAGAAACTTGGCGCTGCGATGACCTTCCAGGTGCTTGAGTTCGGTCAGGGCGTTGTACACCTTGCTGGAGGTGCACAGGCTGAGATCGCGGTGCGGATTTTGCGTCGGCATGTGCTCGTCCTTGTTGTTATCAACCTGTTGTGGGCGGACAGATCCAAGCTTGCGGACCTGGCATGACATAAATATGACCGTTTTCCCCGAGCCGGGGAAAGGGCGCCAGAGTCAATCTTGCCCGCTTGAACGGTCCGCGCTGTCCCGATAGCGACCTTGGCGCGATGTATTTAGACCCTTGCCGACGAACGGGCATAAAAAAGCCCCGCTCTATAAGCGGGGCTCGATCAGCGCTGTTACCAGCGGCCGTAACCGTGGGGAGGGCCGTAATAACGTGGCGGGCCGTAGTAGCCACGGGGTGGGCCGTAGTAAACCGGCGGCGGGCCGTAGTAGACCGGCTGTTGCACATAAACCGGCGCTGGCTGGTAGTAAACCGGTGGCGGCTGTTGCACATACACCGGCTGCGGCTGTGCGTACACCGGTTGCTGGACGTAGACCGGCCGGTTGCTGTTGATGATGGCTGAACCGACGATGGCGGAGCCAACGATCGCGCCAAATACCGCTGGACCTTGCCAACCGCCACCGCCATGCGCTTCTGCCTGCCCTGCGATAGCAAGAGCACCGATCAGCAAGGCAACTGTGGGGATTTTACGGATCATGATAATTCCTCGGTTCTTCAACCCGGCGCTTGCGTCTGCAATAGACCCAAGGATTGTCGCGGGGATACATCTAAGACAGCGTATTTCGGAAAATCAGCACAGCCGTTGGGTAAATTTTGTGTAAGGTCTGTACCGGCTTCCTTACCGTCGTGCGCTGCCACGTGCAGGCACGCTTATATGATCGAACAGATCGCGATGGAATGGCTAATCCCGTCCATCTGAAAGTGCTGTCGAAGGAGATTTTTCATGCAGATGAACCCCAACAAAGACACCCAGCTGTGCATGTCCCTGTCGGGACGGCCGGGCAACTTTGGCTTGCGCTTCCACAATCATCTGTACGAACAGCTGGGCCTGAATTTCTATTACAAGGCGTTCCGTAGCCAGGACCTGAGCGGCGCCGTCGCCGGCATTCGCGCGCTTAGCATTCGCGGCTGTGGCGTGTCGATGCCCTTCAAGGAGGCGTGCATTGCGCTGGTCGATGAGCTGGACGCGTCCGCCGCGGCCATTCAATCGATCAACACCATCGTCAACACCGACGGCCACCTGAAGGCCTACAACACCGATTACATCGCCATCGCTCAACTGCTGGAAACCCACCAGGTGCCCAAGGCATCAAGCTTCGCCCTTCGCGGCAGCGGCGGCATGGCCAAGGCGGTGGCCAGTGCCTTGCGCGATGGCGGCTATAAAAACGGCCTGATCGTGGCCCGTAACGAGCAGGCCGGACGGGCCTTGGCGGATTCGTTGGGTTATGACTGGCAAGCGGTACTGGGTGATCGGCGCCCGCAGATGCTGATCAACGTCACGCCAATTGGTATGACCGGCGGACCTGAGGCGGATCAGTTGGCGTTTGAGGCCGAGGTCATCGCGGCGGCAGAGACCGTCTTCGATGTGGTGGCGATCCCCTCGGAAACACCGCTGATCGTACGCGGTCGCGCCGAAGGCAAGCGGGTGATCACCGGGCTGGAAGTGATCGCGATCCAGGCGCTGGAGCAGTTCGTGTTGTACACCGGGGTGCGACCGACGCAGGAGCAGTTTCACAAGGCGGTGGAGTTTGCTCGCGGCTAGGAATTTCGGTTGGCTGGGCTGGCCTCTTCGCGGGCAAGCCCGCTCCCACAAGGTTCTCTGTCGATTGGCAAAGTTGTGTACGACGTCGATCCACTGTGGGAGCGAGCCTGCTCGCGAAGAGCGCGACGCGGTCTTCAGTCGGTCGCAGCCTATAATTCCAACCAGCAAGCCAAGACTTATCCCTCAAAAAACACCGTGACCGAGGCCACCATGCACCCGCCCATCCTCAACCTGAATCAGGTCGAACTCGAACCGCTGCCCGAAGCCCTGGCGCCCACCGGCGAAACGGCCGGTCGTTATCAACAACGGATGGCCAGGGTCGGTCAGCAACTGGGGGCGCAGAAGCTCGGGTATCGCCTGTATGTGCTGGAACCGGGCATGCGCGGCAGTCCGTTTCACAGTCATCGGGTCAACGAGGAAATGTTTTACGTGGTCGCGGGAGAAGGGCAGGTCCGTCTCGGCGCCGAGCGTTTTCCCATTCGTTCGGGTGACGTGATCGCCTGCCCGCCGGGTGGCCCGGAAGCGGCGCACCAGATCATCAACACCAGCAAGGGTGAGTTGCGCTACCTGGCGGTCAGCACCCAGCAATCGCCGGAGATCTGCGAGTACCCGGATTCCGGCAAGTACGCGGTGATGGATGAGTTCAAGGTCGACGCCGAGGGCAATGCCTCGGGCTTCGTCGCCGTCGCCCGGCAGGCTGACGGTGTGGATTACTGGGAAGGCGAGTGATCACCGGGTAACACCGATTCAATTGTGGGAGCGGGCTTGCTCGCGAAAGCGTTGTCACATCTTGCATTGATGTGACGGGCAGGTCGCTTTCGCGAGCAAGCCCGCTCCCACATTTATTCGAGGCGTGCCAGTCGTTCTTCCAGCGCCGCAATGCGCGCTTCAAGCTCTTCAATCCGCTCCACGGACACGCCGCCACCCGAGCCACGCTCCACGGGGTTCTGCCGCGCCGCGAGGATCGCTTCGATGTCCGCGGGATCACCCAGCGCATGCATGTAGCGATCTTCACGCTGCCCGGCCTGGCGCGGGATCAGCAGCGCCAGACCGCGAGCGATCAAGCGCTCCAGCTGATGCACCACCTGTTCGGCGTCTTCGAATTCATGCATGCGACCGCTGCGGGTCAGCAGTTCGTTGACCGTCTGCGGACCGCGCAGAAACAACAGCCCTGTGAGTATCACCTGCGCCGGCACCAGTTCCAGGGCCTTGTCGACCTTGTGCTCCCAGCGGTCGGCGCGGCTGCCCATCACCAGTTTGGTGAACCCGCGACCCTCGAGGGCGCGCAGGCTTTGGCCGACCTGGCCCTGGGTGAGGTTCATCACTGGCTCGCGGCTGGTTTTCTGGTTACAGGCAATCACCAGGGCATTGAGGGTCAGCGGATAGGTTTCCGGGCTGGTGGCCTGCTTCTCGATCAATGAACCGAGAATGCGTATTTCCGTGCTGTTGAGCCGTGGCTCATCGAACGTGGTTTCTTGCTCAATGCTCATGATGCGTCCCTTCCCCGGTTCATAGTCTTCTGCTGGCATGCACTTTAGTTTGACGGGCGCCAATGGCAACTGAATTTGTCGCCTCCCCCCGCAATCGTCATAAAAGCGACATCAATTCATCACGCTATTTTTTTATCCGCGGAGCACCGTAGGCATGGCCGCGGGATGACGGCGACCCTGAAGGGCGCGGCGTCAAAGCGTATCGACAACGTCACTGGCCTTACTGACTGCAACCTGGAGCAAGGCATGACGCTGACCCTGGGCTTGACCCGCAATCATGCGCCGAACGGCGCGCGCCTGCCATGACCGTACTGGTCACCGGCGCCGCCGGTTTCATTGGATATCACACGGTCAAGCGCCTGTGTGAGCAAGGCCTCGAAGTGGTGGGCATCGACAACCTCAACGACTACTACAGCGTGCAACTCAAACACGCTCGGCTCAAGCAATTGAACGATTGTGCCGGCTTTCATTTCCAGACGCTGGACATCGTCGACAAGCCTGCCCTGATGGCGTTGTTCGAGGCCCACGCCTTTACCCAGGTGATTCATCTGGCGGCCCAGGCGGGCGTTCGCTATTCGCTGGATAACCCGGACGTGTATGGGCAATCGAACCTGACCGGCTTCCTCAATGTGCTGGAAGCCTGCCGACACCATCGTCCCGAGCACCTGATTTACGCCTCGAGCAGCTCGGTCTACGGCAGCAACAGCAAAATGCCGTTCAGCGTCGAGGACGCCGTTGATCACCCGGTTTCGCTGTATGCCGCGAGCAAACGGGCCAACGAACTGATGGCCCACAGCTACTGCCATCTGTACGGCATCAGGGCCAGTGGCCTGCGGTTTTTTACGGTTTACGGACCCTGGGGGCGCCCGGACATGGCGCTGTTCAAGTTCACCGAAGCGATTCTCGACGACCGGCCGATCGACCTCTACAACCGGGGCTCGATGTCACGGGATTTCACCTACATCGACGACATCGTCGAAAGCATCGCGCGCCTGGTTCCAAGACCGCCGATTCCAGAAGTGGCGGGCGAGGGCGTCAACCGGATGTTCAACATTGGCCGCGGCGAGCCCGTCGCGCTGCTGGATTTCGTCGAGTGCCTGGAGTCGGCGCTGGACCGGCCAGCGCGACGCAACTGGCTGCCGATGCAGGCCGGCGATGTGCACAAGACCTGGGCGGATGTGTCGGCCTTGGCGCAGTGGGTGGGTTTTCGTCCGCAGGTCTCGCTCGAGACCGGTGTCGGCCAGTTCGTGAAGTGGTATCGGCACTTTTATCAGCGATGAAGCGTTGGCCTTCCATCATAAAAAATCCAGGAAAACAGAGGCCTCTATGAGCCAGGACATATTTGTATCCGTGCTGATTCCGGCAAAGAACGAAGCGAACAATCTCGTCTCGCTGCTGGAAGAAATCCGTATCGCACTGACGGGCGAAGCCTATGAGGTTATCGTCGTCGATGACGGCAGCACAGACGCCACGTTGCAGGCCTTGCAGCAGACCCGGCACGGCGGCCTGGACACCTTGCGCATCCTGCGCCACGACCGTTCGCTGGGGCAGAGCACCTCGCTGTACCATGCCGCGCTCGCCGCCCGTGGCCGGTGGCTGGCGACGCTGGATGGCGATGGCCAGAACGACCCGGCGGACATCCCTGGCATGCTGGCGCTGGTACGCAGCGAGCGGGCCACAGCCGACCTGCAATTGGTCGCCGGGCACCGGGTCAACCGCCGCGACACCGCGAGCAAACGCTGGGCCTCGCGGTTCGCCAACGGCTTGCGCAGTCGCCTGCTCAGGGACCAGACGCCGGACACCGGGTGCGGGCTGAAGCTGATTCAGCGCGCGGCATTCCTGCGTTTGCCGTACTTCGACCATATGCACCGCTTCATTCCGGCGCTGATCCAGCGGCACAACGGGCGCATGCTCACCCATCCGGTCAACCATCGACCGCGCACGGCCGGGGTCTCCAAGTACGGCAACCTAGACCGCGCGTTGGTGGGCATTCTCGACCTGGTCGGCGTCTGGTGGCTGATCCGGCGCACGCGCCTGAATAGCCATGCGCAGGAGATCGAAGGATGAACCTGTCCCGCGAAACCCTGTGGCTGGTGGTCGGGTTCACCGGCCAGATCGCCTTCACCGGCCGCTTCGTCCTGCAGTGGCTGTACAGCGAATACAAGAAACGCAGCGTGATTCCGGTGAGCTTCTGGTACTTGAGCATCGTCGGCAGCACGCTGTTGTTCGCCTACGCCATCTATCGGCAGGACCCGGTGTTCATCGCCGGGCAGGCGTTCGGCTCCATCGTGTACCTGCGCAACCTGCAATTGATTGCCCGCAGCAAAACCGTGAAGGACTGACCCATGCGCCGAACCCTGTCACCCGGCGTCGAATGCCTGGGATTGATGTTGCTTGCTCTATTGTTGGTCGGCGCGGGGCTGGGTTGGCGTCAGCCGCAGAATGTCGACGAGGAGCGCTTCCTCGGCGTGGCCCTGGAAATGTTGCACAACGGTTCGTGGCTGATTCCCCACCGGGCCGCGGAGATCTACGGCGATAAACCGCCGATCTTCATGTGGACCGTGGCGTTTTTCACCTGGCTCACCGGGATACCCGCCATCGCCCTCTATATACCAGGGCTGCTGTCGGCCGCGTCGGTCACGGCGATGCTCTACGACCTGGGCCGCCGATTGTGGAATCGACGCGCAGGTCGAACCGCCGCGCTCTTGTACCTGGCGACCTATCAGACCTACAGCATTTTGCGCACCGGGCAGATCGACAGTTTTCTGATTCTTTTCACTACGTTGGGTCTGTATGGCCTGACGCGGCATCTGTTGCTGGGGCCTGCGTGGCGTTGGTTTTACGTCGGCTGCGCGGCGATGGGGATCGGCGTGATCACCAAAGGCGTCGGCTTCGTGCCGGCGTTGATGTTGATCCCGTATGCCTACGCGGTGCGCAAGGACTGGCCCGGCGTCGTGGCGATGCCCGGCGAGGCGCGTCGATGGTGCCTAGGTTTCATCCTGTTGCTGGGCGCTGTGGGCATCTGGCTGCTGCCCTTGGCGCTGTCCATCGTGCTCAATGGCGGGGCTGAGGAAATCGCCTATGCGCGGGAAATTCTGCTGCGTCAGACGGCGGGGCGCTATGCGGCGGCATGGGATCATCGTGAGCCGTTCTGGTATTTCTTCCTCAATGTCATTCCGCAATATTGGCTGCCGCTGGTGCTCGCGCTGCCCTGGCTGATTCCCGCGTGGCGCCGGCAGTTGCAAAAACGCGACGGCCGCGTGCTGGTACTGCTGGGATGGGTGGCGCTGGTCGTGCTGTTTTTCTGCCTGAGCAGTGGCAAGCGCAAGTTGTACATTTATCCGGCGTTGCCTGGGTTGGTGCTGGTCGCCGCGCCGCTGATGCCGTGGCTGTTCAAACGCTGGTTCCGTCGGCGCGTGCTGGGTTGGCGGATCTTTCAGGGGGTGGCATTGGCCTGGTTCGCGCTGTGGTTCGCTCGCGGTTTTATCGAGCCGGTCAAGGATGGCGCCAATCCCCACGACGGGTTGATGGCACAGGCGGCAGCGATGACTCAGGGCGCCGACCTGGTGCTGGTCGACTGGCGTGAGGGGCATTGGTTGTTCGCGCGACAGCCGATCGTGCATTTCGGCATGGCCGGGTCAACGGTGGAGCAGGCGGCGCGGTGGTTGCGCGAACATCCTCAGGCGTATGCCCTGGTGCCGGATGATAGGCTCGGCCAGTGCTTCAATCCGCAGCTCGCCCGTGAGTTGGGCGACACCTCGCGGGCGCAGTGGTCGATCGTGGGGGCCGACGCCGATAACGGCAATTGCCACCCTGGACCGCCGGCGCATATCTATCGCTTCACCTGGGACCGCGCATCGCTATAATCGACCCCACGTTTCACTCCTGTCACTACACGAGACTGCCATGACCATTTCCCTGTACGACGCTTCCATTCCGGTTCTGAAACAAATGCTCACCGCCCTCAGCGACGTCCTGAACAAGGCCGAAGCCCACGCCACCGCCAAGAACATCGACCCGAACGCGTTCCTCCAGGCCCGCCTGTACCCGGACATGTTCCCGCTGGTGCGTCAGGTGCAGATCGCCGTTGATTTCGCCAAAGGCATTTCTTCGCGTCTGGCCGAGGTCGAATTGCCGAAGTATGACGACACCGAAACCACCTTCGCCGACCTGCAGGCGCTGCTGACCAAGGTTCTGGGCTATATCGGCGAGTTCAAGCCGGAGCAGATCAATGGAAAGGAAGGCGTCGAGATCATCACCCGTCCGGGCACGCCGAAAGAGAAGCGCTTCAGCGGCCAGGCTTACCTGCTGAGCTATGGCTTGCCGCAGTTCTTCTTCCACGTCACCACGGCTTACGCGCTGCTGCGTCACAACGGTGTGGAAGTGGGCAAGCGCGATTACATGGGCGCCTACTAAACCCGTCGCAATAACAAAAAAAGCCCGCCAAGGTTAGCGCCTTTGCGGGTTTTTTGGTTTCTGGGGTGCGTAAAAGTGTTAGAGGCCCGGCTGGCCAGCGATCAGACACGATTGGCAGGTTCGTGCAACCGCGTTTGGAAACACTCTGTTAAGATTGCCCATCCTCATTTGCATCTGCCAGTGGGCCTTCGGGCTATCGCTGGTGTCGTCGTTTTTTCTGGAGTTTCAAATGCTGTTGCCCATCCTTCTGTTGTCCGCCGCCGGTTTCACGGTGCTGACCACGGAATTCGTCATCGTCGGCCTGTTGCCCGCCATCGCCCGGGATCTGGAAGTCACCATCCCCCAGGCCGGGTTGCTGGTGACCTTGTTCGCCTTCACCGTCGCGGCGTTCGGGCCGTTCCTGACTGCGTACTTCGCCCGGTTCGAACGGCGCAAGCTGTTTATCTCGGTGCTGATCATGTTCGGTCTGGCCAACACCCTCGCGGCGTTTGCGCCGAATATCTGGGTGATGGCCGTCGCGCGGTTGATTCCCGCGCTCGGGCTGCCGGTGTTCTGGGCCCTGGCCAGCGAGACGGCGGTGGACATCGTAGGGCCGGATTATGCCGGACGGGCGATCGCCAAGATCGGCTTCGGCATTGTCTGCGCGACGGTGTTCGGCATTCCCGTCGGTACACTGATTTCCGATGCGTTCGGCTGGCGCAGCGCCTTCGGCATTCTGGCGGTCATCGCCTTCGCCAAGGCCTTGCTGCTGTTCATCTACTTGCCGAAAACCAGCCTGCACCAGCATCAGGTGAGTTTCCGTTCGCAGTTCAAGATACTGCGCAGCCCGTTGATGATCGGCCATGTGCTGCTGTCGATCCTCGTGTTCAGCGGTATGTTCACCGCCTACACCTACCTCGCCGACATTCTCGAACGTCTGGCCGGATTCAACGGCACGGTGGTCGGCTGGTGCCTGATGGGCTTCGGCGCGGTGGGCTTGATCGGCAACTCGCTGGGCGGCCGTGCGGTGGATCGTCATCCACTGATTGCCTCGGTGACGTTCTGCGCGTTCATGATTGCCGGCATGGTGGCATTGGTGCCGAACATCCATTCGCCGCTGGGTCTGGCGGCGGCGATGGGCATCTGGGGCGTGACCCAGGCGGCGTTGTTCCTGGTCAGCCATGTGCGTTTGATGAAAGCTGCACCTGAGGCGCCGGCGTTTGCCGCGTCGCTGAACATTGCCGGCGCCAACCTCGGCATTGGCCTTGGGGCCATGGTCGGCGGCCGGGTGATCGACAGTGTCGGCCTCGGCGGTCTCGGGTTTGCCGCAGCCGGTTTTATCCTGGTGTCGATCCTGCTGGCGATGGCGCTGATGACGTTCAAGCCGCGCGAAGTCTGCGTCTGAGCCGTCACATCGCGGTGAACAGCTCGCGTCGGGCGCCTTCGGTAATCGCAACGATGCCGGGGTGCTTGACCTTGCGCTCCACCGAAATGGCGTAGAACGACTCGGTCACCGCGTCGGTCTGTCCGATCAATTCCACGCCGTACTGGCGCTTCACCTCATCGGCAATCACGCTCGGGCCGATGAAAATCCCGCTGCCGGATTGCCCGAACGCCTGCATCAAGGCGCTGTCATCGAACTCGCCGACGATCCGTGGCTGAATCTGCTGCTCGGCGAACCAGCGCTGCAAGCGACTGCGCACCACGGTTTCCGGCCCTGGAATCAGCAGTGGCGCGCCGTGCAGGCTGCGCGGGAAATCCTGACCGTATTGCGCCGCCAGTCCAGCCGTGGCGAAGAAACTGATCCCGCATTCACCGAGCTTCTGGCTGTAGCCCTTGATGTCCAGGTGCGACGGCATCGGACTGTCGGAAATCACCAGGTCGAGGCGCTGGATCGCCAGGTCGGCGAGCAGCCGCTCGAGTTTGTCTTCGCGGCAGGTGATGCGCAGCGGTTCACTCAACTCCATGGTCGGTGCGATCAGGCGGTAGACGATGGACTTGGGCACGACGTCGGCGACGCCGACCCGGAACAGGATTTGCTGCTCATCAGGCTGCGCGCGCAGCATCAATTCCAGTTCGCCACCGAGCTGAAACATTTGCTCGGCGTAGGGCAGTGTCTGACGCCCGGCTTCAGTGAGTTCGAGCTGTCGACCGACCCGGCGAAACAATTCGATACCGAAGGTTTGTTCAAGCAGCGAAATCTGCCCGCTGATGGTCTGCGGCGTCAGGTTCAGTTGCTCGCAGGCGCGCACGATGCTGCCGGTCTTGGCCACCACCCAGAAGTAATGCAGTTGTCGATAATTGAGCATGGCAACCAACAGTTCGTAAAAAACGAAGTATAGCCGCTAAAAATACGAATTTTCCTGAAGTGTTTGCCTCCCTAGAATGCCTCGCTATTCACGGACTGCGGTTCGATTCACAAAACTGTAGGAGCGAGCCTGCTCGCGATGGTCGTTAACGATAACGCGTGGCTACCGGCCAAACGCGGCGGCCTTTAGTCAATCGCGAGCACGTTCGCTCCTACAGAAGATCTCTAGAGGAAGACATTGATGAAGCTTAAAACCACGGCCCTGCTGATCGCGTCTTTACTGATACTGTCCGGTTGCGACCAGGCCGAGAAAAGCGCGCAGCAACTGATGGGCAAGGCTGCGGAAAGCGCGAAGCAAGCGATCGACGATACCCATAAAGCTGCCGAACAAGCGCTCAGCGACGCCACTGGCGGCCTGATCAGCAAGAAAGAACCCGCGGACGAAGACAGGAAAAAAACCGAATCTTCGTCCCAGGACATCTAAACCGCCTTAAACGAGTCAGGACTGACCCATGGAATACCTTTTAGAACTTGCTGCAAGCCCCACCGCCTGGATCGCCCTGGCCACGCTGGTGGTGATGGAAATCGTGCTCGGCATCGACAACCTGATCTTCATCTCGATCCTGACCAACAAATTGCCGGAGCAGCATCGGCAGAAAGCGCGGCGCATCGGTATCGGCATGGCGCTGATTCTGCGACTGGCGCTATTGAGCACCATCGCGTTCATCGTCCAGTTGACGGCGCCGGTCATCGAGATCCTCGGCCATGCGTTCTCCTGGAAAGACATGATCCTGATCGCCGGCGGCCTGTTCCTGTTGTGGAAGGCGACCACCGAGATCCATCACAGCATGGACCCGGCACCGGAAGATCCGAAGACCGCGACCTCGACCGTGGCCCTGGGTTTTGCCGCTGCGATCGGGCAGATCCTGATGCTGGACATGGTGTTTTCCATCGACAGCATCATTACTGCGGTTGGCATGACCGAGCATTTGCCGATCATGATCATCGCGGTGGTGGTCTCGGTGCTGGTGATGTTGCTGGCGGCTGATCCGTTGGCCAAGTTCATCAACGACAACCCGACGGTGGTGATGCTGGCGCTGGGCTTCCTGATCATGATCGGCATGACGCTGATCGCCGAAGGCTTCGGCGCCCACGTACCGAAAGGCTACGTCTACGCGGCCATGGCGTTCTCGGCAACGATCGAGGGCTTGAACATGATGTCCCGTCGGGCGAAGCAGAAGCGCATGGCCGCTGAAGCTTAATCCAGGGAAAACGAAACGGCCGCCTGCGCTCGCGAGAGCACAGGCGGCCGTTTTTTTGCGCCCTTAAGCGTGTCGGTCAGTGCGCCGTGGCGTGGCGCACCGTCGGTTTTTCCAGGTTTGCCACCCGAGCCGCCGGGGCAGGGTGGTGATGGCGGCGCGCGATTCGCAGTACCCCCCACAACATGGCGGCGGCAACGGCCAGCCAGCCGGAAATCAACATTACAACGGTCATCGTCAGGCTCATCGGTGCCTCCTCTTTGCCCTGCCGCGGGCGAACACACTCATTGCAAGTGACAGTCTAGTCGCTGCCATGTTTCAGGCTATTGACCAAAGGTCGTCTGTCACCAACCACTTCGCTCTATCGAACCCGCCAAACTGACGCTTAAGGCTATACCACTGCCGCGTGGCGCCCTATGATCGACGGCCTAGCCGGGAGCACGGATCACCGGCGTCTGAACGAGGGAGTAATGAGGGTGCGGGCAATGTCACGAATTCGAATGGCAGCACTGATTACCGGCTGCGTTGTCGGGCTGGCGGGTTGCGCGGGAAGTGTTGCGCCCGAGGTCAAGCGTCTGCCGGAACGGGTGGAACTCAGCGGTACGTTCTATCGGGGCCAGGAGTATCAAAGCGGGCCGCAGGTGCTGGCGAGCATGCTGTCACAGCAGGGCGTCGTGATAACGCCGGGTCTGCTCGAAAAGCCTTTGCACGTGCCGGGCGCGGAAGCGCAGTTGCAGCAGAACATCCAGAACCTCGCCCGCGAGTACGGCATGGTTGTGTACCCCCTCGACAGTAATCTGCCGGCGCTGCTGACTCAGGTGGCTGCGGGTTATCCAGTGATGGTGCGTTTCACCGAAGGCTCGGCGTTCTGGGCCGAACCGCGTTACGCCATTCTCGCCGGCTACAACCGTCAGAAGCAGACTGTACTGTTGCGCGCCGGGATGAATCGTCGGGAACTGATGAGCTTCGCTTCGTTCGAGTCGGCTTTCAAAGCGGCTGGCGGCTGGGCGGTGCTGATCCAAAAACCGAACCAGATTCCTGCCCATGTCGATCAGCAACGCTGGTTGAAAGCAGCGAGCGATCTGGCCCAGGCCGGTCAGGAGCAAGCGGCCGCCCGTGCCAGGCAGGCGCTGAACGCGCAGTAACGCTCCGTTCGTCATCTGCATCGCACGCTCGAGCGTCATCGGCCTCAGAGTGATAAGCGCCCGGATTTCTCCGGGCCCGACCAAGGAGGCGCTCGATGGCACATACCAACAACCCTGATGGCCCGCATTCGTCTGAACATTCCTCAGGCGATGACTTGGGTTTCGACCCCGATTCGCCGGACGTTTCCGATCCTCAGGTCGACCCGATCGGGCCCGCGAAGGCGCCCAAGGACGTGAAGCCCGGGGAGGGCGACAAGACTCCCGCCAAGCCTTACGACCCGCTGGCAGATCTGAAACCCTGAGATTCAGTGAGAGGTGTCTATGTCTACCGACTCGAGTTTTGATGACAAACATCCGGACAGCGTTCCTACCACTCCCGAAGAAGAGATTGATCCGGTGATGGATCCGGACAGCCCGATGCGGGACCCGCTGGCCAGGCCTTTGGTGACACCGACCGAGCACCCGCGAGGCGCAAGGGACCCGAGTGCTGGGGATGGCATCCCTGATGACGATCAAATGCCGTTGCCGAATGATTGATGGCCGGATAAAAAAAGCCCCGAATGATCGGGGCTTTGTTTTTCTGCAGGATTATTTCGAGGCTTCGACCACACCGCTCTGACGGTGCTTGAGGTTCTTCTCCGACTTGTACTGCAAGGCCACGGAGGGCACGTTGGTGCCCTTGCCGGTCTCGACCCAGCTGCGAATGCGGCTGGCATCGGCGAAGTGCGTGTATTTCCCGAACGCATCGAGAATCACCAACGCCACCGGGCGATTGCCCATGCTGGTCACCAGCACCAGGCAGTGACCGGCTTCGTTGGTGAAGCCGGTTTTCGTCAGCTTGATGTCCCAGTTCGGCTTGCCGATCAGGTGGTCAGTGTTGCGAAAGCCCAGGCTGTAATTGGGCTTGCGGAACGAAACGGTTTTTTCCTTGGTGGTGCTCAGCTCGGTCAGGATCGGGTACTTGTGCGCGGCAACCAGCAATTTGCTCAGGTCCCGTGCGGTCGACACGTTACGCGGCGACAGCCCGGTCGGTTCGACGTAGTGCGTGCTGGTCATGCCCAGCGCCTTGGCCTTGGCGTTCATCGCGGCAATGAACGCGACGTAGCCGCCCGGATAGTGGTGGGCGAGGCTGGCGGCGGCACGGTTTTCCGAAGACATCAGCGCAATCAGCAGCATCTCCCGGCGCGGCATTTCACTGTTGAGTTTGACTCGGGAGAACACACCTTTCATTTCCGGTGTGTCGCTGATGTTGATCGAGATGTACTCGTCCATGTTCTGTTTGGCTTCGACCACCACCAGCGCGGTCATCAGTTTGCTGACCGAGGCAATCGGCACGACCACGTCCGGATTACTGGCGTAAATGACTTTGTTGGTCTGCAGGTCCATCAGCAGGGCGCTGCCGGAGGCGATCTTCAGTTGTGTGGTGTCGCGTGGCGCTGCGGTGGTGTCGGCCGCATTGACCGTTAGCGTGATGAACGTCCCTGTAACTGCAAAAAATAGACTCAGGATGGAAAGACGAATTTTCACGCTGGCAGACTCATAAGGTGTGGATTAGCCGTTTTGTAACGGGCTGTTTCTTAGAAACCGACACATTTTAGGAGTATGGCTGAAGAACTGTCGATAGATGTTCAATCAACAGGTGAAAGTCCTTGAAAACCCCTACAAAACAGCAGGTTTCCGGCGAATGGTAGGGTTGTTTCTCCGGACAAAAAGAACCCCGCCAAGGGCGGGGTGCTTTTGTTCGTCGGCGGACGCGAAGCGCCAACTCAGCTATGCAGCGTTTCCGCCGCGTACAGCGTATTTTCCAGAAGGCAGGCGCGCGTCATCGGGCCGACGCCACCCGGCACCGGCGTGATCCAGCCGGCGCGGGGCAGGGCGGTTTCGTAGATCACGTCACCGACCAGTTTGCCGTCGTCCTGGCGGTTGATGCCGACGTCGATCACGATCGCGCCTTCCTTGATCCACTCACCCTTGACCAGGCCGGGCTTGCCGGCGGCGACCACGACCAGATCGGCACGACCAACGTGGCCGGCCAGATCCTTGGTGAAACGGTGGGTGACGGTCACGGTGCAACCGGCCAGCAGCAATTCCATCGCCATCGGCCGGCCTACGATATTGGAGGCGCCGACGACCACGGCGTCCATCCCGTACAGATCGGCGCCGGTGCTTTCCAGCAGCGTCATGATCCCTTTGGGTGTGCACGGGCGCAGCAGCGGAATACGCTGGGCCAGGCGGCCGACGTTGTAAGGATGGAAACCGTCGACGTCTTTGTCCGGACGAATGCGTTCCAGCAATTTGGAGGCGTCCAGGTGTTCTGGTAGCGGCAACTGAAGCAGAACGCCGTCGATTGCCGGGTCGTCGTTCAGGCGATCGATCAGATCGGCCAGTGCTTCCTGAGTGGTTTCGGAAGGCAGGTCGTAGGCTTGGGAAATGAAGCCGACCTCTTCACAGTCTTTACGCTTGTGCGAGACATAAACCTGAGAGGCAGGATCGCTGCCGACCAGGATCACCGCGAGACCGGGTGTGCGCAAGCCTTGCTGGCGACGCTCGGTTACGCGTTTGGCGATCTGCTGGCGCAGGCTGGCGGCGATCGATTTGCCGTCGATTAGTTGTGCAGTCATTGCGCGTGATTAACCATCGAGAGGGGAAAAAAAGAGAACGCATTCTCGCATGTCATGCGGTGAGGGCAAAGGCGCTTGGTCTGCAAATTCCTCTAACCCCTTTAATTAAATGAATTTTTTATAAAAAGGATTTGACGCCCCTCAGGGGCCTCTATACTATTCGTCGCACTTGTCGGGCACAGCCTAGCACTGGTTGAGAAAGTCGAGCGGAGTTACCTATTCGCAAGGCTGACAAGCACTTAGTTTGTAGTCCTCCAAGAGTACAGATTAACAAGGCGCCCGTAGCTCAGCTGGATAGAGCATCCGCCTTCTAAGCGGATGGTCGCAGGTTCGAGTCCTGCCGGGTGCGCCATTAGGCAGCTTTGGCACAAGTAGCGCGATATGGTGGGCGTAGCTCAGTTGGTAGAGCACGGGATTGTGACTCCCGTTGTCGTGGGTTCGATCCCCATCGTCCACCCCATATTTCGAAAGGCGCCAGATTAACAGTCTGGCGCCTTTGCTTTAACAGCTTCAATCCGCGGATGTGGTGGAATTGGTAGACACACTGGATTTAGGTTCCAGCGCCGCGAGGCGTAAGAGTTCGAGTCTCTTCATCCGCACCAAATAAAGTTTCACTCTGGCCGATTGGCTTGGTGGGGCTCGACAGAGAAGTTGTCATGGCTTCTTTGTTACGCAATATGGTGGGCGTAGCTCAGTTGGTAGAGCACGGGATTGTGACTCCCGTTGTCGTGGGTTCGATCCCCATCGTCCACCCCATATTCCGAAAGGCGCCAGATTTAACAGTCTGGCGCCTTTTTTGTTTCAGGGGTTTGAAAGTTCAGCGACTGCAGGTCCAGGTCGCAGGGGTGGCGTTTCGTCGTATCGACGTGTTTCGACGATGCGGCGCCGCCCGTCGGTCTTGTTCGCAAGATCGGCTGCCGGGGGGATGATTAGCCATCTCTTCTATTAATAGAAGGGGTAGCGCAGAGCCCTGGCGTAAATGGCTGTAATTGCCACGGGGACGGGACGCATTCGTGCATTCGCCCCTATAAATTGCCTGCTGCGTTTTTACCCGTTTTCAGTAGGGTGACTTCTTGAGTTCGACCCACTAGAATGCATGCCCTTGATTCTGGGGTCGGAAACGGCCGGCTAACGTCTGTGCAACGAGGAATATCCATGCAAGTTTCTGTTGAAAATACTTCTGCTCTTGAGCGCCGCATGAGCATCACCGTGCCGGCTGAGCGCATCGAGACTCAGGTCAACAAGCGTCTGCAGCAGACCGCCCAAAAGGCCAAGATCGCTGGCTTCCGTCCAGGCAAAGTGCCGATGAGCGAAATCAAGCGCCGTTTTGGTGCTGATGCCCGCCAGGAAGCCGTTGGCGATGTGATCCAGTCCTCGTTCTACGAAGCCGTAGTCGAGCAAAAGCTGAACCCGGCTGGCGCGCCTTCGATCGAGCCGAAATCCCTGGAAGCCGGTAAAGACCTGGAATACGTCGCGATTTTCGAAGTGTTCCCTGAGTTCACCGTTGCCGGTTTCGACGGTATCACCGTAGAACGCCTGAGCGCCGAAGTGGCTGACGCTGATCTGGACAAGATGCTGGACGTGCTGCGCAAGCAGAACACCCGTTTCGAAGTAGCCGATCGTGCTGCCCAGAACGATGACCAGCTGAACATCGATTTCGTCGGCAAGGTCGACGGTGAAGTGTTCGCTGGCGGTTCCGCCAAAGGTACTCAGCTGGTGCTGGGTTCCGGCCGCATGATCCCGGGTTTCGAAGACGGTCTGGTTGGCGCTAAGGCCGGCGAAGAGCGCGTTCTGAACCTGACCTTCCCAGAGGACTATCAGAACCTCGACCTGGCTGGCAAAACCGCTGAGTTCACGGTCACCGTGAACACTGTTTCCGAGCCAAAACTGCCAGAGCTGAACGAAGAATTCTTCGCTCAATTCGGCATCAAGGAAACCGGTCTGGAAGGCTTCCGTGCCGAAGTTCGCAAGAACATGGAGCGCGAGCTGCGCCAGGCGATCAAATCCAAGGTGAAGAATCAGGTAATGGATGGTCTGCTGGCCACCAACCCGATCGAAGTGCCTAAGGCTCTGCTGTCCAATGAAGTTGACCGTCTGCGCGTGCAGGCTGTTCAGCAGTTCGGCGGCAACATCAAGCCTGACCAACTGCCGGCCGAGCTGTTCGAAGAACAAGCCAAGCGTCGCGTTGTGCTGGGTCTGATCGTGGCTGAAGTGGTCAAGCAGTTCGACCTGAAGCCTGACGAAGCCCGCGTTCGTGAAATGATCCAGGAAATGGCTTCGGCCTACCAAGAGCCTGAGCAGGTTGTGTCCTGGTACTACAAGAACGACCAGCAACTGAACGAAGTCCGTTCGGTTGTGCTGGAAGAGCAAGTTGTGGATACTGTTCTGCAGAAAGCTAGCGTGACCGACAAATCGGTCTCTTACGAAGAAGCAGTCAAGCCGGTAGAAGCTCCACAAGCCGACTGATCGTTTTTGCGGTAAGAAGCACACACCATAAGCCAGCCTTCGTGCTGGCTTATGCGTATTCAAGACATAACTATTTGGGAGTGACTGCAGAGCATGTTCCGTAATTCGTATATTCAGCAGAACTCTGATATCCAGGCCGCAGGCGGCCTGGTCCCGATGGTTGTCGAGCAGTCCGCTCGTGGCGAGCGCGCCTACGATATTTACTCGCGCCTTCTCAAGGAGCGTGTGATCTTTCTGGTTGGTCCCGTAGAGGACTACATGGCCAACCTGATTTGTGCGCAACTGCTGTTCCTTGAAGCGGAAAACCCGGACAAGGACATCCATCTCTATATCAACTCCCCGGGCGGCTCGGTGACAGCAGGCATGTCGATTTACGACACCATGCAGTTCATCAAGCCCAACGTGTCGACCACCTGTATCGGCCAGGCGTGCAGCATGGGCGCTTTCCTGCTGACCGCCGGTGCGCCGGGCAAGCGTTTCTGCCTGCCGAACTCGCGCGTGATGATTCACCAGCCACTGGGCGGTTTCCAGGGCCAGGCCTCGGATATCGAAATCCATGCCAAGGAAATCCTCTTCATTCGCGAGCGCTTGAACAAGCTGATGGCCCAGCACAGCGGGCGTACTCTTGAAGAAATCGAGCGCGATACCAACCGCGACAACTTCATGAGCGCAGAAGCCGCGCGCGACTACGGCTTGATCGATGAAGTGATCACCCAGCGCCCCGCTTAAAATAAGCAGCTCAAAATAAGGTTGGTCGGCGGGTCCGATCACCAGCGGGCTTGAAAAAGCCCGCAATAGCCTTCATCTTGTGTTGCAAGCCTATCGGATTTGGATCGAACGAATGACTGACACCCGCAACGGCGAGGACAACGGCAAGCTGCTCTATTGCTCCTTCTGTGGCAAAAGCCAGCATGAAGTACGCAAGTTGATTGCCGGCCCCTCGGTCTTTATCTGCGACGAGTGCGTCGACCTGTGCAATGACATCATCCGTGAGGAGGTGCAGGAAGCACAGGCCGAAAGCAGCGCGCATAAATTGCCTTCGCCTAAAGAAATCAGCGGCATCCTTGATCAGTACGTGATTGGTCAGGAACGTGCAAAAAAGGTTCTGGCCGTAGCGGTGTACAACCACTACAAGCGCCTGAATCAGCGTGACAAAAAGAATGACGACGTCGAACTCGGCAAAAGCAATATCTTGCTGATCGGCCCGACAGGCTCGGGTAAAACCCTGCTTGCCGAAACACTGGCCCGCTTGCTGAACGTTCCGTTCACCATCGCTGACGCAACCACCCTCACAGAGGCGGGTTACGTGGGCGAAGATGTCGAGAACATCATTCAGAAGCTGCTGCAGAAGTGCGATTACGACGTAGAAAAAGCCCAGATGGGCATTGTCTACATCGATGAGATCGACAAGATCTCGCGTAAATCTGACAACCCGTCGATCACCCGGGACGTTTCCGGTGAAGGCGTGCAGCAGGCCTTGCTCAAGTTGATCGAAGGCACGGTCGCTTCCGTTCCGCCTCAAGGTGGCCGCAAGCATCCGCAGCAGGAATTCCTGCAGGTCGATACCCGTAACATCCTGTTCATCTGCGGTGGTGCGTTCTCTGGCCTGGAGAAAGTGATTCAAAACCGTTCCACCAAAGGTGGCATCGGTTTCAACGCAGAAGTGCGCAGCAAGGAAGAAGGCAAGAAAGTCGGTGAATCCCTGCGTGAAGTCGAGCCTGACGATCTGGTCAAGTTCGGTCTGATCCCGGAATTCGTCGGTCGTCTGCCGGTGCTTGCCACGCTGGACGAGCTTGATGAGGCTGCGTTGATGCAGATTCTCACCGAGCCGAAAAACGCCCTGACCAAGCAGTACGCCAAGCTGTTCGAGATGGAAGGCGTGGACCTGGAATTCCGGGCCGACGCGCTGAAATCCGTCGCAAAACGCGCCCTGGAACGCAAGACCGGTGCCCGTGGCCTGCGATCGATTCTCGAAGGTGTGTTGCTCGACACGATGTATGAAATCCCCTCGCAGTCCGAGGTGAGCAAAGTCGTGATCGATGAAAGCGTGATAGAAGGCAAGTCCAAGCCACTGTATATCTACGAAAACAGTGAGCCGGCTGCGAAGGCCGCGCCAGACGCATAAGCGTCACGCAGCTGGAATAAAGAAGGGGCCTTCGGGCCCCTTTTCTTTTAAAGCGTTTTTAACACCCTCTTTATGCTTGTTTTTTTTGAAAGCAGCCCCCATCTTGGTTTCAAGCTTACTTCCATCTGTTTACGGCCTTATGGCCGCCGTAGAGGCGAAATCATGAAGACAACCATCGAATTGCCTCTCCTGCCATTGCGTGATGTCGTGGTTTATCCGCACATGGTTATCCCGCTGTTCGTGGGGCGCGAGAAATCCATCGAAGCCCTCGAGGCAGCGATGACGGGCGACAAGCAGATCCTTCTGCTGGCGCAGAGAAACCCTGCCGACGACGATCCCGGTGAAGACGCACTTTATCGCGTAGGCACCATCGCGACCGTCCTGCAGCTGCTGAAGCTGCCAGACGGCACGGTCAAGGTTTTGGTCGAAGGCGAGCAGCGTGGTGCCGTGGAGCGCTTCAGCGAAGTGGACGGCCACTGCCGTGCCGAAGTCTCGTTGATCGACGAAGTCGACGCGCCAGAACGCGAGTCGGAAGTATTTGTGCGCAGTCTGCTGGCTCAGTTCGAGCAGTATGTGCAGTTGGGCAAGAAAGTGCCGGCCGAGGTCCTGTCGTCGCTCAACAGCATCGACGAGCCTGGCCGCCTGGTCGACACCATGGCCGCGCACATGGCGCTGAAAATCGAGCAGAAGCAGGAAATCCTCGAAATCATCGATTTGTCGGCCCGGGTCGAGCACGTCCTGGCGCTGCTGGATGCCGAAATCGATCTGCTGCAAGTGGAAAAACGCATTCGCGGTCGCGTCAAGAAACAAATGGAGCGCAGCCAGCGCGAGTACTACCTGAATGAGCAGATGAAGGCCATTCAGAAAGAGCTCGGCGACAGCGACGAAGGCCACAACGAAATCGAAGAGCTGAAGAAGCGCATCGATGCCGCTGGCCTGCCGAAGGACGCCATGGCCAAAGCCCAGGGTGAACTGAACAAACTCAAGCAAATGTCGCCGATGTCCGCGGAAGCGACCGTGGTGCGCTCCTACATCGACTGGCTGGTCCAGGTGCCGTGGAAGGCGCAGAGCAAGGTGCGTCTCGACCTGGCTCGTGCAGAAGACATCCTTGATGCCGACCACTACGGTCTGGAAGAAGTCAAAGAACGGATCCTCGAATACCTCGCCGTGCAGAAGCGGGTGAAGAAAATTCGTGGTCCGGTGTTGTGCCTGGTCGGTCCTCCGGGTGTGGGTAAAACCTCCCTGGCAGAATCGATTGCTCACGCCACCAACCGCAAATTCGTGCGCATGGCCCTTGGCGGCGTACGCGATGAAGCGGAAATTCGTGGCCATCGCCGTACTTACATCGGTTCGATGCCAGGAAGATTGATTCAAAAGATGACAAAGGTGGGCGTCCGCAACCCGCTGTTCCTGCTCGATGAAATCGACAAAATGGGCAGCGACATGCGTGGCGATCCGGCGTCGGCGTTGCTGGAAGTGCTCGATCCGGAGCAGAACCACAACTTCAACGATCACTATCTGGAAGTCGACTACGACCTGTCCGATGTGATGTTCCTGTGCACCTCCAACTCCATGAATATTCCGCCGGCGCTGCTCGACCGGATGGAAGTGATTCGTCTGCCGGGCTACACCGAAGACGAGAAGATCAACATCGCCGTCAAATACCTTTCGCCGAAGCAGATTACGGCGAATGGCCTGAAGAAAGGCGAGCTGGAATTCGACGCTGAAGCGATCCGCGACATCATTCGCTACTACACCCGCGAAGCCGGTGTGCGGGGGCTGGAGCGCCAGATTGCCAAGGTCTGCCGCAAGGCGGTCAAAGAGCATGCACTGGAAAAACGCTTCTCGGTGAAGGTCACTGCCGAGATGCTCGAACACTTCCTGGGCGTGCGTAAATTCCGTTACGGCCTGGCTGAATCCCAGGATCAGATCGGCCAGGTGACCGGTCTGGCGTGGACCCAGGTGGGCGGCGAATTGCTGACCATCGAAGCCGCTGTCGTACCGGGTAAAGGGCAGTTGATCAAGACCGGTTCCCTGGGTGACGTGATGGTCGAGTCGATCACCGCAGCCCTGACCGTTGTCCGCAGCCGTGCGAAGAGCCTGGGGATTCCCCTGGACTTCCACGAGAAGCGCGACACGCACATCCACATGCCGGAAGGGGCGACCCCGAAGGATGGCCCTAGCGCCGGTGTAGGCATGTGCACGGCCCTGGTGTCGGCATTGACCGGGATTCCGGTGCGCGCGGATGTCGCCATGACGGGCGAAATCACCTTGCGTGGCCAGGTACTGGCGATTGGCGGTCTGAAAGAAAAACTGCTCGCCGCTCACCGTGGCGGGATCAAGACTGTGATCATTCCTGAAGAGAACGTACGCGATCTGAAGGAAATTCCTGACAATATCAAGCAGGATCTGCAGATTAAACCGGTTAAATGGATTGACGAGGTCCTGCAAATTGCGCTGCAATACGCGCCGGAGCCCTTACCCGATGTAGCTCCGGAGATAGTTGCAAAGGATGAAAAACGCGAGTCTGACTCTAAGGAAAGAATTAGCACGCATTAGTACGGATTTGCCTGAGGGGCTTGTTGACAGCTTTTTAGAGCCCTTGTTATAAAGCGGCTCTTAAGTGTCTGTAGGCCATTCAGCACTCGTTTTTGCTTTCACCAAAAAACTTAGAATCATACTCAAATAGATATAAGGGGACTTAGAGTGAACAAGTCGGAACTGATTGATGCTATCGCTGCATCCGCTGATATCCCGAAAGCTGCTGCTGGCCGTGCGCTGGACGCTGTAATCGAATCCGTCACTGGCGCTCTCAAGGCTGGCGACTCTGTTGTTCTGGTTGGTTTCGGCACTTTCTCCGTAACTGATCGTCCGGCTCGCGTCGGTCGTAACCCACAGACCGGTAAGTCGCTGCAGATCGCAGCAGCCAAAAAACCAGGTTTCAAAGCCGGTAAAGCACTGAAAGAAGCTGTCAACTAAGTTTGATTCAGGTTTTTGCCTATCCGGGTCGGGGTCATGCCTGACCTGGCAGCGGAGCGGTAGTCCAGTCGGCAGGTCGCCGGTCCGAGACGCCGAGGGTCGCAAGTTCGAACCTTCGGTCCGCTCCGCCAGTTACGAGAAGGCGCATCCTCGGATGCGCCTTTCTTCTATCCGGATTCTACCCACGCTCCACGGTTGCCTAATTTTGAAGTTCAACCGTTTCTGGGGGACGCATGCTGCAGAATATCAGGGACAATTCACAAGGCTGGATTGCCAAGACCATTATCGGGGTCATCGTTGCACTGATGGCTTTGACCGGTTTCGATGCCATTTTCAAGGCCACTACCCATAGTAACGACGCGGCCAAGGTCAACGGCGAAGAAATCAGCCAGAACGAGCTGAGCCAGGCGGTTGATATGCAACGCCGTCAACTCATGCAACAGCTGGGCAAGGATTTCGATGCTTCCTTGCTCGACGAGAAAATGTTGCGCGAATCGGCCCTCAAGGGCCTGATCGATCGCAAACTGCTGCTGCAAGGCGCAGAAAAATCGAAATTTGCTTTCTCCGAAACGGCGTTGGACCAGGTGATTCTGCAAACACCAGAATTCCAGGTGGACGGCAAATTCAGTCCCGAGCGTTTCGATCAGGTCATTCGTCAACTCGGCTACAGCCGCATGCAATTCCGCCAGATGCTGGCTCAGGAAATGCTGATCGGCCAGCTGCGTGCGGGTCTGGCAGGTAGCGGTTTTGTCACCGACGCCCAGGTGCTGGCTTTCGCCCGTCTGGAAAAGCAGACCCGTGACTTCGCTTCCCTGAACGTCAAGGCTGACCCGGCAGCGGTGAAGCTGACCGACGATGAGGTCAAGGCTTACTACGACGAACACGCCAAGGAGTTCATGACGCCGGATCAGGTGATCATTGACTACCTCGAATTGAAGAAGTCTTCCTTCTTTGATCAGGTCGCCGTCAAGGATGAAGACCTGCAAGCGGCGTATCAGAAAGAAATCGCCAACCTGTCCGAGCAACGTCGGGCGGCGCACATTCTGATCGAAGTGAACGACAAAGTGACCGAGGCGCAAGCCAAGGCGAAGATCGAAGAAATCCAGGCCCGTCTGGCCAAGGGCGAGAAATTCGAGGCCCTGGCCAAGGAGTTCTCGCAGGATCCAGGTTCGGCGAACAACGGCGGTGACCTCGGCTATGCCGGTCCTGGCGTGTACGATCCAGCGTTCGAAACAGCGTTGTATGCGTTGAACAAGGATCAAGTCTCGGCGCCGGTTCGCACTGACTTCGGTTTCCACCTGATCAAGTTGTTGGGTGTTGAGGCCCCGGAAGTTCCGACCCTCGCCAGCCTGAAAGACAAGCTGACCCGCGAGCTGAAAACCCAGCAGGTCGAGCAGCGTTTCGTCGAGGCGACCAAGCAGCTGGAAGACTCGTCGTTCGAAGCTTCCGATCTGGCCCAGCCGGCTCAGGACCTGAAGCTGACCGTTCATACCTCCAAGCCGTTCGGCCGCGAAGGTGGCGAAGGCGTTGCCGCCAACCGTGCCGTGCTCACTGCCGCGTTCAGTCCTGAAGTGTTGGATGAGGGTGCCAACAGCACGGCCATCGAGCTCGATCCGGAAACCGTGATCGTGCTGCGCGCCAAGGAACACCTGAAGCCGACGCAATTGCCGCTGGAAAGCGTGTCTGCCGCCATCCGCAGTCAGCTGGCCAAGGAGCACGCCAGTGCTGACGCCAAGACCAGGGCTGACGCCCTGATCACCAACCTGCGCGAAGGCAAGACGCCACTGGACAAGGCGATCGACGGTCAGAGCTGGAAAATCACCACCGCCGCGACTCGCGCTCAGGAAGGGATTGACCCGACTGTGCTGCAGGCGCTGTTCCGCATGCCGAAACCAGCTGCCAAAGACAAGCCGACCTTCAGTAGCGTGACCCTGGCCGATGGTAGCCTGGTGATCGTGCGCCTGAACGGCGTCAACGAAGCCGCTGCACCGACCGAAGAAGAGAAGGCTCAATACCGTCGCTTCCTCGCCTCGCGCATCGGCCAGCAAGACTTTGCGGCGTACCGCAAACAGCTGGAAACTGAAGCGGACATCAAGCGTTACTGATGCCTGATTGAGTTTTCTGCAATTGAAAAACCCCGGTCGAAACGCCGGGGTTTTTTGTGGGCGAGGTTTTTGATGGTGTCTCGGCTCATCGATCGTCCAAAAGCCCACGCGACTTTTCCCGCATATAACGGTCAATTCACCTGTCACCGTTTTAAGACACCAATCGATGCGCACCTAAGCATCGATCTGTTGCACAATACGCCCCGGACCGTTTTCCTCAGGATGTTCAATGTTTAAATCATTTCCCGTGCAGGTTGTCGGGCTGGCGTTGCTGCTGGCCGCCGCGGCCGGCTGCTCGTCGAAGAAAGCAGCGATCTATGAGCATGAGAACTTCGACGACTCCGGAACGTTTTCGCGTAACTATCCGGTGACCGATACGCAGACCTGCGAAGCCGCTCGTCGGGCGTTGCTCAGCCAGGGCTACATCATCACCAGCAGCGACCCGAAGCTGATCAGTGGTCATAAAAGCTTCCAGCAGACCGGCGATACGCACATGGAGATCAGCTTCAGTGTGGTGTGTGCCGATGACGGCAGCGAAGGGCACCACGCGACCATGTTCGCCAACGCCTTGCAGGATCGCTATGCGTTGAAGAAGACCAACAACTCTGCCAGCCTCGGCGTAGGCGTGCTGGGTTCGGTGTCGATGCCGATCGGCTCCTCTGACGACTCGATGGTCAAGGTCGCCAGCGAGACAGTTTCCTCGGCGAAGTTCTACGAGCGTTTCTTCACCCTGGTCGAGCTGTTCCTGCCTGCGGAAGCGAAAAAAGCCGCGCACATCGTCGAGAAGCCGAAAACCGATCTCGGCGTGCCGGAAGCCAAGGCCGCTCCGGCTTCGCTGGCACCCGAACCGGCACCTGCGGCGGAACCTGTCCCGGCCCCGCCGGCGGAACCTGCGCCGATGCCTGTCTCGGAACCCGTTGCGCCGCCAGCCGACGCCGCACCGATCACGCCGGCCGAGAACAGCGAGCCGGCTCCGGCAGCGGAAACCATAACGCCTCCGGCGAACCCGAGTGACATGGCGCCGCCGAGCGAACCGATCAAATCGATGCCTTGACGGTTACACCTCGGCCTCTCTGTGGCTGAGGGACCGGTTTGCCGGTGGACGCGGTGTCTGATCAACATTCAATAATGTCGTCTGACGCACCGCCATCGCCAGCAAGCCGGCTCCTGCAGACGATCGGGGGATTCCTGATAGTCGGCCTCGAAAAAAATACCCCGGATAAATTCCCAAGTGCCTGCTACGTTTTATTCAGTAGCGACGAAGCGTCGTGCCCGCGTCATTTTTCTTTCACGCGGGCACTTTATGCTCAAAGCGCTGGTCAGTTATTCGAGTGTTTTTTTCAATGAGCTGAAGGGGATTCAAAATGGACGATTATCAAGAAGAGCTGCTCGAGTTTCAGGCGTTTGAACTGGACCCGCTGGAACCGGCCGAAGACGCTACCGAGCTGTAAGCGTCAGGCTGACTGGCGGTGACTGCGGCGAAATTCGCCGGGGGTCTGACCGCTCCAGCGTTTGAAAGCGCGTTGAAACGCTTCGGCTGAGGCAAAGCCCAGCAAGTAGGCGATTTCACCGAACGCCAGTTCGGTATCGCGAATGTAGGTCATGGCCAGGTCGCGGCGGGTGTCGTTGAGAATTGCACGAAATTGCGTGCCTTCCTCTGCGAGTCTGCGACGCAAGGTCCAGGTGGGCAGCTTCAGGCGTGCCGCCACTTCTTCCAGGTCGGGTTCCCGGCCACCATTGAGCAACGGCCCCAGTAACTGAGTGATGCGTTCACGCAGGCTACGGGTGCGCGTCAGCTGTTCCAGCTCCCGTTCACACAATTGCAGCAGATGCCGCCAGGTACTGGGACAGTGCACGGGATTACGCTGAGCGAGGCTACCCAGGCTCAGGCGCAGTTGGTTGTGTTCGGCGCCAAACTGGATCGGACAATCGCCCAGTAGCGCATACGCCTCCCGGTAATCGGGCTCGTCGAACTCGATGTCGATGCGTTCGGCGCTCAAGGGCACCGGGCTGACGCTGGACAGCTGCTGCAACCAGCCGGCAATGATCGAATCCACCACGAAGCGGTTATAGGCGTTGTAGGGACTGATGGAATAGAACCGCAGCCAGGCGCCCGTGGCGTCTTCGTGGAAACTTGACTGGCCGCGATAGTTGGAGCCGTACAAGGCTTCAAAGCGAATCAGGCAGCGCGCCGTCTCTCGCACCGTCGGCGCCTGTGCCGCGGTGACCCCGGCGAGGCCGGCCTGGCTGAGGCGGCTGAGCTGGCCCATGCGCAAGCCCAGCGCCGGGT
This sequence comes from Pseudomonas sp. 14P_8.1_Bac3, assembly GCF_025466085.1. Taxonomy (GTDB): domain Bacteria; phylum Pseudomonadota; class Gammaproteobacteria; order Pseudomonadales; family Pseudomonadaceae; genus Aquipseudomonas. The sequence goes on from NZ_JANLOD010000007.1 coordinate 44,591, forward strand.
TGGCGGTCAGCTGGATCGCGCCGTGCCCCAGGCGCATGTAGCGCGGGATGGAGAGTCGGGCGCAGGCTTCGCTCAGCCGAGCCGGGTCGAGGCCATATTGATCGAGCAGCGGTTGCGGGTCGATGCCGTGGCTGCGTATGGCATCCGCCAGGCTATGAACGAAGCCGACCGACAGGTCCCCCAGACGCATCGGCAACGGTTTCATGGCTTACAACCAAAGGTTCAGCAAACGCGCGCCACGCACGTCGCCGCCGGCGAAGTGCTGCCCGTTGCTGCTGAGGAAACTTTGCCCGGCACTGCCCTGGTCCCAGAACTGCCCGCGCAGAAATACACTCATGCCCGCGACCGCCTGGCTGCTCGGCGGTTGCGCGGTCAACGTCAGGCGGTGCCAGGCCTGGCCCTCACTCAGTTCACCGGCCTTGAGGCTGACCGACTTTGGTGTCGACAACCCTTTGTAGCCGCGCCATGGCTTGTCCCACGTGCCGCGGCCGCTGACGAAGGCCGGGACGGCTACCAACTGCGCGCCTTGGTCGTCGAGTTTGCGGTAGTTTTCCGGATACCAACTGTCGCTGCCGATCAATATCCCGAGTCGACCGGCCGGGGTGTCGACGACGCTCACAGCCTGTTCGCCATTGGCCTCGATCACATCGCGGTCAGCGAAGATCGGATGCATCTGGCGCTGGGGCTGGCCGATCGGCACGCCGTCGCGACCGAACACCACGCTGCTGTTGTACAGCGCGCCCTGGCCGATTTTCAGGGTGCCGTCGATGATGCTCGGCTCGGGCAGCACGATGGAGCCTGCGACCAGCGTCACGTGAAATTCTTTCGCCAAACCACCGAACAGCGCCTGGTAATCCTTGGCCATGCCTTTGGCTTTCATGCGCAGGTGCGCATCGTCCAGGCGGTTGTCGCCCTTGGCGCTGATCAGCGCGCGGACGAACTTCACCGGGTTGCTCACCGCCAGCCAGTTCATGGCTTCCTTGATGGTGGGCGCTTGGTACAGCTCGTCTTTTTCGCCGCTGACCATCAACCAGGTGCCCACATGTTCGGGCAGCACGACGATGGTTTTGTCATTCAGCAGCCCCTGCTCCTGGGCTTTCTGCAGATAGGCCGCGAGCTTGCGGTGCAGGCGGTCGGCGCTTTGATAGTCGGTGGGAAACAGCTCCGGCTGGATCCCCAACAGGTTGCCACGATCGGCCGGCGTGCCCTGATCGATGGCGAGATCGATCCTCAGGTCCGACAGGTAATGACCCGCGGGGCGATCCGCGGCCCACATCGCGTAGGTCGTCAGGGCGGCAATCAATGCCATGGAGAAGGTCAGGTACAGAAGTTTACGCATGGGGAAGCAGTCAACGGCCGGGTGCAGGGTTTAAGGCGTTTCATCGAAAATCGGCTCAAGGATAAAGCGAATCAACGTGTTGATGGGGAATTTCTGTGTTTACCGGCCGGCTCCTGCAAGGGGACCTGGAGCTTTGCTGCCAATGACTTTTACGTGCCGACGGGCAGCAAGGGCGTTCAGGAAATCCCCTGTATTAGGATCTTTTTATGGTGGCCGATAATCCCCGAAATCACGGTCGTGAGTGTTTCCGTGAGCACGGCTTTTGTTGTCTCGACGCTGTACCACTGAGCCTGCCCAAACAAGATCGCAATGACTGCGCCGGTCATTGGGCAATTGTCGATGTCGGGTGTACCGGGTTCACGGTCTTCATTATCGATGATCGATTTCAACAGGGAGGCGTAGCGGTTTTTCAACTGGATGACCTGGGCCTTTTGTTCTGTATCAAGATTCGCGACTTCACGTGCCATGAGCATCAGCGTGTGTTTTTCGTTGAAGCGGAACGCGACGAAGGCCTGAATGAACAGGCGCAGACGCTCGCGAGGGTTCCGTGCGCGTTTGGTTCGGTGCACGGTGTCCAGTAACAAATCCGAAAAGCCGGACTCGATCAGTTCGAATAACAGAGACTGTTTATTTTCGATGTGGTGGTACAGAGAGCCCGCATGCAAACCCAGATAATTCGCCAGGTCGCGCAAGCCGATGGCCTGAAAACCGTGAACGGCGAACAGTTCAACCGCAGCCTCCAGTAATCGGTCGCGGGCGCTGCTGACCGGTTTGCTTGATACAGACATTGGCATGTTGCCCCTGGTAGCGATTTACTCGACGTGGCGGTAGGACGTCCTGGACGCATGGCGGGCGGTGCGCACCAATAACACCACCGCGCAGATCACCGGCAGATTCACCAGAAGCAGCGAGTACCGCAGCGATTCGTGGCCGAACAGGGGCAGCAACATATCGCTGAACAAGCCCGTGATCAGAGGGCCCACGCCGACCCCGAGCAACGTGCTGACAATGGTTTGCAGCGCCATGGCCGTGCCGCGTCGGCCGGATGGCACCAGTTGGGTGACGAGATTGTAGGAAGGGGCCACCCACCATACGGCGAAGAACGAATACAGCGCGCACCAGAGCATGGCGCTGGGGATGGGCACGTCGCCGAAGTGCACCAGCAGCGAATCCGACCAGAGCAGATAGGGCACCAGTGCACTCAGCGCTGCCAGGTGACCTATGACCGGAATGGAAATCTGCCAATGCGGATGGCGTCGACACAGACGGTCGCTCAGCCAACCGCTGAACAGGCCACCGATACCGGCCGAGGTGCCGCAGATGACGCCCGCCAGCAACCCGGCGTGCTGCAATGACAAGCCGTGGGAGCGCACGAGAAAACTGGTATTCCACATGCCGATGGCATAGGAGCTGAGCGTGGTCAGGCCGCCCGCCAGGATCAGGCAACGATAGGCCGGCAGTGCCCAGAGTTTGCGCGCTTCGGCGCCCATGCCCAGCAACGCCGGTTGCGCGTGAGTCTGTGGCGTGAGGTCCCACCGGCCGCGCCCCGGTTCACGGACGAAGAGCGCGAGGATGGCGCAGAACACCAACGCCGGTACTCCCAGGGCAACGAACGCGCTACGCCAGCCGTAGTGCTCCACCACCCAGGCTCCAATGCTTAAACCGATGATGGAAGAAAACGTCGGCGCCGCGGTAAAACAACTGATGGCGAAAGAGCGTCGTTGCGGTGGATACAGGTCGGCGATCAACGACAGTGAAGCCGAAGTCGTCGGCGATTCACTGACGGCCACCAGCATCCGCGCGATGGCCAGCGCAATAAACCCGCCGGCCAGCCCGCAAGCCATTGTCGCCAGTGACCACAGCAGGCACGACATGGCCAGCAGGCGCAGGCGCGGCATGCGATCCACCAGGCGTCCCGCGGGCAAGCCCATCAGCGCATACACCGCGGCGAACGCCAGGCCCGAGATCAACCCGATGGCGGTATCGCCGACGCCGAATTCGGCTTTGATCGGCTCGACCATGACCGCGAGTATCTGGCGTCCGACAAAGTTGTCGGCAAACACCAGGGCCAACAGTAACAGCAGGCCGTGGCTGCGCCAGCCAACCCGTGCCGCGGGCAACGTACCCTCGCGTGCGGTCACCGCGGTGCCCACAAATCAGGCAAGCCCGGGTCACTCACGACGATCAACCGTTTGAGCAGAACCTTCAAGGCCTGTGCATCGGCTGCGCCGAGCTTGGCCGAAAGGTCTTCTTCCACCGCCTTGGCCAGTGCCAGTTGATGCACTGACACTTCGCGCCCCTGCGCTGTGAGGACAAAACGCAGCGATTCGGCCGGTCCCTCGAACGCGACCAGGCTCTGGCGTTCAAGAAACCGCATGCTGGCAAGTGTGACGACGCGGCCGGTGTAGTTCACGAACGTGTTGATTTCCTCAAGGGTCAGGTTGTCCCGGATGCACAGGATCGACAGGATAAAAAACGTCTGCTCGTCCAGCTGTTGACTGTTCAGCAATTGCCGCAGGGCATTGAGCGCCTGGTAATGCCCGCGCCCCAGCAAGTAGCCGAGCAGGTCTTCGGTGTAGCTGCACTCGGGCGGTGGCGGTGTGGTCGCCAGGCGTAGCTCGCTGCGGGGCTTGCGCGTGGCGAGGGCATATTGGCCGCTCTGGAACGCCAGCGGCGCGCGGTCGCTGTGATCGAAGGCCAGCACTTCACCGACAAAGATCACATGGTCGCCACCTTCGTACTGGAACGCCGTGCGGCACTGGAATCGCGCCGTGCAATCCTGCAGCAGCGGCGCCTCGCTGACGCCGTTGTCCAGTTTGATCTCGGCGAACTTGTCTTCGCCCTGGGTGGCGAAACGTCCCGACAGCGTCTCCTGCTCCGTGGAGAGCACGTGCACGTTCCAGTGTTTGCCGCTGCTGAATACCGGCAGGCTGCGTGCTTGCTTGGACAGGCTCCAGAGCACGAGCGGCGGGTTGAGCGACACGGAGTTGAAACTGTTGGCGGTGATACCCACCGGCGAGCCGTCTTCGGTCTGGGTGGTGATGATTGTGACCCCGGTCGTGAACGTGCCGAGCGCGGCGCGAAAGGCCTGGGGATCGAAGCTGATAGTTTGCGTTGCCATGACTGGCCTCATGGAGTGGGGATTTTCGTATGGCCAGTATTGGACGATTGCGGGCCCTGAACATCGTCTCAACGGACTAACGCCAATGCATCGCCTCGTCCGATCGGACGAGGCGGCGCGACGTTCCTCGCGGCTAGGGTGGCGGCAGGCGCATCGGGCGCTCAACGGCCATCGAGCCAACCTGCAAGGGGATAACAATGAGTTCAGCCACGTCTTGCGTCGAGCACCTTTCCAGTCTGCTGGCGCGACAGAAAAGCGCTTTTGCCAGTGCCGGCGCCGTCAGTGCCGACACCCGCCGCCAGCGACTCCAGCAAGTGATCGATCTGCTGGTCCAGCATCACGAGGTGTTGACCACTGCCATCGATGAGGATTTTGGCGGGCGGCCTGCCGGTTTTTCATTGATGAATGACGTGCTCGGAGCCCTGGCTTCGCTCAAGCACGCCCGTGACCATCTGCACGTATGGATGCAGGATGAGCCGCGACAGATGTTCGCTCCCTACGATCAACTCGGTGCCGAAGCCTGGGTCATGTTTCAGCCGAAGGGCACGGTGGGCATCCTCGGGACCTGGAACGCGCCGTTGTACACCTTGTTCAGTCCGTTGGCCTCAGCCCTCGCGGCCGGTAACCGGGCCATTCTCAAACCTTCTGAAGTGGTGCCGCGAACGGCCGAGCGAGTGGCGCGCCTGTGTGCCGAACACCTCGATCCAATGGTCGTGGCTGTCGTCAATGGCGGGCCGGAGCTGGGTGAAGCGTTCAGCAGCCAGCCGTTCGACCATCTGGTGTTTACCGGCAGCACGGCGATCGGCCGGCGGGTGATGGGCAATGCTGCGAAAAACCTGGTACCGGTCACCCTGGAGCTCGGTGGCAAGTCGCCGGTGATCGTTTCGCGCAGTGCCGACCTCAGCAAGGCCGCGTTCAGCATCGCGGCGGGCAAGACCAGCAATGGCGGGCAGATTTGCATCAACCCCGATCTGGTGTACGTGCCCAAGGCCTCGCTTGAGCCATTCCTGGAAGCGTTGCGCGGTGCTTATCGCGACCTCAATCCGACAGTGGCCGGCAACCCGGATGTGGTGGCGGTGGTCAACCAGCGTCACCTTGAGCGGGTCGAGGGCCTGGTCGAGGACGCGCGGTTGCGCGGTGCGCGAATCGAATGCGTACCAGAGTTCCAGGACGCGGACATCAGCGACCGGCGTCGTCCGCTGCGGGTGGTGGTCGATCCGCCCCGGGAAAGCCTGATCATGCAGGAGGAAATATTCGGTCCGGCCATCGTCGTGCTGGGCTACGACGACCTCGACCAAGTGATTGCCGGCATTAACGCCCAGCCCCGTCCGCTGGCCCTGTACTACTTCGGCGACGACGCGCAGGAACAGCGCCACGTGCTGGAGCACACCCTGTCCGGCGGCGTCACGATCAACGACGTGATGATGCACGCAGCGATGCACGATGCGCCGTTCGGCGGTGTCGGTGCTTCGGGCATGGGGCATTACCACGGCCGTGAAGGGTTTCTCGAGTTCAGTCACTTGCGCACGGTGTTCAAGGCATCGGCTCATGACCCGCGCCGCGAATGGGGCCTGTTGCCGCCTTACGGCGAGCACTTTCTGGCGGCCATGCAGGCCGGGGTCACTTCCGACTGATTCGGCGCGGGGAGGGCCTTGCGTGCCTCCCTGCGCTGTACGAGACAGGCCATCGATTTATGTTCAACGCAATCACAATCGCCCAGCGGCTCTGGCTCTGGGCGTTATTGGCCACGTTGCTGTTCGTCCTGGCGGTGGTGCTCGGCGCTTACGGGTTGCATCAGGCCCGCGACAGCCTGCGCGCCATCAACGAAGACAACCTGGCGACCTTGTTGACGTTCGGCGACATCGAACACCGTCTCGACGAAAGCCGGCGCCTGGTGCTGCTCGCGATCCAGCACGATCCGGAAGGCCCGCTCGTGGCGGCATTCGACCGTCCGGTGGAAGCCACCCTGGCCGCCATCGAGAGCAACAACCTGGCCCTGGCAGGTGCCTGGGCAACGTATCGCGAGCGAACGTTGAGCGGTGACGAGTTGCAGGCCGCCGAGGCGTTCGACCAGCACTATCAGGCATGGCAGGAGGAGCTGGGCTTTTTGCTGGAGGCGTTGCGTGCTGGCGATTTTCGTTTGTCGGGCATCCTGTCTTTCCTGCGCATGGCCGAGCCGCAAGGCGATGCCGCCGTGGCCGAGCTGGGCAAGTTGCAGGCCCTGCAGCAGGCCGAGGCCGCGCGCGCCTACGAGGTCGCGCAACAGCGCTATCGCTTGACGCTCCTGGCTTATCTTGCGCTGGCGGTGGTGGGCGGGCTGGCGGGCAGCCTGACGGCGTTCTCCATCTTGCGCCGTCTCAAGCGCGCTTTTGCCCAGGCCGGTTCCAGCGTGCGAGCCATTGCCGGTGGCAATCTGGTGCATCCGATCGAGATCAAAGGCCGTGACGAATTCGCCCTGATGCTGCGCGACATCGTGCTGATGCGTGACGGCCTGCATGGTCTGATCTCGCAGATGCGCGCGCTGGTGCAGCGGGTCAGTCGCGAAGCGGCGCACATGGCCGAGTCGGCGGAGCTGGCGTCCACGGCCACCCGCCAGCAGGCCGATGCGGTGCGCGGGATTTCCACGGCGGTGGAGAACCTGTCGGGCTCGATCAGCGAAGTGGAAAACCATGTCGGTGTGTCACGCGCTATCACCCAACACTCTGCAGGGCGATCGGGCAAGAGCGAAGGGTATATTCGCGATATGGCTCAGGAGATGAACCGGATCAGTGATGTGATCAGCGACACGGCCATACACATCCGTGAGCTCGAAGGATTTTCCACGGACATCAGCCACGTGCTCAGTGTGATTCGCAGCATCGCCGAGCAGACCAACCTCCTGGCGCTGAACGCCGCCATCGAAGCCGCGCGTGCCGGTGAGGCGGGGCGCGGGTTTGCCGTGGTCGCCGACGAAGTGCGCCTGCTGGCGCAGCGCACGGCCAGTTCCATCGGTGAAATCGACCATACCGTGCAACGTATTCAGGAAGGCACACTGGCGGTTGTCGAGGGTATGGGCCGGGTGGTCGGCCGCGTGCGTGACGGCGTGAACCTGGCCCATGAGGCCGGCGATTCGGTGGCGCAAATCCGCACGGGCACCGATGATGTGATCCGCAGCGTGGATACCATCGCCAGGGTGATTACCGAGCAGGTGCAAGTCACCCGGGAAATGGTCACCCGGGTCGACAGTGTCGCGTCCGGTACCGGGGCGCTGTCGGCCAACGCCGGACGCAGCGCGGTGGCCGCCGGGGATCTGGAACAGCTGGCGCGGGAGCTGGACCAGTTGTCCGCCCGGTTCAATGTCGCTTGAACACCACAACCCTGCAGGTGCGAGGCTTGACCGCGAAACGCTTCCTCTGACGCAGCGTTGGTACAGAACTTCTAAACAATAATCATCAATCAGGGCGCGATCATCCATGGATAACCAGGCACACCCACTCAACGCTTCTACCCTCACCGACAACGGCTGGCCACGCCGCAGTGTGCTCAAGGCGGGCGCGGTGGCCGTTGGCGTCGGCTTGCTGGGACGCTTTGCCGACGTTCGCGCGGCGGGGCTTTCGGACAGCGATTATCGGGCCATGGATGCCTGGGCCATGAGCCAGGGGATCCGCAGCGGCGAGCTGAGTGCCGAGGACCTGCTGGCGGCGGCGCTGGTCCGCTACAACGCGGTCAACCCGAAGATAAATGCCGTGAACATGCTGCACGAAGCCTATGCGCGGACCTTGCTGGCCCAGCGTCGCGCCGCCGGTAACGCTGATCAGGGTGCCCTGGCGGGGGTGCCGATGCTGTTCAAGGACCTCAACACGTCGCTGCAAGGCACCGTCACCAGCAATGGCAGCCGGATGTTCAAGGACTCACCTCCTGCGGCCCGCACCAGCACCCTGATCACCCGCTACGAGCAGGCTGGCGCGGTGCCGTTCGGCAAGACCGCGTGCCCCGAATTCGGCTTGACCACCACCACCGAATCCCTGGCCTGGGGGCAAACCCGTAACCCCTGGAACCTGGCCATGAGCGCGGGCGGTTCCTCGGGTGGTTCGGCCGCCGCGGTGGCCGCGGGCATCGTTCCGGTGGCGCATGCCACCGATGGCGGCGGTTCGATCCGTATTCCGGCTTCGTACTGTGGCGTGGTTGGGCTCAAGCCCAGCCGCTATCGCACGCCGAGCGGGCCGCTGCACTTCGAAGGTTTTTTTGGTGCCAGCGCAGCCAATGTGGTGTCGCGCACGGTGCGTGATACCGCACTGTTCCTCGATGCCGGGCAAGGTCATGAAGCGGGCAGCGCGTATTGGTGTGCGCCACTGGTGCGCCCTTATGTAGAGGAACTACAGCGCGAGCCGGGCAAGCTGCGCGTGGCCGTGGTGCGCCAGTCGCTGACCGGTGCCCCACTGGAACCGGCGATTGCCGCCACTCTGGAACAGACCATCAAGCAGCTGCTGGCCCTCGGGCATGAGCTCGAAGAGCTGACCCTGAGCATCGATCCGCGTCAGCTGTTCGGTGCCCATGGCACGGTGATCGCGACCTCGCTGCGCGCGCAGATTCACGATCGTGAACAGGCGCTCGGACGGGCGGCAACGGCGCAGGACCTGGAGAAAATCACCCTGGTCAATCTCGAGCGCTCGAAGGGAATCAGCGGCGAGGACCTGTACCGCGCGCGTCAGTCATTCGAGAGCATCGGTGCAACGATGGAGCAGTATTTCGAACGCTACGACGTGATCCTGTCCCCGGTCACAGGCAGCCTGACGCCGAAACTGGGTCTGTTGTCCCTCGACCAGCCATGGGACAGCTACGCCCATCAGGCCATGGGCAGCGCCGGCTTCACCGTGGTCGCCAACGTCAGCGGCCAGCCGGCCATTTCCCTGCCGCTGGGCCAGAGCGACGATGGTTTGCCAGTCGGCATGATGTTCACCGCGCGACTGGGGGGCGAAGACGTGCTGCTGCGCCTGGCCAGCCAGCTGGAACAGGCCCACCCCTGGGCCGCCAGACGCGCCACCCTGTAACGCCACTGCGCCGTCGCCGCGGGGGATGAGATCGTCCCCTAGTCCACTTTGACGATGAGCCCATCCCCTCGCAGCCCTGATCATGGGCTGCACTCCGCCAGCGCACCCGCTGCGTCGTCGGCGGTTTTTATCTGACCTCAGCTAATGGCATAACAACAATGACGGCTCAAGTTCAGTCTCAGACCCACTACGACGTGATCGTCGTCGGCTCGGGCGCCGGTGCGATGACTTCGGCAGTGTTCCTCGCCGACCAGGGATTCAGCGTGCTGGTGGTGGAGAAAAGCGATCAGTACGGGGGCACCTCGGCGATCTCCGGTGGCGGTATCTGGATTCCGAACAACCACTACTTTGCGCGCATGAGCGGCAAGGACAGTTACGCCACGGCCCTGACCTACCTGCAAGCGGCGGCGGGCGAGCATGTCGATGAAGTGCGTCTGCGTGCCTACCTCGACAATGCGCCGAAGATGATCGAACAGCTCACCCGCACCAGCCGCGTACGCTACGCCGTGGCGGCCAAATACCCTGATTATTATCCGCACCTGCCGGGCGCCCTGGCGGGTGGACGGACCCTGGACCCCGAGTTGTTCGACACCAGTCTGTTGGGCGAAGAGCTGGCCAACCTGCGCAAGCCGTCACCTTCGACCCTGCTGATGGGGCGTATCGCCTGGACGGCTCGCGATGCGCACAAGGCGATGGCCCGCAGTTTTGGCTGGCGCCTGCTGATCATGAAACTGATGCTGCGCTACAAGCTGGATTTCAAATGGCGGCGCAAAAGCAAAATGGATCGCCGGGCGTCCCTGGGCAGTTCATTGGTCGCGTCCTTGCGCCGTTCGCTGATGGATCGCAATGTGCCCCTGTGGCTCAACACCGATTTTTCCGGGCTGATCACCGACAACGACCGGATTACCGGCATCACCGTGCGACGGGACGGCACCGAGTTGCAGCTGCGTGCACGCCACGGGGTGATCCTTGCCTCCGGTGGCTTCGAACAAAACCAGACCCTGCGCGACCGTTACCTGCCCAAGCCCACCCGCAAGGACTGGAGCGCGACACCGCCGGGTAACAACACCGGCGCGGCGCTCGAGGCCGGCATGGCCCAGGGCGCGGCCACGGCGCTGATGGATTGGGCCTGGTGGGCGCCGACCATCGCGGTTCCGGGTGAAGACAAGCCGCGTGGGATCTTCGCTGAACGGGCGTTTCCTGGCGCCATCGTGGTCAACGGCCAGGGCCAGCGCTTCGTCAATGAAGCGGCACCCTATCTGGAATTTGTCGACGCCATGCATCGCGACAACCAGCTCTCCAACGGCAAATCAGTGCCGGCCTGGTGCATCTTCGACGCGCATTTCCGTTTCAACTACGCCATGGGACCGCTGATGCCGGGCCAGGTCATGCCCGACAGTCGCTTGCGCAAGGAGTGGCTCAACACCCTGTACTGGAAGGCCGATACCCTCGCTGACCTCGCCCGGCAAATCGGTGTCGACAGCGCTGGCCTGGAAGCCACCGTGACCCGGGTCAACGACTACGCACGCACTGGTGTCGACCTCGATTTCGCGCGTGGCGGCAATGTCTTCGACCGTTATTACGGCGACTGCAACATCAAGCCCAATCCTTGCCTGGCGCCCCTGCGCAAAGGCCCGTTCTACGCCATGCGTCTGGACGCCGGGGACATCGGCACCAAGGGCGGGCTGCTGACCAACGAGCACGCCCAGGTGGTACGTGACGACGGCACTGCCATCGCTGGCCTGTACGCCATCGGCAACTGCTCGGCGTCGGTGATGGGCACCAGTTATCCAGGCGCTGGCGGCACCCTCGGGCCAGCAATGACCTTCGGCTATGTTGCCGCCAACCACCTCGCCAGTCAGCGATAGGAGGTCACATGTCCATGCCCGATAACATCCCCAGCACCGAAGTGCTGCCGCCGCTGAAAGTGTTCGACAGCACCAGCATGGTCTGGGACGAACACTGTGACGTGCTGGTCGTCGGCTGGGGCGCGGCCGGTGCGTGCGCTGCGCTGGAGGCGCGTGCCGAGGGCGCCGATGTGCTGATTGCCGATCGGTTTACCGGTGGCGGCGCCAGCGCCAAGAGCGGAGGGGTGGTGTATGCCGGCGGCGGTACGCGTCATCAACAAGCGGCGGGTTTCTGCGACAGCCCCGAAGCCATGTTCGACTACCTCAAGCATGAAACCCGAGGCGTGGTCAGCGACGATACCCTGCGGCGTTTTTGTGCCGACAGCGTCAGCAACCTCGAGTGGCTGGAAAGCCACGGTGCTCCTTACGCGCATCAGATGCCGCCGGGGGGCAAGACCTCGTATCCGCCCGACGGCTATTTCCTCTACTACTCGGGTAACGAACTGGTGCCCGATCACGGTGGTCCATTGCCCCCAGCGCCGCGAGGTCATCGCACCGTGGGCAAGGGCCAGTGTGGCGCGGTGCTCTATGCCCATCTGAAGGCGGCATGCCTGAAGGCCGGCGCCCGGCCGCTGTTGCAGGCAGCGGCACGACGCCTGGTGGTCGATGCTCAGGGCCACGTGCTGGGCGTCGAATTGTGGTGCCTCAGCGAAGGCAGCAAAGAAGCTCGACGGCATGCCCGCCTGGCCGCCCGCGCCGAACGCCTGCAGAACTTCGCGGCCGGCTACTGCAAAAAACTTCGCCAGAAAGTCAGCCAGCTCGAACGGGATTTCGCCCGACCACGGTTGGTGCGTGCGCGCAACGGAGTGATCCTGAGCACCGGCGGTTTCATCTTCAATCGCCAGATGATCGAGCAGCACGCGCCTAAATTTCGCCGCAATTTCAAAGTGGGCGCAACCGGTTGCGATGGCAGCGGGCTGCGACTGGGTACCAGTGTTGGCGGTGAGGGTTGCGGGCTTGATCGGGTGTCGGCATGGCGCTTCATCAATCCGCCGTACAGCTGGCACAAAGGGATCGTGGTCAATCGCGAAGGGCGTCGCTTCTGCAACGAAGAAGTCTACGGCGCCACATTGGGCCAACCGTTGATGGAAGAGCAGGGCGGCAAGGCGTGGCTGGTGCTGGATGCGCCATTACGCAAAAAAGCCATTAGCGAGGCACTGTTCGGCGGCTACTGGTGGTTCCAGAGTTTTCCGGCCCTGGCGCTGATGCTGCTCAAGGTGCGAAAGGGCAAGAGTCTGAGCGAGTTGGCCAGTGCAACGTCCATGGACCCCGCCGTATTGCGTGCTTCGGTGCTGGCAGCCAACGCCGCCGCCCGTGGCGAGGCGCCGGACCCGTTCGGCAAGTCCGAAGGCGGGTGCCAGGTGCTGGAACAGGGACCGTTCTACGCCTGTGATATCTCGGTGACCAATCCGCTGTTCCCGCTGGGCGCCCTGACATTGGGCGGCTTGCGCGTAGATGAACGCAGCGGTGCGGTGCTGGACCAACGGGGCCAGGCCATCAGTGGCCTGTACGCTGCCGGACGCACCGCCCTGGGCATTCCCTCGCACTTGTATATCAGCGGTCTGTCCCTGGCCGACTGCGTGTTTTCCGGTCGTCGTGCCGGTGCTGCCGTCGCCCGTCCACAGCAGCTGCAACCGCTGCCGATGCACATTCCCGAGACGACATGATGACCCCACATCACTACAACCCGAACGGGCGTGTTCACGGCAAGGTCGCGCTGGTCACCGGCGGCGCCAAAGGCATTGGCGCTGCCAGTGTGCGAATGCTGGCGGCCGAAGGCGCCCAGGTGCTGATCAGCGACCTGGACGTCGAATCAGGCCAGGCCCTGGCGGCGCAAATCGGGCCCTCTGCGACGTTCATTCGCCACGATGTCAGCAGCGAAGAGCAATGGCGCGAGGTGATCGATCTGATCCGTGAGCGCTACGCGCGCCTGGATATTCTGGTCAACAACGCCGGCATTCTGATCGGCGGTTCGATTGAAACCACCAGCCTGGCGGACTGGCACACCTTGATGCGGGTGAATGCCGACAGCGTGTTCCTGGGCTGTCGCGAAAGCATCGCGTTGATGAAGGAGGGGGGGGGCTCGATCATCAACCTGTCGTCCATCGCAGCCTTGGCCGCGCGTGACGATTACCTGGCCTATAGCGCCTCCAAGGGGGCCGTGGCGGCGTTGTCGCGGTCGGTGGCGGCGTTTTGCAGGCGACGCAAATACCGTATCCGTTGTAACACTCTGCACCCGGATGGCGTGCTCACCGACATGACGCGCAGTGGCTTTCCGGAGGGCGTCGACCCCCACCGTCTGACGATCGACAGCGATCCGATGAACCGCATGTGCCTGCCCGAAGACGTCGCAACCAGCGTGCTGTTCCTGGCCAGCGATGAGTCACGGGCAATCAACGGCGTCGAGTTGCGCATCGACAGTGGACAGATGGTGATGAGTATCTGAGGCCACAAACCCTTGTGGGAGCTAGCCTGCTAGCGATTGGCCCCGCCAGCAATGATGTCGAATGTGCCGGCGCCATCGCTAGCAGGTTAGCTCCCACAGGTGATTATCTGGTCAGTTCCCTTCGAACCGTGCCGGGCGTTTGTCGATGAATGCCTGCATGCCTTCCTTCTGGTCCCGTGAGGCGAATAGCAGGGCATTGGCCTTGCGCTCCAGGGCGAGGCCTGCTTCCAGCGGCGCGTCCATGCCGGCGAGGATCACCTCCTTGATCTGCTCGGCGGCCAGTGCCGGCATGGCGGCGATGACACGTGCCAGCTCCAGTGCGTGCGCCTGGACCTGGTCGTCGTCCACCAGATCGCTGACCAATCCGGCAACCCAGGCGTCTTCGGCGCTGATCGGTTGCCCGGTCAGCGCCATGCGCATCGCCTTGACCTTGCCCACCGCGCGCACCAGCCGTTGGGTGCCGCCGATGCCGGGCATGATGCCGATGCGGATTTCCGGTTGGCAGAATTTTGCGCTGCGCCCGGCGACGATCAGGTCCGCATGCATGGCCAGTTCGCAGCCGCCGCCGTACGCATACCCGCAGACCGCCGCGATCACCGGTTTCGGACAATGCTGGATCGGCGCCCATACGCGTTCGGTGTGGCGCTTGTAGATATCGATCGCACCGACCCCGGCCATGCTGTTGATGTCGCCCCCGGCGGCGAACACCTTTTCGCCGCCCGTCAGCACAATGCAGCGCACTTCGGGATCCTCCGCCAGTTCGGTGAAATGCCGCGACAGCAGCGCCTGCAATTCCAGGCTCAAGGCATTGGTCGCTCGCGGGCGGTTGAGCCGCAACAGGGCGACGCCCGGCAGTGGATGTTCGAGCAGAACCGGTGCGGCAAACGAGTCGGACATGGGCATTCTCAAGGACCTTGCAACAGGTGGGTAATCGTCAGTGTCCTGTTCGCGAGGGCGGATTTTCATCGTCCGTTCAGACGTAGTTTGAGCCTGAGTTCGCCCCTAGAGTGACCCTTGTCAGTAGAAAAGGAGCACGTAATGGAGCTGCATTCGGGTCTTGATTACAGCGGCAAGGTGGTGCTGGTCACCGGTGGCACCAAGGGCATCGGCGCGGGTATCGCCCAAGGGTTTCTGGCCGCGAACGCACGGGTGATTGTCTGTGCCCGGCGCGAACCCGAGCAGGTGCCGGCGCATGACGGCAAGCGCGCGACGTTCATTGCCACCGACGTGCGTGACCATGATTCCCTGCAACGACTGTTCGCCACCATCGAACGCGACTTCGGGCGCCTCGACGTGGTGATCAACAACGCGGGCGGCAGCCCCGCCGCCGACGCGGCCACAGCCTCGCCGAGGTTTCATGAAAGCATCATCGGTCTGAACCTGATCGCCCCGCTCAACGTCGCCCAGCACGCCAACCGGCTGATGCAGGCACAGGTCCAGGGCGGCTGCATCGTCTTCATTGGCAGCATCAGCGCCTTGCGATCCTCCCCGGGGACCGCCGCCTATGGCGCGGCCAAGGCCGGCGTGCTGGCGCTCGTGCAATCGCTGGCGGTGGAGTGGGGGCCCAAGGTACGGGTCGTCACGGTCAGCCCGGGCCTGGTGCTGACCGAGCAGGCGCATCTGCACTACGGCTCTGCGGCGGGCATCGCCGCCGTCGCTGCCGGCATCCCGGCCGGTCGCATGGCGGTGGTCGACGACATCGCCAATGGCTGTCTGTACATCGCATCGCCGCTGGCCAGCTACGCCAGCGGCAGCAACCTGCTGCTGCATGGCGGTGGTGAACGGCCGGCATTTCTCGATGCCGCGCAGGTTTTGCCGACCTGATCGACCTATTGCGGCGACCGGGTTCGGTGGCCGCCTTCAATGTGAAGGAGACGACTTTGGCTGATCCACAATTGCTATCCAATGTGCGCGCCCTGGTGGGACGCCAGTACGGCCGGGTGTATGCCTGGGACGAGGTCAACGCCCCCATGATCCGCCAATGGTGCGAGGTCATGGGCGTGGACAACCCGCTGTACACCGACGCGGAATTTGCCCTGGGCACCCGGCATGAAGGCCTGATTGCCCCGCCTGCCATGTTGCAGGTGTGGACCATGGAAGGCCTGCACGCCAACAACTATCCGCCAGGCTCCACCGACGAGAATCCTTACGAGGTGCTCAAGGAAATGGAAGCCCACGGCTATGCGTCGACCGTGGCGGTCAATTCCGAGCTGAGCTTCACCCGTCCGGTGCGCCTGGGGGAAAAGCTCTACTACACCACGCGCCTGGAGTCGGTTGGCGACGAGAAGACCACTGCCCTGGGCACTGGCTTTTTTGTCACCCTGATCATGAGCCATTTTGTCGAAAAGGCGGGTGGCGACGAGCCCGTGGGCGAGTTGCTGTTTCGCGTTTTCAAATTCCGCCCGGCCAACGTGCAGACGCCCGTCACCGTCGAGTCCGCGCCGGCAAAGCCCAAGCGTCCGCTGCCGGGCATCAGCGATGACACACGATTTTTCTGGGAGGGCTGCGAGAAGGGTCAGTTGCTGATCCAGCGCTGCTGCGCTTGCCAGACCCTGCGCCACCCACCGGCCCCGGTGTGCATCGAGTGCCACAGCTTCGATTGGGACACCGTTGAGGCCAGCGGCCGCGCCCGTCTGTATTCGTTCGTGGTGATGCATTACCCCGAAGTGCCGCCGTTTGATTACCCCAATCCCATCGGCCTCATCGAGCTGGAGGAGGGCGTGCGCCTGATCGCTGGCCTGGTGGGGATCGAGCGCGGGCAACTGCAGATCGGCCAGCCGTTGCAGGTCGAATTCCAGACCTTCGACGACCGCCAGACCCTGCCACTGTTTCGGCCGGTCGAGGCATAGGAGCCAATCATGGATTTCGAATTGAGCGAAGACCAGCGCGCCATCGCGCAGATGGCCGACGGCCTGTTTGTCGATCATTGCCATGACGAGTACATGCGCCAGTGGGACGTTAGCGGCGAGCCGATGATGGCGCCGTTGTGGGCCTTGTGCATCGAGACCGGCCTGCATGCCCTGGCCATTCCCGAAGAGCATGGCGGCAGCGGCCTGGGCATGACCGAATTGATGCTGGTGCTGCAAGCACAAGGCAAGGCCTTGGCCCAGGTGCCGTTGTGGCGGCATCAGCTGGCGGCCGCAACCCTGGCCCGGTTCGCCGCCGCCGACAGCGCCGGATGGCTGGCCAAAGCGGCCTCCGGCGAGGCACTGCTGAGCTTGTCTGTCGATGGCTTGAGCAGTGCGCTGGGTGTTGAGCTACAGGCGACGGCAACGGCCGATGGCTGGTCGATCGATGGCCGGGTCGCGGCCTTGTCCCTGGGGGACCAGGCGGGGGCGGCACTGGTGCTGGTACAGGCCGAGGGTCAGCCACGCTTGCTCTTGATCGACCTGTCGGCACCGCAGGTGCAACGGGTTTCGGCCGTGTTGACCCAGGGTGAAGCGGTCGCCGACCTGCACATCCAGGGCCTGACGGTGGACACCAACGCGCTGTTGCCGGCCGAAGCGGTGGCCTGGCTGGAGCTGCGCAGCGTCGCGGCGTTGGCTGCCCTGCAATTGGGCGTCAGCGAAGAGCAGATCCGCCGCACCGTGGCGTATGTCAGTGAGCGTCGCCAGTTCGAGCGCAGCATCGGCAGCTTCCAGGCCGTGCAAATGAGCATGGCCGACACCCATATCGCCGTCGAAGCGTTGCGCTCGGCGCTGTGGCAATTGGTCTACCGCGTCGATGCCGGTTTGCCTGCGCCCAGCGAAGCCCTGGCCACCGCCTGGCTGGCCTGCGAAGCGGGGCACCGCATCGGCCATATCGCCCAACACGTGCATGGCGGTATCGGCGTCGACCTGAGCTACCCGATCCACCGTTTTCTCTACTGGAGCCGCGGCCTGTGCCTTGCCTTGGGTGGCTCGGCGGCAAGCCTGGAACGCCTGGGCGACTGGCTCAACGATAACGACAAGCTGGGATGGAAATATGACCTCGAAGAACACCAAGCGCTTTGAAGACGTGCGCCCCGGCGAAGTATTGCCGGAGCTTGCCGTGCCGATCACGGTGACGCTGATCAACGGCGGCGCGATCGCCACCCGTGATTATTTCCCCGGCCACCACGACGCCGACGCGGCCCGGGGCCTGGGGTCGCCCAACGTGTTCATGAACATCCTCACCACCAACGGGTTGGTGCAGCGATTCATCGAGCAGTGGTCCGGGCCACTGGCGCAATTCACCGCGTTGAAAATCAAGCTCGGTGCGCCGAACTACCCCGGCGACTGCATGACCTTCAGCGGCAGCGTCACCCGCGTTGAGGCGGACACCCGCTCGGTGGAAATCACCTTGAGCGGTAAAAATTCCATGGGTAACCACGTGACCGGGACGGTCGCGCTGGTCCTGCCCTGACAGCCGGAGAAATACAGATGACTGATTCATCGATTTCCGGGCGCGCCGCGATCGTCGGCCTCGGCGCGACCGAATTTTCCAAGAACTCCGGACGCACTGAATTGCGCCTCGCCATGGAGGCCACCCTCAGCGCACTCAAGGACGCCGGTATCGACCCGAGCGAAGTCGAGGGCTTCAGCTCTTATTCGGTGGACAAGGTCCCGGAATACGAAATCGCCCGCCTGCTCGGCTGCAAGGACGTCAAGTTCTTCTCCCAGGTGCCCCATGGCGGTGGCGCCGCCTGCGGGCCGGTGATGCACGCGGCCATGGCGGTGGCCACCGGGGTGGCGAAAGTGGTGGTGGTCTATCGAGCGATGAACGAGCGCTCATGGTATCGCTTCGGCACCGGTGACTACGGCTTCGCCGCGGCGCCGACCTTCGACAACGTCAACTACGGCTGGTACATGCCCCACGGGTTTCATACGCCGGCCGCCTGGGTCGGGATGTTCGCCCAGCGCTACATGCACACCTATGGCGCCACCAGCGAAGACTTCGGTCGGGTGGCGGTGGCCGCGCGGGATTTTGCCGCTACCAACCCCCAGGCGTTTTTTCACGGCAAGCCGATCACGCTGGAAGAGCACCAGGCCTCGCGCTGGATCTGTGAGCCACTGCACCTGCTCGATTGCTGCCAGGAATCCGACGGTGCCGTGGCGATGGTCATCACCTCGGTCGAGCGCGCCCGTGACCTGCGCCAGAAACCGGTGACCATCAAGGCCGGCGCCCAGGGCATCAGCCACGGTCAACAGAGCATGACGTCGTTCTATCGCGACGACATCACCGGGCTGCCGGAGATGGGCGTGGTCGCCCGCGAACTGTATCGCCAGTCGGGCCTGGGTCCGGAGGCGTTCCAGACCGCCGTGATCTACGACCACTTCACGCCGTTCGTATTGCCGCAGCTGGAGGAGTTCGGTTTCGCCAAGCGCGGCGAAGCCAAGGAGTTCATCCGCGCCGGGCATCACGCCCGTGGCGGCAAACTGCCGATCAACACCCACGGCGGGCAACTGGGCGAAGCCTATATCCATGGCATGAACGGCATCGCCGAGGCCGTGCGCCAGGTACGTGGCACGGCGGTCAACCAGGTGGCGGACGTGCAGAACGTGCTGGTCACCGCCGGCACTGGCGTACCCACCAGCGGCCTGATTCTCGGCGCAGCCTAAGGAGCAGCAGATGTTCGTCGACCTCACTCCCGAGCAACACGCCCTGCGCCATAAGGTGCGGGATTATTTCCAGGCGCTGATGACCCCGGACATGCGCGACCGGCTGCGCGGCAAGGAAGGCGGCGAGCTGTATCGCCAGACCATCCGCCAGATGGGCCGCGACGGCTGGCTCGCGGTCGGCTGGCCCAAGGCCCACGGTGGCCAGGGCTACGCCGCGACCGAGCAGTTGATCTTCTTCGAAGAAGCCAACATCGCCGGCGCGCCCCTGCCGTTCGTCACCATCAGCACCGTTGGCCCGTCCTTGATGACGCATGGCAGCGAGTTGCAGAAAGAACGTTTCCTGCCGGGCATCGCTGCGGGCGAGATCATGTTCGCCATCGGTTACTCGGAACCGGACGCCGGCAGTGACCTGGCCGTGCTGAAAACCAGTGCCCGCCAGGACGCCGACGGCTTCCTGGTCAATGGCAACAAGTTGTGGACCTCGGGCGCCGAGTCGGCCGATTTCGTCTGGCTGGCAGCCCGGACCGACCCGACCCAGGCACGCCACAAGGGCATTTCGCTGCTGATCGTCGACACCACGACACCGGGCTTCTCCCACACGCTGATTCCCACTACCAGCATTCCGACCACCGCCACCTATTACGACAACGTACGGGTGCCCAACGAGATGCTGGTGGGCGAACTGCATGGCGGCTGGAAGCTGATCACTTCGCAGCTGAACCACGAGCGACTCGGCCTGGGAACCTGGTCGGACAAGGTTGTGGCGTTGTTCCGTCGGGTCTACCTGTGGGCGCGGGCTCGTGACGAGCAGGGCCGTCGGGCGATGGACAAGGCTTGGGTGCGCAGTTCGCTGGCCGAATGTTATGCGCGGCTGGAAGCGATGCGCCTGATCAACATGCGCATCGCCTCCGACCTGGAACGCGAGCGCATGGACGTGGCGCTGAGTTCGACCACCAAGGTGTTCGGTTCGGAATCGGCCATCGAGATCCTGCGTCGGTTGGCGGCGATCCTCGGCGCCAATGGCTCGATGCGCAGCGGCTCGTCGGCCGCCCTGTTGCAGGGCGAGCTGGAATACGAGTTGCGCAGCTCGGTGACCCTGACCTTTGGCGGCGGCACCAATGAAATCCAGCGCGAACTGATTGCCCAGTTCGGTCTGGGGATGCCGCGCGCGCAACGCTGACGTTCGTCCATCCACAACAAAAAAATCTGTCCGCCCCTTTTTCGGGGCGGGTCGAAGGGGACTTTCATGAGCACTATCGAGCAATTCCGGCACGAAACCCGTGCCTGGCTGGAGGCGAACTGCCCGCCGTCAATGCGCACCGGCATGGCGGAAGGCGACGTGGTGTGGGGCAGCCAGAATCCGCAATTTCCCTGTGAAGACGCGCGCCTCTGGTTCGAGCGCATGCGCGACAAGCGCTGGTTCTGCCCGGAATGGCCCGAGGAGTACGGTGGCGCCGGGCTGAGCGACGAGGAACTGGCGGTACTGGAAAGCGAGATGCGTCGGATCAAATGTCGGCCGCCGCAGATCAACCTCGGCATCTGGATGCTCGGGCCGGTGCTGCTGGCGTTCGGCAGCGAGCAACAGAAACGCGATCTGCTGCCGCCCATCGCCCGTGGTGAAGTGCGCTGGTGCCAGGGATTTTCCGAGCCTAACGCCGGTTCCGACCTGGCCAGCCTGAAAATGGCGGCACGCGATGCCGGCGATCATTTCGTGGTGGACGGCAGCAAGATCTGGACCTCGTATGGCGACAAATCCGACTGGATGTACGCCCTGGTGCGCACCGACTTCAGCGCGCCGAAACACGAAGGCATCAGCCTGATTGTCCTGGACATGCGCAGCCCCGGCGTCAAGCCGCAGCCGATCGATTTGATCAGCGGCAAGTCGGCGTTCTGCCAGGTGTTCTTCGACGGTGTGAAAGTGCCCAAGAGCCAGTTGATCGGCCCGCTGAACGGTGGCTGGAACCTGGCCAAGTACCTGCTGCAGCACGAGCGCAAGGCGATGTCGAAATTCGGCGAATTCAGCCTGCCGTCGCACTTCGACCTGCTGGCCCTGATGCGCGAATACGTGCCTGCGCCGAAGACTCAAAGCGAATATGCCTTGCAGGCTCGGGCCAGCGCCTGTGCGATGAACGAGCATGCCTACAACCTGACCGTGCAGCGCATGGGCGAGGAGGCGCGGGCCGGCGATGACATCGGCGGCCTGATGTCGATCATGAAACTGGTGCACACCGAACAGGAGCGCGACAAGTTCGAAGTGCTGCTCGATGCCATGGCCGGGCATGCCTTTGGCTGGGAAAGTCCGGCTTTCAGCGAGCAACAACTGGCGATCACCCGAGCCTGGTTGAACAGTTACGCGTTGACCATCTCGGGCGGCGCCTCGGAGATCCAGCTCAATGTCATCGCCAAGCGTGTGCTTGGTTTGCCGGAAGTGAAGAAACCCGCGGTGAAAACAGGAGTACAGCCATGAGCCTGCGTTATAGCGACGACCAGCGTTTGCTGGCCGACAGCGCCCGGGATTTTCTTGCGGCTCGCAGCCCCGTCAGTGCCCAGCGCCGATTGCGCGATGAAGCGGTGACTCTGGGCTTCGACCCGCAACTGTGGCGCGAAGCGGTGGACCTGGGCTGGAGCGCGATTCCGTTTCCTGAAGCGTTCGGCGGCCTGGATTTCGGCTGCAAAGGTCTGGGACCGATCTTCGAATCCATCGGCCGCAACCTGTCCGCTACGCCGCTGTTGTCCAGTGTGGTGCTGGGCGGTTCGCTGCTGCATCTGGCAGGCAGTTCAACTCAGCAGTCGCAAGGGCTGCAAGCGCTGATCGCTGGTCAGCAGCGCCTGGCCCTGGCCGTGGACGAACGTTCGCGCCATGACCCGAGCCACGTGGCCCTGGAAGCGAAGGCAGAGGGGCAGGGTTACCGCTTGCATGGCGACAAGTATTGGGTGGTCGATGGCGTGGGCGCCGATGCTTATGTGGTGGTGGCGCGCACGTCCGGGCAACCGGGCGACACGCAAGGCATCAGCCTGTTCCTGGTGCCGGCCGATACACCGGGGGTGATCGTCAGCGCCTTGCCCCTCATCGATTCGCGCAACAGCGCACGTCTGCAACTGGACCAGGTGCAACTGGGCAGCGAAGCGCTGCTGGGTGCATTGGGCGAGGGCTGGACGGCGCTGGAAATCGCGCTGGATCGGGGCCGGGCCTGCCTCGCGGCGGAGCTGCTGGGGATGGCCGAGCAACTGTTCGAAACCACGCTGGAATACCTCAAGACCCGCGTGCAGTTCGACACGCCGATCGGCACCTTCCAGGTCCTGCAACATCGCGCCGCGCAGATGTACATCGACCTCGCGCTGAGCCGCAGCGCCCTGATGGCGGCTCTGGCGACCCTGGATGACGTCAGCACCGATACCCGCACGCGGGCACGGCTGGTCAGCCTGGCGAAATGGAAGGCCGGCGACACCGCGATCAAGGTGGCCAACGAAGCGGTGCAAATGCACGGCGGTATTGGCGTCACCGACGAGCTGGACGTCGGCCTGTACCTCAAGCGCGTGCGCGTTGCCCAAAGCTGCCTGGGCGACCGGGATTTCCACGGCGAGCGGTACCTGGCTAACGCGTAGATACCCGAGCACAACTCAATCCCCCTGTGGGAGCGAGCCTGCTCGCGATGGCGGCGTGTCAGGCGATGCCGATGTTGGCAGTGCCGGCCTCATCGCGAGCAGGCTCGCTCCCACAAGTATTGCGGGGTGTACGCAAACCATGAGCACGACTCGATCCCCCTGTGGGAGCGAGCCTGCTCGCGAAGGCGGTGTGTCAGGCGACGCCGATGTTGGCTATGCCGGCCTCATCGCGAGCAGGCTCGCTCCCACAGGTATCGCGGGGTGTACGCAAACCATGAGCACGACTCAAGCCCGCTCCCACAGGTCTTTCGGTTGTTCTGGAGAAAACAATAATGAGCATTGAACGCTGGCAAACCGCGTGGCGACAACTGATCGCCCCCGGTGCGCCTTTTGAAGTGGTGAC
Organism: Pseudomonas sp. 14P_8.1_Bac3; assembly: GCF_025466085.1. Taxonomy (GTDB): domain Bacteria; phylum Pseudomonadota; class Gammaproteobacteria; order Pseudomonadales; family Pseudomonadaceae; genus Aquipseudomonas. The sequence continues at coordinate 68,022 of NZ_JANLOD010000007.1, forward strand.
GCCTGATGACGGCGGCCCACGTTATTTCCGACAGGCCGCGCATGATCTGTTGCAGGTGATCGACGCCGGTCGCGTCCATGGCGACCGTGAATTCCTGATCTGGCAGACGCAACGCCTGACCTTCAATCAATATTTTGATCAGGTCGACCGCCTTGCCGGGCAGATGATCGAGCAATTTGGCCTCCGGCCGGGCGAGCGTGTGGCGATTGCCATGCGCAACCAACCGGCATGGCTGGTGGCGTTTGCCGCGATCCAGCGCTGCGGTGCGGTGTGTGTGCCGCTTAACAGCTGGGGCCTGCGCGACGAGTTGCAATACGCCTTGCAGGACAGCGGTTCGCGCTTGCTGCTGTGCGACGAAGTGCGCCTCACCACCTTGCACGACGACCTGGCCCGCGAGCAGCGGGCCACGATAGTCGTCGGAGCGCATAGCGGGACATTGCCCGACTATTGCCGACGCTACGAAGACCTGATCAGCGCTCCGGCATTGCCCGTACCTTCATTGGACATCGATCCCCATGCGCCGGCGCTGATCCTCTACACCTCCGGCACTACCAGCCGTGCCAAGGGCGCAGTGTCCAGCCATCGGGCGATCTGCCAGGCGCTCTATGCCCTGGATTTCCAGGGCGCTTTTTGTGCCATGAGTTCGCCCGAGCGCATTGGCGCGGTGATCAACAGCGGTTACCCGCCCACCACGCTGGGCGCTGTTCCGCTGTTTCATGTCAGCGGTTTGCATGCGCAGTTTCTCTCGGCCCTGCGCGGGGGGCGGCGCTTGCTGCTGATGTACAAATGGGATGTGGAGCAGGCGCTGGATTTGATCCGCGACGAGCGTTGCACCCAGTTCAATGGCGCGCCGGTCATGATGCAGCAATTGCTCGCATCGCCACGCTTTGGCAGCGAGGAAACCGCCAGCTTGTTCGGCCTCGGTCTTGGCGGCGGTGCGTCGTCCGCGAGCGTGCTGGACGGCATGCTCAAGCTCAAGCCCGATGCCATCGGCGGTGCCGGCTACGGCCTGACCGAAAGCAATGGCATTGGCGCTGCCATCGGTGGCGACGCGTTCGTGTACAAACCGGCGACGGCGGGGTGGGCCTTGCCAATCGTCGATATCCGCATCGGCGCCGATCCGCACCAACCGCAACCGGCGGGCACGCGTGGGCTGATCTGGCTGCGCTCGCCAACGCTCATGATTGAATACTGGCGTCTGCCCGAAGCCACGGCACACACCCTGCGCGACGGTTGGCTCGACACCGGTGATGTCGGCTACCTCGACGACGAGGGTTTTCTGACTATTACCGGCCGGGTCAAGGAGCTGATCAACCGCGGTGGCGAGAAAATTTCCGCCGCTGAAATCGAGACCTGCATCCTCGATATGCCCGGTGTCCTGGAAGCGGCGGCCTTCGCCATCGCCGATCCGTTGCTGGGCGAAGCGGTGGGGCTGGCGGTGCATGGCCAGGCCTCGCGGCTGCCCCAGGAGGCGCAGATTTGCGCATTCATCGCCGAGCGTCTGGCCGCCTACAAAGTGCCGGCGCAGGTCTATCGGGTACTCGAACCGCTGCCACGCAATGCCACCGGCAAGGTGCTCAAGGCACAACTGCAGGAAAAGTTGGGCGCATGACGCCTCCTTAGTCTTTCTGGACGATGTCTCGGCCGGCAGGACACGAACAATAGGTCCATCCACACAGCCTTATCAGCGAAGGAGGCAATACATGAAAATAACAAGAACAGGTCTCATGCTCGCGGTCGCAGTCTCAGCCAATAGCGGGCTGATGGGTTTTGCGCACGCCGAAGTATCCCCTCAGGAAGCCGCCAAACTGGGCAAGGAGCTCACCTGTGTCGGCGCCGAGCAGGCGGGGAACGCCGAGGGCACCATTCCACCGTACACCGGCAAGTATTTGGGCGAAGTGCCGGGCTGGAATCACGTGAAGTATTCCGGCGATCAGCCGGTTGATCCTTACGCTGCCGAAAAGCCAATCCTGGTGATCACTGCGCAGAACATGAGTCAGTACGAGTCGCACCTGACCGAAGGGCAGAAGGCCCTGCTGAAGAAATACCCGACCACCTACAAGATGAACATCTACCCGGGCCACCGGGATTTCCGCTACCCCGATTACGTCTGCCGTCGGGCAATGGATAACGCGTTGCACGCCAAACTGGTCAACGACGGGGCAGGTTTCACCGGGCTCGGCCAGGTGCCATTCCCGATACCCAAGAACGGCATGGAATTGCTGTGGAACCACCAACTGCCGGCGCGCGCCTATACCGAGGAAAAAACCACCGACCTGGCCTCGGTCCTGCCGAATGGCAGCATCGGCTGGGGGCGTGCCTACGCGCGTAACCTGTCGCAGGCCAACTCGCCGACGGTCGACCCCAGTACGGATGGCAAGATTCAGGCGATGAGCAACAACATGACCCTGAAACCGACCCGCGACAACGGCACGTTGAGCATCTCCCACGAACCCTACAACTTCGTCACTGAGTCGCGTCAGGCCTGGTCCTACAGCCCGTCGACCCGGCGCGTGCGGCAGCTGCCGGGCTACGGCTACGATCAACCGATGATCGGTACCAATGGCACCATGACGGTCGACGAGGACCGCCTGTTCAACGGCTCGCCGGAGCGCTTCAACTGGAAGCTGATCGGTAAACGTGAAATCTACAGCCCGGCGAACGCGTTCAAGGCCAATGCCGGGAACGTCAAATACGCCGACATCCTGACCCCCAACCATCCCAACCCCGATTTCATGCGTTATGAATTACGCCGGGTGTGGGTGCTGGAAGCCGACCTCAAGGAAGGCTATCGCCATGTCTATGGCAAGCGCGTGCTATTCATTGACGAGGACACCTGGAACGCCGTCATGGCCGATAACTACGATGCCCGTGGGCAACTGTGGAAGCACGCGATGGTCAATTACTACTACCATCCCGACATGAGCGGCTGGCAGGCGGGTTCGCAGTTCTTCCTCGACTTGAACTCTGGCCAGTACACCGGCTACGGCATGTCCAACGAAGCGAAGAAAGGCCCGGTGCTCAACGAAGGCAAATTCACTCCTGACCAGTACACCGCGGACGCGGCGCGAGCCATCGGGCGCTAAGCCCTGTTGCAATGACAAAAGCCCCATCGAATCCGATGGGGCTTTTTTTTACCCGAAAATCCCCCTGTAGGAGCGAGCACGCTCGCGAAAAACCTGAGGGCACCGAGGGGCATCTGGTTTACCGCGTTATCGTTCACGACCATCGCGAGCAAGCTCGCTCCTACAGGGAAATGTCAGTCAGTTGATTGGTTGTGAGGTTATCGACCATTGCGGATCCAGTGGACCGATCATCTCCAGCAGTCGCTTGTAACCGGTACGCAGGATGCGCCACTCGCCTTGCACCTTGACGTAGTTATCCTCGTAGATCGCGCTGCCGTTGAGCAGGGTTTGCGCATCGAGGTTGATGAACACGTCGTTCAGGTACCAGAGCCCCGTCGCCTCGTCACCGTTGACTTCGATTTCCGGGGTGTGGCCGTGGTGCATGCCAAAACGACGGTGGGTGAAGTTGGCGCGGTAGAACGAGATGGCTTCGTCTATCCCGTTGAGTTCGAACTGATAGGTCGGGCTGTCGAAACTGATCTTCACATCAGGTGCCAGGATGTTGCGCAGCAGGTCGAGGTTGCAGGTGTCGATACCACGAAAATAGCGGGCCTTGAGCTGTTTGATCTGCTCGATGGCAACGAGATCCAACATGTCGGTAATCTCCAGGGAAGCGGTGATGGTCACATGACCATTGTGTGAGGGCTGAAGGAGGCGACATCGCTGTCGCCCCTGGCTAATCAGCAGGGCAGGAAGTGACCACCATTGACGTCCAGTTGCGCGCCGGTAATGACCTTGGCGTAATCGCTGGCCAGGTACAGGGCGGCCATCGCGCAGTCGCTGTCGTCGGGGATCTTGCGCAACGCGATTTGCTGGGCGACCTGATCGACCAGCGACTCCATCGGCACGCCCAGTCGCTGGGCTTCGCTCTTGAAGTAACCGATGACCGGCGCGCCCCACATCCAGCCCATGAACGTAGAGTTGACGCGGATGCCGAACCGGCCCAGATCCTGGGCCAAATACTGCACGGCGGTTTTCAATGCGCCCTTGGAGACGGCATAGCCGGACTCCAGCTGGTTGGGGGTGCGTGTGGCCATGGTGTTGATCATGACGATGCTGCCCGACTGCTGCTTTTTCATCTGCGGCAGCACGGCCTGGGTCATGTGCAGGGTGCCGAACAGATTGACGTCCATCGCGTTGCGCCAGTCGTCCATCACCGACTCGGAAGCGCTGCCCCAGGCACCATGGGCGTAGGCGGAATTGATCAGCGCGTCTATGCGGCCGAAGTGCTCGAGGGTCAGGTCGGCGAGCGTCCGGCATTGTTCGGCCTGGGTGATGTCGGTCGGGACTTTAAGGATCGGCGTGCTGTAGCCAGCGTCACGAACTGCTTTTTCGGCCAGATCGAGCTTGGCGGGGGTTCGCGTGGCCAACACCACGGCTTTGGCCTGATACTCCGCCGCCCGTACGGCCAGCTTGATGCCCAGCCCAGGACCGATCCCGGAAATGATGACCACTTTATCCTTCAGCAACATGGCAATTACCTTCTTGTTTTTATGAGGGGAAATCGGCGGCTCACGCGCCGTTTGCGTGCAGCGCTTCAGCACGGCGCTTGAGGTCCAGGGCCACCTGATCGAAGGCGGTTTTTACCCACGCACCGTGCTCGCGCATGATCGTGTCCTGGTTCAGTCCGAGGAAAATATCCGTGGTGAAATAGCGGCAGCGGTTGGCGTCGATGGCCTCGATGTATTGGTCACGACGGGCGGCGTCCATGTTTTCCGGAACCGGACGCTGCTCCCAGGACAACAGTCGCTCGGGGTCGCAGGCCACGAGGTATTCGAACACCGGAACGGTTTCGCCGGTAGCGGGGTTGCGTACCTGCATGTGCACCTCGTCACCGATTTGCAGGCCGCACTGGATGTGGGGACAGAAGCTGTTCCACTGGTGGTAGTTGTCCAGATCAATCAGCACGTCCCAGACCACGCGGGCGGGGGCGTTAATTTCCACGGTGAGGGAGGTCACGATGTTTTCGGCTCTGGCCATGACGGTCTCCTGTTGGGTGATCAGTTGATGGGGCGGGAGGTGATCTGCAGGTGTTCGCTCAAGGGCTCGACCGTCTCGAGCAGGGTCTGGTAACCCGTCTCGGCGATCATCCAGCGCCCGTCGCGCTTGACGTAGCGATCCTGGTAGATCGCGCTGCCGTGCATATGGGTGTTGTCCTCGAGGTTGATGAACACGTAGCTCAGGTACCAGAGGGCCGTGGCGTGGTCGCCGTCGACCTCGATTTCCGGGGTGTGGCCGTTGTGGGTGGCCAGGCGGGTCTTGGTGAACGAGGTGCGGTAGAACTCCAGCGCATCGTCCAGGCCGTTGACCCGAAATTCATAGGCCGGGCTCTTGAACGACAGGGCGACATCGTCAGTGAGCATGCCCTGGAGCATCTCGATATTGCCGGTGTCGATGGCGCGGAAATAGCGTGCCTTGAGCTGTTTGATCAGCTCGATTGCTTGCAGATCCAACATGGGAAACCTCGCGTGTTCGCTCAGTGATTGACGCTCAGATGACGGGCGCGATATTCGCTGTAGTCCTGGCTCATCTGTGTTTCTGTCAGCCCGAAGCGTTCCAGGCTGTAGTCGTGGCTGGCGCGTTTTTCCCGGCTGTTTTGCGACAGCCAGCGCTGGGCGTCGGCTCGGGCCTGGTCGGTGAACGGCAGGTTGGCAAAGGCGTAGACCCGTTCCAGCACGAGCATCGGCTGGGTCACCGTGTCGGCGAAGTTGACGTCCAGGAAACGCTCGGCCGCGTGTTGTTCGCGAACCTGCAGCGTGTGACGAATGCCACGCGCCATGCGGCTGTTCCACTGTTCGCCCACGGCTTTCGGATCCGGGTTGTCGCTGTACATCTGCCACAGGGTGTGGGCCATGCTGGCCATGGAAGGGATGGTCTGGGCGGGTTCGCGGTGGGTCAGAATCACCTGCGCCTTGGGGAAGACATCCAGCAGCAAATGCAGGGTATGCAGGTGTTGCGGCGCTTTGAGCAGCCAACGCTGGCCCGCCGGTTCACCCCGTTGTGTTTTCTGCCACTGCAGGAACTGCAGCATTTTTCTCAGCTGGGTGTAGACCGGCCGCTGATCTTGCTGATCGAGCCAGCGGGTGTAGCTGGGGACGTTGACGTAGGCGTCCATCGCGCACATGAAGGAATGCTCCATGAGCATGAACTCCTCGTCGCAGAGCATGGCGTCCAGTGGGTGGATGGCGAGGATCTGCGGGATGACCTGGGCCATCAGCTCGACCTCGGCCTTGGCCTGGGCAATGCGCTGGGTCGGTGCGGCCAGGGTTTCGTTTGCCAGCGGTGACGGATAGCGGGTTTCCCACCAGGCCGCCGAGTAGAAACGCGGGTCAACCGCCAGGGTGCGCTGGAGCATAGTCGTGCCGGTGCGCGGCAGTCCGACGATCACTAACGGGTCGTCGATCGGCGTTTCGGTGATTTGCGGATAGCGCTTGAGGTAGTCCTCCATCACCAGGCGGTTGACCAATTGTCCCACCAGCCTTTCCTCGAGCACTTGCAGGCCGGTCGGCGACAGCTGCGCCTCGGTAGCCAGTGCATCGAGCAAGGCCTGCAAAGACTCGCGATAGTTGTCGTCGCCGAAATAACTCAGCCCGTTGCTGCGCGCGATGGCGCTGGCCAAGAGGCCTTCGACGGTCAAATCTTCCATCAGGGTGATCGTGTTCATAGGGCCTCCGCGACAGCAGATACGTTGACGACCCGGGTGGTGGGATGGCACTGCTCCTGGGCGCCGACCCAGCGCAGGCACATCGTGCCCTGGCGCACGCCAGCGGTTTGCAGCCAGTTGTTCACGCCAGGGTCCAGCTCACTGAGGACCAGGGTGACGCCACCGTTTTCGTCGTAGCGCGCCTGGTGTTTGTTGACGCAGATCCGGTGGTAGCGGTAGTCCAGCGACTCCATCCAGTAGTTGTTGATCTGCAGGTTCCAGAAGTCGCACTCCGGCACCTTGTCGATGTGGATCACCAGCGCTTCATCGGCGGCCAGCGCCCAGTGCGAGTGGTAGTAGAAAATGTTCGGGTCGCCGCCCACCGACTGGCACAGCGCCTGGTTGGCCGGTGGCAGTTGATTGCTGTGGGGCAGGTAACTCTCGCTCCAGTCGGCGAACAATCTGGCGGTGTTCTCGACGAAGCTCGACACCCGCGCCAGGCCTTGCTGAAAGGTGGCCGGGTCGAGGGCCGGCGGCTTGGCATCGGTGCCGATACGTTCGATGCTGAGTTTGGCCGGCACTTCGGTCCCACGATCAAGAAACGTCTGGCGCACGATCAGCGCGTTGGTGGCGTCTTCCATCTTCAACCAGTTACCCGGTTGCGCTTCGCCGCTGAGGATGATTTCAAAGTTGCCCTGGGCATCGACCTGTAGCTGGCTGGCGTCGATAAAACCGGTCTGGGTCAAGGTGCCGTCGGTTTCATAGCCGCCTTTCTGGGTGCCGAAACTCAGGTACGCGACACTGCCGCGCTGGCCTTTGATGCGGTATTGCAGCGTGCCGTCCAGGCGCGAATATTCGTAGAGATTGTCCGGGTTGTCGGCACCGATCTTCGCGCTCTCGTGGGAGGTCTTGAAGAAGCTGGGGAAGGCCGGGTCGGCAAACTCGATGTGCATCTCCAGGCCAATGCGCAACAGGCGCGTGAGGTAGCGAAAACCTTCGGCGCGGGTGGCGGCATCGGCGGGTGCTTCGGGGCGCAGGATCTGCTCGCCGCAGCGTTTGAGGTGATCGCAGAACGTGGCCCAGGTCTGGCCAGTCACGAGCCGTTGTTCGTCAATAGAGCTGATTGTCATTGTTAGACTCTCTTGAGTTGAACGCCCGGCGAACCGGGCGTCGGGACTAGATCTCTTTAGCGATGATGCCGCGCTCGACCAGCACCGCGATGATGCGATCCACTGCACCCTCGGGCGTCAGCTTGCTGGTTTCGATATGGATGTCCGGCTTGTCCGGCACTTCGTACGGCGAGTCGATGCCGGTGAAGTTCTTCAGTTCGCCACGCCGGACTTTCTTGTACAGACCCTTCGGATCGCGCTCCTCGGCCACGGACAGCGGCGTGTCGACGAAGATCTCGATGAATTCACCCTCCTGCAGCAGGCCGCGCGCCATTTCGCGTTCGGAACGGAACGGCGAGATGAACGCGGTCAACACGATCAGGCCGGCATCCACGAACAGCTTCGACACCTCGGCCACCCGGCGGATGTTTTCCACACGGTCGGCATCGGTGAAGCCCAGGTCGCGGTTGAGGCCGTGGCGCACGTTGTCGCCGTCGAGCAGGTAAGTGCTGCGGCCGCGAGCGTAGAGACGGGTTTCCAGCAGGTTGGCGATGGCCGACTTGCCGGCGCCGGACAAACCGGTGAACCAGAGCAACACCGGTTGCTGGCCGATCTGTTCGGCGCGGGCTTTCTTGTTCACGTCCACGTGCTGCATGTGAATGTTCTGCGAGCGACGCAGGGAGAAATCGATCAGGCCTGCGCCGATCGTGGCGTTGCTCAGGCGGTCGATAAGGATGAAGCTGCCGGTCTCGCGATTGTCCTTGTAGGCATCGAAAGCGATCGGCTGGCTGGTGAACAGGTTGCACACACCGATCTCGTTCAGCGCCAGTTCCTTGGCCGCCAGGTGCTCCATGGTGTTGACGTTGATCTTGTACTTGGGCACCGACAAGGTCACTGGCACGGTCTTGCCGCCGATCTTCATCAGGTACGGGCGCCCGGCGAGCATGGGTTGCTCGTGCATCCAGATCAGGTTGACCTGGAACTGGTCGGCCACGCTGGTCGGGTCTTCGGCAGTCGACAGGACATCGCCGCGACTGCAATCGACTTCGTCGCTCAGGGTCAGGGTGATGGACTGTCCGGCCAGCGCTTGTTGCAAGTCACCGTCGAGGGTGACGATGCGTGAGATGCGGCTCTCCTGTCCGCCCGGCAGCACCCGCACGCGGTCGCCGGGACGGATCACGCCACTGGCGATGGTGCCCGCGAACCCGCGGAAATCCAGGTTGGGGCGGTTGACCCACTGCACCGGCATGCGGAACGACAGCTTCTGCTGGCGTGCTTCGTCGATCTCGACGGTTTCCAGGTAGCCCATCAACGTGGTGCCGCGATACCACGGCATGTGCTCGCTTTGTTCGGTGATGTTTTCACCCCGCAGCGCAGACATCGGAATGGCGGTGAAATCCTCCAGATTGATCTGCCGGGCGAACGGGCGATAGTCATCGACGATGGCGTTGAAGACCTTCTCCGAGTAGTCCATCAGGTCCATCTTGTTGACGGCCAGGACCACTTTGCGAATGCCCAGCAGCGAGGCCAGAAAGCTGTGGCGCCGGGACTGGGTCAGCACACCGCGGCGGGCATCGATCATCACCACGGCCACGTCCGCCGTGGACGCACCGGTCACCATGTTGCGGGTGTACTGCTCGTGACCGGGGGTGTCGGCGACGATGAACTTGCGCAGGTCGGTGGAGAAAAAGCGGTAGGCCACATCGATGGTGATGCCTTGTTCGCGCTCGGCAGCCAGGCCGTCCACCAACAGGGCAAAGTCCAGTTCGCCGCCTTGTGTGCCGTCTTTTTTCGAGTCGGCCTCCAGCGCTTCCATCTGGTCTTCGAAGAGCATTTTCGAATCGTAGAGCAGGCGCCCGATCAGGGTGCTCTTGCCATCGTCGACACTGCCGCAGGTAATGAAACGCAGCAGGCTCTTGTGCTCGTGGGCCTTGAGGTATTGGCCGATGTCCTCGGCAATCAGGTCAGATACGTGTGCCATCAGAAATACCCCTCTTGTTTTTTCTTCTCCATCGATGCGGACGCGTCGTGGTCGATCATTCGCCCCTGACGCTCGGAGGTGCGGGTCAACAGCATTTCCTGAATGATCTTGGGCAGGGTGTCCGCATCGGATTCGACGGCACCGGTCAGGGGGTAGCAACCCAGCGTGCGGAAACGCACGTTGCGCATCATCGGCACTTCGCCCGGATTGAGCGGCATGCGCTCGTCGTCGACCATGATCAACATGCCGTCACGCTCCACCACCGGGCGCGGTGCAGCGAAATACAGCGGCACGATCGGGATGTTTTCCAGATAGATGTATTGCCAGATGTCCAGCTCGGTCCAGTTGGACAGGGGGAACACGCGGATCGACTCACCTTTGTGTTTGCGCGTGTTGTACAGGTGCCACAGTTCCGGTCGCTGGTTCTTCGGGTCCCAGCGATGCCGATCGGAGCGAAAGGAAAATATCCGTTCCTTGGCCCGCGATTTTTCTTCATCGCGACGAGCGCCACCAAACGCCGCATCGAAACCGTAGTGATCCAGCGCCTGCTTCAGACCCTCGGTCTTCATGATGTCGGTGTGGATCTGCGAGCCGTGCTTGAACGGGCTGATGCCCATTTCTATGCCTTCGGGGTTGGTGTGGGTCAGCAGGTCGACATCCAGCTTGGCCACCATCTGGTCGCGGAAGCGATACATCTCCTGGAACTTCCAGGTGGTGTCGACGTGCAGTAACGGAAAGGGCGGTTTGGCGGGGTAAAAGGCTTTCATCGCCAGGTGCAGCATGACCGCGCTGTCCTTGCCGATGGAATAGAGCATGACCGGGTTGTCCGCTTCGGCGACAACCTCGCGCATGGCCTGGATGCTCTCGGCTTCCAGTCGTTGCAGGTGGGTAAGCGTCATCGATTTTCCTCTCGCTTTTTGTTGTTGTCGTTTTTCAACGTACAACCGCTGCGATTCGGACTTATGCGCGACTTGATGTTTTAACATACGGTGCAACATCTGCAGCATAGGGTCGCGGGGCAGGGGATTGGCGACCCTGGCAGGTGCATCGTCAGGGCTGACACGCGCGGCTTGCCGACTGATCTGCGACGCCAGTTCGCGGGCGCCGCTGAGCATTGCGCTGGCTTCAGGCAGATGGAACAGATGCAGCCGTTCGGCGTGTTCGCCGGCCCAGGTGATAAAGGTGGCCGCGCGCTGCCAGTGCATCCCCGAGAGCAGGGCGAACACGGTGCGTTCGGTGGAGCGATGCAGGCGCTCGAAGAACGCTTCCAGGTGGGGCGCGCGTAACCCGTCTTCGTAGGGCAGCCAGAGCACCTTGCCGCGATTGCTGACCGCGCGCAGTACCCCGTGACTGAGCTTGCCCTGGTCGCTGCGCGCCCCGTAGTCGTCGATCCAGTGGATTTCGCCGTTCTGTTGACGAGCCTGCTCGAGAATGTCCCGGTAGGTGCTGCGGTACCAGCGCTGCACCGCCAGCGACGCATTCGCGATGCGCTTTGCCGGGCGCTCGGCATTGAGCTGCCAGCGTTGCAGATAATGGGCGGCGGTGCGTTCCGGCAACTCGATATCGTGCAGGCGCTTGACCAGTGCCTGCATCGCTTCCAGGTGCCAGAGCAGGAACGGTAACTGGTGCCGTTCCGGCGGCGTGCTGACCAGCAAGCGATAGATAGTCTGTTCCTGCTCTGCAGAGAGGCTGCGACCTTCACCTGGTTTGCGCCCGCGTTCGCGTACGGGCACGGCCTTCCAGCCACCGGCTTGCCACGCCTTGTAGGCGGAGATGATGGTCGGCGACGACAAGCCGGTGTCCTGGCTGATGGCTTTGAGCGTGCTGCCGGCGATGCGCAACTTCACGGCGCGCAGGCGCAGCTGGTTGATCTGTGGAACGGAGAGCTGATTGCCGCGGGACACAGGAACTCCTGTTAAACATCCATTCGCTGATTGGCCAAGGTGTGGATGTCTGTACTGTTCCCGGATCCGAAAAACGGCGCATAGGCTGTATGGACTACACGAAGAATAAAAACAGGAGAGGTCTCATGAACGAGTCAATGGTTGTTCTGCTGGAAGATGTCATCGCTATCGTTCGCGCAGCGGGCGAGGTGGTGCTGGAGGTGTATCGCTCGGATTTCGAGGTGCGTGGCAAAGACGATGCCTCGCCGGTGACCGAAGCGGACGAGCGCGCCGAGGCCTTGATTCTGCAGGCCCTGGCCGCGCGTACGCCGCAGATTCCAGTGATTTCGGAAGAGGCCGCCGCAGCCGGCCAGGTGCCCGAGGTGGGCGAACGCTTCTGGCTGGTGGACCCATTGGATGGCACCAGGGAATTCATCAATCGTAACGGCGAATTCACCGTCAACATCGCGCTGATCGATCACGGTGAGCCGGTGCTCGGCGTGGTCCTCGCGCCCGCGCTGGAGCGCCTGTTTGCCGGTGCCCTTGGTGGTGGCGCCTTTATCGAACAGGCTGGGCAACGCCAGCCCATCCACTGCCGTGCCGTGGCGCCAGAGGGCCTGGACGTGGTTGCCAGCCGCTCCCATGGCGATGCTCAGGCGCTGGAGAAATTCCTCGACGGACGCCCGGTGCGATCACTGAAAAGCGCCGGCTCATCGCTGAAGATTTGCCTGGTGGCGGCCGGCGAGGCAGACCTGTATCCGCGCCTGGGGCGCACCATGGAATGGGACATCGCCGCGGGCCATGCCGTGCTGGTCGCGGCCGGTGGCCAGATCCGCACACTGGACGGGGATGTGCTGTGTTACGGCAAGCCTGGTTTGGATAACCCGCATTTCTATGCTCAGGGTCTATAGATCCCAGACTTGCGCGCGGAATCAACACCAAACCCTGTAGGAGCCAGCCTGCTGGCGATGAACACCAGAGCGCTGCGTTCATTCAGGCAGCCCGCGTCATCGTTAACGACCATCGCGAGCATGCTCGCTCCTACAGGTTCTGCGTCGTGTGATGGAATCCGGATCACACCAAACACTGTAGGAGCGAGCTTGCTCGCGAAAAACCCGAGCGCGCCTCGGGGTGTCTGGCTGCCCACATTATCGTTGACGACCATCACGAGCATGCTCGCTCCTACAGGTTCTGTGTCGTGTGACAGAACCGGGTTCAGGCCGTCACGGCCTGGACCGGTGCGGCAAGCGGAGCGGGGTTGTTCATCTGTTGGCGGTAACGTGGCAGCGCCAACGTCAGGAACACGCTGGCCAGCGCCAGCATCGACACGGACGCAGCCAGGGCATAACGCAGGGATTCACTGCCCAGGCGTGGCACGAAGAAGTCGCTGAGCATCCCGACCAGCAGCGGCCCGACGCCCACGCCCAGCAGGGTCATGGACATGACGAAAATCGCCGTGGCCTGGGCCAGTCGCGTGGCCGGGAAGAGGTGGGTGATGGCGCTCAGGCAAGGCGTTGCCCACCACACGCCAAAGAAGCCGAAGGCGCTGTAGAACAGGAAGGCTTGTGGCACGGCGATGCTTCCGATGTGAAAGGCCGTGCCTTGCGGCCAGAGAAAATACGCCAGCGCGAGGGGGATGCTGAGCAGTGTGCCCAGCAGCGGCACGCCGATCTGCCAGCCGACATCGCGGCGCGCCATGCGGTCGGTGAGCACGCCACAGACCAGCGTCCCGACGGTCGACCCGGTGCCACCCACCACCCCCACCAGAAAACCGGCCTCCTGCATGTTCAGGCCGTGGGAGCGGATCAGGAAGCTCGGGCTCCAGGTGCCGATGGCGTAGCCGGCAATCGCCGCGGCGCCACCGGTGAGGACCAGCCACAGAAACGAGGGCATGCGAAACAGCTCGACGAGGGTCTTGAACCAGCCGTCCTGCAGTGCCGCGACGTTCCTCAGTGGCGTTACCCGCTTGGGCGCGCGCACGGTCAAAAGCAGCAGCAGGCCAAGGAGAATTCCCGGCGCACCGATCAACAAAAAGGCGTAGCGCCAGCCATGGTGCTGGGCGATCCAGCCGCCCAGGCCGAGCCCGACTATCGCCCCCAGGCTCGAGCCGAGCATCAGGAATGCCAGGGCCGTTGAGCGACGGTTAGCCGGGTACAGGTCCGAAACCATGGCCACCGACGGTGCCGTGCCGCCGGCCTCACCCACGGCCACCCCGACCCGCGCCAGCACGAGGGTCAGGAAGTTGCCGGCCACGCCGCAGAGCATGGTCATCAGGCTCCAGGCGATGCAGCTGAAAGCGATGACCGGCTTGCGCCCGATGCGGTCCGACAGGCGCCCCAGCGGGAAGCCGAACACGGTGTAGAACACGGCGAAGGTGACGCCCGAGAGCAGGCCGATCCCGGTGTCGGAAATGCCGAATTCGAGCTTCACCGGCTCGATCAGGATCGCCATCAACTGGCGGTCGATGTAGTTGAACACGTAGATGCTGGCGAGCACGAAAAGCGCGTAGTGCGTTCGCCATGTCACGAGTGGAGGATGGTTCACTGCGGGTGCTCCCGGTTTTGTTCTGGTTATCGCGATGCTCGGCTCGCCGCGGTTTTTTCTCATCGTCCGTTCAGACCATTTTTCACCCGCGGACAAACCGCCGTGCACCCGGGCAAACCTAGTCTTGTCGGACGATGTTTCGCTCGCGCTCAGGATCAATCATTCAGCCCATCTTCGCTGGTCAGTCGGCACTTGCCCCGTTAGCGGCAGGCCCGGCGGCCACCCGAAAACAATAAGAAGCTGAGGAATTGAAATGAGCGTCCTGTTCGAGCCGGTTACCCTGGGCGAGCTGCAACTGGCCAACCGCATTGTCATGGCGCCGATGACGCGTAGCCGCGCCCTGGTCGACGCGATACCCGGCAGCGACATGGTCGAGTACTACCGCCAGCGCGCCGGTGCCGGGCTGATTGTAGCCGAGGGCACGGCGCCTTCCGCCAGCGGCCTGGGTTATTGCCGCACGCCGGCCATCTACAGTCGCGAGCAGATCGACGGTTGGCGGCAGGTCACCGACGCGGTGCATGCCGAGGGTGGGCGCATCGTCCTGCAGCTGATGCACGTCGGTCGCGCCGCCAGTCAGCACAACAAGCCGGCAGGGGCTGCCACGGTGGCGCCTTCGGCACTGCGTGCACGCACCCAGGTGTTCAGTGACAGCGCGGGGCTGGTGGACACCGACGAGCCCCAGGCCCTGACGCTACAAGGCATCGCTGACGTCATCGAAGACTATCGCCAGGCCGCAATCAATGCACGTCAGGCCGGGTTCGACGGCGTCGAGCTGCACTGCACCAGCGGCTATCTGCCGATGCAGTTCATGGCCAGCGGCAGCAATCGGCGCAGCGATGCCTACGGTGGCGATGCGCGCGGCCGCGTGCGCTTTGCCAAGGAAGTGATCGAGGCCATGGTCCATGCGATTGGCGCCGGACGCGTCGGATTTCGCCTGTGTCCCGGCAACCCCTACAACGACATTGAAGACATCGATCCGGCGGCCACTGCGGCGGCCCTGTGCGAAGCCGTCGCGCCGCTGCGCCTGGCTTACCTGCACATCATGCGTTCGCCGTTGCTCGACCTCGATGCCTTTGCTCTGGCACGCAAACACAGCCCTCACGCGTTGATTCTCAACGATGGTTTCGACGGCTCTTCGGCCAGCGCAGCGCTCGCGTCGGGCGAGGGTGCTGCTGTGTCGTTCGGTCGTCATTTTATTGCCAACCCCGATCTGGTCGAGCGCTTGAAGCACGGCCTGCCGCTGAGTCGCTTCGACCGCAAGACCCTCTACACACCGGGCTCGACCGGCTACTCGGATTACCCCGCCTATCAAGCAGCTGCCCAGGAGGTGACGCCATGAACCTGAATGACGTGACCCGCCTGTTGCCGAACCGCCCGGTGCCACGGGAGCAGACCCAGGCCCTGCTTGACCAGCGTTCGGCGGCTGCCGGGCTGATCAAGCCCCGCGACCTCTTCACCCTGGCCGACCGCCTGGAGCATCAGGCGCGCGAGCAGGGCGAGCGGACGTTTCTGATCTATGGCGAACAGCGCCTCAGCTACTTCGAGGTCGATGCGCGGGCCAACCAGATGGCCCATACCTTTTATGCCAACGGCCTGCGCGCAGGCGATGTCTGCGCCCTGGCCATGGAAAACCGTCCGGCGTTTTTCTGCACCTGGTTCGGCCTGGTCAAGCTCGGCGTGGTAGTGGCGTTCATCAACACCCAGGTCAACGGCCGCCCGCTGTTGCACGCCTTGCAGACCACCGAAGCCAAAGCGCTGGTGGTCGGCGAGGAATGCCTGGCCAACGTGCAGGCGACGCAAGGGTTTCCGGATTTGCCGTGCTGGCTGATACGTGACCCGGAAAACCCGTGGGCGGATGTGTTGCCTAAAGGCGTCGACGGGCATTTCGATGCGCGCCTGGAGAAGGCCCCGCGCACACCGTTTCCCCGCGATATCCGCGCGCACATCGATGCGCAGACCCCGACGCTACTGATCTTCACCTCCGGCACCACCGGCCTGCCCAAGGCGGCGCGCTACAGCCACATGCGCTGGATGTCTTCGGGGGATGTGATGCAGGCCACGTTGAATGTCACGTGCGAGGACGTGTTCTATTGCTGCCTGCCGCTGTACCACGGCGCCGCTGCCACGTCGGTGACATCGACGGCGCTACGGGCCGGTGCGGCCATCGTGGTGCGGCGCAAGTTCAGCGTGCGTGAATTCTGGAATGACGTCGCGCGCCATCAGATCAGCATTTTTCAGTACATCGGCGAAATCTGCCGCTACCTGCTCAACCAGCCACCGCGACCGGGCGAACGCGAGCACAGCCTGCGCTGCATGCTCGGTGCCGGCCTGTCGCCGGATTCCTGGCAGCGCTGGCTGGAACGCTTTGGCCCGATCCAGGTGTTCGAGGGGTGGGGCGCTACCGAGGCGAATGCCGCGCTGATCAACGTCGATAACTATTTCGGTTCCTGCGGACGGGTGCCGGACTGGAACAAGACCAACCTGCGTCTGGTGCGTTACGACATTGAAAACGACTGCCATCCACGGGACGAAAACGGTTTCTACCAGCTGTGCAACGTCGGCGAAATCGGTGAGGCCATGGGCTTCATCGTCGATCACCCGGAGATCGGCGGCGGCCGTTTCGAGGGTTACACCTCGAGCGAAGCCACCGAGAGCAAGATCCGCCGCAATGTGCTGCGCGAGGGCGATGCCTATTGGAGTTCCGGTGACCTGCTGCGCGAGGACGCCGATGGCTACTGCTATTTCGTCGACCGCATCGGCGACACCTATCGCTGGAAAAGCGAGAACGTGTCGACCCAGGAAGTGGCCGACGCCCTGAGCGATCTGTCAGGCCTCGAGCTGATCAACGTTTACGGTGTCCAGGTGCCGGGGCATGAAGGCCGTGCCGGGATGGCCGCGGTGCTGATGCAGGCTGATCGCGCATTCGATCCGCAGGCCCTGTATGCCCTGACCGAAGCGCGCCTGCCGCGCTATGCGGCCCCGGTGTTCATTCGGGTCACCCGGTCGGCAGACCTGACCGCCAGCTTCAAGCTGCGCAAGGTCGACCTGCAGCGCCAGGGTTATTGCCCGGATCTGTGCCACGATCCGCTGTTCATTCGCGACGATCAGGCCCGCACGTATGTGCCTTACTCGGTCGAGGCGCTGACGCGCGCCGGGCTGGCACCTTTCGCGGTGGCTGACCATGGCTGATCTCGACGACAACGGTCACGAACTGCGCGGCGGCCTGCGTTATCCCTGGCCGCAGGCGCCCGACGCCGGTCAGGTGCGCGAGGTGGCGCCTGGGGTGTGGTGGCTGCGCATGCCGCTGCCGTTCCGCCTGGATCACATCAACCTCTATCTGCTGCGCCATACCGATGGCTGGGTCGTGGTGGACACCGGCATGAACACCGAGCAGACCCGCGAAGTCTGGGATCAGGTACTGACCCAGGTGTGCGACGGCCTGCCGCTGCTGGCGGTGGTCTGCACCCACTTTCACTCCGATCACGCCGGGGTGGCCGCGTGGCTTTCGGAACGCTTTCACTGCCCGGTGTACATGACCTTCAGCGAATTCCACGCGCTGCACCTCAGGTTTCCCGGTGATCGTCCACCGGGCTGGGACTTGCTCGATTTTTACCGCAAGGCGGGTGTCGATGACGAGCGAAGTGCCGAGATGTTCGCGGTGATGAGCAACGCTCACTTCCTCCCCGCGCCACTGAACCATTACCGCCGTTTGCGCGAAGGCAGCCAGTTGCACATCGGCGGTCGTACCTGGCAGGTGGTCATCGGTCGCGGTCACTCACCGGAACACGCCTGCCTGTATGCCGCCGAAGACGGCCTGCTGATCTCCGGCGACCAGGTCTTGCCGCGCATCACCTCGACCGTCGGCGTGCACGCTACCGAACCGTTGGCCGACCCGCTGCGCGACTGGCTTGACTCCATCGAACATCTGCGTGCCTTGCCCGACAGCGTGCTGGTGCTGCCGGCCCATGAGCGACCGTTTTTCAATTTGCACACGCGCCTGGATCAGTTGGAAGCCCATCACCGCGGGCATCTGGCGCTGCTGCTGGCCAGCTGTGACGAGCCGCGCACCGCGCTCGAACTGATGGCCGTGTTGTTTCCCAAGTTGTCGGGTCGTTTCGACGAACTGATGGCGCTCGGCGAAACGTTGGCCCATGCCAACTACCTGGTGGCTGAAGGTGCGCTCGAGCGGGAAGAGGACCGGGGGCGCTATCGCTACCGGAGTGCTGTAAGGGGAGCGTGCGCTGTTACACCGCTCAGGGTGTTCTGAGCGGGCGACACGGCAGCCGTGTTGAACATTCCAGGCAGCCAGCCGGCTGCCCTTCAGGAGAGTCAGTGTGATCAACAAAAACAACAATAACTCTACGGTCATGGGTTCGAGCACGTTTCAGGTCACGGGCCTGGCGGCAGCCATCGCGCTGGCGTCGACACCGGTATGGGCCGGTGACACGGTCGAGTTCGACAACGGCGCGACCATGGACTGGTCGGTGACCACCAGTTATGGCATCGGTGTGCGCACCGGTAGCCAGAGCGATCGCTTGAAGACGATCAACGCCGACGATGCCAACCGCAACTTCGATCGCGGCAGCCTGACGACCAACCGCGTGGGGGCGCTGGGAGAACTTATCCTGCGCAAGGACAACTACGGTGCCGTGGTGCGCGGCAGTACCTTCTACGACGACGTCTACCACCAGAAAAACGATAACGATTCGCCGGCCACCGTGAACAAGAACGGCAGCAACGACGAGTTCACCAGCGACACCCGCTATTACAGCGGCGGTCGTACCCGCCTGCTCGATGCCTACGTATTCAGCGGCTGGCGCTTTGACAACGACACCATGCTCGACGTCAAGGCCGGGCGACACATCGAGTCCTGGGGCGAGAGCCTGTACTACCCGGGGGTGAACGGCGTCCAGAACCCGTCTGACGCGGTGAAAGCTTCGCAGCCGGGGGTTGAAGTCAAGGAAGTGCTGCTGCCGGTAGGGCAGTTCTCCGGTTCGTACCGGCTCAACCCCAGCATCACCTTCGGCGCCTATGTGCAATACGAATGGAAAGGCACCGAACTTCCGCCCGTGGGCAGCTACCTGTCGAGCAGCGATGTGGTGGGGCCGGGTCGTGAGTTCCTCTATGCCAACGGCCAGAAGGTCGCCTATCGCGGCACCGACGAACCGCGCGATGGCGGCCAGTGGGGCGTGCAAGTGCGCTACCGCCCGGTGCCGGCCATCGAACTGTCGCTGTTCCACGTCAACTATCACGACAAGAACCCGGCCAGCGCCCTGGTCGGCTACGACCCGCGGGCGCTGGGTGGCGGGTTGTATGCCATGACCGGCCCTAATGGTTACCGGATCAAGTATTTCGAAGACATCAAGCTGACCGGCATCAGTGCCTCGACCAAGATTGGCGAATACCAGATTGGCGGCGAATGGTCGTACCGCGACGGTGCGCCGGTGATGGTCAATACCGGACTTGGCGCCGTGCCGGCCAAGGGCAAGGGCCAGCAAATGCAGTTGTCGGCGATGCGTATCCTGGGGGACCGTCCGTGGGCCAACCAGACCACGCTGACCGCCGAAGTCATCCGCGTGCAGGTCGACAGCGTCGAATCCACGTCGGCTGCGCCCAACCTGCAAGGTCTCAACCTCGTGCCCGCCGTGGCAACTCTAGTGGCCCCATCCGATGACTACACCTACAGCACCAGCGGCGGTTACCGCACCAAGTCTTCCAGCGCCTACACCGTGGGCGCATCGTTCAGTTATCCGGGAGTTTTCCAAGGCTGGGATCTGGAAGTCCCCTTCAGCTTCTCCAACGTCTTCAGCGGCTCCACGCCCATGGCCGGGAGCATCTCCGGAGTCGCAGGCGACCGACGTCTAAGCATGGGCACCACGTTCAAATACCTGAGCAATCTGGAAGTCGGCCTGAAATACATCGCCTACCTGGGCGAGCCCGACCCGATCGATCGTCCGTTCGCGGACCGTGACTACGCCACGTTCTCGATGAAATACACCTTCTGATCCATCACTCGGTGTCCGTGACTTACGGGCTTGAACACAACCTTGAACTGGCCGAAGCCCGACGCTTCGGCATGGAGGCACTATGGGGCTCAAAGGGCATGCGGCCATTGTTGGCACCGCGCAATACAAACCGGAAAAATACGCGACCGCGCCGCGGATGTTCCACCTTGAGCAGGTCGCCGACCTGGCGGCCCAGGCACTGCGCGACGCCGGACTCAAAGCCTCGGACCTCGATGGCCTGGTGATCAACGGCCCGCATTTTCATGAGGCGTCGGTCTTTGTACCGGCGATGGCTGCCGAGTACCTCGGCTTGCGCCTGAACTTCGCCGAAGTGGTGGACCTGGGCGGCTGCACATCGGTGGGCATGGTCTGGCGCGCCGCCGCTGCGATCGAACTGGGGCTGTGCCAGGCCGTGTTGTGCGTGATTCCCGCGCGCATGGCGCCGTTGGGCCCGGATGAAGACCCTGGCTGGATGGCCCGGTCCATGCGCTTTGGTGGACACAGCACGGCATTCGGCGCCCCCGAAGCCGAGTTCGATCTGCCTTACGGACACATGGGGCAGAACACCGGCTACGCGATGATCGCCCAGCGTTATGCCGCGCAATACGCCTACGACCAGCGGGCCATGGCGAAGATCGCCGTCGACCAGCGCACCAACGCCCTGGCCAACCCGCAAGCGATGTTCTACGGCCAACCGTTGACCATCGAGCAGGTCCTGGCCAGCAAAATGGTCGCCGATCCGTTGCACGTGCTGGAGATCGTCATGCCGGTGGCCGGTGGCGCGGCAATGATCATCACCAACAAGGAAGTGGCGGCGCGGTCGCGCAAACGCCCGGCCTTCATCACCGGCTTTGGTGAGCACCTGGCATTCAAGTCGCCGTCCTATGCCGAAGACATGCTCAACACGCCGATTGGCCCTGCTTCCCGGAAAGCCTTCGCCATGGCCGGAATCAAGCCCAAGGACGTCGACGCCGCGCAGATCTACGACTGCTACACCATCACCACGTTGCTGACCCTGGAAGATGCCGGGTTCTGTGGCAAGGGCGAGGGCATGGCGTTCGTGCGCGAACACGACCTGACCTGGCGTGGCGATTTCCCGATGAACACCCACGGCGGTCAACTCAGTTTCGGCCAGTCGGCTTCGGCCGGTGGCATGAGCCAGGTGATCGAGGCGGTGACGCAGATCGCCGGCACCGCTGGCGAGCGCCAGTTGGGGCGCTGCGACAGCGTCTACGTCTCCGGCACCGGTGGCGTGATGAGTGAGCAGGGCGCATTGATACTTCAGGGAGCATAAGCACATGTCCAACAACAAACCGATGCCGGTCGCGACGCAGATCTCCGCGCCGTTCTGGGAGGGGCTGAAGGCCCGCCGCCTGTTGATCCAGCAATGCAACGCCTGCGCGCACTGGAACTTCTACCCCCGCCGCCATTGTCCGGTGTGCCTTGAGCATGACCTGGCATGGCGCGAAGTGGATGGCGCCGCGACGCTTTACAGCTTCACGGTGACGCGGATTGCCACGTTGCCCGACTTCATCGATGAAATGCCGCAGAAACTGGCGGTGGTCGAGCTGGCGGAAGGCGTGCGCATCAACACCAACCTGGTCGGCCTCGAGGAAGATGAAATCGAAATCGGCATGCCGTTGCAGCCGGTGTTCGCCGAAGTCGACGCCAAGGGCAATCGCCTGCTGCGTTTCACCGGGGTGGACAAGGATGTCGCGAGCCTTGAATCGCTGCCCGCGCAGGACAGTGAGCCGGCACCGGCGACAGCGGCGCAGCCAGACGTTCGGCAAATCGACCTCAATGACGGGCCGGCCTTGCAGGCCCTGGTCAGCGAGGAATTCAGTGGCTGGAGCAATGTGGTGGTGGTCGACCAGGCACTGATCGATGACTTTGCCCGGTTGTCCGGCGACGATTACTGGATTCACACCGATCCGGAGCGCGCACGCCTGCAAAGTCCGTTCGGCGGCACCATCGCCCACGGTGCGCTGGTGCAGGTGCTGCAGTCGCGGATGAAACTGGCGCTGGGCTTCGAGATCAGTGGTTTCAGTACCCAGATCAACTACGGCTCGGACCGCCTGCGGTTCCCGGCGCCGGTGCCGGCCGGTTCGCGCATCCATTCCCGGGCCCGGGTGAAAAAAGTCGACCTGTCGGCCCGTGGCACCCAGTTGACCCTGGAACTCACCACCCACGTGGTCGGCCAGGACCGACCGTCGGTGATCAACGACCTGGTGATTCTGTACATCGCCTGATTCTGTCGGGGCCAGGCTTGCTGGAGATGACTCGAGGGCGCCGCGTTCATTCAGGTAACACGCGTCATCGTTGACGACCATCGCGAGCAAGCTCGCTCCTACAGGTTTTGGGTCGTACTCAAGATCGAGGATCACGCATTCCTCTGTAGGAGCCAGCCTGCTGGCGATGGACGCGAGGGCGCCGCGTTCATTCAGGTAGCACGCGTCATCGTTGACGACCATCGCGAGCAAGCTCGCTCCTACAGGTTTTGGGTCGTACTCAAGATCGAGGATCACGCATTCCTCTGTAGGAGCCAGCCTGCTGGCGATGGACGCGAGTGCGCCGCGTTCATTCTGGCGGCACGCGTCATCGTTGACGACCATCGCGAGCATGCTCGCTCCGACCGGGCGTGAATGGCATCGCTTCTTCCGGCTCTGTGCCATTTACGCCATTGCATAAGCCATTTGGACGATGTGTCTCCCAGGCCTTGCGCCGACTATCCCTCCAGAGGCAATGCCCATCTCGATTGCCTCGCATGCTCCGGCGCCTGACAAGAACAAGAGGATTGGCCCTATGACTTGCCCTATGCACGCGTGCCTCAGACAGGAGTGTGCGTCATGCGCTCTGTAATCGGCTACGCGGTCTGCCTGGTGGTCGCCCTGACCATCGGCTACACCTTTTCACCAAAAACGCCCCCACAAGAAGAATTGTTTGCCACGCGCCCGGACCGGGTGCAGATCAATGGCCTGCTCAATCTGGGCTCGCGCGTGGTCGCCGTGGGCGAGCGTGGCAGCATCCTGCTCAGCGACGACCAGGGTGTCAGCTGGCAGCCCGCCAGCGTCGACACGCAACGCAATGCCACGCTGACGGCGGTGGTGGCTCTGGATGACCAGCGCTTGCTGTCTGTCGGGCATGACGGCTGGATCCTGCGTTCGCAGGACGCCGGCAGCCATTGGCAGGAAATTCGCTACGACGCCGACCTGGGCGAACCGCTGCTGGGGATCTGGAGCGGTGGTGGCGACAACGTCATGGCCTTCGGCAGTTTCGGCAAGTTCTATCAATCCCTCGACGCCGGGCAAACCTGGACGCCGCGGTCCCTGGACATCGACAGCGCACACCTCAACAGCATGGCGGGCGGCAAGGATGGCCGGCGTATGTTGGTCGGCGAGCAGGGCCTGGTGCTGCGCACGGCCGATGCCGGCCAGCACTGGCAGACCTTGCCGGCGTTCTACAGCGGCTCGCTGTTCGGCATCGTGCGCCTGAGCGCGGACAACTGGGTGACCTACGGCATGCGCGGGCATGTGTTCGTCAGCCACGACTTCGGCGATACCTGGACCCAGATCAATGTCGGCAACCAACTGCCGCTGTACGGCCATGTGCTGTTGCCCGATCACTCGGGCCTGGTGATCGTCGGTGCCGGCAGCTCGGTGGTACGGCTTGATGCACAGGGCGCGCTGGTCGGCGTGACGCGCCTTTCCGGACTCGGCACGTTGACCTCGGCGACGGTGGTCGGCTCACGCCTGCTGGTCGGTGGTGAGCGCGGGGTATTGCAAGGTTCAGGTGGCAGCGTCGCTGCCCTAGTGGCCACACCGGCCACCCGGTAAAAGAGAGGCGGGCAATGAATCAAGGTAAACACTGGGTGACGCGCGGCGTCGAAACGTGTGCTGACCACCTGATGGCCTGGCGCAAGGGATTGCTGTTGCTGTTCGTCCTGGTAACGCTGGGCCTGGGCTACAGCGCCACCCACACGCAACTGGATCCGGGGTTCAATAAACAGATTCCGGTGCGTCATGAATACATGATCAATTTCCTCAAGTTCAGCCGATATTTCACCGGCGCCAACCGCTTTCTGGTCAGCGTGCGCTGGAAAGGCGAGGGTGACATTTACAACGCCGAGTACCTGGAGACGCTGCGCAAAGTCACCGACGACGTATTTTTCATCTCCGGGGTCAGTCGCCCCAGCGTGACCTCGCTGTTCACCGCCAATGTGCGCTACATCGAAATTACCGAGGAAGGGTTCTTTGGCGATGTGGTGGTGCCGCCGCGCTTCAGCGGCACCGCCGAGGACCTGGCGCAGGTGCGCAGCAACACGGCGGCCTCCGGTCAGGTCGGGCGGCTGGTGGCCAACGACCTGAAATCGGCCATGGTCCGCGCCGACTTGCAGGACACGGATCCCAAGACCGGTCAGCCGGTGTCGTATGTCGACATCGCGACGCGCCTTGAAGAAATCCGCGGCAAATACAACAGCCCCGACATCGAGATCAACATCGTCGGCTTCGCCAAGCTGGTGGGCGACGTCGTTGAAGGGCTGAACACCGTGATCGGCTTTTTTGTCGTGGCCTTCCTGATCACCGGGTTGCTCCTGTGGCTGTATTCCCGTTCCCTGCGCCTGACCGTGGTGGCGCTGCTGGTCGCATTACTGCCGGTGGTCTGGCTGTTGGGGCTGTTGCCGTTGCTGGGCCTGGGCATCGATCCAATGTCGATCCTGGTGCCGTTCCTGATCTTCTCCATCGGCGTGTCCCATGCGGTCCAGATGACCAACGCCTGGAAACAGGACGTGCTGGCCGGCAACACTTCGAAGGACGCGGCGCGCTCGGCGTTCTGCAAGATTTTCATCCCTGGTTCCCTGGCCTTGCTGATGAACGCCCTGGGCTTCGCGGTGATCATGCTGATCGACATTCCGATCGTTCATGAACTGGGGGTGACGGCCTGCATCGGCGTGATGCTGATGATCATCACCAACAAACTGATGCTGCCGATCATCATTTCCTACCTGCGCCTGGAACCCGCGCTGCTGCGTCGCGCGCAATCCCGGACGACGGGCAAGCATCGCCTGTGGTGGCGGCTGTCGGCACTGGCCGAACCGGGGCCGGCCCTCGGGGTGTTTGCTATCAGCCTGTTGCTGCTGTTGGCCGGGGCCTACAAGGCCCGTGACCTGGCGGTGGGCGATATCGGCGCGGGCGCCCCGGAGCTGCGGGCCGATTCGCGCTACAACCAGGACAACGAAAAGATCATCAACAGCTACTCCATCGGGCTCGACGTGATGTCGGTGTTCGTGCAGGTCAAGGGGGTCGAAGAAGGCTGCCTGTCGCCTGCCGTGATGCGGGCCGTGGAGGCGTTCGATTTTCGCATGCGCACCGTGACGGGCGTGCAGTCGATCCAGAGCGTGGCGGACATGGGCAAACGGGTGATCGCCGGTAATAACGAAGGCAACCCGCGCTGGGCAGCGATTCCAGGTTCGCCCCGGGGCTTGAGCCAGGGCGCGCGGGCTTATATGCCGGATGATGGACTGGTCACCGATGGCTGCCAGCAAATGCAAATCCTGGTGTTCCTGGCCGACCACGAGGGCAGCACCGTCAGCCATGCGATCACTGAAGCCAAGCGGATCATTGCCGAGGTCAGCTCGCCCCAGGTCGAGTTCCTCCTGGCGGGTGGCAACGTCGGGGTGATGGCGGCCTCCAACGAGGCGGTCAAGCGCGCCGAAATCATCATGCTGGGCGCGCTGTTCGGTTCGGTGGCGCTGTTCTGCTGGCTGACTTTCCAGTCGATCCGCGCGGTGCTGTGCATCCTGGTGCCACTGGCGATTGTCGCGATCCTGTGCAATGCACTGATGACCCTGCTCGGCATCGGCCTGAAGGTCGCGACGCTGCCGGTGATGGCGTTGGGCGTGGGGGTGGGGGTCGATTACGGTATCTATCTGTATGAGCGCATCCAGCACGAAATGCTCCGTGGTGCCAATCTGCGCGAAGCGTTCTACCAGGCCATGTGCCAACGCGGTACTGCCGCCGTGTTCACGGCCGTGACCATGGCCATCGGCGTTTGCACCTGGGCGTTCGCCCCGCTGAAGTTCCAGGCCGATATGGGCGTGTTGCTGTCGTTCATGTTCCTGGTCAATGTGCTCGGGGCGATTTTCCTCCTACCGGCACTGGCTGCCTGGTTCAACCGTGGGCGACCGCTGGTCACCGAGCGGGTCCGCCAGCAGGTGCCTGCGCAAGGTCAGTTCCGGCTGAAAAACAGCCCGGCGGCGCGTGATTCACGGTAGCCAAAAATAAACCTGCCGCGCCTATTGTGGAGTGTGCGGGCGATGGCGAAACTGAAAACGCGGGTGCCATTGCAGGGCCCCGCAGGCAAGTCGCAGTCAAGCGGGAGAACTTCGGTTCTCCTTGGCCGAAATTATAAAAATAACAAGGGAAGGGCGCCGTCCTTACCCGAGCTAGGAGAAGACTATGCAAGATGTTGTCTTGACCCCTGAAGCCCTGGCGGGCCTTGGCCTGGACCTCACACGCTTCAGCCAGTTGGTGGGCGAAGTCTACGAAGGCGCCCTTGACCCGAAACTGATGGCCAACGCACTCAAGAGCTTCCTGAAGGTTTACGACGCCAACTACGTCACCCTGATCCTGCGCGTGCCGGACCAACCCGACATGGGCGTGATGATCATCGCCGGTGATATCGAAGGCGCCGGCGATGTCAGCTACATGACCTATCCGCAGACCAACACGCCGTTCGTCAACCAGCCGCTGGATCAGGTGTTCGCCGTCGATGACATCATGACGTCCACGGAGTGGGAGCATAGCGCCTACTTCAAGGCATTCTGTGGCCCCAATGACGTGTACCACGTGATGGGCGCCGACATCTCCACGCCGGACGGCGGCAAGCTGCGCTTTCGCATCACCCGGCCGAAACGCTCTCCGAATTTTTCCGCTAACGACCGGGCGCTGTGCGCGATGTTCCTGCCGCATCTGCGTCGGGCCTTGCAATTGCACAACCTGCTGGACCGCAGCGAGTCGCTGAGTGAGTTGTATTCCCAGGCCATCAGCCGGTTGTCGGTGGCCACTCTGGTGCTCGATGAGAGCGGCAGCGTGTTGCGGGTCAACGCGGTGGCCCAGGAAATCCTTGCGCGTTCCGACGGCCTGAAACTGGTGGGCGGACGGCTCGAGGCGACGTACCCCAGCGATAACCGTGAGCTGCAACGCTTGATTCGCGCCGCCTTCGTACCTGATACCCCGAAAAGCGCCGAGGCCATGTCCGTGACGCGGCCCTCCGGGCTGGTCAACCTGGGCGTGGTGGTGGAATCGATTCCCTCCCTGGACTGGGCTGAAGAGAAGGGGCAGCCCGCGGCGCTGGTGTACATCCGCGATGCGTCGAGCAAATCCCTGGCCAGCGAAGTGGTAACCAAGCAGCTGTTCAACCTCACCAAGGCTGAAACCGCCCTGGCCATGGAACTGGCCAACGGCTTGTCCCTGGAAGAAGCGGCCGAGGTCCTGAATATCCGGCGCAACACCGCGCGGGCGCACCTGCGCTCGATCTTCTCCAAGACCGGCGTGCGACGTCAGACCGAACTGGTGCGGATCATGCTCAACAGCGTGGTGGCCCTGGGGAAACCCAGGCTTGCGTTGAAAATGGCTGAGAAAATCAAGGTGCCGCCACCGCAACTGGCCGTGCCAATGTATCGCCACGCCTGAGCCTCAAAGACCATCGCCAGGCCGCGATCGGCTGCCTGGCGCCGCGGTCACTGTCCCGTCGCTTTTTTAGTCCGCACGGACGATGCCGTCTCGTGATCGCCCTGTCGATACTGGGCGGACTTATCACGGAGAACCACCATGCCTATTACCGCCATCACTGGGAGCGCCTCTGGCATCGGCGCCGCCGTCTCCACCGCCCTGCGCGCCGCCGGGCACCAGGTCATCGGTATCGATCGCAACAACGCCGAAGTGATCGCCGATCTGTCCACTCCCCAGGGACGCGACGCCGCCATCGCGCAAGTTCTTGAACTCAGTGGCGGGGTGCTCGACGGGCTGATCTGCTGCGCCGGGGTGGGTGTCACCGCGCCGAGCTGCGGTCTGATCCTGGCGGTCAACTACTTTGGTGTCAGCCAGTTGCTCGACGGCTTGCAAGGGGCGCTGGCCAAGGGGCAGCAAGCGGCGGCGCTGGTGATCGGCTCGGTGGCGGCGACTCATTCTGGGCCCGATGGCCTGCCGATGATCGACGCGATGATCGCAGGCGATGAGGCCCGGGCGCTGGCATTGGCCGAGTCGCTCGGCCAGCCGCATGTCGCTTATGCCGCTTCCAAATCGGCCATCAGCCAGCACGCTCGCAGCCTGGCCGTGAGCTGGGGCAAACAGGGCTTGCGCTTGAACGTGGTGGCACCGGGCGCGGTACAAACCCCGCTGCACCAGGCTTCGTTGGACGATGCACGCTTCGGCCAATCGACCCGCGATTTTGTCGCGCCCCTGGGCCGCGCCGGGCAACCTTCGGAAATCGCCGCGGTGGTAGCGTTCATGCAATCGCCGCAGGCATCGTTTATTCATGGCAGCGTCATCTTCGTCGATGGCGGGATGGACGCCATGGTCCGCGCTTCCCGCTTCTAAAAGGAATCTGCATGAACAAGGTGGCATTCATCACCGGCGCCAGCCGAGGCATTGGCCGCGAGGCGGCACTGGCATTCGCCCGCGCCGGCTTCGACCTGGCCATCAGCGCCCGCACCCTCAATGAGGGCGAACAGCATGAACATGCCCTGCGTGACGCCGCCGGAGCGCCGCTGGCCGGCAGCCTCAACGGCAGCGCCGACGCGTTGCGCGCGCTCGGTTGCCGGGTGCTCGTGGTGCCGATGGACCTGCTCGACAGCGACTCGGCCCTGGCTGCGTGCCAAGCCGTGCTGGCCGAGTACGGACGCATTGATGTATTGATCAACAATGCCATCTACCAGGGCAGTGACCTCAACGCCGGGTTCATGGCCCTGCAGGCCGAGACCCTGGAGCGGATGTTCCAGGGTTACATCCTCACCCCGTTCCTGTTGACCCGGGCAGTGGCGCAACACATGGTGACGCGTGGCAGCGGGGTGGTGATCAATGTCACCTCCGGTGCCGGCGAAACCGACCCGCCATTGCCGGCGGGCAAAGGCGGCTGGGGTTATGCCTATGGGGCGGGCAAGGCGGCGGTGTCGCGCCTGTCCGGGGTGCTGACGACAGAACTGGGCGAGGCCGGTGTTCGCGCGTATACCCTCAATCCGGGCGTTGTCACCACTGAAGCACTCAAGGCCACCATCGGCGATAAAGGCCTGATCGCCTTGCGCGCCGGCAGTGCACCGCCGCATGTCCCGGCGGCGGTGATGCTGTGGCTGGCCACCGCCGAACAGGCGCCGGACTTCCAGCGCCGAACCATCGCCGCGCAGCCGTTTGCGCTGGAACACGGCATCGTCGCCGACTGGCGCTAACCCCCGCAAAGGGGCCGGGTGTCGAACACCTCATCTTCAACCAACACGGAACCTGTGGGAGCGGGGGGGGGGGGGGGGGG
>NZ_JANLOD010000014.1 GCF_025466085.1 Pseudomonas sp. 14P_8.1_Bac3
TCATCAACAAGGACAGCACCGCTTCATCGCTGGCCAGCAGCTGGACTTTTTCCATGGCTTGCGGCGCTGTCTTCGCGAGTTCGGTCAGCTGCGCGGCGCCGCTGCCCAGGCGGTCGGCAAATTGTCCGGGGTCTTGCAGCATGTCCGAAAGCAGTTCAATTCTGTCCCACACACCCGTGATCGCCGCCCAACTGCCCGCGAGCAGGCCGTTACCCGTCGCGGCAAACGCCGACTGCGACCACTGCGGTTTGAACCCTTGCCACTCGCTGCGCAGCCAGGCTTGCAACTGGTCGGTCAGAGCGTCGTAGGATGAAAAGAGCGCATTCACCTGCTCCGGGGTGACTTCACTCTGGACATGAAGGCGATAGAACTTGCCCGGCGTGCCTTTGAACTGGCCTTTACCGTGTTGATCGAGCAAGACGCGGGTGCTTTCGCCTCCATCAACAGCGATCACATCAACCTGAATATTTCCCAGGGGAATGTCATGGACCGACTCGAACTTGCTCTCGATCAGCAGAATCCCGCTCTTCGGACACTGCGCCACACTGGAGAAAAAGTTGTCATCGTCACTGCTCACCGACGTGGTGATATCACCCAGTTTGATCTGCCGCTCCATGCCCATCAGCGAGGGCATGTCCAGCGCGTGGCTGACCGTGTTGGTGCTGCGGTTCAAAAAGCCTTGGAGTTGCTCTCGATATAAACGCAGCGTGTCTTGGAAACCGTCGAGCTCCTGCTCAATCCGGGCAACCTGATCCATCAGTCCAGCTCCATCAACAGGTAATCCACCAACGCTGATGTCGGGGCAGGGGACAGGTCTGGCGCCTCCAGAAAAACGGCAACCTTGTGCCGCAGAACACTGTCGGAAAACGCCTCGAACAGGTCAGGACGGCTCTCGCTCAACCAATTGAGCAAGTTGTTAATGCGGGTGACGTCCGAGTGTTCGGCGAGTTGCTCCAGCAACGTGTTGGAAACTTCCCACCAGGGAAAAACCCGGGTGGCTTCGAGCCCCTTTCCACCGATCTCCAGCGGCTGGCCATTGATCAGGCAACGCCCCACCACAGGCAGCAAATGAGCGGCGTCGACCTCTGCGGACTGAAGAACCGGCAGCACATAGCGCCCGTCCCAGAAGCGAAAAAACACCGTGTTTCCGTTGGGCAAAAGGACTTGAGTGAGGCTGCGAAAATGCTCGACCAGGGCGTGGGGAGGCGAGGAAGAAATCCCCAGCCAACCCCAATCGTCAGACGCAGAGGTTGCGACCCACTCAAGAAACTCATTGTCGGCAGCGACGATTCCCACATAGGGCATGACCGGATCCCACTCGGCGTAAGCGGTATCTGCCCAAATCGGATGTGCCCTCTGCAACGGGTTGAATGCCCGCCAGGCTTTAAAGGGTTCGGCAGAACTGGCATTGCCGAACACGGCGAACATTTGCTCGGAAGGTTCGAGTGGCCGGCGCTCCAGCCATTCGCGAGGGGACAGGTGATCAGGCTGCACAGACACCGTCCTTACAGCGCGCGCATTCTTCGCAGAAAGCCGCCGGGCTTTGCAGGCTCAGAATCTGTGCCGCGCTGAGGGCCGCGAGTGCTCGCTGGGTGCTCGGCGCGCCCAGGGCCGGCATCGGTGCGCCACCCACCTGGATCGGCACACTGCTGAAGATGCCGGCGGGGCTGATGTTGATCGAGTTCCCGCCCGCCTGAAGGGTGACGCTTGCGCCACCGTCAATGACGATTTGCTGGCCCGCACCGATGTGAAGGTGTCCGCTCGCCTTGAGCGTCTGGCTGTTGACACTGATGTGCCGATCACCGCGAACGTGCAGGCTGTCGTTGGCGCCCACCACCGCGTTGCGCTGGTTTGCGACCTGAACGTGCAAGTCGTTGAAGACTTCCTGCGTCCAGTTTCGCTGCGCGCGCAGGTAGATTTCCTCGGCACCTTGGCGATCTTCGATGCGCAATTCGTTGTAGCCACCGCCACCCGGACTGCTGCGGCTGCGGAAAATACTGCGGGTGTGGTCAGCGGGCAGGTTCAAGGGTGACGAGTTGGCGCCGTTGGGCAGGCACCCCATGACCAGCGGCTTGTCGACATCGCCATCGACGAACCCCACCAGCACCTCCATGCCGACCCGCGGTATCAGCGCGGTGCCATAGCCGTCATGCGCCCAACCGGTGGCAACGCGCAGCCAGCAACTGGAATGTTCATCGTGAGTGCCATGACGGTCCCAGGCGAGCTGGACCTTGACCCGCCCGTATTCATCGCAATGGATTTCCCGGTCCTTCGGTCCGGTCACCACCGCCGATTGGTAACCAGAAACAGGCGGTTTGCCGAGCAGTGGCGGACGAAATGAAACGTCCGACGGCGTCGCCAGAAAGGTATTGCAATAGCCCTGGAAATCGTCCGAAGTGTCGTGGCTCGCCGTGTTGCCTAACACGTGCGGTTGACGGCCCCGGTGCTCGATCCGGGTGATCAGCCAGTGGTCATTCCAGGCATGACGCGGATGGTGGGTGAGCGCCAGCAAATGCCCGCTGACCAGGGCGGGCTCATCGCCTCGCCCCTCGGCCTGACGGTAATCGGCGTTGTGCCGTTGAAGCGCCCGCCGCGCCAGATCCTTGCCGTGGTCGCGATCAATGAACTGGCCGGGAAAGTGATAATCCTCCAGCACCGGCACTTGCTGGTTGTCGACGCGGCTCTCAAGCTCCGGGCGAGGTTTCTGAAAGTTGTAATCGCGGAGGGTGACGACGCTGGTGCGGGTTTCCAGTCGTACGTTGAAGTGTTTGATCGACGGCCCGTCCACCGCCATGCCGCTGGCGGGGCGGTAGACAGTCGGGTTGGGCAATCGAGGGAAGAACGTCTGATCATCGCCAAACACCACGACATGCCCTTGGGGGTTGTGCCTGAAGTGGTAGTGAATGCCGAGTTCGGCGCAGAGCCGCTGGATGAACGCCAGATCGCTCTCCGCGTATTGCACGCAGTAGTCGCGCTTTGGGTATTTGCTGCCGAGTTGAAAGTCGAAGGCATTACTCTGGATGCCATGATCCTTGAGGATTTGCGCAATGATCTTCGGCACGCTTTGCTGTTGGAAGATCCGCTGATTGATCCGCTGGCCAAGCCTGGTCAAGTACGGACCCAGGCTGACCTGATAGCGTGTCAGGTCGTCTTTGGTGTCGCCTTGTCCCACCCGAAAAATCTGACCGTGAATACCGCAATCGGCCGCACCAAAACTTAGAAATGCCTGACCATGCAGCAGGCTTTCAAGTGCGATATCCGGGTGTTCGCTGACCAGTTCGAGATCAAAACGATAAGGCTGGCTGATGGCTTCCTTGCCGGTGAACTCAAGCACCTTGAGCTCATTCTGGTTACCGTCGACGGTCAGCGTGAAACGCGGTGGGTTGGCAAGAGCGAACATCCGATGTGTCTCTGCAGATTGAAGACGGGCGATTCTGCATGAGTGATATCGGGCGTTACGGAGGGGACAGGAAAAACAGATTTTCCCGTTTTTTTTAGCGAATTTTCCTTCGAAAATTAGAACGTTTAACTACAGACATTTCGCTCAGAAGTGCTCCCACAGGGAGCTATGACAGGCAAAAAAAACGGCCCGCCTCCAAAGGAAGCGGGCCGTTCTCATGTTCAGCGAAAGGTCAGGGCCTCAGCCCACCCCGATCACTTGTTCAGGCGGAAATCAGCCTCGGCCGCGGCGAAGCGCTGCAGCATGCCGTGCGTCGGCGCGCCGAGTTTGCTGACGATGTAGATCGCCAGGCTGGCGAAGATGAAGCCTGGGATGATTTCGTACAGGCCCAGCAGTTCGAAGTGTTTCCACACGATCACGGTGATCGCGCCGACCAGAATGCCGGCCAGTGCGCCGTTGCGGGTCATGTCTTTCCAGATCACCGAGATCAGGACCACTGGACCGAACGCCGCACCGAAACCGGCCCAGGCGTAGCTGACCAGACCGAGTACGCGGTTTTGCGGGTTGGCGGCCAGCGCGATGGCGATCAGGGCCACCAACAGCACCATGGCACGGCCGACCCAGACCAGTTCAACCTGGGAAGCGGTTTTACGCAGGAAGGTTTTGTAGAAGTCTTCGGTCAGCGCGCTCGAGCACACCAGCAACTGGCAGCTTAGAGTGCTCATCACCGCCGCCAGGATGGCCGACAGCAGGACACCGGCAACCCATGGGTTGAAGAGGATTTTCGCCAGCTCAATGAACACGCGTTCGTGGTTTTCAGTGACCGGGCCGGCCAGATCCGGGTTCGCCGAGAAGTAGGCGATACCGAAGAAACCGACCGCGACGGTGCCGCCCAGGCACAGGATCATCCAGGTCATGGAGATGCGACGAGCGTTGGCGATCGACTTCACCGAATCCGCCGCCATGAAGCGCGCGAGGATGTGCGGCTGACCGAAGTAACCCAGGCCCCAGCCCATCAGCGAGATGATGCCGATGAAGGTGGTGTTTTTCAGCATGTCGAAGTTGCTGGCGTCTTGCGCTTCGATGGCCAGGAACGTGGTGTCGACGCCACCGGTGGCCAGCAGCACGATGATCGGCGTCAGCAACAGGGCGAAGATCATCAGCGTGGCTTGTACGGTGTCGGTCCAGCTCACGGCGAGGAAACCGCCGACAAAGGTGTAGGCAATCGTCGCCGCGGCACCGGCCCACAGCGCCGTTTCGTAGGACATGCCGAAGGTGCTTTCGAACAGACGGGCGCCAGCAACGATGCCGGAAGCGCAATAAATGGTGAAGAACACCAGGATCACCACGGCGGAGATGATCCGCAGCAGGCCGCTTTTGTCTTCGAAACGGCTGGAGAAGTAATCCGGCAGGGTCAGCGCATCACCGTTGTGCTCGGTCTGCACGCGCAGACGGCCGGCGACGAACAGCCAGTTCAGGTAAGCACCGACGATCAGGCCGATGGCGATCCAGCTTTCCGACAGGCCGGACATGTAGATGGCGCCCGGCAGGCCCATCAACAACCAGCCGCTCATGTCGGAGGCACCGGCGGACAATGCCGTCACCACGCTGCCGAGGCTGCGACCGCCGAGGATGTAGTCGGAAAGGTTATTGGTGGAGCGATAGGCCATGAAGCCGATCAGCACCATTGCTGCGATGTAGATCACAAACGTGATCAGGGTTGGATTGCTTACGCTCATTTAAGTGATGCCCTGGCTTTGTTTTTATGTAGCGGCGGTTTTTGTTCACCGCTCGCAAACGACGACGTTTGGCAGACGAGAGGTGGACCCGCGCATTTAGGACTGATGTTTCCCCAGGAAAGCCATCAGCCGGCACTCCCGCCTGTTCGACCGGTTGCACCTTGGGCGCGAATGCTATTCAACAACCCAAACGAGGTGCAACCCATTTTTTGAGAATCAGTTGCACCTCCGCCGATTAATGCGCAAACGGGTGGTTTTTGCTCCTTTTTAGCGCAGTCAAAGCCCTTGGCTAGAAGCAAAAGCACCAAGCAGGAGCGGTACGTTCGTACCGGAATTTAATTCCTGACGAACTGCAGAATATTCCCACAAAAAAGGGTTGCACCCGGTTGCACCTCGAAGAGTGCGCAGCTAATCTTGCGGCCAGCTGATGCCACGCGGTCGTGGCAAACATGAGGATAAAAATATGGCGACCACCACCCTTGGGGTCAAACTTGACGACCCGACCCGCGAGCGCCTCAAGGCCGCCGCGACCTCGATTGATCGCACGCCGCACTGGCTGATCAAGCAGGCAATTTTCAATTACCTGGAAAAACTCGAGGGTGGTGCAACCCTGACCGAGCTCAACGGCCTGACCGCCAAGGAAGCTGACGACAGTGGCGAAGTCCCTGTCGATCACGCGCACCAGTGCTTCCTTGAGTTCGCCGAAAGCATTCTCCCGCAATCGGTGCTGCGCGCCTCGATCACCGCCGCTTACCGCCGTCCTGAGCCGGAAGTCGTGCCGATGCTGATGGAGCAGGCACGTCTGCCGGTTGCGATGGCCGAAGCCACCAACAAGCTGGCAGCCTCGATCGCCGAGAAACTGCGCAATCAGAAAAGCGCCGGCGGCCGTGCCGGTATTGTTCAGGGCCTGTTGCAGGAATTTTCCCTGTCATCCCAGGAAGGCGTCGCCCTGATGTGCCTGGCCGAAGCGCTGCTACGCATCCCGGACAAAGGCACTCGCGACGCACTGATCCGCGACAAGATCAGCACCGGCAACTGGCATCCGCACCTCGGCAACAGCCCTTCGCTGTTCGTCAACGCTGCCACTTGGGGCCTGCTGCTGACCGGCAAACTGGTCGCCACCCACAATGAAGCCGGCCTGACCTCGTCCTTGAGCCGCATCATCGGCAAGAGCGGCGAGCCGATGATTCGCAAGGGCGTCGACATGGCCATGCGCCTGATGGGCGAGCAGTTCGTCACCGGCGAAACCATCGCTGAAGCCCTGGCCAACGCCAGCAAGTTCGAAGCCAAGGGCTTCCGCTACTCCTATGACATGCTGGGTGAAGCCGCGCTCACCGAGCATGACGCGCAGAAATACCTGGCCTCGTACGAACAAGCCATCCACTCGATCGGCAAAGCGTCCCACGGTCGTGGGATTTATGAAGGCCCGGGCATTTCCATCAAGCTGTCGGCCCTACATCCGCGTTACAGCCGCGCGCAGTACGAGCGAGTGATGGACGAGCTGTATCCGCGCCTGCTGTCGCTGACCCTGTTGGCCAAGCAATACGACATCGGCCTGAACATCGACGCCGAAGAAGCCGACCGCCTCGAGCTGTCGCTGGACCTGCTCGAGCGCCTGTGCTTTGAACCGCAACTGACCGGCTGGAACGGCATCGGTTTCGTGATCCAGGCCTATCAGAAACGTTGCCCGTATGTGATCGACTACGTGATCGACCTGGCGCGCCGCAGCCGTCATCGCCTGATGATCCGCCTGGTGAAGGGCGCCTACTGGGACAGCGAAATCAAGCGCGCCCAGGTCGAAGGCCTGGAAGGCTATCCGGTCTACACCCGCAAGGTGTACACCGACGTGTCCTACATCGCCTGCGCGCGCAAACTGCTGTCGGTGCCGGAAGTCATCTACCCGCAGTTCGCCACGCACAACGCCCACACCCTATCGGCCATTTACCACATCGCCGGTCAGAACTATTACCCGGGTCAGTACGAGTTCCAGTGCCTGCACGGCATGGGCGAACCGCTGTACGAACAGGTTGTAGGCAAAGTCTCCGAAGGCAAGTTGAACCGTCCGTGCCGCGTGTACGCACCGGTCGGTACTCACGAAACATTGCTGGCATACCTGGTCCGTCGCCTGCTGGAAAACGGCGCGAACACTTCGTTCGTCAACCGCATTGCCGACCAGTCCATCTCCATTCAAGAGTTGGTGGCCGATCCAGTGGCCAGCATCGAGCAGATGGCGACGCTGGAAGGCGGCTTCGGCCTGCCGCACCCGCGTATTCCGCTGCCGCGCGATCTTTATGGTGCCGAGCGCGCCAACTCCAGCGGCATCGACATGGCCAACGAACATCGTCTGGCTTCGCTGTCCTGCGCTCTGCTGGCAACCGCTCATAATCACTGGAAAGCCGCGCCGATGCTCGGTTGCGCTTCCAGCACTGAAGCCCCGGCGCCAGTGCTCAACCCGTCGGATCTGCGTGACGTGGTCGGCCACGTGCAGGAAGCCACTGTCGAAGACGTCGACAACGCCATCCAGTGCGCCCTGAACGCGGCGCCGATCTGGCAGGCCACGCCGCCCGCTGAACGCGCGGCGATTCTGGAACGTGCCGCTGATTTGATGGAGGGCGAGATCCAGCCGCTGATGGGCCTGCTGGCTCGCGAAGCCGGCAAGACGTTCGCCAACGCCATCGCCGAAGTGCGTGAAGCCGTGGATTTCCTGCGTTATTACGCGGTGCAGGCCCGTAACGATTTCACCAACGACGCCCACCGTCCGTTGGGTCCGGTGGTGTGCATCAGCCCGTGGAACTTCCCGCTGGCGATCTTCAGCGGTCAGGTCGCTGCTGCCCTGGCCGCGGGTAATCCGGTGCTGGCCAAGCCTGCGGAACAAACCCCGTTGGTGGCGGCTCAGGCCGTGCGTCTGCTGCTCGAAGCCGGGATCCCGGAAGGCGTGCTGCAATTGCTGCCGGGCCGTGGCGAAACCGTGGGGGCCCGTCTGGTCGGTGACGATCGGGTCAAAGGCGTGATGTTCACCGGCTCCACCGAAGTCGCGCGTTTGCTGCAACGCAATGTCGCGGGTCGTCTCGACGCCCAGGGTCGGCCGATTCCGCTGATCGCCGAAACCGGTGGCCAGAACGCGATGATCGTCGACTCCTCGGCACTGACTGAGCAAGTCGTGATCGACGTAGTGTCGTCGGCCTTCGACAGCGCCGGTCAACGCTGCTCGGCATTGCGTGTGCTGTGCTTGCAGGAAGATTCCGCAGACCGTGTCATCGAAATGCTCAAGGGTGCCATGGCTGAATGCCGTCTCGGCAATCCCGAGCGCCTGTCTGTGGACATCGGCCCGGTGATCGACGCCGAAGCCAAGGCCGGTATCGAGAAGCACATCCAGGCCATGCGCGACAAAGGTCGCAGCGTGTATCAAGTCGCCATCGCCGACGCCGAAGAGGTCAAACGCGGCACCTTCGTGATGCCGACGCTGATCGAACTGGAAAGCTTCGATGAGCTGCAACGGGAGATCTTCGGTCCGGTGCTGCACGTGGTTCGCTACAAGCGCAAGGACATCGATCAACTCATCGGTCAGATCAACGCTTCCGGCTACGGCCTGACACTGGGTGTGCACACGCGCATCGACGAGACCATCGCCAAGGTGATCGACAACGTCAATGCCGGTAACGTCTATGTGAACCGCAACATCGTCGGTGCCGTGGTCGGCGTACAACCGTTCGGCGGCGAAGGCCTGTCGGGCACCGGGCCGAAGGCCGGTGGTCCGTTGTACCTGTACCGCCTGTTGTCGACGCGTCCTACCGATGCGATCGAACAATCCTTCGCTCGCGGTGATGCCGAGACTGCGCCGGATGTTCGTTTGCGCGATGCCCTGAGCAAACCGCTGACGGCCCTGAAAGCCTGGGCGGACAGCCACACGTTCGCCGACCTCAGCGCTTTGTGCGTGCAGTTCGCCGCGCAATCGCAAAGCGGGATCACCCGCGTCCTCGCCGGCCCGACCGGTGAGCGCAACAGCTACGCGATCCTGCCGCGCGAACACGTGTTGTGCCTGGCGGAAGTCGAAGGCGACCTGTTGACTCAACTGGCCGCGGTGTTGGCGGTGGGGGGTTCGGCGGTATGGCCGGACACTGACTTGACCAAGGCACTATTCGCACGCCTGCCGAAGGAAGTTCAGGCGCGGATCAAGCTGGTGGCCGACTGGAACAAGGACGAAGTGCTGATCGATGCGGTTCTGCATCATGGCCATTCCGATCAGTTGCGGGCGGTGTGCCAGCAAGTAGCCAAGCGTGCCGGGGCGATTGTCGGGGTTCATGGGCTGTCCCAGGGCGAGACCAACATTGCGCTGGAGCGATTGGTGATCGAGCGGGCGTTGAGCGTTAACACCGCGGCGGCGGGTGGTAATGCGAGTTTGATGACGATCGGTTAAAAGCAGAAAATCAGGCACCCGCAATGGATGCCTGATTTGCAGAATCCAACTGTAGGAGCGAGCCTGCTCGCGATATCGGACTGTCAGAAACCTCCTTTGCGGATGTGACACCGCCATCGCGAGCAGGCTCGCTTCCACAGTAGTTTTTGGTGACTGCTATGTCGGCGCTCTGCCCCACCATCACGCTCATCAATCATCCTGTTCAGCCTCTGTCCCCACGCCTAGACTCGGTCCATTCCAAAAAAAGGTAGGCCGCCATGTCCGAGACGTTGCTCAGTTCCCGTAATCTGGCTTTCGAGCTGTATGAAGTCCTCGACGCCGTGGGCCTGACCCAGCGTGAGCGTTTCGCCGAGCACAACCGCGAAACCTTCGATGCCGCCCTCGGCACCGCTCGCAGCATCGCCGAGAAGTTCTTCGCCCCGCACAACCGCAAGGGCGACGAGAACGAGCCACGCTACGAAGACGGTCAGGCGATTCTGATTCCGGAAGTGAAACCAGCGGTGGATGCGTTCCTTGAAGCCGGTTTCCTCAACGCCGCGCGCAGTTTCGACGCCGGCGGCATGCAACTTCCTACACTGCTGTCCCAAGCCTGTTTCGCGCATTTTCAGTCGGCCAACGCGGCGTCGACTTCGTACCCGTTTCTGACCATGGGCGCGGCCAACCTGATCGAGAGCTTTGGCACCGACGAACAGAAACAGCGCTTCCTGCAACCGATGATCGACGGCCGCTTCTTCGGCACCATGGCCCTGACCGAACCCCATGCCGGTTCGTCGCTGTCGGATATTCGTACACGGGCCGAGCCTGCGTCCGACGGCACCTATCGACTCAAGGGCAACAAGATCTTCATCTCCGGTGGCGATCACCCGCTGTCGGAAAACATCGTGCACATGGTGCTGGCGAAACTGCCGGACGCACCGGCCGGGGTGAAGGGCATTTCGCTGTTTATCGTGCCCAAGTTCCTGGTCAACGATGACGGCAGCCTGGGCCAGCGCAACGACGTGTTGCTGGCGGGCCTTTTCCACAAGATGGGCTGGCGCGGCACCACGTCCACGGCGCTGAACTTCGGCGACAACGGCGAGTGCGTCGGCTATCTGGTGGGCAAGCCGCATCAGGGCTTGAGCTACATGTTCCAGATGATGAACGAGGCGCGGATTGGCGTCGGCATGGGTGCGGTGATGCTCGGTTACGCCGGCTATCTGTACTCCCTGGAGTACGCCCGCGAGCGGCCGCAGGGTCGAGTGCCGGACAGCAAGGACCCGAACACCGCACCGGTGGCGATCATCCAGCACGCCGACGTCAAGCGCATGCTGCTGACACAAAAGGCCTACGTCGAAGGCTCGTTCGACCTCGGCCTGTACGCGGCGCGGCTGTTCGACGACACCACTACCCTGGAAACCGACGCCGAGCGCAAACAGGCGCATGAGCTGCTGGACCTGCTGACGCCGATCGTCAAATCCTGGCCATCGGAGTTCTGCCTGAAAGCCAACGAACTGGCGATTCAGATTCTCGGCGGCCACGGTTACACCCGCGAATACCCGGTCGAGCAGTACTACCGCGACAACCGCCTGAACCCGATCCACGAAGGCACCCACGGTATTCAGTCGCTGGATTTGCTAGGTCGCAAACTGGCGCAGAACGGCGGCGCTGGCTTGAAGCAATTGATCCGCCTGATTGCCGACACCGGCGCTCGCGCCCAGTCGTTCGAATCGCTGACGGCTCTGCGCGCCCCCTTGGAAAAACTGGTGGCGCACCTGCAAACCGTCACCATTGGCCTGCTGACCGATCTGGCCCAGGGCAAGGTCAACAGCAGCCTGGCGAACTCGGCGCTGTACCTGAAAGTGTTCGGGCATACGGTGATCGGCTGGCGCTGGCTGGAACAGGCAATCTGCGCAGAGGAAGGTTTGGCCAAAGGCAATGCGGCGGATGTGAGCTTCTATAAGGGCAAGCTGCAAGCCGCGAGGTACTTCCTGACGTGGGAAATCCCGGCGTGCCACCATGAACTGGCGATTCTTGAGGCGCGGGATGATGTGTGCCTTGGGATGCAGGATGAGTGGTTCTGACCGAAGATGTGTGGTGCTGCTGAATCCATTCGCGAGCAAGCCCGCTCCCACAATTGACCGCGTTGCCTGGATGATCGCGGACCACTGTGGGAGCGGGCTTGCCCGCGAACGCGTCAGCAAAACCAACGAGATCTTCAGTTGAGCTTAAACCCGCCCATCTGCCGCGCCAGATCATCCGCCAACCGCTGCAACGTCTGACAATCCTCGCGACAAGCCCTGACTTCCCCCGCGGTCGCCCGCGCCAGATCGGAAATCCCCTGCACGTTGCGGTTGATCTCCTCAGTCACCGCCGACTGCTCTTCCGTCGCGGTCGCCACCTGGTGGTTCATGTCACTGATGCGCTCGACCTGCCCGGTAATCGCCGTCAATGAGGCTCCAGTGCGTTGGCTCGATTCAACCCCGGTGCCCGTCGCCGCTTGCCCGGTGTGCATCGACGACACGGCATTCTCCGCGCCTTGCTTGAGGCGGCCGATCATCTGCTGGATTTCGTCGGTGGACGACTGCGTACGCCGGGCCAGGGTCCGGACTTCATCGGCCACCACGGCAAACCCACGCCCCATGTCCCCCGCCCGCGCCGCTTCGATGGCCGCGTTCAAGGCCAGGAGGTTGGTCTGCTCGGATATGCCGCGAATCACCGCCAGCACTTGATCGATCGACGCCACCTGGTCGGCCAGTTCCCCGACCGCGCTGGCGGCGAGGCCAATTTCGTCGGACATGCTTTCGATATGCCGGATCGACCCGCCAACCACTTCCCGCGCCTGCAGGGCTTCCTCGCGCGCATTTTGCGAAGCGACCGCGGCGTTGCCGGCGTTCTGGGCGATTTCCTGTACGGTCAGGCCCATTTCGTGGACGGCGGTGGCGACCATGTCGGTCATCTCCTGCTGACGTCCGGAACGCGCGGCGGTGTTGTCCACCACCCGTGCCACCTGACCGACCGCCGTGCGCAAGCGCTCACTGGTGGTCAGCACTTCGCCGATCATCTCGCGCTGGCTGTCGAGAAACCGATTGAAGCCGCGCGCCAGGTCGCCGAGCTCATCGGCGCGGTTGGCATCCAGCCGATGGGTCAAATCTCCACCACCGCTACCGATGGCCACCAGCGCCGCTGTTACCTGACGGATCGGACGCACCAGACCACGGGCCAGCAACACCACCAGCAACAGGCACACCAGCGCGACGGCCAGGCCGATGCCGCTGCTTATCCACAGGGCGCGACGCGCTTCGGCGTAGATCTGCGACTGCGGCACTTCGGCCACCAGGGTCCAGCCCAGGTCGCGCAGCGGCAGGCTCAACGCCAGGAAATCTTCGCCATCCCTCAAGAAGCTGCTGCTGGCGGCAGTTTTCTGGCCCATGACGGCCTGCGAGGCAGGCGTGCCGATCTGTTCGGCGAGCGTCCGTTTGCCGCTGAATTGCGCGTCGGGGTGCACCTGGATCAAACCGTCGGAACGCACGAGATAGACTTTGCCGCGCTCACCGAAGGTGAAATTGTGGATGAGCTCCGACAGCTCCTTCACGCTCAGCCCCAGCCCGGCAACGCCCACGACCTTGCCGGCCTGCTCGACCTTGAGGTCGATGAACAGCGCCAATTCTCCGGTGGCCGTGTCGGTGTCGATATTGAGGGTGCGCGGCTGATTGCCGTCGATGAATGCGTAGAACCAGGCGTCTTTGGGATTGGAGCGGCTGAGGGTCCGATCCAGGCCTTTTTCAGTGAAATAGTGGCTGGAGGCTGTGCCGACGATCAACGCGGTAAATGCATTGTGTTCGGCGCGGATGCCTTCCAGATACGCCACGAATGCCGCGGTCTGGGCACTGTTTTCGCCCCCGGCCAGCCAGTCGCGCACCATGCTGTTGCTGGCGATG
This sequence comes from Pseudomonas sp. 14P_8.1_Bac3, assembly GCF_025466085.1. Lineage (GTDB taxonomy): Bacteria > Pseudomonadota > Gammaproteobacteria > Pseudomonadales > Pseudomonadaceae > Aquipseudomonas. Next base: position 13,474 of record NZ_JANLOD010000014.1, read on the forward strand.
TCCTTGGCGGCGGTGAGGGGTTGGACGAGGATGCGCTCGATGTCGTTGCGCATCGCTTCGATGCTCGACGGCAGTGCTTGTTCGACCAGGTAAGTCTGAGCGAGGCGGTTGACGACGAGGGTATAAATGCCAACCACGATCAGGATGCTGACCAGCAGGGCGGTGCCCATGCTGAGGATCAACTGCCATTGAATACTGCGTCGCCAGAACTGCATGGAGCACCCCCAAAGAATAAGAGGCTGAAACACTGCAACAGCCGTGCCGATTGTATACAACGCAACCGACAATTTATTCTTTGGTTGTGCGCAAGCTCGATCAGGCCTGATTGATCGTCTTGGAAATCACTTCAACCGTGGCGCTGACTTGCTCTTGGTAACGGTCGAGTTCAAGTGCGTGCTGCTTCTGCATTTCGATCTGTTGCGAACACAGGTTCATCGCTGCCAGCACCAGCAGGCGGTCACCGATCAGCGTCGGGTACTTTCTTTTGGTGTCCGCCAGTGCAGCCTTCAACATCGTGACGGCGTCCAGCAGGGTTTGCTCTTCCCCGGCCGGCGCCTTGATCGAATAGTCCTCCCCCAGGATCGAGACGACTTTTACCCCTGCGATGCCGACACTCATGCGCTGACCGGGCCAGCGCTGACGCGCTCAACCAGGGCCTGGATGCGGGCGGCAGTGGCACCGTGTTTCTCTTCCTGTTCCATCAGGCTCAGTTGCAGGTTCTCGTTTTCATCCTTGGCCTGGGCCAGTTCTGCGCTCAGGGTCTGGTTGGTGCCGAGCAGGTTCTGGTTCTGTTGCACCAGGTCGCTGACCAGTTGTTCCAATTGGCTTAGGGATGCTTCCAACATTATGATTTTCCGAGCATTTTCAAAGGGCGCGTACGATAAAGAAAAGTCACCACGGATGCCAGGGCTATTGGGGCGCAAGGCCTTGATTTTCCTGGCGGGCGAGCTTTCTCGCGAACTTTAAAGACTGTGATTGGTGGATCTGGTTCCTGCACTTCGTCGCCCGAACGATCGGACGGCGCGGGCCGTTTGGGGAAACGTAATTGCCTGCACCCTTTTCGCGAGCAAGCTCGCTCCTACAGGGAGCAGCGTGCTGCGGCAATTACGCGCAGGCGCTCAAGACTTTAGTTGCATGACCGATAAGTCCCCCATACGTCTGTCTCAGCGCCGCACGGATGCGCTTATTTCGGTAAACACCATGTCCCTTCGTAATATGAATATCGCACCGCGGGCGTTCCTCGGCTTCGCCCTGATTGGCGGTTTGATGCTGGTTCTGGGGGTTTTTGCCTTGAACCAGATGAGCAAGATCCGCGGCGCCGGCGAAGACATCGCCTCCATGAGTGTGCCAAGCATCAAGAGCCTCGATGAGTTCACCCAACTGACCCTGCGCCTGCGGGTGCTTTCCTATCGTTTGCTGGTGAACCGGGAGCCCGAGGTTCAGCAGAAAACCATGGACCTGTTCGACCTGCGCAACCAGCAGATCCGCGATGCGCAAAAAGTCTACGAGCCGCTGATCGATGGCCCGGAAGAACGCGCCGCTTACGACAAGTACGTGCAATTGCTCGCACAGTACCGTCAGCTCGAAGAGCGGATGAAGACGCTGTCGCGCAACAATCAGGTGGACGACCTGCGCAAAATGCTGAACAGCGAATTGCTCGCCAACTCCGAGGAAGTCAACGCGGCCCTGGCGAAGTTGCTGGAGATCAATACCGGACAGATCGAAAAAATCGACGACACGGCGGCTGAGCAGTATTCGACATCGTTCAACCTGGTGATCGCCCTGCTGGTGATCGCCACCGGCCTGACCCTGCTCTTCGCCTGGTTACTGACCAACAGCATCACCAAGCCGATCGCCAACGCCCTGAACGCCGCCGAAGAAATCGCCGAAGGCAACCTGACGCGCCCGATCAGCGTCGATGGTGCAGACGAAGCCGGGCGCCTGCTGGCGGCCATGGCGAAGATGCAGGACAAGCTGCGCGACACCTTGCAGCGGATTTCCGGCTCGGCCACGCAACTGGCCTCCGCCGCCGAAGAACTCAACAGCGTCACCGACGAAAGCGCCCGTGGCCTGACCCAGCAGAACAACGAGATCGAGCAGGCCGCCACCGCGGTCAACGAAATGACCAGCGCCGTGGAAGAAGTCGCGCGCAACGCGGTGAGCACTTCCGAAGCCTCGAAGAACGCCACCACGTCGGCGGGCGACGGTCGTGATCTGGTTCAGGAAACCGTCAGCGCCATCGAACGCATGAGCGCCGATGTGCAGAGTACCGCCACGCTGATTGGCGATCTGGCCAATGAATCGCGTGACATCGGCAAGGTGCTGGATGTGATTCGTGGCCTGGCCGATCAGACCAACCTGCTGGCGTTGAACGCCGCGATCGAAGCCGCGCGCGCCGGGGAAGCCGGGCGTGGTTTTGCCGTGGTGGCGGACGAGGTTCGTGCGTTGGCCCATCGCACGCAGCAATCGACCAGCGAAATAGAACGCATGATCGGCAGCATCCAGTCCGGCACCGAACACGCTGTGGACTCGATGCGCAACAGCACCGAGCGCGCGGAGTCGACCCTGAACATCGCCCGCGGTGCCGGTTTGTCGCTGGATACGATCAACAGCGCGATCGTCGAGATCAACGAACGCAACCTGGTCATCGCCAGCGCGGCGGAAGAGCAGGCGCAAGTGGCGCGGGAAGTGGATCGCAACCTGGTGAACATCCGCGATCTGTCGGTGCAATCGGCGACGGGGGCCAATCAGACCAGTGCGGCGAGCAGTGAGTTGTCGCGGTTGGCGGTGGACCTGAACACCATGGTCGGGCGGTTTAGCCTGTAACGGTCACACCTCTTTGTAGGAGCGAGCATGCTCGCGATGATTCCAATAACGACGCAGGGAATCAGGCAGCACGCGTCAGCGTTGACATCCATCGCGAGCAAGTCCACTCCTGCAAAAGCTTTTTGACAGCATCACATTTCAACAGGTTAGAATCGCTGGCACGCAGACTGCATGGACAGTTTGCGCCCGTCTTTTCAGCTTTCTGGAGTACTGCCTTTGAATGCGACAACCATCAACAGCCTGTTCTTGATCGGCGCGTTGCTGGTAGGTGCGAGCATTCTGGTGAGCTCACTTTCGTCCCGCCTCGGCATTCCGATTCTGGTGATTATCCTGGCCGTGGGCATGGCGGCCGGCGTCGACGGCGGCGGCATTATTTTCGATAACTACCCGACGGCCTATCTGGTCGGCAACCTGGCGTTGGCGGTGATTTTGCTCGACGGCGGTTTGCGCACGCGGGTTTCCAGTTTCCGCGTGGCGTTATGGCCGGCGCTGTCGCTGGCCACGGTCGGCGTCCTGATCACCACCGGGCTGACCGGTATGGCGGCGGCGTGGCTGTTCAACCTTAACCTGATCCAAGGCCTGCTGATCGGCGCCATCGTCGGCTCCACGGACGCCGCGGCGGTGTTCTCGCTGCTCGGCGGCAAAGGCCTGAACGAACGGGTCACCGCCAGCCTCGAGATCGAATCCGGCAGCAACGATCCGATGGCGGTGTTCCTCACCGTCACCCTGATTGACATGCTCGCCAGCGGCGAAACCGGCCTGCACTGGAGCCTGCTGGGGCATCTGGTGCGCGAGTTCGGCATCGGTGGTGTGATCGGTCTGGGCGGCGGCTGGCTGATGTTACAGCTGGTCAACCGGATCAACCTGGCCACCGGCCTCTATCCGATCCTGGTGATTGCCGGCGGACTGGTGGTGTTCGCCCTGACCAACGCCTTGCACGGCAGCGGCTTCCTCGCGGTGTACCTGTGCGGTCTGGTGATCGGCAACCGCCCGGTTCGCAGCCGTCACGGCATCCTGCACATGCTCGACGGCATGGCATGGCTGGCGCAGATCGGTATGTTCCTGGTGCTTGGGCTGCTGGTCACGCCACACGATTTGTTGCCGATCGCCCTGCCCGCGCTGGGCCTGGCGCTGTGGATGATTCTGTTTGCCCGGCCGCTGTCGGTGATGGTCGGCCTGCTGCCGTTCAAGGCCTTCCATGGCCGCGAAAAAGCCTTTATTTCCTGGGTCGGCCTGCGCGGCGCGGTGCCGATCATTTTGGCGGTGTTCCCACTGATGGCCGGGCTGCCCAACGCTCAGCTCTATTTCAACCTCGCCTTCTTTATCGTGCTGGTCTCGCTGTTGGTGCAGGGCACGAGCCTGCCGTGGGTGGCGAAACTGTTGAAGGTGACGGTTCCGCCGGAGCCGGCACCGATCTCCCGCGCCGCCCTGGAAGTCCACGTCACCAGCGAGTGGGAGTTGTTCGTTTATCGCCTCGGCGCCGAGAAATGGTGCATCGGCTCCCCGCTTCGCGAACTGAAAATGCCTGAAGGCACCCGGATCGCGGCACTGTTTCGGGGGCAGCAACTGCTCCACCCGTCGGGTAGTACGGTGCTGGAAGTCGATGATTTGCTGTGCGTCATCGGCCACGAACACAACCTTCCGGCCCTCGGAAAACTGTTCAGCCAGGCACCGCAACGGGGTCTGGATTTGCGCTTCTTCGGCGACTTCGTCCTCGAAGGAGATGCCCAGCTGGCCGCGGTTGCTGCCCTGTACGGGTTGAAGGTCGAAGGCATCGATCCGGACATGTCCCTGGCCCGTTTCATTGCCCAGAAAGTCGGTGGCGCACCCGTCGTCGGTGACCAGGTGGAATGGAACAACACCATCTGGACCGTCGCGGTCATGGACGGGAACAAGATCGGCAAAGTGGGCGTCAGATTCCCCGAAGGAAGTCGCCCGGGTCCGGGACTCTTCCTCTAAACTCCATACTTCGCCTCGTTTTCGATCGGTCAATATGTCAACCCTGCGCACCTTTTTCATCATGGCCCTGCTGGGCTTGAGTCTTTCTGTCGGCACGTTGCAAGCGGCCGAACCGCCGTCCAGCGAAGCCGTGCAGGCCAACCTGGACAAGATTGCCGAGCGCAAACTGCCGGAAGCCGATCAAAAAGCATTGCAGACCATCCTGCAAAACACGCTGACTCAACTCAACAACCAGCGCGACTACGAACAAAAACTGGCCGATCTCAAGCAGCAACTCGCCACCGCGCCCAAGCAGAATATCGATAACCAGCGTGAGTTGGCCCGCCTCAAGGCCACCAGCGTAACGCCCGTCGCGCAGCGCTATACCAAAGAGTCGATTCAGCAGCTGGAGCAGATGCTCACCGAGCGCTCGACCCAGCAAAGCGATCTGCAAAAGGCCCTGTCTGACGCGAACAGCCTGGTCATCACCGCCCAGACCCGACCCGAGCGCGCGCAAGCCGAAATCTCCAGCAGCCAGACGCGTATCCAGCAGATCAACAACATCCTCAAGGCCGGTAAAGACAACGGCAAGACCCTGAGCGGCGAACAACGCGACCTGCTCAATGCGGAGCTGGCGGCACTCAATGCGTTGATCCCGCTGCGCCGCCAGGAACTGGCCGGCAACAGCCAACTGCAGGACCTGGGCAACAGCCAGCACGATTTGCTGAGCGAAAAATCCGACCGTCTGGACCATGAAATCCAGGAGCTGCAGACCCTGATCAACCAGAAGCGTCTGGCCCAGTCTCAGGAAACCGTGACGCAGCAGTCCATCGAAGCGCAGAAATCCGGGAGCAGCGCCCTGCTGGCCGCCGAAAGCGCGGCCAACCTGAAACTCTCCGACTACCTGCTCAAAAGCACCGACCGCTTGAACGTCGTCACCCAGCAGAACCTGCAAACCAAACAGCAACTGGACAATGTGACCCAAAGCGATTCGGCCCTGGACGAGCAAATCAACGTGCTCAAGGGCAGCCTGCTGCTGTCGAAGATTCTCTACAAACAGAAGCAGGGCCTGCCGCGCCTCAAGCTCGACCGCGACCTGGCGGATCAGATCGCTGACATTCGCCTGTATCAGTTCGAAGTCAGCCAGCAACGGGAATTGCTCAGCAACCCGGCCACCTATGTCGATAACCTGCTGTCGACCCAGCCGCCCGATCAAGTCACTCCGCAATTGCGCAAGAGCCTGCTGGAGCTGGCCACGACCCGCGCCGATCTGCTGGAGCGGCTGAACCGCGAACTCAGCGCGGTGCTCAACGAATCGATCACCCTGCAGCTCAATCAGAAGCAATTGCTCAGCACCGCGCAAAGCCTGCGGGCGACGCTCGATGAGCAGATGTTCTGGATCCCGAGCAACAAGCCGCTGGACCCGGAATGGATGCGCGGCGTGCCCGAGCGCCTGCAGCGCCAGGTGGCGACCTTGCCGCTGAAGTCCAGCGTGAGTGAATTGATAGACGGCCTGACCCAACGACCGTTGTTGTTCCTGCCGCTGGTGCTGCTGATCGGCGCCCTGCTGTGGCGACGTAAAAGCCTGTATGCCCGACTGAACAAGGTTCACCAGGATATCGGCCACTTCAAGCGTGACAGCCAGCTGCACACGCCGCAGGCGATTCTGATCAATATTCTGCTGGCGATGCCGGTAGCGCTGGGCCTGGCCCTGTGCGGCCTGGCCTTGCAGATCGACGCCCGCGGGCAGAACGCCAACATGGGTTCGGCGCTGCTTCAAATGGGCCAGGCCTGGCTGGTGTTCTACACCGCCTACCGGATCCTCGCGCCGGGCGGCGTGGCCGAACTGCATTTCCGCTGGGAAAAACCCCAGGTCGAATTCCTCCAGGGCTGGGTCCGTCGACTCGGCCTGGTGGTGATGGCGCTGGTCGCCGTAGTGGCCGTCGCCGAACTGCAACCGGCCGCACTGGCCGATGATGTACTCGGCATGCCGGTGGTGCTGACCTGTTACGCGCTGATGGCCTGGTTGCTCAGCCGCCTGCTGATCAGCAGCCCGACTCACCAGAATGCCTCACTGTTCCGCAAGGCCGTGGGGATCCTGTTCACCGCCCTGCCGATCGCGCTGTTCGTCGCCGTTTGCTTCGGCTACTACTACACCGCGCTGAAGCTCAGCGACCGCTTGATCAATACCCTGTACCTGCTGATGTTCTGGCTGGTGATCGAAGCCACCTTCGTCCGTGGCCTCAGCGTGGCGGCACGGCGCCTGGCCTATCAGCGCGCACTGGCCAAACGTCAGGCCGCCAAAGAAGCCGGCGACGGCGAAGCGGTGATCGAAGAACCGACCCTGGACATCGAAAAGGTCAACGAACAGTCCCTGCGCCTGATTCGCCTGGCTTTGCTCGGCGGATTCATGGCGGCGCTGTACTGGGTCTGGTCGGACCTGATCTCGGTGTTCTCGTACCTGGACAACATCACGCTCTACGAATACACCAGCGGCACCGGCGCCAACATGAGCATGGTGCCGATTAGCATCGGCGACATGCTCGGTGCGCTGATCATCATCGGCATCACCTTCGCCCTCGCGCGCAACTTGCCGGGCCTGCTGGAAGTGCTGGTGCTCTCGAAGCTGAACCTGGCCCAGGGCAGTGCCTATGCCACGACCACGTTGCTGTCGTATGTGATCGCCGGCGTCGGTTTCGTCTCGACCCTGTCGACCCTCGGCGTGAGCTGGGACAAGTTGCAATGGCTGGTGGCGGCGCTCTCGGTCGGCCTCGGCTTCGGGATGCAGGAGATCTTTGCGAACTTCATCTCCGGCATCATGATCCTGTTCGAACGCCCGGTGCGCATCGGTGACACCATCACCATCGGCAACCTGTCGGGCACGGTGAGCAAGATCCGCATCCGCGCCACGACCATCACCGACTTCGACCGCAAGGACATCATCGTCCCGAACAAAACGTTCATCACCGGGCAACTGATCAACTGGTCGCTGACCGACACCATCACCCGCGTGACCCTCAAGCTCGGCGTCGATTACGGTTCGGACCTGGACCTGGTCAAAGAACTGCTGCTGAAGGCGGCTCGGGATAACCCGCGGGTGCTGAAGGACCCGGAACCCCACGTGTACTTCCTCAACTTTGGCGAAAGCACCCTCGACCACGAGTTGCGCATGCACGTGCGCGACCTCGGTGACCGCAACCCGGTACTCGATGAGGTCAACCGCTTCATCAACCGCGAGTTCAAGAAGCAGCACATCAATATTTCGTTCCGGCAGATGGAGGTCTACCTCAAGAATCTCCACGGCCAGGAATACAAAATGGTGCCGATCGAGCCGGAGACCAAAACCATCGTGCCGGTGGCTGACGACAAACCGCTGCAAGAGCCGCCGCCCGCCAAGCTCGACTAACCGCCCTATCCCTAGCAGAATGCTCGGACATTCTGCTGGAGATGGCCGGTGAAAGCCCTCGACGAACTGACCTTCGATAACCGCTTCGATCGCCTGGGCGATACGTTCTCCGCCCACGTGCTACCCGAGCCCATCGACAATCCGCGCCTTGTGGTCGCAAGCCCCGCCGCCATGGCGCTGCTCGACCTCGACCCGGCCGTGGCCGAGACCCCGGAGTTCGCCGAGCTGTTCAGCGGCCACAAGCTCTGGGCCGACGCGGTGCCGAGGGCGATGATCTATTCCGGTCATCAGTTCGGTTCCTACAACCCGCAGCTGGGCGACGGCCGTGGCCTGTTGCTGGGCGAGGTATACAACGAGGCCGGCGAACACTGGGACTTGCACCTCAAAGGCGCGGGTCAGACGCCTTTCTCGCGCATGGGTGACGGACGCGCAGTGCTGCGTTCGTCGATTCGCGAGTTTCTCGCCTCCGAAGCGCTATCGGCGCTGAACATCCCGACCACCCGCGCGCTGTGCGTGATCGGCTCCGACACCCCGGTGTGGCGCGAAAAACAGGAACGCGCAGCCATGGTCCTGCGCCTGGCACCCAGCCACGTGCGCTTCGGGCACTTCGAATACTTCTATTACACCAAGCGCCCCGAGCAGCAGAAAGTGCTCGGCGACCACGTGCTCGCGATGCACTTCCCGGAATGCCTCGAACAGCCGGAACCGTACCTGGCGATGTTCCGCGAGATCGTCGAACGCAATGCCGAGCTGATCGCCAAGTGGCAGGCCTATGGTTTCTGCCACGGCGTGATGAACACTGACAACATGTCGATTCTGGGCATCACCTTCGATTTTGGCCCGTTCGCGTTCCTCGACGATTTCGACGCCGACTTCATCTGCAACCACTCCGATGACCAGGGCCGTTATTCCTTCAGCAACCAGGTGCCCATCGGCCAGTGGAACCTCAGTGCGCTGGCCCAGGCATTGACACCCTTCATCAGCGTCGAGGCCCTGCGCGAAACACTGGGCCTGTACTTGCCGCTGTTCCAGGCCCATTACCTGGACCTGATGCGCCGCCGCCTGGGCTTCACCACCGCCGAAGACGACGACCAGAAACTGCTGGAGCACCTGCTGCAACTGATGCAGAACAGCGGCGTCGACTACACCCTGTTCTTCCGCCGTCTCGGCGATCAATCACCTGATTTGGCCGTCGCCCGCCTGCGCGATGACTTTGTTGATATCAAGGGCTTCGATGCCTGGGCCGAGCTTTACGTCGCCCGGGTGGGTCGTGATGGCGAACACAACCAGGAACAGCGCCGCCAACGGATGCATGCGGTCAATCCGCTCTACATCCTGCGCAACTACCTGGCGCAAAAAGCCATTGATGCGGCAGAAAGCGGCGATTACTCAGAGGTCCGCCGCCTGCATGCGGTGCTGAGCAAGCCGTTCGAGGAACAGCCGGGGATGGAGCGTTATGCCGAGCGTCCGCCGGAGTGGGGCAAGCATCTGGAGATCAGTTGTTCGTCGTGAGGCGGGTCAATCCAATGGATCAATAACACTGACGACACGAGCAACAATGTCTGCCATCGTGATGTCATCCAGCCGTTCAACGAATTCGGCGGAGCCATCAGCGACACGTTGCTCGATGTCAAAACTGCGCACCTGGTTACACACTGCAACCCCGTTCGTTTCGTGACCGGAGACTATGACGGCCATTCCAGAGCTTCGGCAGAAACCTCCTCCGCTGGTCACCGGCACGGTCATGCTGACGCCCAGAACGTTGATTTCTCCGGGTGTTATCACGACGTAACGATGGCGATTCATCACTTCTCGACCCGAAACCGGATTGGGATCAATCCAATAGACATCGCCCCGCTGCGGAGCACGACGACGAACCATCAACCCAGCTCCCGACCGACTGGATCCCCATCACGCGCGGAGGCTGTCTGCGCGTTCAGTTCAGCCAGTTCTTCGGAACCTTCAAGCAACTCCGCAAGGCTGTAACGCTTTTTACGCGGCTGCGTCACGGGGCGAGCAATCAACTCCCCGTTGACCACGTTCAGCTCCAATTGCGCTCCCACCTCCAAGTGCAGGAGTTTCAGCAAGGTGGGCGGGAGAGTGATCACCGCAGCGCCACCTTGACGGCGAATTTTGGAAGTCACGGACATGGGATTACTCCTATCCGATAAATGAGAGGTATCGATTTCTCGATATGTGCAACAAAAGTAGCACGCGATTGAAGACAAAAGCGAAAGCCTCATAAAAATAGAGTCATTTTGAAGTTGCTTTCAGCGTAGCTACCGACCAGCGATGGAAAGCCGGAAAAATGTGAGTGTTTACTACATGCGCCGCTGCCGTTGACCCTTTTGTACTTGATAAACGATGCGGCAAACTCCAGATCAAGGGCAACCGCACTTTTTCAGAGCCCAATCATGACCGACTCACTCCTCATCCCCTGCCCCCACTGCAACGGCCTCAACCGCATTCCGGCTGAACGCCTCGGCGACCACCCGAAATGCGGGCGTTGCAAGGCCGAGGTCTTGCTGAGCAAGCCTTTCGAGCTGAAGCAAGGTGATTACGCCAGCCAGATCAAAGGCGATCTGCCGTTGCTGGTGGACGTGTGGGCGGACTGGTGCGGGCCGTGCAAGTCCTTTGCGCCGGTATTCGAGCAGGCGGCGGGGCAGTTGGCGGGTAAATGTCGGCTGGCCAAGCTCGACAGCGAAGCCAACCAGCCGCTATCGGCGCAGTTGGGGATTCGCTCGATTCCGAGCCTGATTCTGTTCAAGAACGGTCGGGAAGTGGCGCGGCAGAGTGGTGCGTTGCCGTTGCCGCAGTTGATGAGTTGGTTGCGCAGCCAGGGGGTCTGACGGCGCGAACCTACTGCAGGAGCGAGCTTGCTCGCGATGGGGGCTGATATTCAGCCTCTGCGCTGGTTGATCTAGCGCTATCGCGAGCAAGCTCGCTCCTACACTGGGTGAGCGTAATGTTCAGGCGTTTTCCAGCAGGTTATGCAGCTCGACAAACTGCTGAGTCAGCTTGTGCCGCGGATCAAGATGGATTAGCGGCGTGTTGGCCTGGTGGGATTCGCGCATACGCACCGAACTGCCCAGGTACACCGGCAGCACCGGCAACCCTTCGGCGATCAACTCGTCGAGGATCTGCTGGGGCAGGCTGGCGCGGGCCTGGAACTGATTGACCACGATGCCTTCAACTTCCAGCCCTTCGTTATGGTCATCCTTCAACTCTTCGATTTCCGCCAGCAGGCCGTACAGTGCCTGGCGCGAGAAACTGTCGCAGTCAAAGGGGATCAGCACGCGATCAGCGGCGATCAACGCAGATACCGCATAAAAATTCAGTGCTGGCGGGGTATCGAGGTAGATCCGGTCATAATCACCATCGAGCTCCTCGAGCAGTTTGCGCAACTTGTTGATCTTGTGTTTCGCCTCCAGCTTGGGCTGCAAATCGGCCAATTCAGCGGTCGCAGTGATGACGTGGAGGTTATCGAACGGGGTTTCGTAGATATCGACCTGATTTTTTTTCGAGAACGGCCCCGAAGACAGGGTCTGCTTGAAGAAGTCGGCAATGCCCATCGGAATATCATTACCGGTAAGCCCGGTGAGGTACTGGGTGGAGTTGGCTTGGGCATCGAGATCCACCAGCAGGGTGCGATAGCCCTCGCTGGCACTGACCGCCGCCAGATTGCAGGCAATGCTGGACTTGCCTACGCCGCCTTTCTGATTGAACACCACGCGCCGCATGTCAAAACCTCCGTGTATCAAAGAATGACCGAGTGTAGTAGTCCACGGCGTCGCTTAGCTACCTCGCCGGTAAAGGGACTACACAGTCACGAGTGAAGGCTCACTGAAAAAGTGGAAATCTCATCCAGAAACCGGCTCCCGCAGCCGACTGACAGACCCGTCCCAATGTGGATAATGGCCAAACGACAGCTAGCCACTATCCAATGGGTACATTTCGTTGCGCAAAAGGTATCCAGTATTTGCTACACGCTCGCCGCACCGGGATAATGCGCGCCACTCGGCGCTCAGCGTCACGTCAGGTGAACCGCTGCTTTTCCACTTGTCGCGTCAAAAAAGCCCGCAGGGGCGGGATGAATGCCTGTGATCAACTTCAACATCGCCCAATGGCGCGCGTGGGCCCCTGGGCTCGAAAGCGTGGACGATTGGCAGGCCTGGAGCCGACAACCGGTCGCGCCGCAGACCAGCGATGCCGCCCCCGACGTCTCGTTTCTGCCGGCCATGCAACGGCGGCGGCTCAGTCGCCTGGCGCGGATGGCGTTCAGCGTCGGCTGGCCATTGGCCGATGGTCGCCCTGACCTACCGTTGGTCTTTATTTCTCGCCACGGCGAAACCCCGCGCACCTTCGAAATTCTCAGCGACCTGGCCGCCGATCAGCCGCTGTCGCCGACCCAGTTCAGCCTGTCAGTCCATAACGCGGTCATCGGCCTGTGGTCGATCATGCGCGGCGAAACCAGCGAAATGACGGCCCTCGCCGCGGCCGGCGATGGCCTTGAACACGGCATGCTAGAGGCTGCGGCGTTACTGGCCGAAGGTGCGCCCGCGGTCCTGCTGGTAGTCGCCGAAGAGCAACCGCCCGAAGCGTACTCAACCTGGATCGACGACGTCCCCTTTCCTTACGCGGTGGGTTTGTTGCTAACGCCCGGCAATGACTGGCAGCTGTCCCTGAACAGCGCTTCGGAAGAGTTGTCCAAGACCCACTGGCCCCATGCCCTGAATCTCTTGCGTACCCTGCTCGGCCAGCAGACCACCTGCCAACATGCCTGGAAAAATCGTGTATGGACCTGGCAACGCAACCCGTAACTGACAAAAACCGCGACGCCTATTACTGGCGTTTGCTGGCCACTGCCGCAAGCTTTGCGCTCTTCGGGGTGGGCGGGCTGTGCCTGCGCCTGGTGATTTTCCCGGTGCTGAGCTGCCTGCCCGGCACTGCGCAAACCCACCGGCTCCGGGCGCGGCAAACCGTCAGTCGCTGTTTCTGGTTTTTCGTTCGGTTCATGGCGCGCACCGGCGTGCTGACCTACGACATACAGGGCGCGGAGAAACTCGGCCGGCCCGGACAGATGATCATCGCCAATCACCCGTCGCTGATTGACGTGGTGTTCCTGATCGGCCTGGTGCGCCACGCCAACTGCGTGGTGAAGAGCAGCCTTTGGGAAAACCCGTTTACCCGCGGCCCACTACGCCGCACCGATTACATCAGCAACGACGGCAGCATGGACATGCTCGACGCCGCGGCCGACGCGTTGAAAGGCGGCCAGACCCTGATCATTTTTCCCGAAGGCACCCGCACCCAGCCCGGCGAAGCGCCCTCCTTTCATCGGGGTGCCGCGTCGATCGCACTGCGCGGTGCGAAAATCCTCACCCCGGTAGTCATCAAGGTCAGTCCGACCACATTGACCAAGGCCGAACCCTGGTATCGCATCCCCAAACGCCGCGTGCACTTCAGTTTCCGCGTTGGGGCCGATATAGACCCACAGGCCTTCGCCGCGCAAGGGCCCGCCCCTCAGGCCTCGCGCAAGCTCAATGATTACCTGCATCACTACTTTATTAAGGAGCTCGCCGAAGATGAGCGATCTGCACACGCTTAGCCTCAAGCACGAAATCAAAGAACTGATCATCGAAGCCCTCGGCCTTGAAGACATCAGTGCCCAGGACATCGGCGACGATCAGACGCTGTTTGGCGAAGGCTTGGGCCTGGATTCCGTCGACGCCCTGGAGCTCGGCCTGGCGATCCAGAAAAAATACGGCATCAAGATCGACGCCGACGCCAAAGACACCCGCAATCACTTCAGCAACGTGGCGAGCCTTGCGGCGTTCGTCACCGCAAAACAGGCAGCTTGAGACCGGACCATGCAAACTCGTGAAGATATTTTCAACACCCTGCGCGATGCCTTGGTCGAACTCTTCGAACTGGACCCTGAACGTGTGAGCCTCGACTCCAACCTGTACCAGGACCTGGAAATCGACAGCATTGACGCGGTCGACCTGATCGACCACATCAAGCGCCAGACCGGCAAGAAAATCGCCGCCGAGGAATTCAAATCGGTGCGTACCGTCAGCGACGTGGTCGAGGCGGTCTACCGTCTGGTTCAACCGGCCGCATGAGCCGAGTGATCGGCCTTGGCCTGCTGCTGGCGGGCCTGCTGTACCCCTTCGCGGTGTATTTCGGCATGGAGCATTTCGCGCCGTGGCAGTTCGGCCTGCTGCTGGGCAGCCTGTGGCTGGCGCGGGCGCTGAGTGGCGTGCGCCGGCCCGGGAGCCTGTGGATGGCAATCGTCGCGATCGGGTTCTGCCTGTTGCTGGCGCTGTTCGACAGCCCCGCGATGCTGCGCTGGTACCCGGTGCTCATCAGCGGCTTCATGCTGGTGCTGTTCGGGTTGAGCCTGAAATATGGCCCGCCGATGATCGAACGCCTGGCCCGCCTGCGTGAACCGCGCTTGCCGCCCAAGGCGATTCGATACACCCGTCAGGTGACCGTTGCCTGGTGCGTGTTTTTTCTCTGCAACGGTTTGTGCGCCGCAGCCCTGACCCTCTGGGCGCCGCTGAGTTGGTGGATGTTGTACACCGGCCTGATCTCCTACGGGTTGATCGGCCTGATGTTTGCCATTGAATGGCTCATACGACAACGGGTACGAGGCCACCCATGAATTGGATAAAACTTGAGCAGCTATTGCTCAAGACGCAACCGGAACGCGCCGTCACGGCCGGGCCGGTGCTGACTCACGCTCAATTGTGCGAACAGGCCCTGAGCCTGGCCGCCGGCCTGCAAGCCCAAGGCGTGCAGCGCATCGCCGTGCACCTTGAAGACGCTGCCGACCTGGCGATCGCGCTGCTGGGCGCCTGGCGTGCCGGGGTCAGCGTGCTGCTGCCCGCGGACCTGCAAGCGCAAACCCGTCAGCGCTGGTCGGGCGAGGTCGATCTGTGGCTGACCGACCAGGTCGATGACGCGCACCTGAACGACTACCGCCACACGCCGTTGAACCCTGCCGCGCTGGATCTGCATCGCTGCACGTTGAGCCTGTGCACGTCCGGCTCCAGTGGCGAACCCAAGCGCATCGAAAAAAACCTGCGCCAATTGGCCAATGAGGTCGAGGCACTGGAACAGTTGTGGGGCGCCGACCTGGATCAGGCTTGCGTGATCGGCAGCGTCGCCACCCAACACATCTACGGCCTGCTGTTTCGGGTGTTGTGGCCGCTGTGCGCCGGACGCCCGTTCGTGCGCAGGCAACTGGCGTTTCCCGAAGACTTGCAGCGCGCCAGCCGCGAGCACCCGGTGTTTGCCTGGGTCGCCAGCCCGGCACTGCTCAAGCGCATGGGCGACAACCTCGATTGGCCGGCCTTGAGCGCGGTTCGCCGGGTGTTTTCCTCGGGCGGCGCCTTGCCGGCCGAGGCTGCGCAAAGCCTGCAGCAACGGCTGCAACAATGGCCGACAGAGATCCTCGGCAGTTCGGAAACCGGGGGTATTGCCTGGCGTCAGGGTCACGAACTCTGGCAAGCCTTTGCCGGTGTCGAATTGAGCCAGGACAGCGACGGCGCGCTGCTCGTCGCTTCGCCGTATCTGCCGCCCGGTCACGTCGAGCACACCGCGGATGCGGCGCGGATCGCCGTCGATGGCCGCTTCGAATTGCTCGGGCGGCTGGACCGGATCGTCAAACTGGAAGAAAAACGTATTTCGCTGCCGATGCTTGAACACGCATTGACGGATCACGAATGGGTCGCCGAAGCGCGCCTCGGCGTGGTCCAGGAAAATCGCGCCTCGCTGGGTGCGCTGCTGGTATTGAGCGAGTCTGGACTGCATGCCTTGCGCAATCAGGGGCGGCGCACGCTTACCCAGGAACTGCGCCAGCACCTGAGCCAGCATTGCGAAGCCTTGGCCCTGCCGCGCCGTTGGCGTTTGCTACGGCAACTGCCGCTGAACGCCCAAGGCAAATTGCCCCAGGCCGATGTGGAAGCGTTGCTGCTGTCGCCAAGGCCCAAGGCCCCGGAGATCCTCGAACAGATCGAAACCGAGGGCGAATGGAGCCTGCAACTGGCGGTGCCACCGGACCTGGCGTACTTCAGCGGCCATTTCCCTCAGGCGCCGGTATTGCCCGGCGTGGTGCAGGTGGAATGGGCGCTGCAGCTTGGCCAGCAACTGATGAGCCTGCCGGGAAAATTCGCGGGCATGGAAGTGCTGAAATTCCAGCAACTGGTGCGCCCGGGCGATGAAGTCCAATTGCACCTGCGCTTCGATCCGGTGCGCAGCAAGTTGTATTTCGCCTATCGCAATGAGACGGCTACGTGCTCCAGTGGGCGGATTTTGCTGGAGGTGATTGATGCATAAGTCAGGCGAATGCTTCGCACTCATTCGCGAGCAAGCCCGCTCCCGCATGAACACCGCCGCTCCACTGTGGGAGCGAGCCTGCTCGCGAAGCAGACACCTCGGTCTTTCAGGCGCGCCCGACCATGCATAACCCCTGCGCCATCGTCCCCGTCTACAACCACGAAACCGCGATCACCACCGTGGTCGATGCCCTGATTGCCTGCGGCCTGCCGTGCATTCTGGTGGACGACGCCAGCGATCAGGCCTGCGCGGCCGTGCTCGATCAACTGGCCCGGCGCGAAATGGTTTACCTGATCCGCCTCGCCGCCAACCAGGGCAAGGGCGGTGCGGTCATGACCGGTCTGCGTGAAGCCTCGCGCCTGGGGTTCAGCCACGCCCTGCAAGTGGATGCCGACGGTCAGCACGATCTGCAGGACGTCGCGATCTTCATCGAACACTCACGCGCCCATCCGCGCGCGGTGATCTGCGGCTATCCGCAGTACGACGCCAGCGTGCCGAAAGGTCGCCTGTACGCGCGCTACCTGACCCACGTCATGGTCTGGATCAACACGCTGTCCTTGCAGATCCGCGATTCCATGTGCGGCTTCCGCGTCTATCCATTGCCACCGACCCTGGCGCTGATCGACTCGGCGAAGATCGGCAAGCGCATGGACTTCGACTCGGACATCCTGGTGCGCCTGGCCTGGCGCAATCAGCCGATGCAATGGCTGCCCACCCAGGTGCGTTATCCGCTGGACGGCGTCTCGCACTTCAGAATGTTTCACGACAATGTCTTGATTTCGAGCATGCACACCCGGCTGTTCTTCGGCATGTTGCTGCGGGCACCGGCGATCCTGTGGCGGCGGTGGCGCGCATGAGCAGCGGCGTCGATAAAGAGCACTGGGCCGACCGCCAGGAGCGCGGCAGTTTCTGGCTGATGAAGCTCACTGCGTTTAGCGCGAAGGTACTCGGTCGCCGACTGTTGAGCCCGCTGTTGTACGGCATCGTCCTGTACTTTTTCCTGTTCGGCCGCGATGCCCGCCGCAGTGCCTGGCAATACCAGCAGCGCCTCGCCGACTGGAGCAATCGCAACGAACTACGCCCGACCCAATGGCGGGTGTTCGGCCAGTTCATGGCCTTCGCCGATTCGATGCTCGACAAACTCGACGTGTGGAACGGCAAGCTGAGCATCGAGCAGATCGAAATCATCGACCCGGCGTTGCTGCGCAATCAGCTGCGCGGCAGTCGTGGCCAACTGTTGGTGGGCGCCCATCTGGGCAATCTCGAAGTGTGCCGGGCGCTGGCGGAACTTGGCGAAAAGGTCACGATGAACGTGCTGGTGCACACCAAGCACGCCGAGCAATTCAATCGCTTGCTCGGCGAAGCCGGGGCGACCAATCTGCGGCTGATCCAGGTCAGCGAGCTTGATCCGGTGATCATGCTGCAACTGCACGAACGCCTGAAGCGCGGCGAGTGGCTGGCGATTGCCGGCGATCGTGTGCCACTGCATGGCGGGCGCAGCGTGACCGTGGATTTTCTTGGCCACCCGGCGAAATTCCCGCAAGGGCCGTGGCTACTGGCGGGTTTGTTGAAGTGCCCGGTCAACCTGCTGCTGTGCCTGAAGAAGCCCGACGGTGATTATCGACTGACCCTCGAACCGTTCGCCGACGCGATCACCTGGAAACGAAGTGATCGAGAACAGGTCATTCATCAGTGGGCCTCCCGCTACGCCGAACGCCTGGGTCACTATTGCCTCGAAGCGCCTCAACAATGGTTCAACTTTTACCCTTTCTGGAAGACCGATGACGACGCCAACGCTTGAGCCGGTAACCTTCGGCGAACTCCCATTGCGCATCGAAGACGTGCTGGCCCTGGCCAACCGTCAGGCGCCGACGCAGTTGCAGGGCGATCCCGCTTACCGCGAGCGCATCGCCAAGGGCGCGCGATTTCTCGATTCCCTGCTGGACAAGGAAGGGGTGATCTATGGCGTGACCACCGGCTATGGTGATTCCTGCGTGGTCGCGGTGCCGCTGCATCACGTCGAAGCGTTGCCGCGTCATCTGTACACGTTCCATGGTTGCGGGCTCGGCAAGTTGCTCGACGCCCAAGCCACCCGCGCCGTGCTCGCGGCGCGGTTGCAGTCGCTGTGCCATGGCGTGTCCGGAGTTCGCATCGAATTGCTGGAACGTCTGCAAGCGTTTCTCGAGCACGACATCCTGCCGCTGATTCCGGAAGAGGGTTCGGTGGGGGCCAGCGGCGACCTGACGCCGCTGTCCTACGTTGCAGCGACCTTGTCCGGCGAACGCGACGTGATGTTCCGTGGCGAACACCGCCAAGCCGCCGACGTGCACCGCGAACTCGGCTGGCAGCCGCTGGTGTTGCGGCCGAAGGAAGCCCTGGCGCTGATGAACGGCACCGCGGTCATGACCGGCCTCGCCTGCCTGGCCTACGCCCG
This sequence comes from Pseudomonas sp. 14P_8.1_Bac3, assembly GCF_025466085.1. Taxonomy (GTDB): domain Bacteria; phylum Pseudomonadota; class Gammaproteobacteria; order Pseudomonadales; family Pseudomonadaceae; genus Aquipseudomonas. Next base: position 32,421 of record NZ_JANLOD010000014.1, read on the forward strand.
CGCCGACTATCTGCTGCAACTGGCCACGCGCATCACCGCGCTGAACGTGGTCGCGTTGCAGGGCAACCCGGAGCACTTCGACGAGCGCCTGTTCGCTGCCAAACCGCATCCGGGACAGATGCAAGTCGCCGCATGGTTGCGCAAGGACCTGGCAATCGACGCGCCGACCGCGCCGCTGCATCGCCTGCAAGATCGCTATTCCCTGCGTTGCGCGCCCCACGTCCTCGGCGTCCTGGCCGACAGCCTGAACTGGCTGCGCGGGTTCATCGAGATCGAGCTCAACAGCGCCAACGACAACCCGATCATCGACGCCGAAGCCGAACGCGTGCTGCACGGCGGGCATTTCTATGGCGGCCACATCGCGTTCGCCATGGACAGCCTGAAAAACCTGGTGGCCAACGTCGCCGACCTGCTCGACCGGCAACTCGCGTTGCTGGTGGACGAGCGTTACAACCATGGTTTGCCGAGCAACCTGTCCGGCGCCACGGCGGATCGTGCGATGCTCAACCACGGCTTCAAAGCCGTGCAGATCGGCACCAGTGCCTGGACCGCCGAAGCCTTGAAAAATACGATGCCGGCGAGCGTGTTTTCGCGTTCCACCGAATGCCACAACCAGGACAAGGTGAGCATGGGCACCATCGCCGCTCGCGACGCGATTCGTGTGCTGGAGCTGACCGAACAGGTCGCTGCCGCCACGCTGCTGGCTGCCAATCAAGGCGTGTGGCTGCGCAGCAAGGCCGAGGACGCACGCCCGTTGCCGCCCGTCCTCGCCGCCATGCACGAAGACCTGGCCCGGGATTTCCCGCCGGTCATCGAAGACCGCGCGCTGGAAGGCGAATTGCGCCTGTGCCTGAAGCGAATTACCGAGCAACACTGGAGGCTGCATGCGTAGCAAGGGCGTGCTTCACATCGATACGGAAATCCTCGTGCCGTTCTTTGACGTCGACACCATGAACGTGGTCTGGCACGGCCATTACGTGAAATACCTGGAAATCGCCCGCTGCGCGCTGCTGGACAGGATCGGCCACAACTACAGCGCGATGGTCGAATCGGGTTACGCCTGGCCGGTGATCGACCTGCAACTGCGCTACGTGCGCGGCGCCGTGTTCGGGCAGAAACTGAACGTGCGGGCCAATCTGGTGGAGTGGGAGAACCGTCTGAAGATCAATTACCTGATCAGCGACCTGCAAACCGGCGAACGCCTGACCCGCGCCATGTCGGTGCAAGTCGCGGTCGACATGGCCAGCCGTGAGATGCAACTGGCCTCACCAAAGGTCTTCACCGACGCCGTTGAGAGGGCGCTGACATGACCTCCGAAGTAGAAGCGAGCCTGCTCGCGATGGTCGATAACGATGACGCGGGGCACCAGACACTGCGCGGCGCTCTCAGGTTTTTCGCGAGCAGGCTCGCTCCTGCAGTGTTCTGCGTGTTACTGGGCATTCCGGGGCTGGCGCATGCCTTTGATTTGCAGCAGTTGAGCGATCAACTGAGCAAACCCGAAGTGATCCACGGTGGCTTCATCCAGGAAAAACACCTGCGCGCCCTCCCCCAGCCGTTGACCAGCAAGGGCACCTTCGTCCTCGCCAAAAACCACGGCCTGCTCTGGCTGCTGAAAACCCCGCTGCAGCAGGATTACCGCATCACCGCCAAAGGCATCGCGCGGCGTGACGCCAGCGGCTGGCAACTGCTGCCGGGCAAGAATGCCGGCGCCGAGCAGAACCGCTTGTTCCTCGCCGTGCTGCAAGGCGACAGCAGCGGGTTGCAAAGGGACTTCGAACTGTCCCTGAGCGGCGATGCGCAGCGTTGGAAGCTGACCTTGATCCCCCGCTCGCTGCTGCTCAAACAGGTGTTCAATCAGATCAACATCACCGGCGGCGAACTGGTGCACAGCATCGAACTGCTGGAAACCCAGGGCGACATCACGCTGTTGCGCATGCAGGACAGCACCGCCAGCCAACCGTTGAGCGACGCGGAGTTACATGACTTTGCCGAGTGAACGCATGCTTCCGCGCCTGTTCCTGATCCTGCTGCTGGCCGTGCTCGCGCTCGCGGGCTGGCAATGGCGCAACGGCGCTCCCCTGTCAGCGAACCTGATGGAACTGGTGCCCGGTACGGCGCCGGACGCGCTGGAACTGCGCGCCGAACAGCGCATGCAGGAGCCGCTGAACCGGGAAATGTTGGTGCTGGTCGGCCACCAGGATCGTCAGCACGCGGTCGCTATGGCGGAAAAACTCGGCGAGCAATGGCAGGCCAGCGGTTTGTTCGAAAAGGTCCAGTGGACATTGCATGCCGACTTGCCGGCGCTGCGCACGCAGTTGTTGCAGGGTCGACTGGCGATGCTTGCGGAAACGGACCGGCAGCAACTGATCGAGCACCCCGACGCGTTTATCCAGCAACGGGTTCAAGCGCTGTTCGACCCGTTCACCGGGTTCAGCCTGGTGCCGAGCCAGGACGACTGGCTGGGTCTGACCGGGCGCATCCAGAACAGCCAGCCACAACACGGTTCGGTGCAACTGGACATCGGCAGCGGCGCCCTGGTTGCCGATGCCGACGGCAAGAGTTGGGTGTTGCTGCGGGCGCGCACCACCGGCAATGCCTTCGACATGAACCTGCCGCTGCAGGTCGCGGCGCTGCTCAAGCACAGCCGTGAGGAAGCCGCTCAATCCGATGTGCAACTGCTGGCCGCCAGCGGCCTGCTCTATGCGGCCAATGGTCAGCAACAAGCCACCCGCGAAATGACGTGGGTCGGCGGCGGTGCAACCGTCGGCATTCTGTTGCTGTTGCTGCTGGCGTTCCGCCGCTGGCGGGTGTTGCTGGCGTTCGTCCCGGTGCTGGTGGGCATGCTGTTCGGCGCGGTGGCCTGCGTGGCGTTGTTCGGCCATATGCACGTGATCACCCTGGTGCTCGGCTCCAGCCTGATCGGCGTCGCGGTCGACTACCCGCTGCACTATCTGTCCAAGAGCTGGAGCCTGAAACCCTGGCACAGCTGGCCGGCCTTGCGCCTGACCTTGCCGGGCCTGACTCTGAGCCTGGTCACCAGCTGCATCGGTTACCTCGCGCTGGCCTGGACACCGTTCCCGGCCCTGACCCAGATCGCCGTGTTCTCTGCCGCAGGGCTGCTTGGCGCTTACCTTTCGGCGGTGTGCCTCCTGCCCGCGCTGCTCAAGGGGGCGGATTTGCGCCCGGCGCAGTGGCCGCTGCGAGTGTCCGAATATTTGCTGGATCGCCGTGAGTCGCTGCTGCGAATCACGCGCACGCCGGTGCTGCTGGCCCTGTTGATTGCTTTCTGTGTGGGGGGGCTGTTGCAGCTCCAGAGCAAAAACGATATTCGCCAGTGGGTCGGTGCGCCGCAGCAATTGACTGACGAAGCGCAGACCATCGCGCGTATCACCGGCTACCAGCCTACTAGCCAGTTCTTCCTGGTGCGCGCAGCCAATCAGCAGCAATTGCTGGAGCGCCAGGCTGCGTTGAGCGAGCGCCTGGATCAGTTGGTCAATCTCGACAAACTTCAGGGGTATCTGTCGCTCAATCAATTGGTCAGCCCGCCCAGTGAACAGCGCCAGGTGCGTGAAGCGTTGAATAAACTGCCGCAGTTCTGGCAACCGCTGCTCGACGTCGGTGTGCCGCTCGATGCGCTGAAAACCGAGCTGGCGACATTGCAGGCGTTGTCCACCGAAGACATCGACAGCGCGCTGACCGGTCCGCTGGCCGAGCCCTATCGCCCACTGTGGCTGGGGCCGACCGATGACGGCGTGGCGGCGATGGTCAGCCTGCAGGGCCTGAACAACCCGGCGCTGCTGCGGGTTCAGTCACTGGACTTGCCGGGGGTAGAACTGGTGGATCGCCTCGGCGAATTGAACGACGTGTTTGCCAGGACGCAGATCAGCGCCGCTGAATTGAAACTCGCCTCCTGCGTACTGATCGTGCTGGCGCTGATTCTGCCGTTCGGCTTGGGAGGCGCGCTGCGCATTGTTGCCCTGCCGCTGCTGGCAGCATTGTGCAGCCTCGCCAGTCTCGGCTGGCTCGGCCAACCGCTGACATTGTTCAGCCTGTTCGGCTTGCTGCTGGTGACGGCGATCAGCGTCGACTACGCGATCCTCATGCGCGAACAGGTCGGCGGTGCCGCCGTGAGCCTGCTGGGCACCTTGCTGGCGGCGCTGACCACCTGGCTGTCGTTCGGTTTGCTGGCGGTGTCCAGCACGCCGGCGGTGAGCAATTTCGGGCTGTCGGTCAGCCTGGGCCTGATGTTCAGCTTTCTGCTCGCGCCGTGGGCCGGACGCCAGGTACATGCGGCCACGGTCGCGGAGTCGGCAGCATGATGATCGTGCTGTTTTGGGCAATGGCCCTGGCGCTGTTCGCCGTGGCCACGCGGGTGGGCCGACACTTCGGCCTGATCCCGATCGTCAGCCAGTTGCTGCTGGCCACGGTCGGCCTGCCACTGCTGATGTACTTCTGGATCGAACCGCAATGGCAGTTGAGCGGCGCAACGCTGGTCGCGCCGGTCTGGCTGAAAAACCTCTACAGCCTGAGTTTCGCGTTGTTGCTGGGTTACATCCTCAGTGACGTGATTGATCTGCGGCTCGATCGCCAAAGCCTGAAAATCGCCTTGCCGAGTTTCTGCGTGCCGTTTGCCTGCGGGCTCGCGACCGCGGTCTGGTGGCTGCCGCCACAGCCGTGGATCAGTTCGCTCGCGGTCGGCCTGCTGTTCGCCATCACCGCGATCCCGGTGCTGTATTTGTACCTGCGCCACATCGGCTACCCGACCACGGCCACCCGGCGTCTGGTGCAGACCGCGATCCTGATCGACCTCACCTGCTGGACGATTTTCGCCATCGCCCAAGGCAGCCTGCACTTGAGCAGCCTGTTGTTGCCGCTGGCCTGCGCCTGCCTGCCCTTGCTGTTGCGCCTGCTCGGCTTGCGCCAGCCGCGGCTGTACAGCGGCTGTTTCTTCGCGCTGCTGGTGGTGGCCGAGCACTACAAGCTCAACGCGCTGATCGTCGGCATCGGTTACCTGCTGTGCATGGCGATGCTCAAGATACCGCTGGTGCTGCCCGTGCCGGCGATCTGGATGACCCGCCTGCAGACCTGGGTCGCGATTCCACTGATCCTCACGTTCGGCATCGTGCAGATCAACGTCCACAGCGCCATGGACAGCCTGAGCTGGTTGCAACTGGCCATGCTGTTGCTGCTGCCGATCGCCAGTAAATTGCTGGGCAACTGGCTCGGACTGGGTTGGGCCGGCGCTTCGTTTGCCGGCGCCAGCCGCTGGCGTGAAAGTATCCTGCTGAATATTCGCGGCCTGAGCGAGATCGTCTTTCTCAACCTGCTGCTGCAACAACACCTCATCAGCCCGCCGCTTTACTTCGCGCTGATGCTGATGGGCCTGATCGCGACACTGCTGCCGGCATTGGTCGGCATGCATCGAATTCCTCTGGCTGCCATCCCGGCAAGGAGCCCCCATGCCAACCATTGAAATGGAACGTCGTCAGGTCGTGATCATCGGCGCCGGTCCGTCGGGCGCCATCGCCGCCGCGCTGCTCAAGCGCAAAGGGCACGACGTGCTGGTCATCGAGCGTCAGCGTTTCCCACGGTTCTCCATCGGCGAAAGCCTGCTGTCGCACTGCCTGGATTTCGTCGAAGAAGCCGGCATGCTCGAGGCGGTAAACGCTGCCGGTTTCCAGCTGAAAACCGGCGCAGCGTTCGCCTGGGGCGAGCAGTACAGCGCCTTCGATTTCGGCGACACCTTCAGCAACGGCAAGCCGACCACCTTCCAGGTCCTGCGCGCCGATTTCGACAAACTGCTGGCCGATCAAGCGGCGCTGCAAGGCGTGGAAATCCGCTACGGCGAAGCGATCGTCAGCGTGGATATCGCGCGGGCGAAACCGCTACTCGGCGTCCAGCGTGAGGACGGCAGCGAGTACCGCATCGAAGCGGATTTCATGCTCGACGCCAGCGGCTACGGCCGCGTCCTGCCGCGCCTGCTCGATCTCGAAGCACCGTCGAATTTCCCGGTGCGTCAGGCAGTGTTCACCCACATCGAAGACCGTATCGAGCATCCGACCTTCGACCGCACGAAAATCCTCGTCACCACGCACCCGACTCAACGGGATATCTGGTTCTGGACCATCCCGTTCAGCAACGGCCGCTGCTCGGTGGGCGTGGTCGCGGCGGCGGAGCATTTTGCCGGTCGCACCGACAATCTGGATGACTGCCTGCGCGGCTTCATCGCCGAAACCCCCAGCCTGTCCGGCGTGCTGAAGAATGCCGTGTGGGATACCCCGGCGCGCACCATCGGCGGCTATTCCGCCAACGTCAAAACCTTGCACGGGCCGGGCTTCGCGCTGCTCGGCAACGCAGCGGAATTTCTCGACCCGGTGTTCTCCTCCGGCGTGACCATCGCCATGCGCTCGGCAAGCATGGCCGCCGCGGTTCTGCACCGGCAGTTGCAAGGGGAAAGCGTCGACTGGCAAACAGCATTCGCCGAACCGCTCAAGCGCGGCGTCGATACCTTCCGCTGCTACGTCGAAGGCTGGTACGCCGGGACGTTCCAGGACGTGATTTACCATCCGGACAGCTCACCGGACATCCGCCGCATGATCAGTTCGATCCTCGCCGGTTATGCCTGGGACGAGCGCAATCCATTCGTGGCCGAACCGAAGCGCCGGCTGCGGATGCTGTCGGAACTCTGTGCGAGGGATGCCTCGTGAGTTACTTGAGCGAAGACTACGTCGAAGAGACCCGCTTCGGTTTCTGGTTCTTGCGCAGCCACACTTGGCAGCATCATGTGCTGCGCGTGGCGATCAATGACCTGCGCAGTCTGTTCAGCGAACCGCTGCCCGATCATCCGGTGCTGCTGGATGCCGGTTGCGGCCAGGGCAAGTCGTTCCAGTACCTGCGCCAGACCTTTGCCCCGCAACGGCTGATCGGTGTCGACGCCGACCCGCACAGCCTCGACCTGAGCCGCGAAGAAGCCGTCCGCCAGGGCATCGACGTAGAGTTGATCGGCAGCGACTGCGCGACCCTCGCCGTGCCGGACGCCAGCATCGACCTGCTGTTCTGTCACCAGACCTTCCATCACCTGGTGGAACAGGAAAAGGCGCTGGCGGAGTTCTACCGGGTGCTCAAGCCGGGCGGTTATCTGCTGTTCGCCGAATCCACCGAGGCTTACATTGATACCTGGGTGATTCGCTGGTTGTTCCGCCATCCGATGCACGTGCAGAAAAGCGCTGCCGGGTACCTCGACATGCTTCGTCGCCAGGGTTTCCAGTTCGCCGCGCACAACGTGTCGTATCCGTATTTATGGTGGAGCCGTGCCAGGGATTTCGGCCTGCTTGAACGTTTGGGTCTGCGTCAGCCAAAACCCTTTGGGCAACGGGAAGAAACGTTGGTGAATGCGGTGGCGCGCAAACCGCTTGAAGGTGCCGTGTGATGTTCATTGTCAATCAATCAAAACGCATACCCACTCCCACAGGACCAGCGAATATTCTGAAATTCCTGCTGCTCGGCGCGGCCCTGCTGCTGAGCGCCTGCGCCAGCCAGGCGCCGCTGCCTGAACACTCCCCTAACATGCCCCTGCCGCAACAACTGCACATCCAGCGCCTGCTCGACGGCCAGCGTCAGGACTGGGTGCTGGTGATTGCGCGGGAAGGTCCGGGCATTCGCTGGTCGATGATGGACCTGCTAGGCATTCCCCAGGCACGGCAGAAACTGATCGACGGCCAATGGCAGGCCGACGGTCTGCTGCCGCCCAATCCGGAAGCCCGCGCGTTGTTCGCCGCACTGATGTTCGCGCTGACGCCCAGGGACGAGCTGACCGGCAACTACCCCGAGGCCTGGCAGCATGGCGCGCAACGCTCCCTGCCGGCGCATTGGGACGTTCGTTACGCACAACCGCTGAGCTTTGAATTGAAATTGCCGCAAGGCCCGACGTATCAGGTCACGCCCCTGACCGGTGAGACGCCATGACCGCCTACCTCAACGCCCTCGGGCTGATCTGCGCCCTGGGCCGCGGCACACGGGAAGTGGCGCGCAACCTGTTTGCCGGCGATTGCTCCGGCATGCGCAGCGAGGCCGGCTGGGTGCCGGAACGTTCGTTGCCGGTGGCCGCCGTGCGCGGCGACCTGGCGTCGATCCCGGCGGAGCTGGCAACGCAAAGCAGCCGCAACAACCAACTGCTGCTGGAAGCGGCGCTGCAAATCCGCAGCGACATCGATCAAGCAATCCACACCTACGGGCGCGACCGCATTGGCGTGATCCTCGGCACCAGCACCTCGGGCATCGACGAAGCCAGTCGCGGGCTGGCCCATTACATCCGCGAGCAGCAGTTCCCCGCCGATTACGACTACCAGCAACAGGAGCTCGGCGCGCCGGCGAATTTCCTCGCCGACTGGCTGCAACTGAGCGGCCCGGCCTACGTGATTTCCACCGCTTGCACCTCCAGCGCCCGGGCGCTGATGAGTGCCCAGCGCCTGCTGGACCTGGGCCTGTGCGACGCGGTGCTGTGCGGTGGCGTCGACAGTTTGTGCAAGCTGACCCTCAACGGGTTCTCGGCGCTGGAAGCGGTTTCCGAGCAACGCTGCAACCCGTTCTCGGTGAACCGCAACGGCATCAACATCGGCGAAGCGGCGGTGCTGTTTCTGATGACCAAACATGCCGGTGACAAGCGGTCGATTGCCCTCCTCGGCAGTGGCGCCAGCTCTGATGCGCACCACATTTCAGCCCCAGAACCGAGCGGCCGCGGCGCCCTGCAAGCGATGCGCAAAGCCTTGAGCCGCGCAAACCTGCAAGCCGGACAGATCGGTTACCTGAACCTGCATGGCACCGCTACCCAACACAATGACGCCATGGAAAGCCTGGCGGTGACGACGCTGTTTCCGGCCGGCGTGCCGTGTTCATCGACCAAACCCATGACCGGCCACACCCTTGGCGCGGCCGGCGCGCTGGAAGCGGCGTTCTGCTGGCTGAGCCTGAGCGCCGACAACCACGAACAGTCGTTGCCGCCCCACGTCTGGGATGGCCAGCCAGACCCCGATCTGCCGTCCCTGAAATGGGTGACCGCAACCGATCGCCTGGCGTCCATTGCACCGCGCTACCTGATGAGCAATTCCTTCGCTTTCGGTGGCAATAACGTCAGCCTGATTATCGGAGACGCCCCATGATTGACTGGCCGCTCGCCGAACTGCTGCCGCACGCTGGCGACATGATCCTCATCGATCAGATCATCGCGTTCGACGACGAGCAGATTCACACCCGTCTCACCGTCAAGCCCGACGGCCTGTTCAGTCGTCCCGACGGCAGCCTGCCGGCGTGGGTCGGCATCGAACTGATGGCCCAGAGCGTGGCCGCTTACGCCGGCTGCCATGCGCGCCAGCGGGGTGATGCGGTGGAGTTGGGCTTCCTGCTGGGCACGCGTAAATTCGAATGCAACGTCGAACATTTCCCCGCCGGCACCGAGTTGACCATCCACGGGATCCGCTCGCTGGAAGACGACAACGGCATGGGCGTGTTCGAATGCCACATCAACGCCCCCGGCATTCACGCCACCGCACGGCTGAACGTGTTCCGCCCGCCTCAGGCGACTCAATATCTTCATGAAAACCCTGCACAAGGAACCTCGCCATGACTGAATCCGTACTGGTCACCGGTTCCAGCCGTGGCATCGGCCGTGCCATCGCCTTGCGCCTGGCCCTGGCCGGGCACGACATCGTGCTCCATTGCCGCAGCGGTCTGGCCGACGCCGAGGCGGTGAAGGGCGAAATCGAAGCCCTGGGCCGCCACGCACGCATCCTGCAATTCGACGTGTCCGACCGCGCCAGCTGCAAAGCCATTCTCGAAGCCGACGTGGAAAACCACGGCGCCTATTACGGCGTGGTGCTCAACGCGGGCCTGACGCGTGACGGTGCTTTTCCGGCGCTGAGCGAGGATGATTGGGACGTGGTGATGCGCACCAACCTCGACGGTTTCTACAACGTGCTGCACCCGGTGATGATGCCGATGATCCGTCGGCGCGCGGCCGGGCGCATCGTGTGTATCACCTCGGTATCCGGTTTGATCGGCAATCGAGGGCAGGTCAACTACAGCGCGTCCAAGGCCGGTTTGATCGGCGCGGCGAAAGCGTTGGCGATCGAACTGGGCAAGCGCAAAATCACCGTCAACTGTGTCGCACCCGGCTTGATCGACACAGCCATGCTTGACGAAAACGTGCCGGTGGAAGAACTGATGAAAATGATTCCCGCACAGCGCATGGGCACCCCGGAAGAGGTGGCCGGCGCGGTGAATTTCCTGATGTCGGCGGAAGCGTCGTACATCACCCGGCAGGTTCTGGCCGTCAACGGAGGCCTGTGCTGATGAAGCGCGTCGTCGTCACCGGCATGGCCGGCATCACCTCGCTGGGCAGCGACTGGGACACCATCGCCGCCAACTTTGCGGCCAACCGCAGCGGCATCCGCCGGATGGACGAGTGGGATCGTTTCACTGAACTCAACACGCGCCTGGCCGGGCCGATCGATGATTTCAGAGTGCCGAGTCACTGGACCCGCAAGCAACTGCGCAGCATGGGACGCGTTTCGCGCTTGGCCGTCGGCGCGGCGGAACAGGCACTGGCCGACGCCGGTTTGCTCGGTGACGAATCGATCAAGGACGGGCGCATGGGCGTCGCCTGCGGTTCCTCCACGGGCAGCACCGACGAGATCAAGGCGTTCGGCAACATGTTGCTCAATTCCGTGGCCGAGGGCCTGAACGCCAACTCCTACGTGCGCATGATGCCGCACACCACGGCGGCGAATATCAGCATCTTCTTCGGCCTCACCGGCCGACTGATCCCCACCTCCAGCGCCTGCACCAGCGGCAGCCAGGGCATCGGTTATGCCTACGAGTCGATCAAGTTCGGCCGTCTGCCGTTGATGCTTGCTGGCGGTGCCGAAGAACTGTGCCCCACCGAAGCCATGGTCTTCGACGCGCTTTACGCCACCAGCCTGAAAAATGACGCACCGCAAACGTCCCCGCGCCCCTACGACAGCGGTCGCGATGGCCTGGTGATCGGAGAAGGCGGCGGCATGCTGGTGCTCGAAGAATTGGAGCACGCCCTGGCGCGCGGCGCGCACATCCATGCCGAACTCGTCGGTTTCGGCAGCAACGCCGACGGCCAGCACACCACGCGCCCGGAACAGGCAACGATGCGCCGGGCCATGGAACTGGCCCTGGAAGACGCCGGTTTACAGCCCTCGGACATCGGCTACGTCAATGGCCACGGCACCGCCACCGAACAGGGCGACATCGCCGAAACCCTGGCGACCAGCAGCCTGTTCGGTGAGCACATGCCGATCAGTTCGCAGAAGAGTTTCCTCGGCCACACCCTCGGCGCATGCGGGGCGCTGGAGTCGTGGTTCAGCATCGAAATGATGAACCGGGATTTGTATGCGCACACCTTGAACCTCGATGAGGTTGATCCGAACTGCGGCAAGCTCGATTACCTGCGCGGCGAGTTTCGGCAGATGAAGAATCAGTTTGTGATGAATAACAACTTTGCGTTTGGCGGGGTGAATACGTCGTTGATCTTCAAGCGCTGGGCGTAACGCCAGAAACGACAAAGGGCGCTGCGTACTGCGATTTTGATTGCGTAGAATTCGTCTGTTTCAAGTTGTGATACGACATAAACACGCTTTCCCTGACGGTCTCGACTTTTGATGAGGTCGAGTCTGGAAAGGCTTACTGTCGCAACCATGTCGCATTTTGCCCAGCAGGTCGGACTCGCCCCGTGAAGGTGACTGCGCAGTTCAAGATGGTGATCGAGTAAACGATCCGGAGCGGTCGTGCTCAGTGGCACGACCGTTACCAAGTTGGTCCTGTGTTTACGTATCACGACAACTGGCCTGACCGAATGGAACGCCAATACGCTTCGCAAAACCACGAGCTACTAAACCCGATCACTGGGAGCCAGTGACACGAACCAAGTTACCGACGGCCCTAAAAGCGCACAAGCCGGCGGATTCTGGCGTAGTCGTAGGCGCTGCCGCAAGGTGTTGTAGCCTTCCGGAATGCGTCTTAGGAAACGTCCCACAAGACCTATTGGAAGAATGCAAAACCTGTAGGAGCCGGCTTGCTGGCTCCTACAGGTTTGTGTCGGTCATGACTTGAGGGGTTCGACCTTGCGGGTCAGCAGGTCGACGAAGGCCTTGGCCATGGGGGACTTTTGATCCTTTCGCTGCACCAGCCACACGGCCGAAACGGCTTCGGGATCGAGTAAAGGCCGATAGACCACACCATCAATGCGCATCCGCTGATACGACGCGGGCAACACCGACACGCCCAACCCCGCCGCCACCAATCCGATAATCGTCATGGCCTCGCCCGCCTCTTGCGCGAAGTGCGGGCTGAAGCCGGCATCCCGCGCGAGGCTGAGCAACTGCGCATACAAACCGCTGCCATAGCTGCGTGGGAAAAATACGAACGGCTCGAGTGCCAGGGCTGACAGAAACAATCCCTCCTCGCTGTCCTGCACCAGCGGATGCTTGGAACTGAGCACCGCCACCAATGGCTCGCGCATCAGCTCGACCACACTGAGCGAGTCCGGCAACCCCAACGGCCGCATGATCCCGACTTCGATCGACTCATCGACCAATGCATCGGCCACTTGGGTACTGCTCATTTCCCGCAGGTTCAAATGCACGGCGGGGAAGCGCTGACGAAACGAAAAAATCGCCTGGGGAATGGTCGAGTTGAACGGTGCCGATGACGTGAAACCAATCTTCAGTTCCCCCAGTTCCCCCAACTGCGCCCGACGCGCCACATCGGCGGCTTTATCGACCTGCGCCAGCACCAATCGCGCCTCTTCCAGAAACAGACGACCGGCCTCGCTCAGCTCGACCCGACGATTGGTACGTTCGAACAACCGCGCGCCGACCTCCTGCTCCAGCGCCTGAATCTGCTGACTCAACGGCGGTTGCGAGATGCCCAGCACCTGTGCGGCGCGGCCGAAGTGCAGTTCTTCGGCAACGGCAATGAAGTAGCGCAGGTGTCGCAATTCCATGAAAACTCCATTAGGTCGCAAAACCTCTTAAACAGGTCGAACAATATATTGGATTGAATCATTAGCCAGCTATATGCTTTTTTCATTGCCTGACCGGCTGCCTGCCCCGAGGTCTGAAGTGAAAACTGCTGTCGCCCCACTCGCCCATGAAGTTCCGCCCGCCGCGCTGGACGATGCCGTCGCCGAGTTCAAGGAAATCTACATCGAAAAAGGCACGCCGATGTTCATGCGCACGGTGCTGGCCCTGTTCTGCGGCGGCTTCGCCACTTTCGCGCTGCTGTACTGCGTACAACCGATGATGCCGCTGCTGTCCCACGAATATTCGATCAACGCGGCACAAAGCAGCCTGATTCTGTCGGTCGCTACCGGGATGCTTGCCATCGGCCTGCTGATCACCGGTCCCATCTCCGACCGGGTCGGGCGTAAACCGGTGATGGTCGCGGCGCTGTTCGCCGCGGCGCTGTGCACCATCGCCAGTTCGATGATGCCAAGCTGGCACGGCGTGCTGGTGATGCGCTCGCTGATCGGCTTGTCGTTGAGCGGCCTGGCGGCGGTCGCCATGACCTACCTGAGTGAAGAAATCCATCCGCAACACATCGGTCTGGCGATGGGCCTGTACATCGGCGGCAATGCGATTGGCGGGATGAGCGGACGCTTGATCACCGGCGTGTTGATCGACTTCGTCAGCTGGCACACGGCGATGCTGGTGATCGGCGGCCTGGCGCTGATCGCGGCGGCGGTGTTCTGGAAAATCCTCCCTGAATCGCGCAACTTCCGCGCCCGCTCGCTGCATCCGCGCAGCCTGCTCGACGGCTTCACCCTGCACTTTCGCGACGCCGGTTTGCCGCTATTGTTCCTCGAAGCGTTCGTGTTGATGGGCGCGTTCGTCACGCTGTTCAACTACATCGGCTATCGCCTGCTCGCCGAGCCGTATCACCTGGACCAGACCTTCGTCGGCTTGCTGTCGGTGGTGTACCTGTCGGGCATCTACAGCTCGGCGAAAATCGGTGCACTGGCGGACAAGCTCGGTCGCCGCCAAGTGCTCTGGGCCACCATCGTGCTGATGCTCGCCGGCCTCGCCCTGACCCTGCTCACGTCGCTGCCGGTGGTGATCATCGGCATGCTGATTTTCACCTTCGGCTTCTTCGGCGCGCACTCGGTGGCCAGCAGCTGGATCGGCCGCCGCGCCACCAAAGCCAAGGGCCAGGCGTCGTCGCTGTACCTGTTTAGCTATTACGCCGGGTCCAGCGTTGCCGGGACGGCGGGCGGCGTGTTCTGGCACCTTGGCGGGTGGAACGGGATCGGGTTGTTTATCGGTACGTTGCTGGTGGTGGCATTGCTGATCGCGTTGAAACTGGCGAAGTTGCCGCCGTTGCCGGGAACCACGCAACTGTAGGCGCGAGCTTGCTCGCGAAAAACATTCGGGCAACGCGATCATCCAGACGGCACGCGCAATCGTTGACGTGTTTCGCGAGCAAGCGCGCTCCTACAGAGGTGGCGCGGAGGCCCTGAGTACCACCCGCGCCTCAAGCACCGAATCGCGCTTTTCCAGGGTCAGCGATTGCAGGGTTGCGCCGTCACGCTCGGTGCGGTCCAGCCATTGCAGCAGCGTCTTCGCGTCGCCGCTGAGGGTCAGGCGCAGCAGGTCGTTGTCGGCGTCCATCCGGTGCAGTTCGAGGCCTGCCGCTGTGGCGCTTTCGCTGAGGCGCAGTGACATGGGCTGATCGCTATCAACCGGAACCGGACTGCGGGGTTGCGCGTGTTGCAGCTGCGCCGCGAGGATCACCTGCTGCTGATACCGACGCTCGGAGCCCTCCAGACCCTGGCGAGTCGGTTGCCAGACCAGGCTGAACGCCGCGACGATCAATAGAAATGCGCCCATGACCAGCAACAGGCGTTGCTCGCGCACGGACAGGCGTTGCCAGGCAGCTTTCATAGGTTGTGCTCCACCGTCAGCGTCGCCTGTACGCGGTTTTGCTCCCGACTCGAACTGTCGAGTCTCACCGGCACACCTTGCTGGCGTCCGCGCTCACGCAGTTGCTCCAGCTCGGCGAAACTATTGGCGGTCAGCTGGATTCTCCAACCGTCGCCCGCCCGAAATTCAATACGCCGGACCTCGACATGGCTTGCGCCAATGACCTGCTCGATCAGGCTCACCAAACCGGCGATGCGCGTCGTCTCCGGTTCAGCGGTGCGGCTGTGCAGCGCGTTGAGTTGCGTCGCCAGATCAACGATGCGGGTCTGATCAGGGTAAAGCGTTTTGAACCGCTGTTCGTTCTGGCTATAAAGCCGACCGGTTTCACTCTCGAGAAACTGCAGCCGCGCCGCGCTGGCGCCCCAGGTCAGCAGCAACAGTGTCAGCAGCGCCAGACCCGCGTGGCGCCAGGGCAGATGTTTGCCGCGCGGGGCGAAGGCGCCTTGCAGCAGGTTGATGGCTTGCGAGTGGCGAAGGCACTGTTCGACATCGACCGCTTCGTGACGCTCGTCGATCCAGCGGGTATCCGCGGGCAAGACGCGTCTGAGCGCGGTCAGCCCGTCATCCTGCAGCGCTACGCGGGCCGGCATTGCGCCGCCGACCAGCCATCGACCGAACCAGCGGACCACCAGCGGTTCAGCCCCAGGCAACATGTCCGCATCGACAACGACCGAACGGACCTCAATGCCCACCTCGGCCAACCGCTCCAGCAGGCCGGCGAATCGTTGTCGCTCAATCACCATCACCGGATAACGCCCGTCGCGGTCGCGAGCACCAACGCTCAGGTGCAGGTTTTCCAGCGTGTCACCCAGTTGATCTTCCACGGCAAACGCAATGGCTTGCAGGCTGGGTTGGCGCCTTGAAGGCCACGGATCACTGCGCACCCAACTGCACATTTCCATCGGTAACAACAGATCGATCGTTTGCCCGCTGAGCATTTTCTCAGCCTGGTCCAGCGTTATGAGCTGGCGCTGTCCGGTCGATGACCACACGCAGCAGGGCCAATCGTTCGACGCGGTGGCCAGGCCGTCGGCGGTGAGGTAAAGCCAGCTGTTCATCGGGGCATCTCGTGGGCACTCGCGGGAAGAAGACGTCGTTGCAGGATCTTGAAGTGGTGCGTCTTGGGGTCACGTTCGACGTCAGTGGCCAGACGCAGACGGCTTTGCCCGTCAACCACCTGCACGGTGATTCGAAACCAGCGACTGCCGATTCCCAGGCCATGGCTGCTCAGGCCTGCACCGGACAACAGCGGGTCTTGGGTAAACGCCTGAACGCTCGCCCACGAGGTCGTCGAACGCTGGCGGACCAAGGCGTTGGCCGTGGACGTTTCAACGCCATCGAGCGCCCTCAGCACCGTCGCGGAGGCAGTGTTGATATTCAGGGCGGCATCCGCGGGCAACAAAGCGACCCACGGTTCCAGTTGCCGCAGCACCGGGCCGTCTACGCCCGGCAACAGGCGCAACTGGCTCAACTCCTGTAATGCGCCGACCTGGCTCAATGACAGCGGCGGCAGATCAAGCCGCTCGAGCAAGCGTTCCCACCGCTTGAGCGTGACCTGATCGATCCGTCCCTGAGTCAGCAAAGAATTGAGATTGAAGCGCCCGGCAAGGTCTTCGATTTCCACGCTGACCTGCCCGCCCTCGATGTCGAACTCGGGCGTCGCTTGCGCCCACTCTTGCGTCAAGTCGACGTTTTTTGGCGAAGCCCGCGCGGCGTCCTGCAACTGCAAGATGGCCCAGCTTTCCCCGGCCATCGCGAGCTGGCGCAAGTGCACGTGTTGCAACGCCTGCCCACTGCTTTGCAGCGACAGTCGGTGGCTGCGCAACAAGCCACTGGTGATCAGCAGAACCAGGCTCAGAACCAGCAACACGCTGATCAACGCGATGCCCCGTTGACCCCGGTTCATGGCAACGCCCCTGGCAACAGCAGCACCCGCCGAATCGTCTCGAAACGCCCCACCGAGACCTGCAGCTCCACGGCCAGCGGCTGCTCCGCGTCTCGCCCGGACGGCCACTCGTCACGCCAGCCGGATTGACGATCGAACACGCGCCAACGCAACGCCCGAACATCATCGAGCAGTTTTTGCCGCTGCAGCAGGGGCGTGCCTTCACCCTGGCTTTCACGCCACAGCACCCCGCTTTCGAGTCGGTAGCTCAGGCCCTGCCGTTCGCTGCGCGGCTGGTCCAAAGGATTGCGCCAGTGACTGCGCTGCATGTGCAGCACTGTGTACTGAAGCACCACGGGCGCGCGGGTGACCTGCATCACGTCCCGCTCAATCACCGCCATCGCCCGTTGCAGGCGTCTGAAGTCACGTTCATGGGCGGTGGTGCCCTGCTGCACGCGCACGACACCATCGAACAGGCCCCAACTGGCCAGGCCAAGCAAGGCAAAGATCGCCATCGCGATGACCAGCTCCAGCAAGGTAAACCCGGTTTGCCTAGTCATGCCGATCGGGTATCCAGCCACTGGCGCGGTGGAGGATTCGCTCGCGGCCGGCGAGGCTGACCTCAACCTCGGCGTTGAGCAGTCGCCGATCCGTGGAGGCGCTGACGTGCTCGCGCAGCAGCCAGTCGCGGCGATCCATGTGCACCTGCCGCTGCTGTTGGCCGACGGTCAAACCGGGTTGCAGGCGTAGTTCATTCAGGCGGTTATCGGCCAGCCAGGTCGAAAAGAGCCGCTCCTCGACCGCACCGGTTTGCTTCACCACGTATTGGCTCGCCGACAACACGGCCGCCGCCAGCGTCGAGAACACCGCCAGCGCGACCATGATTTCCAGCAGCGTGAACCCACGCCGACGCGCCCACGATCCGCCCTCAATCATCAATCACGGCCTCACCCAGGCCATCGCTCGACAGGCTCAAAAGCGTGCCATCCCGAGTGGAAAACGTCAGGGTGAAGGCGCTGCTCTCATCGCTGCTGAGCAGCAACAATTGCGGGGGCCCTTCATCAGCGCCCAGCGTCGAGGAATGCCCATCCTGCTCAAGGTGCAGCCGCAACGCATCGGGCCACGGCTGAAACGCAGCCTGCGGTTCCCAACCCTGGGCACCGAGCCGCATCGCGCGGTAACCGCCGTCACTGAGGCGCAGGCCGTACTCCACGCCGTCCAGCACCGCCCGTTCGCGCAACTGTTGGATCATCGCCGCGATGCCCTGTGCTTCCTGCCGGGCCTGGCGCAGCGGATTCGGCCCGGCGGCAAAACTCACCATGCCCAGCAGCACGCCGATCAACACCATCACGATCATCATTTCGAGCAAGGTGAACCCCCGACAACGTTGGCGCATGAATCAGTGGTCCCGGTTGCCGATATCGGCCGCATGCCCTTCGCCGCCCACCACGCCATCGGAACCGAGGGAATACAGGTCATAGCTGCCATCGATCGATTGCACGCCGGGATTGAGAAATTGGTAAGGCGTGCCCCACGGGTCGACCGGCAGGTTTTTCAGGTAGCCCTGAGGGTTCCAGTTACGCGCTGCCGGCAGGCCCGACGGACGTTTGCTCAACGCCTCCAGCCCTTGCTGGGTCGAGGGGTAGTGGAAGTTGTCGAGGCGGTACATTTCCAGGGCGGTGGCGATGGCCTGGATATCGATTTTTGCCGCGGTGACTTTGGCCTGGTCGGGACGGCTCATGAACTGCGGCACCACGATGGCCCCCAGCACACCGATGATCACGACCACCACCATGATTTCGATCAGAGTGAAACCGCGTTGCCCGCGGGGCGAGTTGCTGCGTAGAGAGTGCATGGGTCAATTCACCAATTGGTTGAGGCTGAGAATCGGGAGAAGGATGGCCATGACGATCAGCAGCACGACGCCGCCCATCAGCACCAGCATGGCCGGCTCGAAAAGACTGACGACCAGGGCGATGCGCGCCGCCAGGCTGTTTTCCTGTTGCTCGGCGGCGCGCACCAACATTTGATCGAGCTCGCCGGCGCGTTCGCCGCTGGCAATCATGTGCAGCATCATCGGTGGGATGTCGCCGCTGAGTTCCAGGCCACGGGTCAGGGTTCCGCCTTCGCGGACGGAGCGGGCGACATCGACCATGCGGGCACGGATGGTCAGGTTGCCGATGACGGCGGCGGCGATTTCCAGCGCGTCCACCAGCGGTACGGCACTCTTGCCGAGGATCGCCAAGGTGCTGGCGAACCGTGCGGCTTCCATCGCCCGCAGCACCTCGCCGGCGATCGGCACGTTCAGGGCCAGGCGATGCCAGCGCAGGCGCCACGTCGGCTGGCGCAGACTCCAGCGCCACAGGGTCATCAGCAGAGCCAGCCCGCTCGTCAATGCCAGGAAATGCTGGCGCAGGCCGTCGCTCACAGCGATCAGCGCCTGCGTCAGCCACGGCAACGGCTGGCCGCTGTCGATGAAAATCTTCACCACATCCGGCACCACGTAGCCGAGCAGAAAACCGACGATTGCCACGCTGGCCAGCATCAGGATCAACGGGTAGACCAGCGCCATCTGGATCTTCTGCCTCGAGGCCTGGCGCGCCTGGGTGTACGCCGCCAATTGCTCCAGCACGTGACCCAGGTGACCGGAACGTTCACCGGCGGCGACGGTGGCGCGAAACAGCTCTGGAAACGCTTTGGGAAACAAGCCCAATGCGGTTGAAAGGGCATGACCTTCCATCACTCGGCAACGGACGGCGGACAACAGCCCCGCCACCTTGCGTCGGGTGCTTTGTTTGCTCACCGCCTCAAGCGCTTCTTCCAGGGGCAAACCGGCCTGAACCAGCGTGGACAATTGCAGCGTCAGTAGCGCCAATTCAGCCGCACGCAAGCGCCCGCGGCGGGGTTGCGTGCCGTTGGAGCCGCTCGCACTGATCTCTTTCAACTCACGCGGCCACAAACCGCGCTCACGCATCAGCTGTCGGGCATGGCGTGGGCTGTCGGCTTCCAGCCGGCCCTTGCAGCGTCGACCCTGGGCGTTGTCGGCGCGGTAATCGTAGGTCGGCACGCGCTAATCCTCCCGGGTCATGCGCAGGAGTTCGTCGAGGCTGGTCACGCCGTCGAGCACCCGTTGTCGACCGTCCTGAAACAGACTGCGGGACAGCTTGCGGGCCTCATCGACTAGCGCTTGCTCACCGGCGCCTTGATGAATCAGCGCCGACACGGCCGGGGTGACGCTGATCAGTTCGTAAATCCCGATGCGCCCGCGATAACCCTGCTGGCAGTGCTCACAGCCAACCGCGCGGAACAGCTGCGGTGACGCCGTCGGATCGAGCCCGAGACGCTGGCACGTCGCCGCGTCGGCACGGTACGGCGCCTTGCAATGCGAGCACAGCGTACGCAGCAGACGTTGCGCGAGAATGCCCACCAGCGACGAGGCCAGCAGGTACGCATCGACGCCCATGTCTACCAGCCGCGTCACCGCGCCGGCTGCGCTGTTGGTGTGCAGCGTCGAGAGCACCAGGTGCCCGGTCAGCGAGGCCTGCACGGCGATTTCCGCGGTCTCGCGATCGCGGATTTCACCGACCATCACCACGTCCGGGTCCTGCCGCAGAATTGCCCGCAAACCCCGGGCAAAGGTCATGTCCACTTTCGGATTGACCGGCATTTGCCCCACGCCCGGCAGGTGATATTCGATGGGGTCTTCGACCGTGAGAATGTTGCGTGTCTGGTCGTTCAAACTGCTCAACGCAGCGTACAGGCTGGTGGTCTTGCCGGAGCCGGTGGGGCCGGTCACCAGCAGAATGCCGTGGGGCCTGGCCAGCAATTGGCGCAACAGTGCGAGGGTGTCATCCGGCATGCCCAGCCGCCGCAGATCCAGGCGCCCGGCCTGTTTGTCGAGCAGGCGCAGGACCACCCGTTCGCCATGGGCCGACGGCAACGTCGACACCCGTACATCGACTTCATGTCCGGCCAGTCGCAGGGTCATCCGGCCGTCCTGAGGGATGCGTTTTTCAGCGATGTCCAGGCGTGCCATGACCTTGATCCGCGACACCAGCAGGGTCGCCAGTTCACGCCGGGGCCTGAGCATTTCTCGAAGCTGCCCGTCGATCCGCATGCGCACCGACAACGTCTGTTCGAAGGTTTCGAGGTGTACGTCCGAAGCCTGCTCGCGCACCGCTTCGCTGAGCAGCGCATTGATCAGCCGGATGATCGGTGCATCGCCCTGCTGCTCCAGCAAGTCGGCGGTTTGCGGTACTTGATCGACCAGGCTCAGCAAGTCGAGTTCGTCGTCCAGACCTTGGGCCACTTGCTCCGCCGCGCTCTGACCGTCGCGGTAGGCAATGGCCAGTCGCGTGGCGAACGTCTCTGCGTCCAGCACCTGAATGGGCAGAGGGCAGCCGCACATCCGCCGTGCTTCCGATAACGCCGACAGCGGCGTATCGGCGCGCAGCAGCAGGCAGGGTTCGCCCCCCTCACACGCCAGCAGAATGCCGAAGCGCCGGGCGAACCCGAACGGCAGCGGCTCGACGTTATCGCTCATGGCTTCACCGGCGCCTGCTTGCGCACATCGAATACCGGCGCATCGGTAGGCGCGTCGAACAACTCACGCGACTGCGCCGGCAGTAGCAACGAATTGTTCTCGTGCGCCCCCGGCTGGCTCAATTTGCGCAGCGCGTTGTAGCGCTGCTGGCTGACGTCGCTCAGGTCTTCCTTGCTGCGCACGATGGTCGGCCGCAGGAACACCATCAGGTTGCTTTTGGCCTGGGTGTCGCGGGTCCAGCGAAACAGCGCGCCCAGGTAAGGAATTTCGCGCAGCAGCGGCACGCCGCTTCGTTCGGTGCGCACGCTGTCGCGGATCAGGCCACCGATCACGATGATCTCGCCATCGTCGGCGAGGATGGTGCTTTTGAGCGCGCGCTTGTTGGTGATCAGGTCGGAAGAAGCGATACCGGCGGTCGAGGGCGCGATGTCCGAGACTTCCTGCTCCACTTCCAGGCGCAAGGTCGACCCTTCGTTGATGTACGGCTTGATCTTCAGGCTGATGCCGACGTCCTTGCGCTCGACGGTGGTGAACGGATTGTCCGCCCCGCTGCTGTTGGTGGCATAGGAGCCGGTCTTGAACGGCACGTTCTGGCCAACGATGATTTCCGCTTCCTGATTGTCCAGGGTCAGCAGGCTCGGCGTGGACAGCAGGTTGCTGTGGCTGTTGGCGGCCAACGCCGAAATCAATGCGCCGAATCGGTCGCTGCCCAGCTTCAGGAATGCGCCGTCAGGGCCTGATTTATTTTCGTTGAAGGTCAGGCCGCCAACGATCGGAACCCCGGTCATGGGAAAGTTGATAAAGCCTTTCGCGTCGCCGGTGCTGACGCCCCACTGGACGCCGACGGCCTCGGAAATGTCCCCGGAGATTTCGACGATGGCGGCGTGGATCAGCACTTGCGCCCGCGGCTGATCCAACTGGCGCACGATGCTTTCGACGGTGCGGACTTGCGCTGGCTCGGCGATCAACACCAGTGCGTTCTGGCTTTCGTCAGCCTTGATCGAGAACGTCGCACCGGACGGGCTGTCCTTCGCCCCGCCCAGGGTCGCTGCCTGTTTGCGGCCCTGCCCCATCACTTCCAGAACCTCGGCCAACTGCTTGGCGTCGCTGTGGCGCAGACGAATGACCCGGGCGTTGTCGAGGGTCGCGGTGGCTGGCGTGTCGAGGCCACGCGCCAGGTCGAGCAGGCGCTGGCGAACCGCTGGCGGGCCGATGAAGATCAGGCGGTTGGTGCGGGTGTCGGCCAGCACTTGAATCGTTGTATCAGCGTTGCGCTTGCCCAGCGACGACTCAATGATCGTGAGCACATCGGCCGCCTGGGCATGCTGCAATGGCAGCACCGCATGCAGGCTGTTCTGCCCCGAATCGAGCTGCCGCACGACCTTGGCAATCCGCCCGACATTGGCCGCGGTATCGGTGACCACCAGCGCATTGGCCGACACCGACGGGCCGACATAACCGTTGGCCGAGACCAGCGGCCGCACCAGCCCGGCAAGGTCAGCGGCACTGCTGGTGTTCAATTCGATGACCTGGGTGACGAATTGCGACGCGGTGGTATTTTTCGCGGTGCCCTGGCCGGCGCGGGTCTTCGCTTCCGTGACCGGCGTGATCAGGATCCGGTCGCCTTCGTCGATCACCGTGAAGTTGTGGGCATCGAGCACCGAATAAAACAACCGGCGAACACCTTCGCGGTCGAGGGCCTGGCGGGACATGACGGTGATGCGCCCGGAGACGCGCGGGTCGAGCACCACCGTGGTTCCGAGAATCGTGGAAATCTCTTCGACGATGTCGCGCAACTCGGCGTTGTTCATCGCCAGTTGCCATTTCTCTTCCTCGGCCTGCACCTCGCCATGAAACAGTGTCGTCGCCAACGCGGAGAGGAAAAGCAGGGTGCGCAACACGTGCGCGCCTTTGAAGCTGTTCATGGGTGTCATCACTCTGGCTGCCCGGCGTGCGGGCGTAGGTAACGCGTGGAAATGGCGGGTGGCGCAGCTTCGGTTTGCGCGTCAAGTCGCTGCAGGAAACGCGCGGCTGACGTCTGCAGGGCCAGCACCTCTTCGCGCCCCTTGTTCCACAACACCGCCTGATTCGCCTCGACGCGACGCAACACGCTGCCGCCCGGCAACCGGTCGCCCACCTGATACATCCGTGCGCCTTGGGCATCGGCCAGCAATGCTCTGGACAGGCCGTTGCCGAGGACAAAACTGGCCTGCAAGGTCAGCGGTTCGGCGCTGGGTCGCAGCGGGGCTTGCGCCGTGAGACCGAGGACGGTGATGACCGCTGTCGTGTCCAGCGGCGCACGGACGATTGGCGCCGTGACGGTTGCCACGACGGGTGCGGGCGCGGCGAGTCCTAGGCGAAAACGCCACTCCTGCCACGCCAATAACACCGCGTAGCCGACAGACAGCAGCAACAGGAAAAAGACGGAAAGGCGCGTGCTCACTGGCGTTGTTCACCTCGAACACGGCTGCACAGGGACATCCGACGCAGCACTCGATGGCCACACAATTCATGGACAATGACCGCGCCAACATGCAGCACGACGAGCAGGGAAAGCACGACGCAGGCCCACATGTGGATCGTGAAAAATCGGGAGACAAGTTCACGGTTACTGAGCGGCTGAACGATCTCGACCAACCCGAACACATTGATCGGCCGATCCATCATCAATACGCCGGTGACCAGCACGAGGCTGATGACCAGGTAAATCAATGTGTGCACGAGCAGCGCAAGTCTCTCCATCGGATTGAAAGTCCTCACGCCGGTGTGTCGGGCATGAGCGACGAAAACACAGAGCCGCCAGACGAAAAACGGTATGAACACCGTCGTCAGCGACACATTCAGAAAAGAGACCCACTGGTTGATCCGGGGGGAAACGTCGACAGTGGCGACGTAGAAGCCGGATATCAGGGTCCAGACGATGATTGCCGCTGATAGCCAGTGCAGCCATACGCGTTGGGTGGAATAACCCAAAGCCTTCATTATTTGACTCGGTTTCAACAAGAGGATAAGGCTTCGGGCGACCGCTTGGCGGATCGCCCGAAGGGTTACAGAGAGGACTTAGCGCTTGTCCCAGGCCATGTGCCAATGCGCACCGACGCCCGGCTCGAAGCCATTGGCAGTCGGGGCGTACTGCTTGCAGTAACCGGACTCGGGGAACGGCTTGCACTCGAAGACTTCATTGGTCTTCGGCTGCAGCACTTTGGTGCCGGCGGTGTAGTCGCTCAGGCCTTCGGGGAACACGAAGTCGTGTTCGACGCCTGCGCCTTCACCGGTCAGGGTGGTGACCTGGGTGTCCTGGCGCGTGGTGCGGCCATCCAGGGTGGTGCCGACCAGGGTCAGGGTGTGTTTGCCGGGGTTGCTGCGCACGTCCACGACCAGGGTGGTGGCACCGCTATCGACTTGCGCCGAGGTGGAACCGACCGGCTTGTTGTGCTCGTCGAACAGGGTCGCTTCGACGTTCATTTTGCGGTTGGAGATCATCCCGAAGTCGACCTTGGCCAGGCCTTTTTCCAGGACGTATTCGGCCTGTTGGTTGGCGACCGACATGCGCGCGGCGGCGTCTTCTTTCATGTCCAGCTGGACTTCGTAACGGGTCACACCGCTGTCTTTCTGCGCGAACAGGGTGTTGTTGCCACGCACCGGTTCGATGTTGCCGTTTTCATCACGAATGCCGGCGCGGATCAGCGTGTGAGCCTGGTTGATTTTTTCCGCCAGCTTGAACGCCCAGTTGTTTGGCATGCCTTCTTCGGCGCTATCGATGGAGATTTCGACACTGTATTGAGGGCTCTCGCCGTTGGCCGAAAACGCCCGGGCCTTCACCTTGTCACCGACCAGCAAGGTCGTCGACGGTGCGATGCCGCCCACGGAAGACCAGCCGCCCGGCAGCTCGGCTTCGGCGATGATGTTCACGTCGGTCGCGTTGTAAAACGCTGCGTCGGTATCGCCAACGGTCCAGATCGCCAGGATCACGTGCTGGCCGGATTTGTCGGCCGGGATGTTGCAGTTGTGCTTGACACCCGACTCAGGCTTCTGATTGCCGCCATCGATGGTGCAGAACGGCGTGCTCTCGAAGGTCGCGCGTTTAAGCGACTCGTTCGGGTTCCAGCCGTTGCGCGTGATGAAATATTCATGCTTGGTGGCCGGGTGCACGGCGGTGTAATGCCACTGGAAATCGATGTTGCGATTGGTGATTTCCGTCAGATGCCAACGGGTGGCGGACTGCGCATCCAGCGCGGAAAACAGCGAGTGGCCGCCGCTCGGAATCTTGCCGTCAACCGGTCCCTGGTTAGGCGCACCGCCGACACCGGCCGGAAAACCCTTGAAGGTTTCGCCGACGCTTTGTGGTTCGTATTGCGCACCACCACAGTTGGTGTTCAGCCCTTTCTGGCACAGCAGGGCGCGCGAGGGAGGCACCTCAAGATAACCATGGGCGGAAGCGGTTTGAGAGGCCAGCATTGCCGATAACAGGATCATTGAGGAGGTGCACGCGGTAAACGCGCCTCCCTTATAAAATGTTTTTTTCATTATTAAGTTCCAGACTACTTATCGAAAATCAACGCGCCTTAACGGCGCCGCTGTTCATGATTTCGTTCGATGCACCATCGAACGAAGGTCGGGAACCTTACCGAGATGAAAGCAAGTTCTATGTAGGACAAGTCTCCGCTTGCATGGGGATATATCTCTCTGTGCACTTATCTGACAAAGAAAGGGAGCATTCTTACAGGCATAAACTTAGTTAAACGCACGCTCTACGGAGCAAATTCGGTGTGGATGACGCAAAACCTGTAGGAGCCAGCTTGCTGGCGATGGTTCCAAGGGCGCAGTGTCCATTCCGGTAGGACGCGTTATCGTTGACGACCATCGTCGGAACGCCGCCCGGAGCATGCTCGCGCCTACAGGAGGACTTCGCCGGCACAAAAAAAGCCTGTCCGGCGTTAACCAGGACAGGCTGTTTAGAGCTGGGAAATATTACTCGTGATACTGCGCCGACAACTCATGCACCGCACGCAGGAAGGCACCCGCATGTTCCGGATCGACTTCCGGGGTGATGCCATGACCGAGGTTGAACACGTGACCGCTGCCCTTGCCATAGCTGGCCAGGATGCGACCCACTTCAGCCCGGATGGCCTCCGGTTTGGCGTAGAGCACCGTCGGGTCCATGTTGCCCTGCAACGCGACTTTGCTGCCGACACGCTCACGGGCATTGCCGATGTCGCAGGTCCAGTCCAGGCCCAACGCATCCGCACCGGCGTCGGCGATGCTTTCCAGCCACAGGCCGCCATTCTTGGTGAACAGGATCACCGGCACCTTGCGACCTTCGTGCTCGCGGATCAGGCCGCTGACGATCTTGCGCATGTACGCCAGGGAAAACTCCTGGTAAGCCGCCGCCGACAGGTTGCCGCCCCAGGTGTCGAAAATCTGCACCGCTTGCGCGCCGGCCATGATCTGGCCGTTGAGGTATGAGGTGACCGACTGCGCGAGTTTATCCAGCAGCAAGTGCATGGCTTGCGGATTGTCGTAGAGCATGGCCTTGGTCTTGCGGAAGTCTTTCGACGAACCGCCTTCGACCATGTAAGTGGCGAGGGTCCAGGGGCTGCCGGAGAAACCGATCAGCGGCACGCGGCCATTCAGTTCGCGGCGGATGGTGCTGACCGCGTCCATGACGTAGCCGAGGTCTTTGTGCGGATCGGGAATCGGCAGGGCTTCGATGTCGGCCAGGGTGCTGACGACTTTCCTGAAGCGCGGGCCTTCACCGGTTTCGAAGTACAGGCCCTGGCCCATGGCGTCCGGAATGGTAAGGATGTCGGAGAACAGGATCGCCGCGTCCAGTTGCGGATAGCGATCGAGCGGCTGCATCGTGACTTCGCAAGCGAACGCCGGGTTCATGCACAGGCTCATGAAGTCGCCGGCCTTGGCACGGCTGGCGCGGTATTCCGGCAGGTAGCGACCGGCCTGACGCATCATCCAGACAGGCGTGACGTCTACGGGTTGCTTGAGCAGGGCGCGAAGGAAACGGTCGTTCTTCAGGGCAGTCATGTCGGCATCCGGAAAAAAAGTGCGGGCATTTTCTCAGAGCGCGACGCAAAAGGCACGGCAAGCGCCGCACCTTTTGTCTATCGGGTCAATTTGTCGCGGGGAAATACAGATTAGTAACACCACAAAACCAGTGTGGGAGCGGGCTTGCTCGCGAAAGCGGCGTGGCAGGCAACGTAAATATTGACTGATCCACCGCCTTCGCGAGCAAGCCCGCTCCCACACTTTGATCGCATTCCAGCTCGGGGAAGTGATCAGACGCCCAGGTAATCCAAAATCCCTTCAGCCGCATTGCGGCCTTCGAAGATCGCCGTCACCACCAGGTCAGAGCCGCGAACCATGTCGCCACCGGCGAAAATTTTCGGGTTGCTGGTCTGGTGCTTGAACTGACCTTGTTCCGGCGCCACGACGCGGCCCTGGCTGTCGGTCTGGATGCTGAACTGCTCGAACCATGGCGCCGGGCTTGGACGGAAACCGAAAGCAATGACCACGGCATCGGCCGGGATGATTTCTTCGGAGCCCGGGATCGGCTCAGGGCTGCGACGGCCACGGGCGTCCGGTTCGCCGAGACGGGTCTCGACCACCTTCACGCCTTCGACCTTGTCTTCACCAACGATGGCGATCGGTTGACGGTTGTAGAGGAACTTCACGCCCTCTTCCTTGGCGTTCTTCACTTCCTTGCGCGAGCCCGGCATGTTCGCTTCGTCGCGACGATAGGCACAGGTCACCGACTTGGCGCCCTGGCGAATCGAGGTACGGTTGCAGTCCATCGCCGTGTCGCCGCCGCCCAGCACCACCACCCGCTTGCCTTTCATGTCGACGAAATCTTCCGGCGACTTTTCGAAGCCCAGGTTGCGGTTGACGTTGGCGATCAGGAAATCGAGGGCGTCGTGCACGCCCGGCAAGTCCTCACCGGCAAAGCCGCCCTTCATGTAGGTGTAGGTGCCCATGCCCATGAACACGGCATCGTATTCTTCGAGCAGTTGCTCGACGGTCACGTCCTTGCCGACCTCGGTGTTGAGGCGGAACTGGATGCCCATGCCGGTGAAGACTTCGCGGCGATTGCTCAGCACAGTCTTTTCCAGCTTGAACTCGGGGATGCCAAAGGTCAGCAGGCCGCCGATTTCCGGGTTCTTGTCGAACACCACCGGCGTCACGCCGCCGCGCACCAGCACGTCGGCACAGCCCAGCCCGGCCGGGCCCGCGCCAATAATGGCAACGCGCTTGCCGGTCGGCTTGACCTTGGACATGTCCGGGCGCCAGCCCATGGCGAACGCGGTGTCGGTGATGTACTTCTCGACCGAACCGATGGTCACCGCGCCGAAGCCGTCGTTGAGGGTGCACGCGCCCTCGCACAGACGATCCTGCGGGCACACCCGACCGCAGACTTCCGGCAGGGTGTTGGTCTGGTGCGACAGCTCGGCCGCCTGGAGGATGTTGCCCTCGGCCACCAGTTTCAGCCAGTTCGGAATGAAGTTGTGCACCGGGCACTTCCATTCGCAATACGGGTTACCGCAACCCAGGCAGCGGTGGGCCTGATCGGCCGAATGCTGGGGTTTGAAGGGCTCGTAGATCTCCACGAACTCTTTCTTGCGTTGACGCAACAGTTTCTTCTTCGGATCTTTGCGCCCGACGTCGATGAACTGGAAGTCGTTATTCAGACGTTCAGCCATTGTTAAAACCTCATCAAACTCTTCAGGCGCATATCACTGCGGGTTGGCACGGGTGCTGGAAAGCAACGATTTCAGGTTGGCAGCCTTGGGCTTGACCAGCCAGAAACGGCGCAGATAGTCATCGAGGTTTTCAGCGAGGTTACGACCCCATTCGCTGTCGGTTTCCGCGACGTATTCGTCCAGCACGCGCTGCAAGTGGCTGCGGTAGGCTTCCATCGCCTCGCCGCTGATCCGCTGGATTTCCACCAGTTCGTGGTTGACCCGGTCAACGAAGGTGTTGTCCTGGTCGAGCACGTAGGCGAAACCGCCGGTCATGCCTGAGCCGAAGTTGTAACCGGTCTTGCCCAGCACGCAGACGAAACCACCGGTCATGTATTCGCAGCAGTGATCGCCGGTGCCTTCCACCACGGTGTGGGCACCGGAGTTACGCACCGCGAAACGCTCGCCCGCCGTACCCGCAGCGAACAGCTTGCCACCGGTGGCGCCGTACAGGCAGGTGTTGCCGATGATGGCACTGTCCTGAGTCTTGTAGACGCTGCCCTTCGGCGGAACGATGACCAGTTTGCCGCCGGTCATGCCTTTGCCAACGTAGTCGTTGGCGTCGCCTTCCAGGTACATGTTCAGGCCACCGGCGTTCCATACGCCGAAGCTCTGACCGGCCGTGCCTTTGAAACGGAAGGTGATCGGCGCGTTGGCCATGCCCTGGTTGCCGTGCTTGCGCGCGATTTCGCCGGAAATCCGTGCGCCGATCGAACGGTCGCAGTTGCAGATATCCAGGGCAAAGTCAGCGCCGCTCATGTCGTTGATGGCCGACGTGGCCATGTCGATCATTTTCTCGGCCAGCAAGCCTTTGTCGAACGGCGGGTTGCGGTCGACCTGGCAGAACTGTGGTTTGTCCGCCGAGATGTGATCGCTGCCGAGCAACGGGGTCAGGTCCAGGTGGTTCTGCTTGGCGGTCTGGCCTTCGAGGACTTCCAGCAGATCGGTACGGCCGATCAGCTCTTCGAGGGAGCGCACGCCGAGCTTGGCCAGCCACTCACGGGTTTCTTCGGCGACATAAGTGAAGAAGTTCACCACCATGTCGACGGTGCCGATGTAGTGATCCTTGCGCAGCTTCTCGTTCTGGGTCGCAACGCCGGTGGCGCAGTTGTTCAGGTGACAGATACGCAGGTATTTGCAGCCCAGCGCGATCATGGGCGCCGTGCCGAAGCCGAAGCTTTCAGCACCGAGGATCGCCGCCTTGATCACGTCGAGGCCGGTTTTCAGGCCGCCGTCGGTCTGCACCCGGACCTTGCCGCGCAGGTCGTTGCCGCGCAGGGTCTGGTGGGTTTCGGCCAGGCCGAGTTCCCACGGTGCGCCGGCGTATTTGATCGAGGTCAGCGGCGATGCGCCGGTGCCGCCGTCGTAGCCGGAGATGGTGATCAGGTCCGCATAGGCCTTGGCCACACCGGCCGCGATGGTGCCGACGCCGGCCTCTGCCACCAGTTTCACCGACACCAGGGCCTTCGGGTTGACTTGCTTCAGGTCGAAAATCAGCTGCGACAAGTCTTCGATGGAATAGATGTCGTGATGCGGCGGTGGCGAAATCAGGGTCACGCCTGGCACCGCATAGCGCAGCTTGGCGATCAGGCCGTTGACCTTGCCGCCCGGCAGCTGACCGCCTTCGCCGGGCTTGGCGCCCTGGGCGACCTTGATCTGCAGCACTTCAGCGTTGACCAGGTATTCCGGCGTGACACCGAAACGGCCGGTCGCGACCTGCTTGATTTTCGAGCTCTTGATCGTGCCGTAACGCGCCGGGTCTTCGCCGCCTTCGCCGGAGTTGGAACGCGCGCCAAGGCGGTTCATGGCTTCGGCCAGGGCTTCGTGAGCTTCCGGCGACAGCGCGCCGAGGGAGATGCCCGCGGAATCGAATCGCTTGAGCACCGATTCCAGTGGTTCGATCTCGCTGATGTCCAGCGGCGTGTCGAGCGTCTTGACCTTGAACAGGTCGCGGATCATCGACACCGGACGATTGTCCACCAGCGCCGTGTATTCCTTGAACTTGCTGTAGTCGCCCTGCTGCACCGCGGCTTGCAGGGTGTTGACCACGTCCGGGTTGTACGCGTGATATTCGCCACCGTGGACGAACTTCAGCAGGCCGCCCTGCTGGATCGGCTTGCGCGGGCTCCAGGCTTCGGCGGCGAGGGCTTTCTGCTCGTTCTCGATGTCGACGAAACGCGCGCCCTTGATGCGGCTCGGCACGCCACGGAAGCTCAGCTCGCAGACTTCTTCGGACAGGCCGATGGCCTCGAACAGCTGCGCGCCACGGTACGACGCGATGGTCGAGATGCCCATCTTCGACAGGATCTTCAGCAGGCCTTTGGTGATGCCTTTGCGGTAGTTCTTGAACACCTCATAGAGGTCGCCCAGCACTTCACCGGTACGAATCAGGTCGCCCAGCACTTCGTAGGCCAGGAACGGATAGACCGCCGAGGCGCCGAAACCGATCAGCACCGCAAAGTGGTGCGGGTCGCGAGCGGTGGCGGTTTCCACCAGGATGTTGGAATCGCAACGCAGGCCTTTTTCGGTCAGGCGATGGTGCACCGCGCCGGTGGCCAGGGAGGCGTGGATCGGCAACTTGCCTGGCGCAATGTGACGGTCGCTCAGGACGATCTGGGTGCGCCCGGAGCGAACGGCTTCTTCAGCCTGATCGGCGACGTTACGCACGGCAGCTTCGAGACCGACGCTTTCGTCATAGTTGAGGTCGATGACCTGGCGTTCGAAACCCGGACGGTCGAGGTTCATCAGCGAGCGCCACTTGGCCGGGGAAATGACCGGCGAGCTGAGGATCACGCGCGAGGCATGTTCCGGCGACTCCTGGAAAATGTTGCGCTCGGCACCGAGGCAGATCTCCAGCGACATGACGATGGCTTCCCGCAGCGGGTCGATCGGCGGGTTGGTGACCTGCGCGAACTGCTGGCGGAAGTAGTCGTACGGCGTGCGCACGCGCTGGGACAACACGGCCATTGGCGTATCGTCGCCCATCGAACCAACGGCTTCGTAGCCCTGTTCGCCGAGCGGGCGCAGCACCTGGTCACGTTCTTCGAACGTAACCTGATACATCTTCATGTACTGCTTGAGCTGGTCGACATCGTAGAAAGCCGAACCGTGGTCGTTGTCTTCCATGGTCGCCTGGATGCGCAGTGCATTCTTGCGCAGCCATTGCTTGTAGGGATGACGAGACTTCAAGCGGTTGTCGATCGCATCGGTGTCGAGGATCTGCCCGGTTTCGGTGTCCACGGCAAAGATCTGGCCCGGGCCGACACGGCCCTTGGCGATCACGTCTTCAGGCTGGTAGTTCCAGACACCGATTTCCGAAGCCAGGGTGATGAAACCGTTCTTGGTGGTGACCCAACGCGCCGGCCGCAGACCGTTACGGTCGAGCAGGCAGACCGCGTAGCGACCGTCGGTCATGACCACGCCGGCCGGACCGTCCCACGGCTCCATGTGCATCGAGTTGTATTCGTAGAACGCGCGCAGATCTGGGTCCATGGTTTCGACGTTCTGCCACGCAGGCGGAATGATCATCCGCACGCCACGGAACAGGTCGATGCCACCGGTGACCATCAGCTCGAGCATGTTGTCCATGCTGGAGGAGTCAGAACCGACACGGTTGACCAGCGGGCCGAGTTCTTCCAGATCCATCAGATCGTTGGTGAACTTGGTGCGACGGGCCTGGGCCCAGTTGCGGTTGCCGGTGATGGTGTTGATTTCGCCGTTGTGGGCGAGGAAGCGGAATGGCTGGGCCAGCGGCCATTTCGGCAGGGTATTGGTGGAGAAGCGCTGGTGGAACACGCAAATCGAGGTTTGCAGGCGCTGGTCGCTGAGGTCTGGATAGAAGGCGGTCAGATCCGCCGGCATCATCAGGCCTTTATAAATGATGGTCTTGTGGGAAAAGCTGCAGATGTAGTGATCGACGTCGGCGGCATTGGCCACGGACGAGCGACGACGGGCGCTGAACAGCTTGATCGCCATGTCCTGATCGCTCAGGCCTTCACCGCCGATGTAGACCTGCTCGATCTGCGGCAGGCGCTCGAGGGCCAGGCGGCCGAGAACGCTGGTGTCGATCGGCACTTTGCGCCAGCCGACCAGGGTCAGGCCTTCGGCCAGGATCTCGCGGTTCATGTTCTCGCGAGCGGCTTCGGCTTTCACCGGGTCCTGGTTGAAGAAGACCATGCCCACGGCATATTGCCTGGGCAGTTCGACGCCGAAGGTTTCCTGGGCGATCGCACGCAGGAACACGTCCGGCTTTTGAATCAGCAGACCGCAACCGTCACCGGTCTTGCCGTCGGCGTTGATCCCACCGCGGTGGGTCATGCAGGTCAGGGCCTCGATGGCCGTTTGCAAAAGGGTATGACTGGGCTCGCCCTGCATATGGGCTATCAGGCCGAAACCGCAGTTATCCTTGAATTCATCTGGTTGGTACAGACCTGCTTTCATAGACACTTTCTCACCAGGCTGCTTCTTTTAGAAGCAAATTTCTTTTCAATTCAACCACTTACCATCCGCGCCGAACGTACGCCAGCTTTGCGGGGGCAAAAGGGAGGTCATTGTACACACCGACACAGAGGCTCACAAATTTGACGACGAACTGTCGCAAATCTATGTCGCATTTGTGAAAGGTTTAAAGCGATATGCTGTGCTAGTCAAAACTTTTTTAATTCTGACCGCAACGACTCAAAGACTACTGTGACGCAGACACCACAAGGCACGCGGCCTGAAGAGGCGGCATGCGCTTGTAGAAATTTTGAGGTGCCGGGAGAGGCGGCCTGGGTAAGGCCGCCGAATCTTCAGCGAGTTGTTGCCAGTTCCTGTTGGACGCTGGCGACAGTGCGAGGCCAAGGTTTACCAGCCTGAACCTTCGCTGGCAAGGCCTTGATGGCGGTAACGGCTGCGTCGCGGTTGGCGAAGTTACCGTAGGTGATGACGTAAAGCGGCTTGCCGTTGAGGACTTTCTTGAAATAACGGTACTCGCCGCCCTGCTCCTTGACGAAGTTTTGCGCGGTCGCTTCGGAGCTGGTGCCGAGGATCTGCACCACATAGTTGCTGGTCGGTTGCCCGGCGTACCAGGTGCCGCCGGCGGCAGCCTTGGCGCCAGCGACCGGCTTCTCAACCGGTTTGGCGGTCGCGACGGCGGCCGGCTTGGCTGGCGCCTGTGCTGGAGCTGGCTTGATGGCCGGTGCAGTCGGGACAGGCTTGGCCGTCGCGACCTGGGTCGGTGCAGGCGTCGGCTTGGCCGCCGGCGCACCCGCCGGAACGCCCGCAGGTGGCGCCGTGGTGGTCACGGTCGGTGGCGTGGCGCTGGAACCTTCGACCGGCACGCCGTCGTCGCCTTCAGTGATGCCACCGGCTGCTTCAGCGAGCGGGCCGCGCATGACCGGCTGCGAGTTGCCGACCAGCGGCAACGGCATCGGTTGCGAGTTGCCGGCGAATTCCACGGCAGGCGCGCCGCCGCTGTTAGGTTTTGGCGTGCCCTGGCCGAGCGGCAGTTGCGCCTGTTGTTCGTTGGCAGGTGTGCCGGTGGTCGGTGCTTTGCTGCGACCCGGCATCAACCAGGCGGCGGCTACCGCGACCACGACGACGGCGGAAATCGCCAATACGTGTTTCTTCGGCATGTTGAACCCCATACTTGGACGCTTGACCGCTGAGCGGCTGGCAATCATGGCTTCGATCATTGCATCGCGGGCAACCTGGTTGATGTTGCCAGGCCAGCCGTCGGAGCTTTCGTGAATATCAGAGATTTGATCTGCGGTGAAAAGTTCGATACCGCGACCCGCGCCTTCGAGCCGTTGCTCAAGGTATTCGCGGGTCTCTTCTTCGGTATAGGGCTGCAGCTCGATGACGTGGAAACGCTCTTCGTCGAGGTTCAACGCCTCAAGCTGGGCGATCAGCGAGGACTCGCCGAAGAGGAACACGTGCGGTCGCCCTTCCGGCGCACCCGCGGCCAATTCCATCAAGGCTTCCAGCGCGGATTCATCGAGCTGCTCGGCGTCATCCACCAGCAAATAGACTTCCTGCCCCGTGAGCGCAAGCTGGACCACTTGCGAGAGGATTGGGCCGATTTCTGCCTGGGCGACATTCAGTGCCTGGGCGACCTGACGCAAAACGCCAGCCGCATCGCCGGCACCACGGGCGGACACCACCACGCTCTGCACCGACTGTTTGTTGGTGCTGGCCACCAAGGCCTGACGCAGCAGGGTCTTGCCACTGCCTTGCGGGCCGGTGACCACCAGCAGCAACTGGCTGTAGCGCGCCAGGTGATGCAACTGTCCCAGCACCGGTTTGCGCTGGGCCGGGAAGAATTTGAAGCCAGGCACCCGCGGAGCAAAAGGGTCATGGCTTAACTGGAAATGGCCGAGGAAAGCCTCGTCGGCGTGCAAACTAGTCATCGGGATCTTATTAACCTTTAAGCTGAGCCAGGGCGCGGTAATCCGCTCCCAGCGTGGCCTGTAGAACCTCTTTCGGATAATCGTCGGTCACCACCGCTTCGCCCATGTGGCGCAGCAGCACCAGGCGCAAACGACCGTCGATCACTTTCTTGTCAACTGCCATGTGTTCGAGAAAATCGGTTTCCGTCATCTGTTCAGGCGGAATGACCGGCAGGCCGGCACGCTGGAAAAGGCGAATGCCGCGATCACGTTCCTGTTCGCTGATCCAGCCCAGGCGCGCGGACATCTCCAGCGCCATCACGGTGCCAGCAGCGACCGCCTCGCCGTGTAACCACACACCATAGCCCATGTGGGTTTCGATGGCGTGGCCGAAGGTGTGTCCAAGGTTCAATGTCGCACGAACACCGGTTTCCTTTTCATCGGCACCCACCACCGCCGCCTTGGCCGCGCAGGAGCGCTCGATTGCATACGTCAGGGCGACCTGGTCCAGGGCGCGCAGGCGATCGACGTTTTCTTCGAGCCAGGTCAGGAACGGCTCGTCGCAGATCAGCCCGTACTTGATGACTTCCGCCAGCCCGGCGGACAACTCGCGGGCCGGCAAGGTAGTGAGGGAGGTGGTATCGATCAGCACCACGTTCGGCTGATAAAAGGCGCCGATCATGTTTTTGCCCAGCGGATGATTGATCCCGGTCTTGCCGCCTACCGAGGAGTCGACTTGCGACAACAGCGTGGTCGGCACCTGGATGAAATCGACCCCGCGCTGGTAGCAGGCGGCGGCAAACCCGGCCATGTCACCAATCACGCCGCCGCCGAGGGCGATGACCGTGGTGCGGCGGTCATGCCGTGCGGTCAGCAGGCCGTCGAAAATCTGTTGCAGGGTTTCCCAGTTCTTGAAGGCTTCGCCATCGGGCAGTACCACCGAAATTACCGAGAACTGCGCAAGGCTGCGGGTCAGACGTTCGAGGTAGAGCGGCGCAACGGTTTCGTTGGAGATGATCGCCACTTGCTTGCCGCGGATATGCGGGACCAGCAGCTCAGGCTGGTCCAACAAACCTTCGCCAATATGAATCGGGTAGCTGCGCTCGCCTAGATCGACCTTGAGTGTCTGCATGTGTCCCCACAGTGAAGATGGAATCAGGCGTCCCGCCTAGAGTTATCGAATATCCACGGCATCTGTTGGTGGACGCCGGTCGGTAGCCATCTGCCACAACCCTGGACGGTTGTGACAGGACGCCGAGGATAGCGCATTTCGCGCTGCGCTTTAACGGGGAGGCAGTTGGTGCAAGCGGTCAAGAATGTCGAGAACCACCATTCGCGGCGGACGCTCGTCGGTTTCCACCACCAGGTCGGCGATTTCCCGATACAGCGGATCACGCAACTCGAGCAAGTCCCGAAGGGTCTTGGCCGGATCCGCGGTGCGCAGCAAGGGTCGATTGCGGTCACGGGCGGTGCGGCCGACCTGCTGCTCGACCGAGGCATGCAGATAAACCACCCGACCACCGGCACGCAACGCCCGACGATTGGCTTCGCGCATCACGGCCCCGCCGCCGGTCGCCAGCACCACGCCATCACAGCCGCACAGCTCAGCGATCATCGCTTGCTCGCGGTCGCGAAAGCCCGGCTCGCCTTCCTTATCGAAGATCCACGGGATATTGGCGCCCGTGCGCAGTTCAATTTCCTTATCGGAATCTTTGAACGGCAGGCGCAGCTCTTTGGCCAGCAACCGGCCGATGGTGCTTTTTCCAGCCCCCATCGGTCCAACAAGAATCAAATTTCGCACAGAATCAATGACTCACAGCAATCGCCTGGTTGTTCATGATACGCGGAGTGAGAAATACCAGCAGCTCGGATTTTTTCTCCGAAACCACGTCACGCCGGAAAAGGCGGCCAAGATACGGCACATCACCGAGAAATGGCACCTTATCTACAACCTTGCTCTGAGTATTTGAGAAAACCCCACCGATCACGATGGTCTCGCCGTCATTGACCAGGACCTTTGCATTGACCTCGTTTTTCTTGATCGGCGGCACATCCTGGACCTTGTTCAGGTAGTCCGGTTCGTCCTTGGTGACCTTGACCTCCATGATGATCCGGTTGTCCGGCGTGATCTGCGGCGTCACTTCCAGCGACAGCGAGGCCTCCTTGAACGACACCGACGTAGCGCCGCTGGAACTGGCTTCCTGATACGGAATCTCGGTGCCCTTGAGGATCTTCGCGGTTTCCTTGTCGGAGGTCACCACCTTGGGCTGCGAGACGATTTCGCCGTTGCCGGTTTTCTCCATCGCGGTCAGCTCCAGATCCAGCAGCACGTTGTCGGTAATGAACGCGATGCCGAGCCCTGAGGTATTACCAGCGGTGCCCATGTCGACGAACGGTGAGTTGGTGCTGGTGCTGCCGGGCGTGCCCACCGTCGTCGACGACCCATTGACCCCGGAGCCGTTCCAGTTGCCTTTCTGAATCGAACCACCCCAGCGCACGCCAAGGCTCTTGTCGTAGTCGACGTTGGCTTCGACGATCCGCGCCTCGATCATCACCTGCCGCACCGGGATGTCCAGTTGCGCGACGATACGGCGCAGCTCGTCCAACCGGTCCTGGGTCTGGTAGGCAATGATGTTGTTGGTCCGCTCATCGACGGTGATCGATCCGCGCTCGTCGACTTTCGCCTCGGCACTGGTCACCGACTGGAACAGCTTGGCAATGTCAGCGGCCTTGGCGTAATTGACCTGCAGCAATTCTCGACGCAGGGGCGCCAGTTCGGCGATCTGCTTCTGCGACTCCAGTTCCTGGCGCTCACGGGCGGCGATCTCGTCAGCCGGCGCCACCAACAGCACGTTGCCGATCTTGCGCTTGTCCAGGCCTTTGGTCTTCAGCACCAGGTCCAGCGCCTGATCCCACGGTACGTTTTGCAGACGCAAGGTAATGCCGCCCTGCACCGTGTCGCTGGCTACCAGGTTGAGGTTGGTGAAGTCGGCGATCAGTTGCAGCACCGAGCGCACGTCGATGTCCTGGAAATTCAGCGAGAGCTTTTCGCCGGTGTAGGCGAAACGCTCGGCGTTGCGCTTTTGCAAATCGTCGACCGTCATCGGACGGATGCTGACAGTCAACTTGTTATCGGTCTGATAGGTGGAGTAATCGAAGGCCCCGCTGGGTTCGATGCTGATGGTCGCCCGGTCACCCGTGGCGCTGGCGTTGACGAACTGCACCGGCGTGGCGAAGTCCTTGACGTCCAGGCGTACCCGCAGCGGTTCCGGCAATTGGGTTCTGGCGAAACCGAGGACGATCTTGCCATCGCGTTCCTGAATGTCCGGGGCGATGGACGGATCTGACAGATCGATGACCACGTTGCCTTCGCCCTGGGTGCCGCGCTGGAAATCCACTCCACGGATTGCCTTGCTGACCGGCGCATAGGTTTTCGCCGGCGCCGCAGTGGCTGTGGCGACACGTGACGGCTTGGCCGCAGGTGCGTGGGCAGGTGCGGCCGCCGCGCTGCCGCCTCCGCGCCCGACCACCACGAACAGCGTGTTGCCCTCGACGCGGGCGGTGTACGGGCTCAACTGCGTCAGATTGATGATCAGCCGCGTACGATCATTGGCTTCCACGACTGTGGCGCTGCGGGCATTGCCACCCCCAAGGTCGCGGGTTTTGCTCGCCAACTGACTGACCACGCCGGGCAGGTCCAGCGCAATCCGTGCAGGCTGCTCCGTTGTGTAACCGTGGGGCGCAGGAGGAGTGCCATCGAATGACAACTTCAACTCGACACGGTCTCCCGGCAGCGCAGCGACGTCCAGCGCTTTGAGGTTGGCCGCCAGTACCATCGGGGAAAGCAACGCTATCCATAGCGAAATTCCGAAGGTTGAGAAAATCCTGTTCATTGTTCGAGTTCCACTATGAGTGCTCTTTCAAAGGGATGGTCCGCGGCCGTTCCAGCCAGGCGCCTTCGCCATCGGGAACGATTTCGACCACATCGACTTGCGAGCCGCTGATGGCCACGATCCGGCCATCGTTACGTCCCAGGTAATCGCCGACTTTCAACCGATGCACGCCACCCGCCCCGCGCAACAGCGCGAAGGAGCCCGCAGCATTGGAGATCGTGCCGACCATTTCAAACTGCTCGATGTTGAAACCTTCGAGGTACTGCTTGACCCGGGTGGGGTCAGGCTTGACGTTACGCGAGCCACGCTTCTGGCCGGCAAGGTCGACTCTGACCTGCCGGGAAAACGGGCTGCGCAGGTTGGCGGCGTTGTAGGTGAACGTGGGGTAGGACCGAAACGTCGGCGTTGGTTCAATCTTGCCCGGCGCACGCAGACGCATTTCATTCATGTAAGCATCCAGGTCAGCGAAGTCATTCCCGCCGCCACACCCCGCCAGGACAAGCAACATCCCGACCAGCACAAGTAAACGAATCGGGCTCATTTTTGCGGCCCCTTGTCGTTGTAGCGGTAGGTCTTGGCAAGAATGCTCATGCGTAATTTCTGCCCACCTTCGGGATCGGCCGGCTTAACGTCGAAGTCATGCAAGGTGACGATTCGCGGCAACCCGGCCACGCCACTGACAAACGTCGCGAGGTCGTGATAGGCGCCGGTGACGGTGATCTGGATCGGCAGTTCGATGTAGAACGGCTGGGTGACCTCCGGCAGCAGTTTGATCTCCTCGAACTCCAGGCCACTGCCCAGGCCGGTTCGGGTGATGTCTTCCAGCAGACCGGGCACCTCGGTGTCGCTGGGCAATTGCCGCAACAGGACGCCAAAGGAGTTCTCCATTTCCTTCATCTGCTGGACGTAAAGCTCCAGGTTCGCCGCCATGTGCACCTTGCTGGCGAATTGCTCCTTGAGCGTCGTCTCTTCCTCACGCTTGAGATCAAGCTGGGTTTCAAGGTCGCTGATTGAAAAGTTGTAGCCCAGCGTGAACACCAGAATCATCAGCAGGACTGCCGCCAGCGCCTTGATGGCGGGCGGCCAGGAGCCCATGTTGTTGGTGTCCAGATCATTGATGTCGATCTTGCGCAGGCCTTCAAACCACTCCGCCGGACTCATTGAGCGCCCTCCACAACGGCAGGCTGAGTCTGGCGAACGG
This sequence comes from Pseudomonas sp. 14P_8.1_Bac3, assembly GCF_025466085.1. GTDB lineage: Bacteria > Pseudomonadota > Gammaproteobacteria > Pseudomonadales > Pseudomonadaceae > Aquipseudomonas. Next base: position 73,061 of record NZ_JANLOD010000014.1, read on the forward strand.
TCAACTGGAACACATTGGCCTGGTCCAGCTGGCCGGCGGTGGTGGCTTTCACTTCCGTCAGCGAGGGGGCGTCGAACCAGTCCGACGCATCGAGATTACGCATCAGCTCCGACACGCGATTATTGGAGTCCGCCGCGCCGGTGATCGACAGAGTCTTGCCTTCCATTTTCACCTCGGTGAAATACACCCCGTCCGGCAACGTACGCGCCAACTGATCGAAGATCCGCCCGCTGATCGGACGATTGCCTTGCAGGTCCTGGATGATGCGCATGCGCTCGACCAACTGCTGGCGTCGGGCTTTCAGCTCGCTGATCTGTTTGATCCGCTCATCGACTACCGCAATCTGCTTGCCGATGTAATCGTTTCGGGCGATCTGTCGGTCGATGGCGCCACTGATGGCCTGGTCCGCAATCAGCACCGCGCCGATGGAGCCCACCAGCACTCCGACCAACGCCAGCAAAAAGCGTTTGCGGCGCTCCTCCCGCAGTTCGTCGCGCCAGGGTAAAAGGTTGATCCGCGCCATCAGTCGAAACTCCTGAGGGCCAGCCCGCACGCGATCATCAGCGCCGGCGCGTCGCCGGCCAGCGCACCGGCGTTGACCTTACTGCTCAAGGCCATGTCCGAGAATGGATTGGCCACCTGCGTCGGCGTGTTCAATCGTTGCTCGATAAGGCGGTCCAGCCCCGGAACCGAAGCGGTGCCGCCGGCCAACAAAATGTGATCGACCGCATTGTACTGACCGGAGGCGAAGAAAAACTGCAGCGAGCGCGACACCTGCTGCACGAGTGCGTCGCGGAACGGTTGCAGGACTTCGCTGGCGTAATCGTCCGGCAAACCGCCTTGTTTCTTGGCCAGGCCCGCTTGTTCGAACGTCAAGCCATAGCGGCGCTGGATTTCTTCCGTCAGCTGACGGCCACCGAACAGTTGTTCGCGGGTATAGATGATGCGGCCATTGTGCAGCACGCTGAGGGTCGTCATGGTCGCGCCGATGTCGACCACTGCCACGGTCAGGTGCTCCTGAGCGGTGGCCAGATGCCCGGAGAGCAAACCGAAGGAGCGCTCCAACGCATAGGCCTCGATGTCGACCACACGGGCGGTCAGGCCGGCCATCGCGAGGGCCGCTTCGCGGACTTCGACGTTCTCCTTGCGGCAGGCGGCCAGCAGTACATTCACCCGCTCGGGGTTGCGCGCAGAGGGACCCTGGACTTCGAAGTCGATGGCGACTTCGTCCAGCGGATAAGGAATGTATTGATCGGCTTCGATTTTCAGCTGGTTTTCCAGCTCGTCGTCGGAAAGTCCGGCGTCCATTTCAATGGTCTTGGTGATCACTGCCGAACCGGCCACGGCCACGGCGACGTTCCGGAGATTGGTCCGGGCCTTTAATAGTACGCGTGTGAGTGCCTGACCCACGCCTTCAAGCTCGGCGATGTTTTTCTCGACCACCGCACTGGCAGGCAGCGGCTCTACCGCATAGGCCTCGACCCGGTAGCGGTCGCCCTGACGACTCAGCTCAAGGAGCTTCACCGACGTCGAGCTGATATCAATCCCCAACAGCGTATTGGCCTTTTTATTGAAGAGTCCTAGCACTACCAATTCCCTATGACTTTCCGTGAGTTACGGACTCTGTAATGTCCAATGCGTTCAAACCACCCGTCCCGACAGCAGCGCCCATGACGCTCGCGACGGAAAAATGCTTATAATGCCCAGCGTTTTTTTCCGGTTTTTACCTCAAGCGCGGGTCGTTCTTCTTTCAATCTGAACCCTGATGCCTCATTCATTCTTTGCCCTGGATATCCCAAAGCCTTGATTCGTCTGCTGAAGTTTTTCGGTTGGTCCATCGTCGCCGTATTCTGCGGACTGCTTCTTGGTCTCAGCGGCGCATTTCTTTACCTTAGTCCCGGATTGCCGTCCGTGGAGGCGTTGAGAAGCATTCAGTTGCAGATTCCGTTGCGGGTCTACAGCAGCGATAACAAGTTGATCGCAGAATTTGGCGAAATGCGCCGTACTCCGATCCGTTTCGCCGACATTCCCCCCAATTTCATCAATGCGTTACTAAGTGCTGAAGACGACAACTTTGCCAATCACTACGGCGTCGACCCCAGCAGCCTGATGCGCGCGGCCACCCAATTGGTCAAAAGCGGTCATATCCAGTCCGGCGGCAGCACCATCACCATGCAGGTGGCGAAGAACTTCTTCCTGACCAGCGAACGCAGCTTCTCACGCAAAACCACCGAGATCCTCCTCGCTCTGCAGATCGAACGTCAACTGACCAAGGACGAAATCCTCGAGTTATACGTCAACAAGATCTATTTGGGTAACCGAGCTTACGGTATTGAGGCCGCGGCACAGGTTTATTACGGCAAGTCGATTCGTGACGTGAGCCTGGCGCAAATGGCGATGATTGCCGGTCTGCCAAAAGCCCCGTCACGTTTCAACCCGTTGGCCAACCCGGCGCGCAGCAAGGAGCGTCGCGACTGGATCCTGGGGCGGATGTACAAGCTCGGGAAAATCAGCGAAGCCGATTACACCACCGCGATCAATGAACCGCTGAACGCCAGCTATCACGTGCCGACTCCGGAAGTGAACGCGCCGTATATCGCTGAAATGGCCCGCGCCGAAATGGTCGGGCGCTACGGCAGCGATGCCTATACCGAAGGTTTCCGCGTCACGACCACCGTGCCGAGCAACTTGCAGGAAATGGCCAACACCGCGCTTCACGAAGGCTTGATGACCTACGACCAGCGTCACGGTTATCGCGGCCCCGAGTCGCGCCTGCCAGGCAAGACCCGCGAAGCCTGGGCCACCGAGCTGACCAAGCAGCGCACCATCAGCAGCCTTGAACCCGCCATCGTCACCCAAGTCGAGAAAAACGGCCTGCAGGTGATGACCCGCACCGGCGATGAACACGTTGGCTGGGACAGTATGAAATGGGCGCGGCCGTTCCTGAATACGAACAGCATGGGCGCCAACCCCAAGCAGCCGTCGGATGTGGCGCAGGTCGGCGATCTGATTCGCGTCCAGCGCCAGCCTGACAACTCGCTGAGGTTCAGCCAGATCCCGCAGGCCCAAGGCGCACTGGTATCCCTCGATCCGCAGAACGGCGCCATTCGTTCGCTGGTCGGTGGCTTCGCCTTCGAGCAAAGCAACTACAACCGCGCCCTGCAGGCCAAGCGTCAGCCGGGTTCGAGTTTCAAGCCGTTCGTCTACAGCGCTGCGCTGGATAATGGCTACACCGCCGCCAGCCTGGTGAACGATGCACCGATCGTGTTCGTCGACGAATACCTGGACAAGGTCTGGCGTCCGAAGAACGACACCAACACCTTCCTCGGTCCGATCCGCCTGCGCGAAGGGCTGTACAAGTCGCGCAACCTGGTATCGATCCGTCTGGTCCAGGCCCTGGGCGTTGATCGCACCATCGACTACATCAGCAAGTTCGGCTTCAACAAGCAGGACCTGCCGCGCAATCTGTCCCTGGCGCTCGGCACCGCCACGCTGACGCCAATGGAGATCGCCACCGGCTGGAGCACTTTTGCCAACGGCGGCTACAAGGTCAGCCCTTACATCATCGACAAGATCGAAAGCCGCAACGGCGACACGCTGTTCGTCGCCAACCCGCCAAGCGTGCCCAAGGGCGACGTCGTCGCGGACGGCATTGCTGCACCGACCGCCGGAGCCTTCACGGTCAACGCGACGCCTGGCGAAGCCCCGGGCCAGCCAGCGCCGCAGGCACCGGCCGTGGCCGAACGCATTGTCGATGGTCGCACCACCTACATCCTCAACAGCATGCTGGAGGACGTGATCAAGCTCGGTACCGGTCGCCGCGCGCTGGCCATGGGTCGTCCCGACATCGCGGGCAAGACGGGTACCACCAACGAATCCAAGGATGCCTGGTTCTCGGGCTACAACGCCGATTACGTGACCACCGTGTGGACCGGTTTCGACCAGCCGGAAAGCCTCGGCAAGCGCGAGTTCGGCGGCACCGTGGCGCTGCCGATCTGGATGAACTACATGTCCGCCGCCCTCAAGGACAAGCCGCCGCATACGCAACCGGAGCCGGAAGGCATCCTGAGCCTGCGGGTTGACCCGGTCAGCGGTCGGGCAGCCGCCCCTGGCACACCTGGCGCGTATTTCGAACTGTTCAAGGCCGAAGACACGCCACCGTCGGTGAACGAGCTGGGTAACGGCAATGCGCCGGGCAGCCCGCTGCCGGCGGACGAAGCAGCGCCGATCGATTTGTTCTGATCACAGCAGCATTCGAAAAGCCCCGCCTTCGAGAGAAGTGCGGGGCTTTTTGTTGCCTGCGGTTTTTTGTGCTGGATGACCCGGCCCCTTCGCGGGCAAGCCCGCTCCCACAGGGTTCTGCGGTGTTCCCACGGAATGTGTATCACCGCAATCCCTGTGGGAGCGGCTTGCCCGCGAAGAGGCCCGCCCGGATAACACAAAACCTGCGGGCAATAAAAAACCCCGACTCACAAGAGCCGGGGTTTCGGTTGAAGCGCTACAACGACTTAGCCGTTGAACACGTCATCCACGCTTTTCAGCGGGTAGTTCTTCGGATACGGCAGGGTCGCCACACCGGTCTCGATTGCAGCCTTGGCCACGGCATCGGAGATCACGGTGATCAGACGGGCATCCATTGGTTTCGGAATGATGTACTCACGACCGAATTCCAGCTTGATGCCGCCATAGGCGTCGCAGACTTCCTGAGGCACCGGCAGCTTGGCCAGTTCGCGCAGGGCGTTGGCCGCGGCCACTTTCATTTCTTCGTTGATGCGCTTGGCGCGGACGTCCAGGGCACCACGGAAGATGAACGGGAAGCCCAGTACGTTGTTGACCTGGTTCGGGTAGTCCGAACGGCCGGTCGCCATGATCACGTCGTTACGGGTGGCGTGCGCCAGTTCCGGGGAGATTTCCGGATCCGGGTTCGAGCAGGCGAACACGATCGGGTTGGCCGCCATGGACTTCAGGCCTTCAGGGCTCAGCAGGTTCGGGCCAGACAGGCCCACGAACACGTCAGCTCCGGTCAGGGCATCCGCCAGGGTGCGCTTGTCGGTCGCGTGAGCGAAGACAGCCTTGTACTGGTTCAGGTCGTCGCGGCCGGAGTGGATCACGCCGGTACGGTCAACCATGAAAATGTTTTCGATGTTGGCGCCCATGCTCACCAGCAATTTCATGCAGGAGATGGCGGCCGCACCGGCGCCCAGGCAGACGATCTTGGCTTCCGGCAGGGTTTTGCCAGCGATTTCCAAAGCGTTGATCATGCCGGCCGCGGTCACGATGGCGGTGCCGTGCTGGTCATCGTGGAACACCGGAATGTCACACTGTTCGATCAGCGCGCGCTCGATCTCAAAGCACTCAGGGGCCTTGATGTCTTCCAGGTTGATGCCACCAAAAGTGATGGAGATGCGCTTGACGGTATCGATGAAGGCTTGCGGGCTTTCGGAGTCGACTTCGATGTCGAACACGTCAATACCGGCGAAGCGCTTGAACAGCACGCCCTTGCCTTCCATTACCGGCTTGGAGGCCAACGGGCCGAGGTTGCCCAGGCCCAGAATCGCGGTGCCATCGGAAATGACTGCAACCAGGTTGCCTTTACCGGTGTATTTGTAGGCCAGTTCAGGATCGCGGGCGATTTCGCGTACTGGTTCGGCTACGCCGGGGCTGTAGGCCAGCGACAAATCGCGGGCGGTAGCGGTGGCCTTGGTGAGCTCGACACTCAGCTTCCCTGGACGAGGATTGGCATGATATTCGAGAGCGGCAGTTTTCAAATCAGACATGGGGGCATTCCGCTTTTACTGTTGGACAGACTGGTCAGCGAGGATACGCGCCTCGCAAAGTCCCCACAAGACTGACCGGTCACCCCTGTCAAGCGCCCCGCCCTACGACTTTGGGCCAAGAGCCACGGAACACAAGGGATAGACTGTTCACAATCGACAGAAAAAATGTCTACAATTTTTTATCAGGGCGCCGCTTGCAGCATCGCCGGATCGGTCAATGGCAGAAGCCAGCGTGCCTGCCCCGGCTTCAAACCGCCGCGGCGCGAACGATCCACCACCCAGCCGCGCGCCTCAACAGGCTGACCCTTCAGACGCTCAAGCGCCGACACATCGAAATGGCCCAGCAGGTTGGGCACAACACGCAGGACAAGCGAGTCCTGCAATTCGATCCAAACCCCGTCACGATTGCGCTGGACCTTGCTCACACGCCCACTGACCACGGCAAAACCGGATGCGTTGATCTGCTCCGCCTTCAGTACAGGTGACTGACGCCACACGCCGAGCCTGGCCTGCCGCGCACTGCGCTCCGCCGCTTGCTGACAGGCGACCAGATCGACATTCGGCGCGACCGCCACCTGAAAGCCGAGGCCTTCGGCCAGCATTTGTGCTTCGAGGTTGGCGCCATCGATGCTGTACAGATGAGCCAGGGTACGACCGTATTTGTCCTTGCTCTCCACGCCCGGAAGCACGCCGACCCGCCCGTCACTGGCAGCCACCAATGCTTCCAGGCGTTTGCGCGCCACGACGGCAAACGGCTCGTCGGTACGCCCCTGCTTGCCCAGCTCGGGCGTGTTCAAGCCAATCATGCGCACACTACGGCCGTCGCTCAGGCGCAAGGTGTCGCCATCCACTACCCGCTGCACCGCGACTGGCGTCAGTCCACGCGGCGCCGGACAAAAAGCCTGGGCGCCCGGGAGCCAAATCGCGGACACAAAAAAGGCGCCCGCAAGGGACGCCTTTTTCAACAGCAAGGAAAAGCCCATCGGGCTCTTCAACCTTACTCTGCAGCAGCAGCTTTAGGCTTGCCGAAAGCACCGAAACGGTCTGCAAAGCGCTGTACACGACCGCCAGTATCCAGAGTTTTCTGCTTACCGGTGTAGAACGGGTGGCACTCGTTGCATACGTCGATCGCCAGAGGCTTGGCCAGGTTCGAACGGGTTTCGAACTTGTTGCCACAGCTGCAGGTAACTGCGGTGATTTCGTATGTTGGATGGATATCGGCTTTCATGATGTATTCCTCAGGCTAGCGTGCCGCCACTCAACACCATTGTTGAATACCGCACGTAATTAGGCCGCGGATTCTACCAGACAATGCCAATCACGCAAGCTGTCCCTTCTACCGACCGTCTGCTAGGCTCCCGATCCAATCGCCGCTCCAATGGCCCAGCTGTTATTTTTTTGTTTATCGAGATCCCCCCGCGTGCCCGACGCCATTTTGCGCCTCGCCCTGCCTTCGCCGCTGCGCCGCCTGTTTGATTACCGCGCCCCGGCCGGGGTGCTGCGCGCCCAGTTGCAGCCGGGCATGCGTCTGCGAGTGCCGTTCGGCCGGCGGGAGATGATCGGGATTCTGGTGGAGGTCACCGACACCAGCGAAGTCCCGGCGGAAAAGCTCAAACCGGCCCTGGCCCTGCTCGACGCCACGCCACCCTTGCCGCCCGCGCTGTTCAAGTTGTGCCTGTGGACCTCCCAGTATTATCAGCACAGCCTGGGCGACACCTTGAGCTGGGCGCTGCCGGTGCTGCTGCGCCAGGGCGAACTGGCCGAAGCGCGCCAGGAACGCTTCTGGTCCGCCGCGCCCGGCGCCAGCCTCGATGACCCGCGCATCGCCCGCGCGCCGCGTCAGCGTGAGGCCCTGGCGACCCTGGCCCAGCACCCCCACGGCGTCGCCCATCAATTGCTGAGCAAATTGATGCTGAGCAAGGACAGCCTCGACTTGCTGCTCGCCAAGGAGCTGGTGCACGTCGAAATTCGCAAACACGCCCCCGGCGCGCGCCACGAGCATTGGCTGGCGCAACCTGAGCTGCCGCTCAACCCGGAACAGCGCGCCGCGTACGAGGCGATTCGCGCCGGCTTCGACAGTTACCACGCGTTCCTGCTGGCCGGAGTCACCGGCAGCGGCAAGACCGAAGTCTATTTGCAACTGATCCGCGAAACCCTCGAAGCAGGCAAGCAAGCGTTGGTGCTGATCCCGGAGATCAATCTCGGCCCACAGACCCTGGCGCGCTTCGAACAACGCTTCAACGCCCGCATCGCGCTGATCCACTCGGCGGTCAACGATCGTGAACGCCTGGACGCCTGGCTCGCCGCCCGGGACGGTGACGCCGACATTATTATCGGCACCCGCTCGGCGCTGTTCACGCCGATGAAGAACCCCGGCCTGATCATCATCGACGAAGAGCACGACGGCTCCTATAAACAGCAGGAAGGCTTGCGCTACCACGCCCGCGATCTGGCCCTGGTGCGCGCACGGCAGGAAAACATCCCGATCGTGCTCGGTTCCGCCACGCCATCGCTGGAAAGCCTGCACAACGCCTACACCGGCCGGTACGGCCTCCTGCGCCTGAATGAACGCGCCGGTGGCGCCAGGCAACCGCGCTTCCTGCGCCTGGATGTGAAAAGTCGTCCGCTGGACAGCGGCATTTCCGGGCCGATGCAGCAAGCCATTGGTCAGACCTTGGCGGCCGGGCAGCAGGTGCTGGTGTTTCTCAATCGCCGGGGCTTCGCGCCCACCCTGTTGTGCCACGACTGCGGCTGGATGTCCGAATGCCAGCGCTGCGATGCACGGATGACCGTGCACCAACGCTCCGGTGAACTGCGTTGCCACCATTGCGGCGAAGTCGAGCGTGTTCCGCGGCACTGCCCGAAATGTGGCAAAGTCGATTTGCGCCCCGTGGGGGCCGGCACCGAGCGTGCCGAAGAGCGCCTGGCGATTCTGTTCCCGGACTTTCCGGTGTTGCGGGTCGATCGCGACAGCACCTCGCGCAAAGACGCGATGAATCAGTTGTTCGCGACCATTCAGAAAGGCCAGCCATGCATTTTGGTGGGCACGCAGATGCTTGCCAAAGGGCATCACTTTCCACGGGTGACGCTGGTGTCGATTCTCGATGCCGACGGCGGCTTGTTCTCCGGCGACTTCCGCGCCAGCGAGCGCATGGCGCAGTTGATTGTGCAAGTCGCCGGACGGGCAGGCCGCGCTGAAGAGCCGGGCAAGGTCATTATCCAGACACATTTGGCGGACCATCCGCTGCTGGTGCAATTGACCGAACAAGGCTATTTCGCCTTTGCCGAGCAAGCGCTGAGCGAGCGGCGTTCGGCCGGGTTGCCGCCGTTTGCACATTTGGCGCTGCTGCGGGCCGAAGCGCATAAACCGGGGCAGGCCGAGGGTTTCCTGGATGAAGCCTGCAACGAGGCTGAACGCCTGTTGGCCGAGCAGAATCTGACCGGGATCGAGTTACTCGGGCCGGTGCCGGCCCCCATGGAACGCCGGGCCGGACGCTACCGGGCGCAGTTGTTATTGCAGGCGACGGCCCGGGCGCCCCTGCATCGGCTGCTCGCCAGCTGGTTGCTGGTGCTGGAGCAGATGCCGAGCGGGCGAGCGGTGCGCTGGTCGCTGGATGTCGACCCGGTCGATTTGTATTGATTTGAAGAATGCCCTCACCCCTGTAGGAGCGAGGGGGACGCCTAGTTCTTGCTCGCGATGAACCCGAGGGTGCCGCGCGCAACCAGTAAAACGCTTCATCGTTGACCTACATCGCGAGCAAGCTCGCTCCTACAGTGATTGCGGTGGATTAGTCACCACATATCCACAACCTGCCCGCTATAGTTGGCAAGCCCGCCTTCGCAACGGATAATGCCCAGTTTTTCCACCAGCGCATCGAAGCGCCGCCGCGCTTGCGGTCGAAAGAGAAGACCATGAAAGACACCATTCGCCAGCTGATCCAACAAGCCATCACCCAACTCGTCAACGAAGGTGTGTTGCCTGAAGGCCTGTCGCCGGCGATCCAGGTGGAAAACTCCCGCGACAAGAAGAATGGCGACTTCGCCAGCAACATCGCGATGATGCTGGCCAAGCCGGCCGGTATGAAGCCCCGCGACCTGGCCGAGAAAATCATCGCCGCGCTGCCGGCCGACGAGAACGTCAGCAAGGCCGAAATCGCCGGCCCTGGCTTCCTGAATTTTTTCCAGAACACCGACGCCCTGGCTTCGCGCCTGGACGCCGCCCTGGCCGACGCGCACATCGGCGTACGCAAGGCCGGCCCGGTGCAGCGCACGGTGGTCGACCTGTCGGCGCCGAACCTGGCCAAAGAGATGCACGTCGGCCACTTGCGCTCGACCATCATCGGCGACGGCGTGGCCCGGGTACTGGAATTCCTCGGTGATGAAGTGATCCGGCAGAACCACGTGGGCGACTGGGGCACCCAGTTCGGCATGTTGATGGCCTACCTGCAGGAAAACCCGATCACCAGCGACGAGCTGTCGGATCTGGAAAACTTCTACCGCGCCGCCAAGCAACGCTTCGACGAATCCGAAGAGTTCGCCGATCGTGCCCGTGGCCTGGTGGTCAAGCTGCAGGCCGGCGATGCCGACTGCCTGGCGCTGTGGACCAAGTTCAAAGACATTTCGCTGTCGCACTGCCAGAAAATCTACGAACTGCTGAACGTGAAACTGACCATGGCCGATGTGATGGGCGAAAGCGCCTACAACGACGATCTGGTCAACGTGGTCAACGACCTCAGGGCCGCAGGCATGCTGGTCGAAAGCAACGGCGCCCAGTGCGTGTTTCTCGACGAGTTCAAGAACGCCGACGGCGACCCGCTGCCGGTGATTATCGTCAAGGCTGACGGCGGCTACCTCTACGCCACCACCGACCTGGCGGCCGTGCGTTATCGCAGCGGTAAACTCAAAGCTGATCGCGCGCTGTATTTTGTCGACCAGCGCCAGGCCCTGCATTTCCAGCAAGTGTTCGCCGTGGCCCGCAAGGCCGGCTTCGTCACGCACCCGATGGAAATGGAACACATGGGCTTCGGCACCATGAACGGTGCCGATGGCCGTCCGTTCAAGACCCGCGACGGCGGCACCGTGAAGCTGATCGATCTGCTGACCGAAGCCCAGGAGCGCGCCTACACCCTGGTCAAGGACAAGAACCCTGAGCTGGCCGAAACCGAGTTGCGTAACATCGCCAAGGTCGTGGGCATTGGCGCGGTGAAATATGCCGACTTGTCCAAGCATCGCACCAGCGACTACAGCTTCAACTTCGACCTGATGCTGAACTTCGAAGGCAACACCGCGCCGTACCTGCTGTACGCCTACACCCGCGTGGCCGGCGTGTTCCGCAAGCTCGGCAAGGACTTCAGCGAAGTCGAAGGCCAGATCGTCCTCGAAGCCGCCCACGAGCACGAACTGGCCGCGAAACTCGCGCAGTTCGGCGAAGTGCTGAACAACGTTGCCGACAAAGGGACGCCGCACATCCTGTGCACCTACCTGTACGATGTCGCCGGCCTTTTCTCCAGCTTCTACGAGAACTGCCCGATCCTCAGCGCGGACACCCCGGCGCAAATGCAGAGCCGCCTGCGCCTCGCCGCGCTGACCGGCCGCACTCTCAAGCAAGGCCTGGAACTGTTGGGCCTGGAAACTCTGGAGCGTATGTAAGTTGGCTGCCAAGAAAAAACCTGCACCCAAGCGTGGCGCCAGCCGTTACCAAGCTCCTGCGAAGCAACCGATCCCGGGCTGGCTGTGGATGGCCATCGGCCTGGCGGTCGGCGCGTTCATTGTGTTCCTGATGAAGCTGGAACCGGGCAAGGGCAGCGAGAGCGTCAAGCGCGAGAAAATCGAACAGCAGAAAGCGTCGAAGATCGCCGAGGCCAACAAGACCCCGCCGAGCCCGACGCAACCGGTGAAGCCGAAGTACGACTTCTACACCTTGCTGCCGGAATCGGAAGTCATCGTGCCGCCGGACGCCGTGCCGGAGAAAACCCCGCCAACGCCGGCCGTGCCGACCACCCCGGTCACACCGGCGGAAGCGGCGAAGATCGACACCGCGCGGGCTCAGGCAGCGCTGGCAGGCATTACGCCGCCACCGGCACCGCCGGTCGCCAAGGCGGCACCGGTGACCAAGTTCTTCCTGCAGGCCGGGTCGTTCCGCAAAGAGGCGGATGCGGACAAGGTGCGGGCGCAGATCATCCTGCTGGGGCAGGCGGTGGCGGTTGAGTCTGGCACCGTGAAGGACGAAACCTGGTACCGGGTGCTGGTTGGGCCGTTCAGCAACCGCGAACAGCTGACCACTGCGCAGAAGCAACTGGCCGGCGCCGGGTTTAGCAACTTGTTGTTACAACAACGCCAGAACCGCTGATTTCGCCAGCAGCACCGCGTTATCGTTCTTCGCGGGCAAGCCTGCTCCCACGATGATTTGTGTCGAACACAACATATGTGCTCGGCACTGGGCCTGTGGGAGCGGGCTCGCCCGCGAAGGCGTCAGCCCAGACACCCCTTATCCCCAGGACCAAACACCGCTCGTCCCCTCCCTTACCCCACAGTTGAAATCCGCTCCACCACCCCCATATGAATGGGCAGAAGGCATTTTCGCCCCGCTGCGTGGAGACTCTCCCTTGACCACCATCGTTTCAGTTCGCCGCCACGGCAAAGTCGTCATGGGCGGCGACGGCCAGGTTTCGCTCGGCAATACCGTGATGAAAGGCAACGCGAAGAAAGTTCGCCGCCTGTACCACGGCCAGGTCATTGCCGGTTTTGCCGGAGCCACCGCTGACGCCTTCACCCTCTTTGAACGCTTTGAAGGCCAGCTCGAGAAACATCAGGGTCACCTGGTTCGCGCCGCCGTCGAACTCGCCAAAGAATGGCGCACCGACCGCTCCCTCAGCCGCCTCGAAGCCATGCTCGCGGTCGCCAACAAAGACGCCTCCCTGATCATCACCGGCAACGGCGACGTGGTCGAGCCTGAGCAAGGCCTGATCGCCATGGGCTCCGGCGGCGGTTACGCCCAGGCCGCCGCCAGCGCGCTGTTGAAGAAAACCGATCTGTCCGCGCGGGAAATCGTTGAAACCGCGCTCGGCATCGCCGGCGACATCTGCGTATTCACCAACCACACCTTCACCATTGAGGAGCAGGACCTCGCCGAGTAAGCCTGTTCCGGCCTTCGCGCCACGGCTTGCTTTTGCTTGAGGACCGCCAATTACTATGTCCATGACTCCCCGTGAAATCGTCCACGAACTCAATCGCCATATCATCGGCCAGGACGATGCCAAGCGCGCCGTCGCCATCGCACTGCGTAACCGCTGGCGCCGGATGCAGCTGCCGGAAGAGCTGCGTGTTGAAGTTACCCCCAAGAACATCCTGATGATCGGCCCGACCGGTGTCGGCAAGACCGAGATCGCCCGGCGCCTGGCGAAACTGGCCAACGCGCCGTTCATCAAGGTCGAAGCGACCAAGTTCACCGAAGTCGGCTATGTCGGCCGGGACGTCGAGTCGATCATTCGTGACCTCGCCGACGCCGCGATCAAACTGCTGCGCGAACAGGAAATGACCAAGGTTCGCCACCGCGCCGAAGACGCTGCCGAAGAGCGCATCCTCGACGCCCTGCTGCCACCGGCGCGCATGGGTTTCAACGAAGACGCCGCTACGTCGACCGATTCCAACACCCGCCAGCTGTTCCGCAAGCGCCTGCGCGAAGGCCAGCTGGATGACAAGGAGATCGAGATCGAAGTCGCCGAAGTGGCCGGCGTCGACATCTCCGCGCCACCGGGCATGGAAGAAATGACCAACCAGTTGCAGAGCCTGTTCGCCAACATGGGCAAGGGCAAACGCAAGAGCCGCAAGATCAAGGTCAAGGAAGCGCTGAAACTGGTGCGCGACGAAGAAGCCAGCCGCCTGGTCAACGATGAAGAGTTGAAGGCCAAGGCCCTGGAAGCGGTCGAGCAGCACGGCATCGTGTTCATCGACGAAATCGACAAGGTCGCCAAGCGCGGCAATTCCGGTGGCGTCGACGTGTCCCGCGAAGGCGTGCAGCGCGATTTGCTGCCACTGATCGAAGGCTGCACGGTCAATACCAAACTGGGCATGGTCAAGACTGACCACATCCTGTTCATCGCTTCCGGCGCATTCCACCTGAGCAAGCCGAGCGATCTGGTGCCCGAGCTGCAAGGCCGCCTGCCGATTCGGGTCGAACTGAAGGCGCTGACGCCGGAAGACTTCGAGCGCATTCTCAGTGAGCCCCATGCGTCGCTCACCGAGCAGTATTGCGCGCTGCTGAAAACCGAAGGCCTGGGCATCGAGTTCAAGCCGGACGGGATCAAGCGCATCGCCGAGATCGCCTGGCAGGTCAACGAGAAAACCGAGAACATCGGCGCCCGTCGTCTGCACACGCTGCTTGAGCGCCTGCTCGAAGAGGTGTCGTTCAGTGCCGGCGACCTGGCCAGCGCCCACGACGACAAGGTGATCGAGATCGACGCCGACTACGTCAACAGCCACCTCGGCGAATTGGCGCAGAACGAAGACCTTTCCCGTTATATCCTGTAAGCCATACCCACAGGCCAACGCGGACCTGTGGGAGCGGGCTTGCTCGCGAATGCGGTGTCTCGGTCGACTCAATGTTCTCTGAGGCACCGCAATCGCGAGCAAGCCGCTCCCACAGGTTGACCGCATTCGCCGCACAAATGGATTGCCGGCCATGACCCAACTCCCCACCGACGTCAAACTGCACAAAGCCTCGAAAACCCTGTCGCTGAAATACGCATCCGGCGAGGAACATCATCTGCCCGCCGAATTCCTGCGCGTGCACTCTCCTTCCGCCGAGGTCCAGGGCCACGGCAAACCTATCCTGCAATTTGGCAAGATCGGCGTAGGCCTGACCAAGGTAGAACCGGCCGGTCAGTACGCACTGAAACTGACCTTCGACGACGGCCACGACAGCGGCTTGTTCACCTGGGACTACCTGTACCAGTTGGGCGTGCGCCAGGAAGCTCTCTGGAACGATTATCTTGCCGAACTGAAAGCCGCCGGAAAAACCCGCGATCCGAGCGAGTCGGTTGTCAAACTGATGCTCTAATCCGTGCCTCTTGCGCATTAGAGGGCATTTTCTAATTTCATCTGTTTGAATGCTTGGCCGCAGGGCCAGTCATTGGCCTGCTTGCGAAAAAAATTAAACTCGGGTAACCAATGGAGCTGGCAAGTTCCCTGCAGTGCTCTCTGCGAACAAAAAGCAGCGGTGCAGTATTAACGGTCACCCGAGCAGTAGTACCTGGCATTGGCTGTGTACTGACACAGCTGGACCCTGGTACTCGTCTCAGGACAATGGAGCGTCGTAGATGAGTAACAAGAATAACGATGACTTGAAGTATCAAGCCTCGGAAAACACCTTGGGGCTGAATCCTGTCGTTGGGCTGCGTGGAAAGGATCTACTGGCTTCTGCTCGAATGGTGCTCAGGCAGGCCATCAGGCAACCGATACACAGCGCCAAGCATGTCGCTCATTTCGGCCTTGAACTCAAGAACGTGCTGTTCGGCAAATCCGAGCTGCAACCGACCAGTGATGACCGTCGCTTCGCGGATCCGGCCTGGAGCCAGAACCCGCTCTACAAACGTTATCTGCAGACTTACCTGGCGTGGCGCAAGGAACTCCACGACTGGATCGACGACAGTAACCTCGCTCCCAAGGATGTGGCGCGCGGACACTTCGTGATCAATCTCATGACCGAAGCCATGGCCCCGACCAATAGCGCGGCCAACCCGGCGGCGGTCAAACGCTTCTTCGAGACCGGCGGCAAAAGCCTGCTTGACGGTCTCTCGCACCTGGCCAAAGACATGGTGCACAACGGCGGCATGCCGAGCCAGGTCAACATGGGCGCGTTCGAAGTGGGCAAGAGCCTGGGCGTGACCGAAGGCGCGGTGGTGTTTCGCAACGACGTGCTGGAGCTGATCCAGTACCGGCCGACCACCGAGCAGGTGCATGAACGCCCGTTGCTGGTGGTGCCGCCGCAGATCAACAAATTCTACGTATTCGACCTGAGCCCGGACAAAAGCCTGGCGCGTTTCTGCCTGCGCAATCACGTGCAGACGTTCATCGTCAGCTGGCGCAACCCGACCAAGGAGCAGCGCGAGTGGGGCCTGTCGACCTATATCGAAGCGCTCAAGGAAGCGGTCGACGTGGTCACCGCGATCACCGGCAGCAAAGACGTGAACATGCTCGGCGCCTGCTCCGGCGGCATCACCTGCACCGCCCTGTTGGGCCATTACGCCGCGATCGGCGAAAAGAAGGTCAATGCCCTGACCTTGCTGGTGAGCGTGTTGGACACCACCCTGGACAGCGACGTGGCCCTGTTCGTCGACGAGCAGACCCTCGAAGCCGCCAAGCGCCACTCCTATCAGGCCGGTGTGCTGGAAGGCCGCGACATGGCGAAAGTCTTCGCCTGGATGCGCCCCAACGATCTGATCTGGAACTACTGGGTCAACAACTACCTGCTGGGCAACGAGCCGCCGGTGTTCGACATCCTGTTCTGGAACAACGACACCACACGCCTGCCCGCTGCGTTCCACGGCGACCTGATCGAGATGTTCAAAAACAACCCGCTGATCCGCCCGAATGCACTGGAAGTGTGCGGCACGGCGATCGACCTGAAACAGGTCACGGCGGACATCTTTTCCCTGGCCGGCACCAACGACCACATTACGCCATGGAAGTCCTGCTACAAGTCGGCGCAACTGTTCGGCGGCAACGTCGAGTTCGTGCTATCGAGCAGCGGCCACATCCAAAGCATTCTGAACCCGCCGGGTAACCCGAAGTCACGGTATATGACCAGCAGCGAAATGCCGCACAAGGCTGAGGACTGGCAGGAAAACTCCACCAAACACACCGATTCCTGGTGGCTGCATTGGCAAGCCTGGCAGGCAGAGCGTTCGGGCAAGCTGAAGAAGTCCCCGACCACTTTAGGCAGCAAGGCTTATCCGGCGGGCGAAGCCGCGCCGGGCACTTACGTTCATGAGCGGTAACCGACACCCCTCGCCCCACCTGTAGGAGCGAGCTTGCTCGCGATGGTCGTTAACGGTAACGCGCGCAATCTGGTTAACGCGTTGCCCTGACGCTTTTCGCGAGCGGGCTCGCTCCTAAAGGGATCGGGGATGAATTCACCCACAGGGCCAGAAGCATGCCGCAACCGTTCATTTTTCGTACCGTCGACCTGGATGGCCAGACCCTCCGCACGGCGGTACGCCCCGGCAAGCCTCACTTGACGCCCTTGCTGATTTTCAATGGCATCGGCGCCAACCTGGAGCTGGTGTTTCCGTTTGTCGCGGCATTGGACCCGGACCTCGAAGTCATCGCCTTCGATGTCCCCGGCGTGGGCGGCTCATCGACGCCGAGCCGGCCGTACCGTTTTCCGGGCCTGGCCAAACTCACCGCACGGATGCTCGATTATCTCGACTACGGGCAGGTCAACGTGATCGGCGTGTCGTGGGGGGGCGCCCTCGCCCAGCAGTTCGCCTACGACTACCCGGAACGTTGCAAAAAACTCGTGCTGGCGGCCACGGCCGCGGGAGCGGTGATGGTGCCGGGCAAGCCGAAAGTGCTGTGGATGATGGCCAGCCCGCGGCGCTACATCCAGCCGTCGCACGTAATCCGCATTGCCCCGATGATCTACGGCGGCTCGTTCCGTCGCGACCCGACCCTTGCAGCCAGCCACGCAGCGAAAGTGCGCTCGGCGGGCAAGCTCGGCTACTACTGGCAGCTGTTCGCCGGCCTCGGCTGGACCAGCATTCACTGGCTGCACAAGATCCACCAGCCGACGCTGGTGCTGGCCGGCGACGACGATCCGTTGATCCCGCTGATCAACATGCGCGTGCTGGCCTGGCGGATTCCCAACGCGCAATTGCACATTATCGATGACGGGCATCTGTTCCTGATCACCCGCGCCGAAGCGGTGGCGCCGATCATCATGAAGTTCCTCGAGGAAGAACGGCAGCGTGCCGTGATGCATCCGCATCCGGCGCCATTGGGCGGTTAACCGACCCTACATCGCCCGGCAGGATGCCGTGCCGCGCAACAAACCGTTACAGCGTCTATGGTGTTCTGGTTCGGTGTGTTTGTTTTTGGCCTGAAGACGAAGGAGTGTTGATTCATGCGCGAGAAACCAGCGAGGGAGTTTTTGTCTACTCCCGCCGCATTCATCAACGCACAGAGTGCGATTACCGGCCTGCGCGGTCGGGATCTGATTTCGACCCTGCGCAGTGTTGCCGCCCATGGTCTGCGCAACCCGGTGCACAGCGCCCGTCACGCCTTGAAACTGGGGGGTCAACTGGGGCGTGTGTTGCTGGGTGAAACCCTGCACCCGACCAACCCGCAGGACAGCCGCTTCGCCGATCCGGCCTGGAGCCTCAACCCGTTTTACCGCCGCAGCCTGCAGGCGTACCTGAGCTGGCAGAAACAGGTCAAAAGCTGGATCGACGAGAGCAACATGAACCCGGACGATCGGGCACGCGCCCACTTCGCCTTCGCCCTGCTCAACGATGCGGTGGCACCGTCCAACACTTTGTTGAATCCGCTGGCAATCAAGGAGATTTTCAATTCCGGGGGCAACAGCCTGGTGCGCGGCATCAGTCACCTGTTCGACGATCTCCTGCACAACGACGGCCTGCCGCGGCAAGTGACCAAACAGGCTTTCGAGGTCGGCAAAACGATCGCCACGACCACCGGTTCGGTGGTGTTTCGCAATGAGCTGCTGGAGCTGATCCAGTACAAGCCGATGAGCGAAAAGCAGTACGCCAAACCGCTGCTGGTGGTGCCCCCGCAGATCAACAAGTACTACATTTTCGACCTGAGCCCGAGCAACAGCTTTGTGCAGTTCGCCCTGAAAAACAGTCTGCAGACCTTCATGATCAGCTGGCGCAACCCGGATGTGCGTCATCGCGAATGGGGCCTCTCGACCTACGTCGAAGCCGTGGAAGAAGCGATGAACGTGTGTCGGGCGATCACCGGTGCCCGCGAAGTCAATCTGATGGGCGCTTGCGCTGGCGGGCTGACCATCGCTGCGCTGCAAGGTCATTTGCAGGCCAAACGGCAGTTGCGCCGCGTATCCAGTGCGACCTACCTGGTGAGCCTGCTCGACAGCCAGATGGACACCCCGGCCACGCTGTTCGCCGACGAGCAAACCCTGGAGGCGGCCAAGCGCCGGTCGTATCAGAAAGGCGTGCTGGACGGTCGTGACATGGCCAAGGTCTTCGCCTGGATGCGCCCCAATGACTTGATCTGGAGCTACTTCGTCAACAACTACCTGCTGGGCAAAGAGCCGCCCGCGTTCGACATTCTCTACTGGAACAACGACAACACGCGCCTGCCGGCCGCCTTACACGGCGACCTGCTGGATTTCTTCAAGCACAACCCGCTGACTCATCCGGGGGGTCTGGAAGTGTGTGGCACGCCGATCGACTTGCAGAAAGTCACCGTCGACAGCTTCAGTGTGGCCGGTATCAACGACCACATCACGCCGTGGGATGCGGTGTATCGCTCAACCCTGCTGCTGGGTGGCGAGCGGCGCTTCGTGCTGTCCAACAGCGGTCATGTGCAAAGCATCCTCAACCCGCCTTCCAACCCGAAAGCCAACTTCATCGAAAGCACCAAGCTGAGCACCGATCCACGGGCCTGGTATTACGACGCCAAGCAGGTTGACGGCAGCTGGTGGACGCAATGGCTGGGCTGGATTCAGGAACGCTCGGGCGCACTGAAGGAAACCCACATGGCCCTGGGCAATTCGAACTATCCACCATTGGAGGCGGCACCCGGCACCTACGTGCGCGTGCGCTGACCCTGAAAAGCCGCGCCAGTCGCCAGCCTGTAGGAGGTTGGCCTGGCATGATCATTAAGAAGACTGGATGAAAACCCGCGACCGGATCCTTGAGTGTGCCCTGCAGTTGTTCAACCAGAAGGGCGAACCGAACGTCTCCACCATGGAAGTTGCCAACGAAATGGGCATCAGCCCGGGCAACCTCTACTACCACTTCCACGGCAAGGAACCGCTGATCCTTGGCTTGTTCGAGCGCTTCCAGGCCGAACTCGCGCCGCTGCTCGACCCGCCTTCCGACGTGGAACTGGCACCGGAAGATTACTGGCTGTTCCTGCACCTGATCGTCGAACGCCTGTCGCACTATCGGTTCCTGTTTCAGGACCTGTCGAACCTGGCCGGGCGCCTGCCGAAACTGGCCAAGGGCATACGCAACCTGCTCAATGCGCTGAAACGCACGCTGGCGTCATTGCTCGCCCGGCTGAAGGCGCAAGGGCAACTGGTCAGCGATACCCAGGCGTTGGGGCAACTGGTTGAGCAGATCACCATGACCCTGCTGTTCTCGTTGGACTATCAGCGGATTCTCGATCGTGAGGGTGAGGTCAGGCTGGTGGTCTATCAGATCATGATGCTGGTGGCGCCGCACTTGCTGCCGGCGGTGAAGGCGGCGACGGAGAAGATGGCGTCGCAGTATCTCGAAGAACACGACTGACCTGTATGGAAACCTGTAGGAGCCAGCTTGCTGGCGCCTACAAAGGATTCGCGATGTTCACAGGAGGGTGTGCAAACAAAAAACGCCCGACCTATGCAGGCCGGGCGTTTTTTTGGGCCCTGAAAATCAGGACTGACTGGTTGGCGTCGATGGTGTCGGCGCGGCAGTCGGGGTTGCAGCAGGGGTCGGCGCGGTAGCGGAGTTCGAAGTGCTGGCCGGAGTCGACGGGGTTGCCGGTTTGGCGGCAGCCACTGCTGGTTTAGGTGCAGCGGCTTTCGCTGCCGCCGGTTTTTTCACTGCAGGTTTTTTCGCGGCGGCAGGTTTTGCCGCTGGCTTGGCTGCAGGTTTGGCTGCCGCCGTTTTAGCGGCTGGTTTAGCCGCAGCAGGTTTAGCGGCTGGTTTTGCTGCCGGCTTGGCGGCTGCCGTTTTGGCGGCCGGTTTAGCGGCTGGCTTGGCAGCGGCTTTGGCGGCGACCGGTTTGGCTGCAGCCTTGACTGCTGCCTTGGCTGCCGGTTTAGCAGCAGCGGTTTTGGCAACGGCCTTGGCGGCTGGCTTGGCAACCGCTTTGGCAGCCGCCTTCACCAATGGCTTGGCAGTGGTTTTGGTCGCTGGTTTGGCAGCGGCCGTTTTAGCCGCCGGTTTGGCTGCCGCGGTTTTCGCCGCAACAGGCGCCACCTTGGCACCGGTGAGCCTTTCGATCTGCTTGGTCAGGGTATCGACCTTGCTGTGCAGCGCCTTCACTTCGTTACGGCTCGGTACACCGAGGCGCGAAATGGCGCTGTTCAGGCGCTTGTCGAAAGCCCCTTCGAGCTCATCCCACTTGCCCAGCGCGCGATCCTTCACGCCGCCGATGCGCGATTTTGCCGATGAAGCGGAATCCTTGACGTCATCGACTTTCTTGCCGACAGCGCTTTTGGTGAGCTTCTCGGCTTTCTCGCCGTCTTTGACCAATGTATCGAAGAGCTTGCTGCCGTCAGTGTCGATCTTCGAGTACACGCCTAAACCAGCCAGCCAGATTTTGCGGGAGTAGTCTTCGACTTTCCCAATCCACGAGCTGCCTTCTTTGTCAGTATTCTTTTTACCAGCCATCCCGTTCTCCTCAAGATTTACGCGCGACGCGTTCGAGCAATGCCGTCAACTCATCGAGCTTAGCAGACAGTGTCTCCACGTCATGTTTAGACGGAATGCCGATACGATTCAAGGCACTTGCGACACGCGAGTCAAACGCCTTCTCGACTTTGTCGAGTTGAAGTTCGACCTTGCCTTTGAAAGTGCTCACTTCACTCTTCGCTTCATCGATCTCGGAGTTGGCCGCTTCAAGTTTCTCGGCAACTAGTTTTTTGCCTTTCTTTTCAACAAGTTGACCTTCTTTAATCAACTCTTGAAAGTACTCGCTGCCCTCTTGTCCGACCTTGGTGTAGGCACCCAGGCCTGCCAGCCAGATCTTGCGGGCATAGGATTTGACGTCGCTCAGGGCGGTTGTCGAAGCGTCGATTTTTTTCTTCAAAATTACTTTGGCCATGGTGCACCTCACGCGCAGAAGGTTTGAGGAACTGCCCGCGAAAGTGTCGGGCTCATGCACAAAGTAGGGCGAATAATTAGAAACGGCACCCTAACAACGGACATAAAACCTTGAGAGCACCGCAAACAAATGTGGGAGCGGGGGGGGGGGGGGGGGGGGGGGGGGGGGGGGTGGG
>NZ_JANLOD010000052.1 GCF_025466085.1 Pseudomonas sp. 14P_8.1_Bac3
CCCCCCCCCCCCCCCCGCCCCCCCCCCCCCCCCCCCCCCCCCCCCCCCCCCCCCCGCTCCCACATTTGTTTTGTGGTGTTAGCGGGTTTTGTGCCTGGCACAGGGCCGCCCCCACATTGAGCTATCATTGCGTCTTTCCCCTTCAAAGATTGCCTGCCATGACTGCCGTAACCGATACCTTGCTCAACGCCCTCGAACACGCCGATATGCTGGAAATCGACGGGCTGCACGCCTTCGATTTTTCCCTCGATGAAGACGACCACCTGCATATCGAATGCATGGACGGCCGGGCGCTCAAGCGTTGGACGTTCAGCATGGCGCAGATCGAAGCGGCGACGTTTGATCCCACCCTGCAAAGCTGGTTGATCACCGGTGAGTCCGGCGAGCACCGGTTGGTGTGTCTGGACGCCATTGGTGGCGACAATGAGGAAGACGAGCATGTGGATGCGTAATTTCTGGCCACTGTTGATGGCCGGCAGCGTCGGCGCCATGGGCGTTCAGGCGGCACCCGCCGATCACTACCCGTTGCTGGTAGGGTCGTACACCGCGGGTCAGAGCCAGGGGATTTATCGCCTGGACTTCGACAGCGCCAGCGGGCAGATCGACGCCAAACCGCTGCAAGTGGTCAAGAGCGAAAACCCGTCCTGGCTGACCCTGTCCAAGGATCAGCGCCTGCTGTTCGTGGTCAACGAAAACGGCCCCGGACAGAAAGATCCGGTCGGTCGCGTCAGCAGCTATGCAATCGATCCCAAGACCCATGAACTGCGCCTGATCAATCAAGTGCAAAGCCTGGGCAACGAGCCGACCCATTCGAGCCTGAGCGCCGATGCCAGCCACCTGTTCGTCAGCAATTACTCGGTGGTTGAAGACCCGGGCGGCACCCTGGCAGTGCTGCCGGTGGGCGCCGATGGCAAGCTGAAAAACGTGGTGCAGATGAGCAGCCATCCGGCGAGCCGGGTCAATCCCGAGCGGCAGATGTCGGCGCATGTGCATTCGACAGTGTCCTCGCCGGATGGCCGGTTCGTGTTCTCCAACGACCTGGGGGCGGACAGGGTCTTTGTCTATCGCTTCGATCCGAAGGCCAATCCGGATTTGCCGCTGGTGCCCGCCGATCCGGCGTTTGTCCAGTTACCCGCCGGCAGCGGGCCGCGGCATTTGCTGTTCAGTGCCGATGGCAAGCATGCCTGGTTGACCATGGAAATGAGTGCGCAGGTCGCGGTATTCGATTACCAGAATGGCAAGCTTGAGCAGACGCAAATGGTCGATCTCGCCGCCGGGCAGCCGACGTCGGACAAGGCGGGGGCCGCGTTGCATGCGTCGGCCGATGGCAAGTTCCTCTACGTCAGCAACCGCGGCACCGCCAATCAGTTGCTGGTGTTTGCCATCGATCCGGCCACCGGCCACCTCAAGGAACTGCAACGCCGCTCCGTGGAAGGCGATCATCCGCGGGAGTTCAGCCTCGACCCGAGTGGCAGGTTCCTGTTGATCGCCAACCAGAAGAGCAATCAGATTGTCGTGGTCGAACGCGATGCCAAGAGCGGCCTGCTGGGTAAAACCGTGCAGAAATTGCCGATGGATGCGCCGAGTGATCTGAAATTCCTGGTGCGTCAATAGGCCGCAGGCCCCGGTTGATGGGGCCTGCAACCTTCTATTAATGATGGTGATAACTGCTACTGCTACAAAAGATTTCAAGGTGCCAACCTCGAAGGTTAAGTTTGCTCCACGGCCCAACCGGGCATGCAAGCCAACTGACTTCGAGGAATACCGCCATGAACTTCAATCTTTTCTCAGTAATCGCTGCTTCCGCCATTTCCGCCACCGTTGCTCTGCCCGCCAGCGCCAGTGTTGAAATCAGCGACAAGAAAACCAGCACCCAGAGCTACACCCAGAAATACCTGCAACAAAGCGCCAATTTCTACGCCGCGCTGGATCACAAAACCCAAGCCTGAACGCTGAGCCCTGCACCCTTTATGCAGGAGCGAAGTCACTTGAGTGGATCGGGCTGAATGGCCTCGAGAAAACCTGAGTGATGTCGCTCCTGCATAACGCGTTTACGACAGCATCATCTTGCCATCACCTCCGTGCTTGATATCACTTGGCCATACGTTTAGATTTGACGCCGATTGATTGACTCCGTCCCTGATAAAAAGGATCGACAACATGGCGATGCGTCTGGCTGTGGTACTGCTGTTCCTCTATTCGACTCCTATTCTATCCGCCGCAACGCCCGTCCCAGGCGAGCCTGACGCTGCCCGTGAACGCCTGATGAGTTTTATCGAAGGCTGAAATAGACTGGCTTAATGATCAACGAAGCTGATGCGTACTATGGATAACACTGAGTGGTTATCACGGCTTTTTTGATCGATCCTGTGGGCACTGAAACATGCCCACGGAGAACACCATGGCCAGCGCAATTCTTACTTCTGCCAAACGCGGCGCCTACCTGGCCATCGGTCTTTATGTCGTGCTGGTGTCGGTCGTCAGCCTTTCGGCGCAATCGCAACACACCCTCGAACCGCCCATTCAAGTGGCACACCCTGGCATCCAGTTTGAGCACCGCGCGCAACAGGCGCGGGTCGATCAGGCTGACCTCGCAGGAGTGGGCGGAGCCTGAATCGTCGCAAATTTTTGGTCATCGCCTTCCTGGCCTTCATCACCAATGGATTTTCCTTGCTGGGGATCGGGCAAGGCTCGATAGGCGGGGTGGCCCGAGCCCTCGAAGCCAATCAAAACATCGCCCACAACATCGAGACCGCCAAGGC
The DNA here is from genome assembly GCF_025466085.1 of Pseudomonas sp. 14P_8.1_Bac3. Taxonomy (GTDB): domain Bacteria; phylum Pseudomonadota; class Gammaproteobacteria; order Pseudomonadales; family Pseudomonadaceae; genus Aquipseudomonas. The sequence continues at coordinate 2,763 of NZ_JANLOD010000052.1, forward strand.
CATGGGCCTGTTGGCCGGCAATCCGCCGCTCAAGTCCGAGAGCGGATTTTTCGGACCGTTCCAACTCGATTGCTCGGTGATCGGGATGTGTGAAGTCCTGGCCTGAGACACCGGCCCGGTTATTTTTTCATGATCGAGGTGAACAGGTCGGACTCTAAAAAGCGCTGTAGCCACCCCTGCAACCGCACATAAGGCGTCTGCGCGAACCACTCGCGGTCAACATGGGCAAACTGGCGTATGAACGGCATCAATGCCACGTCGGCGAGGCTCGGATGGTTGCCCAGCAGATAGTCGCGCTCGGCCAGCAACTCATCGAGCTTGCGCAAAAACACTTCGCCCTCCGAGCGATAAGCCTCCATCGGTTGTTCGGGGTAACGCTCGGCGTACTTGTAGCGATTCAAATGCACCTTGAACACCTGGTCGTTCTCTTCGATCAGCGCAGCGATGTGCGCTTGCCCGACGGGATCATCCTTGAGCAACCAGTCCTGCGGATCGTTCTGCGCCAGCGCCCAGCGCATGATCGCCTGGCTTTCGTCGATCACCCGAGCGTCGACGCTCAGCACCGGCACCGTGCCTTTGCTCGACAGCGCGAGCATTTCGGCAGGCTTGGCTTTCAGGCTGACTTCGACAATGTTCAGCTCCACTCCTGAATAGCGCAGGGCCATGCGCGCCCGCATGGCGTATGGGCAGCGGCGGAAGGAATACAGCGTAATCATTTCACCTCCAGGGTACTCAGGCCGTTGCCCTGGCGGTGGACCTGGATCTGCACCGGGATCCGTTCATGCATTTCCTGCACGTGGGAGATCACCGCGACCTTGCGGCCCTGGGCCTGCAAGCCGTCGAGGGCATCCATGGCCAGCTGCAGGGATTCCGGATCGAGGCTACCGAAACCTTCGTCGATGAACAGCGATTCGATCTTCAACGTGCTCGAAGCCATCGACGCCAGGCCCAAGGCCAGCGCCAGCGACACGAGGAAGGTTTCGCCGCCGGATAACGAATGCACCGAACGCAGTTCGTCGCCCATCTCGGTGTCCATCACCAGTAGACCGAGCATGCTGCCGCCGCGTTTCAAGCGATAGCGTCGCACCAGTTGGCGCAACTGCACGTTGGCGTGATGAACCAGCAGGTCGAGGTTGTAGGCCTGGGCGATCTTGCGGAAGGTGTCGCCGGTGGCGGAGCCGATCAGCGCATTCAGACGCGCCCAGCGCTGGTATTCGGCGTACGCCTCGGCAATCTGTTGCGCCAGGGCCTGATTGGCGTTTTGTCGACGCTGATCTTCGGCCTGTTCGGCCCGCAGTTCAGCGCAGCGGTGTTCGCTGGCGGCCAACTGGTGTTGCAGGTCGGTCAGCGCGGTGGCCAATTGCTCGCTGTCGAGATTGCCGTTGTGCTGCGCCTGGTGAGTGGCCAGCCGCTTATCGCGTTCCTGCACCAGCACCTTGGCCTGCTCGATGGCTTTCTCGTTGTGCTGCAAGCGCTGGCGTAATTCGCTGACCTGCTGGTCGTCAACACTCAGCAGTTGTTCAAGGCCACCGTCATCCAGTTCCGGATGCAAGGCGCGCCATTCAACGATCTTCGCACTCAGTTCGCGTTCTTCGGCTTCCAGGGCGGCCAGCCGTTCCTGCTGCGCGTTGAGTTCCGCCGCCAGTTGCACCAGGCGCGTGCGCACCGATTGCAGCTCCTGATTGGCCGTTGTCTCGGCATTGCGAGCCTGTTCGACGGCTTGATCCAGTTGCTGCTGCCAGTGTTCGGCGCTGCTGTGGGCGCCGAGCAAATGCGTCAGTTGTTGCTGGCAAGCCTGCTGCTGCTCGGCGAGGGCGTTGAATTGCTGCTGCGCCGCTTCCAGTTGCTGGAGGCGGGTCAGTTGCCGATCCTGTTCTTTCTCCAGCGTCTGCTGGCGTTGCTGCTGCTCGCTGAGTTCGTCGCGCTGCTGATCGAGTTGTTGCAGGCGCTGGGCGATCTGCTGGTCGAGCTGCATGAAGGTAGCGGCCGGTTCGTTGCGCAAAGCCGCCAGCGTGTCAGCCGGGAGCAGGCTGCTGAACGCGGTCAGCTCTTCGTCCAGGCGCTGGCGATCCGTGCTTAGCTCGCGCTGCTGGTTCGTCAGATGCTGGGCGGCCTGCTGGTTCGCGGTCTCGGCGTTGCGCAGTTGCTGCTGCAGGCGCGCGGCGTCCTGTTGCAGGGTGAGCAGGGCGGTTTGCCGCTGTTCGTCCTGGCTGATGCTCTGGTTCAGCTGGCTGTTTTGCTGGGCCAGCCAGGTATCACGCTTGGCTGCGTCCTGATTGAATAGCTGCGCCGACAACGGGTGCGCTTCGAGGCTCGGTGCCAGGCTTTGTTGCTGCGCAGCCAGTTGCTCCTGCTGTTGCAGCAATTCCTTTTGCTGGGCAATCACGCCACCGACTTCGGTGCGCAGGTCAGTGAGTTTTTCCTTGAGCGCATCCACTGCTTTCTGCGCGTTGGCCTGTTCGCTTTCATCGTGGCGACCGAGACTCTGCAACAGCGCTTCCGGCTGATGATACGGATGGTCCGGGCTGCCGCAGACCGGACAGGGCTGATCATCCTGCAATTGCTCGCGCAGTTCTTCGACGCTGGCGCTGCGGGCCAGACGCTGCCGCTCGAGCAATTCGCGGGTGACCGTCAGGGTTTGCTCGGCGACGGTCAATTCATTTTTGGTTTTCACCCCGTCCTGGGTCAGACGGTCGCGTTGCTGCTGAGCAACGGTCTGGCGCTGTTGAAGTTCGGCGATGCGCTTGTCCAGCTCCTGCTGGCTGGCCCACAGTCGCGTCAATTCTTCAAAGGCCCGCAGTTGCTTGCGGTTGTCCTGCAGCAGGGTGCCAAGCAACTGAATCTGTTCCGCTACCGCTTCGGGCTCGGCGCCGGCTTCCTTGTAGAGCACTTCCAGGTGTTGTTTCTGCGCGGCCCACGCTTCGGCGGCACGGCTGGCGTTTTGTTCAAGAGCGGTCAGCTCGGCCTGGCCTTTGTTCAGGCGGTTGCCGATCAGCATCAGTTGCTGCAAGCGATCGCGGTAGGCGTTCCAGGCATCGCTCAGGGGTGCCAGGTACGTGCTTTGCTCAAGCTCGACGGCGATCCGCTGCAGACGTTCGGCCACGCGTTGCTGCTGATCGAGCAAACCTTGAAGGGTGTTTTGCCCGTCGGTGCACGCCCGTTCCGCTTGCTCTCTAGTTTCGGCACTGAGGCCGGTGTCTTTGCTCAGGCGGGCGAGGGTGCTTTGTGCCTCAAAGGCCTGGCGCAGCAGTGGCGCACTTGACGTGTATTGGGTCTGAGCCTCGACCAACGCGGTTTGAGCGGCGCTCAGGCTCTGTTCGAGTTGCGCCTGGCGCGCCTGTAGATCCTGTTGTTGCTGAGTGTGCTGCTGAATCTGCGTCGCCAGCGGGGTGAGCCGGGCGGTGAGTTCGGTCTGGCGGGCGAATTGGTGCCGTTGCGGCGCCAGTTGCTCCAGGCGCGTCAGCTTCAGGCGCTCGCCGCTCAGGTGCTCCCAGTCCTGCCGGGCGCTGGTCAGTTGTTCAGTGGCGCTGAGCTGCTCGTCCTGCAATTGGCGCAGCTCTTTCAGCCAGGTGTGTTGCAGCTCCAGCTGTTTGAGCTGCGCCTGCTGAGTCTTGAGCTGTTGCTGCGCTGCGTTGAAGCGTTCATCCAGTTCGGCACGCGCATCCGGCGGCAGTGGGGTGACGCCGGTAGCCTGATCCTGCAACAGCCGGTGGGCTTCGCGGGCGTCTTTGGTCTTGTCGAAGGCGCGACGACCGAGGCGCGTGTAGAGCGCGGTGTCGGTAAGTTTTTCCAGCAGCTCGCTGCGCTCGTTGTCGTTGGCCTTGAGGAAGGCACTGAACTCACTTTGCGCCAGCAGTACGGCGCGGGTGAATTGCTCGAAATTCAGGCCGAGGACGGCTTCGAGCTGGGTCTTGAATTCGGATTTCTGACTGGCGAGCAGTTGGTCCAGATCAATGTCGCGCAAGCTCTGACGGCTGGCTTGCAGCTTGCCGCCGGCCTTTTCCCGGGCGCGGTTGGCTTCCCAGCGCGCGCGGTAGCGGCGGCCATCGATGCCAACGAAATCGACTTCGGCATAACCTTCGCCAGTTCCGCGGCGCAGCAGGGTGCGAGGGTCGCCGGTGCTGATCTCGCCGTCGGCGTCCGGCGCTTTGGCCGACACTTGCGCATTGCTGAGCCGGGGCACGGCACCGAACAGCGCCAGGCACAACGCATCGAGCAAGGTGCTTTTACCGGCGCCGGTGGGCCCGGTAATGGCGAACAGGCCGGCGCTGGCCAGCGGTTCGGCGGTGAAGTCGATTTCAAACGGCCCGGCCAGCGAGGCAAGGTTCTTGAGGCGGATCGCGAGAATTTTCATGGCTGTTCGCTCTCCATCTGCACGTCTTGCAACAGCTCGGCAAAGTCTTTCAGCGTTTGCTCATCGACCTCGCTGCCGTAGTTGTCCTGCCAGGCACGGCTGAACAACTCCTGAGGCGTGAGCTGGTCGAGTTCGACCAACGTGCTGCCGTCATCGACGCCGTCTCGGCTGCCGTTGCCGGCGTATTCCGCCGCGATGCGCACCAGGCGCACGGCTTTGCCTTGCAGCGTGGTTTCGACCTGCTGGCGCAGGTCAGGTTGCGGCTCGTCGAGGCGCACCCGGACTTCCAGCCACGGCTGACGCTGGATATCGTCCAGCAGATCGATGTTCGGCAGGTCGGTCAATTGCAGCAGGATGTCGGCCAGAGGGGCAGGGCCGATGCGTTGCAGGTTGACGGCGCGGGGAATCAGTTTCGGTTTGACGCTGACCAGGGTTTCGCCGTCGAGCGTGACGTCGAGGACCTGGTGTTGATAGCCGATCTCGGAAAACGACAACGGAATCGGCGAGCCGCAGTAGCGAATGCGTTCTTCGCCGTTGACCTTTTGTGGTTTGTGCAGATGACCGAGGGCGACGTAGCTGATGCTCGGGCCGAACAGGCTGGCGGGCAGTGCTTCGGCGTTGCCGATGATCAGGCTGCGTTCGGAATCTTCCGAGACCGAGCCACCGGCCATGTGCGCATGACTGATGGCAATCAGCGCCTGGCCCTTCTTGCGCTTGGCGTTGGCGGCTTCGATCAGCCATTCGTGAACCTGGCCGATACCACGAAGGTAGTTGTCACCCAGGTGTGCGCCGGTGACTTCGGCTGGGCGCAGGAACGGCAGCGCCAGGCACCAGGCGACGGTTTTGCCCTTGGCGTCCGGCAACGGCAACAGCAGGCGCTCGGCGTCGAGTTGGCCGTCGTCGAGCCACAGCACGCGACCGAGGGCGTGAGTGCGCAAGCGGCGCATCAGCGGCGCGGGCAGTTCGATGCGTGAACCGGAATCGTGGTTGCCGGCGATCATCACGATGGTCAGCTTCGGTTGTTGCTCATGGGCGCTGACGATGAAGTCGTACAGGCGTTCCTGGGATTTTACCGGCGGATTGACTGTGTCGAAGATATCGCCGGCGATCAGCAGTGCATCAGGCTGGTCCAGCTTCAGCTGGCGCAACAGCCATTCAAGAAAACAGGCGTGCTCGAAATCGCGGTCCTGGCCGTGCAGGTTCTGCCCAAGGTGCCAGTCGGAGGTGTGAAACAGACGCAAGGCGAACTCCGTAGGAAATAAGGTAATGGCCGCGAGGAAATTGACAGCGGCGAAAGGAGAGAGAGTTTACGGGTAAAGCGGCGACGGTACATACGCGAACGCTGCAAATCCTTGCGCCACCCGGAACATTGTTGGGCCGGGCTTGCTCGCGAATGCGGTGGGTCAGTCGCTGGTGATGGTGGCTGGTAGGGCCTCATCGCGAGCAGGCTCGCTCCCACAGTGGGTGTGGGAGCGGGCGTGTCACTTTGGGTACAACGGCGGCAGGCCGCTGTCGCCCACCGGGTCCTGGACCCGCTCGGCGATCGGGATGGCCTTGATCGCGCGCCACAGCTCTTCGCCTTGCCAGTGCTGGCCGGTTTCGCTGTAGAGCGCACCGTTCAGACCATCCAGTGCGTCGGACAGTGGCACGAACCGTGCGGCCATGTCGGCCAGGGTTTCCGGTTGTTGCCGCGCCCAGGCATCGAGGGCCTGGCGGGTGGCTTGGGGATCGTTGGCCTGGCAGGCGCGCTTGAGGTCGTCGAGCACGGTGCGCGGGCTCGGGCCGGTCTGCGTGGCACGCAGGATCGCCGGTTGCCAGCGGGCACGCCACCAGAGGCCGAAGCCGAGCAGGGTGGTGCAGGCCAGGACCAGGGTACTGAGCTTCCACCACCAGAGTGCTTCGTTGTCGGCAGCAGAAACAACCGGCGGCGTGCTGGCCGGAGCATCGACCATCAAACCAGGATTATTCGCCACCTGCAGGGTCCGGGCCGGCAGGCTGCTGTGCTCCAGATGGTCCTCGAAGGTATTCCACCAGACCACCTCCACCGCGGGTAACTCGACCTCACCACTGCGAACCGGCACGAGCGCCTCGCGGTCCTCGCGGCTACCGATCAGGCCTCGCTCGCTGTTCTGATTGACCAGCACCGGCTGATCCGGGTAACGCCGCAAGCCGTTGATCTCGGTGGCCGGCAACGGCGGCAATTGTGAACTGGCCAGGCCTTCGGCCTTCAGCGTCAAGTTGCGGGTCAGCGAATCGCCCACCTGCGCGTGATCCGGCTCCGGGTTCCAGCTCTCGCTCAAGCTCAGGCTCCGGGCCGGCAGCCAAGGCACATCGGCCGGGTAGGTGGCGGGTTTTGCCTTGACCGTCAGCGGCAGTTCGGCCGAGCTGACGCGCATCAGTTTGCCGGATTTTGGTACCTGGGATTCGGCGTCCTGGGCTGGCTGGGCGTCCACCAGCGTGGCGCTGAAGATCTGCGCCGGAATGGTCAACTGGCCGCTATGTTGCGGATAGATCGCGTAGCGCAGTTCGATCACGCCGTGGCGCAGGCCGTTGATGTCTTTTTCGTAGGTGCGGGATTCACCCAGCTGCTCGATGCGCGCGTCGGGAATCTGCAGCGGGGTCAGGCTGCTGTCGTCATACAGCGAGACGGAATGGTAGATGCGCAGGGTCAGGATCGCCTGGGCCTGCACGTAGACGCTGTTCTGATCAAGGCTGGCCTCAATGAACACCGGGGCCCGTTTGTGAGTGCTGTCCTGGGTTTCGCTTTCCACCACTTGCAACGTGATCGGCTGGCTCTGCACATCACCCAGTTGCAACGGCGGAATCACCACGCTGCCGTTCTGGCGCGGCAACAGGGTGATGATCCAGCGAGTGGTGGCGCCTTTGTCGCCATTAAGGGTCGTCAACTGGTTGACCTGACGGGTGCCGCGCACCTCGAACAGCGGCTCCAGCGCCGTCAGGTCGGGCTTGCCGAACTGCGTCACGTCGTTGGATTCCAGGGTCAGCTCGACCGTCTCGCCAGAGTTCAGGCGACTGCGGTCAACGCTGGCGACCAGCTCCGCAGCCTGGGCCTGTACAGTCCAGATAAGCATGGCAAGCAAGAAAGCGGTGAAGCGGGTCATCGAGTGTTTTCCTGATCCTGATGTTGCTGCTGTTCGTACCAGAATTTGCGCCGGAGCAATTCGCCCGGATCATCCGGGATCTTGCGCAGCCATTGCTCCAGGGCCTGGCGCTGTTCGCCATCGATGGCGTCGTTGGCCGGGCGCAAGGGTGGGGTGGTGCTTTGTTCGTCGCCCAACTCGCTGCCGGGCACCTCATTGGTGCCAGGCAGCGGCGGCGTTGTGCCGGGTTCTTCCGCGTCCGGCGTGGTCACCTGCGCGTCGGCGGTCGGTTCGCCACTGTTCGACGGCTGGGTGGCTGCGCCGGGCGGTGGCTCCTGCGGGGTAGCGGTTTCGTCGCCTTCGGTTTTCTCCGGCTCCACTGGCGTCGGCGTGTTTTTCTGCTTGAGCAGATTTTCCACCAGGGCCTTGTTGGTCAACGCCGGACGTAGATCCGGCTGACGTTCCAGCGCCTGTTCGTAGGCATCCAGCGCGGCATCCAGCTCACCGCTCTTGGCCAGGGCATTGCCACGATTGTAGTGGGCCCGGGCGTCATTGCCCTTGGCGAACCGCTGGGCGGCGCCACTGTAATCGCCGGCTTCATAGAGGGCCACGCCTTGCCACTGCGGATCCTCAAAATGTTGTGCCGCCTCCGCTGGACGTTTCTTCTTCAGCAGGTGCAACCCTTGCTGGTCGGGGCGCAACCACAAGTCGTTGAAGTCGAAGGCGTAGCTCGGTTGCGGCAGCAAAAACAGCAGCGGCAGGCAGAACAACCAGCCGCGACGACCGGCGCAGGCCGCCAGCAACAACAACGGCAACAGGAGCCAGTAACCTTGATCGGCCCAGGTATCGAGCCGCAGGGTCTGGCCGTCGTTGCGCAGATGGCGAGGACCGTCGAGCAGCCCGAGGGCGCGGAGGTCGGCATCATCCAGGCGCGCGTGACGATAGCGCCCGTCGAGGCCGTTGACGAAGGCTTTCAGGCTCGGTTCGTCCAGGTGCGGCACCAGAATCGCACCCTGATCATCCTTGAGGAAACTGCCGTCTTCCTGAGTGATTGGTGCGCCTTCCGCGGTGCCGATACCGAGCATCAGAAATTGCGTCGACTTGCCGTCCAGCGCCTGCAGAATGCCTTCGCGCTCCAGATCGGTCAGTGCCGAGCCGATCAACAGGATCCGGCCGTCACCCAGCGCCCCCTGACTCAGCAACGCCAGCGCCTTGGTCACCGCCAGATCGGCGCGATGTCCGGCCTGCGGCATCAGCGACGGCTTGAGCGCATCCAGCAGGTTGCGACTGGTGGCGAGGTCGTCCGACAGCGGCACCAGCGTGTGCGCGCTGCCGGCGTAGACCACGATGGCGGTTTGCGCGTCGCTGCGATTTTGCAGCAGATCGAACAGCTTGCGTCGGGCCTGTTCCAGCCGGTTCGGCGTGACGTCGGTGGCGAGCATTTCCGGGGTCAGTTCCAGAATCACCACCAGCGGATCGGCCGGTTTCTGGCTGGCTTGTTCGACGCGCTCCCAGCTCGGCCCCAGCAGGGCCAGGATCGTCAGCACCCACGCCACGCCGAGCGCCACCCACGGCAATTTGCTGTCGCGACCGTTGCCACCGCTGAGCAACGCGGCGTGGAAGGCCGGCGGCAGAATCATTTGCCAGCGTCCGGCGCGTTTCTGCCGGTGCCAGAGTTGCCAGAGCAACCAGCCGAGCAGCGGCAACAGCAACAGCCACCAAGGACGGAACCAGTACGGCCACAGCGCACTCATCGGCGCCTCCGCAGGCGGAGGCGTTTCAGCCGTTGGCGCCAGTCAGGCAGCGGCGTCTGCAAGAACAGATCCTTGGTGAACAGCCGCTGCAGCGGGTTATCCGGCCAGCGCTCGCGTACCACCAGCAACATGCTCAACAGCAGCGCCATCGCCAGTGGCCAGTGATACAACGCCTGGGCCGGGCGGGCCTGGGTCGGTTGTTGCGTTACCGGTTCCAGCTGATCGAGGGTTTCTTTGATCGCTTGCAATTCCTTACCGTCGCGAGCGCGGAAATATTGACCGCCGGTGGCGTCGGCGATGGCTTTCAGCGCAGGCTCGTCGAGATCGAGGCTCGGATTGACGCCGAGAAATCCCGCGGTGCCGGATTGCTCCGGGTCAGCGCCGATGCCGATCGGGTAGATTTTCACCCCTTCCTTGGCCGCCAGACGCGCTGCGGTCAACGGGTCGATTTCGCCGCCGTTATTGGCGCCGTCGGTGACCAGAATCAGCACACGGCTTTGCGCTGGCCGCATGCGCAGACGCTTGAGCGCAAGGCCGATGGCGTCGCCGATCGCCGTGTTCTTGCCGGCGATGCCGATCCGCGCTTCGTCGAGCCAGATACGCACGGTGCGCCGGTCGAATGTCAGCGGCGCTTGCAGGTAAGCCTTGCTGCCGAACAGAATCAGGCCGACCCGGTCGCCTTCGCGGCTCTCGAGAAAATCCCCGAGCAAATGTTGCACCAGCGTCAGGCGGCTGACCTCATCGTCCCGCCACTGCATGTCGGGGAAATCCATCGAGCCGGACACGTCCACCGCCACCAGCAAATCACGGCCACTGGCGGCAATTGGCAGTGGTTCGCCGAGCCACTGCGGGCGTGCCGCGGCGATCAGCAGACACAGCCACAGCAGCATGAACGGCGCTTGCTGGCGCCAGGCCGGAAGATTGGCCCTGGCGCGGCGACGAGCCAGGCCTTCAAGGTCGCTGAGAAAGCTGACCTTGAGCGCTGGTTCGCCGCTGTCGGCCACGGGCAATAGGACGCGCATCAACCAGGGCAGCGGCAGCAGGGCGAAGATCCACGGCCAGGCGAACTCAAACATGTTTGCGAATCCACGTGTCGACGGCTTGGGTCAGGCCGGCGATGGCCTTGTCGTCGAGCTTGCATTCGGGTTTGTAGGCGCCTTCGACCAGCACCATCCAGCGCGTCAGGCCGGCAGCCGGGCAGCGGTTATCGAGAAACGCCAGCCATTTGCGCCCGTTGAGGGTGTGGCTCTGGCTGTAGGGATAATGATTGCGGCACAGGCGTTTGAGCAGGCCGTTGAGTTGCTGCAGCCAGGCGCCGGCGGGTGCGCCGTCGTAGGGTTTGGGCATGAGTGCCAGTTCGGCGAGTGCCGCGAGGCGCACCGGGTCAAGGGGCTGTTCGGCGCGGACGACCGGACGCTTGTTCGGCATGAAGCGCCGGGCTTTCCACAGGCCAAAGCCGATCACCGGCAGCAACAAGAGCAACAGCCACCATCCCGGAGCTGGCGGCCAGAAGCCTATCGGCGGCGGGGAAATCAGCGGTTGCAACTGATCCAGGCTGTTCATCGACCTTTCCCCGGTTTCTCTGGGTTCAGGTACTCGCGCAGTTGCTCGACCATTTCGCTCTGGGTGCTCAGCGGCATCAGCAACACCCGCAGCTTCTGCGCCAGCAGTTCCCAACGGGCGATCCGTGTTTCAGCCTGGGCGCGGTAGGTCTGGCGCAAATCGAAATTCAAGGTGTCGAGTTCCAGCTGCGCGCCCCGTTCGGCGAAGCGCAACAGCCCGGCGGCGGGCAGGGCGTGGTCCAGTGGGTCGGACACGGGTAACAGCAGCAGGTCGCAATGTCGCGACAGCAGGCTCAATTGTTGTTCGGAGCCTTCGGTCAGCGCGCGCTCATCGCAGATCACGATCACCAGGCTGCCGGGGCGTAGCACTTCACGGGCGCGGCGCAGGGCAAGGTTGAGGGCGTCGCGGTTCTGTTCGTTTTCAGTGTGCAGCGATTGGTTGACCCGCACCAGGCGGTTCAGCAGTTGCAGCAGGCTTTGCTTGCTGCGCCGGGGCTTGATCTCGTAGTGCTCGCTGTCGCCGAACACCAGCCCGCCGACCCGGTCGTTGTGCCCCAGTGCGGCCCAGCCGATCAGGCTCGCCGCCTGAGCGGCGAGCACCGACTTGAACATCAGCCCGGAGCCAAAAAACAGCCGACGACTCTGCTCGACCATGATGAAAATCGGTCGCTCGCGCTCTTCGTGGAACAGCTTGGTGTGCGGCTCCTGCGTGCGGGCGGTGACGCGCCAGTCGATGGTGCGCACGTCGTCGCCGGCCTGATAGACCCGCACCTGATCGAAATCCACACCGCGACCACGCAGCTTGGAATGGTGCAGGCCGATCAGCGGACTGCGCTGGCTCGGCGTGGAAAACAGCTGCACTTCGCGCACGCGATGACGCATCTCGATCAGCTCGGCGAGGCTGACGCGGATGCCCGGTTCGGGTGGCAGGATGGCGTTCATCGGGGTCAAGCGACAGCTACGACGTCGAGAATCCGCTGGACCACCCGGTCCTGGTCGATGCCAGCGGCTTCGGCTTCAAAAGAAAGAATGATGCGGTGGCGCAACACGTCGAACAGCACGGCCTGAATGTCTTCCGGGCTGACAAAGTCGCGACCGGCCAGCCAGGCGTGGGCCCGGGCACAGCGGTCGAGGGCAATCGAACCGCGCGGGCTGGCGCCGTAGGCGATCCATTCGGCCATCTCCGGGTCGAACTTGGCCGGCGTGCGCGTGGCCATGACCAGTTGCACCAGGTATTCCTCCACGGCGTCGGCCATGTACAGGCCAAGGATTTCCTTGCGGGCGGCGAAGATCGCCTGCTGGCTGACCCGGCGTTCCGGTTTGGTTTCGCCGTTGAGGGCTTCGCCGCGGGCCTGCTGCAGGATGCGGCGTTCGACAGCTGCGTCCGGAAAACCGATTTTCACGTGCATCAGGAACCGGTCGAGCTGGGCTTCAGGCAGCGGATAGGTGCCTTCCTGCTCGATCGGGTTTTGCGTGGCCATCACCAGGAACAGCGGCGACAGCTCATACGTGCTGCGTCCGACACTGACCTGGCGCTCGGCCATGGCTTCGAGCAACGCCGATTGCACCTTGGCCGGGGCGCGGTTGATTTCGTCGGCGAGCACCAGGTTATGGAAAATCGGGCCTTGCTGGAACACGAAACTGCCGGTTTCCGGGCGATAGATTTCCGTTCCGGTGATGTCGGCAGGCAACAGGTCGGGGGTGAACTGGATACGATGGAACTGGGCTTCGATGCCTTCGGCGAGTTCTTTGATGGCCTTGGTCTTGGCCAAGCCTGGCGCGCCCTCGACCAGCATGTGGCCGTCGGCAAGCAAAGCGATGAGCAAGCGCTCGATGAGTTTTTCCTGGCCGAGAATCTGCGTTGAAAGAAAGGTTCGCAGCGCGAGCAGCGCTTCACGATGTTCCATCGATGACTGTTCCTGGAAAGGGTGACCGAAGACGTTCGTATAACGCCAGGGCTGGGGGCGTTACTTTAATCCATCGCGGGGGGCGGCGACTAACGGCATTTTGTGCAAAGTGCGGGAAATGATTGGGGAAATTGTCAGAAGTGTGCAGGCAGGGAGAGAGGGGGCCGCTCTGTGGCCTCTTCGCGTGCAGGCTCGCTCCCACAGGGTCCGGGTCGTACAGCACGTCTATGTACACCGCGGACCCTGTGGGAGCGGGCTTGCCCGCGAAGAGGCCCGCCAATTCAATTTAAAGCTCGCTGACGTAAGTCCCGGTCCCCTTGAGAATGTTCTGCAACGTTTGCTCAACCTCCGCCAGATCACTCGCATCCGTGCCGTGAATAATTTCCAGCGAATCATCACCATCCAGCGCATCCGCATCCGCCGCGGCGATTTCGATCAGCAGGCGGGTAGGGCTGAGGGTGACTTTCACGCCATCGAGGGTTGAAGGCTCGCCATCGAGGGTGATTTCCAGCTCGTCCTCGTCCGGATAGCGACTCATCAGGAACATTTCACCCTGATCGCTGTGGCAGGCGAGCATGGCCATGTTGTCTTCTTCCTCGTCACACGGATTGACGATCAAGAGGGAGGTGGTCATTTGCATGGGGAATTCCTGGCTCGGCGAGCGTTGTGGACGCGACAAAGGGCAATTCTGCCAGCCCCCGGGAATTTCTGCTCGGCTGACTGTCAGAGAACGTGTCGTGAACATCCAGTATGTTGCCGGTCATTTCTGGCACGGACGTGCCGTCAATCCGGGTATAAAGTCCCCAATTTCCCGCCCGACTGCTAGTGTTATCCGATGCCCCGGCATCCAGCTGCATACCGATGACCGAATATGTCGCAGCACCGCAAGCACGGGCCTTGCCGCACTGGGTAAGCTGCGCATCGAATGGATACCTGTAAAGACCTGCTTGTAAAGATAGTGTGCAATTGATCGCACGGAGGTTTTTGCAGATGCCCATTCACGGAAGGTGAATGTGACCTGAGTGTCTCGTCCAGCTTCACCCACCTGTCACCCTGTTTCCTCTGCCCGAGAATCAGGAACAGGGTGACGGATCGCCCCGTGAGGGGTTTTGCACGCGACGCTTCCATCAATAACAAGCCCAAGCGGAGTACCACAGATGGCGTTCTTCACCGCAGCCAGCAAAGCCGACTTCCAGCACCAACTGCAAGCGGCACTGGCGCAGCACATCAGTGAACAGGCACTGCCACAAGTGGCGCTGTTCGCTGAACAATTCTTCGGCATCATTTCTCTGGACGAACTGACTCAACGTCGGTTGTCCGACCTCGCTGGCTGTACCCTTTCTGCGTGGCGCCTGCTTGAGCGCTTCGATCACGCGCAACCGCAAGTGCGCGTCTACAACCCCGATTACGAACGCCACGGCTGGCAGTCGACGCACACTGCGGTCGAAGTGCTGCACCACGACCTGCCATTCCTGGTGGACTCGGTGCGTACCGAGCTGAACCGTCGCGGCTACAGCATTCATACCCTGCAAACCACCGTGCTGAGCGTGCGTCGCGGCAGCAAGGGTGAATTGCTGGAAATTCTGCCGAAAGGCACCCAGGGCGAAGGGATCCTGCATGAATCCTTGATGTACCTGGAAATCGACCGCTGCGCCAACGCCGCCGAACTGAACGTGCTGAGCAAAGAGCTGGAGCAGGTTCTCGCGGAAGTCCGCGTTGCGGTCGCCGATTTCGAGCCGATGAAAGCCAAGGTCCAGGAACTCCTGACCGGCCTGGACAACAGCCGGTTCCAGGTTGACCCGGAAGAAAAAGCTGAAATCAAAAGCTTCCTGGAGTGGCTGGTGGGCAACCACTTCACGTTCCTGGGCTACGAAGAATTCGTGGTGCGCGATGAGGCCGACGGCGGCCACATCGTCTACGACCAGGATTCGTTCCTCGGCCTGACCAAACTGCTGCGCACCGGCCTGACCTACGACGACCTGCGCATCGAAGACTACGCGGTGAACTACCTGCGCGAACCGACCCTGCTGTCGTTCGCCAAGGCTGCGCACCCAAGCCGTGTGCACCGTCCGGCGTACCCGGATTATGTGTCGATCCGTGAGATCGATGTCGACGGCAACGTGATCAAGGAATGCCGTTTCATGGGCCTGTACACCTCGTCGGTGTACGGCGAGAGCGTGCGGGTCATTCCGTACATCCGCCGCAAGGTCGAGGAAATCGAGCGCCGTTCCGGCTTCCAGGCCAAGGCTCACCTGGGCAAGGAACTGGCGCAGGTGGTCGAAGTGCTGCCGCGTGACGATCTGTTCCAGACGCCGGTCGACGAACTGTTCAATACCGTGATGTCGATCGTGCAGATCCAGGAACGCAACAAGATCCGCGTGTTCCTGCGCAAAGACCCGTACGGCCGTTTCTGCTACTGCCTGGCTTACGTGCCGCGTGACATCTACTCCACCGAAGTGCGCCAGAAAATCCAACAAGTGCTGATGGATCGCCTGAAAGCCTCGGACTGCGAATTCTGGACCTTCTTCTCCGAATCCGTGCTGGCTCGCGTGCAACTGATCCTGCGCGTCGATCCGAAGAACCGTCTGGACATCGATCCGGTTCTGCTGGAAAAAGAAGTGGTTCAAGCCTGCCGCAGCTGGCAGGACGACTACGCCAGCCTGGTGGTCGAGAGCTTCGGCGAAGCCCACGGCACCAATGTGCTGGCCGACTTCCCGAAAGGCTTCCCGGCCGGCTACCGCGAGCGTTTCGCCGCGCATTCGGCCGTGGTCGACATGCAGCACCTGCTGAGCCTTAACGAAAAAAATCCGCTGGTGATGAGTTTCTATCAGCCTTTGGGTCAGGTCTCCGGTCAACGCGAGCTGCACTGCAAGCTGTATCACGCCGATACTCCGCTGGCCCTGTCCGACGTCTTGCCGATTCTGGAAAACCTCGGCCTGCGTGTGCTGGGTGAATTCCCGTATCGCCTGCGCCACACCAATGGCCGCGAGTTCTGGATTCATGACTTTGCGTTCACCGCTGCCGAAGGCCTGGACCTCGACATCCAGCAACTCAACGACACCCTGCAGGACGCGTTCGTCCACATCGTGCGTGGCGATGCCGAGAACGATGCGTTCAACCGCCTGGTGCTGACCGCCGGCCTGCCATGGCGCGACGTGGCACTGCTGCGTGCCTATGCCCGTTACATGAAACAGATTCGTCTGGGCTTCGACCTGGGCTACATCGCCAGCACCCTGAACAACCACACCGACATCGCTCGCGAGCTGACCCGGTTGTTCAAGACCCGCTTCTACCTGGCGCGAAAGCTGGCCAGCGATGATCTGGAAGACAAGCAGCAACGTCTGGAACAAGCCATCGTCACCGCACTGGACGACGTCCAGGTGCTCAACGAAGACCGCATCCTGCGTCGCTACCTGGACCTGATCAAAGCCACGCTGCGCACCAACTTCTACCAGGCCGATGCGCAGGGTCATAACAAGTCCTACTTCAGCTTCAAGTTCAATCCGCACCTGATTCCTGAGCTGCCGAAGCCGGTACCGAAATTCGAAATCTTCGTCTACTCGCCGCGTGTTGAAGGTGTGCACCTGCGCTTCGGCAACGTCGCTCGTGGTGGCCTGCGCTGGTCCGACCGTGAAGAAGACTACCGCACCGAAGTCCTGGGCCTGGTAAAAGCCCAGCAAGTGAAGAACTCGGTCATCGTGCCAGTGGGCGCGAAGGGCGGCTTCCTGCCGCGTCGCCTGCCATTGGGCGGCGGTCGGGACGAGATCGCGGCTGAGGGCATCGCCTGCTACCGCATCTTCATTTCGGGCCTGTTGGACATCACCGACAACCTGAAGGACGGCGCGCTGGTTCCGCCGGCCAACGTCGTGCGTCATGACGACGATGACCCGTACCTGGTGGTGGCGGCGGACAAGGGCACTGCGACCTTCTCCGACATCGCTAACGGCATCGCCATCGACTACGGCTTCTGGCTCGGTGACGCCTTTGCATCGGGCGGCTCTGCCGGTTACGACCACAAGAAAATGGGCATCACCGCCAAGGGCGCGTGGGTTGGCGTACAACGCCACTTCCGCGAACGCGGCATCAATGTCCAGGAAGACAGCATCACTGTGGTCGGTGTCGGCGACATGGCCGGTGACGTGTTCGGTAACGGTTTGTTGATGTCTGACAAGCTGCAACTGGTCGCTGCGTTCAACCACCTGCACATCTTCATCGATCCAAACCCTGAGCCGGCGAACAGCTTCGCCGAGCGTCAGCGCCTGTTCGACCTGCCGCGTTCGGCCTGGTCGGATTACGACACCAGCATCATGTCCGAAGGCGGCGGGATCTTCTCCCGTAGCGCGAAAAGCATCGCGATTTCCCCGCAGATGAAAGAGCGCTTCGACATTCAGGCCGACAAGCTGACCCCGACCGAACTGTTGAATGCCTTGCTCAAGGCACCGGTCGACCTGTTGTGGAACGGCGGCATCGGCACTTACGTCAAGGCCAGCAGCGAAAGCCACGCCGACGTCGGCGACAAGGCCAACGATGCACTGCGCGTGAACGGCAACGAACTGCGCTGCAAGGTCGTGGGCGAGGGCGGTAACCTCGGCATGACCCAACTGGGTCGCGTCGAGTTCGGCCTCAATGGCGGCGGTTCCAACACCGACTTCATCGACAACGCCGGTGGTGTGGACTGTTCCGACCACGAAGTGAACATCAAGATCCTGCTGAACGAAGTGGTTCAGGCCGGTGACATGACCGACAAGCAACGTAACCAGTTGCTGGCGAGCATGACCGACGAAGTCGGCAACCTGGTGCTGGGCAACAACTACAAGCAGACTCAGGCCCTGTCCCTGGCGGCTCGTCGTGCCTACGCGCGGATTGCCGAATACAAACGCCTGATGAACGATCTGGAAGGCCGTGGCAAGCTGGATCGCGCCATCGAGTTCCTGCCATCGGAAGAGGCCATCAACGAGCGCGTCGCGGAAGGCCACGGCCTGACCCGTGCCGAGCTGTCGGTGCTGATTTCCTACAGCAAGATCGACCTCAAGGAGGCGCTGCTCAACTCCCTGGTGCCGGACGACGACTACCTGACCCGCGACATGGAAACCGCTTTCCCGCCGTCGCTGGTGAGCAAGTTCTCCCAAGCGATGCGCCGTCACCGTCTGAAGCGCGAGATCGTCAGCACCCAGATCGCCAACGATCTGGTGAACCACATGGGCATCACCTTCGTGCAACGACTCAAAGAGTCGACCGGCATGAGCCCGGCGAACGTGGCCGGTGCCTACGTGATCGTGCGTGACATCTTCCATCTTCCGCACTGGTTCCGTCAGATCGAAGCCCTGGACTACCAGGTGTCCGCCGACGTGCAACTGGAGCTGATGGATGAGCTGATGCGCCTGGGCCGTCGCGCCACGCGCTGGTTCCTGCGTGCCCGCCGCAACGAGCAGAACGCTGCCCGTGACGTCGCGCACTTCGGTCCGCATCTGAAGGAGCTGGGTCTCAAGCTCGACGAACTGCTGAGTGGCGAAATCCACGAAAACTGGCAGGCGCGCTACGAGGCGTACGTCGAAGCCGGCGTGCCAGAGTTGCTCGCACGCATGGTGGCTGGCACTTCGCACCTGTACACGCTGTTGCCGATCATCGAGGCTTCCGACGTGACCGGCCAGAACCCTGCGGACGTCGCGAAGGCTTACTTCGCCGTCGGCAGCGCGCTGGACATCACCTGGTACCTGCAACAGATCAGCGCACTGCCGGTTGAAAACAACTGGCAAGCGCTGGCCCGTGAAGCGTTCCGTGATGACGTCGACTGGCAGCAACGCGCGATCACCATCTCGGTCCTGCAACAGGGCGATGGCACTCAGGACGTGGAAACGCGTCTGGCGCTGTGGATGGAAGAGCACGCCAGCATGATCGAACGCTGGCGCGCGATGCTGGTGGAAATCCGTGCCGCCAGCGGTACGGACTACGCCATGTACGCGGTGGCCAATCGTGAGCTGCTGGACTTGGCGTTGAGCGGGCAGGCAGTCGTGCCTGCCGCTGTCGCTGCCACCAGCGCGGAGCTGGAACCCGCGGCCTGATCTGCCGTTGAATGAAAAAACCGCCTGGAGACAGGCGGTTTTTTTTGCCTCGGATCTGGTGGTGCCAGGTCGGGCCTTATCGCGAGCAAGCCGTCAGTCTTAATACAACTTCCGATCCGTTTTACTATCAATCATCGACACTTTATCTGTCGGGCCGGTCAGTAAATTACTGAGCGACTGGTCAAACTTCTGCAGTGCGCGAACTTGAACATTTTGTTGTTCGTTAATCTCCGCCACGATCTCTTCACTGCGTTTATAGTCCGCCCACACCGGGCTCAGCGCTTTGGCATCATGTCCTTTGGCGGTTCCGATGTAATTGAAGTGGGAGTCGTAGAAGTCAGTACTGACATCCGCCTCGACCTCCGAACTGCGCGAGGTGATCAACTGGCTGCGGGTGTCGACGATGGCCACCACGTCCGGTTTCGCGGCCCGCAGGCTTTGCATGTCCGGGTACACCGTCACCGAGCCGAACTGGCGTTGCAGCGATGCCTTGACCCAGTCCACCGCCAGGTCCGGTTTGGACGTGGCGACGTAGGCATCATGTATCGGGTGCACCAGGAGACTCTGACCAAAACCGGTGCCGGCGTTTGCCTGATACTCCTGAAGGTAAGCGCGGTTGGTCTGGGTGTTTCGGCTGTAGACGATGCCCAGCGATACATGTTCGCCACGGGGCACGCGAGTCGCAGCGCTTCGCCCGACCGGCGCGCTGAACTGGCCATCCACTGAAGAGACAGCCGTCGGAGCGGTAGGAACTGAACATCCCGTTAAAACAGCTGATATCGCCAGGGTACTGACAAGCGCAAGTTTCATGGGTGATTCTCCAGTGAAACAACTTCAATCATTAGTTAGTCGCCGAACGTATCGGCCGTGGTATCAGACTAAACCTGTCCACGCTTAATGAAATAACCAATTGCCGCACTTATCAGGTCGCCAATAGTTTTGTTTGCTTTAACCTCGAGCGGTTAATGACGCGCGGAAATAAAAAAGCCCGAACTAGCAATTCGGGCCTGTTTATTTATGGCTAGGCTTTCAGCTATCAGTTTTTCAGGGGGATCAACACTTTCTCGTCCGGGGACAACACCATGAATACCAGAAGTTTGGCGGGCTTGTTCGCACTGGCGTTTTTCGAGACCAAATGTTCCGAGCCCGCGGGTTCGTACCAGTATTCACCGGCCTTGTAGGTTTTCGCCGGCTCGCCTTTAACCTGGGACACGATCGCTCCCGAAATCACGTAGGCCATGGCGGTGCCTTCGTGTTTGTGGGCGATGGAGGACTGACCTGGCTTGTAGTCGACCTCGATCATCATGGCTTTTTTACCCGGCACATTTTTCAGCGCCTCGTCCTGCAGGACCGTGACCTTTTCCGAAGGGTCGTGGGCAAACGCCGAGGCGGAAACGGTCAGGGCGAGGACGGCAAGCGGGGCGGCCAGTAAACGCAAAGCTTTCATGATTTATCACCTGCAATGGTTGGTTGTCAGGGACAACGTTAGTCTGCGGGTGACGGCAATCAAACAGCCAATATTCGGGAAGGTGAGGGGACCAATCAGCCCATGAATCCCGCACAGAACTGTAGAAGCCGGCTTGCTGACGATCCCGTTAACGCGGTGTATCAAGTACAGCGCGGTGAAGGGAGCGCCAGCCAGCCGGCTTCTACAGGGGCATTAGCGGATCGGGAAGCTGTTGAAATCCACGGCGTTTGCCAGTTGATTGTCAATCAGGCCGATAAAGCCTTGTACTTCAGGGCAGTTGAAATGCATTTGCATGGCCGCTTCCGATTGCCAGCGGGCGCTGACGTTCCAGCGGTTGCTGTCCTCGGGGCAGCGGTCAACCATATAGGAGTCACAGCCCGGTAATTCGCGCAGGGTCTCGACAATCTTTTGCAGTTGCTTACCCAGTTCTTCCGAGCGGCCGGCGGCGGCCTGCACCTTTACGGTATTGATCACTTCGTTGGACATTACTCACACTCCTGAATCAGGCCGGACGAATCCTGCTCATTGAGGGATAACGCCTATGCAGCATAGGCCTGCACCCCCGGACCGCCAATAGCCAATCGCCGGATAAAATCCAGACCAATCGCTCAGGCGATCTGCTGCAGAATGTCGCGCAAACGGTCCAGGGCGGTGTCGATGTCCAGGGTTTCGATAGCGCCAAACCCCATGAGAAGCCCGGCCCGCGGCGCTTGCTGGTGAAAGAACGGCTCGATGGAATACAGCCCGACTTCGACCTTTTTCGCCAGTTCGATCAGCAAGGGCATATCGATAGGGACTTTGCACATCAGCGTCATGTGGAAACCGGCGGTGCTCGGGATAGTGTCGAACCAGGGCGACAGGTCGCCCGCGATGCGCGTGAGGATGCGCTCCCGGCGCCCGGCATAGATCGTATGGCAGCGGCGGATGTGCTTGAGCAGGCAGCCTTCGGCGATGAACTTGGCCAGCGCCCATTGGGGCATGGTGGAGGTGTGCAGGTCGGTGAGCTGCTTGGCGCGAATCACCGCTTCGAGGATCGCCGGCGGCAAGACCGCGTAGCCGAGGCGCAATTCCGGCAGCAGGGTTTTCGAAAAGGTCCCGACGTAGGCGACGATTCCGCGCTCATCCATGCTTTGCAGTGAGTCAGTAGGCCGGCCCTCATAGCGGAATTCGCTGTCGTAATCGTCCTCGATGATAATCGCGCCCAGTTCGTAGGCGCGCTCCAGCAAAGCCACCCGACGCGCCTGGCTCATCGGCATGCCCAGCGGAAACTGGTGCGAAGGCGTGACATAAATCAGCCGGGTGCCGAGCGGAATCTGGTCGACCTGGATGCCTTCGGCGTCGACCGGCACGCCGATCACCGTGGCGCCATGGCTGCCGAACAGCAGGCGCGCGGGCGGGTAACCGGGGTCTTCCATGGCGACGATGCTGCCGGGGCGAGTCATCACGCGGGAGATCAGGTCCAGCGCCTGCTGCGCGCCGTTGCACACCACCACGTCTTCGTCCTGACAATTCACCCCGCGGGAAAATGCGATGTGCCGGGCGATCGCATTGCGCAGCGCCGGCAGGCCTTCGGGGAGACTGTAGAAGCCCTTGGACCCGGACATCTGGCGCAACGCGTGGGAGGTGCAGCGCCGCCAATCGTCCTGGGGAAACTGCCCCTTGCTGGTCGCGCCACCGATGAAGTCGTAGCGCAACGAGCCTTCCAGGGTTGGGTGACGCAAAAACACCGGCAGGTTGCGCCAGGACTCGATGACCTCGGCACTCGCCAATTGTGAATGGCTCTGTTTGGGCAGCGCTTTCGCGGCCCGTGCGTTGACATAAGTGCCTTTGCCGATGACGCCGGTCAGAAAGTTTTCATACGTCAGTTGCGCGTAGGTATCGGAAATGGTCTTGCGCGAGATTCCCAACTGTTCGGCCAGCAAACGGCTGGGCGGAAGCTGCGTCCCGGCCGCCAGGCGACCGGATTCGATGGCGCTGCGCAATTGGTTGTACAACTGGCCCGCCAGGTCCTTGCGGCCGTTGATGACAACATGAAGTTCCATACCGACGGGGCTCCCGGGGGCGATTGAGGCGCATGTGCGTCGCGCCAGATTACCCGCAAGTGCCGTTGCGCAGAAGTTGCGCAGCGGAAAAACCGCAGATTGGCCTGCTGCGCGATGGTCCCGCGGTATTTCGCCGAATTGGCTCTGTAACGCCGGTGCATCAACGCCTACCGTAAAACACATCTACCGAGCCCCGAGGCACGTCATGACTTCCCGCCTGGATTACTACAGCGCGTCGCCCAAAGCGATGAAAGCGATGATTGCCATGGAGGCGTTGACCAGCAATCTGAGCATTGAGCCGGCGTTGCTGCACCTGATCAAGATCCGTGCTTCGCAACTCAATGGCTGCGCGTTTTGCACTGACATGCATTCGGTGGACGCCCGACGCCTCGGCGAGAGCGACCGGCGCCTGTATTCGATCGTGGTCTGGCGCGACAGCGGTTTCTTCAATTCCCGTGAACGTGCGGCGCTGGCGTGGACTGAAGCGGTCACTTTGCTCTCTGAAAGTCATGTGCCGGACGACGTCTACGACCAGGCTCGCGCACAGTTCAGTGAAAGCGAAATGGTCGACCTGACCATCGCCGTCACCACGATTAACAGCTGGAATCGCCTGGCGGTGAGTTTTCGCCAGGCTCCCAGCACCTGATCTGGCCGATCCGGCTATTGCCCGATCAACAAGGGTGACGTACCGCTGACGACGGCGGGCCGCTGAGGCTTGACCGAGGTGCCGAAGGTATTCCCCATACGCGTACTGGTGGCGGCGGGAGTCGCCAAGCCGATCTGGTTTGGCGGACGCTTGTTGACCGGCAGGTTGATGCCTTGCCGGTTTTTCTGCGCGGCAGCAGCCCCGGCCGGATTGTTGCCCATCTGCTGGCTCAGGCAGTTGTAGTCCGGCGCCTTGTAGCCACCGACCGAGACTTCGACGCAACCCGTCGGTTCTTCGGCCTGGACCAGCGACAGTCCGGTCATCAGCAGCGCGCCCGCTGCAATGCTCATCAAGTGTTTCATTCAAGGCCTCCTGGCCGACCCGGTTCAGGTCAAGCATGAACCTGAGTCTAGTGCACGACGGTTTAACGTCTCGTGATGGTTTTTTTGCACCGCCCGTCACATCAGATTCATATACAGCTATCAGGATGACGGTTTTCAGGGATACCTCAGCCGTGCAGCGAGGCAGAGCAAGGGACGCGCGTCATTTTCCATCGCATCGAGTTCGCCAGGTTTGCCTGACGTGGCTGCTTGTGTTGATAGCGCCCTGGGTGGTTGCCGGTGCCGTCGATCCGCTGACGCCGCTGGACCTGAACATCCCGGCCCAGGAACTGGCCAGCGCACTGGAACAATTCAGCCGTTCCACGGGGATGGCTGTGCTGGTGGACCGGCAGTTGACCCGCGGTCGGCGTTCGACAGCCGTCAAGGGCCGCTTGAGCGCGACCGATGCGTTGAGCCGTTTGCTCGACGGCAGTGGCCTGATGGCCCGCTATGCCCGGGGGGATGCGTTCACGTTGCAAGCGGCCAAAGTGGCCGAGCTGCCAACCGGTTCGGTGTCGGTGACACAGAGTTCTTCTCTGGCCGGCAACAGCTATGCAACGGCGATTCAAGTGGCGCTCGAACGCAGTTTGTGCCGCTTGCCAGCCATCCGGCCAGGCAGTTTTCGCGCGCTGCTGCAAGTGTGGATCGGTCGTGATGGTGTGGTGCAGCACAGCCGCCTGGTCAGTTCCACGGGCGATGCCGAGCGCGACGCGGCGCTGGTGGAGAGTTTGCGTAACCTGAACATCGAACGCCCGGCGCCAAGTTCGCTCAGCCAGCCGGTCACATTGCTTTTGCTACCGGAGTCATCAGGTAAACGCATGGAATGCTCAAATGGGAAGGGAGTTTCCGGGGGATGAAAGACACCGGGAAAAGTTCGATGGTCACGCTGTTCCTGACCTCGTATGACGACTTCAAGGCGCGTTTGCGTCGACGCCTGGGTTCGGAGGATCTGGCCAGCGACGTCCTGCATGAAACCTATCTGCGGGTCGACCGCATGGAAGAACCGCCGAATATCACTCAACCCAATGCTTATCTGTACCGCATGGCCCTGAACATTGCCGCGGACCGGCGCCAGTCGGACGGCCGATTGCTGACCGGCAGTGAGATAGAGGAATTGTTGCAAGTGTCCGATGAAGCACTCGACCCGGCGCGAGTGGTGGGCGGGCAGAAAGATATCCAGTTGCTGCTCGACGCGCTGTACGAATTACCCGCCCGTCGGCGCAAGATTTTTGTCGCTGCGCGTCTGGAAGAGGCGCCGCACCTGGAAATTTCCCAGCGTTTCGGGATATCGACCCGCATGGTCGAGAAGGAGGTCAAAGCCGCTTTGAGCCATTGTGCCGGCCGCCTGGAAAGAAAAGTGTTTCAGCGGTTCGGTCCCGGGGCGGGAAAACCGTCTCAGTAGAAGAGCCCAGATTAATCCGTGAGTATCCCCGCGCTTGAACATCTTTCGTTTTCCATCGCCTGAATCGACACCTCAGGACCGGCTCACCCTGGAGGCCCGCGACTGGCTGGTACTGCTGACCTCCGGCCGGGCAACCGTGGCTGACGCCCGCGCACTGCGCGAGTGGTGCGCGCAAAGCGCTGAGCACGCCCAAGCCTTCGAGCAGGCCAAGGTGTTGTGGCAGCAATTGGGCCGTGCGCTCGAACAGCCACGGGTGCCACGGCATCTGGGCCGTCGGGCATTCCTCGGGGGCGCCATTGCCGCGTCCGCCGCGTTCTTCCTGATTCGCGGGACTGTGCCCGGCGGTTTCTCAGGCCTCGGGGCGGACTACATCACTGAGGTCGGCGAGCAACGGCGCGTCGATCTGGAGGACGGCGTAAGCCTGGAACTCAATACCCAGACCCGGATCAATCGCCGGGAAAGTGCCGGGGGCACTCGGGATTTGGTACTGCTCAGCGGTGAGGTTGAGGTGCAGACACGGGCCAGTGTCGTATTGAAGATGCAGGCCGGGACCGGTTGGCTCAGCGCCAGCCAGGCCAGGTTCAATCTGCGCAATACCGACCAGAATGTTTGCGTGACTTGCCTGGACGGCGCTCTGCAGGTGGATGTCCTCGGCCGCAGCATTCGCTTGGAGAGTGGCCAGCAACTGACGTATGGCGCCCGCCAGGCTGGCACCCCGCAAGCAGTCGATACGTCGTTGGTCATCGCCTGGCGTCAGCAGATTCTGGTGTTCAAAGACGCGACACTGGCGACGGTGATCGATGAAATCAACCGTTATCGTCCCGGTATGTTGCTGTTGCTCAACAGCGAACTGGGCAAACGCAAGGTCCAGGCGCGGTTCAGCCTGGATCAACTGGCCGGGGTCGCGTTAATGATTCGCGATGCCTATGGCGTCAAATGCACCGAGTTGCCGGGCGGGGTGGTGGTGCTGAGCTAGGACGACGGCCACTCTGAATCACTGCAACGTCCCAGTCATCTGCCGATACACGCCTGCCCGCAGGCCACCCTGTAGGCGCGAGCATGCTCGCGATGGTCGTTAACAATGGCGCGGGCTGCCTGAATGAACGCGGCGCACCGGCGTTCATCGCCAGCAGGCTGGCTCCTACAGGTTTCGGGGTATCTGCGTTTCCAGGGGATTCCGTGAGGAATATTTTTTGGTTACTCCTCCATCATGAAGTTTGTGTGACATCCGTTCGGTCCAGCGCTGCGCCAACTGCCTATGTCGTAACAGCAGGTTTTACTCAACCTGCGGCCTCTTGCGCCATTTGAAAAAGGACCTGGTAGTGATGCTCGTTCGCCAAGCTCGTCGCAAAACCCATTCTCTGTCGGTACGCCGTGACGCTGCGCGTTCGGTTGACCCGGCGCTGTGGTTGCTTAAACCATTGGCCCAGGCGATTGCACTGTGCCTGGTGGCCGGCAGTGCCGAGGCGGCCACGGCGTTCAGTTCGAACTGGTTCGCCGCCAAGGGGGCAGCGCAGCAGGCGGCAGCAGCGCGGCCGGCGAATGGCTTGCCGGGCATGACCCCGCCGCTGGCGCAGCAGCAACGCGCCCGGCAACAACTGGCGCGTTCGGTGCAGACGCTCAATAACACCGTGGCGGCGATTGCCGCGCAACAGGCTGCGCAAGCGGCGGGGCGCGCAGCGGCGTTCGGCACTGTGCAGTTTGTGCCGAATGGCTTGGGCGAGGGCGGTTTGAAGGTCGATACCGGTCTGACCCAAGGGTGGGAGAACGCCAAGGGGCCGCAGCAGACCCAGTCCGGCGGCAAGACCACGGTGAAGATCGAGCAGACCGCCGACAAGGCGATTCTCAACTGGGAAACCTTCAACGTCGGCCGCGACACCACGGTGGAATTCGCCCAGCAATCGAACTGGGCGGTGCTCAACCGCGTCAACGATCCAAACGCGCGGGCCAGTCAGATCCAGGGCCAGATCAAGGGCGACGGCACGGTGATGCTGATCAACCGCAATGGCATCGTGTTCAGTGGCACCAGCCAGGTCAACGTGCGAAACCTGGTGGCGGCGGCGACCGACATCAGCGACGTGCAGTTCCGCGAACGTGGCCTGTACTACGACAGCACCGGCAGCCAGCCAACCTTCACCGACGCCGCCGGCAAGGTGCTGGTGGAGCGCGGCGCACGCATCGCAACCCACACACCGAAGCTGTCCACCGATTCCGGCGGTTACGTCTTGCTGCTGGGCAACGAAGTGGAAAACGCCGGGACGATCAGCACCGCCAAGGGCCAAACCGTACTCGGCGCCGGTGACCGTTTCTACATTCGCAAAGGGTCGGGCACGGAAGGCAACGGGTTCTCCACCACCTTTGGCAGCGAAGTCGTCCCGGGCTTCAAATCCGGCGGTTCGGGCAAGGTCAGCAATACAGGGTTGATCCAGGCCTCGACCGGCGACATCACCCTGACCGGTCATGAGGTGGTGCAAAACGGTGTGTTGCTGGCCAGCACCTCGGTGAACACACGCGGCACCCTTCATTTACTCAACCCCACTTCCGACACCACCGGCAGCGTGACCCTCGGACAAGGCAGTGTCAGCGCGATCATGCTCGACAGCAGTGACCTGACGGCGCTGAACAGCCAACACGACGCGGCCTTGACTGCCGTGACGCTCAACAATCGTATCCGCACCGATCAGTCGCGTATCGACATCGGCAGCGGCGGCACCGTCGAGTTTCAGGACGGTTCGATTACCCTGGCCACGGGCGGCCAGGTGGCGGTCGCGGCAGGGCGTCGCAGCCTGGTGCGCAATGGCGCGTTGATCGATGTGTCCGGAGCACTGGGCGTCAAGGTGGCGATGGAAGCCAACAACATCAAGATCAACGTGCAGGGCAACGAGCAACGCGATTCATCGGTCAATCGCAACGAAGGCAAACTCAACAACAACGACGTGTGGGTCGATGTTCGCGATCTGATTTTCGTCCCCGCCGGCACCAATGGCTACGCCACCGATCGCTGGTACACCGCCGGCGGCCTGCTGGAAGTGGGCGGCTACCTCGGCACCCAGGGCCACACCATCGGCGAATGGATGGCCCAGGGCGGTACGGTGACTTTTACCGGCAATGACGTGGTGACCGAGAAGGGCTCGGTCATCAACCTGTCCGGCGGCACCCTCGATGTGCAGAGCGGTTTCATCCGCCAGAGCTGGCTGCGTGGCGCCGACGGGCGTTTGTATGAAGTGTCCCGGGCGCCGGGGGACATCCTCTACACCGGGCTCTACAAGGGTTATGAAGACAGCAGCGAACGTTGGGGCCAGACCAGCTATTACTTCAACCCGCTGATCGCACCAACGCAGCGCGCCGAATCCGGTTACACCGTGGGCCGCGATGCCGGGCAATTGGTAATCGGCACCAGCAATGCAGTGCTGGACGGCCAACTGGTGAGCGAGGTGTTCCAGGGTGAACGCCAGATCCAGGCGCCTCGCGCCGGCCTCGACGGCTATGCCCAGGCCCAGACCGCACAGGCGCGCCGGGCACAGTTGATCATCGGCAATTACCTGCCCAGTTGGTCAGCCACCGCCAACGGTTTGATCTACACCCATGAAGCGGTGATGGATGAGGTGCAGATCGGCGGTGAGCGTCCCGCCGATGGCGGCGACCAGGACTTGACCGGTGCCGTGCCCGATGCCCGCCAAGGCAAGTTGTTCCTGGACACCGACTGGGTCAATGGTTTTGCCCTCGGGGCGCTGAAGGTCGCGGCCAAGGGCAGCGTCGCAGTCAACGAAGCCGTGACTGTCGCTACCGGTGGTGACATTTCCCTGTTCGGCCAGGATGTGCAGGTCCAGGCCGACCTGACCGCACGCGCCGGCAGCGTGAATCTGGGCAGGGGAACAGCGGCCGCCAGCCTGCCACCGTCGCGGGTGACCGTGGCTGAAGGCGTCCGCCTCGATGCTCGCGGGGTGTGGGCGAACTTGCGTACCGACCTGACCGACGCCAACCGCCTGGCCTACCTCAACGGTGGTCAGGTGTCGATCCGCAGCACCGGCGACATCAACCTGGCCAGCGGCAGCGTCATCGACGTGTCGTCCGGCGGCGCGGTGCTGGCCAACGGCAAGACCCGTGGAGGCAAGGGCGGAGACGTTTCCCTTGAGTCCAGCGCGGACCGCGCCCCGGCGCAGTCGCAATTAATCATGGACGGGGAGGTGCGGGGTTACGGCGTCACCGGCGGAGGCACACTGAAAGTCCAGGCCGGCAAGGTGCTGATCGGTGAATCCGGCGACCCCGTCGCCGACCACAACCTGCATTTGACTGCCAATCTGTTCAACACGGGCTTCTCCGCCTACAACGTCATAGGCCTGAACACCCTGCAAGTGGCAGACAACGCGGTGCTCGACGTGTCGATGCCGGTGTATCGTTTTTCCGATTCGGCCGTGGACCAGCCGGGCGGCGCCGACTCCATGGCAGGCCTGGAGTTGTGGGCGCCGACGCTGTTCCAGGAGAACCCGGCCAAAGGCGTGTTGACTCAGCGCGGCGGCGCGAGCCTGTCATTGCAGGCGGGCAGTAACGACGTCAACCTGATGGACCCTGCGAACAACGCCTTGACCATCGGACAGGGTTCACGCATCAGCGTCGATCCCGGTCAACGCATCAACCTGCGCAGTGCAGGTCAGATCACCATTGACGGTGAACTCAATGCCTGGGGCGGCACCCTCGACATTCGCCAGCAGCAGTTTGGCTTGATCAACGTTGAAACCTCACCGCAGGAGGCCGACCCGACGGCCCATCAACGTTCGATCTGGATCGGCGACCACGCGGTACTGGATGTCGCAGGGCGTGCGACCACGGCGGTGGATACGTTGGGCCGTGTCTACGGCCAGGTGGGCAAGGGTGGCAACATCATCATCGGCGGCGAGATCGACGACAAGAAGGCCACCGCGACCTCGGCGGACGCTTATGTGATCGTCCGCCCGGGTGCACGCCTGGAGGCGTCCGGTGCCGAGGCGCTGCTGGATATTCCGGGGGGCGGACCGACCCGGGTAGCCACCGACGGCGGTCGAATTGCCTTGAGTTCCTACAACGGCCTGTTTATCGAGGGTGGCCTGCATGCCGCTGCCGGCGGGGTTGGCGCCGCCGGGGGGCGCCTGGAGATCGTCCTGGATACGCCGATCTACCGCGATAACCAGGGCGACAACCTGGTGCGGGCGCCGAGGGAGATGATTATCGGCCAGGGTCCGGATGACGATCTGTTGCCCACGGACTTGCGTCCGGGTGAAGCCTCCGCATTGCTGCGCTATGGCCATGCCCGACTGAGCGCCGATGACGTGATGTCTGGCGGCTTCGACAGCCTGAGCCTGCTGAGCAATGGCCTGTTGACGTTCGATGGCGATGTCGACTTGCACATGAACCAGAGTTTAAGCCTGTACGCGGGCTCATTTTCCCTGGCAGAGCGCTCCAGGGAAACGGCGCGCATCAACCTGACCGCGCCTTACGTACGGCTCTCGGGATTAGGTGACTACTATGCCCCCGTGTCCGGGTTGAACCGGCCGAGGGTACTGAACACGCCCACCAGCCGGTTATCCGCCGCGCAGTTCACCGCCACCGCAGACTTGATTGACCTGGGCAACGCGTTCTCATTCGGTAGCGAAGGGCTGATCAAACAGGTCAACGGGTCAAACAGTGCGATCAGTCGCCGCAGTTTCGACCTCGTCACCCTCGACAGCAGTGGCGACATACGCCTGCTCGCCAAGCCCGATTTACAAACAGGCTCCAGGGTATGGACCGCAGGCGACCTGCATTTGCGCGGCGCCCAGATCTATCCCGGCACCCGGGTCTGGTCCGATGTGCGCGTCGGTTACCAGAGCGAATCCAGTATCGATCCGCAACGTACGCTGCGCATCAGCAGTCACGGATCGGCGCCGGCAGCGCCACCGTATTCGGTGTTCGGCCGGCTAAAACTGTACGGCGGGATTATCCAGCAGGGTGGGGTCGTCCGTGCGCCCCTGGGTTTGATCACCTTGGGCAACGACGCCTTTGGCGACACCCGTGCGATTCACTTGTTACCGGGTAGCGTGACGTCGGTCAGTGGCGCGGGGTTGATCATGCCGTATGGCGGCACTACCGATGGCACCGACTACCGGTACAACGGCCAGTCCGTCATCCTGCAAGGGATTGCCAACGAAAACACCGGTGTGGTCCTCAGCGCCCAGCACGTCGATGCGCAAACGGGTTCGCTGATCGACCTGTCTGGCGGCGGTGACTTGCGCGGTGCCGGTTTTGTCTCGGGCCGGGGCGGTTCCACCGATGCACGTTTCAATCCGCTGGTGCGCAACGCGGCCGATGGCACGTTCAGCCTGCCGGGCCTGAGCAGCAACCCCGTGTACGCTATCGTCCCGGGTAACCAGAACCTCTATGCGCCGATGCTGGGCGAAGCCGGCGCCAGTGATCCGCGCATTGGTCAACAGATCACCCTCGGCGGCGGTGTGCCAGGCCTGCCGGCCGGTACTTACACGCTGTTGCCCTCGACCTTTGCCTTGCTGCCCGGTGCCTTCCGCGTAGAAGTCAACGGTCAGGCAACGGCCAGCGCAGACAGTGGCGCATTGAGAATGCGAAACGGCTCATGGACCCGATCGGGGCAGATGTCGATTGCCAACACCGGGCTGCGTGACAGCCTCGCCAGCCAGGTCATCCTGACCTCGGCGGATGTGCTGCGGCGCTATTCCCAGTACAACGAAACCAGCTACAACTCATTTGTCCAGAGCGACGCGGCGCGCCGTGGTGTGCCGCGTGGGCAGACTTCCATGGACGGCAAGTCACTCACGCTGTTGTTGAAGAAAAGTGAGCGCGACGTGGCCCTGGATTTCAACGGCAAGGTCCTGTTCGACGCGGCCAAGGGCGGTGTGCTGGGCACTGCCGTGGTGAAGGGCGCGAGTTCGATTGAAATTCTCGCGGCGGGGGCCTCCGGTACGCAAGGCTTTGACGGAATCTCACTGTATGCCGATGCCCTCAACAACCTCGGGGCCGCACGCCTGACCATTGGCGCGACGCCGTTCGTGCAGTACGACACAGCGGGCAATTTCATTCAGTTCAGAGGCGACACCCGTCGCATTACCTTGCGTGAAGGGGCAACGCTCTCGGCGCCGGAAGTCGTGCTGTGGACTTCCGGCCTTGACGGCGGCATCACCCTGGAAGCGGGCGCGGGCATTAATACCCTGGGTCGCGGTGATGTGCCGTACGACTCCTCGGCGGGCTTCATCTATCAGCCAGGCCGAGCCAGCCTGTTGATGGTGTCGAACGGCTGGACCAACGTGCTGGCGCCAGAGGCGCCAAACGATCGGGAAGGTGCCGGCAGTATTCGCATCGGCACGTGCCCGGCGACAGGTTGCACCCACCCTTCATTGCTGTATTCGAACGGCAGCATCAGCGCGGCCACCGACAACCAGTTTGAACTCGGTGAGTCGGTGCGTTTCGGGACCCGTCACCTGGCCCTGGCTGTCGGCGCAGTAAACGCGGGCAGCGCCGAGGCGCTCGCAGCGGCCGGCGGTCTTTTGCCGGCCGGCCTGACCCTGAACCAGAACGTCCTGGATCGTTTGCTGCGCGGCGACACTCAATTCGGTGCGCCAGCCCTGGAAACCCTTAGCCTGACCACACGTGACTCATTCAATTTCATTGGCAGCGTCACCCTCGATACCCTGGACCCGCAAACTGGCAAGAGTCGCCTGGACAACCTGATCATGGTCACGCCCGCCATCTATGGCCTGGGCGATGCCAACGATGTGGCGACGATCCGCACGGGCAACCTGATCTGGAACGGCGCGACCCAGGCACCCGGCACCGTGGTCAACGGTGGCGCGGGCACCGGCCATGGCACCCTGGACATCCAGGCACAACGCGTCGAGTTCGGCTACGGCCCGAATCCGCAACCCAATGGTCTGGACCAGAACAACCGTCTGGCGCTGGGTTTTGCCAACGTCAACCTGACGGCCAGCGAACGCATCACCGCCAACCACAAGGGCAGCCTCGCGGTTTACGAACAGCAGGGCGCCTACGACCCGGTCAAGGGTTACGCCTACAGCGGCGGCAACCTCAACCTGCGCACGCCGTTGCTCACTGGCGAAGCCGGGTCTGTCAACCTGCTGAAGGCCGGCAATAACCTGACCCTGACATCAGCGGGTGACGACCCTACGGCCGTCGCCGCCAACGCCCTGGGCGCGGAGTTGACCCTCGACGCGCGCAACGTGCTGCTGGACAGCCGCATCGCACTGGCCAGCGGCAAACTGGTGGTCAAGGCCGAAGATGACGTGACACTGACCCGCCACGCTGACCTGGATCTGGCCGGCCGCACGCTGCCGTTCAACGACGTGAATAAATACAGCTGGGGCGGCGACGTGGCGCTGTACAGCAGCAACGGCAACATTCGTCAGGCCGCCGGTTCGCGCATTGACCTGACGGCGGTCAACAACCAGGCCGGTAACCTGAGCGCCGTAGCGCTGGCGACCGGCGCGGGGATGGTCGACCTACAGGGTGAAATACTCGGCGGCAGTAGCGGCTTCTACGACGCCGGTGGCACCTGGGTGCCCTACAAAGCGGGCGGTGTGGACATCCGTGCGCAGCAACTGGGCAGCAGCGCAGACCTGAACGGCGAATTTGCCGCACTCAACCAACGCCTGAACGCCGGGCAGGTGGTCGGCAGCCGCAGCTTCCAGCTCAAGCAAGGCAGCCTGGTGATCGGCGACGAGCTCAAGGCCGGTGATATCAATGTCTCGGTGGATAACGGCAGTCTCACCGTCGTGGGCCTGATCGACGCGAGTGGCGAGCGGGTTGGCAGCATACGCTTGTCGGGCAAAAACGGCCTGACCGTGGCCGGCAGCGCGGTGCTCGATGCCCATGGGCGCAGGCTGCGAGTCGACAGCTACGGCAAGATCATCGACGCACCGAACCGCGCGATGGTCGAACTGAGCTCCGGCGATGGCGTGCTGACGCTGGCCACCGGGGCACGGATCGACCTGCGTCATGGCACCGACGTCGCCATCGGCAATCTGCCGGGGCAACATGACGGTCGCCTGCGCGGCACGCTGGAACTGAACGCACCGCGCATGGGTGCAAGTGACATCGCCATCGACGCCAGCGGTGCGCTGGACATCCAGGGCGCACGTTCAATCGGGCTCAACGCCACGCGCCGCTATACCGACGCCGCCGACGGCACAGACCCGGCGGCCAGCGGGCGTCCGTATCAGATCATCGACCAGGCTTATCTGAATCGCATTCACGTCGACAGCACTGCGTTCATTGACGCCGCCCTGGGCAACGCCGATTTGCTGCAACGCAAACTGGCCGGCCTGAACAACCCAACCTACGCCGACGCATTTCACCTGCGACCCGGCGTGGAAATCGCCAGCAAGACCGCCGATGGCGATCTGGTGGTGCAAGGCGACCTGGACCTGTCCGGCTACCGCTATGCCAGCCTCAACCCGCACACCCGCAAGACCTCGGTGTACGGTTCGGGTGAAGCCGGCAGCCTGTTGATTCGCGCCGGTGGCAACCTGGACATCCACGGCAGCATCAACGACGGTTTCGCTCCGCCACCGGCAACGGTGGACGACAACGGCTGGAAGCTGATACCGGGCATGCTGCCGTTTGGCGGCGATGTGGTCGTCCCCGGCGCGGGGGTGGAACTTGCCGAAGGCACGCAATTCCCGATCGGAGCGGTACTCAATTATGACCTGCCCATCCAGGCGGGCAGCCTGGCCAGTGGCACTGTGTTGCCCACCCAGGGGATTCTGGCCGAGTCGTATACCTTCAGCGCCGGCACCGTATTGGCAGGCGCGGTACATGACGCAGCGGGAAACCTGCTTTACCCCGCAGGCACTTTACTGAACGACAGCCTGACCCTGCCGGCCGGCAGCCGTTTGGGGGCCGGCACCCGGTTAAACCAGATCACTGCATTGCAAGGCCTGCTCTGGCCCAAGGGCGTAGCGTTGCCTGGACGTTACAACCCCGACGATCAGACAACCGTTGGCGTGCGCCTTGCGGGTTCGCTGGGCTTGCTTCGCGGATCGTTGATCCCGTCCATGACCAATGTTGTGTTGGCCGAAGGCACCGACATGATCGAACTGCGCCCGTTGGGTGCTCAACAAGGCCAGAACTGGGCCCTGGCGAGCATGCTGCCGTCCGGCAGCGCCTCATGGTCGATGCGTGTGGTAGCGGGCGCCGACATGGACGCCGCCGACAGCCGGGCGATTAAACCGCTGGGTACGGATGGCAACCTGCGACTCGCCGATACCCATTACGGTATGCAGGTGAAAAACGGTGCACCTCTGGTCTGGACTGTCGGCAACTCGTTTGGCATGCCGGCCTATGAACCGGTGCCGGACGACCTGCTGGCAAAATGCGCGGATGACCCGGCCGCTTGCGCGCCGATCGCGCAGTGGACCTGGGCGCCTGGTAACTGGCTGGGGATGCCGGATTACGAGCCGGTCACCGACGACATGCTGGAATACTGCGTCGCGATCCCGGAACTCTGTGTCGAAAGTAAGCCGGGTAAAGTCGCCAAGGTGCACACCCAGATGTTCAGCGTCCTGCGCACCGGCACCGGTGACCTCGATGTGTTGGCCTCGGGGAGCTTGAGCATGAATTCACTCTTCGGCGTATACACCGCCGGCACGCAATCGGCCGATGTTGATGCCCGTTACAACCAGCTCCGTGGGCGTTTGTCGGATGATGATTCGGTGTTGGGCAGCGCCGGCAAGGATTATGAAAAGTGGGTCGATGGTGGCAGTGACAGTGTCTATCAGGCCTGGTTTCCGCAGATGGGCGGCAACCTGACCATCAGTGCCGGGGGCGATGTGTCGGGCGACGTGGTCGGACGCGCCACGGGGATCAGTCCTGGAACGCGCAAACAGAACGCAAGCGTTGCCGTGGGGAACTGGCTGTGGCGCCAAGGCACTGGCAACGATGAAGTCCCGACCGCGTGGTGGATCAACTTCGGTAGTTATGCCAGCCAGCCGCTGCCTGATTCCGGCGCGGATCCGGCACCGTACCTGGTCGGGTTTACTGGTTTTGGCACGTTGGGCGGCGGCAACCTCAGCCTGCGCGTGGGCGGCGATGGCGGCATGCTCCGGTCGGCGGGGGACGTGCATACCAAGGACCAATACCCGCGAAGCCAGGGCCTTGTCGTGGCGGTGGGCAGCACTGGCCGGGTGGCCGGCGATGGCAGTCTGCAACTGACCGGTGGCGGTGACATGGACATCCGCATCGGTGGCAGGCTCAATCCGTCGCTGCAAGCCAGGGCGGGGGAGTCCGGTCTGGCGCCACCGCATCATGATTTGCAGGGTGCGCTGATCAACCTGCGCGGTGCGGTGCAATTGACGGCGTCTGCAGCCGGTGGCGTCAGGTTGCAGTACGGCTCGTTTGCCGGGAACCAGGACCAGCGCGAAAGTCGCGGCTACGATCCGTTTACCGCCACCACCAGCAGCGCCACGGGCGGCCTGGTGCTGATTCCGGGGGATTCGGCGATGCGCCTCGGCACCCGCGGTGATCTGGTTGTCGGTGGCACAGCAGACGCCGGCCGGGTGGTGTTGCAGAACTCCAGCGCGTTCACGACTCCTGATGGCGTGACGCATGCGGGCGGAGGTTTGACCGGCTTCTCGTTGTGGACCGATCACACGGCCATCGACCTGTTCTCGGCCGGGGGTAACCTTGCACCGAGCACATCGATGGCGGAAACGCTCAACAATTCGATCATTCCTGGCGGCAGCAACGCTTCACCGACGGACAATCGCTTCGTGATGCCCTCGATCCTGCGTGCGGTCGCCGGGCAGGGCTCTATCTACTTCGGCTCATCGGCCGGCTACTTTGGTGGGAACAGCAACTTTCCGGGTGCATCCTACTCAGTGCTGCTGGCACCCTCGAATGCGGGGCAGCTTGAAATGCTGGCCGGTAATTCCATCTACGCGGGCGGCTACGCAATCAATCAGTCGGGTGCGAGCCCGACATCGATTGCCACGCCATTTGCGCCAGCCTTCAATGGCTACCTGGGCGGCCCGTACCCCAAGCTGATCATGACCAATGCCGGGGCGGACGGCGTAGTGGCTGACGCCAACCGACGCTATCCGTTGTTTGCCTTCGGACCTGACAGCTATTCGGGCAGGAGCGGCGTTCAAGCGCCTGCACGGTTTTATGCGTTGACCGGGGATCTGGTGGGCATTCGCAGTGGTGAAACCCTGAGCTTCAGTGATTCGAAACACACATGGTACGAAGCGGCGGGCCCGGTCTGGATGTTGGCCGGCCGCGATATCGTCGCATCGGGTACGGTGGTAGGCCAACCTGCCGTGGTGACTCGGGATGCCTTCGGCACTAGTCGGGATACCATTACGTCCACCGGCAACCTGTTCATCCATAACGATGCACGGGATGTCTCGCGGGTTTCCGCCGGTCGCGACATTCTCTACAGCAGCTTCGACATCGGCGGCCCCGGCACGCTGGAAATCACCGCCGGGCGCAATATTCTGATGGAAGATCGCGGCCGGGTGACCAGCATCGGGCCGGTGATCGCGGGCGATCAACGTCCGGGCGCGAGCCTGGTGCTGCAAGCCGGCGTGGGGGCGCAGGGGGTGGATTATTCACGCTTCATCGCACGTTACCTGGATCCGGAAAACCTCGCCGTCAGTGGCACGCCACTGGCTGCGCAACCGGGCAAGGTGGTCAAGACCTACGGCGAGGAACTGCTGACCTGGCTGACCCTGGGTTACGGGTTCAGTGGCAGCGAGGAGCAGGCGCGTGCGTTCTACGCCACGTTGCCGAGCGTCGAGCAGGCCGTGTTCGCGCGTCAGGTGTACTTCGCTGAACTGCGTGCCGGCGGCCTGGAATACGCTGACCAGGGCGGCCCCCGCCAGGGCAGTTACCTGCGTGGTCGCAACGCGATTGCCGCGTTGTTCCCAACCACCGACGTGGCCGGTAATCCGATCCGTTACGACGGCGACATCACCCTCTACGGTGGTGCGGGAGTCAAGACGCTCTTCGGTGGAGACATCCAGATGCTCACCCCCGGCGGTGGCCAGGTGTTCGGTGTCGAAGGTGCGGCACCGCCGTCGACGTCGGGTGTCGTGACCCAGGGCACCGGTAACATCCAGCTGTATGCCCAGGGCAGCATTTTGCTCGGGCAGAGCCGGATCATGACCACGTTTGGCGGCGGGATTATCGGCTGGTCGGCCGAAGGCGACATCAACGCCGGCCGGGGTTCGAAAACCACAGTGGTGTTCACGCCGCCACGACGTGTCTACGACACTTGGGGCAACGTGACACTGGCGCCGGTCGTGCCAAGCACCGGTGCCGGTATCGCCACGCTCAATCCGATTGCCGAAGTACCACCGGGCGACATCGACCTGATTGCGCCGCTGGGTACGATCGATGCCGGTGAGGCGGGGATTCGGGTGTCGGGCAACATCAACATCATTGCTTTGCGAGTGGTCAACGCGGCGAACATCCAGGTACAGGGCAAGTCGTCGGGGATTCCGGTGACGGCGTCGGTAAATACCGGCGCGATCACGTCCGCGAGTTCGGCGGCGACGTCGGCCACGCAAGCCGCCGAGGACATGTCCCGTCAGCAACAGGCGGCGGCACGCAAAAACCAGGCCTCGGTGTTTAGCGTGCAGGTGCTCAGCTTCGGCAACGAACAACTGGCACCGAACCGCGATGGCGCCAGCCACGCGCCAACCCCGATGTATAACCCCGACAGCCCGGTGCAGGTGATCGGCGCTGGCACGCTGGACGAGCGGGCGCGAGGACAGTTGACGGAAGAGGAGCGGGGCAAGTTGATGTTGTAAGCATTCAGTGAAATAGCAGAGGCGGCCTTCGGGCCGCCTTTTTTCGTTTCAGTAACACTCACAAAACCCCGTAGGAGCGGACTTGTCCGCGATGGTCGTCAACGATGACGTTGGCCGCCTGACACCCAGCGGTGCCCTTGAGTCCATCGCGAGTGTGCTCGCTCCTGCAGGAATCATGGGTCCTTGAATGAAGCTTTCATGACAATAGTTCGGTAGCACTTCGCCAGCCCGGTCATGCCTGTGTGACGTGTTTGGAGGGGGCCGGTATTCGAGTCCTCTGCCGCAGCGCAGACGGTTATCGGTCATTCGAATTCAGGGGGTGATGTGGATCATTTTTGCAAGTCACGGCTGGCGCTGTGTGGCTGGCTGCTGGTGACGGCGGGTGCGCAGCCGGCATTGGCTGAGGAGCCCAAGCCGGTGGACGTCAACGAATACTTCGTGCGCGGCAACACCGTGCTCGACGCCCGCGCCATCGAAGAAGCGGTGTACCCGTTTCTGGGGCCGGACAAACACCTGAAGGACATTGAAGCCGCCCGCGACGCCTTGCAGAAGGCCTATCAGGATCGCGGCTATCAATCGGTGTTCGTCGAGTTGCCCGAGCAGAAAGTCGAGGACGGCATCGTCTACCTGCAGATCAGCGAAACCAAGGTCGGCCGCGTGCGGGTGGTCGGTGCCAGGCATTATTCGCCCGTGGAGATCCGCGAAGAAGTGCCGGCGTTGCAGGAAGGCCAGGTGCCGGACTTCGCCAAGGTGCAGACCGAGCTTGCGCAGATCAACAAAAATCCCGGGCGCCAGGTCATGCCCCTGGTGCGCGAGGGCCAACGTCCCGGCACCATGGACGTGGACCTGCAGGTCGAAGACCAGGACCCGTGGCAAGCCACCCTTGGCCTGAACAACGACTACAGCGCCGACACCGAGAAACTGCGCAGCGTCGCCAGCTTGGGCTACAACAACCTCTGGCAACTGGGCCACAGCGTCTCGTTGACCTTTTTCACGGCGCCCCAGGACACCGAAAACGCCAAGGTCTGGTCGGGCTCCTACAGCGCGCCACTGAGCGAGCGCTGGAGCGTGCAGTTCTCCGGTTATCAGTCCGACAGCAACGTTGCCACCCTCGGCGGCAGCAACGTGTTGGGCAAGGGGCATTCCTATGGCGTGTCGGCGATCTACACGCTGCCGTCCACCGGCAACTGGTCCAATTCGCTGTCGGCGGGCATCGACTTCAAGGACTTCGACGAGCAGCTGAACTTCGGCGGCGACAGCGACAAGGTCCCGCTCAAGTACGCACCGTTCACCTTCGCCTACAACGGCTTTCGCTACACCGAAAGCTCGCAGTTGAGCCTGAGCCTGAGCCTGGTGGCCGGCACCCGCAGCTTCCTGGGTTACGGCAGCGATGACGAAGATTTCGACTACAAGCGTTATCGCGCGAGCCCCAGTTTTGCCGTGCTCAAGGGCGATACCAGTTTCACCTACACCTTCGAGAACGACTGGCAGAGCGCAAGCAAGGCGTCGTTCCAGGTCGCCTCCGGGCCGCTGGTGTCCAACGAGCAATTTTCTGCCGGTGGCGCCACCTCGGTGCGCGGTTACCTGGCGGCCGAGCGCACCGGTGACGACGGCTACCTGTTGAGTCAGGAACTGCGCACGCCGTCACTGGCCAAGTACCTCGGCAGTTATGTCCAGGAGTGGCGCTTCTACGCCTTCGCCGAAGGCGCCCAGTTGTATTTGCGCGACGAGCTTCCCGATCAAGACGCGGATTACGCCGTGGCCAGCGTTGGCCTGGGCACCCGCGCGAGCTTGAGCAAATGGTTATCCGGCAGCCTGGACTGGGGCTATCCGCTGCTCGATGGACCGAACACCTTGAAACAGGATTCGCGTCTGCATTTCAACCTGCAAGCGACGTTCTGACCCTTACGGAGTAATTTTTCATGCAGCGCATATTTCTCGCTTTCCTGATGTGCCTGAGCGTTGTGCTTCCGGCCACTGCCCAGGCGTGGTGGCAGGACGATTGGCACTACCGCAAACAGATGTCGGTGGACACCACGCCTCAGGGCGCGGCCATCAATGAGGCCCTGGGCCGCACCGCGCTGCTGGTGCGCTTGCACACCGGCAACTTCACCTTCGACGGCGTCAAGGAAGACGGCTCGGACCTGCGCTTCGTCGCCGCCGATGACAAGACCGTGCTCAACCACCAGGTCGAAAGCTTCGATGCGCTGATGGGCATGGCACTGGTGTGGGTTGATGTGCCAAGAGTCGAGGGCGGCCAGCGTCAGGACATCTGGATGTACTACGGCAATCCGAAAGCGCCGTCGACCAGCAACGGCCAGTTGACCTTCGAGCCGAACTACACCGCGCTCTACCATTTTGACGGTGCTACCGGCACCCCGGCCAAGGACACCACCGCCTACGGCAACACCGCACAAAGCGCCACCGGCGCGAGCATTGACGGCGTGATCGGTCGTGCCTTGCAGTTCAGCGGCCAGCCGTTGCTGTTGCCGGCCAGCCCGTCGTTGCAGCACAACGCCGGCAGTGCTTTCACCTTCAGCGCCTGGTTGCGTCTGGATCAGGCCAATGGCGAACAATTGGTGCTGGCCCGCCGTGAGGGTACGCAGAATCTGCTGGTCGGTTTGAGCCAGGGCCTGCCGTTCGTGGAAATCGACGGTCAGCGCGCGCTCTCGACCCAGGCGTTGAACCCGGGCCAATGGCAGCACCTGGCGTTGACCGCCGAGGGCAACAAGGTCTCGCTGTACGTCAACGGTCGCGAAACCACGAGCCTGGCGGTGGCCATGCCAGCGTTCAACTCGGTCATGGCGATCGGTGCCGACCTGCCGCTGGCTGCCGATATGCCAGCGAGTGCGTACCAGCCGTTTGCCGGCGCCATCGATGAGCTGCGCCTGTCCAAGGTCGCCCGTCCGGCGGCCCAGTTGCTGGCGGATGCCAACGCCCAGGGCGCCGAGTCAAAGCTGCTGGCGTACGGCGTCGATGAGGAGCAATCAGGTTACGGTTTTGGCAGCCTCGGTTTCCTGCTGAATGCGGTGCCGCTCGACGCCTGGGTGATCATCGCGGTGCTTGTGCTGATGATGTTCCAGTCGTGGTTCATCATGCTGCGCAAGAACCGCATGGTCAGCCGGGTCACCTCCGCCAACGAAGCCTTCCGCGAGCAGTTCGCCAAGGTTGGCACGCGTCTGGAAATGTTCGCCGACGACCAGGACCTTGCCCGTCGCTTGCAGGACTCCTCCCTGTGGCGCCTGTACCTGGTGGCGGTGAAGGAAATTCGCACCCGTCGCGAGCAGGGCGCCGATACCTCGTCGGTGTCGGCGGCCACCATTGAAGCCATCCGCTGCTCGATGGACGGTGTACGCACCCGGGAAAACCAGGCGCTGAGTTCGAAGCTTTCGACCCTGTCCAACGCCATCGCCGGCGGCCCTTACATCGGTCTGCTTGGCACGGTGCTGGGGATCATGGTGGTGTTCCTCGGCACGGCCATGGCCGGCGACGTCAACATCAACGCCATCGCCCCGGGCATGGCCGCCGCCTTGCTGGCCACCGCCATGGGCCTGTTCGTCGCGATTCCGGCGCTGTTTGGCTACAACCGCCTGATCACCCGCAACAAGGAAGTCAGCGCCGACATGCGCGTGTTCGTCGACGAGTTCATCACGCGCCTGGCGGAGATGCACGGCGAAAGCCAGTTCAGTGAGTCGGCGCACCGCCGTGGCAATCACACCAATGCCCACGTACCGGCCTGAGGAGCATTGCCATGGCTAGCGTAAATGCCTCCCACGACGATGACGATGACGCAGCGGTGGACAGCATCAACATCACGCCCCTGGTGGACGTGCTGATGGTGGTGCTGGTGATGTTCATCCTCACCGCCACCGCGCAGGTGTCGGGCATCCAGATCAACCTGCCCAAGGCCAGTGCCTCGGTGTCGCTGTCCGAAGCCAAGACCAAGGCGATCTCGGTCAACGACGGCGGCCAGGTGTTCCTCGATGCCTACCCGGTGACGCTGGCCGAGCTGGAGGATCGCTTGCGTATCGAAAAGGCCCAGAGCCCGGACTTCCCGGTCATCGTGCGCGGCGACGCCATGGTGCAGTACCAGAAAGTCATCGAGGTGCTGGACCTGCTGCGCCGTCTTGAACTGTCCCAGGTCGGTCTGGTGACCGGCAAACCGACACAGGGCTGACCATGACTGCTCAACTTCCGATCAACCCGTCACCCGTGAAGAAGTCACCGATGCGCTTTGTAAAGTGGGGCGCGGGGTTACTGATCGCCGGGCTGGCCGCGTGGCTCCTGTGGCAGTGGGCCAACGACATGAGTGGCATCCGCCGGGAAGCGCCGAAGGTGCCGACCATCATTCCGTTGCCGCCACCGCCACCACCGCCGCCGGAAAACCCCCCGGAGCCGGAGCCCCCCGTGGAAGAAAAAATGGTCGAGCCCGAACCGACACCGGAGCCGGAAGAAGTGAAACCCGTAGAAGAAGCACCGCCGTCACCGGCGGACGACCTGGCCAACCCGATGCAAATGGACGGCGACGCCCAGGCCGGCAGCGATGCCTACAACATCGGCGCGGGCAAGGGCGGCGGCATGGCCGGGGCGGGTGGCGGGCGCCTGGGCAATGGCACCTACAGCCAGTTCCTGGCGTTCACCTTCCAGCGCCTGCTGCGCGAGAACCCGGACGTGCGCAACCTGGCCTTTTCACTGCAGGCCGACGTGTGGCTGAGCAGCGTGGGTGAGATCACCCGCGTCGAGCTGGCCAAGTCCAGCGGCAACGCCGAGGTCGACAGCCTGGTGCTCGCTGCGCTGCGGGGTGCCAAAGCCCTGGCCGAGCGACCACCGGCCTCCATCACGCTACCCGTGCGCCTGTCCCTGCAAGGGCGGCGTCCGGGTTAACCGAACATTTGAAGTTTTGCGATAAGGAGTTGTCTGCAAATGATTTCCAACGTGAATCGCTTATCCCTGGCTGTCGGCATGGTCATTGCCGCCCTGGTCGGTCAGGCCTCGGCAGCGCCTGCGCCCTCGGAAAACGCCACGATCAACCTGATCCGCCTGTTGGTGGAGCAGGGCGTGCTGAAACAGGATAAAGCCGACAAGCTGATCGCCCAGGCCCAGAACGAAGCGGATCAGGCGAAAAAAACCGCCGCTGCCGCACCTGCGGCGGTGGTGGCTACCGGTCCTGCGGCCGCCCCCGGCGATGTGCGGGTGCAATACGTTCCGGCGGCGGTGCGCGACCAGATCCGCGATCAGGTCAAGGCGGAAGTCATGGCCACCGCCAAACAGGAAAACTGGGCCCAACCCAACACCTTCCCGGACTGGGTATCGCGTATCAGCTTCGACGGCGACATGCGCCTGCGGGACGAGTCGCGCTACTACTCGAGCAGCAACAGCAACGAAATCGTCGATTTCGCCAAGCTCAACAACAACGGTCCGTACGACGTAAACCCCAACAGCAGCACATCGCTGCCACCCTTGCTCAATACCCGGGAAGACCGCGAGAACCTGTTTCGGGTACGCGCGCGCCTGGGCATGAAGGCCGAGATCGCGCCCGAGTGGACCGCCGGCGTGCGCATCGCTACCGGCTCGGACAACAACCCGGTGTCGACCACGCAAACCCTGGGTGGCGGCTTCGGCAAGAAAGACATCTGGCTCGACCAGGGTTACGTGACCTGGAAACCGTCCAGCCAGTTGACCGTGACGGGCGGGCGGATCGCCAACCCGTTCTATTCCACCGACATGCTCTATTCCAACGACCTGAACTTCGATGGCGTGGCGGCGATCTTCGACCGCAAGCTCAGTCGCGAGTGGGACCTGTTCGGCACCGTGGGCGCGTTCCCGGTGGATTACACCAACGACAGCAGCACCAGCAACGGTTTCGACAAGGAAGAGAGCGACAACAAATGGCTGTACGGCGCGCAGATCGGCGCCAAATGGGTCATCAACTCCAGCAACCGC
Source organism: Pseudomonas sp. 14P_8.1_Bac3 (assembly GCF_025466085.1). GTDB lineage: Bacteria > Pseudomonadota > Gammaproteobacteria > Pseudomonadales > Pseudomonadaceae > Aquipseudomonas. The sequence goes on from NZ_JANLOD010000052.1 coordinate 47,189, forward strand.
CTCAAGGGCGCCTTGGCCTACTACCGCTTTGACGACATCGAAGGCCAGCGCTCCAGCGCGTGTGAACCGTGGGCGGGCGCACCCGGTTGCGACAGTGATGGCACGCGCGCGGCGTTCATGCAGAAGGGCAACACCGTGTTCCTGCTGCGGGACATCACGCCGAACCCGCTCAGCCCGGCCACCACGCCGCAGCCGCAGTTCGTCGGCCTGGCCTCGGAGTTCAACCTGCTGGACCTGAACTTCACCTGGGACGCCGACCTGCCGGAAGACTTCAAACTGCGCAGCCAGGCCAACTACGTGCACAACCTGGGCTACGACGAAGGCGACATGCGCAAACGTTCGGCGGGGCAGATCGTCAACAACCTGGACAACGATGGCGATATCCAGAGTGGCGCCAATGCCTGGATGGTCCAGTTCACCTTGGGTAACGCGCTGGAACTGCGCAAGCAGGGCGACTGGAACCTGTTTGCCGGCTACAAGTACATCCAGCCGGATGCCTTGCCGGACGGCTTCAACGATTCGTCGTTCCATTTGGGCGGGACCAACGCCAAGGGTTATTTCCTCGGCGCCAACTACGGCCTGGCCAAGAACGTCTATGCCACCGGTCGCTGGTTGAGCTCCGAAGCGGTCTATGGCGCGCCCTTCGACATCGATGTCTTGCAGCTTGAAATCAACACGCGCTTCTAAGCGCAGGAGAGCGTCATGAACTTACGAATCCCGGCCCTGTTGGCAGTGGGGCTGATGTTCGCCCACGGGGCGAGCGCCGAGGGCATGGAGGAGCGACTGCGCACGCAACTGCGCAGCACCACCCAGCAACTGCAGGCCTTGCAAAGCCAGCAAGCCCAGGCCAGTGCCGCGCAGGTGGCGGCACAGGCGGAGGCCAAGGCGGCCCAGGCGCAAATCAAGGCATTGACGGTGGAACTGGCCAGGTACAAAGGGGCGGCCGAGCAACTGGCGAGTCAGCAGGACAGCCTGCACAGCCAGGCTCAGGCCCAGATGGCGGCGAGCAACGAGCAGATCGGCAAGTTCAAGAAGGCCTACGAAGATCTGCTGGTGATGGCGCGCGGCAAAGAAACCGAACGTGCGCGGCTGGCGGCGCAATTGGCGGAACGTGACACACAAATGCAGCAATGTTCAGTCAAGAATCAACAGATGTATGGCGTTGCCAAAGAGATCCTCACGGCTTACGAAAAAATCGACGTCGCCGAAGTGATGAAAATCCGCCAGCCGTTCGCCGGCAGCGCCCGGGTCAAGTTCGAGGAGCTGGCTCAGGGCTTTGGCGATGAGTTGTACAAGACCCAATTCGACGCGCCCCAGGCTGCGATCACTCACTGAAAAACAGGGAAGGACTTCACATGACTCAATTGATCGCTCACGTATCGGCACAATCGCTCACCGACCTGCTGCAAGCGGCAGGCTACCGGGTCAACCAGACCGAACATAACGGCATCGTGCAACTGCTCAGCGCCAGCCAGGGCATCGGCTACGCCGTTCGCTTCGGCAACCCGGCCGCCGAGCAGGGCAGCTACGTCGACTTCACGTTCAGTTGCGCGTTGCGGGTCCAGGGCGAATTGCCGGCCGGGCTGGCGGAGCTGTGGAACGCATCTCGCCGTTTTGCCCGGTTATCGGTGCAGGGCGAGTTTCTGGTCATGGAAATGGACGTGGTGGTTGCCGCGGGTGTCAGCGCCGATTACTTGCGAGGCAACCTGGAATTGTGGGACCGGCTGTTGCAGGAGTTCATCACCTATTTGCGTGACTACAGCCAGAACGCCGCGCATTTGCAGGCTGATTCCGAACCCTCTGAAACCGCCGAGCAAGAGGTGGCCGCCCTGTGAAAAAGCGTACGGTAGTGGCCAGCGCGGGCGCGTTGGCTGTGTTGGTGGTGGCCGTCGCGCTGGGTCTGCGACCGGGGAATGACCCGGTCGCTGCGCCGCAACCGGTCAAATCCGTGGCGGCGACCAACGAACCAGCAGTGGCGCGGCTGGGCAATCAATACGTGGCCAGCGACGAACTCAAGGCGCTGCTGGCGACCCTGGCACCGGAGTCTCGTGAACAACTGCGCGGCAATCGCGCCACCCTGGAAAGCTGGATCCGTTCACGCCTGGCCGAGAAAGCCGTGCTCGAACAGGCCGATGCGCAAGGCTGGCGGCAGCGTCCTGAGGTCGAGCAACAAACCCGGGTCGCCACCGAGCAGATCGTGTTTCGCAACTATCTGCAGTCAGTCAGCCAGGTCCCCGCGGATTACCCCAACGCCACCGAATTGCAGCAGGCCTATGAGGCCGGCAAGTCGGAGTGGATGACCCCGGCCTTGTACCGGATCAGTCAGATTTTCCTCGCCGTGAATGAGCCGCAGAACCTTGAGGCGGTGCGCAAACAGGCAGTGGAAGTGGGCCGCAAGGCCCAGGCGGCGCCGGCGGAATTTGCCACGCTGGCCGGTCAGTATTCCCAGGACCGGGCCAGCGCCGAGCGGGGTGGCGATGCTGGCTTGCAGCCCCTGCAGCAGCTAGTGCCTGAGGTGCGCGGTGCCGTGTCGCGGTTGAAAGTAGGTGGGGTGTCCGATCCGGTGCAAAGCCCGGCGGGCTTTCATGTGATCAAACTTACCGAGCTGCAACCAGCGCGGACCGCAACCCTCGACGAACTGCGCGAGCGCCTGACCCAGGCCTTGCGTGCCCAGCGTCAGGAACAGATCGCCAAGGCCTATCTGGACGGCATGCTCAATACCGCAACGCTGAGTATCGACGGGGCTGAACTCAATAAAGTGCTGGAGGAAAAGCGTTACCAGGCTGCCTCCACCGGGTGGAAGTGAGCATCCGTAACACCGTGCCAACCGACAACAAAGATCGACAGGGAGTCATCGATGTCATTTTCAGAGCCGGCAGGACCGCTTGAGATTGCCGATTATCGTTCCATGGGTGGGAAGGACGAATCCTGGCTGGCGCAAGCGACGCGAATCGATGCCCAGGTCGCGCAATATTTTCTGGTGAGTGCGCGCTGTGGCTGTTTCATGCAAGCCGCTCGGAGCCTCAACGTCAAGCCGGTGCTGATGCGCAAGCATCTGGCGCAATTGGAAGAACAACTGCAGCGGTCGCTGTTCAGGTTCAAGGACAGTACATTGACCCTTAGCCGCGACGGACAGCAGCTTCAAGCACAATTGACGGCGCTGGCCCATGATCGCGAGCTGCCAGTGATCGAGAGGCCCCTGATCCGGTTGGCCGTGGCTGAAACAATCCTGCATGACATCCTTGGGCGAGATCTGATTTCGCTGCTGCGACGCAACGCCAGCATGCGTCTGGATATCATCACCCTTGACAGCGAGTTGTCGGTGCAAGCCGTCAGCGCCGATGTCGTGGTCTGGCTGGCCGGCACGGACTCCTGGCTGCCGGGCCCAAGCTTTGCCGCCAGCGAAACCTGGCCGCTGGCGCGGCTCGACTACCTGCCCCACATCGCCAAGCGTTATTCACGCGTCACCTCGCGCCCCGACAGCGTCGAAGACCTCGCGGATTTCCTGTTGGTGCAATGGCAGCATGACCGGCAAATCGAGGGTTTTCAGCCATGGAATGACCTGGTGGAACAGCGTCTGGCCGGGGTCGTGCAGTTGTATTCCTATGAACTGATGCTGGAGATGATCCGCTGCAGTGCCTGCATCGGCCTGTTGCCCGGCTACATCCGCCACTTCGACCGCGGGCTGACCGGTTTACCCAAATTGTTCAACCAGTCGATGCAGCGTCAGGTGTGGATGGCGGTGAATGCGCAGTCCGCGGATGACGGGCAGGTGCAGATGATCGTGGAACTGATCCGCAATACGTTCACTGAGCGGCATGACTGGTTCGAGAGCTGACCGCCGTGCAAATGTGAGAGCAAGCCCGCTCCCACAATTTGGTTATCTCCGACAACATTGGCCGGGAGCAGTTTTCCGCGCATCCGTCGCAGCCACGCCGGCAGTCTGGACAGGGCGCGTCTGCGTCGCCCGTCCAGCGCTGGCTGAATTCAGCGCCGTTCACGCGATTGGTCGTACGCCCGAGGCGCGCATCTGCCATGCTCGACGTCCGTAGCACTGCTTCAATCAAAGGAACACCGCAATGGACGACGTACAGCAATTGGGCGAGATGCTTCGCCACTATGCAGACAGCGAAGCGCATAAAAAACAACTGTTCGAGTCGCAATCGGCCGTGTGGGCGACGCGCATCGGCGAGCTGTTCGATCAGATCCAGCAATGGCTGGCACCGGTCCAGGCACCGAACCTGCTGGAAGTGAGCCGTGAGGCCTATGTCGCCTCGGGTCCGAGCATTCCGCTGGAAACCTCGACGTTCAAGACCGAGAAGCTGGGGATTGTGATCGCCGGCAAACCTGTTGAGTTCGTGCCGGATGTGATGGGCACGGGCGGGCAGATTTCCCTGGCTGTGATGGGCCTGACCGCGGCGCGGTACGGCAGCATTTCGCTGGTGTGCCTGCCGCCGTCAACCTCCTGGCAATGGCGCAAGACCAACGGCCTGAAAGACCCGGACACCTTTGCCTTCGATGCGAACTTCCTCGCGCAGCAGTTGCAGAGCCTGATTCCGCGGGATCGCGGCTGAACCTCTGACTCAACGCAACCCTCTTGTGGGAGCGAGCCTGCTCGCGAAGGGGCCGGCACATCCAGCATCCGTTGCGCCTGATACTGCGCCTTAGCGAGCAGCCTCGCTTCCACAGATGCCGTGTCATTCACTTAATGGTGAAAGGCGGGAATCGGTGGGAGCGGGCTTGCCCGCGAAGAGGCCCGTGGATCTGCCCCAATCACTTCAACGCCGGATCCGCCATGTTCATCTTCTTCCAGCCCTGCAACAGCACCTGGGCCTTGGGCTCCTGTCCGTTCTCCAGGTAGTACTGGATCAACGACAGCCGCGCATTGCGATTGGCCGGTTGGACTTTCAGCAGGCGTTCCAGCTCCGCGCAGGCCTCTTCGACCTTGCCGCTATCATGCAGCGCCACCGCCAGCACGTAACCGTATTGTGGGTTTTGCGGTTCCAGCGTGGCGGCCTTGCGCAGCACCGGCATGGCCTCGGCGGTTTTGCCGGCGCGTATCAGCGCCAGGCCCTGGGTGTGTTGCAACAGCGCCGCATCCGGGTGCGCTTTCAGGCTCTGCGTCAACAGGGCCTGCGCCTCCTGGGCTCGACCACTCGCTTCCAGCCACTGCACCAGTGTCACCAGTGCGGGATGGAAATCCGGATCACGCTTTAGCGCAGTGCGCAGCAAGCCTTCGACTTCAGCGCTGCGACCATTGGCCTGATACAGCATGGCCAGGTTGAGGTTGGCTTCGGCGCGTTCGGCGAGGCTTTTTTGCACCGCTTCGTACTCGGCGATGGCAGCCTCCCAGTTGGCCTGGGCATTGCCCAGACCATTACGGGCGACGCTGAGCAAATCCCGTGCGGCAGCGATGCGCACGGCCTTCACCGGATCATTGAGCAGTGGCGTCAGCAGCGGCGCGCGCTCCGGAGGCGGCAGGAACGCACTGATCGCCCGCACGCCGCTCTCACGGACCTGCGGCGCCGAATGGCTCAAGGCCTGGGTCGCCAGTTTCAACGCCTGGTCGCTCGGGTATTGCGGCAATTCGGCCAGCAACGTCGCGCGCTGGATCGCCGGCAGGTCGCTGCGCTGCAATTGCTCATACAAGGCTGGCGCCGCGCCGGGCTGACCGTTGCGGATCAGCCACAGGCTTTCGTCGTAGCGCGGCGACTGGGCGGTGGCGGTGCTGTTCCACAGCTTGAACTGCTCGGTGATGTTGTCGCCGGCCTTGCCCTGGTGACAGCTCAGGCAGGCGTCCGGCGTGCCGAGCTTTTGCGCTCGCTCGGGGTTGGGAATGCTGAAGCTGTGGTCGTGGCGGAAGTCGTTGCCCATGTAGAACTTGCCAGGCATGTGGCAATCCACGCATTGCGAACCGGGTTGGCCCATGGTGTGGCGGGTGTGTTCGATGGAGTCGTAGTTCTTCGCTTGCAGACCCTTGCCATCGACGCCCGCCACTGCGGTTTTGCCGGCGGTGTTGTGGCATTGCAGGCACACGCCATTGCCCGGCGCCTTGAGCTCGGTGCTATGCGGATTGTGGCAATTGCTGCAACGAACGCCCTTGTCGAACATCTTGCTCTGGGCAAAGGAGCCGTGTTCGAACACTTCATCCTTGATCTTGCCGTCCAGCGCGTACAACTCGCGGGTCAGGGTGCTCGGCAGGTAGTCATCCATCAGCCGTTTGCCGACGGTGAAGCCATCGCCCAGCGGTGCGCGACGGGCGTGACAGCGGGCGCAGGTTTCGATCTCGACCGTGGCGTCCTTGTCCTTGAGGTCGACGGCAAAACCGGCATGGATCAGGTCACCTTTTTTCGCGGTCCACTCCAAGTGACTGGACGCGGGACCGTGGCACGCCTGGCAACCCACGCCGAGGCTGTTCCAGTGGCTGTCGAAGGTGTTTTTCGCCGCGTCGAAGTTGCGTTTGTAGCCGGTGGTGTGGCACTCGACGCACATGAAATTGGCGTTCTGGCTCGGCTTGCTCCAGTGCAGCGGATTCTTGAAGTTCACGCCCTGGCCCGGATAGAGGTGAAACCAGCGATGCCTCTCGGTATCCCAGGCCACGCCCAACGCTTGCAAGCGACCTTCGCCGACCTCGATCAGATATTGCTGCAACGGCGCGATGCCAAAGGTGTAGGCCACCTTGAAGTCGGCATTCTTGCCATCGATGCCCGGCGTATTGACCCAGAATTCATCGTTTTTGCGCGAGAACCGCGTGGTTTCGTTTTCCGCCTTGAAGGTGACGTTGTTGAAATCGCCGAGCATCGTTTCGGCGGTGGCTTCCTGCATCGCCAATTGATGATGCGAGCCTTGCCAGTCCTTGACCTGTGCGCTGTGGCAGCCCTGGCACTGTTGCTCGTCGACCATCTGCGCCGGTGCGACGGCTGCTGCGGCTGCCACGGCTTGCGGTTTGCTCGGGGTGGCCACCGGGGGAGCGGGCGGCGCATAGGTCAGCGGCGCCGGTTGACTGCTGAACAGAAACCAGCCGATGCCGACGATGGCCAGGAGCAACACGCCGATGAGCGCAGGAAACAGGTAGCGAGAGACCGAGGTCGATGGCGAATCGGGAGTTGGTTGAGCCACTTTATTTTTATGTTTCGGCATTGCGACTTCCATGGTCCGGGTGCTTTTGCCGTCAGGCGCGCCTTCAGGCTCGGTGCAGCTTTGCCGGCTGGCCGGCATCTGTCAAATGACCGTTTTGATCCTCAGCGTGGCGTTGGATGAATATTCGGTTTTTTCCGAACAAAAGGCGCGGCATTGGCTATACCTGTTACACCCGTTTTCAAACCGCTGTCGACCGACTTACAGGAGTTACCGCATGAAGTTTGCATTAATGATGAGCACGCTGTGCATTGCCTCGATCGGCGTGGTGGGTTGCGCCAGCAAGACCGTCGAACCTGACCAGTATTCCGGGTTTCTCAAGGATTACAGCCAACTCAAGGAAGCCAAGTCACCGTCAGGCGCGGTGGTGATGCGCTGGGTCGATCCGAAGCTCGATGTCAGCAAATACACCAGCGTGTACGTGGAGCCGACCCAGCTCTATCCCAAGCCGCAACCGACCGTGAAAATCCCCCAATCCACTCTGAACGGGATCACCGGTTACTACGATCAGGCACTCAAGCGTGAGATCGGTAAATCCCTGCCGCTGGCTTCTGGCCCCGGCCCTGGCGTGATCGTGGTGCGTGCGGCGATCACAGCCGTCAGCAGCAAGACCGAGGGTTTGAAACCTTATGAAGTGATTCCGATTGCCTTGGTAGCGGCGGCGGTGAGTACCGCCAGCGGCATTCGCGATCAGGAGACTGACCTGGCTACCGAAGCGGTATTCCTCGATGGCGGCAACAACCATGTGCTGGCGCAGGTAGTGCGCAAGGGGACCGGCAAGCCACTGGAAAACGATTCGCAAGTGATGAAGGCTGATGATGTGAAAAGCGTGATCGACGGTTGGGCTTCGGATATGCATCAGTCGTATTTGAAACTGAAATCCAAATGATGCGTTGCGGCTGATGGCCTCTTCGCGAGCAAGCCCGCTCCCACAGTGGATCTGCAGTGCACACAAAAACGTGTACGGCAGCGATCACTGTGGGAGCGGGCTTGCTCGCGAATACGGACTGCCGGGCGCCGGATCAATCCCCGACAAACCACCGATAATACGGATTCCCGCCATCCCCGCGCATCACCTCACGAATATCCCTGGCCCATGCATCACGGTCGCCGTCATAGGCATGCAGGCTCGCCCGATAGAACTGCATCAGGCGCTGCTGGTGGGTGTTCATCCGTTCGACAAAGCCTGCATCGGCATTTACCAGCAGCGGTGGCTGACGTAGATCGAGCAGCGCCGGCAGGACGCGACTGATCTCCTTGGCACGTACCCACGGTGCATATTCGATACGCGGTTGATCGTCAGTTACCGGCGGCGCGTCGGCGGCGAAACGCTCGAGCCCGGCGCGATCGGTGACCCACGTCGCCAGTAACGCTGCCGCCGAGCCGATGCCCACGTCCTGCAAAGTGCTGCGAACGCTGTCCTGCTGGAAGCGCTGGCTGATTTTCGCCGCGTCCAGCTCAATCGGCTGCAGCGAGCCCACCAGCAGCATTTCGTGGAACTCGCTGGTCCACAATGTGGCGTACGGGAAGACGTCGAGAAAGCTGCGCACCAGCGAACGCGAGTCGTCGATGTTCTGTGTCGGCAACGGCAGCCACTGGGCCACCAGGCCTTGTTTCTCGAGGCGACTGGCGGCCAGTTGGTAGAAGTCCCGGGAGTAAAGGTTAACCACCCCGGCGGCGGAGGGCGGTGGCGGTTCGAGGGTGATCAGATCGTAGCGTTGCGGGTTGCGCAGCAGTTCCTGGCGTCCGTCGCGCAGACGCACATCGACGCCGGGATCAGCGGCTGCATTGAAGTTGCCTTTGAACAACGGCGCGGCTTTGACCACCGAAGGCAGCAATTCGGCCACCACCCGATGTTCCAGGCCCGGATAGCGGGTCAGGGCGCCTGCGGTGATGCCGGTGCCGAAACCGATCACCAGCGTTGAGCGCGGCTCGCCGTTATGGATCAGCAGCGGCAACAGCGCCTGAATGCGCATGTAGCGCAGGGACGGCATGGCGTCGCCGGTGTTCGACACACCCTGGATATACAAGCGCTGGAACGTCTTCTCGCCCTTGCCTTGGGTGACCACGGCCACGGTGCCGCCGCGGCCTTCTTCGTAGAACGCCAACGTCGCGTTGCGAGCGCCGGGCAGCAGGCCGGCGAGCTTGTTCACCGGAGTCAACACCGCCACCGCCACAGACAGCAGACCGATCGCCACAACCGCCTGACGCCGGCCTTTCTTCACGTGGTGACCCTTGCGCACAGCAAAGTAGCCGATCCCGGCGGCGACCACTGCCAACAGCCCCAAGGTTCGCACCAGCCCTAACAATGGAATCAGCACAAACCCGCAGAGCATCACCCCGATAATCCCGCCGAGGGTGTTGAACGCGACCACGGCGCCGACATCCTGACCGACGTGCTCTCGTCCAACGCTAAGGCGCAAGGCCAGGGGGAACGCCGCACCGAGCAGTAAGGTCGGCACGAACACGATGCTCATGGCCGCGACGGCAAATCGGGCACTCATGCCCAGCAATTCACTCGCGCCCAACGACAGGACCCAGGCTTCGGCCAGGCTTTGCCCGAGCACCAGCCAGCGGCCGAGCAGGGCGATTTCCAGTAATGCGACCAACCCGGCACCGGCGATCAGCAAACCGAACACGCCCCACGGATCACGAATCCGCTCCACGCGACGGGCCAGCAGGATGCTGCCGAGAAACAACCCGGTGAGGTAGGTCGCCAGCACCACGGCAAACGCGTAGGTGCGGGTACTCATGAATTGCACGATGGATTGCGACCAGACCACTTCGTAACCCAGGGCTACGCCACCGGCGATCGAATACAGCCACAAGGCGAGACGGTGCGGCGCCTTGGCGGACGGGTGCTTTGCCGCCGCGACGATCGGCGCCGAACGCTGGCGTTGAAACCACAGGGCACCGACGGCGGCCAGCAGGTTGAGCATCGCTGCGGCCAACGCACTGCCGCGCACGCCCAGGGTGGCAATCAGCACGAACGCCGCGAGCAGGGTGCCGGCGATGGCCCCTGCGGTGTTCGCCGCATAGAGTTGGCCACCCGCCTTGCCCAGTTGCTGCGGATCGGCGGCCAACGAGCGAACCAGCACTGGCAAGGTGCCGCCCATCAGCAATGCCGGGACGCCCACCAGCGCGAAGGGCAACAGCCAGGCCACCACGCCGATCTGTTGCTCCAGCCAGGCAAACGGGCTGGCGGCGAGGCTCAGGGCGAAGGTCGCGCCGACACCCAGCACGGCCACCGCCACTTCCAGTCCCGCATAAAGCAGCGCCGGTTGCTGCACGCGATCGGCCCAGCGTCCGAACAACAAGCCTCCCAAAGCCAGGCCGGCAAAAAAAGCGCTGATGCCGGTGGTGATCGCGTACACCTCGACGCCGACCACCAACGACAGTTGCTTGATCCACAGCACCTGATACACCAGCGCCGCGGCACCGGAGACGAACAGCAGCAAGGCCGGGATCAACAACGCCGGTGACGTTGCGGTTTGTGGAGCAGGTATAGCCGACGACTTGCTGGCGACACGTGAGGACATAAGTCTGTTGCCTTGACCAAAAAATTAGAAATGACCACAAGCCCCTGTAGGAGCCAGCTTGCTGGCGATCGAGGTTTGCCAGTCGATAAATCAGTGACCTGACCCACCGCCATCGCCAGCAAGCCGGCTCCTACAGAGGGTACGTAACACGTGGGAAACAGGGCCGCTCGCCGGTGAGGGCGAGCGGCGGTCTCGCGGTCTTACTGTGCAGCGGGTGCCGCTTTCATTTTTTCGGCGATTTTGGCATCTACCGCAGCACGGATCTGGTCGATGCTGAAGCTGGCCGGTTTCTGACTTGGCGGATATTCGATGAAGGTTTGCAGGAACTCTGCCGATTTGGTTACCGCGACACCGGCGAGGTAAACGTTCTTGGTATTCCAGTCGTAGAACTGATCCGAAACCACGTCGGCCCGTTCGTACGGATCCATCCTCAGGTTGAGGATTTTCGGCACCCGCAGGCACACGAACGGTTCGCTCCACACCCTGAAACCACCCGGCTGGCGCTGTTCGCAGAACACCACTTTCCAATTGTCGAAGCGCATCGACACCAGCACGCCGTCGTCGTTGAAGTAGTAGAACTCCTTGCGCTCGCCTTTAGGTTGTTGGCCGGTCAGGTAAGGCAGCTGGTTATAGCCGTCCAGGTGCACCTTGAAGTTGGTGCCACCGGATGTCGGCGCCCAGCCTTTGAGCAGCTTGTCTTTCACGTCGGCATCGCCTGCAGCGGCGAGCAGCGTCGGGAACCAGTCCATGCCCGAGAACAGCTCGTTGGACACTTCACCGGCCTTGATCTTGCCCGGCCAGCGCACGATCGCCGGCACGCGATACGCGCCTTCCCAGTTGGAGTTCTTCTCGTTGCGGAACGGCGTGGTCGCCGCGTCCGGCCAGGAGAACTGGTTCGGGCCGTTGTCGGTGGTGTAGACGACGATGGTGTTGTCGGCGATTTTCAGGTCGTCGAGCGTCTTGAGCAGTTTGCCGACGTCAGCATCATGCTCCAGCATCCCGTCCGCATACTCGTTACCGGGCATGCCGCTCTGGCCCTTCATCGAATCGCGCACGTGGGTGAACAGGTGCATGCGTGTGGTGTTCATCCAGACGAAGAACGGTTTGTCCGCCTTGGCCTGTTTCTCGATGAACGCTTGCGCCGCGGCGGTGGTTTCGTCGTCGATGGTTTCCATGCGTTTGGTGGTCAGCGCGCCGGTGTCCTCGATCTTGCCGTCGGCGAAGCTGTGGATCACGCCACGCGGGGTGTTGGCCTTGGTGAAAGCCTGGTCGTCCTTGGGCCAGTACGGACGCTCGGGCTCTTCCTCGGCATTGAGGTGATAGAGGTTGCCGAAGAACTCGTCGAAGCCATGGTTGGTCGGCAGGTATTCATCGCGGTCGCCGAGGTGGTTCTTGCCGAACTGGCCTGTCGCGTAGCCCTGCGACTTCAGCGCCTGGGCGATGGTGATGTCACGTTTTTGCAAGCCCACCGGCGCGCCCGGTATGCCGACTTTCGACAGGCCGGTGCGCAATGGCGTCTGGCCGGTGATGAAGGAGGAACGTCCTGCGGTGCAGCTGTTCTCCGCGTAATAGTCGGTGAACATCATGCCTTCCTTGGCAATCCGGTCGATGTTGGGAGTCTTGTACCCGACCACGCCCATGGAATAAGCGCTGATGTTGGTCTGGCCGATGTCATCGCCGAAGATCACGAGAATATTGGGTTTTTCGGCGGCCCCGGCAGTCGCCGAAATCGCCATGACCGAAACCGCCACCAGGGCGAGTTTCGGTAGCCACTTGCGTATGCGAGTCATCTGACTTGCTCCTTTTAAGCGGGTGTCGCGTGGTGCGACAAACGTTGATTTGCTGTCCTGCGTAACGCGCTGTTGCTTATTGCACTTGCTCGGGTGTGGCGGCGTCGAACGGATAGATCCGGCGCCACTCGGACGCCATGTCCACGACAGTCCAGCCACGGCTGTTGGCTTCGTCCAGGGCCTTGTCCAGACGACCGATATCGGACTTGCGGTCATAGGCCCACTCGCGTTTGGCGTCGGTGTGATGCACCAGCCCCATGAAGCGCTTGCCCGGCCCGGCGGCGGTCCATTGCAGCATTTGCAGGTCACCGTCAGAGTTGCCAAAGGCGAGGATCGGCCGACGCCCGATCACTGCATCGATGCTTTCCGGTTTGCCCGGGCCGTCGTCGTTATGCGCGAGTTTTGGCGTGCGCACGATCGAAGCCTTGCCGTCCTTGAACTGGAACGCCGTGACGAAGGTGGTGCCGATCACCTGTTCCGGAGGGATGCCGTAGACCTTCTCGGCAAACGCGCGCATGAACGCGGTGTCGCCGCCCGAGACGATGTAGGTCTTGAAGTCCTGGCTGCGCAGGTAATCGAGCATTTCCAGCATCGGCTGGAAGATCATTTCGGTGTACGGCCTGCCGGTCTTCGGGTGTTTGGCCTGGCTCAGCCAGGTCTTGGCGTAGTCGTCGAAGGCGTCGGTGGTCATGCCCGTGTGGGTGGCACCAAAGATTTTCAGGATGCCATCCATGCCGCTGGCGGCCAGCGCCTGGTGATCGTTTTCCAACACGGCCTTGAACGGCTGGGTGGTTTTCCATTCCGGGTGCTGCGGGGCGTTGCGCTTGACTTCGTCGAGGGCAAACAGCAACTCGAAGTACATCGGCTGCTCGCTCCACAACGTGCCGTCGTTATCGAACACGGCGATGCGGTCAGCGGGTTTGACGAAATCTTTGCTGGATTGATCAGTGACCGTCTGCACGAATTCGATGATGTGCTTTTTCGCCGGCCCATCGTTCCACGAGGCCAGGGGTTCGTTAGCCTGCGCCAGCAGCGGCAAGGCCAGGGCGAAAAGCAGGGTCAGGCCGAAGCGGTGACTGAACGATAGCGGGTTCGTCATGGGAAATCCTTCTCGTGGACGGGGTTCAAGGGTCGCAGTGCTGAACGGGGTGCGGTGTTGTGACGAACGGCCTGACTATGCAGCGTAGCCAAGGATTGCCGAAGTTGACGCAACGCCTGATCTTCGGTCGGTTCGCGGCCGTAACAGGCGCGTAACAGCCCTTGCAGGCGCGGGCTGAGATCGCTCAGTTTCAGGCCCAGGCGGCTGCGTCTGAGCCACAGGTACAGGGCGCTGAGTTGCGCAGGTCTTGCCTCGATTTGTTGCGGAATCTGCCGCCAGGCGTAGTCGGCGGATTGCAGGTACGCGGTTTGCCGGGTTCGGCGTCGGGCCTGCACGGCAAGGTATGCGCGATGCACGAAAGGCTTCGCCACGCCGATGGCTAACCCTGCAAGCCCCAACAGCGCCACCCAAAGCAACCAATGTTCCGACAGATGTACGCGGCCTTGCTGGCCGAGTTGCTTCAGGTCTTCGGTGACGGAGAACACCGGCTTGTATGCGCTGTTGGCTACGGCGTCGAACGTCACTGCCGGGACCTGGGCGGTGCGCGCCTGTTGCGTACTGACATCCCACCATTTCAGTTCGATCGCCGGCAAGGTGTAGCGACCTTCGGTGTCGATCCGGTAGGTCACGGCGTCGATGCGTTGCCCGCCGGTGAAATGCCCTCGGCCATCATCGAGGGTGGTGATTTGCGGTGCTTGCGGATAACGGCTCAGTCCCGCGACCTCCGCAAGCGGCGGTACGGGCAGCGCCATGGCCATGGCGTTGTCGGCCTGCAGGGTCAGTTGCCGGGTGAGGCTGTCGCCCACCTTCAGTGGCGTCGCTGAACGGCTGACGGTTTGGCTGAAGCGCAGCCCCTGGGCCACCAGCACAGCCTCTCCGGGTTTGAAACCGGGCGGTTGCGTGGCGCTGAAGTGCAGCGGCTGGCTCTGCGCACTCAGCGGTGTGTTGGCCTGGCCGGGGGTGGCCTGCACCGTCAGGGCCGGAATGTCGAAGCCACGGGCCAGATTCGGCGTGATGCGGTAGCTGTAGCGCATGCCGTTGAAGGACTTGCCGTCGAGCGTCTGGTTAATGTGCTCGGCGTGACCGTCGGGCGGCAACACCAGGGCGCCTGGGAGTTTCAGGTCGGGCAGGGTGGGGGCGTCGGTGAACCAGGTGTCGGTGAGGACGTCGAGTTGCAGTTCGAGGATGCCGCCGACCCTGACGGATTCTGCGGGTTGCAGGGTGGCCTGTACTCGCAGGTCGGGTTCGGCGGCCAGTGTGGCTGTGGTGATCAGGCAGCAGAGCAGGGCCCAGAGTATTTTGCTGGCTGGGCTGGCCTCTTCGCGGGCAAGCCCGCTCCCACATGGGGGATGTGTGCGCCGCCAATCCCCTGTGGGAGCGGGCTTGCTCGCGAAGGTCGCCACTCGCGCTATCAGACGGATCATGGCTTCATGCCCGTCTGATCCTGCAAGCTGAACTTCTGCTTGAGGAACTTCGCTGGCGATGTCGTCAGGTTCTGCAACCACAACGCATCCGACGCCGCCTGTTCGGTCGCCACCGTCTTGCTCTGGCCCTTGCCCGGTGCCTTGTCCATTTTGATTTCGTCGGGCTTGACCTCCGGGGCGTTCTGTTCGGCGCTGTCGGTGTCTTTCTGCAAGGCGATCGCCAGCGCCAGGTTGGCGGTGGCCTCCGGGAACTGCGGCTGCAACTTCAGCGCCTGGGTGTACGCCGCGATGGCCTGATCGAACTTGAAGCGCCGCACATAAATGTTGCCCAGATAGAAATACGCCTGGGGCGTTTCCAACCGCGCGAAACTCGCCAGCGCCAGGTCGAAATCCGCGGCGTTGTAAGCGGCGATGCCTTTCCAGTACGGGTCGCTGAAGAGGGCGGCGGCCTGCGGAAAATGCTCATGCTCGAAGGCCCAGCGACCTTGCTGGTCGGGGGTGAAAAAAGCATCGGTCAAGGCATTGGCTTCAGCGTTGGTCGGTTGCCAGCCGATCCCCAGCGCCAACAACACAGCGGGCGTCCAGTTCAGGCTCCAACCTTTGCGCACACTGAAGAACGCGATCAGCAACAGCGGCCAGGACAACCAGTAACCGGCGTCTTTCCAGTGCAACTCGCGCTGCTCGTCACTGGCGGCCTGAAAATGCTGTTGGGCGTGCAGTTCAACCCAATCCAGATCGTCGTCATTCAGTGTGAGGCTGCCGAGCGGCGCATCCACGGCGGAAGCCAGTTGCTTGAGCGCGGCCTGATCGAAACTGCCGAGCGCAGGGCGGCCGTTACTGTCGGTGCGTGGCTGGCCACTGGCGTCTCGGACGATGCCGCCGTCCTCGTTGCCCACGGCGAGGATCAGCACTTGCAGCGCGCTGTCATTCAATTGCTTGCGCAGGCCGCCGAGCTGCGCGGTGTCGGCCCCATCGGTGATCAACAGCAAGGTGCCCGGGTTTTTTTCAGCGGTCAGCAGGCGCTTGGCTTCGTCGATCACCGCGCTGACGTTCTTCCCCGGCTTACCGATCAGATCAGTGCTCAGGGCCTGGATGAAGGTGTCGAGCAACGCCGGGTCGTCGGTCGGCGGCAACACCAGGTGCGCGCTGCCCGCGTAGGCGATCAGCGCGTTGTGGGCCCCGGCGCGACGCTGGATCAGCTCGTGCAGCTTGTGTTTGGCCGCTTCCAGGCGACTCGGTGGTACGTCGCTGGCGTCCATCGACGGCGACAGGTCGATGGCAATGATCAGCGGCGCGCGATTCTCTAGGAAGTCCGGGCGGTCTTGTTCCCAGGTCGGCCCCGCCGCGGCGATAGCCCCCAGGATCAGCACTGCACACACCAGATGCACCGGCCGCAAGCGCTGCTGATCCTGAGGCGTAATCAGCAAGTGCGGCAGCAAGTGCTCGGCGATGTTGCTGCGCAAGCGCCGCTGCACATCCCGGCTGCGCCGCCAGAGCCACGGCAGCGCGGCACCGAGCGGCAGCAGCAACAGCCAGAGCGGGCGCAGGAAATGCAGGTCGCTGAGGTTGATTTCCATCTCAGGCCTCCTGCCGCTGACGCGTGAGTGTCAGGTGTGGGCGGAGCAAGGCACCGACGTGGTAGAGCGCGAGCAAGGCGATGGCTGCGCCCAATGGCCACCAGAACAGGTCCCGTTTTGGCTGGTGGCTGAGGGTTTTCACTTGGTGCGGGGTCAGTTTGTCGAGGGTGCTGTAGACCTGATCCAGTGCCGTGCGGTCTTCGGCGCGGAAGAACTTGCCGCCGGTGGTCTGGGCGATCTGCTGCAAGCCTTGCAGGTTGACCTTGGCTTCACCCTCGGCGGTCGGGTCGCCGATGCCGATGGTGTGAATCACCACGCCTTTGGCGGCGGCCATGGACGCCGCGTGATCCGGGGTGATGGCGCTGCTGGTGTCGTTGCCGTCGGTGAGCAGGATCAGCACTTTTTCCTGTTCATGGGCCTGATCCAGCAACTTCAGGCTCAGGCCGATCGCGTCGCCGATGGCCGTGTTGGGTCCGGCCATGCCGATGCCGGTGTCGTCGAGCAACAGCGACAGGCTGGCGTGATCCAGTGTCAGCGGTGCCTGCGGATAGGCGCCACTGCCGAACACGATCAGGCCCAAACGATCGTCCTTACGCTTGTCGATGAAGCCGTGAACCACTGCCTTGACCGCAGCCAGACGGTTGATTTTCTGGCCGTTGGCGTCGGTGAAATCGGTGGTTTCCATCGACTGGGAAATGTCGATGGCCAGCATCAGGTCGCGCACCGGTTGCTGGCGCTCGATGGGCTTTTCCACGTACACCGGACGTGCCGCCGCCAGCAGAACCAGGGCCCACACCAGCACATTCAGCAGCAACTGCCAGCGGTTGCTGCGTGTGCCGGCGGCGCTCGGCGCCTGGCCGACGGCGCGGCTCATCGCGCTGAAGAACGGCACGCGCACGGCGCTGCGGGCTTCGCGGTAATCAGGCAGGTAGCGATAACCCAGCCAAGGCAACGGCAGCAGGAGTAACAGCCAGGGGTAATCAAGCTGCCACATGATGATGCTCCACCCAGTGTTTGCAGGTGTCGAACAGCTGTTGGCGTTGATCGGTGGGTATGGCGCGCAGGGTGGCGTCGGGGGCGTAGGCGAGTCGGGCCAGTTGCTGGCTGAAGTCCGCTGGCAATGGGTGCCTGCTGTGACGTTCCAGAAACGTTTGCCAATCCTCTCTTCCTAACGCTGCTGGCCCCTGTAGGAGCCAGCTTGCTGGCGATGGCGGTGGTTCAGTCAACTGACTCTTCGATTGGAAGGCCGCCAGCGCCGGCAAGCCAGCTCTTACAGGTTTTGTATTCCATGCGGAGAGGGCGGTGCGTTTGAGCAGCTCGGGCAATTCGCGAAGTGCGTTCAAGTCATCGCTGCGCTTCTGCAACTGGGCCAACCGCGCCAACGCTTCCCGCCGATAAGCGTCGAGCCGCCATTGCCGGTAGCGCCGGACAGCGACGAGCAACGCCGTCACCAGCAACAATCCAAGCAACACCCACCAACCCCAGGTCTGCGGCGCATAACTGACCTGCGCGGGCAGGGCGATTTCCTTGAGTTGCTCAATGCTCGGGATAGTCGGATTCATCGCCGACCTCTGCCCAGTTCGGCGCGCAGTTGTTCCTGCGCCTCGGTCGCGGTGCTGAACATCATCAACGGCACCTGGCTGCGGCGAAGCAACGTCGCGACATCCTTGAGCCGACCGCTGAGAAAATCACCCAGGGGTTGGTGAACGCTGCGTTGCTCGACCGCCAGTTCCACCTGTAACTGGCCTTGGGTGACCAGCAGGCGGCCGTTTTTTGGCAGGTTCAGCGCCAACGGGTCATAGACTTGCATGGCAATCACGTCGTTGTGTGCCGCCAGTTGCCGCATCAATTGCAGGGTACGTTCGCCCGCGCCGGCAAAGTCGCTGACGATGCAGATCAGATGATCGTGGCCAGCCACCGCCAGGCAATGCTGCAAAACCTTGTCGAGCTGGTCTTCGCCCTCGGCATCCGGGTTGGCGGCGTTGAGTGCCTGGTTTTGCTGGACGATACGGCTGCACAGCGCTTCGATCCGCTTGCGGCTGCGCAATGGGGCAATCGCGTCGATGCGAGAGTCGTTGAAAACCAGGCCGCCGACCCGATCCCCCGCGCTGAACACCATCCATGCCGCCAGCGCGCCCAATTCGGCGGCCAGGGCGGATTTGAAGCTGCGGCGTGAGCCGAAAAACATCGACATGCGCTGGTCGACGAGGATCAACGCCGGCCGATCACGCTCTTCGGTAAAGGTGCGCACCACCGGTTTGCCGGTGCGCAACGACGCGCGCCAATCGAGGTGACGCAAATCATCTCCCGCTTGATAGCGGCGCAGCTCATCGAAGTTCAGTCCACGACCGCGCAACCGCGAGGCGTGGTTGCCGGCGAGGATGCTGCCTTGCGGCTGGCGCGCGAGAAAACTCAGGTCACGGGCCTTGAACTCCAGCGCCATCAATTGCGCCAGAGAGACGTAGACCAGACCGTCCGCGTTCATGCGGGAATGGCGACTTTATCGAGCAATCGGTCCAGTACCTGGTCCGCCGTCACGCCATCCGCCACCGCGTCATAACTCAGTTGCAAACGATGCCGCAGCACCGGGTGCACCACCGCGCGGACATTGTCTGGCGAGACGAAATCCTGCCCCTGGAACCAGGCATCGGCGCGGGCGCAGCGGTCGAGGCCGATACCGCCCCGAGGGCTGGCGCCAATCGCGATCCAGCGCCCCAAATCAGCGTCGTAGTCGGCCGGGTGGCGCGTGGCGTTGATCAGGTCGATCAGGTAGCGGTCGATGGCCGGGGACACGTGAATCGCGCTGACTTGCCGGCGCGCGGCGAAAATCACGTCCTGCGACAAGGCGAAACCTTGCACCGCTGCGGTCTTGGCTCCCGCTGCCACTTCTTCCTGGCGCAACAGCCGCAGCACCTGGCTCTCGTTTTCCGCGCTCGGGTAATCCAGCAGCACCTTCATCAGGAAACGGTCCATCTGCGCTTCCGGCAGCGGGTACGTGCCTTCCTGTTCGATGGGGTTTTGCGTCGCTACCACGATGAACAACTCCGGCAGCACATGGCTGTTGCCGGCCACGGTGATTTGCCGCTCTTCCATGGCTTCAAGCAACGCCGCCTGAACCTTGGCCGGAGCGCGATTGATTTCGTCGGCCAGGATCAGGTTGCCGAACAGCGGGCCGGGCTGGAACCGGATCTCGTTCCTGCCGTCGATCTGGTGCAGGACCTCGGCGCCGGTGATGTCCGACGGCAGCAGGTCGGGGGTGAACTGGATGCGGCTCATCTTCGCGTCCAGATGCTTGGCCAACGCCTTGACCGTGCGGGTCTTGGCCAGGCCGGGCAGGCTTTCCAGGAGCAAATGACCATTGGCCAGGAGGCCGAGCAGGATCTGCCGGATGACGTGATCCTGGCCCAGCACCGCCTCGGCGATGCTGGCTTGCAGGGCATTAAGGTCGTCGAGTGCGCTCATGGGCAGTCCTGGCTCAAAACATGAAAGTCGGAATGACGGGAATGAATGACAGGCGAAAATTCCAGCGGCTGCTGATCAGGTCGTCCGGATGAATCGCCGAGTACTGGATTTCCCCGGAAATCCGCACCGGCAACTTGCCAAAATTGAAGATCCGGCCGGCGCCGATGCCGATCGGGAAGGTCACCTTGTTGCCACCGTCGGCCTTCCAATTGACCGTGACGTTGGGCGTCATGCCGACCCGCCATTGTTCCGGGCCGGGGATGCTGCGCTGGATGAAGTACTGGACGTTGGTCAGGCTGACGTCCTTGCGTTTGCTGTCGCCGCCCACTGACCACCAATGCTGCGGGAACACGCCAAGGGTCCAGTCTTCGCCGAGGTACGCGGCGACGAAGGCCGGGCCCAGGGAATATTTGCCGGTGCCGAGCACGTCTTCTTCGGCCGTGGGGAACATCGCGGTCGGGCCGAAGCCCCAGACCATCTTGCCGCCCCCGGCGAAGCGAATCGGTTCCTTGGGCGAAAATACGCCGACGTAGGCCAGATCGCCGAAACCGCTGGTGCGGTCAAACGGGTCTTGTACCACCGAGGCGAAGTCGCCGCGGTCGTGCAGCAATTCATTGGGGCCCATGCCGATCAGGTTGCCGGCCTTACGATTGACCGGCGCGCTGACGTAGCTGATCGGCAGACGGTTGATCAGGTTCCAGTCCTCGCCAATGGAAATCGGGAAGGTCGGCATGAAACTGTATTTGCCCAACATGCGCGTGCCGTTGCTGTGCGGCCCCTTGAGCGCGGTGTAGTCGAACTGGTTGAACAGCAGCACCAGATTGCCTACGGGGTTATCCATCAGTTTGGAGATTTGCTCGGTGGACGGCTCGCAACCGGCGGCCACGACTTTTTTCAGGTCGATGTCAAAGTCCTGTTGCAGACGGTGACAGGTCTCGGGATCACCCTTGGTGACGGGCTGCACAGGTGTCCCACCGAGCACCGGCAAGTCAGCGGCACAGGTGATTCCGCTGAACAACACGCTGCATAAGGTCAATCTGGAACCGATGGCCATCCCTGGTCGCTCCTTAGAAAAACGCCAGCGTCAGGTTGATGGCAATACCATTGCCTTCCGGACGGTTCTTGGTGTCGAACTCCGGCACCCAGCGGGCGCTGACGCTGGCCTGAGCGTCGTTGAACTTGCCTGCCCAGCCGATCACCGGCCCGGCACCCACCGAGCGACCGCGAAAGCCACCGAGTGCATCGGCGGTATCGCCTTTGTCGTCCGTGATCTGCTGAACATAACCACCGACAATCCCGGCGCTCCAGCCATTGCCAAAGCCGTGGGTCCATAGCGCATCGAGGGTGAAAATGTTGCCGTTGCGATAATCCGTTGCGTCGTTTTCGGTGTAGAACTCCAGGCCGCTCGACAAGGTAAATTCACCGCCCTTGCCATCCAGATGGGTGAACGCCACGGTGGGCATGAAGGTGTAGGTATTCTGGCCGGGGTTGGCCAGGCGATCATCGTTATAGGCACCGGTCGGCACGTAGATCGGCAGGGAAAACGAGATATGGTTGAGCTGATCGAAGTGATAGCCGGCGGCGATCGGTGTTACCAGCATGTCGGCGAATTGCGTCCCGCTGTCTTCGGTGCCGAGGGTCCGGCCGCGTGGCCCGGTGATACTGATGTTGACGTCGGTGTACTGCACCGGTACGCCGATGGCCGACGCGTAGTTCCAGCGCCCTTTGCCGGTGTCCCAGACGTGGGTGAAGTTGGCCATGGTGTAGGAGACCTTCATGTCCAGATCCGCACCGATTTCACCAACAATTGGCACACCCTTGCCGCCCTTCAGGTCACCGTCGTACCAGATGCTGGTAAAGGACATGACCCAGCCCGGCTCTGGCGGCACGACCCCGGCGTTGGAAAACACCTGTTGCCCGGTGATCGGCCGGCCCACACCGCCCTCGGCGGCGAGTACCGCCGGACTGCCGCCGAGCACGCACAGGGCCAGTAAAGGACGCACAACATAAGGCTTGACCATCACTGACTCCGCTTACGGTTTTTGTGAAGTGACCGGAGTCAGCAACGGCATTTTCCATTCGCCGCTGGTGACTTCCGGTTTGGGCAGGTACAGGCGCAAGACACCGTAGAACGGCCCGTTCGGTGCCGGCAGCCAGTTGCTCTGCAAGTCCTTGGCCGGCGCTTTGCGCTGTACGTAAAGGGTCAGCCCACCGTCAGCGTCGAGCTTGAGGTCGGGCAGCATCCGCGAGTTGATCAGGTAGCGATTCAGCGGGTTGGCGACCAGCAACTTGTTCTTGCCGTCGTACATCGTCAGCGACCAGAACGCGTCGGCCGGGGGCAGGGCGCCTTTGTCGAAATGCAGGGTGTAGTCGTGTTTCGAGGCATCAACCGGCTGGCCGTCCTTGTCGACGAAGTAGCCGATGTAATTCGCCTCTTCCGCGGAGTTGCCGAAGATCCCCATATTGGCGCCGGCGTAGCGGTACAAATAGTTGCCGTTGAGGTGGTCACGGGTGCCGAACAGGTCGCCACTGCTGACCTGATGTGTGTCTACCTTGTCCTTCTTGAACTGAGCGAATTCGGCCTTGGCGTCGGCAATGCCGTCCTCCAGGGCTTTGCGCTGGCTGGCCGGCAGTTCGTTGGGCTTGAAAGGCTTGCCGGCTTCGATACCGATTTTGGCGAAGCGCGCCAGCAGGTCCTTTTCCGCGTCCTGGGCCGGGGCGAACGACAGCATGAAATTCAGGTAGCGGAACATCTCCGGGGTGTCGCTCATGGTCGGCGTCGGTTTCGGCCAGTCGATGGCCGGCGCGGCGGGCGGCGCCTTCTGTTTGATATAGCGACTCAGTGGCTCGACCTTGTAGCCCTTCTGAATTTCCTTGACCTTGCCCAGGTCCTTTTCATCGAACAACTGCGTGCGATACAGCGCATAGGCAATGTTGGTTTCACTGCGCAGCAAACGGTCGATTTCAATCGGCTGCTGCCCCTGCCAGTTCGGCCCGGCAATCATGAAGTGCCCACCGTTGTTGCCGGTGCTGCGGGTGCCCAGGTAGGCAAAGTTCTGCGTGTAGGCATCGATCAGTTGCACCGAGTAGTAACGGTGCTCGTCGATGGGCGGCAGGGTCAGCACCACCGGTTCGGCGCGCAGGTCCAGCCAGACGAAGGAATAGGGTGTGTCGGCGTTGGGCGTGACGAATGCGGTGTCCTTGGCGGTAAAGGCTTTGGCGGTATTGCCGATCTGGTTAAAAGGCGCCTTGAAATTCGGACTCTTCTTGTCGACCGCCTGGGTATAGAGGGTCTTGTACATCTCTACCACGGGATATCCATACAAATAGGCTTCCTTGGCGATGCCCCGGGCTTCTTCTGGCGTGGCGGTGAAATCGGCCCAAACGCTCGTGCTCAGCGAGAGCGAGAGGGCAGTGAGCAGCAAGCGGTTATTCATAAAACTTCCTTATCAATCCCTGGACGTCATTCCACGGCCGTGATGTCGTCGAGTTTCCAGCTCTTGTCAAAGTAGGCTTCGGTCGGCGCATACAAGCGGAAGTAGCTGAACCAGTGTTTGCCCGGCAGGGTTTGTACCCAGTTGTTTTCGAAGCCTTGAGGCGCGGTCGGGCCGAAGTACAGGTCCACCGAGCCGTCGGCGTTTTTCTTCAGGTCCTGGCGGGACGACAGATCGGCTTTGCGTTGCGGGTTGTCGATCAGGCAGCGACTGTCGATGTCATACACCGTCATCGACCAGAACTGCTTGGCCGGGGGATTGGCGCCGACGTGCAGGCGATAGCTTTTGCCGCCGTCGAGCCAGTTACCCTTGGCGTCGGTGTAGGCGCCCAGGTAGGTCTGGCCCAGGCCAGGTGTTTTGGAGACCATGCCCTTGGTATTGGTGACGGCTTCGTAGAACCAGGCGCTGCGCTCCCATAACTGGTCGTAATAGGCCACGCGCTGCGATGGTTCGCTGATGTTCAATACCGTGTCCCACTGGCGGTCTTTCCAATACTGCGAGTCGGGGAAACGCTTGGCGAAGGTGTTGGCCTTGGCGATCAGTTCGCCCACCTGCGCCCCTTGTTCCAGTGCCTTGCGCTGGTTGTCGTTGGGATTGAACGGCTTGTCCTTCTCGATGCCCAGGCTGGCGAGCATGGCCATGTAGAAGCGATCGCGTTCATTGACCGGCTCTTTCTGGATGATCTGGTGCAAACGCTCCCAGTACGCGAGGCCGCGTGGCTGGGTGCCTGACCAGGCTTTGCCGCCGGGGGAAAGCAGCCGGGTTTTATCCGGCGTGGCGCGTTTGGCGTACGGGTACATCTTGAATTGCTCGACCAGCGCCTTGCCTTTCGCCGGGTCTGGGTCGAGGACGCGGAAACCCACCAGCACGTTCATGGTTTCCGATTTGGCCAGGTAGTACTTGCCGGCGTCGGCCGGTGGTTCCGCTCCCGGTGGCAGCACCAGGTACTTGCCGCCCTTGCCTTTGTCCGGGCCGGTCTGGCCCATGTCGATGATCGCCCTCTGCCAGAAATCGCCGACGCCTCCCGCAGTCGGGCCGGGCGGCAGTTCGATCACCAGCGGACCGGTCTCATTGAGGTCGACGAAGCCGAGAATGTAAGGGGTGGTGGCGTTGGCGGTGATCACGCCGAGTTTGTCTTCGTAAGTGTCGAGCACCATCAGGTCGCCGCTTTTGGCGCCGAGCTTGTCACGAAATTCTGCCTGCCACTGGGCGTAGGACACCAGCGGCAACGCCCACAGATAACTCTGGGTAGCCTGCTGGAAATCCAGCTCGGCATACAGTGTCGGAATGGCGTCGTGGGCCGGCAGTTCGCCTTCCATCGAGATCTGGCCGATACGTGTATCGAGCTCCTGCGCCCCGACGCCGCAGCTGACAAACATGCTCATCAGGCTGAAACCGGCTGCGCGAATTGCACCGTGCATAGCGAATCCTTATTTGCCAAACGTGACGTTGATCCCGGCGAACAGCGTGAACTGCGGCAGGCCATCGCCTTTGCGCTCGACGGTCCACTGCGGCTCGATAAAGGCGTTGAGGATATTGGAGCCGGATTTCCACACTTTGCCGCCACCCAAACCGAGGGGGATGTAGTGGGTGTCGTTCTTCAGGTCGAAAGTCCAGGTCCCCGTGGACCGCAAGTACCAGCCTTTATCGAGGTTATGAATGATGAAGGGTTGGAGGGTGGCCGTTTCCACATGCACCCGATCGCTGTCGCCGGCGAAAGAGCTCTGGTATTGCACCAGGGCCCCGAGCAAACCACGGGGCGAAGAATCAATCGCCACCGCCGCCAGCCCTGCTTGCCATTTGCCGGTACCGAGTTCGTCCTTGTCGGCGGTAGGCGCGGTGATCTGCGGACCGATGCCGAGCTGCACGCCATCGGTCTTGAGCAGGAAGATATCGAACAGGTTCAGGTCGCCCAATCCGGTGCTGTACCCCCCGTGCGGGTCGGGGCGGGTGCTCATGGGCACGGTCGCACGCAGCAATTGCGGAACGCCAATGAAGTCATTGGGCGCGATCGGCAGCGTGCCGCGGACCAGCAAGTCGTTGGTGTGGGCGTTGGAGTCGTAAAGTTTCGGGGTGTAGTAGTCCTGCAGGTTCATCCCCGGTGCGAGGTTCAGCGGGTTGTTACTTTTGTTGGCAGTGTCGGCGTTGTCCGCATGGGCACAAACGGCAGACGTTATTGAAGCCGCCAGCAAGAAGGCGTTCGCTCCCGAATGTTTTGACATGATTCCCCGTTTCCTTGGTGGCTCATTGGCATACTCGGCACTTGGCGGCCGTTACTCCGTAATCTCTTTCCTATCAAGCCTGTAGGACACGTCTGTAGAACTTAGCAGCTCATGTGGGGTTCGCCAGTCGAAAGCGTTAACTCGTTGGTATTTCGATCATTTCCTGCGCCGAGGGTGGGCGCGATTCGTTGAAATCGGTATGCGATAACTATGTACCGCACCTGATCCTTTTAACCTCGACAAAATCAGCATCAAGGCGCCGAACAGCACAGAAGGATGGTTGGGGATAGTCCCTGCGGTTGTCCCTTGGCCCATCCCGCCGGCCAGCAGTTGGAAGCCTTTGGTTCCACCGGGCAGCGAGCATATTGGCTCGACGACTTCGCCGATCACGCCCACCGATCCGTTGATTTATCCCGGCAGCCCCGCCGTCCCCGTCCTACCGCCAAACCAGACGTTTCCGGCTGTTGACGAGGGGGAGAGTAGTGCGAGTATTCCCAGGTTTCCGGGGGACATGGAGCTGCCTTCGCCGGATGCGTTGTTTCGTGATCGGCGGGATGATCCAGGTGTCACAGCCGAGGCAGGGCGGGCAGTTTCAGAGGTGTGGTTGGGTGAAGCTGCGCGTGGAGATGGGGGCGCCTGTTTCATTACAGATTGCCTATACAGCTGCACAAGGAAGGAATCATGATCTTTAAAGAGAAGCTGGAAAACTATACTGAATCGGAGTTTTTATCCTTCTTACAAGGATTTACCGATTATCCCGCGGGGTTGAAGGGAAAAGCGCTGGAGGCATATCTGGACCATCTTCTTTCGCACTTCGAACTCATAACGGAACACCCGGACCGCTCAGATGTCATCTTCTACCCAAAGGAAGGTCAGGAAGACAGCCCCGAAGGCATCTTGAAGACCGTCAAAGAATGGCGTGCAGCCGATAACAAGCCCGGCTTCAAACCGGAATAATCCATCTCGTTGACAACTTGACCGCACGTGCTCAGAACCGGGCAGGTGCCATTGTCCTCGACGGTTTGTAAAAGAGATTCAAGGAAGAACCCAATGGAACTCAAATCAACACTTAGTCAGGAAAGCCATGTTCCGGACGCCCCGGCGCGGTCAAAACGTTTGGGCCATATATATTCGTCACCGGTGCCGGCAATTGAAGTTGTTTCCGGTGATGGGCAAAACGTCGAGCCTGATGACTACATCGTGGTGTTTCCTGCAAGCTCAGGGCTTGATCCGCTTTACGTCGTGCTCAGCAATGAACGTGAATCTTCGGTTTGATCCATCAATCGGGCGATCACGTCCGATGCAGACGTGATCGCACCGCGCTTGCGCCAACCGATCTGGGAAGGTCAGCCTCTCTTTCCAAACGCCCGCTCTTCCTGCTCCCGCAACTCTGGCGTGAGCTCGGCACCAAAATCGTCCAGTTCAAACACCTGGCGGATTTCGATCTCGGATTCGGTGCCCGGCATCGGGTTCGGGCAGCGCTTGACCCAGTCGATGGCTTCATCCTTGGACTTAACCTGCCACAGCCAGAACCCGGCGATCAGCTCCTTGGTTTCGGCGAACGGGCCGTCGATGACCGAGCGCTTGTCGCCGGAAAAGCGCACGCGGGCCCCTTTACTGCTAGGGTGCAGGCCTTCGCCCGCAAGCAGGATCCCGGCCTTGGCCAGCTCTTCGTTGTAGTTGCCCATCGCCGTCAGCAGCTCTTCGCTGGGCATGACGCCGGCCTCGGAATCGGCGCTGGCTTTGATGATGATCATGAAACGCATGGTGGTCTCTCCGCTGGATTGGAATGATTCACTGTATGGTCGATTGGTGATTAGCCAATTCGACATGTTGCGGTGATTTAAATATCACCGCAGGTCTGCGGCGACTGTTCACAATTTGTGTCCGCCCATAGGTCGCCGGAGCGTTTCGTGGTTAACTTCTGCCTCTTCACCCTTTCTACAACAACGTTCAGAAGGACTCCGTTCATGGCTCAAGTCACTCTTAAAGGCAACCCGGTTCAAGTCAACGGCCAATTGCCACAAGCCGGTTCCAAGGCACCAGCCTTTTCCCTGGTTGCCGGCAACCTGTCCGACGTGACCCTGGCGAACTTCGCCGGCAAGCGCAAAGTGCTGAACATCTTCCCAAGCGTTGATACCCCGACCTGCGCAACCTCGGTTCGCAAGTTCAACGCCCAGGCCAACGACGTGGCCAACACCGTAGTGCTGTGCATCTCCGCCGACCTGCCATTCGCCCAGGCCCGTTTCTGCGGCGCCGAAGGTCTGGACAATGTGCAGAACCTGTCGACTCTGCGCGGCGCCGAGTTCATCGAGAACTACGGTGTGGCCATTGCGGACGGCCCACTCAAAGGCCTGACTGCACGCGCTGTCGTGGTTCTGGATGAAAACGACACCGTGCTGCACAGCGAACTGGTCAGTGAAATCGGACAAGAACCGAACTACGAAGCTGCACTTGCCGTTCTGAAATAAGTACGGTTTTACAATGTTAACGGCCTGTCCTTGTTCAGGCCGTTTTCATTTGTTCTTCAGTCTCTTAGATAAATCTCCTGTTACGTAAGCCGAAGGTAAATTGCCGGTAAAGGCGCTTTGCTAATTACTCGCCAGTGCTTATCGTTCAGCCTCCGTAGAAGAAGCCCACGCGCCCAATGGTTGATCATTCAATGCAATCCTCCGCTTCCCGTAGTCCCCGTCGCTGGCTGTTCGGCCTGCTGATCCTGTTGGTCATCGCTGGCCTGTGCTGGAAATTCTGGCCCGGCAGCACCACGCCAAAAGAAGCCGCAGGGCAAAAAGCCGTGACCGGGCACACGGGCAAGTCGGGGGGGATGCGTCCTGGTTTCGGTGGCTCAACCGGGCCGGTTCCGGTACGTGTGGCACCGGCGGTCAAGGGTGACTTCCCGCTGTATTACCGGGCGCTGGGCACGGTAACGGCGCTGAATACAATCAATGTGCGCAGCCGGGTCGGCGGTGAACTGGTCAAGGTATCGTTCGAAGAGGGGCAGATGGTCAAGGCCGGCGACCTTCTGGCGGAAATCGACCCGCGCCCTTACCAGAACGCCTTGCTCCAAGCCGAAGGCACCTTGTTGCAGAACCAGGCGCAACTGAAAAACGCCCAGGTCGATGTCGAGCGTTATCGCGGGCTGTTCAAGGAAGACAGTATCGCCAAGCAGACCCTGGACACCGCCGAAGCGCTGGTGGGCCAGTATCAGGGCACGGTCAAGACCAATCAGGCGGCGGTCAACGACGCCAAGCTCAATCTCGAATTCACCAAGATCCGCGCGCCGATTGCCGGCCGTGTCGGTTTGCGTCAACTCGATGTCGGTAACCTGGTCGCCGCCAATGACACCACCGCGCTGGCGATCATCACCCAGACCCAGCCGATCAGCGTCGCCTTCACCTTGCCGGAGAACAGCCTCGACGTGGTCCTGGCCCGCTATCGCACGGGCGCCAGGCTTCCTGCTGAAGCCTGGGATCGCGGCGACACCAAAATCCAGGCCACCGGCGTATTGCAAAGCCTCGACAACCAGATCGACGTCACCACAGGTACCTTGAAATTCAAGGCACGCTATGAGAACCGCGATCAGGCGCTGTTCCCCAACCAGTTCGTCAACGTGCACCTGCTGGCCGACACCCTGAAAAACGTGGTGCTCGCGCCGTCGGCCGCCATCCAGTTCGGTACCAACGGCACCTTTGTCTATGCGATGGACGGCGACAAGAAGGTCGTGATCCGTCAATTGAAAGTCGGCGCCAGCGATGGTGAAAACACCGTGGTCACCGAAGGCCTGGCCGCCGGCGACCGCGTCGTCCTGGAAGGCACCGACCGCCTGAAGGAAGGCAGCGAAGTGGAAGTGGTCAACGACACCAAGGATGTACCGACCACGCCGACCGGCCACCTGCAGGGCAAATCGGCGGCCGGCACCACTGAACCGGCAACCACCGACAAGGCGAAAAAGGGCGGCGCATGAATCTCTCGCGGCTGTTCATCCTTCGCCCGGTCGCCACGACCCTGAGCATGCTGGCCATCGTTCTGGCCGGCGTGATCGCCTATCGGCTGCTGCCGGTGTCGGCGTTGCCCCAGGTCGACTACCCGACCATTCGCGTAATGACGCTCTATCCCGGCGCGAGTCCGGACGTCATGACCAGCGCCGTGACCGCGCCCCTTGAGCGCCAGTTCGGGCAAATGCCCGGCCTGACCCAGATGGCCTCGACCAGTTCCGGCGGCGCGTCGGTGCTGACCCTGCGTTTCAGCCTCGATATCAACATGGATGTCGCCGAGCAGCAGGTGCAAGCCGCGATCAACGCCGCGACCAACCTGCTGCCCAAGGACCTGCCGGCACCGCCGGTGTACAACAAGGTCAACCCGGCGGACACGCCGGTGCTGACCCTGGCGATTACCTCCAAGACCATGTTATTGCCCAAACTCAATGACCTGGTCGATACGCGCATGGCGCAGAAAATCGCCCAGATCAGCGGCGTCGGCATGGTCAGCATCGCCGGCGGCCAGCGTCAGGCGGTGCGGATCAAGGTCAACCCGGAGGCCCTCGCGGCCAACGGCCTGAACCTGTCGGACGTGCGCACGCTGATTGGCGCCTCGAACGTCAACCAGCCCAAGGGCAACTTCGACGGCCCGACCCGGGTCTCGATGCTCGATGCCAACGATCAGCTGACTTCACCCAAGGATTACGCCAACCTGATCCTGGCCTACGCCAATGGCGCACCGTTGCGCCTCAAGGACGTGGCGGAAATCGTCGACGGCGCCGAAAACGAACGCCTCGCGGCCTGGGCCAATGAAAACCAGGCCGTGCTGCTGAACATTCAGCGTCAACCCGGGGCCAACGTCATCGAGGTGGTCGACCGGATCAAGGCGTTGCTGCCGAGCATCACTGACAACTTGCCAGCGGGCCTGAATGTCACGGTGCTGACCGACCGCACCCAGACCATCCGCGCCTCCGTCACCGACGTGCAGCATGAATTGCTGATCGCCATCGCCTTGGTGGTCATGGTGACGTTCCTGTTTCTGCGTCGCGCCAGTGCGACGATCATTCCGTCGGTGGCCGTGCCGCTGTCGCTGATCGGCACCTTCGGCGTG
This sequence comes from Pseudomonas sp. 14P_8.1_Bac3, assembly GCF_025466085.1. Lineage (GTDB taxonomy): Bacteria > Pseudomonadota > Gammaproteobacteria > Pseudomonadales > Pseudomonadaceae > Aquipseudomonas. Next base: position 78,021 of record NZ_JANLOD010000052.1, read on the forward strand.
ATGTACCTTGCCGGCTTCTCGGTCAACAACCTGACCCTGATGGCCCTGACCATTGCCACCGGTTTCGTGGTGGACGATGCGATCGTCATGCTGGAGAACATTTCCCGCTACATCGAAGAGGGCGACAGTCCGCTGAACGCGGCACTCAAAGGCGCCAAGCAGATCGGCTTCACGTTGATTTCCCTGACCCTTTCGCTGATTGCGGTGCTGATTCCGCTGCTGTTCATGGCCGACGTAGTAGGGCGCCTGTTCCGCGAGTTTGCCATTACCCTGGCGGTGGCGATCCTGATTTCCCTGGTGGTCTCCCTGACCCTGACGCCGATGATGTGCGCGCGGCTGTTGAAACGTGAGCCCAAGGAAGAAGAACAAGGCCGTTTTTATCGCGCCAGTGGCGCAACAATTGACTGGATGATCGCGGCTTACGGGCGCAAGTTAAAGTGGGTTCTCAAGCATCAACCACTGACGTTGCTAGTGGCCATCGGCACCCTGGCGTTGACTGTGTTCCTCTACATGGTGGTGCCCAAGGGCTTTTTCCCGGTGCAGGACACCGGGGTCATCCAGGGCATCTCCGAGGCGCCGCAGTCGATTTCCTTTGCAGCGATGAGCGAGCGGCAGCAGGAACTGGCCAAAGTCATCCTCGCCGATCCAGCCGTGGAGAGCCTGTCGTCCTACATCGGTGTCGACGGCGACAACTCGACGCTCAACAGCGGTCGGCTACTGATCAACCTCAAATCCCACAGCGCCCGTGACCTGAGTGCGACCGAGGTCATTACCCGCCTGCAACCGGAATTGGACAAGCTGGTTGGGATTCGCCTGTTCATGCAGCCGGTGCAGGATCTCACCATCGAAGACCGGGTCAGTCGCACCCAGTATCAATTCAGCATGTCGTCGCCGGATTCCGACTTGCTCAACCTGTGGAGCGGACGTCTGGTCGAAGCGCTTGCCCAACGGCCGGAACTGACCGATGTCGCCAGTGATTTGCAGGACAAGGGCTTGCAGGTCTATCTGGTGATCGATCGTGATGCCGCCTCGCGGGTCGGTGTCTCGGTGTCGAACATTACCGACGCCCTGTACGACGCCTTTGGTCAACGGCAGATTTCCACGATCTACACCCAGGCCAGCCAGTACCGCGTGGTGCTGCAATCGCAGTCCGGCGAAAAAATCGGCCCGGACGCGCTGAACCAGATTCACGTCAAGACCACCGATGGCGGGCAGGTGCGCCTGTCCAGCCTGGCGCACATCGAGGAACGCCAGGCGCAACTGGCGATCACCCACATCGGCCAGTTCCCGGCGGTGATGATGTCCTTCAACCTCGCGCCGGGCGTGGCGCTGGGGCATGCGGTCGATATCATCGAACAGGTGCAGAAAGACATCGGCATGCCGATCGGCGTGCAGACCCAGTTCCAGGGCGCGGCCGAAGCGTTCCAGGCATCGTTGTCGAGCACCTTGCTGCTGATTCTGGCGGCGGTGGTGACCATGTACATCGTGCTCGGCGTGCTCTATGAGAGCTACATCCACCCGATCACCATTCTTTCGACCTTGCCATCCGCGGCAGTCGGCGCCTTGCTGGCGCTGCTGTTGAGCGGCAACGACCTGGGAATGATCGCGATCATCGGCATCATTCTGTTGATCGGCATCGTAAAAAAGAACGCGATCATGATGATCGACTTCGCCCTCGATGCCGAGCGCAATCAGGGCGTAGACCCGGAAACGGCGATCTATCAGGCGGCACTCCTGCGTTTCCGGCCAATCCTGATGACCACGCTGGCGGCGTTGTTTGGTGCGGTGCCGTTGATGCTGGCGACCGGATCCGGCGCTGAGTTGCGTCAGCCGTTGGGACTGGTGATGGTCGGCGGCTTGCTGGTGAGCCAGGTGCTGACGCTGTTCACCACACCGGTGATTTACTTGTACTTCGACCGTCTTGGCCGGCGCTGGGGCCATAAATCCGAGTCGGTGGAAGTGGTCGAGCAGCCATGAACCTCTCCGGACCTTTCATCAAGCGCCCGGTCGCGACTATGTTGCTGAGCCTGGCGATCATGCTGCTGGGCGGTGTGAGCTTCGGCCTGCTGCCGGTGTCGCCGCTGCCGCAAATGGACTTTCCGGTGATCGTGGTCCAGGCCAGTTTGCCCGGGGCCAGTCCGGAGGTGATGGCCTCGACCGTGGCCACGCCGCTCGAACGTTCCTTCGGCGCCATCGCCGGGGTCAACACCATGAGCAGCCGTTCGAGTCAGGGATCGACCCGGGTGATTTTGCAGTTCGACCTCGACCGCGACATCAACGGCGCGGCGCGGGAAGTGCAAGCGGCGATCAACGCCTCGCGTAACCTGCTGCCGAGCGGGATGCGCAGCATGCCCACCTACAAAAAGGTCAACCCCTCTCAGGCGCCGATCATGGTGCTGTCGCTGACCTCGGACGTGCTGGAAAAGGGTCAACTCTACGACCTGGCCTCGACGATCCTGTCCCAGAGCCTGTCCCAGGTGCAGGGCGTGGGTGAGGTGCAGATCGGCGGCAGCTCGTTGCCGGCAGTGCGTATCGAACTCGAACCGCAGGCGCTGAACCAGTACGGCGTGGCGCTGGACGACGTGCGCAACACCATCGCCAACGCCAACGTGCGTCGGCCCAAGGGCTCGGTCGAGGACGGTCAGCGGTTGTGGCAGGTCCAGGCCAACGATCAGTTGGAAAAAGCCAAGGACTACGAGTCGTTGATCATCCACTACGCGGACGGCGCGGCCCTGCGCCTGAAGGACGTGGCCAAGGTCAGCGACGGCGTCGAGGACCGTTACAACAGCGGCTTCTTCAATGATGACGCGGCGGTTTTGCTGGTGATCAACCGTCAGGCCGGCGCCAACATCATCGAGACGGTCAATGAAATCAAGGCGCAGCTCCCGGCCTTGCAAGCGGTGCTGCCGGCCAGCGTCAAGCTGAACCTGGCCATGGACCGCTCTCCGGTGATCAAGGCGACGCTGCACGAAGCGGAAATGACTCTGCTGATCGCGGTGGCGCTGGTGATTCTGGTGGTTTTCCTGTTTCTCGGTAACTTCCGCGCCTCGCTGATCCCGACCCTGGCGGTGCCGGTGTCGCTGGTCGGCACCTTTGCGGTGATGTACCTGTACGGGTTTTCCCTGAACAACCTGTCACTGATGGCACTGATTCTGGCCACCGGGCTGGTGGTGGACGATGCCATCGTGGTGCTGGAGAACATTTCCCGGCACATCGACGAAGGCGTACCGCCGATGAAGGCCGCGTACCTCGGCGCCCAGGAGGTTGGCTTCACGCTGCTGTCGATGAACGTCTCGCTGGTGGCCGTATTCCTGTCGATCCTGTTCATGGGCGGGATCATCGAAAGTCTGTTCCGTGAGTTTTCCATCACCCTGGCGGCGTCCATCGTGGTCTCGCTGGTGGTTTCGCTGACCCTCACGCCCATGCTCTGCGCGCGCTGGCTCAAGCCGCATACACCGGGTCAGGAAAACCGTCTGCAACGCGCAAGTCGTCGGGCCAACGACTGGATGGTCGGCAAATACGCCACCAGCCTCGACTGGGTCCTGCGTCATCGTCGCCTGACTCTACTTAGTTTGATCGTCACAGTCGGCGTTAACATTGCGCTGTATGTAGTTGTTCCTAAAACCTTTATGCCGCAGCAGGACACCGGCCAGCTCATCGGCTTCGTGCGCGGTGACGACGGTCTGTCGTTCAGCGTGATGCAACCGAAAATGGAAACTTTCCGCCGCGCCGTCCTCAAGGACGATGCGGTGGAGAGCGTCGCTGGCTTTATCGGTGGCACCAACGGTACCAATAATGCCTTCATGCTGGTGCGCCTGAAGCCGATCAAGGATCGGGGTGTTTCCGCGCAAAAAGTCATCGAGCGCTTGCGCAAGGAAATGCCCAAGGTTGCCGGTGCCCAACTGATGCTGATGGCGGACCAGGACCTGCAATTTGGCGGTGGGCGAGAGCAGACCACGTCGCAGTATTCCTACATCCTGCAAAGCGCCGACCTGGGCGAGTTGCGCGTGTGGTATCCGAAAGTGGTGGCGGCCCTCAAGGCGTTGCCGGAGCTGACCGCGATTGACGCCCGTGAAGGTCGTGGCGCGCAGCAGGTGACGTTGATCGTCGACCGCGATCAGGCCAAGCGCCTGGGCGTCGACATGGACATGGTCACCGCGGTGCTGAACAACGCCTACAGTCAGCGGCAGATTTCGACGATCTACGACAGCCTCAACCAGTATCAGGTGGTGATGGAGGTCAATCCGAAATACGCCCAGGATCCGATTACCCTCAAGCAGGTGCAGGTGATCACCGCCGATGGCGCACGGATCCCGCTGTCGACCATTGCCCATTACGAAAACAGCCTGGAAGACGATCGCGTCAGCCACGAGGGCCAGTTCGCGTCCGAGAGCATTTCCTTCGACATGGCCGAAGGCGTGACGGTGGAGCAGGGCACGGCGGCCATCGAGCGGGCGATTGCCCGGCTCGGCATGCCAGAGGACGTGATCGTGAAAATGGCCGGCACCGCCGACGCCTTTGCCGCGACCCAGAAAAGCCAGCCGTTCATGATCCTCGGCGCGCTGGTGGCGGTGTATCTGGTGCTTGGCGTGCTGTATGAAAGCTACATTCATCCGCTGACCATTCTCTCGACCTTGCCCTCGGCCGGGGTCGGCGCGTTGCTGTCGATCTATGCGCTGGGCGGTGAGTTCAGCCTGATCTCGCTGCTGGGGCTGTTCCTGCTGATCGGGGTGGTGAAGAAAAATGCCATTCTGATGATCGACCTCGCGTTACAGCTCGAACGGCATCAGGGCCTTGGGCCGTTGGAGTCGATTCGCAGCGCCTGCCTGCAGCGTCTGCGGCCGATTCTGATGACCACGCTGGCGGCGATCCTCGGGGCCTTGCCGTTGCTGCTGAGTCGGGCCGAAGGTGCGGAAATGCGCCAGCCGCTGGGCCTGACCATCATCGGCGGGCTGATCTTCAGCCAGGTGCTGACCCTTTACACCACCCCGGTGGTTTACCTCTATCTCGACAAACTGCGCCATCGCTTCAACCGCTGGCGTGGGGTGCGTACCGATGCTGCTCTGGAAACTCCGCTATGACTGACCGTTCGCTTATCAACCTGTCCGCACCGCTGATCACGGCACGGGGCTCGCGTTTGTTGAGCCTGTCACTGTGCGTGGCGCTGCTCAGCGCCTGCGCCATCGGCCCGGATTACCAGCGCCCGGCCGCCGCCACGCCGGTGCAGTACAAGGAAGCGACCGGTTGGCGCCAGGCCAATCCCAGCGATTCCCTGGCCCGTGGCGCCTGGTGGGAGCTGTACGGCGACCCGCAACTCAACGGCCTGATCGAGAAACTCAACAGCGCCAACCAGACCGTCGCTCAATCCGAAGCCCAATACCGTCAGGCCCAGGCGTTGGTGCGGAGTGCGCGCGGCGCGTTTTTCCCGACCGTGGACCTGACCGTCGGGAAAAACCGTTCCAGCCAGGGCACCGGCAGCAGCAGTTCGAGCCTGAGCAGCTCCTCCAGCGGTATTCGCGATACTTACACCGCCCAGGCTGGGGTCAGTTGGGAAGCCGATGTCTGGGGCAAATTACGCCGTGGGCTGGAAGCCGACACCGCCAACGCCGAGGCGAGCTTTGCCGATCTGGCGGCGATGCGCTTGAGCCAGCAGTCGGAGCTGGTGCAGAACTACCTGCAATTACGCGTGATCGATGAGCAGAAGCGTCTGCTGCAGGCGACGGTCGAAGCCTATCAGCGCTCGCTGAAAATGACCGAGAACCAATACCGCGCCGGCGTTTCCGGTAAGGATGCGGTGGCTCAGGCACAAACCCAGCTCAAAAGCACCGAAGCCGACATGGTGGACCTGATCTGGCAGCGCGCCCAGTTCGAGAACGCCATCGCCGTGCTGATCGGCCTGACGCCCGCCGAATTCAGCCTCGCGGAAACGAGCAATATTCCGGTGTTGCCTGACGTGCCGTTGAACCTGCCGTCGCAGTTGCTGGAACGTCGTCCGGACATTGCTTCCGCCGAACGCTCGGTGATGGCGGCTAACGCCAACATCGGCGTGGCCAAGGCAGCTTATTACCCGGACCTGACCCTGAGCCTGAACGGCGGTTACAGTAGTAGCACGTCGTCCAACTGGTTCAGTGTGCCTAACCGTTTCTGGTCGGTCGGCCCGCAACTGGCGATGACCCTGTTCGACGGCGGTCAGCGCTCGGCGGAGGTCGACCGCAGCGAAGCGGCCTACGACGAAACCGTGGCCAAGTACCGCCAGACGGTGCTCGACGGGTTCCGCGAGGTGGAGAACTACCTGGTCCAGCTCAAGGTCCTGGAAAACGAATCCGGAGTGCGGCAACAGGCGCTCGATGCCGCGCGCGAGTCACTGCGCCTGACGCAGAATCAGTACAAGGCCGGGTTGATTGCCTACCTGGACGTAGTCGTGGTCCAGGCCACGGCGCTGAACAACGAACGCAGCATGCTGGACCTGTTGCAAAGTCGTTTGATTGCCAGCGTGCAGCTGATCGCGGCGTTGGGTGGCGGTTGGGACGGGCAGCTGGAACTCAACAACTGAGGCGCCCGAAAGCTCCCACAGGATGCGCGCCGGACGATCAAACAAGCGTTTCATCGGCTTGCTGGCCCTTTGCTAATTTTGTCAGTGCGTTCTTTTGCGCAATCAGTACAATCGCCCGATTTGCCCTCCGAGAACGGAAGCGATACGGCGGGTAGTCTTGAGAAGTCCCATGCTCATCGGTAGCTATTCCCCTACGCTGGTTTTCATCTCGCTCTTCGTGGCGATTCTCGCCTCTTATACGGCGCTCGACATGACCGGGCGCATCGCCACGGCCAGGGGCCGGGCGGTGCATTTATGGACGGCGGGGGGCGCGTTTGCGATGGGCATTGGCGTGTGGTCGATGCATTTCATCGGCATGCTCGCGTTCGACCTGCCCATCGACCTCGGCTACGACGTTACGCTGACGGCGCTGTCACTGCTGATCGCAGTCCTGTCCTGCGGCTTCGCCCTGTGGCTGGTCAGCCAGCCACGCTTGCTGGCCTGGCAATTGGGGTTCGGCGCACTGGTGATGGGGGCCGGTATCAGCGCCATGCATTACACCGGCATGGCGGCGATGCGCATGCAACCCGGCATCGATTACGATCCGACGCTGTTCAGCGCGTCCTTGCTGATCGCCGTCGGCGCGTCGGGCGCAGCGTTGTGGATCGCTTTTCGCCTGCGCCAGAACACGCCTTACGTCAGCCTGATTCGCGGCGGTGCGGCAGTGATCATGGGCATCGCCATCGTCGGCATGCACTACACCGCGATGGCCGCCGCGCGCTTTCCCGAGGGCAGTTTCTGCGGTGCCGCCGTCAGCGGCTTGAACGGCAAGGGCCTGGACAGCCTGGTATTGATCACCACGTTGGCGGTGCTGAGCATCGCCTTGCTCACCTCGATTCTCGATGCGCGCCTGGAAGCGCGCACTGCTGATCTCGCCAAGTCCCTGACCGAGGCCAACCGCGAACTCACCCAGCTGGCTCTGCACGACACGCTGACGGGGCTGCCGAATCGCGTATTGCTCGCCGACCGGATCGATCAGGCCATGTCCCGGGTTCGGGAAGAGGGCGGCTGTTTTGCCTTGATGTTCATCGATCTGGACGGTTTCAAACCGGTCAATGATGCGTTCGGGCATTACATGGGGGATCTGTTGCTGCGTGAGGTTGCGCAGCGGCTACGCGAGGATTTGCGCAGCCAGGACACTCTGGCGAGGATTGGCGGCGATGAGTTCGTGTTGCTGGTGCAACTGGCCGACGAAAATGACGCGCTGAATCTGGCGGCCCGCCAAGTCAGCTTGATCGCACGTTCGTTCCGCGTCGTTGAACATGACTTGCAGATATCCGCCAGTGTCGGCATCGCGCTTTATCCGGGCAACGGCCAGACCGCCGATGAATTGCTGATGAACGCCGACGCGGCGATGTATCACGCCAAGGGCGCAGGCAAGAACGGCTACAGCTTCTTTGATGCGTCGATGAACAGCAACGCCCGCAAGCAACTGCAATTGCTCCAGGACCTGCGCAATGCGCTGGACCAGAAAGAATTCAGCCTCTATTACCAGCCAAAATTCGACGCCAGCAATGGCCGCCCGGTCGGCGCCGAGGCGTTGTTGCGCTGGGAGCATCCGACCCAGGGCATGCTGTTGCCGGACCGGTTCATCGATCTGGCGGAGAAAACCGGGCTGATCATCCCCATCGGCGAGTGGGTACTCAACGAGGCCTGCCGGCAGATGCGCGAATGGTACGTGCTCGGCTACACCGACTGGCGTATCGCGGTGAACCTGTCGGCCTTGCAGTTCTGTCATGCCGGCCTGGTGCAGAGCGTCGCCAAAGCCTTGGCCACGCACCACCTGCCGGCCAACAGCCTGACCCTGGAAATCACCGAAACCACCGCCATGAGCGATGCGGACGCGAGCATGACGGTGCTCAAGGAGCTGTCGGAGATGGGTGTCGACCTGTCCATCGATGACTTTGGCACCGGCTATTCAAGCTTGATGTACCTCAAGCGCTTGCCAGCCAACGAGCTGAAAATTGACCGCGGGTTTGTGCGCGACCTGGAACGTGACAGCGACGACGCCGCCATCGTTTCGGCAATCGTCGCCCTGGGCCAGGCGCTGGGACTGCGGATCGTCGCCGAGGGCGTGGAAACCGATGTGCAGCAGGACTTCCTGACCCAACTCGGTTGCGACTCGCTGCAAGGCTATCTGCTGGGGCACCCACTGCCGGCGGAGCGGTTCATGGTGGACATTCTCCGGGCGGAACAACTGGCATCCGTTTAAAGCCAACGCAAAACGTGTCGCCATGCCCCATGTAAAAAAACGTCGATGGCGGTTATTCTTGGCCCCGACTGTTTACGCTTGAACGGGGAAACGCTCGAATGGACAAAGTCATCGTCATCACCGGCGGCAGCCGCGGCATCGGTGCCGCCACCGCATTGTTGGCCGCCGGCCAAGGCTATCGGATCTGCATCAACTATCAGTCCGACGAGGAGGCGGCGCACAGCGTGCTGGAGCAACTGCGCGTCCTCGGTGCCCAGGCCATCGCGGTACGTGCCGATGTCAGCATCGAAGACGAAGTGATCGCGCTGTTCAACCGGGTGGATGCCGAGTTGGGCCGGGTGACCGCGCTGGTCAACAACGCCGGCACCGTGGGCCACAAGTCCCGGGTCGACGAAATGTCCGAGTTCCGCATTCTCAAAACCCTCAAGACCAACGTCCTGGCGCCGATCCTCTGCGCCAAGCATGCGATCCTGCGCATGTCGCCCAAGCATGGCGGGCAGGGTGGCAGCATCGTCAACGTGTCCTCGGTCGCGTCGCGCCTGGGCTCGCCGAATGAGTACGTGGATTACGCCGCGTCCAAAGGCGCGCTGGACTCGTTCACTGTCGGTTTGTCCAAGGAAGTGGCGGGCGAGGGCATCCGGGTCAACGCGGTGCGCCCTGGCTTCATCTACACCGATTTTCACGCGCTGAGCGGCGATCCGGATCGGGTCAGCAAGCTGGAGTCGGCGATTCCGATGGCGCGTGGTGGCCGGCCGGATGAAGTGGCAGAGGCGATTGTGTGGTTGTTGTCGGATAAGGCGTCGTATGCGACGGGGACTTTTGTTGATCTGGGGGGCGGGCGTTAGTTTTCTGGATGTGCTTTGTCGGGTCTGGCCTCTTCGCGAGCAAGCCCGCTCCCGCAGTTCCCTGTGAGAGCGGGCTTGCCCGCGAAGGGGCTAGAACGGGCAACATCACCCCGTCAGAACGACCGCACAATCCGCCCCAACGTCTCCATCGCCTTCTCCGAAGCCTCATTCCAGGGGCTTCCATAATTCAACCGGATACAATTCCTGAACCGCTGCGTCGGCGAAAAAATCGGCCCCGGCGCGATGCTGATGCCTTGCGCCAACGCCATTTGAAACAACTTCAACGAATCCATCTGCGCCGGCAGTTCCAGCCATAAAAAGTAGCCACCGGCGGGCTGGCTGACGCGGGTTTGTGCGGGGAAATAGCGCGCAATCGCGGCCAGCATCGCACTTTGTTGTTCCTCCAACGCATAACGCAGTTTGCGCAAATGACGATCATAGCCACCGTGCTGCAGGTAATCGGCAATGGCCACCTGAGCCGGCATTGATGCGCACAGCGAGGTCATCAATTTCAACCGCTCGATCTTCTGCGCATAACGACCGGCCGCGACCCAGCCAATCCGATAACCGGGCGCGAGGCTCTTGGCGAAGGATCCGCAATGCATCACCAGACCCTCGGTATCGAAAGCCTTGGCCGGCTTCGGCGCTTGCTGGCCGTAATACAGTTCGGCGTAGACATCATCCTCGATCAGCGGCACCTGATGGCTGCGCAACAATTCCACCAATTCCTGCTTCTTTGCCTCGGGCATGGTGGCGCCCATTGGGTTCTGGAAGCTGGTCATGCACCAACAGGCCTTGATCGGATGGCGCTCCAGTGTCTGCGCAAGCACGCCGAGATCGATGCCGTCACGCGGGTGCACCGGGATTTCCACGGCCTTGAGCTTCAGTCGCTCGAGGATCTGCAGGCAGGCGTAGAACGCCGGCGCTTCGATGGCCACTAGATCGCCGGGTTCGGTGACGGCTTGCAGGCACAGGTTCAGGGCTTCCAGCGCGCCATTGGTGATCAGCAGTTCTTCCATCGGCAGCATCAGGCCACCGACCATGTAGCGCAGGGCGATTTGCCGACGCAGCTGCGGGTTGCCCGGCGACATGTCCGTGACGACCATGCGCGGGTCCATGTCCCGGGTAGCGCTGGCCAGCGACCGTGACAAGCGTTGCAATGGAAACAGGGTCGGGCTGGGGAACGCCGAGCCGAAGGGGATCGTGTGCGGGTCCTTGATCGAGTCGAGGACCGAGAACACCAGTTCGCTGACGTCGACTTCGGTGGATTCGTTGACCTGGCTGCTGATCACCGGTTCGGAAAACGGGCTCGGCGCATGGGTGTTGACGAAATAACCGGAACGCGGCCTTGCGCGGATCAGGCCACGACGCTCCAGCAAGTAATACGCCTGGAATACGGTGGACGGGCTGACGCCGTAGGTCTGGCTGGCGTAGCGCACAGACGGCACGCGTTGACCAGGGCCGAGAACGCCTGAGCGGATCAGTTCAGCGATGTCATCGGCGAATTTTTCGTAGCGTTTCATCTAAAGCCCGGTCGGTGTCGTTCAGGAATATCGGAGGAGGCTTGCCCGCGAATGGCAGCACCGCAGTCTAAGGGATCAACGGTTCATCGGCGCAACAAAGCGGCTTTTCGCAACGCTGTAAATCTCAGGCTCATCGCTGTCGACGATCTTGAAGCTGATGGTCTGGGAGCTGCTGCTCGGCCGTTCGGTGGTCATCGCCACCGACACCGGCACGTCGACAATCTCGCCGGCAGCCAGGCTCAACTCGGTCTTGCCTTGCAGCTGGAAGCCGTCATCGTCGACCAGCGCCAGGTGATAGTCCTGGCGTTGCTGGGTTTTGTTGATGACCTTGAGGCTGTAGATATTTTCGATCTGCCCCAGGCTGTTCTCGCGGAACAGGCCGCGGTCCTTGCTGACGTCCAGCGACACCATCGGCCGTTCCACCAGCGCCACGGCGAGTGCGCCGATCATGATCAGCAGCACGGCGGTGTAGCCGATCAGGCGTGGGCGCAGCAAACGGGTCTTGCCACCTTGCAACTGATGCTCCGAGGTGTAGCTGATCAGGCCTCGGGCGTAGCCCATTTTGTCCATGATCGAATCGCAGGCGTCGATGCAAGCAGCGCAGCCGATGCACTCCATTTGCAGGCCATCGCGAATGTCGATGCCGGTCGGGCAGACCTGTACACAGAGCTGGCAATCGATGCAATCACCCAAACCCACCTCGGCAGGTTTCACGTCACGTCTGCGCGGCCCCCGGTTTTCGCCACGGGCGACGTCGTAGGAGATGGTCAGGGTGTCCTTGTCGAACATCACACTCTGGAACCGTGCATACGGACACATGTGCATGCACACCGCTTCACGCAACCAACCCGCGTTGATGTACGTGGCGCCGGTGAAGAACAACACCCAGAACAGGCTCACGCCGCCCATCTGCAACGTCAGCAGCTCTTCGGCCAGCGGCCGGATCGGCGTGAAATAGCCGACGAAGGTCAGGCCGGTCAGCAAACTGATCGCCAGCCATAAAGTGTGCTTGGCCGAGCGGCGCATCAGTTTGTTCAGGCCCCACGGCGCGGCCTGTAGCTTGATCCGCTGGTTGCGTTCGCCTTCGGTGATCTTCTCGCACCACATGAAGATCCAGGTCCAGGAACTCTGTGGGCAGGTGTAGCCGCACCATACGCGCCCGGCGAAGACGGTGATTGCGAACAGACCGAACGCGGCGATGATCAGCAGCGCCGACAGCAGGATGAAATCCTGCGGCCAGAACGTCGCGCCGAAGATGTGGAATTTGCTTTCGGAAAGGTCCCACAGCACCGCCTGGCGACCGCCCCAGTTCAACCAGACCGTGCCGAAGAACAGCAGGAACAGACATCCTGCGCCGCTCATGCGCAAGGTGCGGAACAGGCCGGTGAAACTGCGGGTGTGGATCAGGTTGTCGCTGGATTTGGCCTTCATCTTGTTTGGACGCGAAGGCTCGAATGTTTCTACGGTTCGGACGGGGATTTGTTCGCTCATGGTCTTTCGCTCATCAGCCTCCATCAGGCCGGGTCACTATGAGCGTCGATCTGTTTGCATAACAGACTCAGGTATTGCAATAAAAAGCGGATCAGATGAGCGCGGAGCCGCGGCCTGCGACAACTTGAAGCACCCGCCAAAAAACGCCGCGGGCACCTATCCCAGGCGTCCGCGGGCTGCGTTGATCAGCGTCAGTCAAATCACCGAATCACTGTCGGTGGCTTTCAAATGCTTACGACCATCCACCGCGCCTGCTACGGTCAATGCGTCGGCTTCTGCTTCGGTGATGTAGATCCGTTGGCCGTTGATCTCTACCGCCGACATCGCCTTGTCGCTGTCGGTGATGATGGTCACATCGGGACAAAGTCGGATCTCTTCGCCATTTTCGGTGGTGAAAAAGCAGGTCTGGTTTTCGATGCGCACGGTCATGGAGGTGTCCTTTTTTCTGCGGGGTTCTACAGCCTTAGGGCACAACCGACGGCCATCGTTCTGTGCAACTGATTAGTGGTCAGCGCGGTCCATGCTCTATCGATCAATAACAAGGAATGCACATGGACGCCTGGTGGCATGAAGTCTGGGTCACGCTACAAGCCGAGTTCGCCGACATTGGCGATGCCGCACAATTGACACGCATTACCGTCAGATTGCTGATTGCTGCGATTCTGGGCGGAATCCTGGGCTTCGAGCGCGAACACAAAGGCAAGGCCGCCGGCGTTCGCACCCACATGCTCGTTGCGCTGGGGGCCGCATTGTTTGTCCTTGTGCCACAGATGTCCGGCTCCCAGGCCGACGCCATGAGCCGGGTGGTGCAAGGTGTCATTGCCGGCATCGGCTTCCTCGGCGCCGGGACCATCCTGAAAAACCAGGAAGGCGACGAAGGCCATGTCAAAGGCCTGACCACGGCGGCGGGATTGTGGATGACCGCGGCAATTGGTGTTTCCGCCGGGTTGGGGCGCGAAGCGACGGCAGTGTTCAGCACGCTGCTGGCGTTAGGAATTTTCAGTGTGATGCCCAGAATCGTGAAGATGCTGGATAAGGACAAAGAGCCCCTGTAGGAGCGAGCTTGCTCGCGAAGAACGTGAACGATGACGCGATCAGCCTGATACGCCGCGGCGCTTTCAGGTTCATCGCGAGCTCGCTCCTACAGGGATCGTGGTGGATCGGGCTGACAGCATTCGTCTCCCTGGCGCTGGCCAGTGGCACTTTCTGGGGTCTTTCCCTTCAACAGTTCGTGCTGCATGAACTGTGAATCCTGGTGAATAGCAGGCCTTTCAAGGTCGTGATGGAGTGAGCTTTTATCGCAACTCTCTGACGATTCACGTTCGCTTTGAAAGAACAGAAGCTCGTAATTGAATAGTTTCACGTTGAGGCCAGCCATCGTTCAGTGAGCCACGGTAGAGCGCGTTTCGTTGCGCGCTCAGGTTTGCGGAGTTGCTGACACTGAAAAATATCGATGACATGGCGGCTGTGCTCTTTGCTGTAGGGACTGGGCTATATAAGAGCAGGCGAAGGGGCGTGGTAAAGCGCTGAATCGGAGGGGAATGTCATTACAGGACCGGGACTACAAGGTTGTGGGAAATCTCGTGTAGGAGCGAGATGGCTCGTGAAGGCCTTGAACGGTCGCGAGCCTGATAGGCCGCGGCGCTTTCGAGTTCATCGCGAGCAAGCTCGCTCCTACAAAAAATGGGGCAATAGAACGGTCATCATTCCGGCGCAACAATCACCGGTGGCATTGTTTCCGGCGGATCTTCCCGCGGTGGCGGTGTGGTGCCTGGCGGTTCCTGCTCGGGCACCGGTTCCGGCTCGGTCGGCGGAATGGTCGGGTTGTCGATGTTCGGATCGGGCGTTTCGGCCGGAATTGGAATGGTCATCGTTGAAGCCTCCTTGTGGCACATGGCGTAAGTCGTGCTTAAGTTGGTTGACCACCGCGCAGAGGGATTGATTCCCACAGACACTCAGGTAAATCCACGTGAACTTTTATCCGGGCGCGCCGCTCGGAACCTAAGTGAGTTCATTCCGGGGCCGACGGCTTCGCGCGAATGATGACCGTGCACAAGAGCGTCCATGGGGCGTACAGGAGAGATGCTCGATGACTGCTGAAAAGCCGACAGAACTGAATTACAACCCTCATATGCCGCTGTCGCAGGCTCTGTTGCTGCCGCGCATTGCGATTGAAAACACCATGCCGACCCTCGATGGCGGGCAGTTCGCCGTCAAAGCCGTGGCGGGCCAGGACGTGGTGGTCACCAGCAAAGTCTTCGCTGACGGGCACGACAAGCTGGCGGTGCATGTGCGCTGGCGCACCGAGGGTGACGAGACCTGGCAAAGCACGACCATGACCGATCTCGGCAATAATGGCTGGCAGGGGCAATTCCGTGTGCGCTCCCAGGGCCGCTATGTGTTTTGCATCGAGGCCTGGATCGATCAGTTCGCCAGCTTCTGTTACGAGCTGGAGAAAAAGCATGCGGCGCGCGTTCCGGTCAGTCTTGAATTGCAGGAAGGCCGAACCCTGGTCCAGCAAGCCGCCGAGCGTACCGAAGGGCAACTCAGCGAAGCCCTTGCGGCGTTGCACCATGAGTTGGCGGGTCTGCTTGAAATCGAGCAGGTCGCGCTGTTTCTGCACCAGCGTAGCGCCGACCTGATGGCGCAGGCCGATCACCGTGCCTATTTGAGCTTCAGCCCTGAATACCCGCTGGACGTCGAGCGTGAACTGGCGCAATTCGCCAGTTGGTATGAATTGTTTCCGCGTTCGATCACCGATGATCCGGCCCGCCACGGCACTTTCAACGATGTGCATTCACGGCTGCCGATGATCCAGGACATGGGTTTCGACGTGCTGTACTTCCCGCCGATCCACCCGATCGGGCGCAGCTACCGCAAAGGCCCGAACAATTCCCTTACCGCCGGGCCCAACGATCCGGGCAGCCCGTACGCCATCGGCAGTGAAGAGGGCGGGCACGAGGCGATTCACCCGGAACTCGGCACTCGCGAGGACTTCCGTCGATTGGTGGCAGCCGCGGCCGACCACGGTCTGGAAATCGCTCTCGATTTCGCCATCCAGTGCTCGCAGGATCACCCATGGCTCAAGCAGCATCCCGGCTGGTTCAACTGGCGCCCGGACGGCACAATCAAATACGCCGAGAACCCGCCGAAGAAATACCAGGACATCGTCAACGTCGACTTCTACGCCGCCGACGCGATCCCCAGCCTCTGGGTTGAGCTGCGCGACATCGTGGTGGGTTGGGTCGAGGAGGGCGTGAAGATCTTCCGCGTCGACAATCCACACACCAAACCGTTGCCGTTCTGGCAGTGGCTGATTGCCGATGTGCGGGCGTTGTACCCGGAAGTGATTTTCCTCGCCGAAGCCTTCACCACGCCGGCGATGATGGCGCGCCTGGGCAAGGTGGGTTACTCCCAGAGCTACACCTACTTCACCTGGCGCAACACCAAGTACGAACTCTCGACCTATTTTTCCGAACTCAACGACTCGCCGTGGCGCGAATGCTATCGCCCGAACTTCTTCGTCAATACGCCGGACATCAACCCGGCGTTTCTGCATGAATCCGGGCGCGCCGGCTTCCTGATTCGCGCGGCGTTGGCGACCATGGGTTCCGGGCTGTGGGGCATGTACTCCGGCTTTGAGCTGTGTGAAGCGGCGCCCGTACCGGGGAAAGAGGAATACCTCGACTCCGAGAAGTATGAGATCCGCCCGCGGGACTTCAACGCGCCGGGCAACATCATCGCCGAGATCGCCCAGCTCAACCGCATCCGCCGGCAAAACCCGGCGTTGCACACGCATTTGGGCCTGAAGCTCTACAACGCCTGGAACGACAACATCCTGTATTTCGGCAAACGCAGCGCGGACGGCAGCAATTTCATTCTGGTCGCGGTCAGCCTCGATCCGCATAACGTGCAGGAGGCGAATTTCGAATTGCCGCTGTGGGAAATGGGCTTGCCGGACGACGCCAGTACCCAGGGCGAAGACTTGATGAGCGGGCATCGCTGGACGTGGCATGGCAAGTATCAGTTCATGCGGATCGATCCGGCGCATCAGCCGTTCGGGATTTGGCGCATC
>NZ_JANLOD010000026.1 GCF_025466085.1 Pseudomonas sp. 14P_8.1_Bac3
ACCCGGCGATGGCGTTCACGCCTAGAGTTGATTGGCCACCGCCATGTTCACGAACCGGCTGTCGAATCGCAGCTTGATGTTGTTTTTGTCACCCAGGGTCGAGCCATCGGCGAACTGCATGCCCACCGCATCGGCGCTGGTCGCCGCCTGGCCGAGCAAGCCTTTGGCAAAGGAAAACGTACGGACCTTGTCCATGGTCTGGCGAATCGCATCGGAGTTGGCGAATGCAAACGCGCTGCCTGGCGTGTAGAAAAGCATGGTCTGGGTAAGTTGCTCCTCGTAGCCCTTCAGGTCCGTACCCGAACGCTCAGCCATCGAGGTGCGTGCGGCCTTGGCCTGAGCGTCGTCGCCCGACATCAGTTGCAAGGTTTCAAACCACGCTCCGACCAACGCCTTGCCCAGCTCCGGGTTGGCCTTCAGCGTCTCGGTGTTGACCGCCATCATGTCGATAATCTCGCCGGGGATTTCCTTCGAGGTGAATACCTGCACCGCGGTCGGCGATTGTTTCATGACCATGCTCAGCTGCGGGTTCCACAGCGCTGCCGCGGTCACGCCCGGCGTGGTGAATGAGGCCACGGCATCGGCGTCGGACGTGTTCATGATCTTGATGTCGCGCTGACTCAAGCCGTGAATGTCCAGCGCCCGGGACATCAGGTAATCCGACACCGACAGCTCGACCAGATTGACCTGCTGGCCCTTGATGTCGGCAAAGGTTTTGCCGTTCTTCAACACAATCGCATCGTTGCCATTGGAGTAGTCGCCGAGGATCAGTCCGGTGGTGTCGACGCCGTTTGCGCTGGGAATGGTCAGCGCATCCATGTTGGTCATGCCACAGGCATCGAATGCACCGGCAGCGTACTGGTTGATCGACTCGATGTAGTCATTGAGTTGCACCAGTTCGATCTTGATTCCGTATTTCTTCGCCCATTTGTCGATGATCCCGTGCTCACTGGCGTAGCCCCACGGCATCCAGCCGGAATAGATCGACCAGGCGACCTTGAATTCCTGTTTTTTCTCCGCCGCGGACACGCCGAAAGCCAGGAAAGACAGCGCCAGCAACACGGCTGCAAAACGATAAAACACACACGAGAATGCCTTCATGGAAACCTCACGGGTTATGAAATGGGGTGCTGCATCGGGGTCAAACGAGCGGCTGGGTATAGCGGCTCAGTGTCTGGGATTCACGTTCGTACCATTGCGCGGCACGCTCGGTGAATCCGGTGGATGGCGTGTAGCTGATGTCGGGTTCCAGCGTGTCGATCACGAACAGGCGTTCACGGGCAATGCCACCCACCCGCAACGATTGAACAACGTGCTTGCCGTCGTCGAGGCATTCGAAACCGTCCAGCGCGATCAAGGGCTGGCCGACACGCACCGCACGCGTCGATAACACGACGTTGAAGCCGGAATTCAGCGAACCGCTGGCCACCGATGTTTCGAAGTTGAAGGCTCGTTCGAGCCATTGCGGATCATCCCCGTTGCGCACGACCAGGTCCCGCAACGGCAGATCACCCTCCAGCGGCTGGGCCCGCCCCAGCACCAGCGCCGCGTGATCACCGCAGACGATCAGGCCCCCGCCCCGGTGATACACGTCGCCGCTCTCCCGGGCTTTTTCTTCCAGCAATCGCAGGCCGATCAGCGGACCGGCGGCCGACGTTTGCAGGCGCCAGTCTTCGACATAAGCTCCGCTGGGTGAAAACTCGATCATGCAGTTGCCGATCCGTTGCAACACGCCAGGTTCCGGCCAGCGGTTATGCAATTGAAAGGAGGTGTCGGTATGCCAGCTCAGCACATCGCCTTCCCACGCGCACAAGGCTTCCCATCCTTCGTAGTTGGCAAGCACCTGCAACTCTTCGGCGCTGTAATCCGGCAAGGATTTGACCGGCACCTGGTGAATCTCCAGCGGCAGGCGCAAGTCGATGGTGAAGTTGCGGCTCTGGAACCAGCAGACGTGGGTGCGCGCATCGGTCAGGCCGTTGGCGAAACTGATGGAATGGCGCTTATAGAAACCCAGCATCCAGTCGGGAACGCCCTGCGCCGGTTGCTGCGGGTAGTGTGCAACGAGATCGAGAAGGTGCATGTCAAACCTCCCCCGCAATGGCCGCGCGACCGAATGACGACAACCCCTTGGCACCGGTCGGCAAGCTCAACTCACCCGTCGCCAGTCGCTGCTTGAGATAACGGAAGGTCTGCAGGGTTTGCGCATAGAGGTGATCGCCGCAGTTGACCGGTTCGTAGCGGCTTGGCGCTGCCGGATCCAGCAACTGCGCAATAGGCTCGATGACCGTGTCGTAGTCACAGGCACAAAACATCGGGAAGGCGTAACGCTCCTCACCGACCTTGCGTACCCGATGCGCTGTAGCAATGTAAGTGCCGTTGCTCAGCACCTCCATCATGTCGCCGATATTGATGACAAATGCACCTTCAACCAACGGCACGTCAATCCACTGCCCTGCCCCGTTAAGCACCTCGAGGCCCGGCGCGGTCGGCAGCAGGATGGTGAAGCATTCGTAGTCGGTGTGAGCGCCGATCCCCGGCCGGTCCTGCACCCCATCCGGTGAGAACGGATAGTGGATCAGCCGCAGCTGACTTGGCGGGTGGTTGACCCGTTGGCTGATCGCATTTTCCGGCAGGCCCAACGCCAGGGCGAAGCCCTTGAACAACGTCATGCTCAGGCTGAACACCGCATCGTAGTAGGCCTTGATGTCCTCCTTGAAGCCGGGCAATGTCGGCCAGCGATTCGCGCCCAACATGGGCCGGCGCCCCTCTGGCCTCAGGTAATCGAAGCCGACATCAAACGCTTCCTTGTGGTCGATGCTGCCTTCGACAAATTGCTCTTCGCCTTCGGGCACATAGCCGCTGTGATTGCTCGACAGACCGATGTAGTCCTGCAACTTGCGTTCAAGCGGCTGCGCGAAGTATTCCGCGGCGCGCGTCTTCAGCCGGTGGATGACCCGTGGATCGATACCGTGCCCGGTCACATACAGAAACCCCGCTTGCGAGGCGGCGTGCCCCAGGGCAGCGGCAGCTTCGGCGCGGTCGGCCAGGCTTGCGGAGAAAAGCCCGCGAATGTCCACGAGGGGAAGGCGCTGGAATGCGGAGTGTGGGGTGTTTCGAGGCGTGGGCGCCATAAGTAACCTCCTGATGATTAGTCAAAATGTCACCTGGTCGTCCAGATATCGCGTAGCCGTGAGGCCTCCGGGTCGTCCCGGATCAAGCGCACCGAGAAAGGTGCATGAGGGAGTCAGCAAGGTACGTGCCACGTCCTGGAAAACTGCGTGCGCTGGTTTATCCCATTGATTTGCCAAGGGCCGGCGATGGGCCGACCCGCTGCAGTTGCCCCGTTTGTGATTGCCCTCACGGCACCAGAATGGGGCCGTGCGCCGTTCGGAGGCTACTTGGCTGAACCGTCCTTGGGCTTGTAGAACAGGAACCGCCCGATCGCGGCGGTCTTGATGTATTTACTGGCCCAGTCCGGCTTGACGTTCTTGTCATGAAAATACATCGCGCCCCGGGTTCGATCCTTGAGTTGTTTGTTCAACGCCTTGCGCGCGATTTCCTTGGCCAGCGTGTATTGCGCCTCTTCCTGTACCTGATCGGAACGCCCGTCGCACCACCACGAAAACTGGCAACTCTTGCTCTCCGAACCTTGCTTGACCACTCCGCACACCTTATCGGGAAAACCTTCATGGCCCAGGCGATTCATGACCACGCTGGCAACCGCTTCCATCTCGGCCGTTTCCCGGCCTTTGGCTTCCCAGTAAATGGAACGGGCCAGACAGGTGATGGCGTCGTCCAGCGGTGCTGTGCCTGCGGGGTCAACCGCCTGTACTTCGGTGGTGGTAATGGTTTCGGTTTTGGGCACCGGCACATCAGTGCCCTTGTCGGCCGCTTTCTGCTCCAGAACGACGGCTTTGTCCTCGGCCGCTTTCTTTTGCTGTTCCGGCTCCGCCGCCATCGCCAGACTGCCGATAAGGGTTATTGCCAGGCAGGTTACAGTCCAGATGAATCGCATGATCGCCCCTTCTGAGTGAGCCGGATTTGAGCTGAAGACATCAGTACCGCAGCGCGCCAGCGTGGCGGGCTGGCTTGATTGTAGTAGCCAAAATTCTTTCCGGCCGACAGCCGCTAAACTTCAGTTCGGCGCGAAAAGGCATTGCGCGCCCGGGGGTGAAATCGCGCATCATGGGCGCAGTCCGATCAAGGGAGATTTCCATGCGTGTCCTGTCATCCGCTTTACGCCTTGCCACGTTGTCATTGGGTTTGTTGTTCGCCGCGAATGCGCTGGCGGTTGACGAGAAACAGCTGATCGACGCGATCAACGTCTACCGCAGTCAAGTCCAGCGGTGCGCGGGTGAGGTGTCGGCGGAACTGCCGCCGCTGGCCGGTGATCCACGGCTGGCGCTGTCTGCCACCAGCGTCATCAATCTGCAGCAGGCCAT
Source organism: Pseudomonas sp. 14P_8.1_Bac3 (assembly GCF_025466085.1). Taxonomy (GTDB): domain Bacteria; phylum Pseudomonadota; class Gammaproteobacteria; order Pseudomonadales; family Pseudomonadaceae; genus Aquipseudomonas. Next base: position 4,443 of record NZ_JANLOD010000026.1, read on the forward strand.
GGTGACGGCGGGTTATCCAATGAAGAATGTGCAGGCGATCAGCCTGTCCGGGCCCCGTGATGCGGCCTCGGCGATGAAGGCGATCCAGGAGAGCTTCTGCCAGATCGTGCTGGACCCGCAATTCGTCGACATCGGCGTGAGCCGCCAGGACCGTGACTGGCGCATTGTCCTGGCACGCCCGCTGCTGAGCGCGCGGCTGGGCGACTGGCAGGCGGAAGGTCAGAAATTGCTGGCCGAACTCAACATCGCACGCGGCCGTCCGCAGCAGTGCGGTACCCAGGCGTTCGCCGCCGCCCCGCCGCTGACCTGGAACGCCACGCTGGCAACAGCGGCCGAAGAACATTCGCGCTCCATGGCCAACAACAATTACTTCGATCACAAGGACCGCGATGGCCGCACGCCGGGTGACCGCGCGGAACTGGCGGGTTACAGCGCCCAGCTGATCGGCGAGAACATCGCCGCCGGGCAAGACACCGTGCGCCGCGTGGTCGATGGCTGGGTCGCCAGCCCAGGTCATTGCGCCAACCTGATGAACCCGCAGTTCCAGGAGCTGGGCGCGGCGTATGCGGTGGATCCGAAGAGCGATTCGGGGATTTACTGGACGGCGATGTTCGGTACGCCGTGACCGGTAGCGCCTGGCTTGTCGATGATGGCGCCCTATTCTGCCTATGGCCGGGCGCCGTCATCGACTCGGTCGATTACCCGGTCATCCATAGTGATTGGACGCCCCCGCCAGGTTGCTCATAGCCTGCGCGCATTCAATTCGTCAACAGCGCCCTTCAACGTGGGCGCCTGCGCAGGCAAAGCACCATGATCGTCCGTCCCAAACCCAACCTGATCAACATCCTCACCTCGCTCAAGGGCTCGATTGCCAAGAAGATCGCGCTGCGCTGCGCGATGGTGACGCTGTTGGCTTCGATCATCGTGCTCGTGGAGACCCTGCACCCGAACTCCTTTGCCAAGGTCAACGCTACGCCGTTCACGCTGCTCGGCCTGTCGCTGTCGATTTTCATGAGTTTTCGCAACAACGCCTGTTACGACCGCTGGTACGAAGCCCGCAAGGCCTGGGGCGACGTGATGGTGGCGATCCGTTCGATGATCCGCGAAACCCAGGTCGTCAAGGATCCGCAGCAACGGCAGATCCTCCTGCACAACCTCTGCGGATTCGCCCATGCGCTGAACGCCCGGTTGCATAAAAAAGATGAACTGGAGGCGGCTGGCAACTGGCTGGCACCCAAGCCTGACGCCAACGCGCCGGATGTCAGCGGGCGCATTCTCAACCACGTAGGCCAGCAATGTTCGGCGCTTGGCGAATCCGGGGCCATCAGTGAATGGCGCTACACGCTCATGGCCAACCACCTGACCAGCCTGACCCATTCCCAGGCCGTCTGCGAACGGATCAAACACACGCCACTGCCCTTCGCCTACACCCTGCTGCTGCACCGGACCACCTACCTGTTCTGCATTCTGTTGCCCTTCGTCATGGCCGAACCGCTGGGCTGGCTGACGCCTGTGTTCACCGCCATCGTCAGCTACACCTTCTTCGGCCTGGACGCGATTGGCGATGAACTCGAGGATCCGTTCGGACAGGACGAAAACGACCTGCCGACCTATGCAATCGTGCGCAACATCGAGCGCGAAGTCCTCGCGGCGCTGGGTGCAACGCAACTTCCCCCAGCGTTAGAGCCGGTCGACTTTGTGTTGAGCTGAGGCACCGCGTTAACAGTCCGCGCCGAAAGACGTGCGGCTCCCCGTCCAGTTATCAATTTCCTCGATCTTTCACATCATGAAGCCGAATTTTTTATTTTCCTGCGGCATCGGCAAGATGGCGCCATATCCAATAATTCGGGCGATCGTTTCATGAACATAAATTTTGCATTTGCATGCTTGATCGTGGTGTCGTTTGCGATCGCGTTGGGGCACGGTTGATCCCGCCAGCCTGCGGACCTCTTCTGCAACATTTTCGAGGTGCGGATCTGTTTCCTCGAGGAGCAGCTGTTTCCTGAACAGAGCAACCGTTAATCCACCCGCACGTTTCGATACAACATCAGACGCGAACTCTCATGCAGCCCCCGCGTCAGTTCCACCAAACGCTTGAATTCCTCGGGATTCTGCTCGGCGATATCGTCCGTCGGCGTCGCGGACGCCAGGTCGTGCAACGTCGGTGAGCTGCCATCATGCTGCATTTGCAGCAAGTGATGCCGGGTCACGCCACCGATCAGCGGGAAGGTGCCTTCACGCAGCACCAGCGGCACGACGCGTTCGCCTTCCGGCGCCGGTTGCTGGATATCCCGCCCCATCGCACCATGGGTAAACGGCATGCCAGCCATGCCGGCCACCGTCGGCAACAAATCCGCCAGCCCCACGGCCTCGTCGATCACCTTGGGCTGCAGCAGCCCGGGCGCGTGGATCAGCATCGGCACGTTGTTGCTTTCCAGGCCCAATTGCTCGAAGGCCGGCGCCATATGCGGAATCTGGCTGATGCGGGTGTTGTGGTCGCCAAAGAACACGAAGATTGTGTTGTCGTAGTAACCGCCCGCCTTTGCGATCTCCATCAACCGGCCGATATTGAAGTCCAGCAGGCGCACGGCGTTGTACTGCTCGACGCTGCGCGACCCGGCGGCCTGCACCTGTTCCACGGTCAGGTGGTCGACCTTGAAGCCGTCATTGTCCTTGGGGATGGTGAATGGACGGTGATTGCCGGAGGTTTGCAGGTAGGCAAAGAATGGCTGGCCCTTGGGCAGATCGCGAATGATCCGGTCACTCTCCTTGAACAAGTCCAGGTCCGAGATGCCCCACACATCGACCAGCGGCGAGCGCCAGTCGCTTTCGTCATACAGCCGCACGCCGTCGATGCTTTGGCGGATGAGCGCGTTGATGTTCGCCCAACCGGCGTTGCCGCCAATCATGTAGAGCTTTTGGTAGTCGGTGAATGAGTTGATCAAGGTGTGCTGGCGAGTGATCAGCGGATTGCGCGTGGCCGTTTCCTGACGGGTGACGTCGGGCACGCCGGTGACGCTGGCCCACACCGTCTTGGCGGTGCCGGTCACCGGCACGTAGAAGTGCTTGAAGAACCAGCTCTGGCCGGCGAGGCGATCTATGTTCGGTGTCGGGTTCAACGGATTGCCGTAGGCACCGACGGCGCTGGTGCCCAGCGACTCGAGCATGACGAAGATGACGTTGGGCGGACGCGCTCCCGATGCCTTATAGGGCTGCGCGGCTTGATGACGTTCGAAGGTCAGGGTTTGCGGGTCCGGTTGCTCCACGCCGAGATAGCGGGCCACTGCCGGGTAATGCTGGCGCACTTGCGCTTCGTCGAATTGCGACTGGCCGACCTTGAGCGTGTCATAGAGAAAGATCACCGGGTTGAGTCCCAATGCGGCGATCTGACTGTTGCCGGAAAAAAACGCATCGCTCCAGCGCAACGGCACCGGGTTCTGCACGTTGAGGTTTTCGACCCGGCCCAGCAATGCCAGTAGCACAGCGACCACGCCGAGCCCCGCGCCGAAGGCGACCGAAGAGCGGCGAACCGCCGTCGGCTCGCGGTCCAGGGTCAGGCGTTCCAGCCGGATCAGGCCGTAGAACCACAGCGCGACCACGGCCAGCCAACCGGCGGTGATCCACAGTACCGGATAGGTTTGCCAGACCATTTGCCGGGAGATCTGCGCGTCCTCCAGATAACGCAGCACGGTGGCGTTGATCCGTACGCCCAGGTAGGCGTAGTGGCCAAAATCGACGATGTACACCAGGCCCACAACGCCCAATGCCAGCAGCAGGTAGAACCTCGCCAGCCCACGCAGCGCTGGCGTACGCAACAGATTCCAGCGCGGCAGCCACGCCAGCAAGGCGAGCGGCAGCATCAGCAACACCGCCAAGCGCAGGTCGAAACGCAGGCCGATACCCAGCGTCTCAAGCCACTGCGGGTTGTCCGCCATGGCCCGGATATCGACCCCGGAAAATCCGAGCACGAACACCAGCCTGAGCATGGCAAACAGCAAAAACATCAAACCGATCGCGCCAGCACCGTAGCGCAGGCGTCGTGATTGCAACCAACCCATCGTTTACCTCTGTGTTGTGTGAGCGCGTCAGCTGTTCAAGGAGGGTTTCAGGACCGTGCGCGCCGGGCGAATCCGGCGCCAGGCAGCCATCGCCAAAAGCCTCGAACCGGCCAGCACGCAGTACCCCGCCAACAGCGGGTCGATCAGATAATCCCAGTAATTCTCTGACGCCTTGAGCCGCAGCGCGAACGCCAGCGTGCCAGCCGCCAGCATCCACACGCCCAGTGCGTTGCGCAGCCACAACAGCGACAACGCCGCCAGTCCGGTGAGCACAATCATCGGGCGCGGGTTGAAACCCCAGCGGTACGGGTCGAAATACGTCACGCCCAGCGTGGCCGGATACAGCATCAGGCCGAACACGGCAAACACCAGCAGCACCTGACTGCGATGTATCCGCTTCAACGGCTGGACCACCCCGAGGCGCAGCAAGCCCGCCCAACCCAGAAACATCAGGGTGCTGATCGCCAGGTCATCGGTGAAGCTGCGCGCATACGCCGCGAGCGACAGGCCATCGACAGGCATGAAACTGACCAGCGCCAGCACCGGCAACAGCCAGGGGCGCCAGGACGCGGTGAAGTTGAACGACCCCAGCAGCGCAAAAAGCACCAGGGTGAAACTCAGGTGGGCTTGCCAGAGAGGTAGCATCAGCGTTGCTCCGCCAGCCAGGCATCATTGAAGCTGACATGTTTGATGAAGGTGTTGTTCCACGAGTAGACCAGGTGATACATGCCGTCCAGGCTGCGGCTGAAATACGGGTATTCGTACTCGAATTCACAGCCGGCGGGCTTGCACACCCGGTAATCGAGGTTGCTCAGGAAACCCTGTTCAAGGGGCAAACGCCGGGCACCGCTGGACGCACGGAAGTCTTCACCAATGATTTGCCGGTAAGCCTCGGGTGAAAACGCTTTGCCCAACGGATCGGGCGACTGGTCCAGCTCGACCAGGTTGCGCCAATCGGTGAGCCCGGCATCGGTGCCATACAGGCTCAGCTTGAAGCGACCGTCCCGCAGGTCGTTGAGCGCCACCAGCACACCGTCGTCGGGGGTCCCCACCGCCGCCAGCGAGGAATTGGGATTGGCCGGTTCCAGCGGATGCGGTTCGCTCCAGGTCTGCCCGGCGTCTTCGGTGCGGCTGGCCAGAACCCGATGATGGACGTTGCCGGCATAACGCAGCATGGCCACCGCACGCCGTGCGTCCTGGGGCACGATGGTCGGCTGCAAGGCGTTGGTGCCGCGACTGATCCGAAACTTGTCGATCACCTCGCCGTCAGCGCTCAGGTACAGGTACTCGGCGAACTTGCCCAGGAACTCGTGATAGATCGGCAAGCCGATCGAGCCATCGGCATGGAACACCGGCGCGGCGCGTACCAGTGTGCTGATGTTGAAGAACGGCGACGTGATCAGTTGCCGCGGCGACGACCAGCTGCGGCCCAGATCATCCGAGACCATGGCGTTGATGGCGCTGCCGGCCCAGCCACCGACCGACACCGAGACATAAAACAGCCACAGGCGATTGTCCGGCGCCATGGCGATCACCGGGTTGCCCAGTTTACGAATGTGCTTGCGGGTGCCGATGCGGGTCGAATCCCTGGTTGCCAGCACCTGCTCCGCGCCCCACTCGCCACTGCTGGCGTCGAAGCGTGAAGCACGCACCTGAACGTCTGCCGCACCCTCGCGCGTACCGGCGAACCACACCGCCATCAGGTTGCCACCGGGTAATGCGGTGACCGACGACGAGTGAACGAAATCATCCAGATGGGAGGACACGAAACGGCTGGTGTAGATCGCGGCGGGCTCATGGATCGGTGCCGGCTCAGGCGCTTTGGCCTCGGCGAAATCCGCCAGGACATGCGGCGGATGACTGCGCCAGGCGGCGAAGAAGATGATCGCCAGCAGCAAACTGCCGACGCTGAAGACCAGGCGAAAAGAAAGCGTACGCATGAGTAACCTGTTGCAGGTGCAGTGGAGAACAAGCGACAGAACGCGAGTGGTCAGCGCGCAGCATCATCGGGAAGTCGCCGACGACGCCCGGTGAGCATCGACAACGGCAAGTTGTCGCGGACCATTACACTTTCAACCAGCGCTGCCGCCACGTGAATAGCGACCAGCCCGAGCAGGACATTGGCGCTGGTCTCATGAACCAGCAACGGCCAGTCGGCGCCCCACAAGGCATCGACCTCCTCCATGGCCCAGCCAGTGAGCGCCAGAACTGACATCGCCAGCAGCATCAGAATCATCACCAGCGCGCCAAGCGGCGAATGCCCGAGGCGGTGCTCGGGACGTTTGGCCAGCAGCGATCGCACGTGTCCGGCGAGCCTTTTCGGCGTCGGCCAGAAGTCCGCCCAGCGCGCACTTCGAGGCCCGATGAATCCCCACACCACCCGCATCAGCAGCCAGGCAGCGGCGTAGTAACCGAGCCAGACATGCCAGTCGTCACCGGCTTCATTGAAGAAGTAGTTAGCGACGAAGACGCCCGCAATAGAGAGGTGAAACACCCTCACCACGGGGTCCCAGAGGTGCAGGGATTGCGTCGGCATCAGCCTTTGATCTCGGTCTTGACCGCCTTGCCGGTCACCGGATCGTGGTAGATCTCGACCTTGCGCTTGTCCTTGTCGAAGCCATAGATCTCGTAGCAATTGCCATCGGTGACCTTGAACTTGCTGATCTCATAACCCTGTGCCTTGAGCTGTTCCTGAAAGGCCTTCTGGTCTTGCCATTGCGAGCGTTCGGCGGTGGTGCACTGAGGGCCGGCGACGGCCAGCGGGCTGAGAATCGACAGAGACAACAGCAGTAGTTTGCGCATGACAGCACTCTCTTTTTGAGGAAGCTGCACTGTGCAAAACCAAGCTTAGGCCAAGCTTAGTTCGCAACTCGCGGTTACATCTTTCTCGGCGAAGTGACTGCCCGATCCCAATAGGGCGCGGCATGATGCGGCCGTTTCACCGACCTTTTCCTACAGAGAACTTCCATGCGCCTGCTGCTTGTCGAAGATGATCGTGCCCTCGGCCTGGGCATTCGCGTCGCCCTGAGCGCCGAAGGCTATACCCTCGACTGGTTGCAGGACGGGGTCGGAGCGCAGCACGCCTTGCGCAGCGAAACTTTCGACCTGCTGTTGCTCGACCTCGGTTTGCCACGGCTCGACGGCCTGACGTTGTTGCAGCAATTGCGCGCCGATCAGCAGGATCTCCCGGTGCTGATCCTGACCGCCCGCGATGGCACCGCCGAACGGATCGCCGGGCTGGATGCCGGCGCCGACGACTACCTGATCAAACCCTTCGATGTCGACGAGCTCAAGGCTCGGGTCCGCGCCCTGCTGCGACGTAGCCAGGGACGGGCACAACCGTTGATCGAGCACGCGGGCGTCAGCCTTGACCCGGCGACCCAGCAAGTCAGCTATCAAGGCCATGAGGTGGTGGTCACGCCGATGGAATACCAGTTGCTCCATCAGTTGATGGTGCGGCCTGGCAAAGTGGTCACCCGCGAACGCCTGTCACGGGCGCTGTACGGCTGGCAGGACCGGGTCGAAAGCAACACCCTGGAAGTGCTCATCCATAACCTGCGCAAAAAACTCTGCACGGAATTGATCCGCACGGTGCGCGGCGTGGGTTATGTGGTGGAGCTGAGGCCGTGATGTCGGTACGCGCACGCATCCTGGTGCCGGTGCTGATACTGGTCCTGATCGGCGACGTGTTGATCAGTTGGCTCGCCTTGCGCGACAGCCATCATGAGATCGAAGAGGTCTACGACGCCCAATTGGCGCAAAGTGCCCGGTTGCTGCAAGGCGTGCTGCGCCAGCGGGCCCAGGGAGAAAACGACTGGGAGCGTTTGTACCAGGCCTTCGATGACGCCATGAGCCGCGTCGGCGATGGCGAGGCGGCCCACCCTTATGAAACCCGACTGACTTTCCAGGTGTGGCGAACCAGCGGTGAACTGTTGGTGCGTTCCGCCGAAGCACCGGTCCTTGAGTTTCCGCCCACCACCCTGGGCTCCCACGACCTGATGGAAAACGGCCGCGACTGGTGTGCGTTTCTGCTCGCCGACCCTCAGCAGGGTTTGCTGATCTGGGTTGGCGAGCGCGACGACATTCGCCAGGACCTGATTCAGCGCATCGTCCGTCATACCTTGTGGCCGACCTTGATCGGCGTGCCGTTGCTGGCCGCTTTGATCTGGCTGACCATCGGTTGGGGCTTCAAGCCTTTGCGAGCCATGACCCAGGCGATCCGCGGGCACAACACCGACACCCTGCAACCGCTACAGCTGAGGCCCTTGCCCGTTGACCTCGCGCCCATGCAAACCGCCCTCAACGGCCTCCTGGGGCAGATAGATACGCTGCTGGAACGCGAACGCCGCTTCATCGCCGACGCCGCCCATGAACTGCGCACGCCGCTGGCGATCCTGCGGATTCACGCGCAAAACGCCCAGCACGCCGGCACCGCGCAGCAGCGCGAGGAAGCGCTGGAGTTCCTGGTGTCCGGCGTCGACCGAGCGACCCGCATCGGCAGCCAGCTGCTGACCATGGCCCGCATCGAGCCGCACCTGAACAATCCGGATATCAGGGCGGTGGAGTTGACCGCCCTGGTCCGCGAAGAACTGGCCGAACTGACGCCGTTGGCCTTGGAGAAAGAGGTCGAACTGGTCCTCGACGGCGACCTCGATTGCGAAATCCGCACCGATCCGGTGGCCCTGGCCATCGCCCTGCAAAACCTGGTCACCAATGCCCTGAACTTCTCCCCGCCCGGCAGCGAAGTCCGTGTGCGGGTACGTCCGCAAGCGTCGGGAGCGGTTTACATCAGCGTCGTCGACAGCGGACCCGGGATCGACGAAGCCGCATACGCCCGGCTGTTCGAACGTTTTTATAGCCAGGGCAACGCCAATGGCGCCGGATTGGGGCTGGCGATCGTCGAGATGATCGTGGGCAAGATCGGCAGCAGCCTCAAGCTGTACAACCTGCCTCAGGGCGGATTGTGCGCGGAGCTGCGGCTCAACCAACGCTGAGGCACGCCCTCAAACGCCCGCTTGCACCACCTCGATGCCCAGACTCCGGTAATCCTCGATATTGCCCGACGCCACATGCCGCTCGGTAATCAGCGTATGAAGGCGACCGCACGGTGCGACCACGAACGGCTCGACCGCGCCAAGCTTGTCTGCGGTGGTGACGGCGATCACCTGCGACGCACTGTCGATCAGCGCCTGTTTCACCGGCACCTCATCGAAATGCAAAGAACTGATGCCCACCTCCGGATGAATCGCGCAGACCCCGGTAAACAGCAGGTCCGCCTTGATGCTCTGCAACAAGCGCACGGTTTCATGGCCGCTGACCGACATTGTCGCCAGATTGAGTTGCCCGCCCGCCAGAATCACTTTGATCCCTTTGTATTCGGCGAGGATGATCGCGGTCATCGGCGAGGTCGTGATGGCGGTGATGGCGATGTCCGGGCGCAACGAACGGGCGATCTGCAAGGTGGTGCTGCCAGAATCGAACATCACGATCTGGCCATCCTCCACCAGGTGGGCGGCGAACTGTGCCAGGTGGGTTTTCACTTCGTCGGTCTCGCTGACCCGGGTGAAGTAATCCTTGCCCGTGTCCTTGGGCCGCGGCAGCGCCCCGCCGTGAACGCGTTGCACCAGGCCGGCGGTGGCCAGTTCCGAGAGGTCGCGGCGGATGGTGTCTTCGGAAACGGCGAAATGCTGACTCAGCTCGGACGCCATGACCTTGCCGTCACGTTCGAGAATCAACAGAATTTTTTGCCGGCGTAGATGAGGCAGCTCGGCGACTGCGTGCTGGTATTGCATGTTTTTGCCTGAATATGCGGGTTTGTGCGAGGTTAGCCAAACCCTCGCACAAATACAATCCAGACGGTCAGTTGCTCGCGACCTGAGCGACGTTGCCGGACGTCACCAGCGCCTTCAGCGAGGCATCGAACTGCTTCAGTGCATTCACTTGCAGCGCGGTTTGCTGGTCGATCTGCGCGGCAATCTCCGGCGCGGCCTTGCCATGCACCCACACTGACGGCATTTGCTGGGCGCGCGAGCCTTCGGCCTTGCCGATGTATTGCAGGTTCGCGTCGTAGAACTTCGCCATGAACCGCGCTTCGACCTGATTGTTGCGCTTCGACACGAGGCGACTGTAGGTGTCCAGCATCACCACTACGTCCGGGTGCGCTTGCACCAGCGCATCGAGGTTGTCGTAGACGGTCACCGAGGCGAACTCTTTTTGCAGCGAGCCCATCAGCCAGTTGATCGCCCGTTTCGGATCGGAGCTGTCGACGAAGGCGTTGCTGATGCGCGGATCCAGCTCAGGGTTCTTCGCCCCGTTCAGTGCGACGGAGTGGTACTGCTCAAGGTATTCGAGGGTATTGACGGTGTTTTCGCTATAGAGCACGCCCACCGATTGGCCACGCTGCAGGCTGGCGGCGCTGTCGGCGACCGGCGGAAAGTGGCAGGACTGATCCGCCGCGTAGGCCGGAACGGTGGCGGCAGCACTGCCGGTCAGGACGGCGACAAGGGCGAGCCAGGTTGGGATTTTCATCGCGCAGGTTCCTTCGGAGGCGAATGCGGTATGTAGCCATCCTCCTCCCTTACCGGAAAAACAGAACTTGCGTTTGTTGATGGTGGTTATTGATTAAACGAATGGTTGCGCCAACCCGATCAACCCCGCATGGCCGAGACGTACCGCTATAAGACCTATTCCATTTCGCGCTTAAAAACTGTCATTCCTGACAGGTCATCAATGACCAGGCCTGTGCAACGATGTGTCCAACTTGAACCAGCGACAGTCAGGAGACGTCATGAGCAGCAAAGTCGAAATGTCGGTCACGGACGCTCCCGAGACGGCGACCGACAAAATGGTCCGAAGTGCGCTGGCCAGGATGTTTCCGGGCGCCGATGTCGTCTCGGTAAGCAGGCCCTCAGGGGGCTTTAATTTCATGTTGCTGGGCAAGCATGAAATCGGGTCGTCTCCAACGAGCATCAGCTATCGGCAACTGGTGAACGAACAACGTTAGTTTCGTCCCTCGATCTGGCTGATGGTCAGGCCACCCGCTCGAGCGTATCCGCGGCGGCCTTGTTCTTCCGACGATTCCAGCGCGTCAACACGATCCGTAAACCCTTGTTCCAGGCATACGCCACTGCGATGCCACCGACAATGGCCAGGACGACGGCGAGCGCCGGCTGGCCGGCCACGATGTGACGGGCCAGTGACTGGAACTGAAAATGCGTCAGGTAGATGTACAGCGTCGACGAGGCGATCATCGCCAGCCCTCGCGCAACCAGACTCGGCACCGGGATGGATTTGACCCAGATCACCGCGAGAATGGCCGGTACGGCGATGTCGACATACCCCCGAGCTTCCAACGCGTCCGGTCCGTTTCCAAAGACAAGCAGCAGATCCTGCCCGCCCATCACGATAACCGCCACCGCACTGACCAGCCACTTCTGCACGTTCGAATGGGCGTAGTGAATCGCCATCCCGAGCACCATGATCGCCAGGTAATGTTGCGGCACCCGGTTGTACAGCGCTGTCGCATCAAACACGTAGGCGTTGATCAGAAAGTCCGCCACGACCAACGCGCAGGAGGCAATCAGCAGGTTTTGAAACGGGTTGGACATGATCACTTTTCTGACGCCCTCGAACGACAGGGCCAGCCCGATGAGCACGATCATTTGCAGCAGCACTTCGATGTACCAGTACGTGAACACCCCGACGACGCGCTCCGGAAACCAGTTGGAAATCAGCAGCACGGTTTGCCAATGGACCTTGTCAAACATCGCTTGAACCAACACGGCGTAGAGAATGGTCGGCGCTGCGATCGTGACAATGGACTTGCCCAGCGCGCGCGCGTTACCGCGTTCATTGATGGCTTGAAGTTGAAACCGCGCCAGGGCGATGCCGGACACGATAAACAGCACCTTCGTTTCACCGGCAATCAGCCAATTGGAAAAAAGATGAAGATGGCCGACAACGATCAGCACAATGGAGATGACGCGCAAAAGGACGGGGACTTCCATCGCCCGGATTGAAAAACGCGACGACCGGGCGTTTTGCGTCAGCTCGCACAGTTCACGCACCGGGATCATTTCCCACTGATGCGGCAGATGGCCAATCAGTTCTTCCAGCACCATCGAGGCCTGGACGAACGACAGCGAATCCCCGCCCAGCTCGACGAACGACAAGCTGGCATCGATGCGCGGGACTTCGAGTATTTCGGCCCATGCGGCCGCCAGTTTGAGTCCGAGCGGCGAAAGGTCCTGATCCGAGTCCGTGTGACTGACCATGGTCGGCAATGCACGCTTGTCGATCTTGCCGTTGGGTGTCAGCGGGATGCTGTCGATAAACACGTACTGCGCCGGCACCATATAGTCGGGCAATTCACGGCCAACATGCTCACGCAATTCCGCCGGGGAAACCGGCTCGGTCGACACGCAATAAGCCACCAGCTTGACGTTGGCGTGTTCAGTGAGCGCCAGCACCACCGACTGTTTGATCCGCGGATGCCGTGCCAGTGCACCCTCAATCTCGGTCAACTCGATCCGGTGGCCGCGAATCTTGACCTGACTGTCTCCTCGCCCCAGAAACGTGACACTGCCGTCGGCCAGATAAGTGCCGAGGTCGCCGGTTTTGTAACAACGGTCATCCTCGACCTGGGTGAACGGGTTCACCACGAACTTCTCCCGGGTCAGCGCGGCGTCATGCCAGTAACCCAGGGACAAATAGGGGCTGCGGATCAGGATTTCGCCGACCTCACCTTCGGCAACCAGTTGGCCGGATTCATTCACCACCAGCAATTGCGCGCCTTCAATCCCCTTCCCCAGCGGAATCTTCGCCGTGTTGGTGTCCGGGTCGATCTGATGAAAGCCCATCGCCTGTGGCGTTTCCGTGGTGCCGTAGAAATTCACGCTGACGGCATTCGGCGCAATCACGCGGATCTGTTCATACAGCGTCTGGCTTAGGGCATCTCCGCCCCAGAACAGGTAACGCAAGGCGTTGAAGGTCAGGCCGGCAAGTTTCGCCCCGGTTTCGATCAGCTTGCCCAGCGGCGGCGTCAGGTGGATTACCGAGATCTCGTTGTCACGTAGCCACGTGGCCAATGCCACGGGATCGATGACGGTTGACTGGGCCGGGCAAATGACTGTCCCGCCGATGGACAACGGCGTGAACACATCGCGGTAGACCGGGTCATGGCCCAGGCCGGACAGCAGGGAAAAACGATCGTCCTTCGTGAGCGAATGGCGCTGCACATGCCACTCGATGAAATGCACCAGCGGCGCATGAGGGGTGACGACCCCTTTCGGCTCGCCGGTGCTGCCCGAGGTGAAAGTGATATAGGCCGGACGCCCCGGATCGACGTCAGGCAGGCTGGTGTCAGCGGCAGGAAACGCCTTCAGTGCGTCGTCGGGTATTTCCGGAATTCGAACGACTGGCAGCGCAGCTTCGAGGACGACACTTGCGTCACCGCAGAGCAGAACGAAGGAAGGCTCAAGCGTGCGAATGATTTGATCCACCCGCGCCGCCGGGTAGGCGGCGTCGGCCACCGTAAAGGTCAATCCGGCCCGCAGCGCGCCGAGCATGGCGTAGACCAACCCGGCACAACGGCTGGACACAATCACCACCCGGTCGGTTTCAGTGGCGCCCTGGGCAATCAGCGACGCCGCCATGCCGCGGCTGATTGCTTCGAGCTGACGGTAACTGCACGTTGCGCCCTGTGAGATCACGGCAACTGCATCAGGTGACTGCCTGGCCTGCTGCAAAAAATCCGTGAAAATCGGTTGTTCTGCGCAACTTTCCAGAATAAGCGCAGGGTTTGGGCGAAGATCGCGCATCTTGTTTCAGTGCTCCGCAAAATCCATACGAGGTCGACGGTCGAATGCAGTGCACGTTAATGCACCGCGGTCCACGGCGCCATAGCGGGTGATGCCTATTCGTCTTGTCGCAAGCAACCAGTTGCTGCTCCAGCAACACTTGATGAGCAACCAATGCGTCTGACCCAGCACAACCGGCAGCGCGCACCCCTCAAAAACGCCATTCCAGGCGGGATTGGCAACTGGTATGGCTCTTGCTCTGACTGATCACCCATGCATGTTTGCCTGAACATTTACAGGCCGCGCGCAAACAAGAGTTGCTGACGGGAAGGCTTCCCGTCTTGCTAAACAGTCAGGAGTCAATCAATGGCCAACGTCCAAACCGCCCCGGCACTCGATGTGCCCTGGCGTCAGGCGCCGAGCGCTGAGTTGCTCGACTTGGGGCGGGTCTACCTGGGACCTCTGTCCCAGTCGCGACTGCACAGCACGCCCAAGCGGGTATTGAGCCGTCGTGAAGGGGTGCTGCTCGGTGTTTTTGCCCTGGTGCTGCACGGTGCGGTGATCTATTGGGTGAATAGCACACCTACTCCGCCGCTGCCCGTGGTGCCGCCGGAAATTCCGCCGATGACCATCGAGTTTTCCCAGCCCGCGGTGGCGGTGGCGGAGCCGCCCGAGCCCGTTCCGCAGCCCGTGGTCGAGCCACCGCCGCCCGTGGAGGACGAACTGGCCGTCAAGCCGCCTCCGCCCAAACCGATTCCCAAACCTAAACCTGTGGCTAAACCGGTGCCCAAGCCCGTCGCCAAACCGCTGGAACAACCACCGGCGCCACCGGCCCCGCCACAACCGGTCGCCGCCCCGGCACCGCCTGCGCCACCCGCGCCGAAACCGGTGACCCCGGCCTCGGCCAACGCCGGTTACCTGCATAACCCGGCGCCGGAATACCCGTCCGTGGCCATGCGTCGCGGTTGGCAAGGCACGGTGTTGTTGCGGGTGCATGTGTTGGCCAGCGGCAAACCCGGCGAGATCCAGATCCAGCAAAGCAGCGGCCGCGACCAGCTCGATGACGCGGCGCTGGCCGCAGTCAAGCGCTGGAGTTTCGTCCCGGCCAAACAGGGCGACGTCGCCCAGGACGGCTGGGTCAGCGTGCCCATCGACTTCAAGATCCGATAACCCCCGATTGCATTGAACACCGCGGGCCACCTGACAAAAGGCGCATCGCTACACGACCTACGATTTGTTGGAGAGCCTCACCATGAACCTCATCGCATCGCCTTTTGAATCCATCGAACACGCGGTTATCTGGCTGCTGATCATTTTTTCCGTCGCCACCTGGGGCCTGGCCCTGCTCAAGGGCGTGCAGTTCACCCGCCTCAAACGTCAGGATCGTAAATTCCACCAACAGTTCTGGGCCGCTTCGAGCCTGGACTCCGCGGCGGAGCTGGCCCACAACCAACCGGGCGCCGCTGCTCGCGTGGCACTGGCCGGTTACGCTGCGATCCAGGTGCCGGACGGCGCACAGGCCACCGACCTGAGCCAGGCGATCAACCACCAGGACCGTCTCGAACGCGCCCTGCGTCAACAGATCGTGCGTGAGCGTCGGTCGCTGGAAACCGGCCTGGCGATTCTGGCCAGTATCGGCAGCACCTCGCCCTTCATCGGTCTGTTCGGGACGGTCTGGGGCATCATGTCGGCGTTGAAAGGCATCAGTGCAGCGGGCTCGGCGAGCCTGGAAACCGTGGCCGGGCCGATCGGTGCGGCATTGGTCGCCACCGGCGTAGGGATCGCCGTCGCGGTACCGGCGGTGCTGGTCTACAACTACTTCCTGCGGCGCCTGAAGCTGACCGCTGCCGACCTCGATGACTTCGCCCATGACTTCTACAGCCTGGCGCAAAAGAACGCCTTTCGCGTGCTGGTCCATCCGGCACTGAAAAAATCCGGCGCGACACCCACCGGGCAAAAAGTGAAGGAGGCGTCCTGAGATGGCCTTTTCGACGCAAGACAATGACGAAGTGCTGAGCGAGATCAACGTCACGCCGCTGGTGGACGTGATGCTGGTGCTGCTGGTGGTGTTCATCGTTACCGCCCCACTGCTGACCAACTCGATCCCGATCAACCTGCCGAAAACCGAATCGGTGGCGCCGGTGGAGCAGAAAGATCCGCTGGTGGTGAGCATCGATGACAAGGGCAAACTGTTCATCAACAAGGATGAGATCCAGCCGGACCTGCTCGAATCCGACCTCAAGTCCGCCAAGGACAAGAACGCCGATGTGCGCGTGCAACTGCAGGCGGATAACGGGGTGAATTATGGCGAAGTCGCGCGTGCGATGGCGTCGATCGAGCGGGCGGGCATTACCAAGCTGTCGGTGATTACGGCGAAGTAGCGCGGCTTCTTTGATCAGGGCCACGCACTCAACGGGAAGCGAATCAGCCTGGGCGTCTGCCCGACCGCCATCGCCAGCAAGCCGGCTCCTACAGTGGTTCAGCGTAAAGCTTGAATCCTGTGCCCACCACAGATCCCTGTGGGAGCGGGCTTGCCCGCGAAGAGGCCGTCACAGCCGACACCAATGGCGCCTGCAGGCTTGTTTCTACAGGTTATCAAATGATCGGCGCAGGTTTGCAGGCGATCCAGCCTTTGAAGGTGAATCCGCTGTAGAACAACTCGACACTGCCGAATCCTGCCTCCCGCAGCAGTGCTTCATCCTGCTCGGGCGCCAGTACCGGGAGTTGACTGTTGATCGCGGAGTTCGCGCGTTCCGCGTCTGCGGCGGGTACGCCGGAGTCCACGTCCCGTTCTGTGAGCAAGCGTCCCGTCGCGGCGGCGGGTAGAATCCGTCGATCACCTGCCCCGGAGCCCCACCATGTCGGACCGTGAAATCGTCATTCCAGACGCCATGAAAACCGTCGTCGAACGCGCGGGCTATGCCCCTGCGGTCAAGGTCGGCGACACGTTGTACTGCGCCGGCCAGGTCGGGCGAACCGCCGAACTGGAGGTGATCCATGATCCCGAGCAACAATTCATCAGCGCCTGGGAAAACCTGCGCACGGTGCTGGCCGCGGGAGGCTGCGGCTTCGAGGATGTGGTTGACATGACCACGTATCACATCGACATGGCGCAGCACATGGCGGTGTTTCGCGAGGTGAAGAACCGGCTGTTTCCCAAGGGCCTGTGCGCCTGGACGTGCATCGGTGTCAGCGAACTCGCGCACCCAGGGCTGCTGGTGGAAATCAAGTGCATTGCCGTGCGGCGAACCTCAGTGCGCGAAGGTTAGGCACTCCATCGGCAAGTCAGGCGACGGCCAGCAGTGCAGCTACACTCCGTTGGCTTCGCCGCGGCACCCAAGGTGCCAAACCGTCACTCCTGATCTGGAGGTGTGCCATGAGCGATACCGAACTCAAATCCTTCACCGGCTGGGCCGCAACGGCTGCCGGTGCTCCGCTGGAACGTTATAGCTACGATCCCGGCCCGTTGGGCGAAGAAGAAGTGGAAGTCGCCGTGGAATATTGCGGCGTCTGTCATTCCGATCAGTCGCTGATCGATAACGATTGGGGGATCAGCCAATACCCGTTTATCCCGGGCCATGAAGTGGTCGGCCGTATTGTGCGAGCTGGCGCGCAGGTACGCGGACTTAAAACAGGCCAACAGGTCGGCATCGGTTGGTACAAGGGCAGCTGCATGCATTGCGCCTCGTGCATCAGCGGCGCGCATAACCTGTGTGGCACCGCGCAGCCGACGATCATTGGCAGCAATGGCGGTTTTGCCGACCGAGTGCGTTCGCACTGGGCCTGGGCGCTGCCGATCCCGGACGGCCTCGATCCAGCCGCCGCCGGACCGCTGTTCTGCGCCGGTTCGACGGTGTTCAACCCCCTGGTGGAATTTGACGTCAAGCCCACTGACCGGGTCGGCGTAGTCGGCATCGGCGGCCTCGGTCATCTGGCCCTGCGTTTTCTCAATGCCTGGGGCTGCGAAGTCACCGCATTCACCTCGTCGTTGAGCAAGCAGGACGAAGCCAAGCGTCTGGGCGCGCACAAGGTCGTCGCCTCGACTGACAGCAACGCATTGAAATCGATTGCCGGGACGCTGGACTTTTTGCTGATCACCGCCAATGCCGACCTCGATTGGCCGGCCATGCTTGGCACGTTGCGTGGCAAGGGCCGCCTGCATTTTGTCGGCATCGTGCCGGGCGCGATTCCCGTGCACGTGTTCGACCTGATCCCGCAACAAAAAAGCCTGTCCGCCTCACCGGTCGGTTCGCCGAGTAATACCGCGAGCATGCTGGAGTTCTGCGCGCGCCATCAGATCGTGCCACAGGTCGAGCACTTCCCGATGAGCCGGGTCAATGAGGCCATTGATCACCTGCGCAGTGGCAAGGCCCGTTATCGCGTGGTGCTGGACGCGAGCAAATAACCGGCCAGGACTGACCGGTTGGTTGGCGCTGGGTGGCTGTCAGGCCGGAACACCGAGGATGATGTGGGAAGCCTTGATGACCGCCGTGGCGCTGACACCCGGGGCCAGGCCCAATTCAGTCACCGCCTCACGGGTCACAATCGAATACACCTTCGAGCCACCGGCCAGTTCCAGTACCACCTCGGCGTTCACGGCGCCATCGGTGACGCTCAGCACTTTGCCCTCCAGGCAGTTGCGGGCCGAGAGGCGAATGTCGCTCGACTCGGTCATTAGCATCACCCACGGTGCCTTGATCAGGGCAATCGCCTCCTTGCCGGCCGCAATCCCGAGATGACGGATGCTTTCCACGGTCACCACTGCCACCAGTTGCTCGCCACCGGGCAGGGTCAGGATGACTTCCGAATTGACCGCGCCGTCCTGGACCTGAGCCACTTTGCCCTTGAATACGTTGCGCGCACTGACTTTCATAACAGAACTCCTTGTTTTTTTGACTTTAAAGTTAGGAATCACGCCATCATCAAGGTTAGCAGTGCGTAAAACAAGTGCACCAGCGCTGCCAACCCTCAACGCACTTCGACCGGCGCATGCTGTGCCATCAACTCGGTGATCCAGTCGATGAACACCCGCAACTTGAGGCTGATATGCCGGTTCGGCGGAAACGCCACGTAAAGCGGCATCGTATCGAGACGCCAGTCTTCAAACAGCGGCACCAACTCGCCGCTCGCCTCGTAGGCCCTGGACATGTACCTGGGCAGCCACAAAACACCCAACCCGGCCAGACCGGCCGCCAGATAGGCGTTGCCATCGTCGACCGCCAGCGCATAGCGGCCTTTGACCTGCACGTTTTCACTGTGGTTATGCATCGCATAAGGCAGTGGTTTGCCAGTGCGAGCCCAGAGGAAGCCGACGACGCGATGCTCCGACTCTTCCAGCTCCCGAGGATGCGCGGGCGTGCCAACCCGAGCCAGATAACTCGGCGCTGCAAAAACACCGAGCTGCAGGTCTGCGACCCGTCGGGCCATCAGCGATAGGTCCGTCAGCTCACCGCCGCGCACCACGCAATCGACGTTCTCATCGATGATGTCGACGATACGGTCGCTGACGCCCATGTCGATCTGGATATCCGGATAGCGCGCATAAAATCCGGGCAGCGCCGGCATCAGGATCATGCTCGCCAGCGGGCTAGGCACATCCACCCGCAATCGCCCGCGGGGCAGCGACGCGGCCACGGACAGACTGGTCTCGGCGTCGTCCATGTCAGCCAGCACCTTCAACACCCGTTCGTAGAACACCGCGCCATCGGCGGTGACGTTGACCTTGCGCGTAGTGCGGTTGAGCAGTTTGACCCGCAGTCGCGCCTCAAGCTGCTGCACCAGTTGGGTCACGGTGGTCTTGCTCATGTGCAGGGTTTCCGCGGCCTTGGTGAAGCTGCCCGCCTCCACCACCCGCGCGAAGGCCTGCATTGCATCAAAACGGTCCATTGCTGCCCTCGGATCTATCGGATTGTCTGGGCTCACCCACCAGTGATCGCCAAGGTTGCTCGTATATCGCCCCGTGCGAGCTTCTGCGGTTTTTTCACTGCAGATGTCACGTCAATGACCCCTCTGGATGCGGGCCGCGGTTCACAATCAGTCCATTGTCCCCAGGGCGTTGCTCTCAAAGACGCCGATCAATTCGTTGAAAGCGTCAGTCTCAAGCGGCCGGCTCAGGAAATAGCCTTGGCCTTCATCGCACGAGACCTCTCTCAACAGGTTCAGGTGATCGGCGGTTTCGACCCCCTCTGCTGTCACAGTGAGCGATAGCGCCCGGCCCAAGCCTACGATCGCCTGAATGATGGCCTTGTCATCCTCGCTATCAACCAGCCGGGTCAAAAAGCTGCGGTCTATTTTCAGGCCGTCGAACGGAAAGGCGCGCAGGTAGCTCAGCGACGAATATCCCGTTCCGAAGTCGTCCATTGCTATTCGTACACCGAGGCGCTTGAGCGTGCGCATCACCTCCAGTGCGCCGCTGGCGTCCTCCAGCATCACGCTCTCGGTAATTTCCAGCTCAACCCGCGCGGGATTGATTCTGGAATCGAAAAGCGCTTTCTGAACGCGCTCGACCAGATTGCCGCGCTTGAATTCCGTCGGTGACAGGTTGACCGAGACGAACAGATTTTCCGGCCAGCGGGCGGCGCTGGTGAAGGCCGTTTCGAGCACCCAGTTGCTCAAGGCCAGAATCAGCCCCGACTCTTCTGCTATCGGAATAAACGTGTCGGGGGCGATCAATCCACGCTCAGGGTGTTGCCACCGGACCAGCGCCTCGGCGCCCACCATCTGACCGTCAACGATCCGATAACGTGGCTGGAAATGCAGGCGCAGCTCGCCGTGTTTGATCGCAAACCGCAGATCGCTTTCAAGGCGGCGGCGCTCGATGATCCGCGCATTCATGTCGCCCGCATAAAAACGCCAGGTATTACGACCGGCCGCCTTGGCCTCGTACAGGGCAATATCTGCGTAACGAAGCAGTTCGCTCGCTTCGCAGGCGTCATTCGGTGCCATTGCGATGCCGATACTGGCGCTGACGAACACTTCCTGTTCATCGATCGCTATCGGCCGTTCGACGGACTCGATCAGACGCCGACACAGCGTTTCCACTTCCTCCTGAGAACTGACGTCGGTGAGGATCAATACGAACTCGTCACCGCCGACCCTGGCAACCAGATCACCGTGGCGCACGCAATCAGCCAGTCGACTCGACACTTCATTAAGCACCCGATCACCAGCGGCATGCCCGAGCAAATCATTGACCGGTTTGAATCGATCCAGGTCCAGGCTGATCATGACCAGCGGTTGTTCCACCGTCGGCAACGCCTTGAGCTTGCCGTCAAGAAACTCTTGAAGTCGGGTCCTGTTGGGCAAACCCGTCAGCGCGTCGTGTTGCGAAAGAAACTCGATGCGTCGGCGGGCTTCGACTTCCTCGGTCACATCGGTGGCCGTGCCCCGGAACCCGCCGCCCACCATTCCCCTGGCGGCAAGACGCGTGATGCGCTCCTGACCTTTTGCATCAACGTAGCGGCACTGAATGCTGATATCCGGGCGACGGCTCGGAATACTCAGCCACTGCGACAAGGTGCCCAGTTCGGTGCTCAGCAGGTCGTTGATCAAGGCCCCTATCCAGGCTTCTCTGGAGAGCCCCGTTACGCCTTCGAACCG
This sequence comes from Pseudomonas sp. 14P_8.1_Bac3, assembly GCF_025466085.1. Classification (GTDB taxonomy): domain Bacteria; phylum Pseudomonadota; class Gammaproteobacteria; order Pseudomonadales; family Pseudomonadaceae; genus Aquipseudomonas. The sequence goes on from NZ_JANLOD010000026.1 coordinate 25,897, forward strand.
TTCGGACAAATAGGTGAAACGCCAATCGTTGTCGATTTCCCACACCCAGTCCGAACTGGCTTCAACCACATCACGAAAGCGCGCTTCGCTGGTCGCCAGAGCATTCTGGCTGCTCTGCAGTGACGCGTAGCTGGCATCCAGTGCCAGCGCCCCCGCAGTCGTGCGACGCAGAATGGCCCAGGTCATCAGGCACACCAGCAAAGCGGCGATGCCGATCAGCGGCAGCCCGACCCCCAACAACTGCAGCCCCGGCCGGGTCGGACTCCAATGCAGACTGCCCGCCGCGCCATCCTCGCCAAGCGGATAGAGTGCCGTCGCGCCGAGTTCGTCAGGCGTGGCGACGTGCAAGCGGCTCACCCCGAAATCGTTGCCGATCATCGCCAGCTTTGTGCTGTTTAACATGTCGACGAAGATCAACACCGACGGTGCTCGGTCATCAAGCACCACCGTCGGATCAGTCCCCGGTGTGATGGCGGCAGCAGCGATCAGGGTGGGCACACCGGCGACGTTTATGAAGGCGGTAACCGGTATCTCCGTTTCCGCGCCTGCGCGAGCCTTGTCGAGGATTCCGACGATGGACTGTTTGAGCCAATCGGCGACTTCTACAGCCTTCAGCTCGCCCTTGATCACTGAATAAACGGTGCGGTTGACGTCGTTGACGACGAATATGCCCTGGAAGCCAAAATCCGAATAAAGCGTCGGTCCGACGTTCTGGCGTACAAATGCCCAGTCTGAGTCCACTTCAGTATGCAGGTGTTTATAGGCATCGCCCCAGAACGCGTAGTCCTTGACGGTTGAGCGCAGGGATTTCTCCAGCGATTGCATCGCTTTTTTCGTATAGAACGCGCTTTCAACCTCTTCATTGCGATCCAGGTCATGAGCGAGGTAGATGAGTGAAAGGCCAGCCAGTAAAAACACGGCGGCCAGCAGACTCACGAACTTGAGGAGCGAGGCGCGTGCCAACAGCACGCTGGAGCGGTGGGAGGCGGAACGGGCGATTGAGTTCTGGTTATCGGGCATAAGTTCCGCTGATCATTGTCGTAAGTCGATTGCATACCGGGTTATCGGCGGATGCGGCGGATCGATGAGAAACGACTCGATCAGCGGCGCATTGTCATTAAAGTCCATGTATCTGCACCTGGCTCGATCCGACAATCAATAAACTGCTGCATGCTTGATCCGACGGCACGTTCTGACGTTCACCTTCAGCGGATCAACGTTAGAATCATGCGTTCAGATATAAGGATGATCAACCCATGTCCGTGCTCGAAACTTCCCTGCAAGACACCGCCGCCCCCGATGGCGTTTGCTACGGCTGCGGCGGCAGCAATCCTCACGGGCTGCACATCAAGAGCTACTGGCATGAGGACGGCGAGCATGTCATCGCCGAGCACGTGCCCGAGGCCAGATATTGTGGCTGGCCGGACCTGGTCTACGGCGGCTTGATCGCGATGCTGGTGGACTGCCATTCCAACTGGACGGCCATGGCCTGGCATTACCGGGCAGAAAACCGCGAAGTCGCCAGCCTGCCACGCATTAATTGCGTCACCGGCAACCTGGGCATCAAGTTCATCAAGCCGACGCCGATGGGCGTACCACTGACCCTGCGGGCGAGAGTGGAAGGTGATGTGGGTCGCAAGACCCGCGTGATCTGCGAGGTCTACGCGGGTGACCTGCTGACGGCGGTGGGAGATTCAGTTTTTGTGCGGGTGGACACCGAGCAATTGGCGGCGGTCGCGCACGGGCGGTAATGCCTGAAAGTAAGCATGCCCGGTAGGAGCCAGCTTGCTGGCGATGGACTCCAGGGCGCCGCGTTCATTCAGACAGAACGCGTGAGCGTGGACGACCATCGCCAGCAAGCCGGCGCCTACAGATGTTGCGTTATTTCTGGGCTACCCAATTGGCCCGCGCCGTGTGCAGCTTTTTGTAGCTGTCGATCAGGCGCAAATGCCGGTCGAGCCCTTCCAGTTTCATGCTGGTTGGCGTCAAGCCATGGAAACGCACGCTGCCCTCTACAGAACCGATCACTGCGTCCATCCGCTCGTTGCCAAACATCCGGCGGAAATTGGCCTCGTAATCTTTCAGTTCCAAGTCTTCGTCCAGCTTCATTTCCAGCACTACGTTGATGGCCTGGTAGAACAAGCCCCGTTCGACGGTGTTGTCGTTGTATTGCAGGAACATTTCCACCGCCTCTTTCGCCTCTTCGTATTGCTGCAGGGCGAGATAGATCAGCAGCTTCAACTCCAGGATCGTCAGCTGACCCCAGGCGGTATTGTCGTCAAACTCGATGCCGATCAAGGTGGTGATGTCGGTGTAGTCGTCCAGCTCGCTTTCCACCAGACGCTCAACCAGCCCCTGCAGTTCGCCGTCGTCCAGGCGATGTAGGTTCAGGATGTCTTCGCGGAAAAACAGCGCTTTGTTGGTGTTGTCCCAGATCAAATCGTCGACCGGATAAATTTCCGAATAGTCCGGGACCAGGATGCGGCAGGCCGTCGCGCCGATGTGCTCGTAGACCGCCATGTACACTTCCTTGCCCATGCCCTTGAGAATGCCGAACAAGGTCGCGGCTTCCTCGGCATTGGAGTTTTCGCCCTGGCCGGAGAAGTCCCACTCGACGAATTCGTAATCCGACTGGGCACTGAAGAAACGCCACGACACCACGCCACTGGAGTCGATGAAGTGTTCGACGAAGTTATTCGGCTCGGTCACCGCATGCCCTTCAAACGTCGGCTGTGGCAAGTCGTTGAGGCCTTCAAAGCTGCGGCCCTGGAGCAATTCAGTCAGGCTGCGCTCCAGCGCCACTTCCAGGCTCGGGTGCGCGCCGAACGAGGCGAACACACCGCCAGTACGCGGGTTCATCAAGGTGACGCACATCACCGGGAATTCACCCCCCAGCGATGCATCCTTCACCAACACCGGGAACCCCTGCTCTTCCAGCGCCTGAATCCCGGCGAGGATCCCGGGGTACTTCGCCAGCACGTCGGCCGGCACATCCGGCAGGGCAAATTCACCTTCGATGATTTCGCGTTTGACCGCCCGCTCGAAGATCTCCGACAGGCACTGCACCTGGGCTTCGGCGAGGGTATTACCGGCACTCATGCCATTGCTCAGGAACAGGTTTTCAATCAGGTTCGACGGGAAATACACCACCTCGCCGTCGGACTGACGCACATAGGGCAGTGAGCAGATGCCGCGCTCTTCATTGCCCGAGTTGGTATCAATCAGATGGGAGCCACGCAGTTCGCCGTCGCGGTTGTAAATCTTCAGGCAGTACGCATCGAGGATTTCCGTCGGCAGCGCGTCTTTGCGGCCAGGCTTGAACCAGCGCTCATCCGGGTAATGCACGAACGCCGCGTTGGCGATGTCTTCGCCCCAGAACTGGTCGTTGTAGAAGAAGTTGCAGTTCAACCGTTCGATGAACTCGCCCAACGCCGACGCCAGTGCGCCTTCCTTGGTTGCACCTTTGCCGTTGGTAAAACACATCGGCGAATGCGCATCGCGGATATGCAGCGACCACACGTTGGGCACGATATTGCGCCACGAGGCGATTTCAATCTTCATGCCCAGGTCCGCCAGAATGGCCGACATGTTGGCAATGGTCTGCTCCAGTGGCAGGTCCTTGCCGGCGATATAAGTGTTCGCCTCGGAATGCGCGGCAGGCATCAACAACGCCTGGGCATCGGCGTCGAGGTTGTCCACTTCTTCGATCACAAACTCAGGCCCGGCTTGCACCACCTTTTTCACGGTGCAACGGTCGATTGAGCGCAGGATGCCCTGGCGGTCCTTGTCGGAGATGTCCGCCGGCAATTCGACCTGAATCTTGAAGATCTGGTTGTAGCGGTTTTCCGGGTCAACAATGTTGTTCTGTGACAGCCGGATGTTTTCGGTGGGGATATTGCGCGTCTGGCAGTACAACTTCACAAAATAAGCCGCACACAACGCCGATGACGCCAGGAAATAATCGAAAGGGCCAGGTGCAGAGCCGTCACCCTTGTAGCGGATAGGTTGATCGGCAACCACGGTGAAGTCATCGAACTTGGCTTCAAGTCGGAGGTTGTCGAGAAAATTAACCTTGATTTCCATGCGGAGTTACCAGAATGACGAGTCAAAAATGAATTGGGCGCCATTATCCGGTTTTTCCATACAAGTAGTTAGCCTGTCGTGGGAAAGCCGCTGACGGGTGTCGGCTGAATGAAAAAACCGGAGCACCGTGAAGTGCTCCGGTTTGGAGTCAGGCCTTTGAGCGTCAGGCCAGTTCTTTACGCAATTGACGGGCCGCGTTGACCATGTGCACCAATGCCGCTTCGGTTTCCGGCCAGCCACGGGTTTTCAGGCCGCAGTCCGGGTTGACCCACAGGCGCTCGGCGGGAATTCGCTTGGCGGCTTTGCGCAACAAGTTGGCCATTTCCGACGAATCCGGCACCCGTGGCGAGTGGATGTCGTACACGCCCGGACCGATGTCGTTCGGGTAGTCGAAAGCTTCGAAGGCATCGAGCAGTTCCATGTCCGAGCGCGAGGTTTCTATGGTGATCACGTCGGCGTCCATGTCGGCGATGGACTTGATCACGTCGTTGAACTCGCTGTAGCACATGTGGGTATGGATCTGCGTTTCATCCCGCACACCGCTGGCGGTGAGACGGAACGCTTCCACCGCCCAGTCCAGGTATTCCTGCCAGTGCGCGCGCCGCAAGGGCAGACCTTCGCGGAACGCCGCCTCGTCGATCTGTACGATCTTGATGCCAGCGGTTTCCAGATCAACCACCTCGTCGCGCAGCGCCAGGGCCAGCTGTTGGGCCTGGACTTTGCGCGACACGTCTTCGCGCGGGAACGACCACATCAGCATGGTCACAGGCCCGGTCAACATGCCTTTCATGACTTTGTCGGTCAGGCCTTGAGCGTAGCGGATCCACTCGACGGTCATGGCGCTCGGGCGGCTCAGGTCGCCGAAAATCACCGCGGGTTTTACGCAGCGCGAACCGTAGCTCTGGACCCAGCCAAAGCGGCTGAATACATAGCCATCGAGTTGCTCGGCGAAGTATTCGACCATGTCGTTACGCTCGGCTTCGCCGTGCACCAGCACGTCCAGGCCCAGGCTCTCCTGCACTTGCACGGCGTGACGAATCTCGCTTTGCATTGCTTCGGTGTATTCGGCTTCGCTCAGTTTGCCCTGCCTGAAGGACTGGCGCGCGAGACGAATCGACGTGGTTTGCGGGAACGAACCGATGGTCGTGGTCGGAAACAAGGGCAGGTTCAGACCGATACGTTGCTTGGCCATACGCTGGGAAAACAGCGAATGACGCTGACTGTCCTTCGCGGTGATCGCGGCAACACGCGCCTGCACGGCCGGCTTGTGAATGCGCGGCGAGGCGGCGCGGCTGGCCTGGACGGCGCGGCTTTGTGTCAGTGCTTCGAGTACGTCTGGCGCTTCCGGCTGATTGATCGCCTGGGCCAGCACCGCGACTTCTTCGCACTTCTGCACGGCGAAGGCCAGCCAGCTTTTCAGCTCGGCATCGAGCTTGTCTTCACGCCCGAGGTCGACCGGGCTGTGCAGCAACGAGCAGGATGGCGCGACCCACAGACGATCACCCAAACGCTCATTGGCGTGTTGCAGTGTGGCCAGGGCTTGTTCCAGATCGCAACGCCAGACGTTACGGCCGTTGACCACGCCCAGCGACAACACTTTATAAGCGGGCAGGCGATCGAGGATGGTCGGGTATTGCTCCGGCGCGCGGACCAGATCGATGTGCAGGCCGTCCACCGGCAGGTTGGCCGCCAGGCCCAGGTTTTCTTCCAGGCCGCCGAAGTAGGTGGCGACCAGTTTTTTCAGCGGGTCACGCTGGATCAGGTTGTAGGCCCGTTCGAAGGCGTTCTTCCACGCTTGCGGCAGATCGAGCACGAGTATTGGCTCGTCGATTTGTACCCACTCGACGCCCTGCTCCGCCAGGCGCTGGAAGATCTGGCCGTACAGTGGCAGCAGGCGATCCAGCAGCTCAAGCTTGTCGAATTCGGCGCCCTTGGCCTTGCCCAGCCACAGATAGGTGAGCGGGCCGATGATCACCGGCTTGACGTTATGGCCCAGGGCGCGGGCTTCTTCGACTTCTTCGAACAACTGATCCCAGCCGAGCTGGAACTGTTGATCGGCGCTGAATTCCGGGACGAGGTAGTGATAGTTGGTGTCGAACCATTTGGTCATTTCCTGGGCGTGTGCACCACCGCAGCAACTGTCGCTGACACCACGCGCCATGCCGAACAGGGTTTGCAGTGAAGCCTTGCCGTCGTGCGGACGGAAACGCTCCGGGATCACGCCGAACATCAGCGAGTGGCTCAGTACCTGGTCGTACCAGGCAAAGTCGCCCACCGGCAACAGCTCGATCCCGGCGTTCTTCTGCAATTCCCAGTGGGTCTTGCGCAGATCCCGGCCGACCGCACGCAGGCTCGCTTCGTCCAGTTCGCCCTTCCAGAACGCCTCTTGTGCTTTTTTCAGCTCGCGGTCGCGACCAATGCGCGGAAATCCAAGGGAATGGGCCAAAGCCATGACAAAAAACTCCATGTGGTTGATGGGAGCCATTGTCGATAGTTAGCAGTGAGTGAGACAAACTCATTTTTATCGTGATGATCACAAGTTCCCTTCATGATCAACCAGCACCTGTAGGAGCCAGCCTGCTGGCGATGGCCTCCAGAGCGCCGCGTGCATTCAGGCAGCAACCGTCATCGTTGACGACCATCGCCAGCAAGTTGGCTCCTACAGGGGGATTGTGTGTACCTGGTGACGAGGTCGGCCGGGCGGCCGCCTCGCCTGTCCGCTTAGAGGTCGGTGATTTCTTTGTGGCGCGGCACCAGAACTTTCATCACGCTCCACGCCACCAGGTAGGCCAGCGCGCAGATGGCGAACATGATCATGTAGCCGGTGTGAATGTCGTTGATCGATTTGTAGTAGTCGAACACCCAGCCGCCGATCTTGGTCATCACCACACCGCCCAAGCCACCCGCCAAGCCGCCGATACCGACGACGGAAGCGATGGACTTCTGCGGGAACATGTCCGACACGGTGGTGAAAATGTTGCACGACCATGCCTGATGCGCCGACGCGCCCACGCCGATCAGTAACACCGGCACCCAGAAACTGATGTAGCCCAATGGCTGCGCCAGCAACACCAGCAGCGGGAAAAACGCGATCACCAGCATGGCTTTCATGCGGCCGTCGTATGGCGCATCACCACGGGCCATGAAGTAACTCGGGAACCAGCCGCCGCCGATGCTGCCGACCATGGTCATGCTGTACAGCACCGCCAGCGGCCACACGATGGCCTGGCCTTTCATGCCGTATTGCGCCGACAGGTAGGTCGGCAGCCAGAACAGGAAGAACCACCAGACACCATCGGTCATGAATTTACCGAAGGCAAATGCCCAGGTCTGGCGGTAGGTCAGCAATTTGAACCACGAAACTTTCTTCTCGGCGACACCCGGCTCCGGGGTGACGATCACCTGCGCATCGCTGCGGATGTATGCCAGTTCCTGCGCCGAAAGGCGCTTTTGCTTTTCCGGTTTTTCGTACAGCGCGATCCACACGGCGACCCAGACGAAGCCCAGCATGCCGATCACGATGAACGCCGCTTCCCAGCCCCACAGGGCGGCAATCAGCGGTACGCAGATCGGCGCGAGGATGGCGCCGACGTTGGCCCCGGAGTTGAAGATACCGGTGGCGAACGAGCGTTCCTTCTTCGGGAAGTATTCGGCAGTGGCCTTGATCGCGATCGGAAAGTTACCCGCTTCGCCGATCGCCAGCACGGCGCGCGACAACATGAAACCGGCGATCGAAACCGGGATCACCGCCAGGCCGAGTGCGCTGGAAATCGAAGCGATCCCCTCGCCCATCGGCACGGAAAAGGCGTGCATCATCGCGCCGGTCGACCAGATACCGATGGCGAAGATGTACGCCTTCTTGGTGCCGATCTTGTCGACGAAGCGGCCGGCAAACAGCATGGAAATCGCGTACACGAACTGGAACACGGAGGCGATGTTGGCGTAGTCGCTGTTGCTCCAGCCAAATTGCGTCGACAGGTCCGGCGCCAACAGACTGAGGACCTGGCGGTCCAGGTAGTTGACGGTGGTAGCAAAAAACAACAGCGCACAGATCGTCCAGCGGTACTTGCCGACCGCCTGGCCGACACGTTGCGGATTGATAGGCTCATTCAGATTCATGGCATCACTTTATTATTGGATTAGGGTGATGATCTCTCGGTTTCAAACGAGATCACTGCTTACGCGAAAGCATTGCTTCGACTCGCGTCAAACGAGCAGCACGTGCAAATCAAAGGCGGGCGGTGTTGCCAAGAGACTGGGGGATGACTGCGCGGTCGGGCGAGCAGTCAAGACCGGGCCATACGTAATGACCTTCGGGGAGGTGCGCAAGCGGATTGATTTCATGATGAGTGCCGGTTTTTGTTTTTAGGAGTGTTACATCGTATGTCGTCGTACAACTGTATCTTTTATAGCGACAGCCTCCCCGGCTGTCAATCTGGAAAATCGCCGTTCGTCTCGGTGAATACCCATGCGCAAGCATTGCTGTGGGCCAAATAAAGCGGGCTATCGCACGCCCATGACGGTTGGCTTCTGCAGAAAATCGGCAGTGTATTTGATATTTAGATAGTCGTACGACAACGCATGTCGCTCGCTAATGGAGATCGCCGGCCCTTATGGACCGGCTCGGACGGCGCTCATTTGACCAGCCGTGTTTCCTTGGATGGCCTGTAGCCAAAATACGCGCTGTAGCATTTGCTGAAATGACTGGGCGATACAAACCCACAGGCCACCAGCACCTCCACTTGGGACAACTCCGTATGCTGAAGCAGGCGACGCGCTTCAGTAATCCGCAGTTCCATGTAATAACGCTGCGGCGTGGTGCCGAGTTGCTCCCTGAACAGACGCTCCAGCTGCCGACGGGAGCGACCGACGTACACCGCCAGTTGCTCCAGTTCAAGCGGCTCTTCGAGGTTGGCGTCCATCAGCTTCACCACTTCGCGCAACGGCGCGCTGACACAGACATTCTCCGTCGGTTTTATCCGTCGGTAGCGTGACTCTTCGAACGCGAGAATGTCCTCGATGCCTTCGACCAGCGCCTTGTCGTGCAAGCCCTTTATCCAGTCCAATGCCATGTGAAACGCGCCCGACGGACTCGACGCCGTGAGCCGGTCGCGATCGATGACGTAGGGCTCGCTGGTCACGTGCGTGGCCTTGGCAATTTCCGCGAGTGCGGGGCGATGTTCCGGGTGAATCGCGCAACGGTAGCCGTCGAGCAAACCGGCGATGCCCAGGAACCAGCCGCCATTCCACAAACCGGCCAGGCTGACGCCATGATCCGCGGCCGTGCGCAGCAGGTTGATCAACTCGTCGGTCGCCTTCAGTTCTGTGCGATAACCGCCGCAGATCACCAGCAAATCGAGTTCACTGACCGCGGAACAATCGAGCTGCGCATCCGGGCGAATCACCAACCCCAAGTCGCTGACCACCTCACCATCGCCCAAGCCGAACGTTCGGGATGAAAACAGTTTGGGCCGCAGCAGATTGGCGGTGACGATCGTATCCAGCGCCTGGGTAAACGCCGGCAGCGAAAAGTGTTCAAGCAGCAAAAAGCCCGTGCGGGTCAGATGCACAAGCTCGTTGGCGTTCTCGTTCAGATAGCGAAGGTTCTTGCCCTTCATGCCTCCACTAAATTGGCGTCGTTCGATCAAGGGTCGGGGCACTCGGTTGCGTTAACGATCAGGGAGTCTGCACATCAGGATATCGCAAAACGGTCTACGCTCCTCCCATCGTTCCTTCCGGAGACTGAGCCATGATCCGCACCCTGCTGACCGCGTCCCTGCTCATGGCCTTGAGCCTCCCCGCCCACGCCGACATTACGCCGTTCCCCTCCTCCTTTCGTACCCAGGATATTGCCGTAGACGGCGTGAAGATCCACGTTCGCGTCGGCGGCAAGGGGCCCGCCGTGGTGCTGTTGCATGGCTTCGGCGATACCGGCGACATGTGGGCACCGCTGGCGGCGGACCTGGCCAGGGATCACACGGTGGTGGTTCCGGACCTGCGCGGCATGGGTTTGTCGTCGATCCCGGAAAGCGGTTATGACAGGAAGACCCAGGCGGGTGACATCCGTGCGGTGCTGGCCTCGTTGGGCATCGAACATGCGATCGTCCTCGGTCACGACATCGGCACCATGGTCGCCTTCGCCTACGCCTCGCGTTATCCGCAGCTGACCGAGCGCCTGGTGGTGATGGACGCGCCCGTGCCGGGCATTCCGCCATGGAACGACATCGTACGCTCACCGATGCTGTGGCATTTCGACTTTGGCGGCCCGGACGCCGAACGTCTGGTGGCCGGGCGCGAGCGCATCTACCTGGACCGGTTCTGGAACGAGTTCGCCGGCGATCCCACCAAGATCGACGAAGCCACCCGCCAGCATTACGCCGATCTCTACGCGCGACCCGGCGCGATGCATGCGGCATTCGCACAGTTCCGCAGCATTCGGCAGGATGCGGTGGACAATGAAGCGGGAATGAAGGCGCGGTTGACCATGCCGGTGCTGGCGGTCGGCGGAGAAAAATCCTTCGGCAACAATGAAGCCGTCGTGATGCGTAATGCGGCGGATAAGGTCACGGAGGTGGTGATTCCCGGAGCGGGGCATTGGTTGATGGAGGAAGCACCGACGCCGACCATTAGCGCGATTCGCCAATTTATTGAGCAATGATGTTCTGTCGGCGCATCGCTAAAACGGATGGAACCCCACGCCTCATCGCGTTTTCGAATCTTTATCAGCGCTGATCCTGTGCCAGGCGAGGCGCCATTGGAGAGGAAATCCCGATGAACAGCAAAGTTCTGTGCCTGATCGTTTGCCTGAGTCCGACGTTGGCGTTCGCCGAAGGTTGCGACGTACTCACCCGTTCCCAGAGCCCTTCGGTGCCCGCCGTCGAAAACCATAGCTGCTATGAGTATGAAGGCATGCCGGTTAACGCCATCGACTGGTCATGCAGCAATCAAAGCAAGGAAATGCTCACCAATACCAAGAAAAAGGTCGCACAGTGCGACGACCATTATCAGGCCTCGTGCATCGCCACGTTGACTCAGGAATCGCTGGCCAACCCGCATTCCACCAGCAAGGACAAGAACGCCACGTCGCTCAACATTCCGAATAACGCCCAGGTCACGACGTATTACTACGACGCCGAGCACCTGAGCCAGGCGAAGATTGACTGCGAGTCGGGTGGCGGGCACTGGAAATCGAAGTAACCGCTCACGCCGTGCGATCCAGGCCGCGCTGCACAATCCAGGACAACGGCAACGTGAGCAGCAGAATCGCCGACAAGGTCATCACCGCGACGGGGATCCCTGTGAGGTCCCCAAGGCGACCAAACAAAACCGGCGCCAGAGCACCACCACCGATGGTGCCGGTGTAGAACAGGGCGAAGGCGTGCTCGCGTTTTTCGGCGCTCGACAGTTCCGGCACCACGCCATAAAGCACTGAGGACGTGCCGTTCAGCGCCAGCCCCAACAGAGGCAGCAGCACCATCATGCCGGTCAGCGGCAAGTAAACGGCGAGAATGATCAACAGCGCCGTCGCGGACTCCGTCAGCCACACGGTTTTCATCATGCCGATACGCGCGCCAAGATAACCACACAGCAACTTGCCGAATGCACCGCCGACGAACAACAGCGCCAACGCCAGGCCGATGCCCGCCGTGCCGGCACCTTTGCTCGTCAACACGAACGGCAGGAAAGTGAGAAAGCCCATGCGGACCGCACTGTCCAGGACGCCCGTCACGAGCAATGCGCGCAGGCCGCTGACGGAGCCGGTACCGGCCTTCACCTTGGTGGTTTTCGTCTTGCCAGAATTCCGGGCGCCGCGAGCGACAATCAGCCAGCCCAGCAGCGCCGCAGCGGCCAGCCCCAACAACCCCAGCAACGTGACGCTGGTGCGCCAACTGACCACCGTCAGCAACAAACCGACCAGGGCCGGGATCAACATCTTGCCGATGTCGCCGGCAAAGTTGTATTGCGACAATGCCTCCTTGACCCCGCCGCCCGCTTCATAGGTATCGCTGACCATCGAAGACGCCAGCGGGTGCTGCGTACTGGCGCCCAATCCGCCCAGCATCAGGGCCAGCAACAACAGCGGCAGTCCGTCCGCCAGCCCCACACACAGATAGGCAACACCGGCCAGCGCCGTGCCGCCCACCAGCAATCGGGTGCGGCCCCAGCGTTTGGCTGCGCGACTCGCCAGCAACTGGAACCCGGCCATCGTCCCGGAATAGGCCCCGCGCAGCAGGCCCACTTGCGCAAGACTCAGGCCGAATTGCACCTGCCAGATCGGCAGCAACACGTAAATGACGTCAGTCAGGCCGTCGTGTATGGCATGCGCGCCGCAGGCGGCCAGCAGCGATCGGCGACGGACAGACATGTCGTCGGGAAGTGATTCATTCAAGGAAATTTTTTCGCTGAGGTCGGTCATCGCATTGCCGTGCTAAACGCGTGAGTGAAGCATGAAGGTAGCAGGCCCGCCTGCTTTGCGCTCCTGCAGAAGATTGAGTCGGGCCCACCGCCATCGCCAGCAAGCTGGCTCCTACAGGGATTGGCGGCGTGCCAGGATACTTGAGCACACCACAAATCCCTGTGGGAGCGAGCCTGCTCGCGAAAAGGCCTGACATTCACCATTGATGCTGGCTGACCCACTGCTATCGCCAGCAACCGGGCGTCTACAAAGGATCCTGACCTGCAAAATCGATTTGAAGCCTCAAAAAGGCACATCACCCAAAATCGTCGCCCGGTGCATGACGCGTCGGTTGGGACGGTAGTCATCGATAGCGTAATGCTGGGTGATCCGGTTATCCCAGAACGCTACGTCATGGGCTTTCCACTGCCAGCGAACGGTGAATTCCGGGCGGCTCACATGCTGGAACAGGAAACCCAGCAGCCCATCACTTTCCTTCGCTTCAAGTTCGTTGATACGGGTCGTGAAACCCTCGTTAACGAACAAGGCCTTTTGACCCGTAGCCGGATGCGTTCTGACGACCGGATGGGACAGCGGCGGGTGATCTTTCCTGGCTTGCTCATAGCGCGCCAGCGCCTCGGGCGTGCTGCCAAACCGCTCGGTGGGAAATGACTTGGTCAGCTCGTGAGTGGCGGTCAACCCATCGAGCAGCTGTTTCAGCGGCGCAGACAACGCCTCGAAAGCCGCCACGCCATTGGCCCACAACGTATCGCCGCCAAAGGCCGGCACCTGCCGCGCGGCCAGCACCGACCCCATCGCCGGCGCCGCAAGAAAAGTGACATCCGTGTGCCAGATGGCATTGTCCCGCACGTCGGTGATGGCGGTGTCGATCAACAGCAGTTCCGGATGCTGGTCCACGTGCGGATAAATCGGATGCCGGTGCAAATCGCCGAAACGCGCGGCGAACGTCACATGTTCTGTGGGTGTAATCGTCTGGTTTCGGAAGAACAACACCTGATGCTGCAACAGTGCTTGCCCAACCCACTGATGCTGCTGATCGCTCAAGGGCACGCTCATGTCCAGCCCCTTAACCTCGGCGCCAATCGTGGGCCCGAGGGGGCGAAGCGTAAGGCTCATGTTTACTCTCCGATGAACTTGTCGCTGACGAAGGCCGAGTAGTCAGGCAACACCTTTTCGATTTTCCCCTGCTCTTTCAGAAACTCGGCAGTCTTGCCGATTTCCTTGGCGGTGCCACCCGCGAGGAACTGCGCGGTCTTCTGCTCGGAGGCCACCGGGAAATACGAACCGTCCAGCAATTCTGGAATATCCGAAGCGTTCGCCCCGGTGAGCCGCGCGATGCTCTTCACGGGTTCAGAGGTCGCCGTCCACTCGGCTTTGTGCGCGGTGTAATCGGCAATCGCGGCCAGGCTGACCTTGGCGAAATCAGCGACGATCTTCGGATTTTTTTCGGCGAAGTCTTTGCGCGCTACCCACACTTCAAAGGTCGGTGCGCCCCAGCCTGACACTTCAGCCGCATCGGTGAGAATCTTGCCGGTCTTGCGAATTTCACCCAACGCCGGCGACCAGGTAAACGCCCCGTCGATATCGCCACGACTCCACGCCGCAGTGATTTGCGCCGGCGTCAGGTTGATGATGTTGACCTTGCGCGGATCCAGGTTCCAGTGCTTGAGCGCGCCGAGCAGGCTGTAGTGCGAGGTCGACACGAACGGCACGGCGATGGTTTTGCCGACCAGATCCCCAGGCGCTTTGATGCCGCTGCCATCGCGTACGACCAGCGCTTCGGAACTGCGAATCTGCGCGCTGACGATGAACGTCACCAACGGCATGTTCCGCGACGCAGCAGCAGCCAGCGGGCTCGAACCCAGGTTACCAATCTGCACGTCGCCGGAAGCCATGGCGGCCAATACAGCAGGGCCTGCCTCGAATGCACGCCAATCGATTTTCTGGCCAATACCCTTTTCATATTCGCCATCAGCGATGGCGCGCTTGATCGGGTCGATGCCGTTGATGTAGCCAAAGGTCAGGTCGGCGGAATGAGCGGTCAACGAAAATGCAGCGATCCCCAAGACCGAGACAAGGTGCCTGGCCAGTTTCAGCGTGTTCATTTTTATGGATTCCTGGGCGGGTAAAGACTGGAACGACGCGCTTCTGGATGCCTTAGCGTCGAGTCTTTTAGATGATATTGATCTATTAATTATTAAATAAATAATTTAATGGAATTAGCTTAGATCCATCACCCCGTTCATCGCCCATACCTCAGCGACCCTGAACCCCTATCAACGAACTCGCCAGCAACGCCTCCAACCCCATCGGCTTGGCAAAGTAATAACCCTGCGCTTGCCCTGCCCCCATTTCCCGCAGCAACAGCAGCGTTGCTTCATCCTCGACACCTTCAGCCACGACGCTGAGGTCCAGCGATTCGGCCATGCGGACGATCGCCCGGACGATCGCGCGGCTGCGTGGGCTGGTGGTCAGTTCGAAGATGAAGGATTTGTCGATTTTCAAGCCGCTGAAGCGGTATTGGTGCACGTAGCTCAAGGAGGAAAACCCGGCACCGAAGTCGTCCAGCACCACCGACATGCCGTTGTCGGCCAGTTGCTGCATGGTCAGTCGGGCAATGGCGGGCTCGGCCACCAGTGCACCTTCGGTCAGTTCAAGGCAGATTCGTGACGGCGCAACCTGATAACGCGCCAACAGCGCCAGCACATCAGTGGCGAAATCGGGACGCGTCATGCTGTAGCTGGAGCAATTGACGTGTACCGGCGGCCAGTTGGCGTGCTCGGGCTGTGACAGGATCACGGCAATGCTGGTGAGCATGTACAGGTCCAGTCGACCGATCAGGCGCAACCCCTCGACGTCCGGCAGAAACTCGCCCGGCTCGATGACCCTGCCGCCCGGCTGATGCCAGCGGATCAGCGCTTCAAGGGCCAGCAGTTCGCCGGTTTCCACGCTGACAATCGGCTGGAAGTACGGCTGCAGTTCGTCGGTCCGCTTAAGCGCGTTGCGTAACGCCCCTTCGCGCTCAACCTGGTCCGAAACTTCGCGACGCACTTCCTGGTTGAACACCGCGTAGCTGTCGCGTCCGGCGGCTTTGACTCGGTACATCGCGGCATCGGCATCGCGTAGCAAGTCGGCGGGCTCGTCATGGAACTGACTGTCGGCGCTGACAATGCCGATGCTGCAGGACGAGAAGACTTCATGGCCATTGATCAAGAACGGCAGGTCGAACGCCAACAGGATCCGCTCGGCGATTTCGATCACCACGTCCAGCGGTGCCTCGGGCGCGAGCACGGAAAACTCATCCCCGCCCAGGCGCGCGAGCATGTCGGTCTCGCGCAGGCATCCACGCAAGCGGTGGGCCGCCTGCATCAACAGCAGGTCGCCGAAATGGTGGCCGAGGCTGTCGTTGACCATCTTGAAACGATCGAGGTCGATGAACATCACCGCCAGGTGCCCGCCTTCACTGCCGAATTGCGACCAGGCCAGGTTGAGGCGCTGTTGCAGGTAGGTGCGATTGGGGAGCCCGGTCAGCGCATCGTGGGAGTTTTCGTGCTGCAGCTTGGCATTGGCGTGGTCGAGTTCGCGGGTGCGGTTCTGCACCCGGGCTTCGAGTTTGAGGTTGGCGGCATGAATGGCTTCGGCGGCGGTGCGGCGCGACAACGCGGTGTCGATGTGCCGCGACACGAAGGTCAGGAGTTCCTGGTCGCGTAGCGTATAGCCGACTCGCGAGGTATAGGTTTGCACCGCCAGCACGCCACGCACCACATCACCATCGAACAACGGAATGCCAAGCCAGGAATACGAGCGGACCGACTCGTCAATTTCAATTTCACCCCTCGCGGCCAATCGGTCAGCTTCGCTGGAATCCACCAGGCAAGGCCGGCGCTGACGGATCACGTACTCGGTCAACCCGCGTTGCCCACGACGTGCGACCGGACATTGGGTCCGCCGCTCATCGACGTAATAGGGGAAGGTCACTTCACCGGTGGCGTCATCGAACAGCGCGATATAGAAGTTCTGCGCGAACAGCAGATCACCGACGATACCGTGCAGGGTCTGGAACAATTCCGCCATGTCGCCGGGCTGGCTCGACAGTTCGGCAATCTGGAACAGCGCACTCTGCAAATGTTCGGCACGCTCCCGCTCCGCGACTTCCTGGCGCAAGGCGTCGTTGAGTGCCGAAAGCTCCAGGGTGCGGCGCATCACCGTCTCTTCCAGGTCCGCGCGGTGCAACAGCCGGTCGAGTGCCATGGCCACGTGACGGGCCACCACCAGAAACAGGGCACGGTCTTCAGCGCTGTAGGTCCGGGAAACGTCGTAGACCTGCATCGCCAGCATGCCGAACACGTCGTCCGAAGCATTTTTCAGCGGCGCGCCCATCCAGAACTCGGGGCGATCCCCCACGCAGTAGAACCGGCCTTCGGCCTGGGCCGCGCGAATACCGGCGGCGTCGATCAGCAGGGGCTGGCCAGAGGTCAGCACCTGACCCGTCAATGACAAGTGCGAAGGGTCAAGGAATTCGTAGTGTTCGGATTGCACGGCGTCGACATCGATGATGTCGACGTAATACGGGTAATCGATCTTGCCACTGCGCGGGTCATACAGCGCGAGGTAGAAATTTTCGGCGTCGATCAGGCTGGCAAGCAGTTGGTGAACCCCCACCAGAAACACGAACCGGTCGCGGGTCGAACTGGCCAGGTAGGTAATTTCATACAGCACCCGTTGAGTAATCTGAGCACGGGCCAGGGTATTGGTCTGTAGCTGAACGCCCAGGCGCTGGGCAAATTCGGCGAGCGCCGGTTCCGCGGCGTCGTTGACCGGCGCGAGCAGCCAACCCAATTCACTCTCGCCTCTGCCAGTCGGCCAGCGGTGCAGGCGCCAGGTCTGGCAAAAGCCTTCGAAGTCTTCGGTCGCGACGCTGGAAGGCCACTGCACCCGCGGGTCGCCCTGCCCGACCAGATGCATCTGTTCGCCAGCGCGATAAACGGCCCACGACGTGGTATGGACCCAGTGGCGCGCCGAGTCCAGCAATCGTTCGATCGTGTCCTCATTGCCTGCGCAGGCCATGTCGAGCGGGCCCGGGTTACCGGGTGGAGACGCGACGTCGTCGCAATCGTTCGATTGCCGCGGGGAGTCGTTCAATGGACGAAAACTCATCAGCGCTCTCCCTGAGCGAAACTGGCGATAACTCACTTACGGATTGCTAGCAAAGTACCGGTGAGCTTCTCCTTTAAAGCTTATAGAAGTTTTTTTCAATCTTTTATTCGCTTTGGTGACAACCAGAGCGCGGACCACAGCCGGGTTGTCTGCGCCAGCCCTCACTTTGTCCGGCACAGATCATGCTTCAGCGAACCGCAACAAGTCGGTCCTGACTACGCGGAGGGTACTTGGCAAGCAAGTGCTTTCAGCCACGGCCCCGATAATCGAAGGCTAATTGATGAAACGTCGAGGTCCGCATGACGAGCAGCGCCACCGGGCAGGTCAGCCCGCAAACCCTTAGAAAAGTCATTGTCGCCGCCGGCATCGGCAACTTCGTCGAATGGTTCGACTTCGCGGTGTATGGCTTTCTGGCCACGACCATTGCCCAGCAGTTTTTCCCCAGCGGCGATGCGAGCGCGGCATTGCTCAAGACCTTTGCGGTGTTCGCCGTGGCCTTTGCTTTTCGCCCGCTTGGTGGGATTTTTTTTGGCAGGCTGGGTGACCGGATCGGTCGCAAAAGAACCCTGGCCATGACCATCCTGCTGATGGCGGGTGCGACCACCTTGATCGGTCTGTTGCCCACCTACGCCGCGATCGGGGTGCTGGCCCCCGTTCTGCTCAGCCTGATCCGCTGCGCCCAGGGCTTTTCTGCCGGGGGCGAGTACGCCGGGGCCTGCGCCTACCTGATGGAGCATGCGCCCAATGACAAGCGCGCCTGGTATGGCAGCTTCATTCCGGTCTCGACCTTTGCCGCGTTCGCCTCGGCCGCAGTGGTGGCCTATGCGCTCGAAGCCTCGCTATCGGCCGAAGCCATGGGCAGTTGGGGCTGGCGCTTGCCGTTCCTGATTGCCGCGCCATTGGGGCTGGTGGGCCTGTACTTGCGCTGGAAACTGGACGAAACCCCGGCGTTCCAGGCCGTAGCGCAGAGGCATGCGGTTGCGCACTCGCCGATCAAGGACACGCTGCGCAATCATGGTGCGGCGATGTGCTACCTGGGCGCGTTCGTGTCGCTGACGGCGCTGTCGTTCTACATGTTCACCACCTATTTTGCGACCTACCTGCAAGTCGCCGGCGGCTTGAGCCGCGCGATGGCGTTGCTGGTATCGCTGATCGCCCTGATGTTCGCCGCGGTGGTTTGCCCGCTGGCCGGGTTGTTTTCGGACCGGGTCGGCCGTCGCAAGACCATGATGACCGCGGGCGTGCTGTTGATGGTGGCGGTGTATCCGTCGTTCCTGATGGCCAGTTCCGGTTCCTTCGCCGCGTCCATCGTGGGCGTCATGCTGCTGGCGATTGGCGCGGTATTGTGCAACGTGGTCACCGCCGCCCTGCTTTCGGAAACCTTTCCCACCCGAACCCGCTACACCGCTTCGGCGATCACCTACAACATGGCCTACACCTTGTTCGGCGGCACCGCGCCGCTGGTGGCCACGTGGCTGATCACCACCACCGGCAGCAACTTGTCGCCGGCGTTCTACCTGATCGCCGTGGCCGTGCTTGCGTTGATCGGCGGTTTGGCGTTGCCGGAGACGTCGAGGATTTCGCTGCATGATGTGCCGAGTGGGGACCCGCTCAACGACGCGCGCTACAGCGTGAAATCGCAAATTCCGTAGGAGCTGCTTGGTTTCCGGAACTCAGACAAAAAAAGCCCCGTCACCGAATGCGGTGCGGGGCAAAAAATTGGTTGGTTGCGGCCAACCAAAGGAGCTCAGTGCAAAACGTGTACGGCCGGACTCAGATGCATTCCTGTGCGGCACGTTCAAAACTTGAGGGCAGGAAGTTCGAAGCCAGCAAATGCCGGTCGTAGACGAACACCTTGCCGCCGTTGCCAGCCTTGTAAGCCTCCAGCACGTTGTCCGCCGAAACCTTGCTCGGCACCACGATGCGGTAGCTGCGCTGGGTCTGCGAAACCGTCGGGTTCAACGCACTGCCCTGCAATTTCGGTATGACGCAGTCAGCGAATTGGGCAGGTGTCTTGTGGGTCTGCAACGTTAATGTCGGGTCGTTCGGCGCGGAGGCGCAACCGGCAAGCAGCGAGGCAAAAGCCAGGACAGTCACAAATAAAGGGCGCATCACTCTCATCCTGAAAACAAAAAATTCTGTTCATTGACTCTCTGGAGCCGATTTTCCGACTATTCCGAACAAAACAGAACTTACGTTTGGTAATGGTGACTATTACGTCTAGCGATAGTTACGCCTCGCACAGCGGGATGCATACTCAATCACCACATGGAAAAACTGATGAGGATCGCTGCTTGAGAACTTTTGACCTGATCCGCGACGCCGTTTTGCCCGACTTCCGCGATCGGGTGGCCGAATACCTGATCCAGTATGAAAGCGTGCTGCTCGCCGACACCGCGCCCGACCCGGAGCTGACTCGGGCCACTGCCAATCAGTTGCGCGGCTACTTGCGCGGATTGAACACCACTCGGGTGTTGGGCATGGCTGATTGGGAAGAGCTGGATCGGCGGGTGGTGAATACCTGGCTTTAGGTCAATTTGCCCGGTGCCGCCGCATCCGGCGCCATCCCTGCCAATCCGCCGAGCCTGAGTCTGCGCCTATCAGCCAGGTTGCTCGGCGACTTCAATCCGAGTCAGCCCGACCAGCTCGGCCTGCTCCAGGATTTCTTCCGGCGTGGCGTCCGCATTGGGCATGATCAGGCTGTTTTCGCCATCGCCAAAATGCAGTTGTAACAGGTGCATGGCCGCTTCATGGACGGGCAGCTGCGGCTGTTTGAATTCGAACGTCTGCGTGCGGGGTTCGCCGTTGAACAGGTATTCAAGGGTGTAGAGATGCATGGTGGGATCCTCGTGACGGGAGAAGTGTGACTGCTTATCCTGACCAGCCAGTCAGCTTCCAGTTCAACTGCATTGGGCGCTGTCTTATCATCTAATCTGATAAGCACGCGCTCCACACACGCTGCCAGACGCATTTTGCAGGACATCGCCATGACCCAAAAAACAGCGCGACACGTCTCGTCATGGATCCTGCCCTCCCTGCTCGCGCTCAACATGGCGTTGATTGGAGGGTGTTCCGGCAAGGGGACTCGCTATTCGACGGCAAACGTCGGTTCCAGTTGCTACGCCAAAGCACTGCCCACTTCCGGCGAGGGCGGCCTTGCGTGGGGAGACACCTTGAGCATGGCGCGCAGCAAATCCCTGAACAATTGCATCCGCTACGCCGGCCGATCCGGGGGCACGCCGGACACCTGTCAAGTGGTGTTGGCCGAGTGCCGAAAGTAGCGCTCCAGAGAACCTTCAGATACCGCATTACCCGTAGGAGCCAGCTTGCTGGCGATGGGCGTAAGCGCGCCGCGTTGATCCAGCCAGCTCGCGTTATCGTTAGCGACCCTCGCCAAAAACAGAATCGCCATGTGTTTCCTTCGTTCTTGCTGACGTCGCAATTGTTCACTGCCCGTTCCTGCACGTCTGGAGTTTCCCAATGCCCTCGCCCAAATCCTTGCCCGCTGCGCTGCTGGGCCTGGCCCTTGTTTGTCCGGCCATTACCGAAGCCCAAGGCCTGGAGCTTGGACAAGTGCTGATCGGGGCGGAGGATCAGAGCGGCGAAGACGCGTCGATCGAGGAAGCGCAGGCGCGGCTGGCCCAGGTGCCCGGCGGCACCAACGTGGTGGATCTGCGCCGCCCGCTGCAAGGCCGCGTGGCGAGCAATCAGGATGTGCTGGCTTACCAGCCAGGCGTCTATGCGCAGTCGGCGGGTAACGAAGGGGTGAAGATCTCTATCCGCGGATCAGGGATCAACCGCGCACCGGGCGCCCACGCCTCGGGGTTGTACACGCTGCTTGACGGTCTGCCACTGACCGGCCCCGGCGGCACGCCCTACGAGTTGCTGGAACCGCTGTGGCTCGATCACGTGGAAGTGTTGCGCGGCGCCAACGGCTTCGATCGCGGCGCGCTGGCCTTGGGCGGCGCAGTCGATTACGTCAGCCACACCGGCTACAACGCAGCGAAGTTGCAGGTGCGTTACGCCATGGGCAGCCACGGCTATCAACAGCGTCAGGTCAGCTCCGGGCAAGTGCTGGGCGATTTCGATTACTACGTGGCCGTGACCGATGCGCGTGCCGACGGCTACCAGGACCACACGAACAGCGACAGCCAGGGCGTCATCGCCAACTTCGGTTATCGCTTCAATCCCAACCTGGACACCCGTTTCTACCTGCGCTATCGCCAGACCGACAACGACCTCGCCGGGCGCGTGACCAAGCGTTCCATCGAGCATACCCCACGCGCAGCCAACCCCGCGTACGTGGCGCGGGACGACAGCCGAGAGCAGCCAGGCAGCACCTTCATCGGCAACAAGACCACGTTCTATCTCGATGACGATTCGAGCATCCAGACCGGCCTTGTCTACCACGACTATCCGATGGATTTGCGCGAGGGGCCGAACCGTTTGACGGTGGCGTACACGGACGTCAGCGGCACCTTCGACTACAAGCGCCGCGATACCCTCTGGGGCCTGGAAAGCCGCAGCACGGTGGGTCTGCGCGTGACCAAGCACCTGCCGAATGATGGCGCCAGCGAGTGGGTGCGCATCCCTACCGGCAACACCGCCGGCTATGAGCCGGGCACGCACATGCGCGACTTCACTTATCAGGGTTCGGACACGGTTCTGCATCTGGGCAATGACCTGGAGATCGCCGACGACCTGTGGCTGACCACGGGGCTCGCCGCGATCTACACCCGCCGCGAAAGCGCGGTGACTTACCCCGACGGCGGAGGCAAGACCAGCATGAACGACTGGGACTATGCGCCGCGAATCGGTCTGCGCTACCAACTGACGCCCGATTTGCAGCTGTTCGGCAACCTCAGTCGCTCGGTCGAAGCGCCGCATCCGTGGTCGCTGATTTACAGCGCCAACCAGCGGTTTCCGGTAGGCAGCGGCCCCGCCACCGGCACCCAACGCGACCCGATCGAGCTGCAGAACCAGACTGCGACCACCCTGGAACTCGGCGGTCGCGGCGACAGCAGCGTCGGGCAATGGAGCCTGGCCTGGTACTACGCCCAGGTGCGCCACGAATTGCTCTCGGTGTTGCCGGATGCCAACGCCATCACGCCCTATGAACTCAACGCCAGCCCCACCGTGCACCAGGGCGTCGAAGCCAGCCTGAACAGCGATCTTTGGACGCGGGACGATGGCGGCCGACTGAGTTTGCGCCAGAGCTATACCTTCAGCGACTTCCATTACCGCGACGACGACCGCTTTGGCGACAACCGCCTGCCGGGCCTGCCGATGCATTACTATCAGGGCGAACTGCGCTACGACTGGCCGCTGGGCTTCTTCGCAGCGCTGAACACCCAATTGACCTCAAAAGTGGCGGTGGATTACGCCAACAGCTACGACGCCGACCCCTACGCCCTGTTCGGCACCACCGTCGGCTACAACGCCCCCAAGGGCGACTGGCAGACCTGGCTGGACGTGCGCAACCTGACCAACAAACGCTACGCCGCCACCGTCACGCCAGGCTACGACGACAAAGGGCTGGACGCCGCACGGTCGACGCCGGGTGAAGGTTTGGGGGTATATGTCGGGGTGTCGTGGAGCCTGCTCTGAGTTTTTTATCCAGCAGTATGAAATAGCGAAGGGAGACTGGCAGTGACGAGCGCAGAGCGAACCTCAGCGACCGGCCTGGAAGCGCATATCCGCGGAGTACGCCTGGCGGCGTCTGACGATGTTTCAGCGAAAGACGTGCTGGTGCAGATTTTTACCCGAGAGCGGGCCGAGCCGAGTCTGGTCGTTCCCGCCGTGGCCGAACCGTTGATTGTCTGGGTGCTGTCCGGGGAAGCGGCCATCGAGGAAAGAGAGCCGGGAGAGGACTGGGTGGCGAGCGCGGTTCGCCAGGGCGACTTTTTCCTGACCACCTCGGCGGTGCCCTATGAAATGCGTTGGCAAGTCACCAGTGCCGCCCCCTTTGTGGTCATGCACGTTTACCTCGGACTGCAGCTACTGGAGCGCGCCATCGAAGAAACCGATCAAGGCGTGCCCGATGCCATACGCTTGCGCGAAGTCTCCGGAGGACGCGATGAGGCGCTGTCGTTGCTGCTCGAACAATTCAGGCTCGAACTGACGACCTCGGCGCAAACCAGCCCGCTCTTGATGCAGGGCATCGCGCAATGCCTGGCCGTGCACCTGGCCCGCCATTATCGCGACGACAACGCCGAAAACATTGCCCTACGCAATGCCCTCCCCGCCTATAAGCTTCGGCGCGTGGTGAGCGTAATGGAGAACACCCTCGACGAAGAATTTCGTTTGTCCGAACTGGCGCACGAAATCGGCCTGAGCGAATACCATTTCAGTCGCCTGTTCAAACGCGCCACAGGCCACTCACCCTCCCAATATTTCATCAAGCTGCGAATGACCAGGGCCAAGCAACTGCTGGCCGAGACCGACCGAAGCATCATCGATATCGGCATGGACGTCGGCTACAGCAGCGCCAGCCATTTTTCCCAGGTGTTCAAGCGCGAAGTCGGCGTCACACCGAGCCATTACCGCAGGCCCTGACGCGACACCGCGCAGAATTCCGGCCGCAAGAGCCTGCTCGCGAGGGACGTAAACGATGACGCGGGCTTTCTGAAGAAACGCGGCGTTCTCGAGTTCATCGCGAGCATGCTCGTTCCTACAGTTGGGGTGTGGGCAGTGGTCATAGCCCTGCGACGCTACCCACTTGCCGCCCAACGCGTTGTAGCCCGCAACAAACTCAACCCCTGTAGGAGCCAGCTTGCTGGCGATGTACGCAAGGGCGCCGCGTTGATTCAGGCTGCACGCGTTATCGTTGGCCACCATCGCTGGCAAGCCGGCTCCTACATATCTCCGCGTCCTCGGTGACAACCACGCTTTGCTCGACCGGTAATACGCGTCGGCCTACTGACCCCTCCTGATCATGTCGGCCGCCTTCTCACCGATCATGATGCACACAGCATTAGGGTTGCCGGATATCAACGTGGGCATGATCGATGCATCAGCAACACGCAGCCCTTCCACGTCGTGTACCTTGAGATTCGGCGCAACCACCGAGTGCTCATCCACCCCCATGCGGCACGTGCCGGAAGGATGCAGCGCCGCGTGGGCTTCTTCATGGCAGAACTTTCTCATGGCCTCTCGAGTGCTGACCGCCGCGTCTGGCACATGCCGCCTGGCCAGATAGGGTTTGAACGCGGCTTGGGACATGATCGCCTCCCCCACCAGGCAGCCATCCACCAGGCTTTCGATGTCGTACGGGTCGGAGAAATAGTTGGGCACGATGCGCGGCGGTGACATTGGGTCGGCGGAATACAGTTCGACGTAGCCCCGGGACCTGGGACGGATCTGGCCGAGGTTCAAGGTGCAGCCATTCCCCCCCGGCACCGAGTCGACGCCCTCTTCAATGCCAGCGCCGACCACCATGAAATACTGGATATCCGGGTTGGCCGCCGCCTTGTCGCCCCACCAGAACGCCCCGCCTTCAATCAGGTTGGACGCCGCCGGGCCTTGCCTGAACAGGGCGTACTGCAAGCCCGCCATCATCTTCCAGTGCAGCTTCTTGTATTTGTCGTAGCTGTGCGGCCCGGTCAGTTCATAGACCAGCGACACTTCGATATGGTCCTGTAGGTTCTGCCCGACACCGGGCAGATCCTTGACGACTTTGATCCCCTGTTTTTCCAGGTGCGCGGCCGGGCCGATGCCCGACAACATCAACAAGCGCGGGGAGTTGATGGCGCCGGCCGACAGCACGATCTCTTTTTCCGCATGCATGACCTGCCGCACGCCGTTCTCGACGTACTCGACGCCGATGGCCTTGCTGCCCTGGGTCAAGATGCGGATCACCCGGCAGCCGGTCTTCACCGTCAGGTTCTTGCGAGCCTTGGCCGGCGCCAGGTAGGCCACCGCCGCACTGCTGCGAAAACCATTTTTTGCGGTGATCTGATACAACCCGCATCCCTCAGGGTGACCCGAGTTGAAGTCTTCGTTATACGGCAGACCGTATTGCTGGCAGGCGCGCAACCATACTTTGGTCAGCGGATGGATATTGATCGGGTCAGAAACACCCAGCGGCCCGCCAACGCCATGCACGTCGTTGCAGAAGCGCTCGTTATCCTCGGCTTTTTTGAAGTAAGGCAGAACGTCCTGGTAGGACCAGCCCGTCGCCCCTTGTTCGACCCAGCCGTCGTAGTCGGCGGGCACGCCGCGGATGTAAATCATCGCATTCACCGAACTGCCGCCACCCAGCACGCTGGCCTGGACCATGGTCGGCGTTTCAGTCCGGCGCTGATCTTCGGTGGGCTCCCATGCATAGCGCTTGAGCAGCGGACCTTGCGCGGTTTTATAGTAGGCACCGGGAATATGGATGTAGGGATTGCGATCGCGCGGTCCCTCTTCAAAAAGAACCACCGACGCAGACGCCTCTTCGCTGAGTCTCGAGGCCACCGTGCAGCCTGTCGAGCCGCCTCCGATTACGATGAAATCCACCATGACGACTTGATACCTTTTATGAGGTGCAGATTGTAAGAACGGGGGTTTTAAAGCGCGTTAACGTCCAACCAGGCTGGCTAAAAGCGCCTTTAAATCTTTCGCGACCTCATAACTGTTTTGTTGCTGCTGCTTTTTGCAAAACAACTCACAGCTCCACCATCCCTCGTAACCGGTGGCTTTCACCGCGTCCGTCCACTCGCGCAGGTTCAATATCCCCTGCCCCGTCGGTACGTCGCGGAGGATTTCCTCATTGGGGATACCACCGGAAAACGGCAGCGAGTCACACACGTGCACGCCGTAGATCACGTCTTTGTTCATGCGTGCGATGTCTTCGGGTGTCACGCCGGACGTGAAGCAATGCCAGTAGTCAATCACTATCTTCACGTTGTCGCGTTCGCTGCGCTCGATCAGCTGCAGTTGATGCTCAAGCGTATTCAGAGGCGTCCATGACAGCGCTTCCAGGTAGAGCAGAACGTCGTACTGCCTGGCCAGGTCGGCGAGCAACGCCAGGTTGTGCGCGGTCAACGCATATTGTTCAGGCTCGGACCACCCCAGCAAACCGCTGTAATGAGGGCTCGTGCCGTGCTGCTGGTAATCGATCACGGCCTGAACGTTGATGGGGCCGGTGAGCACCTGAACACCTTTGGCGCCGACCAGTCTGGCCAACTGAAATAGCCGTTCCGCTTCCTTCAACAAATCATCGCGCTCGGCGCCCTGGCGTTCGATGTCCCGCAGGTAACCCATGCCGGTGACGGGGATATCCTTGAGTAACGCTTTGAGTTCCGGCTCCGAATAACCGGCCTGAAGATAAGCCTCCAGTTTGCCGCTGTAGATTTCCAGCGCATCGAAACCGAGGGTCTTCGCCATGTCGATGTCCATGGCCAGCGTTGAATGCTTGGCGACCGTGGAATGCAAGGCCAGGATGTTTTTTTGAGTGTTCATGTCAGGCTCCTACCGTTGCTTCCCAGTGTAGAGGGATAGGGTTCCGGTAGTGATTTCGCACTTGCAGGAAATCCGGCGCAACCTGACGCAGTGGCTGCGTCAGGTTTAATGACCTGAGGGAGCGGGCTTGCTCGCTCCCACAGGAATTGGCGTTACGAGTAAGGGGCGGCCAGGCGATTGGCCAATGCGCAAACCGCCATCGCCGCAGCATCCAGACGCTCCTGAGCCAGGGTGCCCGCCGCGACAGCCCCGGTGATCGCACGAACAATCTGCGGAATCTCCGGCATCGCCTTCGCCGAAATCAGTAGCAGATCTGCCCCCGCGTTCAACGCAGCAACCGCCACCTCGCCTAGCGACGACTCGCCTATCGTGGAGCGGTGGTCCAGATCAATGGTCATGACCAACCCCTTGAACCCCAGCTCCCGGCGCAGCAACCCGATCAGCTCAGGCGAAACCGAGGCCGCAACGGGGGGCTCGCAGGCCGCGAAAATCGCCGGCCCCATCATCACCGCGTCCGCACCGGCATCCACCCCGGCTTGAAACGCGGGCCAGCCGGCGCGCAGTTGCTCCAGCGACTCGGTCACCACCGCCTCCTCGGTTGACGGTTGGCGCAGCAGCACTGGATGCCCGGGAAAATGCTTCAGGGTGCTGGCCATCCCTGCACGGCGCACGCCACGCACATAGGCGCCCACCATAGCGGCGGCACGGTCGACATCATCGGAAAGCGTTCGGCCCTGGAGCCACACATTGGGGCCAGCCACTACATCGGCGGTCGGTGATAACAGCAGATTCACACCGGCCTTGCGCACCGCTGTGCCGACCTGAAAACACACCTCTTCCAGTTCAACAACGCCCATGGTTCTGGCGAGCTCGGGGTCAGGCAGGGCAGGCGCAATGCCTTGCAAACGGTGGACGGCAGAGATATCGGCATCGGCCGCCAGCAGCAGCGGCCCACCCAATTCCCTTGCCGTGCCGGTGAAGCGCTGCCACTTCTCCAATGTCTCCGACGCCAGCCGGCTCGCGCTCATTTTACCGCTGACATATTCCTGCGCGGTCTCACCAAACAACAGGCTGCGCCCGCCACTGCCGAGAAATCTGCGCACGCCGTCATCCATCTGGAGATCGAGCAACACTGGAAACAGTACGCTGTATGCCTGGCTTTCAATCGCGCTCATGATCAATTCCGCGTTGAGTGGTATTGGTCGTGATTGGCCACTGCCAGTTCACGAACCCTGGTGGCGGCATCCAGCAGAATCTGCCGGTCCAGCGCACCCTCGTGAACGGCCGCGACAATCGATTCGGCAATCGCATCCAGGCCCGATTCGCTGGACACCAGCAGCAGATGTGCGCCAGCGGCCAGCGAAGCGACGGCGGTGTCGGTGATCGAGTTACCCCTGAGGATGGACACCGCATCCAGGTCATCGGAAATGATCAAGCCGCTGAATCCAAGGGTGTCACGCAACACCCCGATGACCTTGGCTGAAGTAGAGGCGGAATGATCAGGGTCGATGGCCGGAAAAACCGCCGGCCCCGGCATCACCGCTTGCACGCCGGTAGCAATGACTTTCTTGAACACTTCAAGGTTGTCGTGCAGCAACGCCAGCGGGCCAGGCACGGTGGCTTCCGCGATGGCCGGGTCCGTTTCCGTGATGTAGTGGCCGGGAAAGTGTTTGGCGGTGGCAATCACGCCAGCACGTTGCACTCCGCGGATAAAGGCACAGGACACCCGGCTGACTTCAACGGGGTCGGCGCCCAGGTGTCGGTTGTGCAACCAAGGGTTGGCGCCAGTGACCACATCGACGATCGGTGCCAGAAACAGATTGACGCCCAGCTCCCGCGCCACGCCCGCCATCGCAAAGCAGCGCTGCTCGATCTCCGGTGCACTGAGGTCGTGCAATTGGTTCCTCGATGCGACAGCCGGAACCAACCGGTGGAGCCGTTCAATGCCGCCGAGTTCCTGATCCACCGCGATCAGCACCGGCGCACCGGCCAATGACGCCGCTTCCCGGGCGATGTCGATGAAGTCGGCAGCGGACTCAGCGCCCTTGCGCGCCACGCTCATGTCTCTGCCCACATATTCGTCCCGGGTTTCGCCCAGCAAAATGGAGACACCACCGCGACTCAGAAAACGCCGGACAGTGTCGTCCAGTTGCAAATCACCAAATGCGGGAAGCAGTACCGAATACGCCGCTCTATGCAGTTCGCTTGACATCTTTTTCCTCACCACCGTTGTTGTGAGCGCAACGCTCAACTTGAAGGACGCGTGACGCAATGCCACGCAAAGTTACCGTTCTGGAAAAGGCACCCAGGCCCGCCGCTGACTGGACTCGACACACGCCTGCGACAGCACCACGCCGCGCACGCCCTCGTGAATGTCCGGTAACGGCACGCGGGTCGCGGTGCGCCACTCGGCTCCGGCATCGAGGGCCTCGGCGAAATCGGCGTACAGCACGGCGAGGGCTTCTAGATACCCTTCCGTATTGCCCGGCGGCAGGCTGGTGCAGGCCAGCGTCTGCGCGGCGTTGTCACTCTGGCCACGACGATGGATGCGGTCGGCGCCGTCAATGGGCGTGAACAGCAGGGTTTCCGGCGATTCCTGACTCCACTCGATGGACGCCTGGCTACCGACAATCTTGAAGCGCAAGCCGTTGCGATGACCGGGTGCCGCGAAACTGGCCCACAACAATCCATCGATGCCGTCCTCAAACTCGAGCTGCACCACACAGGTGTCGTCCAGGCCCCAGCCGGGTACGACCGTGCTCAACTTGGCATTGAGGTTCGTGCAGCGGCGTCCGGACAGGAACTCAAGCATGTTGAACGCATGCGTCCCGACATCGCCCAAGGCACCCGTCGGGCCGGCCATTTCAGGATCGCCGCGCCAGGCGAGGCTCTTGCTCAAGCCCTCGACGCCAGGCGCCAGCCATTCCAGCAGGTACTCGACATACATGAAGCGCACGTCCCCCAACTCGCCGGCCTGAATCCGGCTGCGAGCGTCCCTTACCATCGGGTAGCCCTGATAGGTGTAAGTCAGCGCGAAAAAGGTATTGTGCCGATCGGCAATGCTGGCCAACGCGTAGGCCTCATCGGCGCTGTTTACCAACGGCTTGTCGCAGATCACCGGGATGCCGGCCTGCAGAAACAGCCGGCACGGTTCGAAATGCAGGTGATTGGGCGTGACGATGACGACGGCCTCAATCGGATCCGGCCGTCGCGACTCGGCAGCGGCCATGTCGGCGAATGACAGATAGATCCGCTCTTCATCAAGGTTGAACGCCGCCCCGGCTTCCCTGCATTTATCTGGGTCCGAAGAGAAGGCGCCCGCAACAATATCGAAGCGGTTGCACAGGCGCATGGCAGCCCGATGGTAGCTGGCAAAGTACGCGCCCTGGCCGCCACCCACCATGCCGATCTTCAGACGCCGCTGCCCTGGAATGTCGCCGGTTAACCTGGCCATTTCTTGAAGCCTCCTACCGATACAAAAAAGTGTGTTACTCCGCAAAAATCAATGTGTTACTGACATGGGGCCACCCGTAACTTCCGGCCCCTTTAATCGGGTTCTACCGGTCAAGTGCGGCGATGTTTTATCCGGTCGATAAATGGGTAAAACCGCTTACAATCTGACGCAACCGTCTATAAGAAAAACCTGAAATTAAAACGGCATGAAACATGCTTTATTACATTGGAGTTGGTTAAGTTATTGAGTTTATAAAGGTTAAACGACGGTTATTCGATAACTGCCCTATAACTTGTATAACCGCCGATTCATCCGAACTGAACAGATCGAGAGAACCATGCCCAGCCGAGGAGATCCGCCCCCCATGTCGTTAAACACCGCCACCTCGCACCCCGAGCGACAACAGGTTCGCAGCGACTTGCAGGCCAATGTGCAAAAGAACCTCAGCACGCTGGTAGAGTCGTGCCGTTCGGTTGCCGACATGTGCCGCAAGGTTGATGTCAATCGCCAACAGTTCAACAAGTACCTGGTGGGCCAGCACGTCCCCTCACAAAAGATCCTTCAAAAAATCGGCCGTTATTTCATGATGGAAGCCGAAGATCTTTTTCGCCCGCCCGCGGAGTTCAAGAAGTTCTACGAAGGCTACGAAAACGAATTACCGACAGACTTGCGGGCCTCGGCGCAATTCAATCATTTCCTGCCATTGGCAAAACAGTCGGTCGATTTGCTTGAAGACTATCTGGGCGTCTATTACCGCTATCACAACTCCTCGATTTATAAAGGCCGGATCCTGCGCTCTGTCACTTGCCTGTATCGCGCCGATTCAATGGTCCAGTACGTCACGGTAGAACGCTTCCCGCTGCTGGATGGCAGCGGCAAGATTGGCTACTCATTCACTTATCACGGTTTTTGCCTGTTGCTTGGGGACCGCCTGTTCCTCGTGGACTTTGAAGGCAAGCAACGCAACGAGATGACCTTTTCGATCCTGACCCCGCAACATCGCCGACCGATCCGCTTCCTCTATGGCCTGGTGACCGGGGTGGCGTCTTCATCCTTCCGCCAGCCCTTTTCCACCCGTATGGCCCTGGGCCTGGTGGACAAGGGCAAGATTCGCAAACATCACCTGCGCAACGCGACCGCCGTGTTGCCCAGCGATCAGTCGCTGCCACTGGAAGTGCGCGAATACATGACCGGTGACAACGCCACTATCGTGTGGGGTGGCCAGGACTGAACCATTACTTGCGAGGCTGCCCGTCGATGATCGGCGGCGATTCCTCTGTCAACGCTTGATTAATTCACTTGTGGGCCGCGCGTCGTGATGACCTCCACCAACGACGGCCCCTTGCTGTTCAACGCCTTGATAAACGTCGGATTGAGTTGCGAAGCATGCTCGACCCGCCACGCCTCAAGACCAAAATTTCTGGCGATGCCCGCGAAGTCGGGAGCGTACGGTTTACCGTCCGGGAGATTGAACTCGCCGGCCCGGTGCTGCTCGACTAACGGGGTTTGCACATCGCTCAACGACACATACCCGCTGTGGTTGAACACGATGAACACCACGGGAATGCTGTGCATCACGCACACCGCCACTTCCTGCATCGATTGCAAAAAATCCCCATCCCCCACGGCACACACCACCTGGCGCGCCGGCATGGCGAGCTTGGCGCCGATAGCCGCCGGCACCGCCCAGCCCGGCATGCCCGCATTGGCGGCGCAGAGATTTCTGGATTGATAGACGGGGAACATCTCTCTGACCAACGCCTGGAGATTCCCCGTACCCACCACCACTATCGCGTCCTGCTCCAGAACCGACCGTAGTTCGGCCATGGGTCTCTGTACTGTCAACGGTGCGACATCGCCGGAACCGTCTTCAATCGGACGCGACGCGCTGTCTTCGCGCAGGGCGACAACGTTGAGTCGTGAGTCTGCCCTCAGCACTTCGCTGGTCGCTCGCAACGTGGCGGGCGCCAGTCGGACATCCATCGAGGCGCGCAGAACCGCGGCCGGAATATCCAGGCTGACCGGGCCGGCGCGATCACTGAACATCGTGTCGAAGGATTGCCGCAGGGCGTGCGGCAACTGGTCGGGCAAGGCCACCCGCACGTGCTCTTTAGCGGTCGCGGTGGGCGGCGCTGCCGGCCGCTCATCACCGTCCTCGCCGCTGATCACCAGCATGGCCGACGAGCCCGCCAGTGCAGAGGCGACAGCACCCAGCGCCTTCGACAGACCCAGCGCCACCGGGAGCAAAACCGCCATGGAACGACCGCACGCCCGAAAGTAGCCATCGGCAAGATGCACGGCGCTCTGCTCCTGCATGACTT
Source organism: Pseudomonas sp. 14P_8.1_Bac3 (assembly GCF_025466085.1). GTDB lineage: Bacteria > Pseudomonadota > Gammaproteobacteria > Pseudomonadales > Pseudomonadaceae > Aquipseudomonas. The sequence continues at coordinate 58,772 of NZ_JANLOD010000026.1, forward strand.
GAATGAACGGGATGTCGGTGCCAACCGTGAGCAATGCTTCCAACAGGGCCCACGTGCCGTTACCCGGCATGCCGGCCACATAACCGACACCGTTCGCTTTCAGCGCTTTTGCAACAATCTGGCCACCGGTGAGTTTCACAGGACACTCCAATCAATCAGTGCAGGTGGGAAGGCGGAATGCACCTCGCCCCTCTCGGTATCGCCACTGGAGTATTCGCCTGGAGCACTTGCGGCTCAATTTCGCACCCTGCGCAAAAGAGACGCACGTTGACGCAGGTGATCGCCGCCGGTCACCCACGCTAGGGGAAGTATCGTCAGAGAGAGCGTGTTGCGCCGATTAGGTCACTTTGATGCGTCAGAGTGCGTCGCTTTTGTGAGCGCTGCGAAATTGAGTGCTCTGCCTGCCAGGCCAATACTCGATCCATGAAAACAACAAGCCGAGCCTATCAAGCGCTGGGCGCGTCGCTTCAAGTCTTGCCCTCGCCACTTGAGGAAAGCCGCGCAGCCCAGCCGAGGAAGAGTCAATCGGATCAGTGGAGGTCCAGGTGCGCCATGTTCTCTCGACAGGCAATTGCGCATCGCCCGCCTCCCCAGCCCATGGAACCAATGCTGGCCATCACACTGCCGATCTACAGGACTGCATACACGCCCGGCACACCCGCCGAGCCAACGCCCTTGCAAGTCGCTAATCGTTTTCACACAACCACCCTAGGCAGGAACTCGAAATGAAAAAAGAAACAGAGACGGGTTTTGGATTGACCGGCATTGACCTGGATTCGATTAGCTTGAAACGGCGTACGTTTTTGCTGGGGGCTGCCGCATCGGCCGCAGGGTTGTACATGGGCTCCTTCATGCCTAGCGCATTTGCCGCCGCCGCGGGTGGTCACCTCGAGATTCTCGGCTGGGAAGGTGAAACCGGTGACGCGGAGCTCGCCGACTGGCGCAAGCAGCGTGGCATCACCGTACGGTCCAGCTACGCCAGCAACCAGGACGACATTACCGCCCGGTTGGCCGGTTCTGATCCGGTGCAGCTTGATCTGACCATGTACGCGCTGGGCTACGAGACCATCTACCAGGAAATGGGCCTGCTCAAGGCGATCGACACCTCGAAGATCCCCAACTACTCCGCGGAGAACACCGTTCCGCTGTTCTACAAGGGCAAACGCTGGTTCTGGGATGGCAAGCAATGGGGCGTGCCGCTGCTGTGGGGCATGAATACCATCGTCTACAACCCCAAGCGCGTCACCAAGCCGCTCGAATACAAGGACCTGCTTGATCCGAAACTGAAAGGCAAACTGACCTTCGTCGATGACGGCACCTCGAACTGGTCACTCATCGCGATCATTGCCGGCTACGGCGACAAGTTCCCCAACCTGACCCGTGCCGAGTTCGACGACGCCTTCGAGAAACTCAAACCGTACCGCGATCAGTGCCGCGTCTTCGCAGCCTCCTCGGGCGACGCGGTTTCGCTGCTGGTGTCGGGCGAAGTCGACGTGGTGTTCTCGGCGTCGGCCAACACGCCTAGCGAGACCAAAAAGCGTGGTGTAGACACGGCGCTGTCGGTCCCCAAAGAAGGTGCAGCGCTCTGGTGCGATGCCTTGTTCATCCCGAAAACCGCCAAGGATGTACCGCTGGCACTGGAGTTCATCAACAAGACGCTCGAGGCTGAAACCCAGGCCAAGATGGCGACCACCATGTTCTCCGGCGTGGTCAACACCCAGGCGGTGCCGCTGCTGCCCGCAGAGCTCAGAAACACCTTCGACTACGCGAACCTGGACAGCTTTTTCGAGAAATCGAAACTCTACGGCCAGCCTCCCCTGAGCTCCGACAAGTATGTGACCTATGCTGAATGGATCGACCAGTGGGCGAACTTCAAAGGCTCGTTCTAGAGCCGTCGGCGGTCGGGTTATTTGAAGGGACTGTTTGAGGGAACTGCTTGGGTGGACGGCACCGGAGAGTGCGTGTTTTCGGGCACGCGCTCCTCTGCTCGATGGAGGCGATGGAATGGCCTGTCGATGCCGTTCGTACGGTTCAGAAAAAGCACACGTCATACCGTGCCGGCGCTCGCCAAAGCGCCCTCGTCATCGAAACAAAAAGCAAAGGCAAATTCATCATGAACGTAGTCAACAATAGCGAGCCCATCATTCTTGAAGAAAGGGATTCGCAGACCGGTAAACGCGTGAAAATCGACAAGAAAACCCTGAGCGGGTACTGGCTGGCGTCGCCTCCACTGCTGTTCCTGGTGGTGTTCTTTCTTATTCCGTCGGTGTTGCTGCTGGTCGCCAGTTTCTGGACCGCCAAGACCTTCAGCATGGAGCCCGCCGCCACGCTGGCCAACTACGCGAAGGCCCTGAGTGCCACCGGGTTTTACGACTCGCTGTGGATCGCGCTGCAGAATGGTTTCTGGACCGCCATTCTGTCGACAGTCATCAGCGCCCCGGTCGCCTATTACATTGTTTACCGGACCCGCTCCAACGCTGTGCTGTACCTGGCGTTGATCTCGTGGTTCTCCAGTTACCTGGTGCGGGTCTACGCCTGGCGCTCAATCCTCGGCACCAACGGCGTGATCAACTCGACGCTGATGCACCTCGGGCTGGTCGATCAACCCCTGGACTGGCTGGTCTTCAGCAAGTTTTCGGTGGTGCTGACCCTGGTCCACATCATGCTGCCGTTCACCCTGTTGCTGCTGGTCTCGGGCCTGCGCGACATCAAGAAGGATTACCTGGAGGCCGCCGCCGATCTGGGCGCCAGCGGTTCCACCATCCTGTGGCGGGTGATCATGCCCATGGCGCACAAGAGCATCGTCAGCTCATTCATGTTCACCTTCGTCCTCGCCGCCAGTGACTACGTCACGCCCCAGCTGCTGGGCGGCAGAGACGCGATGACCACCGGCCTGGTGATCGCCAACCAGTTCCGCTCAGTCGGCAACTGGCCGCTGGGAGCGGCCATGGCTTACCTGCTGCTGATTGTCTTCATGCTGGTTTATGCGCTGCTGCTGGGCGTTTTGCGGGCCGCCAACCTGGCGCCCGGCAAACGCTACCACGACTGAATGCCGCCAATAAAAACGCAAGGTGACCGCCATGATCAGACTCTTCACGTACGTTTACATGCTCTTCCTCTACGCGCCCATCGCGATTATTGCGTTGTTCAGCTTTCATTCGTCGGCCTCGTTGTCGTTCCCGTTCGAAGGCTTTTCCACGCAGTGGTATGAGGCGCTGTTCAGCAGCGCGGACTTCATGACGGCGCTGACCAACAGCGCCATCGTCGCCGCTGGCTCGGCCCTTCTCACCACGCTGCTGGGGACGTTCTCGGCACTGGCGCTGATGCGCATGAAAGGTCGCGTCAAAAGCGTGTTCGCTTTCATGAACTTCGCCCCGATCGCCCTGCCCGGCTTGTTCCTGGGGATCGCGCTGGTGATCTTCTTCTCGCTGATTGGCCTGCCGCGCTCGCTGCTGACCGTCGTCATCGGCCACACGCTGTTTACTTTTCCGTTTTTCGTCGAGTCGGTGCGTTCCCGCCTGGAGTACTTCGACCTGTCGTTCGAAGAGGCCGCCCGTGACCTGGGGGCTTCACCGCTCAAGGCGTTCTGGCTAGTGACACTGCCGATCATCGGCCCAACGATCGCCGGTGCCGCGATCCTCGCGGTGGCGCTGTCCATGGACGAATTCCTGATCACCGTGTTCGTTACAGGCAGCGACACCACGCTGCCCCTCATGATTCTTTCGATGATGCGCCGCGCCGTCAGTCCAACCATCAATGCCGCCTCGGTATTCATGCTGGTCGTGACCATCGCCATCATCGTCATCGCCGGCCTGGTCATGACCCTGCGCCGTCGCCGCCTCGAACTTGAACGTGCTGAAACTGCAGAGTAATCGCCATGACCAACAGTATTGAACTGACCGGAATCTCCAAGAGCTACGGCAACCTGACCGCCCTGGGCAAAGTCGACCTGACCGTTAAGCGTAACGAAATCCTGACCCTGCTGGGCCCGAGCGGCTGCGGCAAGACAACGCTGATGCGCATCATCGCCGGCTTCGAAGAACCGACCACCGGCAAAGTGGTGATCGACGGCAAGGACTCCACATCCCTCGCGCCAGAGCATCGCCCGGTGAACATGGTGTTCCAGAAGTACGCGCTGTTCCCACACCTGGACGTGTTCGATAACGTGGCGTTCGGGCTGCGCCTGAAGAAAAAACTGAAAGACGAGATCAAACGCGAAGTGACCAAGGCACTGGAGCTGGTCCAGCTGGAAACCTTCAAGAATCGCTGGATTTCCGAACTCAGCGGCGGGCAGGCGCAACGCGTCGCGCTGGCACGGGCCCTGGTGAATCGTCCTGCTGTGCTGCTGCTCGACGAACCACTGGCGGCGCTGGACCTGAAGATCCGCCATCACATGCTCAATGAGATCAAGCGGATCCACGAAGAGACGTCGACCACCTTCGTGTATGTGACCCATGACCAGGATGAAGCGATGATCCTGTCCGACCGCGTGGTGCTGTTGAACAAGGGCGGCATCGAACAGATCGGCGGGCCGCAGGAGATGTACTGGTCTCCACGGACGTTGTTCGCTGCGAAGTTTTTCGGTGATACCAACATCGTCAACGGCACTTACGGGCTGGGTGAAACCAGCAATGGGTTTGTCGACCTGCCGTTCGGTCGTTACGCGCACACCGCCAGGAACAGCCTGGGTGCCGGGCCGGTGAATGTGTCGATCCGTCCCGAAACCATTGGCCTTGAGCCTGCACTGGGCACGCCGCTGGCCGATGGGGCGTTTGTCGGTAAAGTGAAAGACACCTCGTTCATTGGTAACCGGGTCATCTATCGGGTGGCGGTTGCTGGTGGCACCCTCGACCTCAAATGCCAACAATTGCCAACACCGGGTAGTCACGCACTGCCGCCTGGATCGGATGTGGCGCTGACCTGCAAACCGGACAGTTTTGTGGTGATGCCAGCTTAAACACCGCTCTCCTGTAGGAGCCAGCATGCTGGCGATGGTCGTCAACGATAACGCGGGGTATCTGATAGCCCGCGGTGCGCTTAAGTGCATCGCGAGCAGGCTCGCTCCTACAGGTGTCGGGTTATCCGTAGGATTTTATTCAGGGCGGTATATAGCAGTGGTCGACTTCATCGTGGTTGGGGGCGGGTCAGCCGGGTGTGTCCTGGCGGCACGCCTGAGCGAAAATGCGCAGGTTTCGGTGGTGCTTCTCGAAGAGGGGCCGAGGGACACCCACCCGTTCATCCATCTGCCGGTCGGTTTCTATAAGACCAGCCAGGGCAATCTGGTCGAACGTTACCCTTGGGAACCACCAGCGGACTATATCGGCGCAGCCAACCCGAGCATGGTGCAAGCACGCGTGCTCGGTGGCGGGAGTTCCGTCAATGCCATGGTGTACCTGCGTGGGCAACCGGCCGATTACGACTGTTGGGCGGCGAATGGCGCAGAGGGCTGGGGCTACGAGGACGTGCTGCCCTACTTCAAGAAATGCGAGACCAACGATCGGTTCAGTAACGATGCGCACGGCACCGAGGGTCCGCTCGGCGTCAGCGATCAGCGCTACACCCACCCGCTGACCAAGTTCTGGCTGCAAGCCTGCCAACAGGCCGGGCTGCCCTACAACGCCGATTTCAATTCCGGGGTGCAGGACGGCTGCGGGCTTTATCAGATCAACGCCAGGAATGGCCTGCGATCGAGCACGTCGGTCGCGTACCTGAAGCCGGCGCGCAAACGAACCAACCTGACGGTTAAAACCAACTGCCGGGTCTTGCGCATTCTGGTCGAAAACGGCCGTGCAACGGGCGTTGAATACCTGGAGCAGAACCAGCGTCGGGTCCTCCGGGCCGAGCGCGAGGTCATCGTCAGCGCGGGCGCGATCAACACGCCGAAGCTGCTGATGCTGTCCGGCATTGGTCCCGCCGATCACCTGCGGGACACAGGCGTCGAGGTGCGACATGACCTGCCCGGGGTCGGCCAGAACCTGCAGGATCACATCGAAGTCTCACTGATCAACGAACTGCGCCATCCGTTGAGCTACGACAAGTACAAGAAACCGCACTGGAAACTCGCGGCTGGCTTGCAGTACGCGCTGTTTCGAGGGGGACCAGTGACGTCCAACGTGGTCGAAGGTGGTGCGTTCTGGCGTACGTCGGTGGCCGAGAATCGTGCGGACGCCCAATTCTGCTTCATGGCCGGAGCCGGGGTGGAAGCCGGGGTCGGTTCCGTACCCGGGGGCAACGGCTGCACCCTGAACGTGTGCCAGACCCGTCCGCGCTCGACGGGTGCCGTGACGTTGCGCAGCGCAGACCCGATGGATTTCCCGTCGATAAAACCCAACTACCTGAGCGATCCGTTCGATGTGGAGTGCATGGTACAGGCGACCGAGTTCGGTCGGCACATCATGTCCCAGCGCGCGATGGCCGGGCACATTCTGCGCGAGCACGTCCCCGCCGAACCGTTGCGCACCCGCGGCGATTACCTGAGATTCGTGCGACAGCAGGCGCATGCGGCGCTGCACCCGGTGGGCACCTGCAAAATGGGTACGGACGGGATGGCCGTGGTGGACAACCAATTGCGGGTACACGGGATCGAAGGCCTGCGGGTCGCCGACAACTCCATCGCGCCGAGCCTGTGCTCCAGCAATACCAATGCGCTGGCGATCATGATTGGCGAGAAGGCGGCGGATCATATCCAGCGTGGGCGTGCATAACCCTATCCGCGGCAGCCGCACGACTGACTGCAGGAGCCGGCTTGCTGACGATAGCGTTGCATCCGCCAACATTTATCGCCTGAGCGGGCGCTATCGCCAGCAAGCCGAACTCCTGCAAATGCAGGTGTGCACCGCTTCTTCAAACCCTGAAATTGCTCATCAGTCGTTGCTGCTGGTTCGCCAGGTCATTCAAGGCCTGGCTGATCCGCGCCGACTGATCCGCCTGCGCCACCAATGCCCCGGTCACGTCCCTGATGGCCGAGACGTTGCGGTTCACCTCTTCCGTCACCGCGCTCTGCTCCTCCGCCGCACTGGCGATTTGCAGGTTCATGTCGGTCATGATGTCGATGTTCTGGCTGACATTGGCCAGGGCATCGACAGCCTCCAGCGCCTGCGCAGCGCTGTCATCGGCCTGGCGATGCTGACTTTGCATGGCACTCACGACATCGCGCGTCCCGCTCTGCAGGCTTTCGATCACAGCCTGGATCTCGCTCACTGAATCCTGCGTGCGCTGGGCCAGATGCCGAACCTCGTCCGCCACCACCGCAAAACCCCGACCGGTCTCCCCCGCTCTCGCCGCTTCGATGGCAGCGTTCAGCGCCAACAGATTGGTTTGCCGAGCGATGTTGCGGATCACATCGAGCACGCTGCCGATTTGCTCGCTGCTGTCGGCGAGTTGGCGAACTCCGGCCATGGCGCCGTTCATGTGGTTAGCCAGGGATTGAATGGATTGCGCAGCGGTTTCGATCGTGCCCTTGCAGGATCGGGCCGCGACATCGCCATTGCGCGCTGCGGTTGCGGCCATGGAAGCATTACGGGCGACGTCCTGGGCGGTGGCGCTCATCTCATGCGCGGCCGTCGCGACCTGCTCGACTTCCCGCAATTGCTGCTGCATGCCGCTGCTGGTCCGGGTGGCGATCGACGACGCCTGGTCGGCGGTGGAACGCGTGTCCAGCACGCTCTGGCTGACCTGGGCGATGATCGGCTGCAGCTTGTCGAGGAAGCGATTGAACCAGCCCACCAGCGTGCCCATTTCATCGCGGCGCTCGGCACTCAGGCGTTGGGTCAGATCGCCCTCGCCGTTGGCGATGTTTTCAAGCATTGCGCTGACCCGGCGGATCGGCCGGGTGACGCTCACCGCCAACCAGCCCATCAGCAATGTGCCGGCCAGGGTAACGCCAATGCCGGTAGCCACCTGCACGATGATCGATGTTCGATTGGATTGCTCCAGTACCTGCTGCAACGCCGCGACCGACGCCATCAACGTGGCGCGCGGCACCTCGATCACCGTCATCCACTGGCTGGCGTTGGGGATGGGGGAAAATGGCACGACGAGCATGACGTTCGGATTGCCGCCATCATCGATCACCAGCGTCTTGCCCGACTTCGCATTCTCGAACATGTCAGCCGCCTGTTGCGCAAAAATGTCCATGATGGATTTTCCCAGCGCCGCAGGATCGCCGCTCCTGCCCATGACAGCACCCGCGGCGCTGACAAAGGTCAGTTGCCCCTGCCCCTCAAACAGCGACGCACTCGCTTTTTGGGCGATGTTTTGCAAGCTGCTCAAGGGCAGGTCGATGCTGACCACGCCGAGAAATTTGCCGCCATCCAGCAACGGAATCGCGATGCTCGAGGTCAGGGTTGGCACATCGTTGAGCAGGAACGAATACGGCTCGATCAGGCACGCCTTGCGGGTTTTCTTCGGGCAGTTCCACCACTCTTTTCCGGGGTCGCCGTCGTCCTGCATGTCCTTGTCTTCGAGAATGAAATTTTGCATCGAAGAGACGTATACCCCGAAACGGCCATTGGCGTTGCCGGAGAAGTCGGCGCCGTTGATGTTGCTCGCGTCGGCACCGTCCAGTGCATTGGGCTCGAAGGCGAGGCCCACGCCGAGTATCTCCGGCGTGGTTGCCACCTGCGCGCGAAGCAACCGGTACAGATCGGCCCGCACTTGCTTAGGGGCCAGACCGTTTTGCCGGGCCTGACGGCGCAGCATGACGACCTGGGTCGCCAGTGAGCGAGTGAACATCATGCTGCTGAGAAACCGCTGCTCGATGCCATTGGCCTGGAGGTGCCCGGTGGCGTCCAGGTATTGCATGGAGGCCAGGGACAATGAATCCGTGCTCGACTGACTGACCACGGCGGAGGTGTCGCGCATCTGATGAATCGAAAACCCCACCAGACAGAACACCATCACACACAGGCAACTGCCGGCGGCCAGCGTAATTCTTGTTTTAATCGACAAGGTTTGCATTGCATTGCCTCATTCAAGTCCAGCCTGGAATAACGGGATTTTTTCGAACGGTTCAAAAAAAAGGCTCCCCGAATGGGGAGCCTGAACACACGTGGCAAGACGGTAAGAGTGACCGGCAGCAGCGAGAAACGACCCTTTTTCTCGCCACCCGCTTGCCACGCGCGGCAAATGACTTGACGACCTCAAGCGGATTTCTTGTACCGCCGAATGCGGATGTCCGCCTGCTCCTTGTGCCCGGCAAAACCTTCCATGCCGCACAGACGCGAGCAGTATTCGCCGACCAGCACCGAGGCTTCGTCCGTCAGGACACGTTGATAGGTGCAGGTCTTGATGAACTTGCCGACCCACAGGCCGCCGGTGTAGCGCGCGGTGCCGGTGGTCGGCAAGGTGTGGTTGGTGCCGATCACCTTGTCACCGTAGGAGACATTGGTGCGCTGGCCGAGGAACAGCGCGCCGTAGTTGGTCATGTGCTCAAGGAAATACAGCGGGTCCCGGGTCATGACTTGCACGTGCTCGGAGGCGATCCGGTCGGCTTCCGCGACCAGTTCGTCCACGGTGTCGCAGAGGATAATTTCGCCATAATCACGCCACGCCACCGAAGCGACCGGCGCAGTAGACAGAATGGCCAACTGCCGCTCGATTTCCGCTGGCAGGGTTTCCGCCAGCTCAGGGCTGTTGGTCAGGAACACGGCTGGAGAGTTGACGCCGTGCTCAGCCTGACCAAGCAAGTCGGCGGCGATGATTTCCACATCGGAGCTGTCGTCGGCAATCACGAGGGTCTCGGTCGGCCCGGCAATCAGGTCGATACCGATCTTGCCAAACAGCTGACGCTTGGCTTCCGCGACATAGGCATTGCCAGGGCCGACGATCATATCGACCGGGGTGAAGGCTTCGGTGCCCAGCGCGAACGCGGCAATCGCCTGCACCCCGCCGACGCAATAGATTTCATCAGCTCCCGCCAGGTACATGGCGGTGACGATGGCCGGGTGTGGCTTGCCATCAAACGGTGGCGCTGCGGCCACAACCCTTTTGACGCCCGCCACCTTGGCCGTCAGCACGCTCATGTGCGCCGATGCCAGCAACGGGTATTTACCGCCAGGAATGTAGCAACCCACCGAGTTCACCGGAATGTTGCGATGGCCGAGAATCACGCCCGGCAAGGTCTCGACTTCAACGTCGTGCATGGAAGCTTTTTGCACTTCGGCAAAACGACGTACTTGCGCCTGGGCGAACTTGATATCGCCGATTTCCTGTTCGGACAGACTGGCGACACACGCCGCGATTTCTTCATCGGTCAGACGGAAGGACACCGGTTCCCAGTGATCAAATTTCTTCGAGTATTCGCGAACGGCGGTGTCACCGTTTTTGGCGACGTTGGCGATGATTTGCTCAACCGTCTCGCGGACTTGGGACGCAATCTCCGCTTGAGCTTCGACAGGTTTACTTTTCTTCAGGTAACGAATCATCAATGTGCTCCAGGTGGTTCTTGAGGGCACGCGGCATGCCCTCAGCATTGGCGACCATCTTTTCTCACCCCCCTGCCCCCGGCAATTTCGCAGCGTCCTTATTGATGACGCGATCTGACGCAGCACAGACGCAATGCTGAAGCACTTAAGCCAGCAACTAACGTTATTCGTATAACCCTTTCTTCTTAAAACAGTCCCAGCTGAACTGCATCTGAATTACGCCAGCGCAGGCACTCTGGATTTATCAGGCCAGAAGCCCTCTATATCAACGCCCTCAAGTCGCCCTTCATGAAAATGATCATACAGCCATTGACTTAGCGATTCGGAGTGATAGCTTAAATAAGCGGTTATACGTATAACCTAATAATCACACCCAACTTGAAGAGGTGACCAACCGTGAGTCGAGTCTTGTATCTATTCGGTGGCTGGCCCGGCCATTACCCCTATGAAATTGCTGCATGGGCCCGGACCGTTTTCCAGGAGCTGGATTTCCAGGTTGAAGAGTCGACTGACATCTTCACCCTGGACAGGGACTTGACCGGTTACGACCTGATCGTGATCGGCTGGAACAACGCCGTCACGACGGAAACGCTGACCGCCTCTCAGGAAAACCGCCTGCTCGAAGCGATCGAAAGCGGCACCGGGCTGGTGGGTTGGCACGGTGCGGGTGCGGCGTTCCGCGCCAGCCTCAAGTACCACTGGGTGTTGGGTGGATCGTTTCTCGAACATCCGATGGGCGAAGGGTTTCCCCACCCCTACCAGGTCAACGTCATCGATCACAGCCATGAGGTCACTCAGGGCGTCGAAGACTTCGAAGTGCGCTCCGAGCAGTACTACATGCAGGTCGACCCGAACATTCATGTGCTTGCCGAAACCACCTTCGACGGCAACCCGTTCCCCTGGATCAAGGGCCATCGCAGCCCGGTCGCCTGGGTTCGTCAATGGGGCCAAGGCCGGGTGTTCTATCACTCGATCGGGCATGACACCAGCAACCTCGCCGACCCGAATATCCGCCGCCTGACCAAGCAGGGCCTGAACTGGGCGACCCGCGGGCGTGCCACGAATACCGGGGAAACCGAGCCATCCACTTCCGCTTCATCAACCCAAGGAGTCCTGTCATGACTAAATTGACCGGCAGCCAGATCGTGGCGCAAACCCTGAAAAACTATGGCGTCGAATATGTCGCCGGTATTCCTGGCCACGGGATCTGGACACTCACCGATGCCTTCCTGGAAGAAGACTCGAAACTCAAGTTCATCCAGGTCTTCCACGAGCAGAGCGCGGTGCACCTCGCGGACGGTTACTACCGGGTGTCGGGCAAGCCGATGGCGGCGGTGACCTCAATCGGCGCCGGTGCCACCAACACCATTATTGGCCTCGCCACCGCCTTCACCGACTCCACCAGCCTGATGCTGATCACCGGCGGCCCGCCCACCCACATGCGCGGTCACGGTTTGCTGCAAGAGCTGGAGCGCTACACCGACAACGACTTCCCGAAGATCGCCGAAGCCGTGACCAAGCGCCATTGGGTCGCGACGCGCGTCGAAGAGTTGCCGTTCATGATGCACCGCGCCTGGAGCGCCATGGTCACCGGCCGTCCTGGCCCGGTGCACATTGAAATCCCGATGGACGTGCAAGCCGAAGCGGCCGAAGTGACGCTGCATGACCTCGAAGAACGCACCCCCATCGGCAAGTCATTCCCGGATCCTGCCGCCACGGCCCGTGCGGTTGAAGAGTTGCAGGCGTGCAAACGTCCGGTGCTGGTGATCGGCGGCGGTGTGATCACCGGCGAAGCGCATGCCGAGATCCTGGCCCTGGCCGAAGCGTGGAAAATCCCGGTGGTCACCACCTGGAACGGCAAGAGCGGTTTCCCCGAGGACCACGCACTGTTCGCCGGCAGCGTCGGCCAGACCGGCACGATGTGTGGCAACAAGGTGGCCTCGACCGCCGACGTGATCATCGCCGTGGGCTGTCGCTTCACTGACTGGTCGTCGTCGAGCTACGCCAAGGGCGTGACCTTCGCGATTCCGCCGTCGAAGCTGATTCACATCGACATCGACCCGCACGAAATCGGCAAGAACTACCCGGTGACCGTGGGCATCTGCGCCGACGCCAAGTATGCCCTCGCGGCCATCGTCGAAAGCCTCCAGGGCCAGACTGTCGATCGCACCGAATACCTGAGCGACCTGCGCGGCTATCAGGACGAATGGGAGACCAAGCTGGCCGGTCGTCGTGACTCCGATCGCTTCCCGTTCACCTCGCAACGGCCGCTGGGCGCGCTGCGAAAGGTCTTCCCGCGCGACACCATCGTGGTGGTCGGCTCCGGCAACACTCAAGGCGCGGTCAAGCAGACCTTCCCGGTCTACACCCCGCGCACGCACCTGACCTCGGGCGGGTTCTCGTCCATGGGCTGGGCGGTGCCTGCCGCCATCGGCGCCAAGCTGGCCGCGCCAGACCAACCGGTGGTATGCATCCTCGGCGACGGCGACTTCCTGATGACCTCTCAGGAAATCGCGATCTGCGTGACCAATAACATTCCCGTGGTGTTCATGATCCAGAACAACGCCGGGTACATGTCGATTCGCGGCGGCCAGCGCAAGCAGACCAGTCGTCACATCGGCACCGAGTTCAATCATCCGGATGGCACGCCTTACAGCCCGGATTTCAAAGCGGTCGGTGAGGCGTTCGGCCTGAAATCCTATCGTGTAGAGCGTCCGGAAGACCTCGAGCCGATCCTGCAGGAAGCGCTGGAGCTGAATGCGCCGGTGCTGATCGAAATCCCGACCGATCGCGACGCCGCGGGCCCTTGGGTTCCAGGCTGGTGGGACTTCCCGATTCCTGAGTACATCACTGATGAACGCCAGGACGAGTATCGGGAACTGCGCAACTCCGAACAGCACCTATAAGAACTGGAGCGGCTCACATGAGTGATGCATTGATTTCGCATCATGCAGAGCTGAATCCACAACCGGGGGCGCCGCGTGAACCGCGCGCCCTCGACGTGGTGACACCTGATGCAGATGGCAATATCAACTGTGATGTAGTGATTATCGGCTCGGGCATGGGCGGTTCGACCTTTGCCCACGCCTTGCGCGACAGCGGGCTGGACATTGTGATCGTCGAGCGCGGTGATTTCCTGCCCCGTGAGATTCAGAACTGGAGCGCCGAAGCGGTGTTCGCCGAAGGCCGCTACCGCAATGCCGAACAATGGCTGGATCAATCCAATCAAGCGTTTTCACCCGGTGTGTTTTATTACGTCGGCGGCAACACCAAATTCTACGGGGCCATGCTCCCGCGGTTTCGCGAAGAGGATTTCGGCGAAATTCAGCACGCCGAAGGCGTGTCGCCTGCGTGGCCGATCAGTTACGCCGACCTTGAACCCTGGTACGCGGAGGCGGAAAAACTCTACCGGGTACATGGCCTGGCGGGCACCGACCCCAGCGAGCCCTGGCGCTCGGGGCCTTTTCCACAGCCTGCGCTCAAACATGATCCGGCACTGGTTCCGTTGGAGCAAAGCATGCGGCGCTCCGGGCTCAAACCCTTCGTGATGCCCGCTGCCGTGGATTATGGCGACGGTGGCGGCTGCGTGTTGTGCTCCACCTGCGACGGCTATCCCTGCCTCGTCGATGCCAAGGCTGACGCGGAAGTCTCGGCCCTCAGGCCTGCCCTGCGCAGTGGCACCGTAAGGCTGTTGACCCGTACGACCATCAAGCAATTGAACACCAGCCAGGACGGCCGGACCGTGACCGAGGCACTGGGTGTCATCAATGGTCGGGACGTCACGCTTAGGGCCAAACGTTTCGTCCTCGCGTGCGGTGCGGTGAACAGTGCGGCACTGTTGTTCAAGTCAGCGAACGATCAGCACCCTGAAGGGCTTGGCAACCGCTCGGGGCAATTGGGCCGCAACTACATGGTGCACAACAGCACGTTCATGCTGGCGGTGGATCCACGGCGCCGGAACAAGGTGATCTTCCAGAAAACCCTGGCGATCAACGATTGGTACAGCGCCAGCTCGCACAACGCTTTCCCCTTGGGCAACGTACAGATGCTGGGCAAAATCCGTGAGCCGATGATCAGCGCCATGCGGCCGTGGCTGCCTAAGTTTGCGTCGCGATACATCACCGACCATAGCGTCGACTTGTACCTGACCTCGGAGGATTTACCGACGCAAGAGAACCGGGTCACGTACGACAAGCAACGTGGCGCGATCAAAGTCCACTGGATACCGAATAACCTCAAAGCCCATGAGGGACTGGTGAGCAAGACCAGTAAAGTCATGCGCGATGCGGGCTATCCGGTGATCCTCAAGGCACGCATGGGCATTGCCACCAACTCGCACCAGTGCGGCACCGCCGTCATGGGCAAGGACCCCGCTTCAAGCGTGCTGGATGTGAACTGCAAGCTGCATGACCTGGATAACGTCTGGGTCGTCGACAGCTCGTTCTTCCCATCTTCAGCGGCGGTCAACCCGGCACTCACCATCGCCGCCAACGCCCTTCGGGTCGCAGCAAATTTCAAGCGCCTGTAGCATCGGAAAAACGCAAATCCTGTAGACGCCCGGCTTGCTGGCGATGGTGATCTTGTTGACGCTATCGCCAGCAAGCGGGCTCCTGCAAAGGGCCGCTTGCCCCTGCGGGAAGTTTTCAGGCGTCGGTTGGCGGGAGTTGTTGCGTAGATGTCCGCACGATGAGCTTGGTGGCGAAGATCTTCTGCTCAGGTTCGAGCCGTGTACCGGCCGGTGCATTCAATTGCTCGGTCAGCAGCCGCGCGGCGTACACGCCCTTCTCCACCATCGGCTGGCCAATGGTGGTCAAACCCAGCTGAACCGCCTCAGGAATGTCATCGAAGCCGATCACTGAAAGGGCCTGCGGGACTTTTCGATTCAGCGCGTGCGCAGTTTTCATGCAGGCGATTGCCATGACGTCCGAGCACGCCACCACCGCGGTCACCTCATTGGATGTCAACAACGTAAAGGCCGCCGTTTGCCCGGAAGTCGAATCCAGCCCGCCAGCCTCGATAATACTCAGGTCCTCGAAGGCCAGGCCCGCCGCGCTAGCCGCTTCCACATACCCGGTGAGCCGCTCCCTGACAATGCGCTCACTGGCGCTTTTGAAACGCGCTTGATCAATCGGTCCGCGATAACCGTCGGGATTGAGACGGTCAATGATGATGCCGATCTTGCGATGCCCCAGGTCCAGCAGATGTTGCATCTGCGTCCGGGCGGCACCTCGATCATCGATGCCGACAAAGAACGAGTCGTCCACCAGCGGCGAATCGATGACTACAAACGGAATGTTCTGTTTCACCACCGCCAACACGGCCGGGTGATCATCCGGCAGGGTCGAGATAATCAGACCATCCACCAGCCCGCGCAGGGCCAGGCTGCCGTGATTCTCCGCCTGGGCTCGACCGACCAGCCGGTTGTTATTCAGCGGGAACAACGTCAGAGCGACGTTCTCCAGTTCGCCCACTTCACTGATCCCGCGCAACAAGGCAATGGTGCAGGGGTCGGCGAACGCCAGGGACAGCTTGTCCATCATCATCAGCCCGATCGCGCCGATCTTGCCGGAACGCAAGCTGCGCCCCAGCACGTTGGGCCCCGGATAACCCAGGGAAGCCGCGACCTCGAGGATATGCTCGCGCTGGGCCTGCGACAGTTTGGAGGGGCGATTGTAGGCGTAGGACACCGCCGGCTGAGACACCCCCGCCGCCAGTGCTACATCTTTCATTGAAACGGATGCCATCGCTTGCTTCCCGATCTTTTTGAAAACCCCATGCGAGGTCGTAATAAAACATGCATTCAGTGTAACCGTTGACGGGAACCCTTCGGAACCAGTCGAGTGGCACTGAGCATCACCGCGATCATCAATGACGCTACAGCGAGCAGCGCTGCGGACAGACTCGTCGAGTGAGCGACGAACCCGATAACGGCCGGCCCCATCAGGATACCGAGGTAGCCAAGGCTGGTTGCCGCCGCGATAGCCAATTCACCCGGCATTGTCCGTTGCGCGCCCGCCAGCGAGAGATAAACCGGCGCAATGTTCGCCAGGCCGGCGCCGATCACCGCGAAGCCCAACAGGTTCAACAGCCAGTCCGTCGTCAGCACGACCATCAGAAAACCCAGCATGACCACCAGGCCACCGCCAATAAGCACCACGCGCGAACCCAATTTCAGCAGGATCCGGTCACCGTTCAGTCGCCCCAAAGCCATCATCACCGCGAACGTTGCGTACCCCAAACCGGCAATGGAATGTTCAACCCCGCGGACCTCGGTGAGAAACACCGCGCTCCAGTCGAGAATTGCGCCTTCAGCGAGAAAGGCGAACAGGCACAGCACACCCAGCAGCAGCACCTTGCGGGTCGGCCGGACAAAGATCGGGCTGCCCTCATCGCCGCTTCGCCCCAGCATTTGCCGCCCGGCGGTCAGGACAAACGCGACCAACGCCGCCATCACCGCACTGCTGGCCAGCAGCGGCGTCGCGCCCAGCCATAACAACGCGGTGATACCCGCCGCACTCACAATCGTCCCGAGGCTGAACAAACCGTGAAAACCGGACATGAGCGAGCGCCCGGTAGCACGCTCAACCATCACGCCCTGAACGTTCATCGTCACGTCCACCGCTCCACAGCCTGCGCCGAACACGGTCAGGGCAAACATCAAACCGGCGAATGAATGCGTCGTTGCCAACAGCGGCAGTGTCAGCAAGACCAGCGCGATACCGATATGCATCGTGAAGCGACACCCCTTCCTCGCGTTGAGGATCCCGGCGAGCGGCATCATCACCAGTGAGCCCAGGCCCAGGCACAGCAGCAACAGGCCCAGGGCGCCGTCATCGACGCCGGCCCGGCTGCGAGCATAGGGAACCAGCGGCGCCCAGGCCCCCATGCACAGGCCTGACAGCAGAAACGTAAGCCGATAAGCCGTCATGTCCGGAGTGGCGCACGGCAGTACCAATTCTTGAGACGACACGGAAACCTCAATGTTCGGACAATTGAAGTTATACGTATAACCTAAAACAATCCGTTAGGCCAATGCGTCTTTACAACGCAGCGATGCCGCATCGTGCACAGCAATGGAGCAATTATCTGGCCGACCTGCAACGAGTCTGAAATAAGTTGACAGCCTGTGAGCTGCCAATGTTATTTTTGATGGAGTTATACGTATAACTCTAATACCGCCACCTTCCATATGCACGAACAACCCACAAAAAAACAATAGGGACGATGCAGCGTGATAAACAACCTTCCACGAACACCCATTCCAGCCCGTATTCGCAAGGCGCGTATCGCCACCTTCGTGGGCTTCATGATGATCGGCGCAATGATGTACATCTGGTCGACAGGCGTGAGTGTCTTCAGAGCGCAACTGGGCTTCACCGGGGAATCGGGGGACGCGAACTTCGGCCTGATCGCCCTCGGCGTCGGCGTAGGTTCCGCGGCGGGTGCGCTATGGGTGGGCCGCTTGCTGGACAGCTTCGGTGCGAAACCGGTGATTACCGTGTGTGCCCTCGCCTATCCGCTGTCCATCATTCCCCTGGGTTTCGTCAGCGGTTTCTGGTTCGCCTTGTGCTTCGGTGTCGCACTAGGACTTTTGCGCGGGGCGATGGACACCGCACTGAATGCCCATGGCGTTCAGGTCGAACGTTTCTATCAACGCTCGATCATGTCTGGCTTCCACGCGTTCTATTCGCTGGGCGGTTTTTTGCTGGGCATGGTGTGCAGCTGGCTGACCGGCTTCTACACCGACAGTGTGCAAGTGCCCTACACCGTATTGGGCGTGGCGCTGTTCATCGTGGGTTGTTTCTTCAGTCGCTGGTTGCTGGGCAAACACGATGTACCGCTGCCGTCGTCCAGCGACTGGCAGACCGGCGCACAGTCGCTTGATGAAGTCGGCAAAGGTCCCTCGGCCAAAACCCTGCTGGTCATGATTGCCCTGGGCACCCTGCTCTTGGGCAGCATGATGGGGGAAAATGCGATTGCCGATTGGGGCCAGGAATACATACGCCGAGAGTTCTCGACGACGACGTCGATAGCCGGCATGGCGGTGTCCATCTTTGTCGGCGCAGCGTTCGTCGGGCGTCTTTTCGGTGATCGGCTCGCGGCAGCGTTTGGTAATGCGCGAGTGGTGTTCGGATGCGGGGCGCTGTGCGTGCTCGGGATGATCATCACTATTGTCGGTGGCACCGCGGTCACCGGCATCGTCGGCTATGCCCTGTTCGGCCTTGGCCTGTCCTGTATCGCGCCGTTGATGATCTCCGCCGCGGGGCGCAGGGACCCGAAACACGCAGGCCGCAACATTGGCATCGTCAACTGCATCGGTTTTTCCGGGATGCTCGTAGGCCCCGCCGTTATCACGGTGATCGTCAGTAACTTCGGCTTAAGCAAGCTGATGTTTTTCCCGTTGATCATGCTCGGTTTGCTGGCGACATTTGGCCCATTGCTGATGCGTGGACCTCAAGCTGTTAAGCGCGAAAAGCAACGCACTCAGCGCAACATTGACGCGGCCACTAAAGAAGAGTGCCTCTGAAGCCCCACCGTAACGTTCGTCAGGCCATCCATCTGGCGCAACAGCGCACTCAAGTTGGCGCACTGAGGCATGCCAACGGGTCGCTGGCTCAGTAGCGTGTGCGCACATCAAAAAGAAGGATAGCGTTCATGAATGACTCACTCGCCCGGCGCGTCGTCGCGATCACCGGGGCATTTGGTAATTTGGGTGCAACCCTGGCCAGAATGGCCGCGGCCCAAGGCGCCTGCCTGGTATTGATTGATCAGACTGCCTCGGCGATGCCTTCGTCGCCAACGCGGCTGGTGCTGTCCGGCATCGACCTGACTTCGTATGCCGACTGCGAGGAAGTGGCGCGGCGCATCCATGAGCATTTCGGGCGGCTTGACGGGTTGGTCAACGTGGCGGGAGGGTTTGCCTGGGAGTCCGTGCAAGACGGTGCACCGCATACTTGGGACCGGCTCTTCGCTCTGAACGTGGGTACAGCGTTGAATGCCAGCAAGGCCGTGCTGCCGCTGCTCCTGGAGTCGTCGGCCGGACGCATCGTCAATATCGGCGCCGGCGCTGCGGCTAAAGCGGGATTGGGGATGGGTGCCTATGCGGCGTCCAAGTCGGGCGTCTTACGCCTCACTGAAAGTCTGGCCGAGGAACTCAAGGATAACGGCATCACCGTCAACGCCGTGCTGCCGAGCATCCTCGACACCCCTCAGAACCGCGACGCCATGCCCGATGCAGAGCATGACCGCTGGGTGACGCCGGCACAGCTGGCGGCGGTGATTCTGTTCCTGCTTTCGGACGCGGCGACGGCCATCACGGGGGCCGGCATTCCGGTAACGGGTCGGGTCTGATTCGCAGACGGGCGTCGCTCGCCGTGGCGATGCCCGTGCTGTTAGACTCCGGCTCCCAACCGGATCACCGGATTCCCGTCGCCAATGCGTCCTGCTACCGCCAGTGCAGCTTTCGTCAACCACGTCCTTGATGTCGCCGAGCAGCATGGCTGCGAGGGTGAATCGCTCCTTGCCACAATCGGTTTGCCACGGGAGCGGTTGTCCGACCCGATCCTGCGTATCCCCATGCATCAGCTTAGAGCCCTGCTGGCGCTGTCGGCGTCGATCACCGGCTTGCCGCATTTCGGATTGTTGGTAGGCGCCGCTGTGCGGCCGGGGACCTATGGCGTACTGGGTTATGTGTCGATGACCAGCGCTACGCTCGGCGAGTCGATGAGCATGATCCGGCGTTTCGGCAAGATCGTTTTCGACAGCCCGTCGAGCCAGACGCATATTGAAATCAATGACGGTCGCGTATTGGTGGAGGACCAGCGCATCAGCGAATTGGAGCCCTACTGCGCTTTCCAGCAAGAAGCTGTACTGACAGGGTGGACAGCGTTTGGCCGCTGGTTGATTGCCAGCAACCACCCGGTGCTGGCAGTCACGATGAGGCATCCGGCGATGGGTGATCCGGCCGTCTACGAACGTTTCTTCGGTTGTCCGGTGCAGTTCGGCGCCAAGCGCAACAGCCTGGTATTCCCCGCGTCGATGCTCGCCATGCGGGTACAGGGCGCCGACCCGCGTACGCACAAGAGCCTGCTTCTGGAAGCCACCCTGCAACTGGGCCGTTCCTATGCGCCGCTGTCGGTGATTGGCCGCCTGCGGGCCCTGTTGGTGGAGCAGCTGCCCGGTGGCGACTTCAGCCTCGAAAGCCTGGCCAGCCACCTCGCCATGTCGCCGCGCACGCTGCAACGCAAACTCGCCGTCGAGGGGGAAAATTTCACCCAGGTGCTGGAGACGATGCGCATGGAACTGGCCGACCATCACCTGCGCAGCACCGACGCCAGCATCATGGATATCGCGTTGACCCTGGGCTTCTCCCAGGCCAGCGCGTTCAGCCACGCCTTCCGCCAAGCCCGCGGGATTTCTCCGGCAGATTTTCGCAAGGCGCTTCACAAGCAGTAAAAACGCCTCGTCAAAGGCCGGCCTGATGTCGCGCGCGACATGAAAATTGGCGCCATTCAACATGGACCCTGACGCGCTGGGTCAAGCCCTTGGATGAGGATCGGGTTAGCTTCCTTGCTACATAACAAGGAGGCAGAAAATGCCCAATGCCATCGTCTATGCGATCCCCGCATTCTTCGTGTTGCTGTTGCTGGAGTTGCTCTGGAGTTTCTGGCGACGCCGCCAGACCTTTGCCTTGAGCGACAGCCTGTCGAGCATTTCCCTCGGCCTGGGCGGCCAGGTGCTGAACATCTTCGCCAAAGGACTCAACATCGGCATCTACTTGCTGGCGTACAAGTACCTCGCGCTTTTTGAACTGTCCCCCTCGCAGTGGTGGGTATGGGCCATCGGCCTGATCGGCTACGACTTCTGCTACTACTGGCATCACCGCATGGGCCACGAGACCAACCTGGTCTGGGCCTCGCACGTCGTGCATCACTCCAGCGAAGAATTCAATTACTCGACCGCGATGCGTCAGACCAGCACCGGTTTTTTCACCAACTGGTTCTTTTACTGGCCGCTGGCACTGATTGGTTTGCCACCGCTGGTGTTTATCGTCAGCGGTGCCGTGGTGCTGGGTTACCAGTTCTGGATTCACACACGCCATATCGGCAGCCTTGGCTGGTTCGACTACTGCTTCGCCTCCCCATCCAATCACCGCGTGCATCACGGCCAGAACGACTACTGCGTGGACCGCAACTACGGCGGTGTGCTGATGCTGTGGGATCACCTGTTCGGCAGCTTCGCCAAGGAACGGCCGGCGCAAGAAGAGCCGATTATTTATGGCATCCATGGGCAGCTCAAGACCTTCGATCCGATCAAGGCAAACCTGCACAAATACCTGGGTCTGCTGGAGGATTTTCGTCTCGCCGACAACTGGCGCGATCGCCTCAAACTCTGGTTCGCCCCGCCTGGCTGGCGGCCCGCCGCCGCCCATCGCCTCAAGCCGCATCCGCCCCATGACATCAGCGCCTTCCGCATCTACCGGCCGCGCATTTCCAATGCAACCGCGCTCTATTGCCTGTTGCAGATGGCGCTGATCATGCCGCTGGGGATGGGGTTCATCGCCTTCGCTTTCCAGCTCAGCCTGCCTTGGCAACTGCTCGGCGCACTGTGGGTGCTGGCTTCGCTGTGGGTGTTGGGCCGCACCCTGGAAAACGCGCCAGGCAATGGTCGTTGGCAGGTGCTGTGGCTTTGCTCGCTGGCCATCCCGGCGGCCATCGCCCACCTGCAATGGGGCCTGCCGATCGCCTGGGTGGTGACGCTGTTCAGTGTCGCCAGCCTGGTGCTGCTGGGTACGCTCGTGCGTTCGCTGCGCCGTCCATTGCCATTGGAGGTGTGATTGATGACCAGCGTGATCTGTGAGCTGTTGTTGTGCATGGCGAGTATCTGGGCCGGCGCTGTCAGCCTTAAGGACCGCCAGGGTTGGCGGACGGCGGGCTTCCTGTTGATCGCGACGACCGCACTGCTGGGTGCCCTGGTGTACGCCCGGCTGGAGCAGTTTCAGCCGGTGCATCAATTCATGTCGGGCGTTTCCGCACGCCTCGCCTTGCTGTTGATTGCCGTGGGCGGCCTGTACCGCATGTCGCATCGGCTGCTGCTGGTGGCTGCCGCCGCCGTGATGCTGTGGGTCCCGGAGCAATGGGCGTTGGCCGGCAATGTGATCGCGCTGATCGCCATCGCCTGGCCGGGTCGATCGCGACGCTGGCCGTTGGCGCTCATGGGCGCGCTGCTGTTCATGTTTGCCGGGCTGGTGGTTGGTGTCCGCGGTGACTGGCATGGCATCGCCCGGCAGGACATCTACCACCTTACGTTGATGCTGGCTGCGCTCTCCTGGGGGATGGCGCGGCTTGTCAGTCAAGGACCGCAGTCGCGCTTGCCAGCGCCCCTGGCCGACTGACGGCGATCTCTGTCGATTGGAGGAAATCATCACGGCGTGAGCGCAGCACGCCGCATCGCAATCTACTTCCGGGCGCCAAGGCGGCACACCGGCTAATGACGCAAACAATAATAATCAGTCGTTGGAGCAGTTCAGATGGAAAGCAAATCCCGCAAGCGCAGCTTGCACGCCGGGTCCGCCCTCGCCTGCGTCTTCCCGTTGTTACTCAGCGGACAGTCCAAAGCCGCCGAATTCAGTTTCCTCGACAATCAGGTCACCGGATCACTGGACACCACGGTTTCCTATGGGGCGCTGTGGCGCGTGCAAGGCCAGGACAAGAGCAACAATGACGTCAACTCGAACGACGGCAACCGTAACTTCAGTCCCGGCCTTGCCTCACAGGTCTACAAGATCACCTCCGACCTGGGGGCGACCTACCAGAACTACGGCCTGTTCGTGCGCGGGTCAGCGTTCTACGACACGCAGATCATGGACAAGCGCAACAACTTCTACGACCACAACACGCCCCCGCAGCCGAGCCAGTCGTATCCGCAGGACGATCATTTCACCCAGCAGACCCGCGACGTTGCCGGCAGTCGCGCGGACATCCTCGACGCCTACGTCTATGGCAACTGGGACATTGCCGAGCACCCGGTGACGGCGCGCCTGGGCCGCCAGGTCTTCAACTGGGGTGAAGGCCTGTTTTACCGGGGCGGGGTGAACACGACCAACCCGGTGGACTCATCGAAATTCCGCCTGCCGGGGGCCGAGGTCAAGGAAGTGCTGATGCCGGTGGAGGCGGTCAGCTTCAACATCGGCCTGACCGACAACCTGTCGATGGACACGTTCTACCAGTGGAACTGGAAGGAAACCCGCCTCGATCCCGTGGGAACGTTTTTCTCCGAAACCGACCTGTTCGCCGATGGCGGCAACACCGGCTACACGCGTGTCGATGCGTTCTCCAACCCGCGGTTCCAAAGCCTCTACCCGCAACTGGCCGCCAGCCACTTCGCCGGGCTTCAAGGCACCCAATACCTGGATGCCAATGGCTACTTCAAGGTCTCCCACATCGGCCAGGACATCAACGCCAAAAACGACGGGCAGTTCGGTGCAGCCTTCCATTACATCGCCGAGCAACTCAACGCCACGGAGTTCGGTTTCTACTTCGTGAACTACCACGCCAAGGACCCCGTCATCTATGCCGATCTGAACCCGGCCTATGCCGGCGTCAACATGAACCAGATGGCGGGCCTGGGCGGTTTCTCGTCCTATAACAACCTGATCAATGCGGCCGCAGCGGGCAACGCCAACGCGATTCAGACGCTGGGTCTGGTCAACGGTGCGGCGGCGGTGGACCTGGCCAACCAGACCACGGCGAAGCGCGAATACGTTGAAAACATCCGCATGTACGGTCTGAGCTTCAACACCACGCTGGGGGATGCCTCGTTGTTCGGCGAAATTGCCTACCGCCCCAACCTGCCGATCGGCGTGGCCACGACCAATGACCTGCTCGGCGACATGCTCGCTCAGGCCGGACAACTGGTGAGTGGCCGGGCGGTCAACGTCGGCGGGCAGATGGTTTCCCTCGGCGGTCAGGTGCATGACTACGAGCGCGTAGAGGCTTTCAACAGTTCCATCGGCAGCCTCTACAACTTCGGCCCGGCGCTGTCATTCGACTCGTTGATGGGCGTGATCGAGGTGGCGGCCGAGCAGCTACGCGGCAGCAGCCTGAAGTACACCGCCTACGACGGCTCGACCCGCTACTACTCGGGCCGCTCCAACGGCGCCTATGTCTCCGGCTTTGACCGCAGCGATCAGGTCGACCGCAACGCTTACGGCGCCACCGTGATGTTGACGGGCACCTGGAACGACGTCGTCGCCGGCATCAACCTCTCGCCCTATGCCGTCTACAAGGACGATTTCAGCGGCAACTCCTACCAGGCCGGTAACTTTATCGCCGGGCGCAAGGCCTACACGCTGGGGCTGAAGGCCAGCTACATGAACAGCCTCGAGGCGGAATTGCAGTACACCGAGTTCTATGGTGCCGGGCAGGAAAACGCTGCGCGTGACCGCGACAACGTCGGCTTCAACGTCAAGTATTCCTTTTGAATTCACGGAGAAACACCATGGGTAACATGCGTATTCTGGCCAGCACCGCGCTGGCCCTGGCGTTGGCCAGCGGCAGCACACTGGCGGCGGTTTCCCCGCAGGTCGCGGCGGCTCTGCAATCCAACCTGACACCTTTCGGCGCGGAAAAACCGGGCAATGCCGCGGGCACCATTCCGGCCTGGACCGGCGGTATCCAGCAGGCGCCGGCCGGCTACAAACCGGGCCAGCACCATGTCGACCCGTTTGCGGGTGACAAACCGCTGTTCACCATCACCAAGGCCAATCTGGAGCAGTACAGGAACAACCTGACACCGGGTCAGATCGGCCTGTTCAACACCTACCCCGACACCTATCAAATCCCGGTCTATACCAGTCGGCGCAGTGGCTCGGCGCCCCAGTCGGTGTATGACAACACGTTCAAGAACGCCACCACCGCGAAACTGGTCGCCGATGGCAATGGCTTCGTCGATGCCTTTGGCGGGATTCCGTTTCCGATTCCGCAGAGCGGCGTAGAAGCGGTCTGGAACCACATCGCCCGTTACCGCGGCGTCTACGGCATTCGTCGCTCCGCCGAAGCCGCCGTTCAGCGCAACGGCGACTACACCCCCGTGGTCAGCGAGCAGGAAGCGCTGTTCAAATACTATCAACCGGGCAAAAGTTTCTCCGAGCTTGGCAATGTCCTGTTCTATTACCTCGCCTTCACCAAAAGCCCGGCACGCCTGGCAGGCAGCGGCTCACTGATTCATGAAACCCTCGACCAGGTCAACGAGCCGCGGCAGGCCTGGGCCTACAGCTCCGGCCAGCGCCGGGTAAGACGGGCTCCGACCCTGGCCTACGACACCCCCATCGCCTCCTCCGACGGGCTGCGCACTGCCGACGATACCGACATGTACAACGGCTCCCCTGACCGCTATGACTGGAAGCTGCTGGGGAAAAAGGAAATCTACATTCCCTACAACAATTACCGGTTGTCCGCGGCTGACGTGAAGTACAAGGACCTGCTCACGCCCAACCACCTGAACCCAACATACACGCGCTACGAACTGCATCGGGTGTGGGTGGTCGAGGGCACGCTCAAGCCTGGCTCGCGCCACATCTATTCGAAGCGGGTGATGTTTCTCGACGAGGACAGCTGGGGCGCGGCAGAGGTCGACCAATATGACGGCCGTGGCGAGTTGTGGCGCGTGTCGGTGGCCTATCTGAAAAACTACTATGAATTGCCCACCACCTGGACCTCCCTCGACGTATTCCATGACTTGCAGGCACGTCGCTACGTCGCGCTGAACCTGGACAACGAAGAACCGGGGAGCATCGACTTCAGCCAGGCCGCTCCAGACAGTGAGTACTTCAGCCCATCAGAGCTGCGACGCCGAGGCACTCGCTGAGGCAGTCGTCGTTCAGCGCCTCCCCAAGGGAACCCTGGGGAGGCTGGAAGCATTGATGTTGTGTCCACCTGTGCTCGGATTGACGCTCACCCCGTCAGTCCGTGCTGTCTGATCAAGATCCAAGGAAAGGCCCATGTCTCGCGCCGCGCGGTCACTCAAGTTCTTCGCGATTTATCTGATGTTGCTAGGGGTCGGCCTGATGCTGGTTCCCAACCTGATCCTCACGCTGTTCAAGATGGCCCCCACACCGGAGGTGTGGATTCGCGTGGTGGGCGTGCTCGCGTTGAACATCGGGATCTATTACTGGTACGCCGCACTGAGCGAATGCCGCCCCTTGTTCTGGGCGTCGGTCTACACACGCGCGCTGGTGCTGATGAGCTTCGCTGTTTTCGCCGCGCTTCAGTTGAGCGAGCCGGTGCTGGTCGTGTTTGGTGCGGTTGATTTTTGCGGCGGGCTTTGGACGTTATGGGCTTTGCGTAGCGAGCCTTTTCCGTCCAAAAAATAAACTCAAGAGCGCATCGCCAGCGAGCTGGCTGCTACAGGGTTTGCGTGATGCCCAGGCGTTTTTCGAAGTAGACGCGGTCGAATCCATCCTCCGAGCGCCGCTCGGTTTCGACGTAACCCAAGCGAGGGTAAATGGACAGGTTGTCGACCATCTTCACGTTGGTATAAAGCTGAACGCTGCCCAGACCCAGGCGCAGCGCCTCTGCTTCGCAAAACTGGATCAATGCCTTGCCGATGCCTTTGCCGCGCCCGGCTTCTGACACGGCAACGTTTTCCAGAAGCATGTGCTGCCCCACCGCAAAGAACACGACGAAGCCTCGCACTTCGTCCTGCTCCCCGGTGGCAACGTACACCTGCCCTGCCGCGATCTGCGCCCCGAAATCCGCCAGCATCGGTGCGGGTTTTCGCCCAATCACCTCGACATACTGCGTATAGGCCTGCTCGGCACAGGCGCGCACAACGCCTTCGTCGGCAGCCACGGCCTGGCGGATCACGGTTCGTTCACTCATCGCAACTCCTGAAAAACGCTGTCTGGAAACGCTTCGTGCAGACGTCCTTAACGGCGATCCACCCACACCGTCTGCACATTGCAGAACTCGCGGATGCCGAAGTGGGACAGCTCACGCCCGAAGCCACTCTTCTTGATACCACCAATCGGCACCCGGGCGTCAGAGGCGGTGTAGCCATTGATGAACACCCCGCCCGTTTCCAGCCGCGAAGCGATGTCCCGGGCCTTGTGCTCGTCCGCCGTCCAGACGCTGCCCGCCAGGCCGAATTCGCTGTCGTTGGCCAGCTCCACCGCGTGCTCGGCATCACGCGCGGCGATGAGCGACGCCACCGGGCCGAACAGTTCTTCCTTGAACGAGGTCATGCCTGGCCGTACACCGGCCAGAATGGTCGGTGCGTAAAAGTTGCCCTCGCCTTCGACCTTGTGACCGCCCAACAGCAACGAGGCACCTTCCCGCAGCGTTGCCTGAACCTGACCGTCCAGTTCATCCCGAAGGTCATAGCGCGCCATCGGACCGATATAAGTGTCGTCGCTCTGGGGGTTACCGACTTTCAAGGCCTTGACCGCCGCGACGAATTTTTCGGTGAACGCAGGCAGCAGGCTTTCTTCCACGATGATGCGCTTGGCCGCGACGCAGATCTGACCGCTGTTCTGGAAGCGCCCCACCACGGCGGCTTTTACCGCCTCCTCCAGGTTGGCATCGGCCAGCACGATGAACGGGTCGGAACCGCCGAGTTCCAGCACGCATTTTTTCAGGTTTGCGCCCGCCTGGCTGGCAATCGCCGCGCCCGCCCGGACACTGCCAGTGACCGCGACAGCCGCAATCCGCACGTCGGCAATGGCGCTGGATACACCTTCGTTAGTCACGTTGATAACTTCGAATACGCCTTCGGGCAGGCCCGCTTCGGTCCACGCATCACGCAGCAAATACGCGCTGCCCATCACATTCGGCGCATGCTTCAGCACATAGGTGTTGCCCGCCAGAATGATCGGAATGGCGCCGCGCAGGACCTGCCAGACCGGGAAGTTCCAGGGCATGATCGCCAGCACCGGGCCCAGCGGCAGGTATTCGATGCGCGCCTTGTCGTACTCGACCGGGGTTTTCTCCGAGAGCAGCATGGCCGGGCCGTGTTCGGCGTACCAATCGCAGGTCACCGCACACTTTTCAACTTCGGCACGCGCCTGCGCGATGGGTTTGCCCATTTCCGCGGTGATCATCTGCGCCATCGCTTCGGCGTTGTTCCGCAGGGCTTGCGCCATTTTGCGCAGGACGCCGGCGCGGACGCTGACCGGCTCTTTGCGCCAGGCTTTGAAACCGGTGGCCGTACGCGCTAACGACTGCTCCAGTGCGGCGGCGTCCTCGAAGGGATACTCAGCGAAGACCTGACCGGTGGCCGGGTTGAGCGAGAGCGCGTGTAGCGGGGATGTGTGGTTCGGCATCGCTGATTCTCCTGAGATTACGGTCTGTCACCCTCCGGCGCCTGCCGATGATGAGCTATGGACGCCACGATAAGCTTCAGGCTTAATTTCCGATAATGAATAATTAGCAACGAAACATTCTCCCGGAGAGAAAGTTATGGACCTCACTCAACTCAGGCTTTTCCAGACGGTCGCCGAAGAAGGCAGTATCACTGCCGCGGCCGAGCGCCTGCATCGCGTGCCCTCGAACCTCACCACCCGGATCAAGCAGCTGGAACAGGAACTCGGCGTCGACCTGTTCATTCGCGAAAAGCTGCGCCTGCGCCTGTCCGCCACCGGCTGGACATTTCTAGGTTACACCCGGCGCATCCTCGAGCTGGTGGAAGAAGCCCGGCAGGCGACGTCAGGCACCGAGCCCCAAGGCATCTTCACCCTGGGATCATTGGAAAGCACCGCGGCGGTGCGCATACCTTCGCTGCTGGCGGACTTTCACCAGTGCTATCCCAAGGTCGAACTGGACCTCTCGACCGGGCCCTCGGGCGACATGATCGAAGGCGTACTGTCTGGCCGACTCAACGCCGCGTTCGTCGACGGACCGCTGCGGCATCCGGAACTTGAAGGCCTCAAGGTCTTTGAAGAGGAAATGGTGCTGATCACGCCGTCCAGCCACGCGCCGGTCAGCCGGGCGCAGGACGTCAGCGGCAAATCGGTCTATGCCTTCCGGCAGAATTGCTCCTACCGCCGCCACTTCGAAGCATGGTTCAAAGCCGATCTGGCCGCACCCGGCAAGATTTTCGAAATGGAGTCCTACCACGGCATGCTGGCCTGCGTCACCGCCGGCGCGGGCGTCGCGATGATGCCCCGCAGCATGCTCGACAGCATGCCGGGCAACCGCCGGGTCAACGCCTATCCGCTGGTTGAAGCGTTCCGCTACCTGAACATCTGGCTGACCTGGCGACGGGGTATTCGCAGCCCCGCACTGAATGCATTTATCGAATTGACGCAGGTGGAGTCCGATAAGTCCGAGCATGCGATTGCTCGGGCCGGTGCGTGAGCGTTACCGATACAGACCTGCCCAACCGAACACTTCGTATGACCGGCATTCATTGCAACGGTGAAAACGCCGCGGGCAAGTAAATCGTCGAACGCATATCACGCAACTGCGGACCGGAGTTCTCCGGTGGCCAGACGCCGTCCGCCACCGCCTGGGTTCGTACTTGCAGGCGTTGTTCCAACGTGGTCCAGGGCCAGATGTGCAGGTAGCGCGGCAGCGCGCCGTCCGTGGCATAAAACGCCGCGTACACCGGCGAGTATTGCTCGGCGGTGCGCGGCTCTATGGCCTTGGCCCAGCCCTCGAGGGTCGGTTGCAATCCGGAACTGACCAGGTCATAGACGCGCAGCTCGTAAAACGGTCCGTGCTTGCCAGCGGCCAGCGGCTTGAGAAACGGAAACAGGCTGTAGTTTTCGATCCGCAGGTCAGTGATGAATTCGCTGATGCCAAACACCGTGCCGGCCAACAGAAAGCGCTCGCGTTCGGCGTGTCGCAGGCTTTCGTCGGCATAACCGCGCAGTAGCGCGATCTGGTTCAACTGACCGATTTCCGAGGCCCAGCAACCGATCAGCGTGCCGCCGACCTCAGGTTCGGCCAACGCGGTCTCGATACGTTTGAGCGCATCCGCCACGGTACGCACGCGTACGGTGAAAGTGATCAGTTCAAAATAACGCATGGCGGACTCCGACAATGGGTAGCGCTCCAGCCTAAGCGGACATCCGAGGACGCGCTATTCAGGCAAATCCCCGGGTGAACCGCCATCGCCTTAGTTCGCTAGGTAATTTCCTTAGCGAACCCTGCCCTCAGGTTCAACCTGTTTCAAGGCGCCATCGAACGCCGGGGTCAGCCCCGACAGTTCCAGTTTGCGAACGAACTCGCCGAGGCGCTGCAGCTTGTAGGCGTCCACATCCAGGTCGCGGTAGTCGTAGAAACCCTGGCCGTCCCGCAAGCCATTGCGACCGTTGTGCATGTTGTCGGCAATCACCTGGGGCGCCTCGAAACGCGGGTCCAGCGCTCGACTGAGGTAGCGTGAGGCGTAGTAGAGAATGTCGCCGCCACCCCAGTCGATGAACTCGAGCAGCCCCAGCACCGAAAAACGCAAGCCGAAGCCGACGCGCACCGCGGTGTCGATGTCTTCGGCGCTGGCCACGCCCTCCTCGACCATCCGCGCCGCCTCGTTCATCGCCAGTGCCTGGATGCGCGGGACGATGTAGCCGGCCACCGGATTGCACACCACGGGAACCTTGCCAATCAGCTTGAGCAGTTGCAGCAAGCGCTCGACTGCTTTTGCACAGGTCGCTGCGCTGCGGCTGACTTCCACCAGCGGCATCAGGTGCGCGGGATTGAGCCAGTGCGCGTTCACGAAACGCTTCGGCTCACTGACCATGTCGGCCAGCTCGGTGACCAGAAAGGTCGACGTGGTCGACGCGATGATCGTCGACGCCGGGACATGCTCGCTGACCCAGGCGAACGTCTCCTGCTTGACGGCGATGACTTCCGGCACCGCTTCGAACACCAGATCGCACCGACTCAACGCCAGCGCCGCCTCGGATCTGGATTGCACCGTCAGCCGGGACAACGCTATGTCCGCCTGCTCCGCCTGAAGCAGCCCGAGGCGAACCAGCGTCTGCAACTCGCTGCGAACGTTGTTGCGCACGCGCTCGAAGTAGTCGCGCCGCTCAGCCTCGGCGCGCGCCTTGATGTCGATCAGGGTCACCGGCAGGCCGGCATGGATGAACGACAGGGCAATGCCCTCGCCCATCCGCCCGGCGCCGACCACGCTGACATGCGCCAGCGCGGCGTCCATCAGTTGAAACCCCGGGTCAGCAGCTCGGTCATCTGCGCCCGACTCAGCGTGGCCAGCCCGAGGTTTTCCAGGGTACGGCCTTCAGCGTAGAGGTCCCGTGCGGCGACCACCGAGGCGATGCTCAGCAAGCCCTGCGCCACCGGCGTCGGCACCCCGGCCCAGCGGCCGACGGACACCAGGAAGGACAGGCCCAGGCGAGTGTCTTCGAGCATGTAGCGATGTTTCTGCAAGTCGATGTCTTCGCGCCAGTCACCGCTGTCGGTCAGCTTGCCGTGGGCGCCGCGACCGTACATCCACTCGTCACCTTCAGTGGTGTTGTAGTGGTCGGCCAGCGGAAAGTGCGGTGCGCCGTAGGTCAGTGCTTCGCGCACGGCCATGCGTTCGGCATCCAGCTGGCTGGTCACGCGGCGAATCGACGGCTGGGTGCCCTCGTTGTGAATGTCCCAGGCCTCGAAGTGCTCCAGCGGTCCCGCGTTCATCATGATCAACGGCGGATGAATGATCGGGCCGGCGTTCATCAGCGCCCCGCTCAGGGCGTCTTCAATCGGCTCGACGCTCGGGTAGGCCTCGCGCAGCACTGCGAAGGCGTGTTCGGACAGATGGCTCGGGAATACGCCGGTCGGCAGGCGGGTGGCATAGCCACTGACGATCAGGTCGCTGGCGCCGTGTTTGCGCACCAGGTACGGCAGCGTGCCGGTTTCGGCGAAGGCGACCTTGCTGGTGTTACCCGCTTCGGCCATAGCTTTGGCGAACACGTAGCTGCCGAACGTGCCCGGCGGCAGGAACACCACTTGACCGTCGTGCAGGTGCGGCGCGACGTGCCTGGCCAGGTCTTCATGGGAGGTGGATGGCAGCGGGATGATGATCAGCTGCGCATCGCTCAGGGCCTCGGCAAGATTGTCGGTCAGGGTTAGCGTGTCGCCCGGTTGGCCGACGGATAACTGGCGCGTGCCGCGGTAGTCCTTGATGGTCAGGCGGCCGATGGCCAACAGTTCCTTGAGCGCTGCGCCGTCGCGACGCCACAGGCGGGTTGGATGCCCTTTTTCAGCCATTTCGACAGCAGCGGCATAGCAGCCGTGGCCGCCGCCCAGCACGGTAATGTTCATGGAGGTGCTCCTCTGAAAAGAGACTCGATGCTATCGGGCCGCACCGTCCCACACCTTTCCGATTGCGCAGCCGCCGTTCGGATTACGCAGCAGTCTCAATGGGCCTGCCGGCGCAAGGTGTCCGACGGCAGGCAGCCGTAGCGTTGCCGATAGGCGCTGGAGAAATGCCCGAAGCTGTTGATGCCGTGGCGTAGCAGGATGTCGGTGACGGTTTCACCGGCCCTGCACTGCTTGAGCGACTCGTGGATCACCGCCAGGCGGCGGTCGCGAATGTACTGCACCGGCGCCTGCTGGAGGAACTGACTGAAGCCGTTCTGCAAGGTGCGCACCGACACCCCGCACAGCTCGCTCAGCATCGCCAGGCTGATCGGTTCGTCGAGGTGCGCCTCTATGTAATCGCGGGCCTTTTTCACGTGGTGCGGCAGGGGTGCGCGGGAGTCGGCCAGCAGGTCTGCGGAGTAGTTATGGGGCAATTGCGTGAGCAGCAGTTGCATCAGGTAGTCGGACAGGCTGCGGTCGATACTCGGGCCGTCCACGCCGCTGCCGTACAGCCGGCAGATGTAGTCCAGGGTGTGAAAAAGACTGATGACCCCGGTGCCGAGCGGGTCGACGCTGACATCGAAGATCACCGACTGACCCAGGCTGCGACCGAGCAGGCGTTGCAGTTGGGTCTCCAGGGCATCGCGGTCGACGCGCAGGATCAGGTTGCGGCATTGGCCATCGGTGACGATCCGGCTCCTGGCGAACGGTGAGGAAATGCTCAGGTGCCCCGATTGCATCGCCGCGCTGCGCCGGCCGTGGGCCACCTCGCAATGACCCTGCAAGGTAATGCGAAACAGGTATTGATCGGCAATGTCGCCGACGGTGATTTCCACCGGCGCGCCATAGCTCAGGTCGAGCAATGCCGACGCGCCGAAAAACACGCCGTTGAGCCGGGTGTACATGGGCTCGTCGCGCAATACGCTGAAGCTGTGCGGGCACAGGTAGTGGCTGACCTTGTCCTTGATCTCGCGGTAATCCGCCGAGCTGAGCAGGCTGTGGCGTTCCAGCAAATGTACGTCGTTCAACATCGAAGGCTCTCCTGATTTGAAGCGGATCGGCCCCGCAGGGGGTGGATGGTCCGGGGCCGCGGGGCCCCGCATGGGTGGGTTGGGGGGGGCTGGCT
>NZ_JANLOD010000068.1 GCF_025466085.1 Pseudomonas sp. 14P_8.1_Bac3
TACCTCCGCCTACAGATGGGCTCAGTACGAGCTGAAACACCTTTGGAAGCAACTCAATTTATACGGGCTTGCCCCGGAGGTGAAAACCTGGGCGCTGGAGACTGATACCCACGTCAAGGGTGATGTATACAGATCGAAAACGGTCTACGCGGCAGTCCATAGCAGGCGCATTGTGCGCAACGATCTGGCCTTGATTTATCTGCGCATCATGCGTGAGTTGGCGGCCCGACACGACGTTCCATTTAAGTTTATGGAAGAAGACGATCAGAAGTTCGCATTGCCGGCAGAGCTGAAACCGATTGCCGAAAAACTCATGGCTTACGCACTGGGCGAAACTCGCAGTGTGGGCTTGAGCCTGTCCGAGGAGGCGTTGCTCTATGAACGCTACATCCATCTATCTGCCAACTGGAACGCTGCCAAAGGTTGGAACAACAGCGCCCTGGACATTGTGTTTATCGATCGCCCTGCCGAAAACTATCAACGCGTGGTGCACCCCAATGAGTAAGCGCCCATGGATATTCAAATTAGGTTTTGCGCTGCTGATCCCATTGTTGGGCGGATGTGCCTTTGCCGATCACCGATCACTCCCGTATGACGATTGGAGTCTCAGGTTTTTTTCTCTGGACTACATGGAAGTCTGGATCGAAACGGCAGATGTCGTTGATATCAATGCGCGGGTATTTCGGCGCGCCGGGAGCGGAATCCCCGCGAGTAGTTATCCCCGGCCGTTCAGTAAAGGTATCCCGGATCATTTCAAGGGTGACCCAAAAGGATGGCCTAAACATCCCGGAGGAAAAGGTCGATCCGTAAGGGGCGCCGACCTGCCTCGCCTGGTCTACGTACGCTGGCAGTCCACGGCCGAACCGCAGACCTATGAAGCGTATATCAAGATCCCTGAATCGGCGCGCAAGACCATGCTCCAGGGTGAAAAAACGTCTTGCCGTAAAGGCGGTAAATGGATAACGGATTACCGGAACATGTTGGTCGTGGGCCTGGCACCTGGAGGAATTGCCAAGGCATGGCTACGCGGCCCGTGCTTAATGCCCACCGAGGTCATACGGGTCCAAGGCACGATCAACGCCAAAGGCCCCAACGGAGGGACGTCCGATGGAAGACATCGGCGGCTTTCAGAAGAGTCCAAAGCCTACATCGACAAGTTCGGCATTCCCTACGGTTCTTGGTAACTCATGAAACATTACCGAAACCTCGACTGACGGACTTCCAATGCCTAAGAACTCATCTCTAGTTAAAACAGGCTATGCAATGGTGTTCGCGCTTCTATTGAGCGGGTGCGTACACAATACTCGGCCATTGCCTTACGACGCATGGAGCCTTAATTTTTTTTCTCCCGACTACATGGAGGTCTGGATCGAAACGGCAGATGTCGTTGATATCAACGACCGGGTTTTCCGGGGTGCGGGTAGTGGGATTCCCGCGACGGGTTATCCCAGAGCGCTAAGTAAAGGCGTACCCGCTCATTTCAAGGGCGATGCAAAAGGATGGTTTGAAGATCCGGGGGGAAAAGGTCGATATGTGACGGGGGCTGACCTGCCTCGCCTGGTCTATGTGCGCTGGCAGTCCCTGGCAGAACCGCAGACGTATGAAGTAACTATCGAGATTCCCGAGTCGGCGTGGAACACGATGCTCAAAGGAGAAAAAGCCTATTGCGGCGCGGTAGGCAAATGGAAAACTGATTACCGGAAGCTGTTGGTTGTTGGCCTGGCTCCAGGCGGCGTGGCCAAGGTTTGGTTGGGAGGGCCCTGTCTCACATCGATCGAAGTCACCCGGGTCCAAGGCACAATCAATCCCAAGGGCCCCTACGACGGGATGTCCAATGGAAAACATCGGCGGCTTTCAGAGGAGTCCAAAGCCTACATCGACAAATTCGGCATCCCCTACGGCTCCTGGTAACTCATTAACCATGCCGAAACCCCTGCCTTCTGATGAGTGGAGCCTGAGGTTCGTTATCCCCGACTCTATGGACACCTGGATCGAAACGGCGGATGTCGTTGATTTCAACGAGCAGGTGTTCCGAAGGGCGGGCGGCAGTCTCTAGCCGGACCTTGCGGGCCTGAAGCCACCGCGCAATAACGGTCACACAAAAACCACTGTGGGAGCGGGCTTGCTCGCGAAGTCAGTGTGTCAGTCGCTGATGTTGTCGACTGACACACTGACTTCGCGAGCAAGCCCGCTCCCACATTGATTCTGCGGTGTCGCTTTACTCGATGAAGGTCACGACGCCGCCAGCCAGCGACTTCACTCGAGCCAGCGACTCGACCCGATAACCTTGCGCGTCCAGCTCCGCCCGTCCGCCCTGGAACGACTTCTCGATCACGATGCCCAAACCGGCCACGGTCGCGCCGGCTTGTTTGATGATCGAAATCAGCGCCTGGGACGCCTTACCGTTGGCCAGAAAGTCATCGATGATCAGCACGCGGTCGCTGCTGGTCAGGTGGCGTGGGGAGATCGCCACGGTGCTTTCGGTCTGCTTGGTGAACGAGTAGACGGTCGCCGACAGCAGGTTTTCAGTCAGGGTCAGGGACTGATGCTTGCGCGCAAAAATCACCGGTACGCCGAGGTTCAGCCCGGTCATGATCGCCGGGGCGATGCCCGAGGCTTCGATGGTGACGATCTTGGTGATCCCCGAGTCCTTGAACAGCGTGGCGAACTCGTCCCCGATCAGCTTCATCAGGGCCGGGTCGATCTGATGGTTCAGGAAGGCGTCGACCTTCAGGACCTGATCGGAAAGCACGATGCCTTGTTCGCGGATTTTCTGGTGCAGTGCTTCCATGAAGCGTTCCTCTACTGGCGCCGTGTGCGCCTAGTTTGTCAAAAAGTGTTCGGTTAAAAAGTGCTCGATTCTAGCGCTTTAGCATCGCCCGTATATCCGCCAATGCGGTATTGCCGCGAACGGCTTTGACTTCAACGGGGGTGTCGTCGTTGCCCTCCCAGGCCAGGTCGTCCGGCGGCAACTCATCGAGGAAGCGGCTGGGCGCGCAATCGATGATCTCGCCGTATTGCTTGCGCTTGGCGGCGAAGGTGAACGCCAGCGTCTGACGCGCGCGGGTAATCCCGACGTAGGCCAGGCGTCGCTCTTCCTCGATGGTGTCGGCTTCGATACTCGAGCGGTGCGGGAGGATTTCCTCTTCCATGCCCATGATGAACACGTAGGGAAATTCCAGACCCTTGGACGCGTGCAAGGTCATCATCTGCACGCCTTCGGCGCCGTCTTCCTCTTCCTGCTGCCGCTCCAGCATGTCGCGCAGGACGAGTTTGCCGATGGCGTCTTCAACGGTCATCTCGCCTTCTTCGTCTTTCTCCAGGGTGTTTTTCAACGCCTCGATCAGGAACCAGACGTTGCCCATGCGGTAATCGGCGGCCTTGTCGCTGGAGCTGTTGGTGCGCAGCCAGTTCTCGTAGTCGATGTCCATGACCATGCTGCGCAGCGCCGAGATCGGGTCTTCGCCGGCGCACTGCTCGCGGACTTTGTCCATGAAGCGCTTGAAGCGTGACAGTCGATCGGTGAAGCGTGTGTCCAGATGTTCGCCCAGACCGATTTCGTCGGTGGCGGCGTACATCGAGATCTTGCGTTCGGTGGCGTAGTTGCCGAGCTTTTCCAGGGTGGTCGAGCCAATCTCCCGGCGCGGGACGTTGATCACCCGCAGGAAGGCGTTGTCGTCGTCCGGGTTCACGATCAGGCGGAAGTAGGCCATCAGGTCTTTTACTTCCTGACGTCCGAAGAAGCTGTTGCCGCCGGACAGGCGATACGGAATCTGGTGGTGCTGCAGTTTCAGCTCGATCAGCTTCGCCTGGTAGTTACCGCGATACAGGATGGCGAAATCGCTGTACGGCCGGTCGGTGCGTAAATGTAGGGTCAGCAACTCGACGGCCACGCGCTCGGCTTCGGCGTCTTCGTTGCGGCAGCGGATCACGCGGATCTCGTCGCCATGACCCATCTCGCTCCACAATTGCTTTTCGAATTCGTGCGGGTTGTTCGAGATCAGCACGTTGGCGCAACGCAGGATGCGGCTGGTGGAGCGATAGTTCTGCTCCAGCATCACCACTTTCAGGGACGGGTAATCGTCCTTGAGCAGCATCAGGTTTTCCGGCCGTGCGCCGCGCCAGGCGTAGATCGACTGGTCATCGTCACCGACCACGGTGAACTGGTTGCGCGTACCGATCAGCAATTTCACCAGCAAATATTGGCTGGCGTTGGTGTCCTGATATTCGTCCACCAGCAGGTAGCGGACTTTGTTCTGCCACTTTTCGAGGATGTCGGCGTGTTCCTGGAACAGCTTCACCGGCAGCAGGATCAGGTCGTCGAAGTCCACCGCGTTGAACGCCTTGAGCGTGCGCTGGTAGTGGGTGTAGACGATGGCGGCGGTCTGTTCCTTGGGGTTGCGTGCGTTTTCCAGGGCTTCGGGCGGCAGGATCAGGTCGTTTTTCCAGGAGCCGATCATGTTCTTGATCTCGTCGACGCCGTCGTCGCCCGAGTATTCCTTCTGCATGATGTCGGTCATCAGGGCCTTGACGTCGGTCTCGTCGAAGATCGAGAAGCCCGGTTTGTAGCCCAGCCGCACGTGTTCCTTGCGGATGATGTTGAGGCCCAGGTTGTGGAACGTGCACACCGTCAGGCCACGGCCTTCGCCGCCCTTGAGCAGGGTGCCGACCCGCTCCTTCATCTCGCGCGCCGCCTTGTTGGTGAAGGTCATGGCGACGATGTACTGGGCGCGGATGCCGCAGTTCTGGATCAAGTGCGCGATCTTGCGCGTGATCACACTGGTCTTGCCGGAGCCTGCGCCGGCGAGCACCAAAAGAGGGCCGCCGACGTAGCTCACGGCTTCTTGCTGCCGGGGATTGAGTCGGGACATACGAAATCAGGAAGTCGTTTGCGAAATGGGCCGGCATTTTAACAGGCTCAGCGATTTGTGCTGCTCTCTCCGACTTGTGACGCAAGACGCTATCTATATTTGCCGGTTTTGTTACTTTCACGCAGGATGCGTGAGGAATTTGCGTCTAATGTTCGTAATTCCGGATACAAAGGCCTCGTTTGATAATTGATGTCATTTGGTCATTGGTTATCGGCACGGCATAATGCCCGCCGCCAACATCATTGCAGAGTCTAGGGAGCTAGCTTGTCTACGCCTGTCGAACCCTTGCGTTTGCTGCTACTGGCCGAAGAGCCAGCGTGGGCAGCGTTGTTGCGCGAGTGTCTGGCTCCGATGGGGAGCTCGGCCGTGCTCATCAGCGCTCCGAGCTGGGAATCGGTCAGCACTCTGTTCGACGACAACCGCAGCGCGGTGTTGTTGACGGTCCCGGCCCTTCAGCCGGCGCCGGGCCGCTGCAATTTGCCGACGGTGTTGCTGCTCGAACACGAGCCGCAGTTGCCGCCCGATGGCGTGAGCGACTGGTTGGTGCGCGATCATCTCGACCCGGGCATGTTGCGCCGTTGCCTGCGCCATGTGCGCGAGCGTGGTTTGCTGGAGAACACCCTGCAACGCCTGGCCGAGCAAGACCCGTTGACCGGCATCGCCAACCGCCAGGGGTTCCAGACCTTGCTGGCTGCGCGACTGGCGGAAAACGAAGGTCGCGGCCTGGCCCTCGGTCATCTCGACCTCGACAACTTCCGTCACGCCAACGATGCCCTCGGCCACCAGGCCGGCGACCGGCTGATTCTGCAAGTGGTCGCCCGCCTGAAAAGCCAGCTTGAAGCAAGCGACCAACTGGCGCGCCTGGGCAGCGATGAGTTCGCCCTGCTGATCGACACTCGCCGTGCGCCGCAACGCGCCGAGTGGATGGCCGAACGCATCACCGAAGCGTTGGCTGAACCCTACTGGGTTGACGGCGAGAGCCTGTTGATCGGCTCCAGCCTGGGCATTGCCCACGCCCGCGCCCAGGCCGGCGCCGACCCATTGATGTGGCACGCTCACATCGCCATGCAGCAGGCCAAGAGCACCCAAGGCTGCACCTTCCATATTTTCAACGAACGCATCAACCGCAACGCCCGCAGCATGGCCGACCTCGAAAGCGAACTGCGCCGGGCGTTGCGTCGCGATGAGCTGGAATTGCATTACCAGCCGCGCCTGAATCTCGAGGACGGCCAGATCGTCGGCCTCGAAGCCCTGGTGCGCTGGCGTCACGCTGAACGTGGCTTGCTGCCGCCGAGCGAATTCGTCCCACTGGCCGAGCAAAGCGGCTTGATCGTGCCGCTCGGTTACTGGGTGATTTCCCGCGCGTTGCGCGACATGCAGGCGCTGCGCGAACGCGGTCTGCCGGCGCTGCACATGGCGATCAACCTGTCGTTTCGGCAGTTTCAGGACAGCCAGTTGCTGTCGACCCTGAGCCGGCTGATTGCCGAACGGGGGGTCGAGGCGCAATGGCTGGAGTTCGAACTGACCGAAACCGCTGTCATGCGCCGCAGCGATCTGGTGAAGCAGACCATGGATGCCCTCGGGCGTTTAGGGGTGCGCTTCTCCCTTGATGATTTCGGCACCGGGTTTTCGTCCTTCGTGCACCTCAACAGCCTGCCGATTGCCTTGCTCAAGGTCGACAAAAGTTTTGTCGGCGGGATGGAGGAGCGAGAAGAGAATCGCAAGCTGGTGCACGCGATGATCAACCTGGCGCACAACCTCAACCTCGAAGTGGTCGCCGAAGGGGTGGAAACGCCGGAGCAGCTGGACCTGTTGCGCGGGTTTGGTTGCGATCAGGTGCAAGGCTATCTGATCAGTAAGCCATTGCCGTTGGCGGAACTGGTGGATTATCTGAGCTTCGGCAGCAGTCAGCAGCCGATGCTGGAGATCGTGAGCTGACACAAGTCCTCTGTAGAGCGAGCCTGCTCGCGATGGTGTGTCAGCCGACACTTTCTTGGCTGACACCATCGCGAGCAGGCTCGCTCCCACAGGGGGATCTCAGTCTGGCTGCGCGACTTCGAAACGTTGTGACGACGGCTCCCGCCGAATCATCCCCTTCATCTTCCATTCAAACGCCAGCGTCAAACTTACCGCCGCGCAGGCCAGGCCCAGCGCCAGCCCCCACCAGACGCCCGTCGGCCCCCAGTTCAAATGAAAGGCCATCCACCACGCGGCCGGTGCCCCAATCAGCCAATAGCAGCCCAGCCCGACCAGGAACGTGGTCTTGGCGTCCTTGAGCCCGCGAATGCAACCCATGGCGATGGTTTGCGTACCGTCGAACAGCTCGAACCACGCGGCCACCGCCAGCAGGCTCACAGCCAGTTCGATGACGGGGCGGAACGCCGGGTCGTTGTGGTCCAGGAACAGGCCGATCAACGGGTTCGGCAACAGCCAGAAGACCATCGCGAAACCCAGCATCGCCGCCGCACCGAACGCGATCCCGACGCGC
The DNA here is from genome assembly GCF_025466085.1 of Pseudomonas sp. 14P_8.1_Bac3. GTDB lineage: Bacteria > Pseudomonadota > Gammaproteobacteria > Pseudomonadales > Pseudomonadaceae > Aquipseudomonas. The sequence continues at coordinate 7,360 of NZ_JANLOD010000068.1, forward strand.
CCGGCCAGCCGCGCGTCCAGCAACTGTCCGGCACCGTAGTGCTGACCGATGCGCATGGTGATCGCATAGGAAAGCCCCGCCGGAATCATGAACGCCACCGAGACAATCTGCAGCGCGATCTGGTGCGCGCCCAGTTGCGTGCTGCCCATGGTGCCCATGCACAGCGCCGCGAACGCAAACAGCCCGACCTCCACCGCGTAGGTGCCGCCAATCGGCAGGCCCAGGCGCCACAGCTCTTTCAGATACTGACGGTTCGGCCGCGACAGGCCTTGGCGCAGCGGGTAGGCGTCGTAAGCGGGATGCCGGCGAATGTGCAGGGCCAACGCCAGGGCCATCAGGTTGGCGACAATCGCCGTGACCAGACCGATGCCCACCAGGCCCATTTTCGGCAAGCCGAACATCCCGGTGATCAGCGCGTAATTGAGCAAGAAGTTGGCGACGGTACCGCCGAGGCTGATGACCATCACCGGGGTCGCCCGGCCAATGGCGCTGGTGAAACCACGCAGGGCCATGAAGCTCAGGTAGCCGGGCAGGGCGAACGGCAGGATCAACAGGAATTGCCCCGCCGCGTGCACGTTGGTTTCAGTCTGGCCGAACAGCAACAGCACCGGTTTAAGGTTCCACAACAGCAATCCCGCCACCAATGCCATCAACCACGCCAGCCACAACCCGGCCTGAGTCAGTCGCGCCGCACCGACGATATCGCCCGCGCCCTGACGGATCGCCACCAGCGTGCCGACCGCCGCTATCACCCCAATGCAAAAGATCGACACAAACGAGTAGCTCGCCGCGCCGAGTCCACCCCCGGCCAAAGCCTCGGGGCTCAGGCGCGCCATCATCAGGGTGTCGGTGAGGACCATCAGCATGTGCGCCAACTGCGAGGCAATCAACGGCCCCGCCAGCCGCAGGATGGCCCAGAGTTCAAAACGCGCTGGATGCTGCATGGTCATCACGCTCGATGGTCAAAGGGAACAGGGAAAGCGTCGATTCTCGGCGCTCTGCGGGGTTTGCACAAAGGGATAAAAAGGATGGATGGCATGATTAATACTCATCCTGAGAGAGTTTCTGCTACGTTGACCAAAATGCGCTGTAGGAGCTTTCCTGATGTCCCGTCGTCTCCCTCCCTTGTATGCCCTTCGTGCATTCGAAGCGGCGGCGCGCCATAGCTCGTTCACCCGTGCGGCCGAAGAATTGTCGATCACGCAAAGTGCGGTCAGTCGGCATATTCGTACACTCGAAGAGCATTTCGCCTGCCGCCTGTTTCATCGTAGCGGGCGCAATCTGCAACTGACCGAGTCGGCGCGGCTGATCCTGCCGGGCATCCGCGAAGGTTTTACTGCCCTCGAACGCGCCTGTAATACCTTGCGCGCCGAAGATGACATCCTGCGCATGAAAGCCCCGTCCACCCTGACCATGCGCTGGTTGCTGGCGCGGCTCAGTCGTTTCCGCCATCTGCAACCGGGCAACGAGGTGCAACTGACCAGCGCGTGGATGGACGTCGATTCGGTGGACTTCAATCATGAGCCGTTCGACTGCGCGGTGATCCTCGGCAACGGGCGTTTTCCACCGGACTGGGAGGCGAGTTTCCTGTTCCCGGAAGAACTGATTCCGGTCGGCGCGCCGAATCTTCTGAACGATCAGCCCTGGGATGTCACACGCCTGGCCAATGCCGAGTTGCTGCACCCGACGCCGGATCGGCGTGACTGGCGCAACTGGCTGGAGCGCATGGGCCTCACCGATCAGGTGTCGCTCAAGGGCGGGCAGGTGTTCGATACGCTGGAGTTGGGGATGATTGCGGCCGCCCGCGGTTATGGCGTGTCGATGGGGGATTTGCTGATGGTGGCTGAGGACGTGGCTCAGGGTCGTCTGAGTTTGCCGTGGCCGACCGCCGTCGCCAGCGGTGAGAATTATTACCTCGTCTGGCCGAAGACGCGCCCGGGAGGTGAACGTTTGCGCCGTCTCAGTGATTTCCTGCAGGGTGAAGTCCAGGCCATGAAACTGCCGGACGTCGAGCACTTGGGCTGAATCGATAGAGCCGCCGAAGTTAAGGCTGCCCGCTATATCCTAACTCGCCGCTCAAGTATTCAGTTTTGCCGCCGAAGCCTACATGTGGAACCTTCGTGCAGGTTCGACGCAATTCCCATTATTAGAAATTTGCTGAGCTGCCGATCGAAGTCGATCCGGGCGCTCGGCCAGGAGCTGTCATGTCTCAACCCCGTGCCCGGATCGCCTCACAGCTTGGCCTCGCGCTCGCCGTCATTCTGGCGATTGTCATCAGTGGCAGCACCGTGTTCGCCTTGCGTTCGCTGGACACGGCCAACCTCGCGACCCGCGAAGAGCACCTGGCCAGTGAGGCCCGCTTGCTGGCCGATCAGTTGAGTACGTTTCATGGCACGCTGCGTGAAAGCACCCAGCGCCTGGCCGGCCTGTTCGAGAAGCGCTTCAGTGCGGGGCTGAGCGTGCACCCGGACGAACCGGTGGCCGTGGCGGGCGCGCAGACCCCGGGCTTGCACCTGGGCAGTGAAGTGCTGAATAACAACTTCAAGGAAGTGGACGAGTTCAAGCAGATGACCGCGGGCGTGGCGACGGTGTTCGTGCGCAGCGGCGAGGACTTCATTCGGGTCAGCACGTCCCTGAGCAAACAGGACGGTAGCCGCGCCATCGGCACGTTGCTCGACCACGCCAATCCGGCCTATGCGCGCTTGATCGCGGGGCAGGGTTACGTGGGGCGCGCCTTGCTGTTCGAACGTTCCTACATGACCCAGTACACGCCGGTCCGCGACAGCAGCGGTAAGGTGATTGCCGTGTTGTTCGTAGGATTCGATTACACCGACGCGCAGAACGCGCAGTTCGCCAACCTCAAACGCTTCCGCATCGGCCAGACCGGCTCGTTGGCGCTGCTGGACGAGCAGAACAAATGGCTGGTGCCGATTGCCGGCGTGCAGGCGCTGGATCAAGCGGGCCCGGCGATCGCCGCATTGGCGAAAACACCGGGCAAGGGCGATTTCTGGAGCGACACAAACGAAGATTTCTACAGCGTTGCCGTGCCTTTCGAGGGTGGTCCCTGGTCGGTCGTGGCGAGCATGCCGCAAAAAGAAATCAGAGCGGTGACCTGGAGCGTCGGCATTCAGTTGGCGATTGGCAGCCTGCTGGCGATGCTGATCGCCGTCTGCTCGGCCGTCTGGCTGTTGCGCAGCAAACTTGCGCCGCTGGGTGATCTGGTCCGCCAGGCGGAAGCCTTGGGTGCCGGTGATCTGAGTGTGCGTCTGAACGTGTCGAGCAACGACGAAATTGGTCAGTTGGCCCGCGCTTTCAACCAGATGAGCCAGGCGCTGTCGACGATGGTCGAGCACATCCGCAAGGCCTCGCAAGAGGTCAACAGTCGAGCCCAGGCCCTGTCCGGTTTGTCCGGTGGTGCCTACGAGGGCATGGAGCAGCAGTCGGGCGAAATCAGCAGCATGGCCGGTGCCGTGGAAGAGTTCAGCGCGACCTCGCTGAACATCGCCGACAACATGGGCAACACGCAGCGCCTGGCGCAGGAAAACGCACAGCAAACCCAGATCGGTCGTACCTCGATGGGCGAAGCCTCCTCGTCGCTGGAGCAGATTGCCGGCGCCCTGAACAGCACGGCTACGGTGATCAATACCCTGGGCCAGCGCTCGCAGGAAATCGGCGGGATTGTCGGGGTGATCACATCGATTGCCGAGCAGACCAACCTGCTGGCACTCAACGCCGCCATCGAAGCGGCGCGTGCTGGTGAGCAAGGGCGTGGTTTTGCGGTGGTGGCCGACGAGGTGCGCAACCTGGCTTCGCGGACCCGTCAGGCAACCGATGAAATCTCCGGCATGATCCAGAGTATCCAGCAGGAAACCGGCAACGCCATCAGCACCATGGAGCAGGGCAACGTGCTGATGCAGGAAGGCTTATCGCGCAACGCGAATGTCGCCTCGGCGCTGGCACGAATCGATGAGCAAAGCCGTTCCGCCGGCGAGCAGTTCGCCGCGATCACGACTGCGACCCAGGAGCAAAGCAGCACCGCGACCTTGCTCAGCAGCAATTTGCAGAGCATTGCGTTGGCCAACAGTGAGCAGCGTGAGGTGGTGTCGAACCTGGCGGTGACGGCCAAGGAGCTGGAAAGCCTGGCGGCAGAGTTGCGGGCCGAGGTTGATCGGTTTCGTTGAAGTGATGCTTTGGATCGCCTTCGCGGGCAACCCGGTTCCCGCACCTATTGCGTCGCCGGCCGATACTGCAACGCCTCGGCCAGATGCTCGCGGGTAATACCATCGACTCGCTCAAGATCCGCCAGCGTGCGCGCAACCTTGAGCAAGCGATGGGCCGACCTGAGCGACAAGGTCAATCGTTCGCAAGCGGTCTCCAGCCAGGTTTCATCGACTGCGGATAAGCTGCAGTGACGGCGTAGCCCCGGCAGATCGAGGAACGCATTGGCACAACCCTGGCGTTTGTGTTGCCGCTCCCTGGCATCGGCGACCAACGTGGCGGCAGCGGCCGTGTCCTCGCCAGGCTTGACGGCTGGGTTGAGCGCCGTGGCTTCGCGGGCAACGGTCAGGTGCAGATCAATGCGATCCAGCAATGGTCCCGACAGTTTGTTGCGGTAGCGCTGGACCATGTCCGGCGTGCAGGAACATTTGCCACTCGGCTCGCCAAGATACCCACAGGGGCAAGGATTCATCGCTGCCACCAATTGAAACCGCGCCGGGAAACGTACACGGTCCTTGGCGCGGGAAATCACAATGTGGCCGGACTCCAGCGGCTCCCTCAACACCTCCAGCACTTTGCGATCAAATTCAGGCAGCTCATCCAGGAAGAGCACGCCATGGTGGGCGAGGGTGATCTCACCAGGTTGCGGTTTCGATCCACCACCGACCAGCGCCGGACCCGACGCCGAGTGGTGGGGTTGGCGGAACGGCCGCTGCGGCCAATGACTCAGCGGCACGCAACTGGTGACCGACTGAATCGCCGCGACTTCCAGTGCTTCGCTCTCGGCCAGCGGTGGCAGCAACCCCGGCAGGCGGCTCGCCAATAAGGTTTTCCCGGTCCCGGGCGGTCCGCTGAACAGCAGGTTATGCGCCCCCGCTGCCGCGATCAGCAATGCGCGTTTGGCCGAGAGCTGGCCCTGTACTTCATTCAAGTCTGGATAAGGCTTACTGGCGTAAAGCAGACCATTGGAAACATAAGGCGCGACCGGCGTATGCCCATTGAAATGCGCCACCGCCTCCAGCAAATGATCCACCGCAATCACCTTCAACCCTGACGCCAGGCACGCTTCCTCGGCATTCGCCCGTGGCACCATCAACGAGCGCCCGGCCTTGCGCGCCGCCAGCGCCGCCGGCAACACGCCGCGCACGGCCCGCACCGCGCCTGACAGCGCCAATTCCCCCAGGCATTCCACATCGTCCAGCGTCAACGTCGGCACCTGCACACTGGCCGACAGAATCCCCAAGGCAATCGCCAGATCGAAGCGCCCGCCGTCCTTCGGCAAATCCGCGGGGGCCAGATTCAACGTGATCCGCCGCGCCGGAAATTGCAGGCCGGAGTTGATGATCGCGCTGCGCACCCGATCCTTGCTTTCCTTCACCGCCGCTTCGGGCAGGCCGACCATCGTCAGCGATGGCAGACCGTTGGCCAGATGGACTTCGACGGTGACAGCGGGCGCATCCACGCCAATCTGGGCGCGGCTGTGAACGATGGAAAGGGACATGGTCGTTCCTTGAGTTTTGCGGGGGCCGCTTCCTGCGGTTTTTTAAGGGTAGTCGGGTGGTGACGATTTGGTGTGGCGGCGGAGGCGCCAAACTTTCGCAGAATGTTGCAAGCGTTGTTGCGCCGCTTTGGATGCGAAAGAAACCGCCACTCGGGCGGATCCTCAAGTGTTCTGAGACTGAATATCTGTTTCGCAACGGCAAGGCCCGTATGTGGTCAGCCATTCTGAGTGTCGTGGAACGAAAGCTGACGATGCTTGACGCGGCTGCGGTTCTGATGGACCTTCGATCACCCCCTGGCAACCGATTGGAGGCGCTGGAAGGCAATCGAAAAGGTCAGTACAGCATCCGGAATTTTGGCTGAACCTGCAATTAACCTACGATTTACGCAAAGCCGAAATTGAACGAGGGGCTGCAATTCGGGATCAGGTCGAGCGGCTTGCGCACTGTGCCTGAGTGTTGTCCGGGATTATTGAACCCCACGCCAAAGGCGTGGGGTTTTTTATTCAGGATGCGTGAAGCATCTTCGCGGCTCTTTTCCACCAAGGTGAATTAATAGCAAAGCTTGAGGGCGTGGAGGTGGAGTTTGTGGCGGGTGAAGGTGTGGGGAATTAGATAATCGTTATCGCAATTCATTGATACAGCTCCTTTTGCCGGAAGGGCTGCCAGCAATTGTCGCCAAACAATTGGGTGGCAGCTGTACGCGGGTTGGCGAACCGGAGCAAAAGGAACCCGGCAGACCCGAAGGTCTCCCCACGCACAACCGCCATGACCTGGGTCGATGGTCGTCGCGCTCCTTAAGCTTCCAGGTCGCCAAACCCAGTGCTGAACATTCAGCATTGGGTGAGCTTAAAAACCGGAGCTTTGCGGCGCAATCGGACGGCGGTGGTTTTGTTGTAGGAAGGTGCCGGGATTTTTGAGGGTGATCGCACTTGGCACCAATTCCTACAGATGCATCTGAGGGTCGTGCCGACCTTCAATCGCGAGCAGGCTCGCTCCCACATTAGATCGGGTTTCAAAGTGGGATTTGCGGGGTTATACAGTTGGGGGATTGAGCTTCGCTTCCAACTCCGCCACCTTCGTCTCAAGGCTCTCCAACCGCGCCCGGGTCCGTGCGAGCACAACCATCTGGCTATCGAATTCTTCCCGACTCACCAGGTCCAGTTTGCTGAAACCGCTTTGCAGCAACGCTTTGAACTGGCTTTCGATTTCGCTTTTTGGCAGTGGGGTGTCGCCGCTGAAGAGGCGGGAGGCAGTGCCGGTCAGGGCGTCGAGGAAGTCTTTGGGCGCGAGCATGGTGAAGGTCCTGGAAACAATGGCGGGCAGTGTATCACGCAGTGTCTATAGTCAATTCCGACCGCTGACCATGCACGCTTTTCGCGCAGGCGGACGGACGGCGCCGCACCGTTGTTGTGCGTATCTGCCGCGCCGTTCGGGCGCCGGTGCCGGTTGCGACGGCCAAAGGATTGAATTCAGTGGTTTTTGGCGAGATGGCAAGCTTTCTGCTTAGTCGGTAGTGACCCATGCACTGATGCAGTCGATGTGACGAATGCAGTGCGCCAAGCGGAACGGGGAAGTGTTTCGTGCGGAGTGGTTAGCTGGCGTCGGACGGGCAGGTAAGGCCGACGATGCGTTACAAAGCCAGGCACTGCGCTTAGACTTGAGTCGGGTTTGTTTTCCTGGGGCAAGTCCACCAATTCGGGAGAGAGTTTTCATGAAGCTAGTCACTGCCATCATCAAGCCGTTCAAGTTGGACGACGTGCGCGAGTCGCTGTCCGAGATCGGCGTGCAGGGCATTACCGTTACTGAAGTCAAAGGCTTCGGTCGGCAGAAGGGTCACACCGAGCTGTATCGCGGCGCGGAATACGTGGTCGATTTCCTGCCCAAGGTGAAGATCGATGTTGCCATTGACGACAAGGATCTTGACCGGGTTATCGAGGCGATAACCAAGGCTGCCAACACCGGCAAGATCGGTGACGGCAAGATCTTCGTGGTCAATCTGGAACAGGCGATTCGCATCCGTACCGGCGAAACCGATACCGACGCGATTTAAGCCGCCACAAACCCCAACGCCCCAGGAGAAAACAATATGACTCTGCGTAAATTCGCAGGGCTAGGAGCCCTGTTGTCCCTCGTAATGCCCAGCCTGGCCATGGCGGCAGACGAAGTGGCGGCCCCAGTCCTCAATTCCGGCGATACCGCCTGGATGCTGACCTCTACAGCCCTCGTGCTGTTCATGACCATTCCCGGCCTCGCGTTGTTCTACGGCGGCATGGTTCGCTCCAAAAACATTCTTTCCGTGATGATGCAGTGCTTCGCCATTACCGGTCTGATCAGCGTGTTGTGGGTCATTTATGGCTACAGCATCGCGTTCGACACTACCGGCATGGAGCAGGGCGTCGTCAATTTCAACTCGTTCTTCGGCGGCATGGGCAAGGCGTTCCTCGCCGGTGTCACGCCAGCCAGCCTGACCGGGCCTGCGGCGCTGTTCCCCGAGGCGGTGTTCATCACCTTCCAGATGACCTTCGCCATCATCACTCCCGCGCTGATCGTCGGTGCCTTCGCCGAGCGGATGAAGTTCTCCGCCATGCTGATCTTCATGGGCGTGTGGTTCACCCTGGTGTATGCACCGATCGCGCACATGGTCTGGTCCGGTAACGGCGGCCTGTTGTGGGATTGGGGCGTGCTGGACTTCGCCGGCGGCACCGTGGTGCACATCAACGCGGGTGTGGCCGGTCTGATTGCCTGCCTGGTGCTGGGCAAGCGCAAAGGCTTCCCGACCACCCCGATGGCCCCGCACAACCTCGGTTACACCCTGGTGGGCGCGGCGATGCTGTGGGTCGGCTGGTTCGGTTTCAACGCCGGTTCTGCCGCCGCGGCCAACGGCACGGCCGGTATGGCGATGCTGGTGACTCAGATCGCAACCGCCGCTGCTGCACTGGGCTGGATGTTCGCCGAGTGGGTCACCCACGGCAAACCCAGCGCACTGGGTATCGCCTCGGGTGTTGTGGCCGGTCTGGTCGCGATTACCCCGGCCGCTGGCACCGTGGGCCCGATGGGCGCGCTGGTGATCGGTCTGGCAGCGGGCGTGGTGTGCTTCTTCTGCGCCACCACCCTGAAACGCAAACTCGGTTATGACGATTCCCTGGACGCCTTCGGTGTACACGGTATCGGCGGTATCCTCGGTGCGATCCTGACCGGTGTGTTCGCCGCACCGTCCCTGGGCGGCTTCGGCACCGTCACCGACATCGCCGCACAAGTCTGGATTCAGTGCAAAGGCGTGGGCTTCACGGTGATCTACACCGCGATCGTCACCTTCGTCATTCTCAAGGTACTGGACGCCGTCATGGGCCTGCGTATCACTGAAGAAGAAGAGGCTGTCGGCATCGACCTGGCGCTTCACAACGAGCGCGGCTACAACCTGTAAGACGCGTATCAAAAACTTGCCCGGCTTGCCGGGCATTTTTTTGTCCGGGATTTGTCAGTGTAGGCACAGCTGAAAGGTTTTTTCGTACACGTTTGATGGCGTTTGCGCCGGGCGTTTTTCTACGGCCAATCACTTACATGATTGAAGGAATATTAGGGCCTTTGTTTTTTCCCAGAGCGCGCTAGAATGCGCCCCGAACGTGCGGAGAACTGTATGTGGCAACAGACTCTGATTACCCTGCGGGCAAGGCCCCGGGGCTTTCATCTGGTAACGGACGAGTTACTCGCCGGCCTGCCTGAACTCAAGGCGTGCCGGGTCGGTCTGTTGCATTTGTGGCTGCAGCATACCTCGGCGTCGTTGACCATCAACGAGAACGCCGATCCGGCGGTACGTCGCGACTTCGAACGATTTTTCAATCGTCTGATCCCACAAGGAACAGACGGCTACGAGCATAACGACGAAGGCCTGGACGACCTCCCGGCGCACTTCAAGGCCAGCGTACTTGGCTGTCAGCTCAGTTTGCCGATTTCGGCAGGCCGACTGGCGCTGGGCACCTGGCAAGGCGTTTATCTGGGCGAGCACCGTGATCATGGCGGTGCCCGTAAAGTCCTCGCCACCTTGCACGGTGAAGGGGCATGAACCGCTGGTGATCAGCGGCTGTTGATTTTTTTCCGGCAGCCTTCGACAGACGGCGAAGCTGGGCTATAACTAATCTGCTTTTCGCAAGTCATGAGGTAGAACATGAGCGACGATGATCTGGAAAACGACGACCTCGAAGTAGGCGACGACGACGAAACCGAAGAAGGTCTGGAAGCAGCGACGGACGAAGTCGTTGAAGACGACGGCGGTGAAGCGCCCGTTCCGACCGCCAAAGGCAAGGCCAAGGCTGCGGTATCGGTCGATGAGCTGCCGAGCGTCGAAGCGAAGAACAAGGAACGCGATGCCTTGGCCAAAGCCATGGAAGAGTTTCTGGCCAAGGGCGGCAAGGTGCAGGAAGTGGAGGCCAATGTGGTCGCCGATCCTCCCAAGAAGCCTGATAACAAGTACGGCAGCCGGCCTATCTAAGCGCCTGCCCTTGCTTGCTGAAAAAGCCCGCCGTCGCTGCGGGCTTTTTCATGGGCGAATCAACGGTATCGGGTTTGCGCAGGCCCCTGTGGGAGCGGGCTTGCCCGCGAAGAGGTCATCACATTCAAAATCAATGTCCGCTGGCCTGCCGCTTTCGCGAGCAAGCCCGCTCCCACAGGTTTTGTGTCAGGCTGAGATTGCATTCCACCGCGCCAACAACGCCGGCAATTCGGTCAGGCTGGCAATCTCCGCGTCTGGCAAACGATCGGCTTCCCACACATTGCCCGCCGGGTTGAACCAGATTGCCCGCAACCCCGCCTGCTGCGCCCCGGCAATGTCATCACCCGGATGATCGCCGATGTGCACCGCGGTCTCGGCGGTCGCACCGCCACGTTGCAAGGCTTCATGAAACAGTCGCGCATCCGGTTTGGCGATGCCGATGTCTTCGGCACACAGCGCGAACTTGAAGTAGTCCGCCAGCCCTAACCGGCGTACGTCGGCGTTGCCGTTGGTGACCACGCCCAGGGCGAAATGCCTGGCCAGCGCCTCCAGTGTCGGTTCGACGTCAGGGAACACTTCGATCTGATGCCGCGCATGCAGAAACACTTCAAAACTCTTGTCGGCCAGATCCGACGCCTCGCCATGGTCGTAGCCGGCCTCTTCCAGCGCATGGAACAGGACGCGGCGGCGTAGCGCGCTGATGCGGTGTTTCAGCTGCGGCTCCTTGCTCAGGATGCGCTCGCGAATCGCCCACAAATGCTCCACCGGCACCGCGCCCAGATTCGGCGCGTGTTCGGTCAGCCATTCACGCAGTACGGCTTCGGCGCTGACGATCACCGGGGCGGTGTCCCACAGGGTGTCGTCGAGGTCGAAGGTGATCAGCTGGATTGTCATGAATCATCGCCCTTAATGCGTTTGGCCCGTGGATGGGCACTGTCATAGACCGTCGCCAGGTGCTGGAAGTCCAGGTGGGTGTAGATCTGGGTGGTCTTGATGTCCGAGTGGCCGAGCAGTTCCTGCACGGCGCGCAGGTCTTGGGAAGACTCCAGCAAGTGACTGGCAAAGGAGTGGCGCAGCATGTGCGGGTGCAGGTTCTGCCCCAACTCGCGCTCGCCAGCCGCCTTGACCCGCACCTGGATCGCCCGGGGCCCGAGGCGCCGGCCCTGCTGGCTGACAAATACCGCGTCATCGGCCGGGTTGGTCAACGCGCGCAATGGCAACCACAACTCCAGCGCTTCGCGGGCCTTTTTGCCCACCGGTAGCAACCGGGTCTTGCTGCCTTTGCCGAGCACCTGGACCATGCCGTCGGCCAGGTCCAACTGATCGAGATTGAGCCCGGTCAGCTCCGACAAGCGCAAACCCGAGGAATAGAACAGCTCCAGAATCGCCTGGTCCCGACGCGCCAGGAAATCATCCTCCACCGCACCTTCGAGCAACTGCAGCGCGCGGTCCGTGTCGAGGGTTTTTGGCAGTCGGCGTTCGCCTTTCGGCGGCGCCAGGCCATTGGCTGGATCGTGATCGCACAGGCCTTCGCGGTTCAGATAATGGTAGAGCCCGCGCACGGCCGAGAGCAGGCGTGCCAGGCTGCGGGACGACTGTCCCTGGGCGTGCAAGCGAGCGATCAGGCTGCGCAGGCGCTGGATATCCAGCGCGGCCCAGCTGCCGATGTTCTGTTTGACGCACCAGCCCAGCACTTTGTCGAGGTCGCGGCGGTAGGCGTACAGCGTATGCGGCGACACCTGCCGCTCACTGCGCAGGTGTTCGCAGTAAGCGTCCAGTTGCCGTTCCACGATCAGCGTACCGAGCGCAGCGAGCTGTTGACCCGTGGCAGTACACGGCCCATGACTTCGGCGATGTAGCTCAGGAACAGCGTACCCACCGAGCTTTTGTAGTGCTGCGGATCGCGGCTGGCGATGGCCAGGATGCCGTGGATGCCTTGATGGCTGATCGCGACGACGGCGGTGGAGCCGATCTGCTTGCGTTGCTCTTCGCCGAACAGGAAGTCCAGTTCATGCTCACGCAGACTCCCGCTGATGCTTTTGTCTTCCGAGAGCAGACCGCCGATGGCCGTTTGCGCATCGGCGTGGGTCACCCAGCGGCCGACCGGCATCGGGTTGTCCCCCAGCAGGATCAGGCTCACGAAAGGCACTTGGAAATCCTGACGCAGACTGTCTTCGACGCTGATCACCACGTCTTCCAGGCTGGCAGCGTCCATCAGCGCAAGGATCAGGCGACGGGTCTTGTCAAACAGGCGATCGTTGTCCCGGGCCACGTCCATCAAGTGCGACAAGCGATGCCGCAGCTCGATGTTGCGGTCGCGCAGGATGGTCATCTGGCGCTCGACCAGCGAAATGGTGTCGCCACGCTGGTGCGGAATGCGCATGGCCGGCAGCAGTTCTTCGTGCTCGACGAAGAAGTCCGGATGAGCCTCCAGGTACGCGGCAATCGCCGCCGCCTCAAGGCTTTCGGAAGGTGATTCGTCGGGCTGTCGGGCGGGAACCTGGGGCTTGTCGGTCATGGGTTTGACTCACTCAAAGACGCACTTGTCCTTCGTACACTCGGACTGCCGGGCCGGTCATCACAACCGGTTGGCCTGGGCCTGCCCATTCAATGGACAGGCGCCCGCCGGGCAGGTCGATCAATAGCGGCGAATCCATCCACCCCTGGCTGATCGCGGCCACTGCTGCAGCACACGCGCCGGTGCCGCAGGCCTGGGTTTCCCCGACGCCGCGTTCCCAGACGCGCAACTGCGCGCGGTTCCGGTCGATGACCTGGAGAAAACCGACGTTCACTCGCGCGGGAAAGCGCGGGTGATGTTCGATTTTCGGCCCCAGTTCATGCACCGGTGCGTTGTTGATGTCGTTGACCCGCAGCACGGCGTGGGGGTTGCCCATCGACACGGCGGCCAGTTCAACCGATGTGCCGTCGACGTCCAGCGAGTAGCTCGCCGCCTGGCTGTCGGCGATGAACGGGATGTCGGCCGGCACCAGGCGCGGTGCACCCATGTCGACGCTGATCTGGCCGTCGCTGCGGATGTCCAGTTGGATAATGCCACTTTTGGTTTCGACGCGAATCTGCCGTTTTGCGGTCAGGCGCTTGTCGAGCACAAAGCGGGCGAAACAGCGCGCGCCGTTGCCGCACTGCTCCACTTCGGAGCCGTCGGAGTTGAAGATCCGATAGCGGAAATCCACGTCCGGGTTGCTCGGCGCCTCGACGATCAGCAACTGGTCGAAACCGATGCCGGTGTGCCGATCGCCCCATTGCTTGGCGTGTTTGGGCAGGATGTGCGCGTGCTGGCTGACCAGGTCGAGGACCATAAAGTCGTTGCCCAGGCCGTGCATCTTGGTAAAACGCAGCAGCATGGTTTTACTCCGGCAGCAGGCTTTCGCCAGCAAACAACTCGGCTACCGTCTCACGGCGACGCACTTCGAATGCCTGATCACCGTCCACCAACACTTCGGCGGTACGGCCGCGGGTGTTGTAGTTGGAACTCATGACAAACCCATAGGCGCCAGCGGAATGCACCGCCAGCAGGTCGCCTTCTTCCAGGGCCAGCTGACGGTCCTTGGCCAGGAAGTCGCCGGTCTCGCAGATCGGCCCGACGATGTCGTAGGCGCGAGCCGCGGTGTCCCGTGGGCGCACGGCGGTGACGTCCATCCAGGCCTGGTACAGCGCCGGGCGGATCAGGTCGTTCATGGCCGCGTCGACGATGGCGAAGTCTTTGTGTTCGGTGTGCTTGAGGTACTCCACCTGGGTCAGCAGCACGCCGGCGTTGGCGACGATGAAACGGCCCGGCTCGAACACCAGTGCCAGGTCACGACCGTCGAGACGCTCGCGCACGGCTTTGATGTAGTCGGCGGCCAGTGGCGGCTCTTCATCGCGATAACGCACGCCCAAACCACCACCGAGATCGATGTGGCGCAGGTAGATGCCGCAATCGCCGAGGCGGTCGACCAGGCCCAGCAGGCGGTCGAGGGCATCAATGAATGGCGGCAGGGTGGTCAGTTGCGAACCGATGTGGCAATCGACACCGACCACTTCCAGGTTCGGCAGCTGCGCGGCGCGGATGTACACGTCTTCGGCGTCGGCAATGGCGATGCCGAACTTGTTCTCTTTGAGACCGGTGGAAATGTACGGATGGGTGCCGGCATCGACGTCCGGGTTCACGCGCAACGAGATCGGGGCGCGAACGCCCAGTTCGGCGGCGACCACCTGCAGCCGTTCCAGCTCATCGGTGGATTCGACGTTGAAGCAGTGGACGCCGACTTCCAGGGCGCGACGCATGTCGTCACGGGTCTTGCCGACGCCGGAGAACACGATCTTGTCGGCGCTGCCGCCAGCGGCCAGCACGCGCTCCAGCTCGCCACGGGAGACAATGTCAAAACCGGCGCCGAGACGCGCCAGGACATTCAGGACACCCAGGTTGGAGTTGGCCTTGACCGCGTAGCAGACCAGGTGCGGCGTGCCAGCCAGCGCATCGGCGTATGCCAGGTACTGGGCTTCGATGTGGGCTCGGGAGTAGACGTAGGTCGGCGTGCCAAAGCGTTCGGCGATGGCGGACAGGGCAACCCCTTCCGCGAACAGCTCGCCGTCACGGTAGTTAAAAGCGTCCATGGCGTTCCCTTATTGGTAGACGTCGTGCTTGTGAGCCTTCGACGGCTGCTTTTGCGAGGACTGCGCCTGCTCGGCAGGGTCCTGTTTATCGTCGGGCAGGTACAGCGGGCCTTTTTGACCACAGGCCGACAATAAGCTGGCGAAAGCGACGAGCGAAGCAAGCGCAGCAAGGGAAGAGATCAGGCGCTTCATGGCGAAATCCTTGAAAATACGTTAATTGCGCCGGAGTATACCGGCCACCCGGCGGATTGCCTATGCGATGGGGCTCCCGTCCGGCGGGGGTTGCGCGATACCTGTCGGCGCCGGTCAACCCCTGTGGGAGCGAGCCTGCTCGCGATGGCGGTGTGTCAGCGGCCATAATGCCCGATGGACTGGCGTAATCGCGAGCAGGCTCGCTCCCACAGGGAACGGTTGCTGGTCGTTATCCTTTGCAATCACCGGGGCTCGGCCGTATCTTGCGGCGCTTGAGCGTGAGTAGACACTTTTTGAGGTTTGCCGTAATGAGTTTGACCGAAGCCCGTTTCCACGATCTGGTCGATGCCACCCAGCAATCGCTGGAAGATATTTTCGATGAGAGCGACCTCGACATCGACCTTGAGAGCTCGGCCGGTGTGCTCACCGTCAAGTTCGAAAACGGCAGCCAGTTGATCTTCAGCCGTCAGGAACCCCTGCGTCAGCTGTGGCTGGCGGCGGTGTCCGGTGGTTTCCACTTCGACTACGACGAAGAAAGCGAACGCTGGATGTGCGACAAGAGCGAGGAGCAGCTCGGCGAGATGCTCGAGCGCATCGTCAAGCAACAGGCCGGTGCTGAATTCGACTTCGAAGGTCTGTGAGATCGTGACCCAGCCTGCACCCGTTCGTCCGCCCAAGCCGCTCTACAGCAATGTCAGCACGGCGGTGCCTTCGCCGTGCAGCGGCGTGTGCCGGCTGGATGAACAGAAGGTCTGCCTCGGGTGTTTTCGCCATGTCGAAGACATCCGCGAGTGGCGTTCGGCCGATGATGAGCGCCGCCGGGTGATATGCGCCCAGGCCTCCAATCGCAAGCCCCCGGCCCATCCCCTGTAGGAGCGAGCTTGCTCGCGATGGGCGTTAACGATGACAAGGGCCGCCAGCATGAGCGCGGCGTGTTCACGTTCTTCGCGAGCAAGCTCGCTCCTACAGAAAATGGCCTGGCTTGTATATTTATTGAGCTGTGATAGTGTCCGGGTACGCCTCAACCCATCGAGGTTCGTGAAAACCCCGCCTTTTTCTGGCGGGGTTTTGCTTTTTTCGTGCAGAAGAAAGGAGTCTGCCCTGATCATGACCGCACCTTCCATCACCCTTACCCGACTGGACGTGCAACGTCTGGAACGCCTGATCGACAGCCTGGACGACACGCTGCCGGGCGTTATCGCGCTGCAAACCGAACTGGATCGCGCCGATACGCTGGTCGGTCACGAAGAGGTGCCTGCCGATGTCGTGACCATGAACTCCAAAGTTCATTGCCGTGAAGAAAGCAGCGGCAAGGACTATCACCTGACGCTGGTCTACCCCAAGGACGCCAACGCAGACGAAGGCAAGATTTCCATTCTGGCGCCTGTCGGCAGTGCCCTGCTGGGGCTCAAAGTGGGCCAGCACATCGATTGGCCCGCACCGGGCGGCAAAACCCTCAAGCTGACCTTGCTTGAAGTCGAATCGCAGCCGGCCAATGGCGGCGACTTCCCGGAATAATCTCTCCCTCAGGCCCGTTCGAGCGCGTCGTTCAATGCGCGCTCCAGATCGGCCTTGTAGCGCAAATACAAATTGCTTGAGCTCTGACCATCACCGAGCAGGCCCGACAGGTCCAGGTCGGTGATGTAGCAGCGATAACGCTCGGTCTCGCGGCGCTGGTCGACAATTTCCCGGGCTACCACGCTGAACAACTGCTCGCCATGTTCCAGCTCTGAAAACTCCCGCTGATTGCAATACAACGTGACTTGCACCTCACCAGGTGCGGCTTTGCCGACGATCGCCTGCACGTCATAGAACGGCCTGTTGACCGGCGTCTGCGGAGCGGGCCGGGGTTCGACCCGGCGGGCTCGTCCCGGGCCGGAGGGCAACAACTGGTAATACAAGGTGTCGAGGCTCTGCGGCTGGGCCGCGTCCATCGGCAACAAGGCATCGCGGCGGTACTGGATCGACTGCAGGAAGCGCTGCAGCGGTACCAGCAGGCTTTCTTCCTCGTGGTAGGGCAAACGCTGCTGCCATAAGGCGTTGAATTCATCCAGCACATACAGATCGGCCTGGTCGTCGTGGATCCGGTAGAACGCCTGGATGCACTCGGGCTGGCCCATGGGCAGGATCAGCGCCAGGTCATGGTCCTCCAGCGCCCTCGGATCCAGGTGCAGCGGGCTGTAGCTCGCCAGTTCTTCGCCGAGGTAATCGAACAGCGCCGGCAAGGTCGCGAGGGCGACGTGATTGACCTGTCCCGGCACCAGCTCCAGCACGTGGTAATGCTGCTGGACCTGAATCAGGTAGCGATGATTGAGCTTGCTCAGCAGCAGGTTCTGCGCAGTGTCGAGGATTTCTTCCACCCGTTGGGCAATGAATTGCGCGCGGTTATGGCAAAAACAACGGACGCGCAACCTGGGTTGCCGCGGGCCGTTCGGCAGGTTGTTGAGGTAGTCGCGCAGGCAGTCGAGCAGGGCGTGAGGGCCGTCGAAGCGGTTGACCATCACCTCGTTCCAGCTGTTGAGCGTGACCTGGTCCAGCGTCAGCACCAGGTTTTCCCGGACCCCGGCGTAACTCAGGGAGTCAGTGCGCTCGGTGGTCATCAGAATGTTCAGGTCACGGTGATGTTTAAGTGGATCGACGCCCACGTTCACCAGAATCAACACCTCGCTTGGCACGCTGGCGCGCAGCAACGGTTCTTCGGCGACGGTGGGCAGGGGCAGGGCGATGCTCTGTTGCAGGCTGCCGAGCAGGTTGAACAGCTCGAACTCGCTCAGGTCACTTTCGCCGGGATGCAGGGCCAGACGGGTGCTGCTGTCGATCACGCCGTTGCGATGGCACCAGGTCAGCAACTCGAGTAATTGGCGGCTGCGCTTGATCGGTGCGAAATGCTCCCACTCGAGGGCGGTCAGGCTGCCGTTGTACAGGCCCCACTGGGTTTGCTCTGGTTCCTTTTTGTTTGGCGCGTTGACCAGCGTCAGGGTGTCCTCGGCCAGGTCCGGCGCGATGCCCGGGTTGATGAACTCGACCTTGTCCGCCTTGCGCTCGAACGCCGCGTACAGGCGTCGACCCAGCACATTGAGGTCGCGCTTGTTGATCAGGCTCACCGTCTGTTCACTGCGGGCGAACTCGGTCAGGAAGCGGTAGCTGTAATTCAGCTCGTTGACCAATGCGCGGCGTTCGGAGCTGACCTGGCGGACTTTCCACTGGCTGCGGCTGTCGAGCAGGGCCAGTTGACGCTGATCCCAGTGCCATTCGTGGGCCAGGCGCTCCAGCAATGAGCGCTGCCAGCTCTGGGTGCGGCTGTTGCTGCCGGTGAGTTTGCGGTTGACCTTCAGGTACAGCGCGCGCCGCACCAGTTCCAGACGTTCCGGTTCGTTACGGACGGTGAGGTATTCCTCGATGCGCCGGTAGACCACGACGTACGGGTCCAGCTCGTCGAGATCGAGTTGATTGGCGAACACCGCCTGCTTGAATCGCAGGCTCAGGCACTGAACCCTGGGGTGCTCACTGGCGTAGACCTCGGTCAGCAGCAATTTGAGCACCGACTTGTAGGGCGACTCGATGCCCTTGAACAACTGCCAGAGGCCCGCACCAATGAACTCACCGGGCGGAATGAACGCCAGATTGCCCAGGTCCAGACTTTCGTCCGCGCGGATGAACCGTTTGGACAGCAACGTGTGGGTGTAGCGGTCGTAGGCGGCTTCTTCGTAGACCGGCACCATCCACCAGATTGGCGTGCGCCCGGCCAGCCAGATGGCGGTGCGGTAGAACTCGTCCAGCAGCAGATAGTGCTGGGTGGTGCCGCAGTTTTCCGAACTCAATTGCGTATCGCGCTCGCCGAGCACGAAGCGGGCCGGGTCGATCAGGAAAAAATGCGCCTCGGCGCCCTGGCTGGCGGCCCAGGTTTCGAGCAACTGGCACTTTTTACGCAGCTCGGCGAGCTCGTTCTCTGTCAGGTCCGGCGCGTGGCAGACCCACACGTCCATGTCGCTCTGGTCCGCCTGGGCGAGGGTGCCGAGGCTGCCCATCAGGAACAGGCCGTGAATCGGTCGCGGTGGATTGCTGCCGTGGCGCGGTTTGTAGGAGAAGGAACGGGTCAGGCGCTGGGCTTCGGCGAGGGCGTTGGCGTCCGGTTCGAAGTTCGACAGCCCGGCAGGGGTGCTGCCCGATACGTAACCCGGCAACAGCGGATGATTGACGTGAAAAAATAGCGGCAGCAGGGTCAAAACGCCTTGCTGGCGGGTCGACAGGCCTTCCATGGCGCGGGCCAGGCGACCCTCGTTGACCTTCAGGAAGCGTGCGCGCAGTTGGCTGAGAACCTTGCGGTCGATTCCCTCGTCCAGATCAGGGCGGATTTCATGGGTGCGGGTCATGTCAGCTCAAACCGGCTCGCGGGGCTCGGACGTCGGGGTCTCAGGATGAAGGCAGTTTAGCGCCTCGGTCGCGGCACTCTTAAGCGGAATTTGTTTTTACGTCAGATTTCCATGGCGAAGCGTCGGCAGGAGTGTGCCCGCGGAAATCCCGTCGCAGGGTTTCCGTGGGCGATGCAGGGATGCTCAGGCCGTTTCCTGAACGTTCAGAATGGTCAGAACGGTTTGCACGTTTTGCGCGGCGTCACGACCCAGGCTGGTCAGATAACCGCCGTCGGGCTGGTCAATGAGGTCTTTTTCGTACAGGCGTTGAGCGGCAGCAATGGCTTTCGGGGCAGCGGTCTGATGAATTTTCAAACCTTCCTGGGCACTGTCCAGGTTGAAGAGTGCGAGGATTTCCAGTTCGGCAACCAACTCAGGGGTAAGCGACATAAGGACTCCAGACTTTCTAGGAATTGGACGACAGCGCCCCTAAGGTGATCCCACTCGTGCGGCATGTCCAGTGCTCGCGACAGGGTTTTTCACCTCGGGCAGCATTCCCCGACAGGTAGAGCGGCAGCGGGGTGCGTACCAGTGTAGTCAGGGTCTGGGGGAAGGCAGGCTTGAATGGTGACAATCTGTGTGGGGGCGGCGGCGCCGCATTCCCACGGGGCTTGGTTTACTGCTTTTCCGGCGGCAATTCCGGCAATGCGCGCAACGCTGCTTCGTACCATTCGGTGTTGAACGCGCGGTCTTCTTCGAGGATCGCGTCGATTTCTACTGCTAATACATGCGCCATGAGGTTGAGGATTTCCTCACGTTCGTAACCCACCAGGGTCAGCTTGTTGAACGTTGCCTTGGCGGCAGGCGGGTCGTCGCTTGCGATCTGGTTTTCGATGGCTTCGACCAAGGTGTTTTCGGCGAACTCTTCTTCGTCGAGATCGATATCTGTTGGCTCGCTCATGGCAGGCTCCTCACGTTAAGGCGGCCAGTTTACCTGCATTCAGCGACGTAATGCTGCTGGCGAGAACTTGCGCGACGTTCTATAAACAGGCACTGCCCACCCCGCACGGCCCGGAGGCTTTGTGATGCTTAAGCTTTATGGATTTTCCGTCAGCAATTATTACAACATGGTCAAACTGGCGCTGTTGGAGAAAGGACTGCCGTTCGAAGAAGTGCCGTTTTATGGCGGCACCAGTCACGAGGCATTGGCCATCAGCCCGCGTGGCAAGGTGCCCGTGCTGCGCG
This sequence comes from Pseudomonas sp. 14P_8.1_Bac3, assembly GCF_025466085.1. Classification (GTDB taxonomy): domain Bacteria; phylum Pseudomonadota; class Gammaproteobacteria; order Pseudomonadales; family Pseudomonadaceae; genus Aquipseudomonas. The sequence goes on from NZ_JANLOD010000068.1 coordinate 27,972, forward strand.
TCGACGAAGGTTTCATCAACGAAACGGCAGTGATTCTGGAATACATCGAACAGAGCCAGAAAGGCACGCCGCTGCTGCCGAGCGATCCCTTTGAGCGGGCGCAGGTGCTGGCGATTGCCAAGGAAATCGAGCTGTACATCGAATTACCGGCGCGCGCCTGTTATGCCGAAGCGTTTTTCGGCATGCCGGTGCCGGATGCGATCAAGGACAAGACCAAGGCCGAATTGCTGCTGGGCTTTGCCTCGCTGGGCAGGCATGGCAAGTTTGCGCCTTATGTCGCGGGCGACAGCCTGAGCCTTGCGGATCTGTATTTCCTGTACAGCGTGCCGCTGGCCTGTGCGGTGGGGCAGAAGCTGTTTGGCCTGGACCTGCTGGCTGAGATGCCTGCGGCCAAGGCGTTGTTGGAGCGTCTGGAGCAGAATCCGAACGTGCAGCGGATTGCAGCGGACAAGGAAGCGGCGATGCCGGCGTTTATGGCGATGGTCGCGTCCAAACGTTAAAGAAAGTCGGCCATTTTGGGTGATACAAGAATCGTAATCTTTTGTCCCCTATGGCCGCCTCGCCCTGGCGGGCGTCGTTTTCGTCCGGGGCCGTCGCATTCGGTAATTATGTGAACACTTACAGGCAATCGAGCAGTGTTTACCTTGAGCGTCGACACCTACAAGGAGAATCGGTGATGCTCAAACTGCATGGCTTTGCGGCCAGTAATTATTTCAACATGGTCAAACTGGCACTTCTGGAGAAGGCTGTGCCGTTTGAAACGGTCCCTCTCCATGGATGCCAGAATCCAGACATCCTTGCTGTCAGCCCTCGCGGAAAAGTGCCTGTACTGGAGACCGGGCAAGGTTTTCTGAGCGAGACGGATGCGATCCTCGATTTTATCGAGGAGACCCAGCCGGGCATTCCACTGCTGCCCGAAGATCCCTTCATGCGGGCACGCTTTCGCTCCTTGGCCAAGGAAATCGAGCTCTACATCGAACTGCCCGCGCGTGTCTGCCATGCCGAGGTGTTTTTTGCTGGCAGGCCCACTCCCGAAGCGCTCAGAGCCAAGTCTGAGCGAGACCTGATCAAAGGATTCACCGCGCTGAAACAGCGGGCGCGGTTCGCTCCCTACGTGGCCGGTGAGCAGTTCACGCTGCTGGCTGATAAAAAAAGCTCGATGGCCGGGCGGCCATCGAGCCCAGTCGTTGCCGCTGACCTCAGCGGCTGGCGAGCAATGCCTGACCGCGAGCCACCGCCTTCTTGACCTGCGCCGGCGCAGTCCCGCCGATATGGTCACGGGCGTTCACCGAGCCTTCCAGGGTCAGCACGGCGAAGACGTCCTGATCGATCTGGTCGCTGAACTTGCGCAGCTCTTCCAAGCTCATTTCCGCCAGGTCCTTGCCGCTTTCCACGCCGTACTTCACGGCATGGCCAACAATTTCGTGGCAGTCACGGAACGGCAGGCCGCGGCGAACCAGGTAGTCGGCGAGGTCGGTGGCGGTGGAGAAACCGCGCAACGCCGCCTCGCGCATCATCGCGTGCTTGGGTTTGATCGCCGGGATCATGTCGGCAAAGGCCCGCAGCGAGTCGCGCAAGGTGTCGGCGGCGTCGAACAACGGCTCCTTGTCTTCCTGGTTGTCCTTGTTGTAGGCCAATGGCTGGCCTTTCATCAGGGTCAGCAGGCCCATCAGTGCGCCGAACACGCGGCCAGTCTTGCCACGCACCAGTTCCGGCACGTCCGGGTTTTTCTTTTGCGGCATGATCGAGCTGCCGGTGCAGAAACGGTCTGGCAGATCGATGAACTGGAATTGCGCGCTGGTCCACAGCACCAGTTCTTCGGAGAAACGCGACAAGTGCATCATTGCAATGCTCGCGGCGGAGCAGAATTCGATAGCGAAGTCACGATCGGACACGTTGTCCAGCGAGTTGCCGCCGACGGCGTCGAAGCCCAGCAGCTGCGCGGTGTATTCGCGATCGATCGGGTACGTGGTGCCCGCCAGCGCGGCGCTGCCCAACGGCATGCGATTGGTGCGCTTGCGGCAGTCGACCAGGCGCTCGTAATCGCGGCTGAGCATTTCGAACCAGGCCAGCATGTGGTGCCCGAAGGTCACTGGCTGGGCGGTTTGCAGGTGGGTGAAGCCCGGCATGATGCTGCCGGCTTCGCGCTCGGCCTGTTCCAGCAGGCCTTTTTGCAGGCGGGTGATTTCTGCCAGAATCAGGTCGATCTCATCTCGCAGCCACAGGCGGATGTCGGTGGCGACCTGGTCGTTACGGCTGCGGCCGGTGTGCAGCTTCTTACCGGTCACGCCGATGCGATCCGTCAGGCGCGCCTCGATGTTCATGTGCACGTCTTCGAGATCGATGCGCCAGTCGAACTGGCCGGCCTCGATTTCACCCTGGATGGTCTTCAGGCCGTCGGTGATGCTGTCGCGCTCGGCATCGGTCAGCACGCCGACCTTGGCCAGCATGGTCGCATGGGCAATCGAGCCCATGATGTCGTGGCGATACAGGCGCTGGTCGAAGGTGACGGAGGCGGTGAAGCGGGCGACGAAGGCGTCGACGGGTTCACTGAAGCGGCCGCCCCAGGACTGATTGGTCTTGTCAGTGCTCATGAATTCGCTCGTATCGGCTGAAGAAAGATGGCGTTTAAAGCTGCCGCGAATAATAACAGGGTTGCCAATGCTGTCGCTGACGCTGGTCGACAGGATTTTCCTGGGTATACCGGCCTATGCTCGAAGTCAGCGCGCGACATTAATTACGCAACGATATTTTTCGATTGAGCAATAACGTCCCGGCAACCGTCTACAGTTGGACAGTAGGATCAGTGCACTTCTCGGTGCTGTAACTGACTATAAGAAGAGGGGGTGTTCATATTGTGTATCAGCAAACCCTACGGCGATGCCTCGCCAACGCGGGCCTGGGCCGCCAATTGCCCGGCAGATGAAAATTTAGCCGTCGGCCCGGCGGCACTTTTTGGCCCTCGCGCTAGTCTTAGCGTGGATCGCGGTGACGGACGTCACTTCACCTGTCTACGCTATCCTTGTGCGAGACTCACGCAGGAATCCAGCGCAATATGAATGTCCTGATCGTTGATGACGAACCCCTTGCCCGCGAGCGCCTGAGCCGAATGGTCGGCGAACTCGAGGGATACAGTGTCCTGGAGCCCAGCGCCACGAACGGCGAAGAGGCGTTGGCGCTGATCGACAGCCACAAGCCGGATATCGTGTTGCTCGATATCGGCATGCCGGGTCTCGATGGCCTGCAAGTGGCTGCGCGATTGTGCGAACGTGAAACCCCGCCAGCCGTGGTGTTTTGCGCAGGGCCCGATGAATTTGCCGTGGAAGCCTTACAGGCCAGCGCCGTAGGCTATCTGGTGAAACCTGTGCGTACAGAACAATTGCATGACGCGTTGAAAAAAGCCGAGCGGCCCAACCGGGTCCAGCTCGCGGCCCTGACCCGTCCCGCCGCCGAAACTGGCAGCGGCCCGCGCAGCCACATCAGTGCGCGTACCCGTAAAGGCATCGAGCTGATCCCGTTGGGTCAGGTGGTGTACTTCATTGCCGACCACAAATACGTGACCTTGCGCCATGAAGGCGGCGAAGTGCTGCTGGATGAGCCGCTCAAGGCGCTTGAAGATGAATTCGGTGACCGGTTCGTGCGCATCCACCGCAACGCCCTGGTCGCCCGCGAACGCATCGAACGCCTGCAACGCACGCCTCTTGGCCATTTTCAGCTGTTCCTCAAGGGCCTGAATGGCGATGCGCTGATTGTCAGCCGGCGTCATGTGGCCGGTGTGCGCAAAATGATGCAACAGCTTTAATTCGCCGTCCGCAGGCGAATTTCTCACCCGATTGCCGGACGTCCGGGGCCAGGGAGGCCAGGTCTTACCTGATACAAGTCAAAGTGGATTTGACTGAGCTGTTATTATCCGCCGTATCTATTCAGTACGGATTGATCCATGTCCCCTCGCGAAATCCGCATCGCCACCCGCAAAAGTGCTCTCGCCCTGTGGCAGGCCGAATACGTCAAAGCCCGTCTGGAAGCGGCTCATCCCGGTCTGCTCGTGACGCTGGTGCCCATGGTCAGTCGCGGCGACAAGCTGCTGGACTCGCCACTGTCGAAAATCGGCGGCAAGGGCCTGTTCGTCAAGGAGCTGGAAACCGCGCTGCTTGACCACGAAGCGGACATCGCCGTGCATTCGATGAAAGACGTGCCGATGGACTTCCCCGAAGGCCTCGGTCTGTTCTGCATCTGCGAGCGCGAAGACCCGCGTGATGCATTCGTCTCCAATACTTACGCCAGCCTGGACGCGTTGCCGCAGGGCAGCGTCGTCGGCACCTCCAGTCTGCGTCGTCAGGCCCAACTGCTGACGCGTCGCCCGGACCTGAAAATCCGCTTCCTGCGCGGCAACGTCAACACCCGCCTGGCCAAGCTCGATGCCGGCGAATACGACGCCATCATCCTCGCCGCGGCGGGTCTGATTCGCCTGGGCTTTGAAGATCGCATCACATCCGCCATCAGCGTTGACGACAGCCTCCCGGCCGGTGGCCAGGGTGCCGTGGGTATTGAATGCCGCACCGTCGACAGTGAAATCCACGCCTTGCTCGCACCGCTGCACCACCAGGACACCGCCACCCGTGTCACCGCCGAACGTGCCCTCAACAAACATCTGAATGGCGGCTGCCAAGTGCCGATCGCCTGCTACGCCGTGCTTGAAGGCGAGCAGATCTGGTTGCGCGGCCTGGTGGGCGATCCGAGCGGCGGCCTGCTGCTCAGCGCCGAAGCTCGTGCGCCACGCGGCGATGCCGAAGCGCTGGGTGTGCAAGTGGCCGACGACCTGCTGAACCAGGGCGCCAACGACATTCTCAAAGCAGTCTATGGCGAGGCGGGTCACGAGTGAGCGGCTGGCGCCTGCTGCTGACGCGTCCCGCGGATGAGTCGGCGGCGCTGAGCGATGTCCTGGCCGAAGCGGGGATTTTTAGCAGCAGCCTGCCGCTTTTGGAAATCGAAGCGGTTCCGCTCTCTGAGACAATGCGCCAGGTCATTCGGGGGCTGGATCGCTACTGCGCAATCATTGTGGTCAGCAAACCTGCCGCCAGAATCGCCGTGGAACTGCTCACGAACTATTGGCCGCACCTGCCGAATCCAAAGTGGTTCAGCGTGGGCGCCGCGACGGCGCAGATCCTCGATGACCACGGGCTGAGTGTGTGTTTCCCAACCGAAGGGGATGACAGCGAAGCCTTGCTGGAACTGGCCTCGTTGCGCGAGGCTGTCGCACGGCCTGATCCACGGGTGTTGATTATGCGCGGGGAGGGCGGTCGCGAGTGGCTCGCAGAGCGTTTGCGCGAGCTTGGTGCTAGTGTCGAGTATCTGGAGTTATACCGCCGCAACGTGCCGGTCTATCCGTCGGCGACACTGCCAGAGCGGATCAAGGCGGAACGCTTGAACGGGCTGGTGGTCAGCAGTGGACAGGGTTTTGAGCACCTGCATCAATTGGCCGGCGCTGCCTGGGCGCAATTGGCGCAGCTGCCGTTGTTTGTTCCAAGCCCCCGGGTCGCCGAGCTGGCACGTGCCGCCGGGGCCCAAACAGTTGTGGATTGTCGTGGCGCCAGTGCCGCGGCTTTGCTGACGGCGTTGCGGGAGCATCCCGAACCCGTTCTCTAATGCAAAGGATGGATACGTGAACGAAACTGCCTTGCCTAAAGATGATTCCCGGCCAGTGATCGATCTCGATGCGCCGGTCGAAGCACCGGTAGAAACCCCTCCACCTGCTGCCGTGCAGCGCCGAGGCAATGGGCTGGCAATCGTCGCGCTACTGCTGGGTGCCGCCGGTGTGGCGGTGGGCGGTTGGGGCGTCTGGCAGGTGCGACACCTGCAGGCCAATACGCAGCAGCAGTTGAGCCAAGTGCAGGCGTTGAACGATCAGGCGCAAAGTCTGAAGCTCAACGAACAGCGCCTGAGTGCGCGGCTTGAGCAAATGCCGGCCGCCGAGGAACTGGATGCCCGCAGCCGCCTCGTCGTCCAGCTGCAGGGCGAGCAGCAGCGCCTGAACCAACGTCTCGAAACCGTCCTCGGCGCGAGTCGTAAGGACTGGCGCCTGGCCGAGGCCGAGCACTTGCTGCGGCTGGCCAGCCTGCGGCTTTCGGCGTTGCAGGACATCAGCAGCGCTCAGGCGCTGGTCCAGGGCGCTGATGAAATTCTTCGCGAACAGAACGACCCGGGCTCCTTTGCCGCTCGCGAGCAAGTGGCGAAAACCCTGGTTGCCTTGCGCAGCACTGAACAGCCGGATCGCACTGGCCTGTTCCTCCGGCTGGGTGCGCTGCGCGATCAGGTGATCAACCTCACCGAACTGGCGCCCGAGTACAAGGATCGCGGCGAATCGCTGCTGGGCCTGACCGCCGATGGCGACGGCGCGAGCCGCTGGGCACAGTGGTGGGATCAGATCTCGCGCTACATCCGCATCGATTTCAATGCCGACAAAAATGTTCGTCCGCTGCTGGCAGGGCAGAGCCTGAGCCAGGTGCGTCTGGCCCTGAGCCTGGCGCTGGAGCAGGCGCAATGGGCGGCGCTCAATGGTCAGGCCGCCGTTTATACCCAGGCGCTGGCCGAGGCGCGGGACGTGCTCAAAGGCAACTTCAACCCGGACAACCCGCAAAGCAAAGTGATGCTTGAGCAGGTGGGTGAGTTGAGCAAGGAGCCGGTCACGGTAGTGACGCCTGACCTGACGGGTACGTTGAGTGCGGTTCAGGGCTATCTCGAGCGACGCAATATCAATGCCGAAGACTCGATCAAACCCATGGCCAAACCTGCCACGGACACCGCGCAGGAGGCTACGCCATGAAACGCCTCTACGTGATCGTGTTTCTGGTCATCGCCGCGGCCGCCGCGCTGGGGCTGGCGATTGCCGAGCATTCCGGCTACGTGTTGATCGCTTATAAAAGCTTCCGTTTCGAATCCAGCCTGTGGGCGACCCTCGCCCTGGTGGCGGTGTTGTGGCTGGTGTTCTGGGGCATCAAGGCCTTGGTCGAGCTGGTGACGACGTCCAGTGGCGTGGTCAATCCCTGGTCGCGGCGCAATCGCAGCCGTCGGGTGCAAGTCGCGATCGAGCACGGGCAGATGGACCTGGCCGAAGGTCGCTGGGCCAGCGCACAGCGGCATTTGCACCGCGCCGCCGAAGCCGAGCAGCAACCGCTGCTCTATTACCTCGGCGCCGCCCGCGCCGCGAACGAACAAGGTCATTACCAGGAAAGTGACAACCTGCTGGAGCGCGCGCTGGAACGCCAGCCCCAGGCTGAGTTGGCGATTGCCCTGAGTCACGCGCAATTGCAGACCGATCGGGGCGACACCGACGGCGCCCTGACAACGTTGCAGGCCATGCACGACCGCCATCCACATAATGTCCAGACCCTGCGCCAGTTGCAGCGTTTGTATCAACAGCGCGGGGACTGGTCTTCGGTGATCCGTCTGTTGCCGGAACTGCGCAAGGACAAAGTCCTGCCGCCGGCCGAGCTGGCCGAACTGGAGCGCCGGGCCTGGGAGGAGAACCTGTCCGTGGCGGCGCATCAGGAAGAAGACGGAACGATCGGTTTGCAGGCGCTCAACCGCGCCTGGCAGCAACTCACCTCGGCACAACGCCAGGAACCGCAATTGGTGTTGGCGTATGCCGAGCAACTTCGGCAACTGGGCGCTCAGGTCGAGGCCGAAGAGGTGTTGCGAACGGCGCTAAAGCGCAGCTACGACAGCCATCTCGCGCGGCTTTACGGGTTGGTGCGTGGCAGTGATCCGGCGCGTCAGCTGCAGACTGCCGAGGGCTGGCTGAAGGATCATCCGACGGATCCGAGCCTGTTACTGACCCTCGGTCGCCTTTGCTTGCAAAACAGCCTGTGGGGCAAGGCGCGAGATTATCTGGAAAGCAGCCTGCGCGTGCAGCGCAACCCGGAGGCCTGTGCGGAGCTGGCGAGATTACTGGCGCAGCTTGGCGATACCGAACGCAGCAACCAACTGTTTCAGGAAGGCCTCGTTCTCCTGGATGAGCGCCTGCTGGCGGCGCCATTGCCGGTCCCCGTTCAGGCTTGAGCGGATTTCTGTGGCAGCTGGCGCAGGCTTCGCCAGCTGTCACAGGCGGCGTTGGCAGTCACGCGAATTCACCGTTTTCCTACCTTCGTAGGTCCTAAATGGCAGAGTCCTACAGAGGACTACACCTGATCCTCGCGATTCTGTCGGGAATTCCCTACACCTACGTTGAAGTCTCCCTGCCGTCCTGTCTTGAAAGGCTGGCACGCTTTCCTCTACCGTAACCACTTGTCTCTAACGGTACGGAAAAGCCATGTCACTGGCCTGCTCACGCTCCTTGTTTTTCATGGTTTTCGTTGCCGGTGCTCTGGCCTTGGGTATTTCCTATTACCTCGAATATACGATCGGCCTGCCGCCATGCGGCATGTGCCTGTTGCAGCGCGTGTGTCTGGCACTGTTCACGGCTGTCTGCCTGATGGCTTCGGTGCATGGGCCTGAGCGTTTGGGGTCTTCCCTGTATTGGCTGCTGGGTGTGTTGTGCAGTCTGGCGGGGACAGTAACGGCGTGGCGCCAGGTGTTATGGCAGGGCGAGGCACTGCAACACCTGTCAACGTGCTCAGCCAATCTGGCCGATCTGCTCGCAAGCAACCCCTGGATTTACGCGGTGCAGCAACTGTTCAACGGCACCGCCGACTGTGAACATGTCTCCTGGACACTGTTCGACCTGAGCCCTCCTGAATGGAGTTTGCTGTTCTTTGTCGCGATGACGAGTGTGGGTGTTTATCAGTTGCTGCGCCTTCTGGGTATTGCCCTGCGGAGACCGCTCAGCGGCGACTCGTCGCACCCGGCACTCGCGGGCGATTAAACACTTGTATGAACTTTATCTCCTGCGTACCTTGAAGCCACAGTCGTGCGGGCATAATCTGGCCCGCACGTGTCATTGGAATTATGTTGCTCGAATGACGCTCTGCCTGGCTGATGCTTGACCTTCAAGTGTGCGGCAGGTGTAGGGCAGCATGACCCACAAGGGAAGAGAGATCACCATGCTCGAAAGTTGTCAGAATGCTCAGGAACGCTGGGGTGGAGTGCATCTGCTGATCGACCGCTGGTTGCAGGAGCGTCACGAACTGGTTCGGGCCTATGATGCTCTCGGCGCCAAGCCTGAGGCCCTGGGCGAGAATCGCAAGCCATTGCAGGAATTCTGCGGCGTGCTGGTCGATTACGTGTCGGCCGGGCACTTCGAGATTTATGAACAGTTGACAGGCGAAGCCAAGGCCTTTGGCGATACGCGCGGTCTCGAGTTAGCCGAGACGATCTATCCGCGTATCGACGTCATCACCGAGAAGCTGCTCGCGTTCAACGACCTGTGCGATGCAGGTAAATGCGTGGCAGAGAAATTCAAGGAACTGGGCGGCCTGTTGCACGAACGCTTCGAACTGGAAGATTGCCTGATCGAAGTGCTGCACACCGCACACAAGGAAGAGGATTCGGTTCAAGCCTGAACCGTCCCGCAACACCCAAAAACGGTGCGCCAGGCGCGCCGTTTTTCGTTTCGATATTCAGCTGGTGGCGCCGCGCAATTCGATCTCGAATACCAACGGTGTGAACGGCTCGATCACATCGCCGGCACCGTCGGCACCATAGGCTTGAGCCGATGGAATCACCAAACGCCACTTCGCGCCGACCGGCATGTTTTGCAAAGCGCTGCGCCATCCGCTGATCACACTGTCGAGACTGAACCACTGCGGCTGAGTGCTCTGATCGAACACGGTACCGTCAGGCAGGCGACCGATGTACAGCACCTGAACCTTGCCGTTCGGACCGGCTTTCGCGCCGGTGCCCGGAACGAGTTCGGTCATCAGTACGCCGTCGGCCAGTTCACGAACGCCAGGCTTGGATTTTTCTGCTGCGAGAAAAGCTTTCTCTTTGCCGACGGCGGCTTCGCTCTGCGGTGCACTCTGCTGCAAGGCAACCTGAGCTTCGTGCTCAGTCAGAATCTGTTCGATCTGCTCGTCTTTCAGGGCCAGCGGTTTGCCTTGATAGGCTTGCTGCAACCCTTCGACCAGCGCCTGAAGTTGCAGCTCGGGCACCTCCTGGCGCAAGCGTTCACCAAGGCTTGCACCGAGGCTGTAAGCGAGATCGTGAGCTTCGTTTTCCTGGTTTTTTTCGGCGGCCTGGGCCGCGGAAAAAAACACGCACAACGATAAAAAAAGGTAGCGCGACATCGGCACTCTCCGACCTGAGATGCGGCAGATTATGCCAGTGTGAATGCGCTAAACAGTGAACTTGTTTTGCGCAAGCGCAGAAGATTTTCGATTCGTTGCAACGCGACGCTTTCGATACTGTCAACATGCCCTAGCGGCGGTAGCAGCAGAGGTCTAGTATGAGCCGCACCCACGTCAGCCAGGAGGTAAACCATGTCGGCCACCAAGAAGCCTGTAAATACCCCGTTGCACTTACTCCAACAACTTTCGGGCAGCCTGCTCGAGCATTTGGAAACCGCTTGTTCACAAGCCTTGGCTGATGCTGAAAAACTGCTCGCCAAGCTGGAAAAGCAGCGTGGAAAAGCGCAGGAAAAATTGCACAAATCCCGTACCAAATTGCAGGACGCTGCGGCGGCCGGTAAAGCCAAGGCACAAGCCAAGGCGAAGGACGGAGTGAAGGAACTTGAGAGCCTGCTCGACGCACTCAAGGATCGTCAATCCGAAACTCGCGGCTACATTCTGCAACTCAAACGCGATGCTCAGGAAAGCCTGAAATTGGCCCAGGGCGTCGGTCGTGTACAAGAGGCTGTCGGCAAGGCGTTGTCCCTGCGTTCGGCCAAGTCTGCTGCGGCCCCTGCCAAGAAAGCCGCTGCCAAACCGGTTGCTGCAAAAGCACCGGCCAGGACTGCAACCAAACCTGCCGCTAAACCGGCTGCCAAAACCGCTGCTGCAAAACCAGCGGCCAAACCCGCAGCGAAAAAACCAGTCGCTGCCAGTGCTGCGAAACCGGCGGCTAAAACGGCAACTGCCAAGCCTGCCGCGAAGCCAGCTGCTGCCAAAACCGCCGCCGCCAAACCCGCTGCAAAACCTGCTGCGCGAAGCACTGCTGTGAAGACTCCAGCTGTGAAGACTCCAGCTGTGAAGACTGCAGCGGCTAAACCCGCAGCGAAAACTGCAGCTGCCAAACCCGCTGCGAAAACCGCTGCTGCGAAACCGGCTGCCAAGCCAGCGGCGAAACCAGTCGCGGCTAAAACGGCTGCCAAGCCTGCGGCAAAACCAGCGGCTAAAACCGCTGCCAAGCCTGCCGCTAAACCCGCTGCCAAAACCGCTGCTGCCAAACCGGCTGCGGCCAAGCCAGCAGCAAAACCAGCTGCCGCCAAACCAGCCGATGCTACTAAACCAGCCGCCGCCAAGCCAGCCACCGCCGCCAAGCCTGCTGCAGCAAAACCGGCCGCTAAACCCGCCGCTGCAAAACCGGCTGCAAAACCAGCCGCCAAGCCTGCTGCAGCAAAACCAGCCGTGAAAAAACCGGCCGCTGCTGCCAAGCCGACCCCGGCACCTGCTGCCAAGCCAGCGAACCCGGCACCGTCTGCGTCGGCCGCTCCTGCGCCGGCAGCCTCCACCTCGACAACCACCACCGCGCCAACGCCAGTGGCACCGTCGAGCACCAGCACCACCCCAACCAGCGCTTCCTAAGTGCCGGTTGCCGCGACGCGCAGCTGATGCAGCGCGTCGCGGTTCAGGTGTGCCGCGTCCGCCGCCACGCCCTCCAGCCAGGCCAGGACATCGGTCGCGCCATCCTGCGGCCAAGCCCGCGTCGTCCGTTCCAATCGCAGTAACAGCTGCTTTTCGGCTTCCATTTCCAGTGACTTCACTTGCTCGCGCAGATCATTCAGATCGGCATCCTCGCGGGCGCTGGCTTTCCATTGCATACGCAAGGCGCGCAACGGTTGCACGACATCCGCGTCCCAAGGCCCGGCCAGGTCGCGCAGCAACTGCAGACGTTGTGCATTGCAGCTAACCCCTCGTTGGCCCAGCCATAAACCGCACAGCAGCAAACAGACGTTCACGCCCGTTGACTGCAGGTGCAGGCACGCGGGCTCAACGCCGCGCCGGGAATAGGTGGTTACGGAAAAGCTCCACAGGTCAGAGGACATAGTGCTACTCGCGCCAGTTGCGAGCGAAGCTGGTAGACTCCGCCGCCATTATGATTCGACTTCAGAACCTGACTTTACAGCGTGGCCCGCAACGTCTGCTAGAAGACGCCGAGCTGACCCTGCACGCCGGCCACAAAGCCGGCCTCATCGGTGCCAACGGCGCCGGCAAATCGAGCCTGTTCGCCTTGATCCGGGGCGAATTGCACCCGGACTCGGGTGACTGCTTCCTGCCGGCCGACTGGCGCATCGCCCACATGCGCCAGGAAATCGAGACGCTCGAACGCATTGCGGTCGACTACGTGCTCGATGGCGACCTGCGGCTGCGCGAGGTGCAACGTGACCTCGCCGCCGCTGAAGCGGCCCATGACGGTGCCGCCCAGGCGCGCCTGCACTCGGAACTCGACAGCGCCGACGGTTACACCGCCGATGCCCGCGCTCGCAAGCTGCTGGCAGGCCTGGGGTTCACCAATGAACAGATGGATCGCCAGGTCGGCGATTTCTCCGGCGGCTGGCGGATGCGTCTGAACCTGGCGCAGGCCCTGATGTGCCCATCGGACCTGTTGCTGCTCGACGAACCGACCAACCACTTGGACCTCGACGCGATCATCTGGCTCGAAGAGTGGCTGAAAAGCTACCCCGGCACCTTGTTGCTGATTTCCCACGACCGGGACTTCCTCGACGCCGTGGTCGACCACGTGGCCCACGTCGACCAGCGCAAGATCACGCTGTATCGCGGTGGCTACAGCGCTTTCGAACGCGCCCGCGCCGAACGTCTGGCCCAGCAACAGCAGGCCTACGAGAAGCAGCAGGCGCAACGTGCGCACATGGAAAGCTACATCGCCCGCTTCAAGGCGCAGGCCACCAAGGCCCGTCAGGCCCAGAGCCGGATCAAGGCGCTGGAGCGCATGGAAGAGTTGTCCGCCGCTCACGTCGATTCGCCCTTCGACTTCGTCTTCCGCGAATCGACGAAGATTTCCAGCCCGTTGATCGATCTGTCCGATGCCCGCCTGGGCTACGGCGACAAAGCCGTGCTGGAGAAGGTCAAGCTACAACTGACCCCCGGCGCGCGCATCGGTTTGCTCGGCCCCAACGGTGCCGGTAAATCGACCCTGATCAAAAACCTCGCGGGTGAACTCTCTCCGTTGGCCGGTCGACTGACCCGTGGCGAGAACACCGTCGTCGGTTACTTCGCCCAGCATCAGCTGGACTCGCTGGACGCCAAGGCCAGCCCGTTGCTGCACTTGCAGCGGCTGGCGCCGACCGAGCGCGAGCAGACCCTGCGCGACTTCCTCGGCGGTTTCGACTTCCGTGGAGCGCGTATCGACGAGCCGGTGCTGAACTTCTCCGGCGGTGAGAAAGCCCGCCTGGCCCTGGCGTTGATCGCCTGGGAGCGGCCTAACCTGTTGCTGCTGGACGAACCGACCAACCACCTCGACCTGGAAATGCGCCTGGCGCTGACCATGGCGCTGCAGGAATTCAGCGGTGCGGTGCTGGTGGTCTCCCACGATCGTCATTTGCTCAAAAGCACCACCGACAATTTCTATCTGGTGGCGGACGGCAAGGTCGAAGAGTTCGACGGCGACCTGGAAGACTACGCCCGTTGGCTGGTCGACTACCGTCAGCGCAATGCCCCGGTCAGCAACACGCCGGTCAATCCGGACAAGACTGACAAGAAGGCTCAGCGTCAGGCCGCCGCAGCGTTGCGCCAGCAATTGGCGCCGCACAAGCGTGAGGCTGACAAGCTGGAAGCAGAGCTCGGCAAGCTGCACGAGAAACTGGCGAAGATCGACACCAGCCTCGGTGACAGCGACATTTACGAACCGGCGCGCAAGAACGACCTGCGTGATCTGCTGGCTGAACAAGCCAGGCTCAAGGTGCGTGAAGCCGAGCTGGAAGAAGCCTGGATGGAAGCCCTGGAATTGCTCGAGAGCATGCAGGCGGAGTTGGAGGCGCTGTCCTGATGGAAGCGTTCAAGCTGCCGCTGTCGGCGGTCTGGATCGAACCGGTCTGGCTCGTGGTGCAAATCCTGCTGATCCTGTTGGCCGGTTATTTCGCCCAGCGCTTCGTCGCCAAAGGCCTGACTCGCCTGGGCGAGCGCTACCCGTTTCCGCCGCAGTTGCTGATGCCGCTGCGGGGCGGGTTGCGTTGGCTGATCATGGGCAGCGCGCTGATTTTCGTGCTGGAGCGCCTCGGGGTGTCGGCTACGGTGCTGTGGACTGCCTTGTCCGGTTTCGTCGCGGTGGCCGCAGTGGCGTTTTTCGCCATGTGGAGCGTGCTCTCCAATTTGCTCTGCGCGATCCTGATCTTCACCGTCGGCCCGTTCCGGATTGGCGACGTGGTCGAGTTGGTGGACACCACCGATAAGCCCGGCGTCAAAGGGCGAGTGGTGGCGATCAATCTGTTGTACACCACGCTGATCGAGGCGGAAGAACTTGGTACGGGCAGCGCGATGGTGCAGGTGCCCAATAGTCTGTTCTTTCAGCGCTCGGTGCGACGTTGGCGCGGGACAGATGTGTTCCCTATAGGCGGATCTTAAAAGTAGCTTTTCCGTGGTCTGACCGGCCGCGTTCGCGAGCAGGCCCTCAAGTTGTAACATCCGGCAAAAAAATCAATGGTCATCCACCCAAAGCGGCATTAGCTTAGACGTCTGTCACGAGTCTGAATCGAGGTGTGCGATGGAGCTTCAAACATGGCTGGCATTTTTTGCCGCCTGCTGGGTGATCAGCCTGTCTCCCGGTGCCGGCGCCATTGCGTCGATGTCCAGCGGTTTGCAATACGGTTTCTGGCGCGGTTACTGGAACGCCCTGGGCCTGCAAATAGGCCTGGCGGTGCAGATTGCGATTGTCGGCGCCGGGGTAGGCGCGATCCTCACGGCTTCCGCGACGGCCTTCTATGCCATCAAATGGTTCGGCGTGGCGTATCTGGTGTACCTCGCGATCAAACAATGGCGCGCCTTGCCCAGCGACATGAGCGACGACACGACCGTGCGCCAGATCGGTAAACCGATGGCGTTGGTGTTTCGCGGCTTCCTGGTCAACATCAGCAACCCCAAGGCTTTGGTGTTCATGCTCGCGGTGTTGCCGCAGTTCATCGACCCGCATGCGCCGCTGTTGGCGCAGTACCTGATCATCGGCGTGACCATGGTCTGCGTTGATCTGGTCGTCATGGCCGGATACACCGGCTTGGCGTCCAAAGTGTTGCGCCTGCTGCGCACGCCGAAGCAGCAAAAACGCATGAACCGCACGTTTGCCGGATTGTTCATCGGTGCCGCGGCGTTCATGGCGACCTTGCGAAAAGCCGCTGTATAAAAATCCCTGTAGGAGCGAGCTTGCTCGCGATGGACCTCAACGATGACGCGTTTCTTCTGAGTAAACGCGTCGGTCTTGAGTCCATCGCGAGCGAGCTCGCTCCTACAAAAGGCGGGATCAGTGCAGAATCACCGGCGCTGTATCCCGTGGCAGGTTGTTGCGCAGCGGGGCTCGCCCTGGCTGCTCGTAGCCACCGCCGCCGAGCTGTTGGCTCAGTTGCGCGGCCACGTCTTCGCCCAGCGCCTTGGACACGTCACGCACCACCCGCGGGCGGTTCAGGGAGACGCGGATGTCCCGATGGTTCAACAGCTTGGTATCCTGACCTTCGCCCATGGCCGTAAACGCCGAGGTGATTTCGAATGTCCGGGTGTTGATCAGGCTGAAGTCCGCCACCAGGGTCAGCGCCAGCACCGCGGAATAACTGTCGGTGTTGGCGAGTTCGTTGATGTCACGGTTGAAGTCGATGTCCGACACGGTGCCGAACAGCACATAGTCGGCCCCTTTGAAATTCCCGGCCTTGATCCGCTTGATCACGTCATAGACATCACCCTTGGACGCGGCGGTGTACGGCGTGCCTTGCACCAGTTGAAACATTCCAGTGCGCAGGATCTCGCCCTTGATGTCGCCGGTGAATTTGCGCAATTCACCCTGCTCGATGTAACTGCTGGTGGCCTCGATTTCGTTGTAGCTCGAAGAGCCGCTGGCGCTGTAGTAACTCTCGCGGTGATTGCTCTGCGCCGAAGCGATGTGGATGTATTGCTCCACCCGCTCCTGGTACGCCAGGTCCGTCACCGCCACCTTCGGCGCCGCTTGCAGGCTGAACGCGCAAGCCAGGGCCATTATGCCAATCCATGCGCGCATTGATTAACGCTCCGTGGTCTTGCGGATCTCTTTCTCATCCATCCATTCGGCCAGACCGCTTTCAACGTCGATCAATTGCAGGCTGAATTTGTAGAAGACGTCCTTGTAGTCGCTGCTGCGCTTGACGATCGAGCTGATCGAGCCTTCAAGACGGTATTTGGCGGCGATCATGTTGCCGGTCTTGGCCACCGTGGCTTTCTTGTACAGGCCGCTCTGGTTTTGCAGCTTCAGCTGGTCGACCTGGCTCTGCATGGCGGTGTTGTCGCTGGCGAAACGGGCGGTGCCGCTCTTCATCAGCTGGGTCTTGATGCTGGTGGTGATCTCGCGGGTATCGATGTACTCGCTGGTCTTGTTCTTCACGTCGTAGACCTGAACCACCGGGCGGCCCTGCAAAATGCCGGACTGAGCGAGGGAGCGGGTCATGGACTCGGCGATCATCTGCAGGTCGGTGGAGCCGAACTCGTTGGTCACGGTTTCCACGGCCTTGGTGTCGCCGTAGCTGATGTTCTTGCTGCCCAGGGTAGGCGAGGTGTTGGCGCAACCGCTGGCCAGAAGGGCGATAACGGCGATGAACGAAAAGCGTGCAAACATGGGGAGTGCTCTCTGCAACTGAACGAATAAGGGTTTAAGGCGTTTTGATTTCCAGGCGGAAATCCACGGCTTTGGCAGTTGGCGCGATGGCCTGAATGAAGCTGGTCTGTTCGCCGTACATCATCTGGCTTTTCCAGGTTTCTTCGTCGGCGATCGGGAAGCCCTCAGGGCCTAGCCAGGCAAAGCGGTAGTAGAAAGTCTTGTTGTTGTAGCTGGTGTTGCTCAGCTGCACATTGACCGTCATGAAGCCGTTTTCCCGGGCGACCCGCATGGCGCCCACCACGATGTTCTTCAGCTTGCCCATGGCCACGACTTTGCTGGCAGCGCTGCCTGGCTCTGGCGGAGGCGGTGTGGCGCACCCGGCGAGCAACGCCAGGGCGACAACAGCGATGAGTTTGAAACGCATGTAAAGACTCCGTTCTTAAGGTTGTTTAAGGCTGGCCACGGCCGTCGGGCTGGCGCTCGAGATCACGTGAGCCGCGAGGCCGCTGGCGAACACCTGGCTGCCCACGGCACGCAGGCTGATGACCTGATAGCGCTGATCCACGGTGATCTTGACCACTGAACCGCCGACCGCACTCGGCAAGGTCAGCTGGTGCTCGCCTTTCTTCATCCGCAGACGCACCACCTG
The DNA here is from genome assembly GCF_025466085.1 of Pseudomonas sp. 14P_8.1_Bac3. GTDB lineage: Bacteria > Pseudomonadota > Gammaproteobacteria > Pseudomonadales > Pseudomonadaceae > Aquipseudomonas. Next base: position 45,499 of record NZ_JANLOD010000068.1, read on the forward strand.
GGTGTTGTCCGGCAGGGTGCGCCACGTACGGGTATCGGCACCCTCGAGCACGGCTGAAGTGATGCCAACCGCCAGGCCCGCCAGCGGGTTGGTTTCATTGATTTGCTTCTGCGCCACGCCACGGGTCACTGCGCGAACGGTGGTGCGCAGAATGATCCCCGGCATGTCGTCACGCAGCGCGCGGCGCGACATGGCGGTGATGCTGTTGAGTGGCGTCAGGCTGAGCTGCTGACCGTCCACCCCGATCTGGGCGAACGTGGCGGTGGAGGCGTCAGGCTTGATGATCGGGAACGACAGCGGGGTGATCACCACGTTGCCGCTGATCGGCAGGGGCAGCGGCACGCGGACCGAGTCCCGCGCCGGCGCCAGGCCGCTTTGCACGACGATCAGGATGTCGCTGTCCTCATCCTTGCCGGTTTTCTTGTCGAGGTCCTTGAGCGCCTGCTCCAGCAGCGGGGTATTCGGGCGCAGTTCGGCGGCTTTGCGATAACCCGGTGCGGCCAGGTCCTTTTCACCCAGGGCTTCATAGACGAAGCCGGCCAGGTAGTGACTGAACGCACTCTGGTAGCTGTTTTTCAGGCCGACCACTTCCGGCGCATCCAGGCTGGCGACCGGATAACCCTGCAGGTCTTTGAATTCGGTCTTGATGCCTTGTTTCTCGGCTTCCTCCTCGCTCTTGAGGTATTCCTTATCGCGCAGATCGGCGATCACCGCTTCACGTTCGTGAGTTTTCTTGATTGCGGTGCGGGCGCCGTCGAAGTCGTTGACGGCGAGCAGGTTCAGGGCCATCTGCGTGGTCAGCATGACTTTTTCGTAGTCGTAGCCTTCGTAACGACGAACCTTGTCGTTCACCAGGAAGCTGCCGAACTGCGCGAGGTATTTGCCGGTGTCCAGCTTGACCGCGTCTTCCCACTGACCCACCACCACGTCGGCGCTGCTCCAGGCGTTCTGGCTGCCAGACAAATCGCCCTTGGCGCGCAGCAGTTCACCTTTCTCGAAGTAATAGAGCAGGTCTTTGTCTTCGCCCGAGTTGTTCTTTTCCAGCAGGGTCAGCGCGGCGTCGATGTTGCCGGAAGCCAGGTGCTGATTGGTTTGCGCGAGTTCCGAATCGTAATTGCGAAAGGCCGAACAGCCGGACAACAACGTGACAGCGCTGAGCGTGAGCAACGTAAGGGCGCGGGAGGCCATGGTTTACTTCTTCCCTGAATAATCAGCCGTGCTTGCCGGTCGGGCTGTTGAGACCTATCGGCACAGACTGGCGTCCTGCCAATTCCTCGTGGGCTGAGGAGCTTGAATGCCCTCTCGATCATCAAGGGCGCGGCATTATAAACAGGATGATGGCTATGCAATGGCTTTTTAGTCACCTTTTTTTCAGACTGTGCCATCACCCAAACCAAGCGAAAATCAAGACGGCGTGCTCCGTTTGCACAACAAAGCTTGAGCGAAACTCATTCGAAGTGAACAATGTGTTACTTCGTATTTCCAATTGAGATTCATTCATGACTGCCCCGTCTCGTTTCCTGGCCTGGCTGGTGTTGCCCCTGTTCGTCCTGTGCAGTTCCAATCTGCTGGCCGACACCGTGGAAGGCGCGCCGCAAGCCTTGCATTTGCTCGATTACATCGGCGCGGATTACCCCGAGTCAGTCGAGGCCGGGAAGGTTATCAATGAATCCGAATACCGCGAACAGCTGGAATTTACCAAGGTGTTGCAGGGCCTGATCGCCGCGATGCCGCACAAGCCGGAAAAGCCGGGGCTGGAGCAGGGCGTCAGCACGTTGCACAGCGCCATTGCTGCGCGCCAGGACGGCGTGGACGTCGCCCGCCAGGCGCGCCAGCTCGGTGCGCAGCTGGCGGTGGCCTATGAAGTGAGTCAGGCCCCGATCATTACGCCGGACCCGACCCGCGGTGCGCCGCTGTACGTCCAGCATTGTTCGGTGTGCCATGGTGATGCGGGTGCCGGCGATGGCCCGGCCGGTGTCGGCCTGACCCCACCGCCGGCCAATCTGCGCGATGCCGCACGGCTGGATCGACTGAGCCTCTATGCGATCTACAACACCTTGGGAATGGGCGTTGAAGGCACCGACATGCCGGCGTTCGCCGATCAACTGGACGACCGCCAGCGTTGGGACCTGGCGACGTACATCGCCAGTTTCAGCGCCGATCCGGCCGCCGCGAAATCCGAGAAAGCCTACAACCTCGCCGACCTGGCTCGCCGGACGCCGGCCGAAGTACTGGCTGCCGAAGGCGCGCAAGCCGCAGCGACCTTCCGCGCCCAGCGCGCGCAACCGCCGCAGGTCAAGCGTGGCCCGGCGCAGTTGCTCGACTACACCGCAGCGACCCTGGACAAGAGCATCGCGGCGTACCGCGCCGGCGATCACGATCAGGCGTATGACCTGTCGGTGGCCGCGTACCTGGAAGGTTTCGAGCTGGTCGAAAGCTCCCTGGATAACGTCGACGCCACCGTGCGCAAAGACACGGAAAAATCCCTGATGGCCTACCGTCAGTCGCTGCAGGACGGTTTGCCGGTGGCCGAGGTCCAGCAGCGTCTGGACGCGGCCAAGGCCAGGTTGAAGCAATCCGCCGGTCTGCTCGGCAGCGATGGGTTGAGCTGGTCCTTGAGCTACCTCTCTGGCTTGCTGATTCTGCTGCGCGAAGGCCTGGAAGCGATTCTGGTGCTGGCGGCGATCCTCGCGTTCCTGCGCAACACCGGCCAGCAATCGGCGGCGCGCAGCGTCAACATCGGTTGGGGACTGGCGCTGTTGGCCGGTCTGGCGACCTGGGCACTGGCGGCGTATGTGATCGATGTCAGCGGCTCGCAGCGTGAATTGCTGGAGGGCGCGACGGCGCTGTTTGCCGCGGTCATGGTGCTCTGGCTCGGCGTGTGGATGCACGACCGGCGCCATGCGGCGGCCTGGACGGATTACATCAAGAGCAGCCTGGTGGGCGGCGGCGGGCGTTTCGGCTTTGCGACGCTGGCGTTCTTCTCGGTGTATCGCGAGCTGTTCGAAGTGATCCTGTTCTACGAGACCCTGTGGTTGCAGGCCGGGCCGGCGGGGCACAACGCGGTGCTCGCCGGTGGTGCGACGGCGCTGGTGCTGTTGGTGGGCCTGGCGTGGGTGATCCTGCGCGGCTCGGCGAAGCTGCCGCTGGCGTTGTTTTTCAGTATCAACGCCGCGTTGCTGTGTGCGCTGTCGGTGGTGTTTGCCGGGCATGGTGTGAAGGCATTGCAGGAAGCCGGGATCTTCGGCACGCGGCCGGTGCCGTTCATTGAGTTCGACTGGCTGGGCATCCATGCTGATGCGTATTCGCTGAGTGCGCAGGCGGTGGCGATCCTTGCGATTATCGTGCTGTATGGCCGCAGTTGGGTGGCGGAGAAGCGGCGGGTGCAGGTTTCGTAAAAGCATTCGCTGCGCTCATATTCGCGGGCAAGCCCGCTCCCACATGGACGATGTGTATCCTGTGGGAGCGGGCTTGCCCGCGATGCTTTTTAACGGAGGAACACTCGATGCGTGTGTGGATCGATGCCGACGCCTGCCCGCGGGCGGCCAAGGATCTGGTGGTGAAGTTCGCCCTCAAGCGTCAGTTCGAAGTGGTGCTGGTGGCAGGGCAGCCGCAGATCAAACCGGCGTTGACGCTGGTGAAGCTGATTGTGGTGCCGAGCGGTCCGGATGCGGCTGACGATTACCTGGTGGAGCACGCGGTGCCCGGTGAGCTGGTGATCTGCAGCGACGTGCCACTGGCCGATCGGCTGGTGAAGAAAGGCGTGTCGGCGCTGGACCCGCGAGGCAAGGAGTTCGACGCGCAGAACATGGGTGATCGGCTGGCGGTGCGCAACCTGTTCACTGACCTGCGTGAACAGGGGCAGATGAGCGGCGGGCCGGCGCCGTTTGGCGAGCGCGAGAAGCAGGCGTTTGCGAATGCGCTGGATCGAATCCTGACCCGGCTGACCCGTAAACTGTAGGAGCGAGCATGCTCGCTCCTGCAGTAATCGGTGTCAGGCGTCGTTTTCGTGGGTGAGTTCGAGGACCCGATCCACCAGTTTGTTGATGCCCGACGCCGCCTCGCTGATTGATTGCGCCAGCATGTACGCCGGGGTGGTCACCAGTTTGCGCGCCTTGTCCTCAACGATCTCGCTCACCGCACAATCGGTGTGAGTCGCGCCCATCTTGTTCATCGCCGCCGCGGTATCGGTGTCGTTACCGATGGTGCAAGTCACGCCCGGCCCGTAGATTTTCGCGGCCAGGGCCGGTGAAATGCAGATCAGCCCGACCGGTTTGCCCGCCTCGGCGAACGCTTCGGCCAACGCCAGGACTTCCGGCTGAATCGTGCAGCCAGCGCCTTCGATGGCAAAGTTCGACAGGTTCTTCGCCGCCCCGAAGCCACCGGGCACTATCAGCGCGTCGAAGTCTTCGACGTCGGCTTCACGAATGTCCTTGACGTTGCCCCGGGCGATCCGCGCCGATTCCACCAGCACGTTGCGCGACTCGGGCATCTCTTCGCCGGTCAGGTGGTTGATCACATGTAACTGCGCAATATTCGGTGCGAAACACTGCACTTGAGCGCCGCGCTGGTCCAGGCGCAGCAGGGTGATCACACTTTCCTGGATTTCGGCACCGTCGTACACGCCACAGCCGGAAAGGATCACTGCAATTTTTTTGCTCATGGGCTTTTTCTCCAGATTCATGGCGTTAAATGTCCACTAATTTGTCACTCGTTGCCATAGGGTTAATTCGCGGCTACACCTAGCATCTGTCCTCAGGATTCCGATCAGGGCGCGTCATGGACTTCATTCTGTATGCGGTGCCGTTCTTCTTTGTGCTGATTGCCGTCGAACTGCTGGCAGACCGTTGGCGCGGGGTCAGCAATTATCGGGTGGCTGACGCGGTCAACAGCATCAGCACCGGCGTGTTGTCGACCACCACCGGCCTGCTGACCAAGGGTGTCGGGCTGTTGACCTACGCGTTCGCCCTCAGGCACCTGGCGCTGTTCGAGCTGTCGGCCGACAAAGTCTGGGTCTGGGTGTTCGCCTTTGTGCTCTATGACTTCTGCTACTACTGGCTGCATCGGATGGGCCACGAGCGCAACATCCTCTGGGCGGCGCACTCGGTTCATCACCAGAGCGAGGATTACAATCTCTCCACGGCGCTGCGCCAGACCAGTACGGGGTTTCTGCTGAGCTGGATCTTCTACCTGCCGATGGCGGTGCTCGGCGTGCCGTTGCTGGTGTTCGTCAGCGTCGCCGCGCTGAACCTGCTGTATCAATTCTGGGTGCATACGCGGCACATTCCCAAGCTTGGCTGGTTCGAGTGGTTCTTCGTCACGCCATCCAATCATCGGGCCCACCATGCGCAGAACGCTCTCTACATGGATCGCAACTACGGCGGGGTGTTCATTATTTGGGACCGTCTGTTTGGCTCGTTTCAGGAAGAGGACGACGACGAACCGGTGATTTTCGGCGTGACCACGCCGCTGGCGAGCTGGAACCCGTTGTGGGCGAACGTGCAGTTTTATGCGCAGCTCTGGGATGACGCGCGACGGGCTGAAAGTACCTGGGACAAGCTGCGGATCTGGTTCATGCGCACCGGTTGGCGGCCGGCGGATGTGGCGGCGAAGTACCCGATGCACAAGCCGGACCTGAGCCAGTTTCGCAAGTTCGAGGTGCCGCTGGACGGGCGTCAGCAGATTTACGTCTTGTTGCAATTCTGCGTCTACATCGCCTTGGGCAGTTACCTGATGAACTTCGAATCGCGCTTGCCGACCGCCGCGCTGGTGCTCGGCTGGGGTGCGGTGGCGCTGGGGTTGTTCACGTTGGGCGTGGCCCTGGAGAATCGCCCGTGGGCGTGGAAGCTGGAGCTGCTGCGGCTGGCGTCGAACGTGCCGCTGGTGTGGCTGGCGCCGATCGTCGGGCTGTGGCCGGCCAGCGCGGTGGGCTGGGTCGGCCTGCTGAGTTACAGCCTGCTCAGCGGAATCGGGCTCTACTGTTGCAGAAACCGCTTCACTCGATGGGCGTCTTAGACGCGTCAGCCTTGGCCTGTTCGGCTTTCAGGGCCTGCTCGTCGGCGTAGACCTGCTTGGCCAGGCGCGCATTCTTGAAGCGCCGACGCAGCCACAGCACGACGCCAAGCACCAGCAGCGCGCCGAGCACCCACAGCTCGTACTTCTTGACGCTGCCCAGCATGCCTTCGAGAACCGCGCCGAAGTGATAGGCGGCAGCCGCCAGCGCGGTCGCCCAGATCGCCGCACCAATCCCGTTGAGCAGCAAGTAACGTCCTGGCGGATAGCCTGACAGGCCGATCGCTACCGGCATCACCGTGCGCAAACCGTAGACAAAGCGGAAACTCAGGACCCAGATGTCCGGGTGCCTGCGGATGTGCTCCAGCGCCCGATCGCCCATCATCTGCCAGCGCGGCTTGCGCGCCAGCAACTTGCGCCCGTGCTTGCGTCCCAGGAAGTACCACAGCTGGTCGCCGGCATAACTGCCGCAGAACGCCACGACCACCACCAGGTTGATGTCCATGTATCCACGGAACGCGAGGAAGCCTGCGAGCACCAGGATGGTTTCGCCTTCGAAGAATGTGCCGAGAAAAAGGGCAAAGTAGCCGAAGTCATGCAGAAATTGTTGGAGCATTGTCTGGGTGCTGGCGAAATGAACGCGCAGCCTAACCCTTCGTACACATTCATGAAAGTGTCCAAATGTGTCTCGACGTGAACATTTCCTACAAGGACAATGGAATGCGGCTACCTGTCACAGGGGTGCACACAACTGTAATACGTTGGTCATAATGGCCGCTTATAACTGTCACGCTCGCCTGCCAGCGCGGGCTCAGGAGTCTGTCGTGAGCTTTACCCCCGCCAATCGTCTGTTTCCAGCCACCCGCCTGCGTCGCAATCGACGTGACGATTTCTCGCGCCGACTGGTTTGTGAAAATGTCCTTACCGTCGATGACCTGATCCTGCCGGTGTTTGTGCTGGACGGTGAAAACCGCCGTGAAGCGGTCGCTTCGATGCCAGGCGTTGAGCGCCTGACCATCGACCTGCTGCTGGAAGAGGCGGCCAAGTGGGTCGAGCTGGGGATTCCGGCCGTGGCGCTGTTCCCGGTCACGCCGCCCGAACTCAAGTCTCTCGACGCGGCGCAAGCCTGGAGCCCCGAAGGCATTGCCCAGCGCGCCACCCGCGCGCTGCGTGCGCAGTTCCCCGAGCTGGGTGTGATCACCGACGTCGCATTGGATCCGTTCACCACCCACGGCCAGGACGGCATTCTCGACGAAGAAGGCTACGTGCAGAACGACATCACCGTCGATGCACTGGTCAAGCAGGCCCTGTCCCACGCCGCCGCCGGGGCGCAGGTCGTGGCCCCGTCGGACATGATGGACGGTCGCATCCAGGCGATTCGCGAAGCCCTCGAACTGGCCGGTCACGTCAACGTGCGGATCATGGCCTATTCGGCGAAGTACGCCAGCGCCTATTACGGTCCGTTCCGCGATGCGGTGGGGTCGGCGCTGAACCTGGGCAAGGCCAGCAAGGCCTCCTATCAGATGGACCCGGCCAACAGCAACGAAGCCCTGCACGAAGTGGCGGCGGACTTGTCAGAAGGGGCGGACATGGTCATGGTCAAGCCGGGCATGCCGTATCTCGACATCCTTTACCGGGTCAAAGAAGAATTCAAAGTGCCGACTTTTGTTTATCAGGTCAGCGGTGAATACGCCATGCACATGGCGGCGATCCAGAATGGCTGGTTGAGCGAAGGGGTTATCCTCGAATCCCTGACCGCTTTTAAACGCGCAGGCGCAGACGGCATCCTGACGTACTTTGCCGTTCGTGCTGCTCAATTGTTACGAGAGCAACAATAGCCCTCCCAGGAACATTCCATGAATACCGAAGGACTCACTGAAGTTGCCGTAAAAGAGGCTCAACCTGTGGTGGAACCGATCGCCGAGACACCGCCGGAGCTGGAGCCTGCTCCACCCGCGGTGGCGCTCGAAACCGCACCGGCGCCGCCCGCGATCGTGGTTCCAGGTCTGGATGACAGCAGCCTGTACATCCATCGCGAGCTTTCGCAACTGCAGTTCAACATCCGCGTGCTGGAGCAGGCGCTGGACGAGTCGTATCCCTTGCTGGAGCGGCTGAAGTTCCTGCTGATCTTCTCGAGCAACCTGGACGAGTTCTTCGAAATCCGGGTGGCCGGTCTCAAGAAGCAGATCACCTTTGCCCGTGAACAGGCCGGCGCCGATGGTCTGCAACCGCATCAGGCCCTCGCCCGGATCAGCGAGCTGGTGCACGGTTACGTCGATCGCCAGTACGCAATCCTCAACGACATTCTGTTGCCGGAACTGGAGAAACATCAGGTCCGCTTCATCCGCCGTCGCTACTGGACCACCAAGCTCAAAGCCTGGGTCCGCCGTTATTTCCGTGACGAAATCGCGCCGATCATCACCCCGATCGGCCTCGATCCGACGCACCCGTTCCCATTGCTGGTGAACAAGAGCCTGAACTTCATCGTCGAACTTGAAGGCATCGATGCCTTCGGTCGCGATTCCGGTCTGGCGATCATCCCGGCGCCGCGTCTGTTGCCACGCGTGATCAAGGTCCCGGAAGAAGTCGGCGGCCCTGGCGACAACTATGTGTTCCTGTCGTCGATGATCCACGCGCACGCCGATGACTTGTTCCAGGGCATGAAGGTCAAGGGCTGCTACCAGTTCCGCCTGACCCGCAACGCCGACCTCGCCGTCGACACCGAAGACGTGGAAGACCTGGCTCGCGCCCTGCGCGGCGAGTTGTTCTCCCGCCGCTACGGCGACGCGGTGCGTCTGGAAGTGGCCGACACCTGCCCGAAACACCTGTCCGACTACCTGCTCAAGCAGTTCAACCTGCACGAGACCGAGTTGTACCAGGTCAACGGCCCGGTCAACCTGACGCGCCTGTTCAGCATCACCGGCCTCGACAGCCAGCGCGAGCTGCAATACCTGCCGTTCACGCCGCAGATCCCGAAATTGCTGCAAAACAGCGAGAATATTTTCAGCGTGATCAGCAAGCAGGACATCCTGCTGCTGCACCCGTTCGAGTCGTTCACCCCGGTCGTCGACCTGTTGCGCCAGGCTGCCAAGGACCCGCATGTGTTGGCGGTTCGGCAGACCCTGTACCGCTCCGGCGCCAACTCGGAAATCGTCGATGCGCTGGTGGATGCCGCGCGCAACGGCAAGGAAGTCACCGCGGTGATCGAGTTGCGGGCGCGGTTCGACGAAGAGTCCAACCTGCAACTGGCCAGCCGTCTGCAAGCGGCCGGCGCGGTGGTGATCTACGGCGTCGTCGGGTTCAAGACCCACGCCAAGATGATGCTGATTCTGCGTCGCGAAGCCGGCGAGATCGTGCGTTACGCGCATTTGGGTACGGGTAACTACCACGCGGCCAACGCCCGCCTGTACACCGACTACAGCCTGCTGACCTCCGACGACGCCCTGTGCGAAGACGTTGGCAAACTGTTCAGTCAGCTGATCGGCATGGGTAAAACCCTGCGCATGAAGAAGCTGCTGCATGCGCCATTCACGTTGAAGAAGGGCATGCTCGACATGATTGCCCGGGAGACCCAGTTCGCCCTCGACGGCAAACCGGCGCACATCATCGCCAAGTTCAACTCGCTGACCGATCCGAAGATCATCCGCGCGCTGTACAAGGCCAGCCAGTCCGGCGTGCGCATCGATCTGGTGGTGCGCGGCATGTGCTGCCTGCGTCCGGGCATCGCTGGGGTCTCGCACAACATCCATGTGCGCTCGATCATCGGTCGCTTCCTTGAGCACACGCGGGTGTTCTACTTCCTCAACGGCGGCGAGGAGCAGATGTTCCTGTCCAGCGCCGACTGGATGGAGCGCAACCTCGACAAACGCGTCGAGACTTGCTTCCCGGTGGAAGGCAAGAAGCTGATCATGCGGGTCAAGAAAGAGCTGGAGCTGTACCTGACCGACAACACCCACAGCTGGAGCCTGCAGGCGGACGGTCGCTACATCCGCAACACACCGACCGGCAACCAGAACCCGCGCAGTGCGCAGGCAACGTTGCTTGAGCGGTTGGGTAGCCCGATCCTGGCGGTTCGCTAAAGAGCGAAACCTGTGGGAGCGGGCTTGCTCGCGAAAGCGGAGTGTCAGCCAAAATTGTGTTGCCTGGCACACTGCTTTCACGAGCAAGCCCGCTCCCACATCGGTTGCACCGCTTGGTAAATCATGGACACAAAAAAAGGCCTTCCGAAGAAGGCCTTTTTTATTTCAGCGGACGTTGAGGGTAAAGCCCACCCGCGTCAGCCATTCCGCTTCCAGCGCGAAATCCGCCTGGGTCAGCTGGTTTTCGTCCAGCCAGTTCTCCGGGAACAGCACATCCAGGCTGTCGCCCTTGGCGTGCAGCACGACCTGGGGCATTTCCTGGGTGCCGCGGATGTGATGGAACAGGATCGCAAAGCGCAACAGCACGCACAGGCGAATCAGCTTGATGCCTTCGTCGCCGAATTCGGCGAACTTGTCCCGAGGAATGTTACGGCGGTGGCCACGCACCAGCAGGGCGAGCATTTGCTGGTCTTCGCGGGAGAAACCGGCGAGGTCCGAGTGCTCGATCAGGTAGGCGCCGTGCTTATGGTAGTGGTAGTGAGCGATGTCCAGGCCCACTTCATGGACCTTGGCGGCCCAGCCAAGCAGTTCGCGCCAGACGCCGTCGTCCAGGTCCCAATCCGCGGACACCTGGTCGAACGCGTGCAGCGCCTTGCGCTCGACCCGTGCCGCCTGATCCACATCGACGTGATAGCGCTCCATCAGCGAGCTGAGGGTGCGCTCGCGGACGTCTTCGTGATGATGACGGCCCAGCAGGTCATAGAGCACGCCCTCACGCAGGGCGCCTTCACAATGGTCCATGCGTTGCAGTTCTAGGGCGTCGAAGATCGCTTCGAGGATCGCCAGGCCCGCCGGGAAGATCGCTCGACGGTCAGGCTTGATGCCATCGAAGTCGATCTTTTCGGCATCGCCGAGCTTGAAAATCTTGCGCTTGAGCCAGGACAGGCCTTCGGCATTGACCTCGCCGGTGCCATGACCGCCCGCTTTCAACGCCAGGCCGATGGCGCGAATGGTGCCCGAGGAGCCGATGGCTTCATCCCAGGTCAGGCGATGCAAGGCGTGCTCGATGCTCATGATCTCCAGTCGCGCTGCGGTGTACGCCTGGGCGTAGCGGGCCGGGGTGATCTTGCCGTCCTTGAAATAGCGCTGGGTGAAGCTGACGCAGCCCATCTGCAGGCTTTCACGCAGCAACGGTTCGAAGCGCTGGCCAATGATGAATTCGGTACTGCCGCCGCCGATGTCGGCCACCAGGCGCTTGCCCGGGGTGTCGGCGAGGGTGTGGGACACGCCGAGGTAGATCAGGCGCGCTTCTTCACGACCGGAGATGACTTCCACCGGGTGGCCGAGGATTTCTTCGGCGCGACGGATGAATTCGATGCGATTACGCGCTTCCCGCAAGGCGTTGGTGCCGACGATCCGCACGGCGCCGAGCGGCATACCGTTGATCAGTTGGGCAAAGCGCTTCAGGCAGTCGAGCCCGCGTTGCATGGACTCTTCGCTGAGATGGCGCTCGTCGTCGATGCCGGCAGCCAGCTGAACCTTCTCCCCGAGACGTTCGAGAATACGGATTTCGCCATTCTGGGCCTTGGCCACGACCATGTGAAAGCTGTTGGAGCCCAGGTCGATTGCGGCGATCAGGGACAGATTCTTGGCTTGGGATTGCGGCATGGTCAGGGGGTCTCGGTCGATAACCTCGACATCGTGCCACGATCAAACGCTGACGCCAACGCGCAGTGTTCAAAGCGTTGATCCAGCACAGTTCCAGACACTGACCGCTGCGCGGTCAATCGCTAGCCTGCTAGCGATGAGGGCATTAAAAACGCCAAGGTTCTTTCAGGCTGTCGCTTCAACAGTGCCAATGAAATTCGCCAGCTCCGCCGTCTGCGGCTGGGCAAACAACACCTTCGGATCCCCCACCTCATGCACCTTGCCTTGATGCATGAACACCAACTTGTCCCCGACCTCCCGGGCAAAGCGCATTTCATGGGTGACCATGATCAGCGTCATCCCGTCCTTCGCCAGTTGCCGGACCACACTCAGCACTTCATTGACCAGTTCCGGGTCCAGTGCCGAGGTGATCTCGTCACACAGCAGCACCTTGGGTGACATCGCCAGTGCCCGGGCAATCGCCACCCGCTGTTGTTGGCCGCCGGACAGGCGATCCGGGAACGCATCGAATTTTTCCCCTAAGCCGACCCGTTCCAGCATCTGCCGAGCCAGTTCCGCCGCGCGTGCTTTCGGTACTTTCTGCACCACCTGCGGCGCGAGCATGACGTTCTCGCCCACGGTCAGGTGTGGAAACAGGTTGAACTGCTGGAACACCATCCCGACTTTCTGCCGCAGGCTGCGCAGGTCGGCGCGGGCGGCGTCGAGGTATTCGCCGTCGACTTCGATCACGCCATCGTTGATTGACTCCAGACCATTCAACGTCCGCAGCAAGGTGGATTTGCCCGAGCCGCTGCGGCCGATGATCGCCACCACCTGGCCTTCCTCGACGCTCAGGTCGATGCCTTTGAGCACGTGGTGGTCGCCGTAATATTTATGCAGGGCGGAAATTCTAAGCAGAGGCATGCAGTCTCCTTTCCAGGTAGCGCGCACTGAGGGACAAGGGGTAGCAGAGCAGGAAGTAGCCGAGGGCGACGAGGCCATAGACCATGAACGGTTCGAAGGTGGCGTTGGCGAGCATGCCGCCGGTCTTGGTCAGCTCGGTGAACCCGATGATCGACGTGACAGCGGTGCCTTTGACCACTTGCACCGAGAAGCCCACGGTCGGCGCGACGGCGATGCGCAGCGCTTGCGGCAGGATCACGTAGCGCAGTTGCTCCAGCGGATTCAGCGCCAGGCTCGACGAGGCTTCCCATTGACCGTTGGGGATCGATTCGACGCAACCGCGCCAGATCTCCGCCAGGTAAGCGCTGGTGAACAGCGTCAAGGCAACCGCCGCCGCCATCCACGGCGAAATCTCCACGCCGGCCAGTGCCACGCCGAAAAACACCAGAAACAGCTGCATCAACAGCGGCGTGCCCTGGAACAGTTCGATGTAAGTTCGGGCAAAGCTGCGCGGCAGGGCTTTCTTCGAAATGCGCATGACCATGATCAGCAAGCCGATCAGCCCCCCGCCGACAAAGGCCACCAGCGACAGCGCCAGGGTCCATTGCAGGCCCGTGAGCAAGTTGCGCACGATGTCCCAGAAAGTGAAATCGCTCATTGGACGTTCCTTGCGATGAAGCGGCGGCCGATCCAGTTCAATAACTGACGGATCAGCAACGCCATGCACAGATAAATCAGGGTGGTCAGGGCGTAGGTTTCAAAAGCGCGGAAGTTGCGCGACTGAATGAAGTTGGCGGCGAAGCTCAACTCTTCGGTGGCAATCTGCGAGCAGACCGCCGAGCCGAGCATGACGATGATGATCTGGCTGCTCAGCGCCGGCCAGACCTTGCCCAGCGCCGGCAGCAGGATCACGTAGCGAAAGGCTTCGAAGCGGGTCATCGCCAAGGCTGCCGCCGCTTCCAGTTGCCCGCGCGGAATCGCCTGGATGCCGGCCCGGATGATCTCGGTGGAATAGGCGCCGAGGTTGATCACCATCGCCAGCACCGCCGCCTGCCATTCGGAGATCTGCAGGCCCAGCGAAGGCAATCCGAAAAAGATGAAAAACAGCTGCACCAGAAACGGCGTGTTGCGGATCAACTCGACGTAGACACCGAAGATCGCCGAGAACGGGCGGATGTTCCACGCCCGCACCAGCGCGCCGACGATGCCCAGGCCGACGCCGAGTACCGCGCCGATAGCCGTCAGTTCCAGGGTGAACAGCGCGCCGCGCAGCAGCAGGTCGGTGTTTTGCACCACCGGCAGGAAGTCGAACTGATAGGCCATATCAAATTCCCCGAGCGCCGATCAGAGATCGGCCGGCAGTGGCTCTTTCAGCCAGGTCCGGGAGTTCTTTTCCAGCGCGCCATCGGTCTTGGCGGTGGCGAGGATCTGATTGACCTTGTCCAGCAGGGCCGGCTCGTTCTTGTTCACGCCGACGTAGACCGGCGAATCCTTGAGCTTCACTTTCAGCGCAGGCACGCGTTTCGGATTTTTCTCGCTGATCGCCACCATCACTACGTTGCCGCTGGCGATCAGGTCGACCTGGCCGGCAAGGTACGCGGCGATGGTCGAGTTGTTGTCTTCGAAGCGCTTGATGGTCACGCCTTCGGGGGCGACTTTGGTCAATTCGATGTCTTCAATGGCGCCGCGGGTGACGCTGATGGTTTTGCCCTTGAGGTCGTCCAGGCCTTTGATATCGGCATCGGGTGGACCGAACACCGCGAGGTAGAACGGCGCGTAGGCGCTGGAGAAGTCGATGACTTTCTCGCGCTCGGGGTTTTTGCCGAGGCTGGAGATCACCAGATCGACCTTGCCGGTGGTCAGGAACGGGATGCGGTTGGTGCTGTTGACCGGCGTCAGTTCAAGCTTGACCTTGAGCTGGTCGGCCAGCAGCTTTGCGGTGTCGATGTCCAGGCCGCGCGGCTTCATGTCCGGGCCCACCGAGCCGAACGGCGGGAAGTCCTGGGGCACGGCGACTTTGAGGATACCGCGTGTGACCACATCCTCCAGGCCGTCGGCGTGGGCGGGTGCCTGGCTCAGCAGCAGGCTGGCGAACAGGGAGGCGAGGAGGGCGCGGTAACGCAGGGTCATGGCAAATCTCCGGATCGGCGAGAAAGGAATTCTGCGGATCGACAGAGCACGGGCCATGCCAACATCGGCTTTAGCGGGTTCAGACCACGGTTTTGCGGACGTGGAACGGTCTTACTGGTCTGAACAGTTGGGCGGCGTTTCGCACCTCGATAGCGCATCGACTTCGAGGCGGCTGCGCGCCTGGACTTCGAATTCCACCGCCGGATCCTGCTGGCCAGCGGCAATCAGGCGATGTTGAGCATCCTGACGGCCAGAGCCGAGATCTTTCTGGAGAGCCAGAAGCTACCGTTCATCCGGGCGGAGCGGGCCATGGAAACCTGGCAGGAGCACCGCAAGATCCTCCGCGCGCTGGCCCGGCGCTCGTCTGGCGCAGCGCAGAAAGCCATGCATGAACATGTGCGCAACGCCGCCCTGCGCACCGGGATTGCCTTCGTCGCTCCCGCCACGTCCTGACTTGAGCTATACCCAAACTCATGCAGCACCATAGCGAGACTCAATCATCTGCACCTTCCTGAACGAAGGAAGGGCGGCTATGATGGGCCACGTTTTTTTGCTTACAACCTGGAGACTTCCATGAGCAGCGATCTTATCAAACACGTTAGCGACGCTAGCTTCGAGGCCGACGTACTCAAGGCCGAAGGCGCTGTACTGGTCGACTACTGGGCTGAATGGTGCGGCCCTTGCAAAATGATCGCTCCGGTTCTGGACGAGATTGCCGAGACGTACAAAGGCAAGCTGACCATTGCCAAGCTGAACATCGACGAAAACCAGGAAACCCCGGCCAAGCATGGCGTGCGTGGTATCCCGACCCTGATGCTGTTCAAGAACGGCAACGTTGAAGCGACCAAGGTCGGCGCCCTGTCGAAGTCGCAACTGGCTGCTTTCCTCGACGCCAACATCTAAGTGTCGTCGTAAAGTGTCCGAAAAAAGGCCCCGCACATTGCGGGGCTTTTTCGTTATAGAGGGCTAGACGCTCCGAAACTCAGGTGGTACATTCGGCCCCGCACTGGTTTCTCCATTGCCCCCTGCTAGCCGTCGCCGACGCACTCCTTTTCGAATAAGTACGCGATCCTGTCGCCTTCTCCGCGGCGCGGCCTCATTAAGCCAAAAGCTTAATTTCCCCCCTCCATAAATGATTACGTCATTCCTATATGAATCTGACTGAACTCAAGCAAAAGCCGATTACCGAACTGCTCGAATTGGCCGAACAGATGGGCATAGAAAATATGGCCCGTTCGCGCAAGCAGGACGTGATTTTCTCCCTGCTCAAGAAGCACGCGAAAAGCGGCGAGGAAATCTCCGGTGATGGCGTGCTGGAGATTCTCCAGGACGGCTTCGGCTTCCTGCGCTCCGCTGATGCTTCCTATCTCGCCGGCCCGGACGATATCTACGTCTCGCCGAGCCAGATCCGCCGTTTCAACTTGCGCACCGGTGACACCATCGTTGGCAAGATCCGCCCTCCGAAGGAAGGCGAGCGTTATTTCGCACTGCTCAAGGTCGACACGATCAACTACGATCGTCCCGAGAATGCGAAAAACAAGATTCTCTTCGAGAACCTGACCCCGCTGTTCCCGACCGTGCGCATGAAGATGGAAGCCGGCAACGGTTCCACCGAAGACTTGACCGGTCGTGTCATCGACCTGTGCGCCCCGATCGGCAAAGGCCAGCGCGGTCTGATCGTTGCACCGCCGAAAGCCGGTAAAACGATCATGCTGCAAAACATCGCGGCCAACATCGCGCGTAACAACCCTGAAGTTCACCTGATCGTGCTGCTGATCGATGAGCGTCCGGAAGAAGTGACCGAAATGCAGCGCACCGTGCGCGGTGAAGTGGTTGCCTCGACGTTCGACGAGCCGCCAACCCGCCACGTGCAGGTTGCCGAAATGGTGATCGAGAAGGCCAAGCGCCTGGTCGAACACAAGAAGGACGTGGTGATCCTGCTCGACTCCATCACCCGTCTGGCTCGCGCCTACAACACCGTGATCCCGAGCTCCGGCAAAGTGCTCACCGGTGGTGTCGATGCCCACGCTCTGGAGAAACCGAAACGTTTCTTCGGCGCTGCGCGGAACATCGAAGAAGGCGGCTCGCTGACCATCATCGCCACCGCGCTGGTTGAAACCGGCTCGAAGATGGACGAAGTGATCTACGAAGAATTCAAAGGCACGGGCAACATGGAGCTGCCGCTGGATCGTCGTATCGCTGAAAAACGCGTCTTCCCGGCCATCAACATCAACCGTTCCGGCACCCGCCGCGAAGAGTTGCTGACCGCCGACGACGAGTTGCAGCGCATGTGGATCCTGCGCAAGCTGCTGCACCCGATGGACGAAATCGCCGCCATCGAGTTCCTGGTCGACAAGCTGAAAACGACCAAGACCAACGACGAGTTCTTCCTGTCGATGAAGCGCAAGTAATACGAAGTTCGCTTCGACAAAAAGGGCGCCCCGAACAGGGCGCTCTTTTTTTGTGCCTGATATTTTGTATCCGGATAATTACTGTGTTGTAAACTGGCGCCCATTCATTGGGTGCCTCCGCCCGCTAACAGCGGATCTATCTGCCTTGTACTGGCAATAAATCACGTGTTCTGACAGGTCCTGTCCACGTTGACCTGCGTCGGATATCCGCCGTTGCGCTATCGATGCGTCCGTTTTCAACTCATTTTGTATCTAAAACGACAAGGGACGTTATGCACACTTTTGGCAGTCGCCGTGACATTGACGGATTACGGGCTCTCGCCGTTATCCCGGTGGTGCTGTTTCACTTTGGTTTCAGCACGTTCAGCGGTGGCTTTGTCGGGGTGGATGTTTTCTTTGTCATTTCCGGTTTCCTGATTACCAGCATCCTGTTCCGCGAGATCAGCGCGCAGCGTTTCAGCTTCGTCGACTTCTGGGCTCGCCGTGCCAGACGCATCATTCCCGCCTTGAGCGTGGTGATGGTGGCCACACTGGTGCTCGGCTGGTTATTGCTGACGGCCAAAGACTTCTCCGAACTGGGAAGGACGGTGCGTTATCAGTCGCTGTTCATTTCAAACATTCTGTTCATGCGCGAAGACGGTTACTTCCAGCCGGCGTCGGATTTGAAGCCGTTGCTGCATACCTGGTCCCTGGCGGTTGAAGAGCAGTACTACATCTTCTTTCCGTTGCTGATGGTGTTGCTGATGCGCCATGTTCGTCATTGGCGCTGGATGCTGTTTGCCGTGCTGTTGATCTCTTTCGGATTGAACATCGCTTACATCGAACGTAAACCCGACTTCGCTTTCTTTTCGCTGCCGACGCGTGCGTGGGAATTGTTATGCGGTGCAATGCTTGCCGTCCTGCCCGCGCGTAAACACGCGGTTCGACCCTGGGTCTCCCAGTCTGTGGGTATGGCCGGGTTGGCGGCGGTGCTGGTCGCGGTGTTCACGTTTGACCGCGGGACGGTGTTTCCTGGCTGGGCGGCGTTGCTGCCGGTACTCGGTGCCACCGCGCTGATCTGGTCAGGTGGGCAAGGTTCGACATGGGCCGGCCAGCTGTTGAGTGCGCGGGTATTCGTCTGGGTCGGCTTGCTCTCCTACTCCTTTTATTTGTGGCATTGGCCGGTCTATGTCTACGCCAATGCCATCACGATCGACGGTATCCAGCCCTGGGAAGCGGCGGGCTGGATTCTGCTGGCGCTGGGTCTGGCGTGGCTGAGCTGGCGCTTCGTCGAGCTGCCGTTCCGGGAAAAGCGTCTGCTGGCCGGCCGCAAGCCCGTGCTGGTGGCAGGCCTGATGGCGATGGCTGTGCTGGCGGTGACCGGTTCTGTCGTACGCTCGCAGGATGGTTTCCCTCAGCGTATG
The DNA here is from genome assembly GCF_025466085.1 of Pseudomonas sp. 14P_8.1_Bac3. GTDB lineage: Bacteria > Pseudomonadota > Gammaproteobacteria > Pseudomonadales > Pseudomonadaceae > Aquipseudomonas. Next base: position 64,084 of record NZ_JANLOD010000068.1, read on the forward strand.
ACCGGCAAAGCGCTGGAGTATGCACAGTCCCGGGAATGGCGGGCCGGGCAGATGAAATGCATGCTGGTGACCAAGGACAAGAAACTCGACAAGGCCTGCCTGCTGGGTGACAACCAGGACGTCCCGGCGACCCGACTGGTCTGGGGCGACAGTCATGCCGCGGCGTTGATGCCGGCCATTGAAAGTGGCGCCAAGCGTGAGGGCCGTCCGGTGTGGCTCTACAGCATGAGCGCCTGTTCGCCAGTGCTCAGCGAGGACCAGCGCCAGCGTTGCAGGGACTTCAACGACCACACCATGGAGCAGGTTCGCCGCCTGCAGATCAAAGATGTGGTGCTGGCCTCCAACTGGAGTCTTAACGTTTACGGTCGTGAAGATGGCGACCGAAAAGTCTTGCTCAACGCCCACGACAACACGGCCCAGGCCGAGGCACGTATGGCGGCCGCGCTCAAGGCGCGGGTGGCGGCGATACGGGCCACGGGCGCGCAAGTCTGGCTGTTCAAGGAAGTGCCGCTGCAGCACAAGGGCGCCGTCAGCCGATTGACCAGCCTGACCCGCGCGGGCCGCTCAGTCGAGGGTCTGGGGCGGCCGCTCGCAGAGCACCTGGCACGCCAGCATTTTCTCAGCGGATTGTTCGACTCGATGAGCGCGGCCGATCCCGGCGTGCATGTCATCGATCCAACGCCCCTCATGTGTGCGGACGACATCTGCAGCATCGAGGTCAATGGGCATTCGAAATACAGGGATGAGGATCATCTCTCGGACACCGGCAGCGCCCGGTTGAGCCCGCTGTTCACGCCGATGCTGCTGGGTGCAAATCACAATTGATCGTGCTGTTAGGGCGCCAGAGCAGGTAGGATGTACGCCTATTTTCGGGGTGGCATCTTCAATGAAATTCAAGGACCTTCGGGATTTCGTGCAGCAGCTTGAGCAGCGCGGAGAGTTGAAACGCATCCAGATTCCCGTCTCTCCAGTGCTGGAGATGACGGAAGTCTGCGACCGCACGCTACGGGCCAAAGGCCCGGCGCTGTTGTTCGAGAAGCCTACCGGCTACGACATCCCGGTGCTGGGCAACCTGTTCGGCACCCCGGAGCGGGTGGCCATGGGCATGGGCGCGGAAGCGGTCAGCGAGTTGCGCGAAATCGGCAAGCTGCTGGCGTTCCTCAAGGAGCCCGAGCCACCGAAAGGCCTGAAAGACGCCTGGTCCAAACTGCCGATCTTCCGCAAGATCATCGCGATGGCGCCCAAGGTCGTCAAAGAGGCGGTCTGCCAGGAAGTGGTCATCGAAGGCGACGACGTCGACCTTGCGATGCTGCCCGTGCAAACCTGCTGGCCCGGCGACGTCGCGCCACTGATCACCTGGGGGCTGACCGTCACCAAAGGTCCGAACAAGGATCGCCAGAACCTCGGTATCTATCGCCAGCAGGTGATCGGCCGCAACAAGGTCATCATGCGCTGGTTGAGCCACCGTGGCGGTGCGCTGGATTACCGCGAGTGGTGCGAAAAACATCCCGGCCAGCCGTTCCCCGTGTCCGTGGCGCTGGGCGCTGACCCGGCGACCATTCTCGGCGCCGTGACGCCGGTGCCGGACACGCTTTCCGAATACGCCTTCGCCGGCCTGCTGCGGGGCAATCGTACCGAACTGGTGAAGTGCCGCGGCAACGACCTGCAAGTGCCGGCCACCGCGGAAATCATCCTCGAAGGCGTGATCCATCCGGGTGAAATGGCGGATGAAGGGCCGTACGGCGACCACACCGGTTACTACAACGAAGTCGACAGTTTCCCGGTGTTTACCGTCGAGCGCATCACCCACCGGATCAAGCCGATCTACCACAGCACCTACACCGGCCGTCCACCGGATGAACCGGCGATTCTCGGCGTGGCGCTGAACGAAGTGTTCGTGCCCATTCTGCAAAAGCAGTTCCCGGAGATCACCGACTTCTACCTGCCGCCCGAAGGCTGTTCGTACCGCATGGCCATCGTCACCATGAAGAAGTCGTATCCCGGCCATGCCAAGCGGGTAATGCTCGGTGTCTGGTCGTTTTTGCGACAGTTCATGTACACCAAGTTCGTTATTGTCACGGACGACGATATCAACGCGCGCGACTGGAACGACGTGATCTGGGCCATCACTACGCGCATGGACCCCAAGCGCGATACAGTGATGATCGACAACACGCCGATCGACTACCTCGACTTCGCCTCGCCGGTTTCTGGCCTGGGGTCGAAAATGGGCCTCGACGCCACGCACAAATGGCCGGGCGAAACCACCCGCGAATGGGGCCGGGTCATCGTCAAGGACGATGCCGTGACCCAACGGATCGATGCCATCTGGAATCAGTTAGGAATAGATTGATGCGTGTAACTTTGCAGCCCTCCGGAGCCGTGCTTGAGATTCTGCCCGGCGAGCGGATTCTCGATGGTGCGCGGCGTCTGGGCTATGAATGCCCGCAAAGCTGCCGCAACGGCAACTGCCACGTGTGTGCCGCGCTGCTTGTGGAAGGACGGGTCGAACAAGCCGGCGCCGTGCGGGACCATGGCGAGTTCTACACTTGCATAGCTGAGCCGCTGGAAGACTGCATTGTGCTGTGGGATGGCGTGCTTGCGCTGGGAGAACTGCCGGTGCGCAGCTTGTCGTGTCAGGTCATTGAATGCAGGGACGTCGGCGGCGATACCTGGCGCGTGAGCCTGCGAGCGCCGGCCGGCAAGCCGCCGCGCTATCACGCCGGTCAGTACCTGATGATCGAGCGCGAAAATGGCGAGAAATCAGCCTTTTCCCTGGCCTCCGCACCGCATGCCGGGCGCGACTTGCAAATTCACGTACTGGCGCGCGAAAGCAGTGCGCTGAACCTGATCGAACAGCTTCAGCGCAATCCGATGGTGCGCATCGAAATGCCGTTCGGCGACGCCCACCTTGCGGAATTGCCGGATGGCCCGCTGGTGCTGATTGCCGCAGGCACCGGCATGGGCCAGATCCACAGCCTGATCGAGCATTGCCGGGCTGCGGGATTCAAGCATCCGGTGCACCTGTATTGGGGTGTGCGTCGTCCTGAAGACTTTTATGAGATCGAACATTGGGATGAATGGCTGAAACTGCCCAATCTGTTCCTGCATAAAGTCGTCAGCGATCAATGCGGCTGGCAGGGCCGTTGCGGCATGCTGCACGAGGCAGTGTGTGAGGATTTCCCTGATCTGAAAGCCTTGCATGTGTACGCCAGCGGCTCACCGGCCATGGTCTACGGCACCTTGGATGCGCTGGTGGAGGCCGGGATGGATGCTCATCAGATGCGCGCGGATGTATTTGCGTACGCACCTCGATCCTGATGCTGTAGGAGCGCACTTGCTCTACCGGGTTATAACTCCCTATATAGCCGATCGGTATTTATAGAATTATATAAATGCCGGTAGGTTATATCCCTATCGGTTAGTAATTAAGAACTGTGCCATGGCACTTAATTTGCCTTAAAACATATGTGCCTTATTGTTACAGCGGTGCGTTCTATTAAGTAATTCATCACCCGCGAGGAGCTGAACGCTATTCGCCATGAGCGCCATTGAATCTGCTTTTATGAATCTGCCTTACCCTCCGCGGCTCGACCTGGGGCCGCAGCTTACGCACGAACAATTGCTCACTTCGATGCAGTCGACGATGGCGCGTCACAAGGGTGGGCCGGTCTGGCTGTTCGCGTATGGCTCGCTGATCTGGCGTCCTGAATGCCCCGCCGTTGAACGGGTTCGCGGCCGGGTGCATGGCTACCATCGCGGGTTGTATCTGTGGTCCCACGAACATCGCGGTACACCGGAAGTGCCGGGCCTGGTGTTTGGCCTGGACCGCGGTGGTTCTTGCAGCGGCTTCGCCTATCGTTTGCCGGAAGAACAGCTTGAAGCTTCTCTTTACGCATTGTGGCAGCGCGAAATGCCGTTCCCTTCCTATCGTCCGCACTGGCTCAATTGCCGTCTCGAGGACGGAAGCCAGGTTCAGGCCTTGGGGTTTGTACTGGAGCGACACCTGCCCAGCTATGCCGGCAACTTGCCGGATCACGTGCTGAGCCACGTGTTCGAAAACGCCTGCGGGCGATACGGCACCACGCGCGATTATGTCGAGCAGACGGCCAACGCCCTGCGTAGCCACGCCATGCCCGACCGGAATCTGGAGGCGCGGCTCAAGCGCTGCCAATCAAAAGCCGATCAGGCGATGGCTTCGCGGGTCTGACTTGCGACGTTCTGAAGGCAGGAAGCCACGCGGGGCGGTCGGAGATGTTGAAGATCACCTGTTCTTTTACGAACCTGTTGCCCAGGTATAAGTGAAGGGCGCCGTGGGAATTGTTACTTCAAGATCCTTTATGACGAGGTTTCACCCGGAGTAGGGCGGGCTTTTGGGAAATGTCCTGCGGCTAATCGGGAAGTCGTGACGTTATGTAAAAAATCGTCGAGCCGTAACCTTTGTGCTGTTGCCAGATCTGGCTTTTCAGTCGCAGAGGGAGGGGTTATGCGGTGGTGTGTAGTGTTTGTGTTGTGTGTGCTCTGTGGCGTTGTCCGCGCCGGGGAGGTGTTCCTGATACCGATGGATAACCCCAAGCCGACCTACCCCAGGGTACTTTACCGGGCGGGCATCACCGGGGAAGTAAGGGTCACCCTGTATGTCCGCGCCGATGGATCGGTCAGTCAGCCTGTTGTCCTGAAAGCCACTCATCCTGAATTCGCAGCGGCGTCCCTTGCAGCGGTGAGTAAGTGGCGATTCCGGCCCTGGAAAGTCAGCGATGATCGTCCGGGGCAAATCGAGGTGGTCGCACCCATGGTCTTCAAGCTGGATGACACGCCGCCTTTGCACGCCAACGAACAGCTGAAGAAGCTGCTTTGTTCGGACGTCAGTCGGGTCGCCCAGCACTACGCGGAATCGTCTTGGGTGGACTTGCCGGTGTTTAGCTGGACCCGCAGTTACCTGACTCACTCCATTTCCCCCATGCAGTTGCCAGAGGAGAAACGCCTGGCGCTTATTGCCAAACTCAACAAAGAAGCGCGGACGATTGTTCGACGCTGTCACTCGCACCCGATGAGCCGGTATGTGCGTTTTGTTCCGAGGGAGGTGCGTGAGTTGCTTTAGATAAATGTGGAGCGCTGCCGTACGGCCGCGCTCTCTTATGTTTATGAGCTAGTTCTTGATTGCTCATACAGTTACTCCTTGTGTCTGTATGGCCTCAAGTTAACGAAAGCTTTGGTGATGAAGGTGCTACATAATTACCGCACATTGATCAAAAAATGCTGCTCTGCCCCAATAAAAAAGGCCAGAACAACTTCATCATCGTTCTGGCCTTTTTGCGTTCGGAGATTCAGCGAACCTGCACCACCACTTTCCCGACCGCCTTGCGCTGGCCGAGATCATTGATCGCCTGCGCCGCATTGCTCAGGGGATACACCTGCGATACCAGTGGCTTCAATTTGCCCTCGGCAAACCAGCCAAACAATTGCTGGAAGTTGGCCGCGTTGTCCTGAGGCTGGCGCTGGGCGAATGAGCCCCAGAACACGCCGACCACTGCCGCACCCTTGAGCAGGGCGAGGTTGACCGGGAATTCCGGAATGCGTCCACTGGCGAAACCGACCACCAGCAAGCGGCCGTTCCAGGCGATGGCGCGGATGGCCTGGTCGAACAGGTCGCCGCCGACCGGGTCGTAGATCACGTCGGCGCCCTGGCCGTCGGTCAGGCGCTTGATTTCATCCTTGAGGCTGGTTTCCGTGTAGTTGATCAGCTCATCGGCGCCGGCAGCCTTGGCCACCGCAAGTTTTTCGGCGCTGCTGGCGGCGGCGATCACGCGGGCGCCCATGGCTTTGCCGATTTCCACTGCGGCCAGGCCGACACCGCCGGAGGCGCCGATTACCAGCAGGGTTTCACCCGGTTGCAGGTTGCCGCGTTGTTTGAGGGCGTGCATCGAGGTGCCGTAGGTCATGCTGAATGCCGCCGCGGTGTTGAAGTCCATGGACGGCGGGATGGGCAGTACGTTGTAGCCGGGGACCGCGACTTCCTCTGCAAAACTGCCCCAGCCGGTCAGGGCCATGACGCGGTCACCGACTTTCAGGTGGCTGACCTTTTCACCCACCGCGCTGACCACGCCGGCCGCTTCGCCACCCGGGGAAAACGGGAAGGGCGGCTTGAACTGGTATTTGCCCTCGATGATCAGCGTGTCCGGGAAATTCACCCCGGCCGCATGCACCTCCAGCAGGATTTCGTTCTTCTTCGCGACAGGGCTGGCGACGTCTTCCAGCACCAGCGATTCGGCAGGGCCGAAGGCTTTGCACAGCACGGCTTTCATCAGGGCTATTCCTTTGGGAGTGATGGCCGATAAGTGTAGGTGTGTGAGTCGACGGGTCAACGAGCATGCCCCGCCCTGATAGTCAGCCATAAGCTTGTGCTTGCGCGGCGGGTCGTTATGCTAGGCCGCAAACCGGATAAGGAGCGAATTGTGAAAGCGTGGATCATGTTGTTGCTGGCCCTGTCTCTGCCTGTGGCAGCCGTGGCTGAAGAGGCCAAAGAAGGCGAGGCGCCAAAGGTTAATTACATCACCCTGAGCCCGCCGTTCGTGGGCAATTACGGGCTGGATGGCACACCGAAGCTCAAGGTCTACAAGGCCGACGTGGCGTTGCGCGTGACCGGTGACGAGTCGACCAAACTGGTGAAAGCCAACGAACCGTTGATTCGCAATCAGCTGGTGGCGCTGTTTGCCCAGCAGACGACCGATACGATGAACAACGTCGAAGCCAAGGAAAAGCTGCGTCAGGAAGCCCTGAAGCAGACTCAGCAGATCATGAATGATGAAACCGGCAAGCCTGTGGTTGAGGATCTGTTGTTCAACAACCTCATCATCCAATAAGTCATTCGTTGTTTGGCCGGGCCTCTTCGCGAGCAAGCCCGCTCCCACAAAGGATCTGTTTCACTGAGGATCTCCTGTGGGAGCGGGCTTGCTCGCGAAGGCATCCTGAGCATCGCCGAACACCTTACGGCTTGAGCGCCACGACCGCCGCCCACTGCTCAGCCGTGACAGGCATCACCGACAGTCTTGAGCCTTTTTGCACCAGCGGCATCTCTGCCAGCGCCGTCTGTTGCTTCAGATAGTCCAGTTTCAACACCTTGGGAAACGTCTCGACATGCGCGACATCGATCGCGCTCCAGGCGTTTTTCTCGGCGGTGGCCTTTGGATCGAAGTAATGACTCTCCGGTTCCAGCGCCGTTGGGTCCGGATACGCCGCTTCGACAATCTTGCCGATCCCGGCAATCCCGGGCTCCGGACAGCTGGAGTGATAGAAGAAGAACTCGTCGCCGACCGCCATGGCTCTCAGGAAATTTCGCGCCTGGTAGTTGCGAACGCCGTCCCAGCGCGCTCTGCCAAGTTTCTCCAGGCCCTTGATCGAGAGTTCGTCGGGCTCGGATTTCATCAGCCAGTAGGCCATGGTTTTTGCTCCTTGCGAGTCAGGTGGGCAAGTTGTCCGGCAATTTTATGACAAACCGACAGTCGGTTGACGCCAGCGTTTGCGTGTCGGTTCACGTTGTCGCAAAATGCCGGCCTTCTAAGCTTGACGCTGCTGCACGGCCTACACCTACAACGGAAACCGCTGCTGTCATCGTGTTGATATGCCTTTGGGGGGCAATCGATGAAACGCAAACCGGATTTACTATGGATATTGGTTATTTTGTTCGGCCTGGGCGTCGTGACCACTGGCTATGCCCAAAGCCTGTGGAGCAACAAGACTGACGCGCCGATCGAAATCGCGCAGCAGCAACAACAGCCGTCGGCCTTCAAACGCTGAACCTGTCTTTTCGACGCCGCTGAGTCCAGTGGCGTCTAGCCTGCGAAATACCAGGCCTTGTCCGTCACCGTTCCTTGCAGCGGCACATCCCAGCTCGCTTGAGCCAATCGTTCGACTTTCTGACATTCATGGGCCAGGCCCAACAGCGTCGGCTTGCGCCAGCTTTTTCGCCGCGCCAGGTACGCCAGGCTGCGGTCGTAGAAACCGCCGCCCATACCGAGTCGGCCGCCGGCATCGTCGAAACCCACCAGCGGCAGCAACACCAGGTCGAGCGCCCAGACTTTGCGTTGGCGGGCCAGGTTGTGCCTGGGCTCGAGAATGCGAAAACGGTTGGGTTTGAGTTTTTCCCCGGGGCGAATGCGCTGGAACACCATTTTGGTTCGGGGCCAGGCGCTGAGCACCGGGAGATAAGTGGCCTTCCCGCGACGTTGCGCCGCCCGCAGCAACAGGCGCGGGTCGATTTCACCGTCGGTCGGCAGGTACAGCGAGATGTGTTTGGCGCGGCGAAACAATGGCTGCTGGGCCAATTGCTTGTAGAGCCCGCGAGCCGCCTGGCGCTGCTGACTGGGGGTCAGTGCGCGGCGAGCCTTGCGCAGCATGCGTCGAAGTTGCGGGCGGGGCAGCAGCGCAGGTTCGGTCATGGATTCAGGCTTCGGCAGTGCGGGTACACAAAGCGTACCCGTAAAAAAGCCGATGCCGGTGTTTAAACCGGCATCGGACTGGAATCAGGCTCCCCGGATGAACCGCTGCTGACTTAGCCCTTGAACCCGAAAGTTCAAGGTGGAAGATGCAGTAGGCTTTAAGGCTTTCCGTCTAGCGGACATGCACACCAGCCCAACGTGCAGCCTCCAGGGTAGTGCGAATCGGCTCAGGGACGTGGTCAACTGGCAAGCACCCCAGGGAGTGCTGCGAGTATAACCCAAGCGGTCCGACGAATCAGCCCTTGGTGACGTCCGGATCGGTAGCGAGCACCAGATCGACGCGATCCAGCAAGTCGCGAACCTGCTCGCGGGTCGAGCCGCTGACTTGCACATCGGGGCTTTCCTGCTTGTGCAGGAGGTCGTGGGTGATGTTCAGCGCGGCCATCACGGCGATGCGATCGGCACCGATGACTTTGCCGCTGCTGCGGATTTCGCGCATCTTGCCGTCCAGGTAACGGGCAGCGCTCACCAGGTTGCTGCGCTCTTCCTGGGGGCAGATGATCGAATATTCTTTGTCGAGGATCTGCACGGTGACGCTATTGCTTGAACTCATGAGTCTTGCTCCAGGGCCTTGAGGCGCGAAATCATCGATTCGACCTTACGCCGGGCGATTTCGTTCTTTTCAATGAGGTGAGCGCGTTCCTCGCGCCAGGTCTTTTCCTGAGCTAATAGGAGTCCGTTTTGGCTCTTTAGTTGCTCGACCCGATTAATTAGCAGTTCGAGTCTGGCCATCAGCGCTTGCAGGTCGGTGTCTTCCATTGTCTTCACTGTCTGATGGGTTTTGAACGGTAGGAGCGAGGTTGCTCGCGATGTACCCGAAAACGCCGTGGGTCGTCAGGTACCCAGCGTTATCGTTGGCGACCATCGCGAGCAGGCTCGCTCCTACAGGGGTAGTCGATGTAGGATACAAGGCCTTCATTCTAGACATAGCGCCGTCTGGCGCCTAGCTGCCCATGCCCATTCAGAATTCCCCGTACCAAGCCTTCGCCACCCTGCTGACCTCCAGCGGCCATAACGTCTCGCCTGCCGAACTGCACGGCCTGCTCCTCGGCCGCAGTTGCGCCGGTGCCGGCTTCGATGCCGAAGGCTGGCTGGTCGATGCCGCCGAACTGCTTGAAGGCGAGCCGCAAGACAACGTTCGCAATGCCTTGATCGGCCTGCAAGAGATGGTCAAGGGTGAACTCACCGGCGACGACGTGACCGTCGTCCTGCTGCTGCCGACCGATGACCAGCCGTTGACCGACCGTGCCGCCGCACTGGGCCAATGGTGCCAGGGTTTCCTCAGCGGTTTCGGCCTGAACTGCCGCGACAGCAGCATGCTCAGCACCGAGGCCACCGAAGTATTGCAGGACCTGGCGGCCATCGCCCAGGTGCAGGATGCGCTGGAAGAGTCCGATGACGGCGAAAGCGACTACATGGAAGTGATGGAGTACCTGCGCGTCGCGCCGCTGCTACTGTTCTCCGAAACCAAGAAGCCGGACGCGCCGGCTGCCGCCAAACCGTCGTTGCATTAATCGCGAGCCAGGAATAGCCATCTGCCCATGATTCATATCCCGAAATCGGAATACAGCCGTCGCCGCAAGGCCTTGATGGCGCAGATGGAACCCAACAGCATCGCCATCCTGCCCGCCGCCGCGGTGGCCATCCGCAACCGCGATGTCGAGCACGTTTACCGCCAGGACAGCGACTTCCAGTACCTCAGCGGTTTCCCCGAGCCCCAGGCCGTCATCGTGTTGATGCCTGGCCGCGAGCACGGTGAATACGTGCTGTTCTGCCGTGAACGCAACGCCGAACGGGAACTCTGGGACGGCCTGCGCGCCGGCCAGGAAGGCGCGATCCGCGATTTTGGCGCTGACGACGCGTTTCCCATCACCGACATCGACGACATCCTGCCGGGCCTGATCGAAGGGCGCGACCGGGTGTATTCGGCCATGGGCAGCAACCCGGAATTCGACCGCCACCTGATGGACTGGATCAACGTGATCCGCTCCAAGGCGCACCTCGGTGCCCAGCCGCCGAACGAGTTTGTTGCGCTGGATCATCTGCTGCACGACATGCGTCTGTATAAATCGGCGGCAGAAGTGAAGGTGATGCGCGAAGCCGCGCGGATATCCGCCCAGGCCCATATCCGCGCGATGCAGGCCAGTCGCGCCGGGCTGCACGAGTTCAGCCTCGAAGCCGAGCTCGATTACGAATTCCGCAAGGGCGGGGCGAAGATGCCGGCCTACGGTTCGATCGTCGCGGCGGGGCGCAACAGTTGCATCCTGCATTACCAGCAGAATGACGCGCTGCTCAAGGACGGTGACCTGGTGCTGATCGACGCGGGTTGCGAGATCGACTGCTATGCCAGCGACATCACCCGCACCTGGCCGGTCAGCGGCAAGTATTCGGCGGAACAGAAGGCGATCTACGAGCTGGTGCTGGCTTCACAGGAAGCGGCATTTGCCGAAATCGCCCCGAACAAACACTGGAACCAGGCGCATGAAGCCACGGTTCAAGTCATCACCGCCGGGCTGGTGAAGCTGGGCCTGTTGCAGGGCGACGTCGATGAACTGATCGCCAGCGAAGCCTATAAAGCGTTCTACATGCACCGCGCCGGCCATTGGCTGGGCATGGATGTGCATGACGTCGGTGAGTACAAGGTCGGCGGCGAATGGCGCGTGCTGGAAGTCGGCATGGCGCTGACGGTAGAGCCGGGGATCTACATCGCTCCGGACAACCAGAATGTGGCGAAGAAATGGCGCGGCATTGGCGTGCGCATCGAGGACGACGTCGTGGTTACCAAAACCGGCTGTGAAATCCTGACCCATGGCGTACCGAAAACGGTCGCCGAGATTGAGGCCTTGATGGCTGAAGCACGAGCAAAAGCAGCATGAGTCGGGTCAATCTGGCAATCATCGGTGGTGGTCTGGTCGGTGCCAGCCTCGCGTTGGCGTTACAGGCCGGAGCCAAAGCCCGCGGCTGGAAGATCGTGTTGATCGAGCCGTTTGCCCCCGGCGATACCTACCAGCCGAGCTACGACGCCCGGTCTTCGGCACTGTCTTATGGGGCCAAACAGATTTATCAACGGCTGGGCGTGTGGCAGGAAATCTCCCGTCGCGCCGAGCCGATCAAGCAGATTCATGTCTCCGACCGGGGTCGCTTCTCCACCGCACGCCTGTCGGCGATGGAAGAGGGCGTGCCAGCGCTGGGCTACGTGGTGGAGAACGCCTGGCTCGGCCAATGCCTGTGGCAAAGTCTGGACAAGGACGTGGTCGCCTGGCGCTGCCCGGCGGAAGTCACGCGCATGGAGCCACTGACCGATGGCTATCGCCTGACCCTCAACGATGAAACCACCCTGGAATGCGACCTCGCGGTCCTCGCCGATGGCGGCCGCTCGGGCCTGCGCGAGCAATTGGGAATCGGCATCAAGAAACGCCCGTACAACCAGAGCGCGCTGATCGCCAACATCACGCCGAGCGAAGCGCACAACGGCATGGCCTTCGAGCGGTTCACCGACGACGGCCCGATGGCCTTGCTGCCGCTGCCGGAAAATCGCTGCGCCCTGGTCTGGACCCGTCTGGGCATGGACGCGCAACGGCTCGCGGCCCTCGATGAACGCAGTTTTCTCAGCGAATTGCAGGGCGTGTTCGGTTACCGTCTCGGTACATTGAAACAGGTCGGCGCGCGGCATCTTTACCCGCTGACGCTGATTGAAGCTGAGGAGCAAGTGCGTCCGCACCTGGCGATTCTCGGCAACGCCGCCCACAGCCTGCACCCGATTGCCGGCCAGGGTTTCAACCTGTCGCTGCGTGATGCCCAGGCCCTGGCGGATGCGCTGCTGGGCAGCGAAACATCGCCCGGCGATTTCGCGACGTTGCAGGCTTATCGCGAACGCCAGCGTCTGGATCAGAACCTCACCGTGGGCTTCTCCGATCAGGTCACGCGGTTGTTCGGCAGCACCCAGCCGCTGGTTTCCCTGGGCCGCAATATCGGCCTGCTCGGCCTCGACCTGCTGCCCCCGGCCAAACGCTGGTTCGCCCGGCAGGCCATGGGATTGGGTACGCGTCCCGATGCTTGAGTGGTCGGTGGACGCACACGGCCTGCTGCGAGCGCGGGCCAGTATTTACATCGACGCGGGCACCTTGGTGGCGCGGGTCGAAAAAACCCTTTACGTGCGGCTCAAGTCGCCAGCGAGACAGGCTTAAAGCATGGACATGCGCGCAGATCTGCTGATTGTCGGGGCCGGAATGGTCGGCAGCGCCCTGGCGCTGGCGTTGCAGGACAGTGGGCTGGACGTCCTGCTGCTGGACGGCAGCCCGATGACCGTCAAACCGTTCGACGCGCAGGCGCCGTTCGAACCGCGAGTGAGCGCGCTGTCGACGGCCAGCCAGAGAATTCTCGAGCGCCTGGGCGTCTGGGACGGCATCGTCAAACGGCGCAGCAGTCCGTACACCGACATGCATGTCTGGGACGGCAGCGGCACCGGGCAGATTCACTTTTCGGCGGCCAGCGTGCACGCCGAGGTGCTGGGGCATATCGTCGAGAACCGGGTGGTGCAGGACGCCTTGCTCGACCGCTTGCACGACTGCGACCTGGGCCTGCTGGCCAATGCGCGCCTGGAGCAGATGCGTCGCTCAGGCGATGACTGGCTGCTGACCCTCGCTGATGGCCGGACGCTGCGGGCGCCGTTGGTGATCGCAGCGGACGGCGCAAACTCCGCCGTGCGCCGCCTGACGGGCATGGCCACGCGCGAATGGGATTACCTGCACCACGCCATCGTCACCAGTGTGCGCAGTTCCCGATCTCATCAGATGACGGCTTGGCAGCGTTTCACCGATAACGGCCCGCTGGCGTTTCTGCCGCTGGAGCGTGACGGTCAGCAGGATTGGTGCTCGATCGTCTGGTCGACCACGCCAAGTGAAGCCGAACGCTTGATGGCGCTGGACGACGAAGCGTTCTGTAGCGAGCTGGAACGGGCCTTCGAGGGCCGTCTGGGGACGGTGCTCAGCGCCGATCCGCGACTGTGCGTGCCGCTGCGTCAGCGCCACGCCAAGCGTTACGTGGCCGAAGGCCTGGCGCTGATTGGCGACGCGGCGCACACCATCCACCCATTGGCCGGGCAGGGCGTGAACCTCGGCTTCCTCGATGCGGCCGTGCTGGCTGAAGTATTGCTGCAAGCGGCTGAACGGGGCGAGCGGCTGGCGGAAGTGAAAGTGCTGAGCCGCTACGAACGTCGGCGCATGCCGCACAACCTGGCGTTGATGGCGGCGATGGAAGGCTTCGAGCGGTTGTTCCAGGCCGATCCGTTGCCGGTGCGCTGGTTGCGCAATGCCGGGTTGAAGATGGTGGAACACATGCCGGAGGCCAAGGCTTTATTTGTGCGCGAGGCATTGGGGTTGACCGGGGATTTGCCGGTGCTCGCCAAGGCCTGAGTCTTCATTGACGCTGACGATCCCTTCGCGAGCAGGCTCGCTCCCACAGGAGTTACGCGATCCTTGTGGAAGCGGGCTGGCTCGCGAGGGGACGGCGAATCCACCCCACCCCATCCATGCAACATCTGGTAACGCCTCCGCAAAGTGTTCGATTGAGAAGGCAAATGTGAGTCCTTATCATTTGGCCTCAATTTTCCAATCGAGAGACTGCTCCCATGTTGGCACCGAAGCGTCTACTGACCGCACTCGCCCTGACCCTGATCGGCAGCACTGTCGCCCAGGCCGCTGACGAGGTGGTGGTTTACTCCTCGCGGATCGACGAGCTGATCAAGCCGGTCTTCGATGCCTACACCGCGAAAACCGGGGTGCAGGTGAAGTTCATCACCGACAAGGAAGCGCCGCTGATGCAGCGGATCAAGGCCGAGGGCGAAAACGCCACCGCCGACCTGCTGCTGACCGTCGATGCCGGTAACCTCTGGCAGGCCGAGCAGATGGGCATCCTGCAACCCTTCACCTCGAAAACCATCGACAGCAACATTCCGCTGCAATACCGCTCGTCCAGCCATGCCTGGACCGGCCTGAGCCTGCGGGCGCGGACCATCGCTTACTCCACCGCTCGGGTGAAACCGGGCGAGCTGACCACCTATGAAGGGCTGGCCGACAAGAACTGGGAAGGCCGCTTATGCCTGCGTACGGCGAAGAAGGTCTACAACCAGTCCCTGACCGCGACCATGATCGAAGTCCATGGCGCCGACAAAACCGAGAAGATCCTCAAGGGGTGGGTCAACAATTTGTCCACCGACGTGTTCTCCGACGACATCGCGGTGCTGGAAGCGATCAACGCCGGCCAGTGCGACGTCGGCATCGTCAACACGTACTACTACGGTCGTCTGCACAAGCAGAAGCCTGACCTGGCGGTGAAGCTGTTCTGGCCGAACCAGGGTGATCGCGGTGTACACGTCAATCTGTCGGGCATCGGCCTGACCCAACATGCGCCGCACCCGGAAGCGGCCAAGGCACTGGTCGAGTGGATGACCACGCCTGAAGCGCAGAAAATCTTTGCCGACGTGAACCAGGAATTCCCGGCCAACCCTGCCGTTGCGCCGTCAGCGGAGGTGGCGAGCTGGGGCAAGTTCGTGGCGGATACCTTGCCAGTGGAAATCGCCGGCAAGCGTCAGGCTGAAGCAATTCGCATGATGGATCGGGCTGGCTGGAACTGAGTCTGTCGGCAGGCTGTACCGCTATTCATGTAGGAGCGAGCTTGCTCGCGATGAATTCGGCAACGTCGCGGAGTGTCAGGTATCCAGCGTTATCGTGACGACCATCGTCGGAACGCCGCCCGGAGCAAACTCGCTCCTACAGGGGGGCGGTCGCGGTAGTTATCCCATTCATCAGAGAGCCCTTTTCCTTGGCCCACCCCGCCCAACGCCGTTGGTATCCACTGGTCTTCGCCGTTGCCGCGCTGGTCCTGCTGCCCCTTAGCGTTTTGCTGCTGTCCTGGCAAACCATTGATCAACAGATCTGGTCCCACCTCTGGGACACCCAGATGCCACGCCTGCTGGGCAACACGCTCACGCTGATACTCGGCGTGGGCGTCGGCGTCACGCTGCTGGGTGTGAGCCTCGCCTGGCTCACCAGCCTCTGCGAATTCCCCGGTAGAAAGTGGCTGGACTGGGCGTTGATGCTGCCATTCGCGATCCCCGCCTACGTGCTGGCATTCGTGTTCGTCGGCCTGCTGGATTTCGCTGGCCCGGTCCAGACCCTGATGCGCGAATGGTTCGGCACCGGCCTGAGGCTACCAAGAGTGCGCTCCACCGGCGGCGTGATCCTCGTTCTGGTGCTGGTCTTCTATCCCTACGTTTACCTGTTGGCCCGCACCGCATTCCTCGCTCAAGGCAAAGGCCTGATGGAGGCGGCGCGCGTCCTTGGACAGTCTCCGTGGCAGGCGTTCTGGCGCGTTGCCTTGCCGATGGCGCGGCCGGCCATCGGCGCTGGCGTGGCCTTGGCGTTGATGGAAACACTGGCGGATTTCGGTGCGGTGTCGGTGTTCAACTTCGACACCTTCACCACGGCGATCTACAAGACCTGGTACGGATTCTTCAGCCTGTCCACCGCCGCGCAACTGGCCAGCTTGTTGCTGTTGGTGGTGATGGTCGTGCTGTACGGCGAGCGTCGTGCCCGCGGCGCCAACCGGGCGAGCAACGAACGGCCGCGGGTCAAGGCGCTTTATCACCTGCGTGGGTTAAAGGCATTGGCGGCGACGAGCTGGTGCGGCCTGGTGTTTGCCTGTGCTTTTGTCATCCCGATGCTGCAGCTGGTGGTGTGGTTCTGGCAGCGCGGGCGGTTCGATCTGGATGAACGCTATACCGGGCTGATCATCCACACCTTGTACCTGGGCGCGATGGCGGCACTGATTACCGTCAGCGTCGCGCTGGTGCTGGCGTTCGCCAGACGCCTCGCGCCAACGCGGATGATCCGTTCCGGCGTCAGCCTGGCCAATCTCGGCTATGCGTTGCCCGGCTCGGTGCTGGCGGTGTCGATCATGCTGGCGTTCAGTTACCTGGATCGCGAGCTGGTGATCCCGATTTCGGGCTGGCTCGGCGGCGCCGGCAAGCCGTTGCTGTTAGGCAGTCTGTCGGCATTGTTGCTGGCGTATCTGGTGCGCTTCATCGCGGTGGCGTACGGGCCACTCGAAAGCAGCCTGGCGCGAATACGGCCTTCTTTGCCCGAAGCGGCACGTAGCCTCGGAGTCAGTGGGCCACGACTGTTTTTCAAAGTGTATCTGCCGTTGTTACTGCCAGGAACATTGAGTGCGGCGCTGCTGGTGTTCGTCGACGTGCTCAAGGAAATGCCCGCGACCCTGCTGATGCGCCCGTTCGGCTGGGACACGCTGGCGGTGCGCATCTTTGAAATGACCAGCGAAGGCGAATGGGCGCGAGCATCGTTACCGGCGTTGACCCTGGTTGTGGTCGGACTGTTACCGGTCATCGGATTGATTCGACGTTCGGCGCATCGAAACAGCTAGGTGTCAGTCCTACACCTTGAGGCTACAATGCGCGGCATTCGGTGCGGTCCGTCCTACAGACCCGGTAGCTGAGATTGGCTGAGCGCCTTCTATTGCAAGGCTTTCACCCGTACAGCACTGGCCCGCACCCTCGCCACGCCCGGAAGGAGAAACCCATGGGACAGCGTACGCCTCTGTATGACCTTCATCTCGCCCTCGGCGCGAAGATGGTCGATTTTGGCGGTTGGGATATGCCTCTGCATTACGGCTCGCAGGTCGAGGAGCACCATCAGGTGCGCCGCGATTGTGGGGTTTTCGACGTATCCCACATGGCCGTGATCGATGTCAGCGGGGCGCAGGCCAAGGCCTGGCTCCAGCATTTGCTGGCCAATGATGTCGAGCGCCTGCACAGCTCCGGCCGTGCCTTGTACAGCACCATGCTCAACGAGCACGGCGGCATCGTCGACGACATGATCGTCTATCGCCTCGATGACGGTTATCGCCTGGTGGTCAACGCCTCCACTCGTAATCAGGACCTGGCGTGGATGCAGGCGCACCTCGATGGCTTCGAGGTCCTTATCAACGGGCGTTCGGAACTGGCGATGCTGGCCATTCAGGGGCCTCAGGCCCGGCACAAGATTTCCGAACTGGTCACTCAATCTCGCGGCAACCTGATCCAGCTGCTTAAGCCTTTCGAAGGCCAGCCGGACGGTGACTGGTTCATCGCGCGCACCGGGTACACCGGTGAAGACGGGTTGGAAATCATTCTGCCGGCCGATCAGGCGCCAGGGTTCTTCAACGATCTGGTGGGCGCAGGCATCTCGCCGATTGGTCTGGGCGCGCGGGATACCCTGCGTGTCGAAGCCGGCATGAACCTCTACGGTCAGGACATTCACCAGGACGTTTCGCCGTTGGCCTCGAACATGGCCTGGAGCATCGCCTGGGAGCCGGCCGCCCGTCAGTTCGTCGGCCGCGCGGCCCTGGAGGCCGAGCGGGCGGGTGGCGTACAGCACAAACTGGTCGGTCTGGTCCTTGAGGAGCGCGGGGTTTTGCGCGCTCATCAAGTGGTCCGCATCGCCAATGTTGGCGAAGGGGAGATCACCAGTGGTAGTTTCTCCCCTACGCTTAGCAAGTCGATTGCACTGGCGCGCGTGCCGACGGCCACTGCCGACCGCGCGGAAGTGGAAATTCGTGGCAAATGGTACCCGGTCCGAGTGGTCAAACCGACCTTCGTTCGCCACGGCAAAACCTTGATCTAACCTTTTCTGGCGGACAACGACCGCTGACATTTTCCTTGAGGACACAGAACATGAGCGATATCCCTGCCGACCTGCGTTTTGCCGAAAGTCACGAATGGGCCCGTCTGGAAGCCGATGGCACCGTCACCGTGGGCATCAGCGATCACGCTCAGGAAGCCTTGGGCGATGTGGTGTTCGTTGAGCTGACCGAAGTCGGCACCGTCTTCGCCGCTGGCGACCAGTCGGGTGTGGTCGAGTCGGTTAAAGCTGCCTCCGACATCTATTCGCCGATTGCCGGTGAAGTGATCGCGATCAACGAAGAACTGAGCGCGACACCGGAACTGCTGAACTCCGACCCGTACGGCGCCTGGATCTTCAAGCTCAAGCCGAACAACACGGGCGATCTGGACAAGCTGCTGGATGCGGCGGGCTACAAGGCTGCCATCGGCGAGTAAGCTTTCAGCGTCTCCCCCAAAGCCCCGACCTGTCGGGGCTTTTGTTTGCCTGCGCATTCTCCCCTGTAGGCGCGAGCATGCTCGCTCCTGCAGGGCGTGCATCCGACAGTGCCTGCTATGCTGGATTGACCGTGCTGCATGAGAGAGCCCGTCATGTCCCAGTTGCCGTCCTTGAGCCAGTTACGCGACCCCAATGCCTTCCTTCGCCGCCACCTCGGGCCCGATGCCGCCGAGCAGCAGGCGATGCTCGACAGCCTTGGCGTCGGCAGCCGGGTCGAGCTGATCGAGCAGACGGTGCCGCCGGGTATCCGCCTGAACCGCGCGCTCGACCTGCCGCCAGCCCTCGACGAGCAAGCGGCGTTGGCCAAGCTACGCGGCTATGCCGAGCAGAACCAGGTCTGGACCAGCCTGATCGGCATGGGCTACTACGGCACCCTCACACCGGCCGTTATCCTGCGTAACGTGTTGGAAAGTCCCGGTTGGTACACCGCTTACACGCCGTATCAACCCGAGATCGCCCAAGGCCGACTGGAAGCGCTGCTGAATTTCCAGCAATTGACCATCGACCTGACCGGGCTGGAACTGGCCAACGCCTCCCTGTTGGATGAAGCCACCGCGGCGGCAGAAGCCATGGCCCTGGCCAAACGCGTCGCCAAGTCCAAAAGCAACCTGTTTTTCGTCGATGAAAACTGTCATCCGCAGACGATCTCCGTGGTGCAGACCCGCGCCGAAGGCTTCGGCTTCGAGCTGATCATCGACGCCGTGGATAACCTGCAACGGCACCAGGTATTCGGCGCATTGCTGCAATACCCCGACACCCACGGCGAGATCCGTGACCTTCGTCCTTTGATCGATCACCTGCACGCCCAGCAAGCGCTGGCCTGCGTCGCCACTGATCTGTTGAGCCTGTTGTTGCTGACGCCGCCGGGTGAGTTGGGCGCCGACGTGGTGTTCGGCTCGTCCCAGCGCTTCGGCGTGCCGATGGGCTATGGCGGCCCGCACGCGGCATTTTTTGCCAGTCGCGACGAGTACAAACGGGCGATTCCAGGACGGATCATCGGCGTATCGAAAGACGCCCGCGGCAACACCGCATTGCGCATGGCCCTGCAAACCCGCGAGCAGCACATCCGCCGGGAGAAGGCCAACTCGAACATCTGCACCGCTCAAGTACTGCTGGCCAACATCGCCAGTTTTTACGCGGTCTACCACGGGCCGGAGGGGTTGAAGCGCATTGCCCAGCGGGTGCACCGGCTCACCTGCATCCTCGCGGCGGGCCTGCAGCGCCACGGCATCACCCGCCTCAACACGCACTTTTTCGACACGCTGACGCTGGAGGTGGGCGGCACCCAGACGGCGATCATCGAAAGCGCCAGGGCCGCGCAGATCAACCTGCGCATTCTCGGGCGCGGACGCCTGGGACTGAGCCTCGACGAAACCTCTGACGAAAGCACCGTGGCGAAGCTTTTCGATATTTTCCTCGGCGCCGATCATGGGCTGACGGTCGAGGCACTGGACGCTGAAACCCTGCCTCGCGGTATTCCCGCCGAGCTGCTGCGCTCCTCGCCCTACTTGCGTCACCCGGTGTTCAGCGCGCACCACAGCGAAACCGAGATGCTGCGTTACCTCAAACACCTGGAGAACAAGGACCTGGCCCTCAATCAGTCAATGATCCCGCTGGGTTCCTGCACCATGAAGCTCAACGCCACCAGCGAGATGATTCCGATCACCTGGCCGCAGTTCGCCAACCTGCATCCGTTCGTGCCGAAAGAGCAGGCGGTCGGTTATACGTTGATGATCGAAGAGCTGGAGCGCTGGCTCTGCGCGATTACCGGTTTCGATGCAATCTGCATGCAGCCCAACTCTGGCGCCCAAGGCGAATACGCCGGGCTGCTGGCGATCCGCAAATACCATGAGAGCCGTCATCAAGGCGCGCGGGACATCTGCCTGATTCCGTCTTCGGCCCACGGCACCAATCCCGCATCGGCGCAGATGGCCGGCATGCGCGTGGTCATCGTCGAGTGCGACGAGGCGGGCAACGTTGACCTGGGGGACCTGAAAGCCAAAGCGGCGGAGGCGGGCGACAAACTGGCCTGCCTCATGGCGACGTATCCGTCGACCCACGGCGTGTATGAGGAAGGTATCAGCGAGATCTGCGAAGTGATCCACCATCATGGCGGCCAGGTCTACATGGACGGCGCCAACCTCAATGCACAAGTCGGGTTGGCGCGGCCGGCGGACATTGGCGCCGACGTCTCCCACATGAACCTGCACAAGACCTTCTGCATTCCCCACGGTGGCGGCGGACCGGGCATGGGGCCGATAGGTGTGCGCGCGCACCTCGCGCCGTTCGTGGCCAATCACCCGGTGGTGGCAATTGACGGCCCGTTGCCGCAGAACGGTGCGGTCAGCGCGGCGCCGTGGGGCAGCGCGAGCATCCTGCCGATCAGCTGGATGTACATCGCCATGATGGGGCCGCAACTGGCGGACGCCAGCGAGGTGGCGATCCTTGCCGCGAATTACCTGGCGCAACACCTGTCCGGCGCCTTCCCGGTGCTCTACACCGGGCGCAACGAACGGGTGGCCCACGAGTGCATCCTCGACCTGCGGCCCCTCAAGGCGCTGACCGGCATCAGCGAAGAGGACGTCGCCAAGCGCCTGATGGATTACGGCTTCCATGCGCCGACCATGTCGTTCCCGGTGCCAGGCACCTTGATGGTCGAACCGACGGAAAGTGAGTCGAAAGCCGAGCTGGATCGCTTTATCGCAGCGATGCTGAGCATCCGCGCGGAAATCACCGAAGTGCAGAACGGCAACTGGCCCGCGGAGGACAACCCGCTGAAACGTTCGCCGCACACCTTGGCCGACATCACCGGGGTCTGGGAGCGGCCTTACAGCATTGAGCAGGCGGTGACGCCGGACACGCACACCAAGGCGCACAAGTATTGGCCGGTGGTGAATCGCGTCGATAACGTCTACGGCGACCGCAATCTGTTCTGCGCTTGCGTACCTGTAGATGATTACCGCTGAAGTGAAGCCGACCCATTGTGGGAGCGGGCTTGCCCGCGAAAGCGGTGTGTCATTCAACGTTATAGTCGACTGACACGCCGCATTCGCGGGCAAGCCCGCTCCCACAGGGGTTTTGTGTTGGGCAAAAAAATGCCGCTCAAGAGAGCGGCATTTTTGTTCAGCCTTGGTGCTTATTCCGACGCGACGGCATTTTTCGCCAGGATCGCATTGGCCAATTCCATGTCCGTGGCCTGCAGGCCCGGGTTGTCGGCGCGGACTTTCTGCATCGCGGCTTCCAGGTACGGGCCACGAATGCTGCCATCGCTGGCAACGAAACTGCCCGCATCGTCCTGGGCGGCAATGATCAGCTTGTGATCCTTGAACGTCAGGTAGGTCGAACCGGTGGTCGCACCGGAGGAAATGACGTTACGCCAAAAGCCGTCGGCCATCGCCGAACCGATTGGCAGGGACAACAGGGCGATCGTAGCGACAGCAAGTTTGAGACGCATGATGGGTGACTCCACTGGGTTATCTACCGGGTTTGATTGCCGAGGAGCCAACGGAGTTCCCTATCCGCTCATTCCGCCTTTTCGACCTGCAAAACCACGCCTTGCTGCCCGACCACCCGCACACGGCTGCCGGCCGCGGCGTCAGGCCCGCGGGCCATCCATACGCCGTCCGCCACTTTGATCTTGCCGCGACCGTCGACAATCGCTTCATGCACCACAAAGGTTTTGCCAATCAATTCCTGGCCGCGCAGGTTGAGGTTCGGTTCGTCACTCTGGCGTACCGCGCTGCGCTGGCGCCGCCACCAATAAACGGCGGTGGCGATCGAGAGCAGGCCGAACAGCAGCAACTGCAGCTCCCAGGACATCTCCGGGAGCACGAACGTCAGTACGCCCACGGCGGCGGCCGCCATGCCGATCCACAGCAGATAGCCGCCGGCGCCGAACACTTCGAGAATCAGCAGCACGGTGCCCAGCGCCAGCCAGTCCCAGAACGATAAATGCTGCAGGAATGCCCACATGGCGAGCCTCAGGCTTTCTTGTTATCGAAGGTGGCCTTGACGATTTCACCGATGCCGCCCACCGCGCCGATCATCGAGCTGGCCTCGAGTGGCATCAGGATGACCTTGCTGTTGTTGGCCGATGCCAGTTTGCCCAGCGCGTCGATGTACTTCTGCGCGACGAAGTAGTTGACCGCCTGCACGTTGCCGCCGGCGATGGCTTCCGACACCACTTTGGTCGCCTGGGCTTCCGCTTCGGCTTGTCGTTCCCGGGCTTCCGCTTCGAGGAACGCGGCCTGACGACCGCCTTCGGCTTCGAGGATCTGCGCCTGTTTCTTGCCTTCGGCGGTCAGGATGGCCGCGGCGCGCAGGCCTTCGGCTTCGAGGATTTGCGCGCGCTTGATGCGCTCGGCTTTCATCTGCCCGGACATCGCGGCCATCAGGTCCGCGGGCGGGCTGATGTCCTTGATTTCGATCCGGGTGATCTTGATGCCCCACGGCGCGGTGGCTTCATCGACCGTACGCAGCAGTTTTTCGTTGATGCCGTCGCGCTGACTGAGCATCGCGTCCAGCTCCATCGAGCCGAGCACCGTGCGGATGTTGGTTTGCAACAGGTTGCGGATGGCGTGTTCGAGGTTGTTCACCTCGTAGGCCGCCTGGGCGGTGTTGACCACCTGGAAGAAGCACACGGCGTCGATCTGCACGGTGGCGTTGTCGGCGGTGATGACTTCCTGCGGTGGAATATCCAGGACGCTTTCCATGACATTGATCTTGCGACCGATGCGGTCCATGACCGGAATGATGATGTTCAGGCCAGGCTTGAGGGTGTTGGTGTAACGGCCGAAACGCTCGACCGTCCATTGATAACCCTGCGGCACCACCTTGAAGCCCATGAACAGAATGGCGACCACGAGGCCGACAAACAGCAAAAGCACGCTACCGATCTGCATAACGATTCCCTGTTGATCAATGAAGTTGCGATCGCAGGAGTGTAACGGCGCGGCGCGGCGATAAGAACCGTTTGTCGGCCTTCGCATCATCACGAGACATATCAGGTGTCATTTCTGCTCGCTCTGCGGTGTCACCCGCAGCACTTCCTCGACGGTCGTCAGCCCCGCAGCGACTTTCTGCGCTCCGGACAGCCGCAAACTGCGCATGCCTTCCTTGAACGCCTGGCGGCGGATCGCCGTCAGGTCGGTGTCGGGATTGATCAGCGCTTTGAGGCCATCCGTCAGTTGCATGATTTCGTAGACCCCGGCGCGGCCGCGATAGCCGGTGTCGCGGCATTCCAGGCAGCCGATGGCGCGCTGGGCGTTGCCCGGCAACGGTGCCTGCCAGGGTTTGGTCAGGGTTTGCCAGTCGTCTTCACTCAAGGTCAGCGGTGCCTTGCAATGCGGGCACAAGGTTCGCACCAGACGCTGAGCCATCACGCCGAGCACGGTGGCCTTGATCAGATAGTGCGGCACGCCGAGTTCCAGCAGGCGGCTGATGGCGCTGGGCGCATCGTTGGTGTGCAACGTCGACAGCACCAGGTGGCCGGTGAGCGCGGCCTGGATCGCCATTTCGGCGGTTTCGAGGTCGCGGATCTCGCCGATCATGATGATGTCCGGGTCCTGCCGCATCAGCGCCCGCACGCCGGCGGCGAAGGTCAGGTCGATGTTGTGCTGCACCTGCATCTGGTTGAACGCCGGTTCGACCATCTCGATCGGGTCTTCGATGGTGCAGAGGTTGACCTCCGGCGTCGCCAGTTTCTTCAGGGTGGTGTAGAGCGTGGTGGTCTTGCCGGAACCGGTCGGGCCGGTGACCAGGATGATGCCGTTGGGCTGGCGGGTCATGTCCTGCCAGCGGCGCAGGTCTTCGGCGGAGAACCCCAATTGATCGAAGTCCTTGAGCAGCACTTCCGGGTCGAAAATCCGCATGACCATTTTTTCGCCGAACGCCGTCGGCAATGTCGACAGCCGCAACTCGACCTCGCCACCGTCCGGCGTCTTGGTTTTCACCCGACCGTCCTGGGGTTTGCGTTTTTCCGCGACGTTCATCCGCCCCAGGCTTTTCAGGCGGCTGACGATCGCCATGGTCACCTGTGGCGGGAATTGATAGACGTTGTGCAGCACGCCGTCGATACGAAAGCGCACGGTGCCTTGCTCGCGCCGCGGCTCGATGTGGATATCGCTGGCACGTTGCTGAAACGCGTACTGGAACAGCCAGTCGACGATATTGACGATGTGCGCATCGTTGGCGTCCGGCTCCTGATCGCTGGCGCCCAGGTTGAGCAACTGTTCGAAGTTACCCAGGCTGCTGGCCTGTTGATCGTTGGTGGTCGCGCCGCTGACCGATTTGGCCAGGCGGAAAAACTCCACGCTGAAGCGCTGGATGTCCACCGGGTTGGCCACCACCCGTTTGATCGGCAGCTTCAACACGTGGGTCAGGTCGGCTTCCCAGCCTTTGACGTAGGGCTGCGCGCTGGCCACGGTCACGGCCTCGCGATCAATCGACACCGCAAGAATCTTGTGGCGCTGGGCGAAGGCGTAGGACATCAGCGGGGTAATGGCCGCGACGTTGATTTTCAACGGATCGATGCGCAGGTACGGCTGGCCGGCCTGCTGGGACAGCCACAGGGTCAGGCTTTCCAGGTCAAGGTGTTTGCCCGGACGACTGAGATCGTCCAGTTGCTGGCTGGCGATGAACTCCAGCGGATGCATCTGGCCATTGGCGGCGTGACGGCGACGGGCGTTGAGCGCGTGCTCGGCCGAGTCCTGGCTGATAAAGCCCTGGGCGACCAGTTCGCGCAGCAAATCATTGAGATCCAGCCAGCGGTCCTGAATGGCAAGTTGAACGGACATGCGGGCTCCTCGAGAACAACAGTTCGGCAAGGATAGTAGTGGACCGACTGACCGTTGGGCCACTACCCGACGAAGCCGTATCGAGTTTTTTCAGCCCGCCGCCTGAGCCGCGTCAACCCAGCCGGATTCAGCCACTTGCAGCTCAACCGAAAAGACGCTGATCAGGTTACGCAATTTTTCCGCGATCACTTGGGCGCGGTGCCAGCTCACGCCATCCATGACGATGTCCATCGACAGCTGATCGCCCCGGCGCTGCACGTTGAGCTGTTGCGGTGTCAGGCATTGCAATGCAAACAGGTTGAGCGCGCGGCACAGCAGATCCGGTTCGGCCTCGGCCAGCAGATGGTAGTGAACGTGGCAGTGGGCGTTGTTGATGTTCCAGACATCGGCGCGGGTGGGCGGGCTGTTCACGGCTTCGAGGTGCGGCATGGTCGGTCTCCACAATTATTGGAGAAATTTTTACATTCGAGGCCGGGTATTTCTCATCTATGATGGGACGTATTAACGATTTATCGAATCGCATAATTCATCATTCCATCAATCGTGGGTTTTTTTATGCAAAGCGAACTGGACGGTTATGACCGCAAGATCCTCGCGCTGCTGCAGGAGGACGCCTCGCTCTCCAGCGCACAGATCGCCGAGCAGGTGGGGCTCTCGCAGTCGCCGTGCTGGCGGCGGATCCAGCGGATGAAGGAGGAGGGGATCATCCGCGGTCAGGTGACGCTGCTGGACCGGAAGAAAATCGGGCTCAACACGCAGATCTTTGCCCAGGTGAAACTCAACGCCCACGGGCGTTCGAACTTCACTGAATTTACCGAGGCGATCCGCGGTTTTCCGGAAGTGCTGGAGTGCTATGTGCTGATGGGCGCGGTGGATTTCATGCTGCGAATCGTCGCGGCGGACATCGAGGCGTATGAGCGGTTTTTCTTCGAGAAGCTGTCGATGGTGCCGGGGATTCAGGAGGTGAATTCGATTGTGGCGTTGTCGGAGATCAAGTCGACGACGAGTTTACCGGTCTGAAATTCTGCCCGGATAGTGCGGGACCCATCGCCAGCAGGCTGGCTCCCACAGGAAACCAATGTGGGAGCCAGCTGCTGGCGATAGCGATATTACAGGCGCAGCAACATTTTCCAGGCGCGATGCTGATACACCGCAATCGCCTGCTGCTTGCGCGCATCCAGCGATTCATCGGTGATCGGCTCGTTGGCCAGTTGCGCCAGTTGTTTCAATTCACCGTACAGGCGGTCCATTTCCGGGATGTCCAGCACGTGGCGGGCATGGTGCAGCCAGGCCTGGATGCGCTCGATACGCGGCAGTTGCTCGGCCAGATCTTCCGGTTGTTGCTGGTAGCGCTGCAACTGCAGCGACGTCGCTTCCTCGCCCAACAGGCGCGGCAGCCAGCTACCCAATTGCGCAGCGCCCTGGCGGTTGCCACGGACGTTGCGATCGGCGGCCCAGGTGCGGGCCAGCAACCAGCGCGACGTGCTCAGCGAGAACTGGCCCCAGCGCGGGTCTTCCAGCTCTTCGAGGAACTGCTCCGGCGCGGCTTTGCGCACGTCTTCGTCGTCCAGACCGGCCAGTACCAGCGGGCGCCAGTCTTCGAGCAAGGCGTCCAGGGCGAGGCGCAGGTCGTGGGTCGACTGACGCGGGGCGGCCTGGCCCAGGCTGCTCAGCAGTGCGCGCAGTTCGGCGAGGTTTTCCACCCAGTCCTGCAACAGGCGCCAGTGGCCGTTGAAGCGATACTGCTCGGCCAGACGCTGGCTGCTGCCCAGCAAGTGCCAGCCCAGCGCGGCGAACGCGTCGTCCAGCGGCGTTTCGGCGGTGATCTGCGGCGCCGGCAGGCTCAGCGAATAGCTGTTGGCGTCGTACAAACGGTAACCGCGCTCGGCCTTGCTGATGTCGCATGGCATCAGGGCCAAGGTCGACGCCAGTTCGGCGGCCAGCTCCAGCAATGCAGCCGGTTCGCCTTCGCGCAGTTCGAGTTCCAGCTCGCAGATTTCTTCTTTCTGCTTGCCGACCACCACGTGGCCCAGGTCCAACGCGGCTTCGATGACCACTTTGGTCTTGCCACGGCCCCAGGCGATTTCAGCGCGTTCGCGGATGAAATCGGTGGTGAAGATCGGCTTCAGGGTTTTCTTGTCCAGCTCGGCCAGTTCTTCCGGCCAGCATTCGCCGTCGAGCTTTTTCACGTCGAGCTTGGCTTTGGGCAAGTTCCAGTCGTACTCGTTACGCTCGGACAACCCGGCGACACTCTGGCCACGTGTCTTGAGGGTCTGAATCACGTCTTCGCCATCGCGGCGCAGGCGCAGGGCCACTTTGGCACGGGCCAAGTCGCGCTCAGGCGTGTCGAAGTACTGGTTCATCAGTTCACGGCGTTCCCAGCCACTTTTGTTGCGTTTTTTCAGGAGCGGGTGCTCGCGCAGGGCAGCGAGGGTTTCGCGGCTGACGCGGAGTTTGATTTCGGTTTCTTTCTGCATGGCCGGAAAATCCAGGATCGGGAGCGCAGCCGGGGGAATGTGTGGCTGCCAAGGCCGTGCAGTGTACAGGACTCATCCATCCTACGCGCCGCGACGGTTTATTCCTGTCGCTGGATGGTTCTATGATGGTCCTCAATTCGGGAGTTGGAGTCAGCGATGCCTTTGCCGTCCATGAAAGATCAGTTCGCTGCGCTGATTGCCGCGCCGTCGGTCAGTTGCACCCAGGCGAGCCTCGATCAGACCAACCGCCCGGTGATCGACTTGCTGGCGACATGGCTTGGCGACCTGGGATTTACGTGTGACATCCAGCAGGTCAGCCCGGGCAAATTCAACTTGCTCGCCAGTTTTGGCTCGGGGCCCGGCGGCCTGGTGCTGGCGGGGCATAGCGATACCGTTCCGTTCGATGGCGCATTGTGGCAGACCGACCCGTTGAAACTGACCGAGGTCGATGGCCGCTGGGTTGGTCTGGGCAGTTGCGACATGAAAGGCTTTTTCGCCCTGGCCATCGAAGCCGTCAGACCCTTGCTCGACCAGTCGTTCAAGCAACCGCTGCTGATTCTTGCCACCTGCGACGAAGAAAGCTCGATGTCCGGCGCGCGTGCCCTGGCCGCAGCCGGGCGGCCGTTGGGTCGGGCGGCGGTGATCGGTGAGCCGACCGGGCTCAAGCCGATCCGCATGCACAAAGGCATCATGATGGAGCGCATCGACATCCTCGGTCAGAGCGGCCATTCCTCGGACCCGCGCCTGGGCCACAGCGCCCTCGAAGCCATGCACGATGCGATCGGCGAACTGCGAGGCCTGCGCCTGCTGTGGCAGCGGGAATTTCGCAATCCGCAGTTCGGCGTGCCCACGCCGACCCTGAATTTCGGCTGCATTCATGGTGGCGATAATCCCAATCGAATTTGCGGCCAGTGTTCGCTGGAATTTGACCTGCGCCCGTTGCCAGGCATGGACCCCAAGGTCCTGCGCGCCGAGATCCTGAAGAAGCTCAATCCGATTGCCGAACGGCACCAGGTGAAGATCGATTACGCGCCGCTGTTTCCCGAAGTGCCGCCGTTCGAGCAGGCCGAGGACGCCGAATTGGTCCGGGTCGCGGAAAAGCTCACCGGCCATCGGGCCGAATCAGTGGCATTCGGCACCGAAGCGCCTTATCTTCAGCGCCTTGGCTGCGAAACCGTGGTGCTCGGGCCGGGCGACATCGCCTGTGCGCACCAGCCGGGGGAATACCTCGAAATGTCACGTTTGCAGCCTACGGTGCATCTATTGCGTCAGTTGATTGAACATTACTGCCTGAGCCCGGTGCCAGTCAGTTGAGCGCAATCCATGTGGGAGCGGGCTTGCTCGCGAAAGCGGTGTATCCGATACATCAATGGCGACTGCCACACCGCTTTCGCGAGCAAGCCCGCTCCCACAGGGGTCATGCAGTGAGTGATAAACCGTATAAATTGCCGGTACCCCTACCCGTATTCATGAGGAGAGCGCGCGTGTCGCCAAGCCTGTTCCGACGATAACCATCAGCCCGCTGTGCGTTTTCTGCTTCGCCCATTTTTTGGCTGCTCTTTATTACAGGCCCAGGTTCATGCCCGAATACGTTAATTGGCTTCGCCACGCTTCGCCTTACATCAATGCCCACCGCGATTGCACCTTTGTCGTCATGCTGCCCGGCGACGGCGTTGAGCACCCGAACTTCGGCAATATCGTCCACGACCTGGTGCTGCTGCACAGCCTTGGCGTGCGGCTGGTGCTCGTTCACGGCTCCCGCCCGCAGATCGAAACCCGCCTCGCCGCGCGCGGCCTGACCCCGCATTATCACCACGGCATGCGCATCACCGATGCGGCGACCCTCGAATGTGTGATCGATGCAGTCGGCCAGCTGCGGATTGCCATCGAAGCACGCCTGTCCATGGATATGGCGTCGTCACCGATGCAGGGCTCGCGCCTGCGGGTGGCCGGCGGCAACCTGGTCACCGCCCGCCCGATCGGCGTGCTCGAGGGGGTTGACTATCACCACACCGGCGAGGTGCGTCGGGTCGACCGCAAGGGGATCAATCGCCTGCTGGACGAGCGCTCGATCGTGCTGCTGTCGCCGTTGGGCTACTCGCCGACCGGGGAGATCTTCAACCTCGCCTGCGAAGACGTTGCCACCCGCGCGGCGATCGATCTGGGGGCGGACAAGTTGCTGCTGTTCGGCGCCGATCTGGGCCTGATCGATGAACACGGTCGCCTGGTGCGCGAACTGCGCCCGCAGCAAGTGCCGGCGCATTTGCAGCGTCTGGGCAGTAATTATCAGGGCGAATTGCTGGATGCGGCTGCGCAGGCCTGCCGGGGCGGCGTAGCGCGCAGTCATATCGTCAGTTACGTCGAGGATGGCGCGCTGCTGACCGAACTGTTTACCCGCGACGGTGGCGGGACGCTGGTGGCGCAAGAGCAATTCGAGGTGGTGCGCGAGGCCGCGATTGAAGACGTCGGCGGTTTGCTCGACTTGATCAGTCCACTGGAAGAGCAGGGCATCCTGGTGCGTCGCTCTCGTGAAGTGCTGGAGCGCGAGATTGAGCAGTTCAGCGTGGTCGAGCGCGAAGGCATGATCATCGCCTGCGCGGCGCTGTATCAGATTGCCGATTCGGATGCGGGGGAGCTGGCCTGTCTGGCGGTGAACCCGGAATACCGCCATGGGGGGCGTGGCGATGAATTGCTCGAGCGCATTGAAACCCGTGCCCGGGCTCAGGGATTGAAGACGCTGTTCGTCCTCACCACCCGCACGGCGCACTGGTTCCGTGAGCGCGGCTTCGTTCCGAGCAGCGTCGAGCGCCTGCCGTCGGCGCGGGCATCGCTGTACAACTATCAGCGTAATTCGAAGATCTTCGAAAAAACGCTGTGATCACAGCACGGCCCTTGTACGAGCCGCCTGCCTGCAGCCGGCTCCTAAAAAAATATTCGGGCGATACAAAAACTGTAACAAATTGACTAGATAGTGCGCGTTTGGCCATGATGGCGCCGCTTTTTCGATAGGGTTTGACGTTTGCAGATCGCGTCGATGCTCATCGGTCCGGAAAGGCGAGCAGATACCATTCAGGAATTAGCCCAGGCGGCCGATACGTTGGGCCAACACAAAGACGGCGCCTCGGGCTATATATCCGAACGGTATGAAAAAGAATGAAATAATTCTTTTTGGCTTTATTCAGAAGCTATTACTCTTGCACCACCCACACACTGTGATTAGACCTTGGTCGTAGACACACATGGTTACGATTGACTTGTGGGTCACGGTCTGGCGCTAATCGCGCATCTTAGGATCCCGGGCATACGACCCAGGACCAGGAACACAAGAATTAGAAACGAGAGGAGCGAAACAATGAACAAGTCCACCTTGGCCCTGGCTGTGGCTGTAGGGGTTTTGGCGCAGCAGGCAAGCGCCGCCGGTTTCATCGAAGACAGCAAGGCCACTCTGGGTCTGCGTAACTTCTACATCAACACTGATAACCGTGATGGCACTGCCAGCCCAAGTCGTAACGAAGAATGGGGCCAAGGCTTCGATCTGCGCTTCACTTCCGGTTATACCCAAGGCACCGTCGGCTTCGGTATCGACGCTATCGGCCTGCTGGGCGTACGTCTGGATTCGGGCGGCGGCACTAACGGCAACGTTGCCGCTAACGGCAGCCCTGGTACCGCCTACGGCGGCACTGTTTTCCCAAGCAAGTCCAACGGCGAAGCGGTTGATGACTTCTCCAGCCTGGGCCTGACTGCCAAAGCCAAGATCTCCCAGACCGAACTGAAGCTGGGTACCCTGCAACCGAAGAACCCGGTAATCGTGACCAACGACGGTCGCTTGCTGCCGCAAACCTGGCAGGGTGGCCAGATCACTTCCGGCGACATCAAGGACCTGACCCTGGTTGGCGGTCAGATCGAAGCTGTGAAGGGTCGTAACTCCAGCAACAACGAGAACCTGTCCATTAACGGTGCGGCTGTGCGTACCGTTAACAGCAACAAGTTCATCTACGGCGGTGGTGATTACAAGATCACCAAAGACCTGACTGCCCAGTATTACTACGGCAACCTGGAAGATTTCTACAAGCAACACTTCCTGGGTCTGGTTCACAACTGGGCTATCGGCCCGGGCGTGCTGAAATCTGATCTGCGCTACTTCAACAGTTCCGACGACGGCAAGAATGGTAATACCCCTGCCTACTACAGCTCCGGTGACTACAGCGGCGTTGCGAGCGGTCGCGGTAAAGTCGACAACAACCTGTACAGCGGCCTGTTCCTGTACACCGTTGCCGGTCATACCTTTGGTGGCGGTTACCAGGTCAGCAACGGCAGCAGCGACTTCCCTTGGCTGAACCAGGGCGACGGTTCGTCGAACTACACCATCACCGACATGCAAATCCAGAAGTTCGGCCGTGCCGGCGAACGTACCTGGCAAGCACGCTACTCGTATGACTTCGCCAAAGTTGGCGTACCAGGCCTGACCGCCGGTATGGTCTACCTGCATGGCGACAACATCGACACAACTTCGGCTACCCGTCCCTTCGCTCAAGTAGCTAACGGTGCGTCTGAGTGGGAACGCGACTTCACCCTCGCATACGTCGTACCTGAAGGCGCGCTGAAAAACGTTGGCTTCATGTGGAAAAATGCTACCTGGCGTACCGATATCCCGGGCGTTCGCTCCCAGGACGAAAACCGCCTGATCCTCAGCTACTCGATCCCGCTGCTGTAATAGCGCTCGCGTAACCGCTGAAAAAAAGCCCCGCCCGGCATCACGCCGGGCGGGGCTTTTGCGTTTTCAAGGCGGGGCCACCCCCGTAATCCCGCCTTGAAACTTCCTCTTTGCAGCAACTCAAGGCCTTCTCGAACCTCGGTAGCGATACTCGCCGCGATGGCGCGTGCAGGTCCAGTGAACAGATCTTTAATATTCATTAAAGATCTAAGAATGGCGATATTTATTCTTTTTAATAAATATCAAACACGAGCTACAGTTGAGTCCTACAACACACTCATCAGGAGCCCACCATGAGCATCAGACTCGGCGACATCGCCCCCGATTTCGAACAGGATTCCAGCGCTGGCACCATCCGCTTCCATGAATGGCTGGGCGACAGCTGGGGCGTGCTGTTTTCGCATCCGGCGGACTTTACCCCGGTGTGCACCACCGAGCTGGGCTTCACCGCCAAGCTCAAGGATGAGTTCGCCCAGCGTGGCGTCAAGGCCATTGCGCTGTCCGTCGACCCAGTGGACTCGCACCACAAGTGGATCGAGGACATCAACGAAACCCAGAACACGATCGTCAATTTCCCGATCCTGGCCGATGCCGATCGCAAGGTCTCGGACCTGTACGACCTGATCCACCCCAACGCCAACGACACTCTGACCGTGCGTTCGCTGTTCGTAATCGACCCGAACAAGAAAGTGCGGCTGACCATCACCTACCCGGCGAGCACCGGCCGTAACTTCCATGAAATCCTGCGGGTGATCGATTCGCTGCAACTCACCGACAACTACAAGGTGGCCACCCCGGCCAACTGGAAGGACGGTGACGAAGTGGTGATCGTGCCTTCGCTCAAGGATGAAGATGAAATCAAGCAACGCTTTCCCAAAGGTTATCGCGCGGTGAAACCGTACCTGCGCCTGACGCCACAGCCGAACAAGTAAGCCCGTACCTGTGGGAGCGAGCCTGCTCGCGATGGAGGTTTGAACACCGCGGGTTGTCAGGCTGCCACCGTCATCGTTGACGACCATCGCGAGCAGGCTCGCTCTCACAGGGGGAAAATCAACAGCATCCACAAAGCAGGGGATTTCAGGCCGTTTCGACGGCCTTTTTTTTATGCTTGGAAAACGACACCTGTCATATCTCCATATCGAATAACCAAATGAATAAATATGATTTAAAGATATATAAATCCCCTGTTATGGTCTCCCCATCGAAGCGAGATCGCACGTTGCGAATCGCCCAAACGTCCAAGGAATTCTGAATGCTGGTCGTCTCACTCGGTGGCAGTCCCAGCCAGCGCTCCCGTTCCGGGGTGCTGCTGGACCGTTCACAACGCTGGTTGCAGGAGCAAGGTGTAGAGGTGGTGAGTTATCAGGTACGGGACTTCCCGGCCGAAGACTTGCTGCACGCACGTTTCGACAGCCCGATGGTGATCGACCTGCTGCAACAGATTGAAAACGCCGACGGCTTGCTGATTGCTACCCCGGTCTACAAGGCGTCGTTCTCCGGCGCATTGAAGACCGTGCTGGACCTGCTGCCGGAACGCGCACTCGCGCACAAAGTCGTGTTGCCCATGGCCACCGGCGGTAGCATCGCCCACATGCTGGCGGTGGACTACGCGCTGAAGCCGGTGCTGTCGGCGTTGAAAGCCCAAGAGATGCTCCACGGGATTTTCGCCGTGGACAGTCAGATCGCTTACGGCGAAGGCAGCGCGCTGGCGCAACTGGCGCCTGAGCTTGAAGAACGACTGAGCGAATCCCTGGAGCTGTTTTTCAGCGCCATGGCGCGCCGGCCCAAGCCGCTCGATCCGAACGTGTTGAATGAACGCCTGTTGAGTGCTCGCTGGAGCATTTAAACCTTACCCCAAACTTGATGTACTCACCTTACTCAGCCGCCAACGGCCAAGCAGGTGCAGCCAAAACCCAACTGCAAAAAGGAGAGCGCAATGCGCACTGTCATTTTGCGTCGTGGTCTGGTCGCTCTGTTTGTTGCGGCTGTGTCCCTCGGCGCCATTACTCAAGCTCAAGCCGAAACGTTGCGAATCGGTTATCAAAAGTACGGCACTTTGGTCCTGCTCAAGGCCAAGGGCACCCTGGAAAAACGCCTGGCCGCC
The DNA here is from genome assembly GCF_025466085.1 of Pseudomonas sp. 14P_8.1_Bac3. Classification (GTDB taxonomy): domain Bacteria; phylum Pseudomonadota; class Gammaproteobacteria; order Pseudomonadales; family Pseudomonadaceae; genus Aquipseudomonas. The sequence continues at coordinate 98,843 of NZ_JANLOD010000068.1, forward strand.
CAAGGCGTGGACGTGCAATGGACTGAGTTTCCCGGCGGCCCGCAGCTGCTCGAAGGCTTGAACGTCGGCTCGATCGACTTCGGCGTTACCGGCGAAACACCACCAGTGTTCGCCCAGGCCGCCGGGGCTGACCTGCTCTACGTCGCCTACGAGCCGCCAGCGCCCCACAGCGAAGCGATCCTGGTGCCGAAGGACTCGCCGATCAAATCGGTGAAGGACCTCAAGGGCAAGAAAGTCGTGCTGAACAAAGGCTCTAACGTTCACTACCTGCTGGTCCGCGCGCTGGAAGACGCCGGCCTCAAATACACCGACATCCAGACTGTATTCCTGCCGCCGGCCGATGCCCGCGCCGCGTTCGAACGGGGCAGCGTCGATGCCTGGGTAATCTGGGACCCGTACCAGGCTGCCGCCGAACAGCAACTGCAAGCGCACACCCTGCGCGATGGCCAGGGCATCGTCGACAACCACCAGTTCTACCTCGCGACCAAGCCCTACGCACAGAAAAATCCTGAGGTGATCAAGACCCTCGTGGAAGAAGTGCGTGCCGTTGGCGAATGGTCCAAGGCCAATCCTGAGGACGTGACCAAACAAGTTTCGCCACTGCTCGGGCTGCCGCAAGACATCACCCTGACCTCGGTGAAACGCCAGGGCTACGGTGCGCTGTTCCTGACCCCCGACGTGGTCGCCGCGCAACAGAAAATCGCCGACAGCTTCTACCAGCTCAAGCTGATTCCGAAGCCGCTCAGCATCAAAGACGTGATCTGGACGCCACCGGCAGCCGTTGCCAAAGCGCAGTAATTCGATTCCCTAAGGAGACCACTCCATGAGCCTCAATATCTTCTGGTTCCTGCCTACCCACGGCGACGGCCATTACCTTGGCACCGCCGAAGGCGCTCGCGCCGTTGACCACGGTTACCTGCAACAAGTCGCGCAAGCGGCGGATCGCCTGGGCTTCGGCGGGGTGCTGATTCCCACCGGTCGCTCGTGCGAAGACTCGTGGTTGGTGGCGGCGTCGCTGATCCCAGTGACCCAGCGTTTGAAATTCCTTGTCGCGTTGCGCCCCGGGATCATTTCCCCGACGGTGGCCGCGCGTCAGGCCGCGACCCTGGATCGCCTGTCCGGCGGTCGCGCGCTGTTCAATCTGGTTACCGGCGGTGATCCGGAAGAATTGGCGGGTGATGGTTTGTTCCTGAGTCACGAAGAGCGTTATCAGGCTTCGGTGGAATTCACCCGCATCTGGCGCCGCGTGCTGGAAGGCGAAACCGTCGATTACGACGGTCAGCACATCAGTGTGAAGGGCGCCAAGCTGCTCTATCCACCGATCCAGCAACCGCGTCCGCCGCTGTATTTCGGTGGCTCTTCGGAAGCGGCGCAGGACCTCGCGGCAGAGCAGGTGGAAATGGTCCTGACCTGGGGCGAGCCACCGGCCGCCGTCGCCGAGAAAATCGAGCAAGTGCGCGCCAAAGCCGCCAAGCTCGGGCGCACGGTGCGCTTCGGCATCCGTCTGCATGTGATCGTTCGTGAAACCAACGCCGAAGCCTGGCAAGCGGCCGACCGACTGATCTCGCACCTGGACGACGAGACCATTGCCCGAGCCCAGGCGTCCCTGTCGCGCTTCGACTCGGTCGGCCAGCAGCGCATGGCGGCCTTGCACGGCGGCAGCCGCGATAACCTCGAAGTCAGCCCCAACCTGTGGGCCGGCGTCGGCCTGGTGCGCGGTGGTGCCGGTACTGCCTTGGTCGGCGACGGCCCAACCGTGGCTGCCCGCGTGAAGGAATACGCGGACCTGGGCATCGATACCTTCATCTTCTCCGGTTATCCACACCTGGAGGAGTCGTACCGGGTCGCCGAACTGCTGTTTCCGCACCTGGACATCGAACGACCGGAGCTGCCGAAGGGCGCCAACTACGTCAGTCCGTTCGGCGAGATGGTGGCCAACGACATTCTTCCCAAAGCTGCGTCCCAGAGCTGAGGCGCGCCATGAAGAAAATCATCCACAACCTTGCGCCTTGGGCGTTGCCGGTGTTGCTGCTGGCGGTGTGGCAGTTGTCGGTGTCGGCGGGCTGGTTGTCGACACGGATTCTGCCGGCCCCCGTCGCCGTCATCGAAGCCGGCGTCAGCCTGGTGCGCAGCGGCGAAATCTGGACGCACCTGGCGATCAGCGGCTGGCGCGCGGCCCTGGGTTTCACCATTGGCGGCAGCATCGGTCTGGCACTGGGTTTCATCACCGGCCTGTCGAAGTGGGGCGAACGCCTGCTCGACAGTTCGGTGCAGATGATCCGCAACGTGCCACACCTGGCGCTGATTCCCCTGGTGATCCTGTGGTTCGGCATCGACGAGTCGGCGAAGATCTTCCTGGTCGCCCTCGGCACCCTGTTCCCGATCTACCTCAATACGTATCACGGCATCCGCAACGTCGATCCGGCGCTGGTGGAGATGGCGCGCAGCTACGGCCTGTCCGGTTTCAGCCTGTTCCGTCAGGTGATTCTGCCGGGGGCGCTGCCTTCGATTCTGGTGGGGGTGCGCTTTGCCCTGGGGTTCATGTGGTTGACCTTGATCGTCGCCGAAACCATCTCCGCGAGTTCCGGCATTGGCTACCTGGCAATGAATGCCAGGGAGTTTTTGCAGACCGACGTGGTGGTGCTGGCGATCCTGATGTACGCGGTGCTCGGCAAACTCGCCGACCTCGCGGCCCGTGGACTTGAACGCGTGTGGCTGCGCTGGCACCCGGCCTATCAGGTCGTCAAGGGAGGTGCCGCATGACTGCTCTGCCTCCACGCCTGCTGCGCGGTATTCCGCTGGCGGTACGCAAGCTGCAAAAAACCTTTGGTTCGCGGCAGGTGCTGCGCGAGATCGACCTGCACATACCGGCCGGCCAGTTCGTCGCCGTGGTGGGGCGCAGCGGTTGCGGCAAAAGTACGTTGCTGCGCTTGCTCGCGGGCCTCGATAAACCCACCGGCGGTGAACTGCTCGCCGGCTCCGCGCCGTTGAGCGATGCCCGGGAAGACACCCGGTTGATGTTCCAGGAAGCGCGGTTGCTGCCCTGGAAAAAGGTCATCGACAACGTTGGCCTCGGGCTCAAGGGCAACTGGCGTGCGCAGGCGCTGGAAGCGCTGGAGTCGGTCGGTCTCGCGGACCGTGCCAATGAATGGCCGGCGGCGCTGTCCGGTGGCCAGAAGCAACGGGTGGCCCTGGCCCGCGCGCTGATCCATCAACCGCGCTTGCTGTTGCTTGATGAGCCGCTGGGCGCACTGGATGCCCTGACCCGAATTGAAATGCAGCAGCTGATTGAGCGGCTCTGGCAGAAGCACGGTTTCACCGTATTGCTGGTGACCCACGACGTCAGTGAAGCGGTGGCGATTGCCGACCGGGTGATCCTGATCGAAGAGGGCGAGGTCGGCCTCGACCTGCAGGTGGAGCTGCCGCGCCCTCGGGTCCGCGGCTCCCATCGGCTGGCGACGCTGGAAACCGAAGTCCTCAACCGCGTCCTCGCGCTGCCCGGTGAGCCACCGGAACCGGAACCCGTTTCACCCTTGCCTACGCAATTGCGTTGGGCGCAATAACTCACGCCTCATCCAACGACAGGAATCAACATCATGACTATCAAGGCCATCAACGTTCGTAACCAGTTCAAAGGCTCGATCAAGGAAATCGTACTGGGTGACGTGCTGTCGGAAATCGACGTACAGACCGCTTCCGGCATCGTGACTTCGGTGATCACCACTCGCTCGGTGAAAGAGCTGGAGCTGGTGGTTGGCAGCGAAGTAATCGCGTTCGTGAAATCCACCGAGGTGTCGATCGCCAAGTTGTGATCGCATGCGGTACACACAGCCCCGAAAGGCTTGAGCCCTTCGGGGTTTTTTGTGGGTGTGAATCAGTGAGGTCGGTGGGGTTCCCATCGCGAGCAGGCTCGCTCCCACAGGAGATTTTAGTGGCCACAGGTTCTGTGCCCGGCGCAAAACCACTGTGGGAGCGAGCCTGCTCGCGATGAGGCCCGTAGAGCCAATAAAAATCTCAGCGCTTGGCCAGATAAGGTGGCAAATACAACCCGAGATACGCATCAAACACCCGCATGCCTTCCTCGGCCATGCGTGGCGTGATTTGCCCATGCTGCTGCACTGAGCGGGCGTACACGCGATCACCCAGCTCCATCGCCAGGGCAAACACATCCACATCGGCCGGCAGCCGCGGCAGCTCGAAGTGGTGATCGAACAGCTTGTGCATCAAGTCGCCCAGTTCAATGTCGTGCTGGCGGTCGGCCTGGGTGACTTCGGTCAACCCGTGCTGGGCGAGGATCAGTTGGCGGGCGGCGGCGTCTTCGTCGTAGATGTCGAGCATCCGCTGTTCCACCAGCCGCGACAGGTCGCGCCAGTCGCCGAGCGCGTCGTGGTCGATGGGGGCTTGCAGGCAGGCGCGGAAGGCGGCGTGCACGTCCGCGGTCAGCGCCTCGAGCAGGGCGGGAACGCTGGCGAAGAAGTGGTAGACGGAGGAGGGCGGGATCTCCGCGCGCTCGGCGACGCTGTAGATCGACAGGCTGGCCACGCCCTCGGCGGCCAGCAGCGTGCGGGCGGCGTCGAGTATCGAATCGATCCGGGCCTGGCTGCGGGCGCGGGGTTTGCGAGCGGTGGCGGTGCGCGTCATTGGAGTCTCCTGCGGGGCAGCGGGCATTGTACGAGCAGGGTTGGATGTTGTCTCGTAGGCCGCCTTCGCGAGCAAGCCCGCTCCCACACTGGACCGGTGTGAGAGCGGGCTTGCTCGCGAAGCAGGCGCCTCGGTTTCACAGAGCTCCCATAAAAAAACGCCGCAAGCTGTGAGGCCTGCGGCGTTCTTTTTACTGCAACCGCTTAAACGGTATGCAGATACCAGTTGTACTCAAGGTCGGAGATGGAGTGTTCAAACTCCTCCAGCTCACTTTCCTTGCAGGCCACGAAGATATCGATGTATTTCGGATCGATATACTTGGCCATGACTTCGCTGTCGTCCAGCTCACGCAGTGCATCGCGCAGGTTGTTCGGCAGGCTTTGCTCGTTCTGCTCGTAGGAGTTGCCTTCCACGGGCGCGCCCGGCTCGATCTTGTTGGTCAGGCCGTGATGCACGCCCGCCAGGACCGACGCCATCAACAGGTACGGGTTGGCGTCGGCACCGGCAACGCGGTGTTCGATGCGTACGGCATCCGAAGAGCCGGTCGGTACGCGAATCGCCACGGTACGGTTGTCCAGGCCCCAGCACGGCGAGTTCGGCACGTAGAACTGTGCGCCGAAACGACGGTACGAGTTGACGTTCGGGCAGAGGAAAGCCATCTGCGCCGGCAGGGTCTCGAGCACACCGCCGATCGCGTGACGCAGCGCGGCGTTCTGCTCGGGATCCTCGCTGGCAAAAATATTCTTGCCGTCTCGGTCGAGAATCGAAATGTGGACATGCAAACCGTTGCCCGCCTGGCCTGGGTAAGGCTTGGCCATGAAGGTGGTGTCCATCTCATGGTCGTAGGCGATGTTCTTGATCAGGCGCTTGAGCAGGACCGCGTAGTCGCAGGCCTTGATCGGGTCGGCCACGTGGTGCAGGTTCACTTCGAACTGCGCCGGGGCACTTTCCTTGACGATGGCATCGGCCGGGATGCCTTGCTCCTTCGCACCTTCCAGGATGTCCTGGAGGCAGTCGACGTATTCGTCGAGGTCGTCGATCAGGTAGACCTGTGTCGAGTGCGGGCGTTTGCCGGAAATCGGCGAGCGCGGAGGTTGCGGGCGACCGTTTACGTTTTCCTGGTCGATCAGGTAGAACTCCAGTTCGAACGCGGCACAGATAGTCAGGCCCATATCGTCGAACTTGGTCACAACTTGACGCAGTACTTCACGGGGATCCGCGAAGAAAGGTTCACCTTCGAGTTCGTGCATGGTCATCAGCAATTGCGCGGTCGGGCGCTTTTGCCAAGGCTCATTGCACAGGGTGTCAGGGATTGGATAGCAGATTCGGTCAGCATCGCCGATGTCCAGGCCCAGGCCAGTGCTTTCCACTGTCGAGCCATTGATATCCAGAGCAAATAGAGAGGCCGGCAGGTTGATGCCTTTCTCGTAAACCTTGTGGAGGCTGGTGCGTTCGATGCGCTTGCCGCGCACCACACCATTCATATCCGCAATCAGAAGGTCAACGTACAGAACCTCAGGATGTTCCTTAAGGAACGCGTTCGCTTCGTTAAGCTGAACGGCACGCGGGGGTACCGACATGATGCAACACCTTTGTTGTTAAAAATATCAATCATTGATCTCTTCGGGTTTCAGTCAACCCGAACGGCATGCCGAAGTCAAGCGAGGCCTTTTTTGCCCTAAAAAAGCGCCTGTGGGGCTTTTTTGAGGCACTTTGGGGCGTTTTTATGCCTTGGAACACTTTGCCGTCCGCGGGCTTGAGCGGGCCGTGTTGTATTTTTTACGGGGGTGTTGTGTAAAAAAATGAACAAGGCTAAGCTCGATTCAAACCCATAACAGCAATAATACCGGGGTGCTTCATGTCTCGCCTGCCGTTAATCGGCGTCGCCATCTGCTCCAGGCAGATGGGTCTGCATGCTTATCACATCAGTGGCGATCGTTTCCTCTGCGCCGTGGCCTCACCGGCTCAGGGCCTGTCGGCTCGTTTCCCCGCGCTGACGAAACACGTTTTACCGTCCGATATTCTGGACGCCGCCGATGGCACCCCCATTACGGTTACTTCATTCAATATAGAACCGATTCACAATAGCGGCCTGGCTATCACCCGGCGCTCCGCTCGCGATTCTGCACGCCCGGCATCCGCCGTGCGCTTCGGGGAAAACACGATAGCCTGTCGTTGACATGCATTTCAACGCGACGCCCATGCGTCAAACATTGCCTGACTTGCGAGAGTCAGGAAACTCAAAGCCTAGAGGCATTTATGAGTCACAACCTCGACCAGCTCACCGATTGGTTGAAAGACCACAAGATCACAGAAGTCGAATGCATGATCGCCGACTTGACCGGGATCACCCGGGGCAAGATTTCGCCGACCAACAAATTCATCGCGGAAAAAGGCATGCGCCTGCCCGAGAGCGTTCTGTTGCAGACCGTGACCGGCGACTATGTCGAAGACGACATCTATTACGAGCTGCTCGACCCGGCGGACATCGACATGATCTGCCGTCCCGACCAGAACGCGGTGTACCTGGTGCCCTGGTCCATCGAGCCGACCGCCCAGGTGATCCACGACACCTACGACAAGCAAGGCAACCCGATCGAGCTGTCGCCGCGCAACGTGCTCAAGAAAGTCCTCAAGCTCTATGCCGATAAAGGCTGGCAGCCCATCGTGGCGCCGGAGATGGAGTTCTACCTGACCAAGCGCAGCGACGATCCGGATTACCCGTTGCAGCCGCCCATCGGGCGCTCCGGCCGCCCGGAAATCGGTCGTCAGTCGTTCTCGATCGAAGCGGCCAACGAATTCGATCCGCTGTTTGAAGACGTCTATGACTGGTGCGAATTGCAAGAGCTGGACCTCGACACGCTGATCCACGAGGACGGCACGGCACAGATGGAGATCAACTTCCGTCACGGCGATGCCCTGTCCCTGGCCGACCAGATCCTGATCTTCAAGCGCACCATGCGCGAAGCCGCACTGAAGCACGACGTGGCGGCGACGTTCATGGCCAAGCCGATGACCGGCGAGCCGGGCAGTGCAATGCACCTCCACCAGAGCATCATCGACCTCGAGACCGGCAAGAACGTCTTCTCCAATGACGACGGGACCATGAGCCAGTTGTTCCTGCATCACATCGGTGGTCTGCAGAAGCTGATCCCCGAGCTGTTGCCGCTGTTCGCGCCGAACGTCAACTCGTTCCGCCGCTTCCTGCCGGACACCTCGGCACCGGTGAACGTGGAGTGGGGCGAAGAGAACCGCACCGTGGGCCTGCGGGTTCCGGATGCCGGGCCGCAAAACCGTCGGGTGGAAAACCGCCTGCCGGGTGCCGACGCCAACCCGTACCTGGCGATCGCCGCGAGCCTGCTCTGCGGTTACATCGGCATGGTCGAAGGCCTGAACCCGAGTGCGCCGGTGGTGGGGCGTGGCTACGAACGCCGCAACCTGCGCCTGCCGCTGACCATCGAAGACGCGCTGGAGCGCATGGAAAACAGCGCGACCATCGAAAAATACCTGGGCAAGAAATTCATCACGGGCTACGTCGCGGTCAAGCGGGCCGAGCATGAAAACTTCAAGCGCGTGATCAGTTCGTGGGAACGGGAATTCCTGCTTTTCGCCGTCTGATGCGCCGGCGCCGTCGTTTTCGGGCGGCGCTTTCACCTGATTTTTTTAGGAGATTTGTATGACCAGCAACAATCCGCAAACCCGTGAATGGCAAACCCTGAGCAACGATCACCACCTGGCCCCGTTCAGCGACTTCAAGCAGCTGAAAGAGAAAGGCCCGCGGATCATCACCAATGCCAAGGGCGTGTACCTCTGGGACAGCGAAGGCAACAAGATCCTCGACGGCATGGCCGGCCTGTGGTGCGTGGCAATCGGCTACGGTCGCGATGAACTGGCCGATGCCGCCAGCAAGCAAATGCGCGAACTGCCTTACTACAACCTGTTCTTCCAGACCGCTCACCCGCCGGTGCTGGAACTGGCCAAGGCCATCGCCGACATCGCGCCGGAAGGCATGAACCACGTGTTTTTCACCGGTTCCGGTTCCGAAGGCAACGACACCATGCTGCGCATGGTCCGCCACTATTGGGCGATCAAGGGCCAGCCGAACAAGAAAGTCATCATCAGCCGCAAGAACGGCTATCACGGTTCCACCGTGGCCGGCGCGAGCCTGGGTGGCATGACGTACATGCACGAACAGGGCGACTTGCCGATTCCGGGCATCGTGCACATCGCCCAGCCGTACTGGTTCGCCGAAGGCGGCGACATGACACCGGAAGAGTTCGGTGTGTGGGCGGCCAACCAGCTGGAAGAGAAGATTCTGGACATTGGCGTGGACAACGTCGGTGCCTTTATTGCCGAGCCGATCCAGGGCGCCGGTGGCGTGATCATTCCACCAGAGACCTACTGGCCGCGCATCAAGGAAATCCTCGCCAAGTACGACATCCTGTTCGTGGCGGACGAAGTGATCTGCGGTTTCGGTCGCACCGGCGAGTGGTTCGGCAGCGATTTCTACGACCTCAAGCCCGACATGATGACCATCGCCAAAGGCCTGACCTCGGGCTACATCCCGATGGGTGGGCTGATCGTGCGTGACGAAGTGGTGGCCGTGCTCAACGAAGGCGGCGACTTCAACCACGGCTTCACCTATTCCGGGCACCCGGTGGCGGCGGCAGTGGCGCTGGAAAACATCCGCATCCTGCGCGAAGAAAAAATTATCGAGCGCGCCCACGCGGAAACGGCACCGTATTTGCAAAAGCGTCTGCGGGAACTGAACGATCACCCGCTGGTGGGGGAAGTGCGTGGGGTCGGGCTGCTGGGGGCCATCGAACTGGTTCAGGACAAGGCCACGCGCAAGCGTCACGAAGGCAAGGGCGTCGGCATGATCTGCCGCCAGTTCTGCTTCGACAACGGTCTGATCATGCGCGCCGTGGGCGACACCATGATCATTGCTCCGCCGCTGGTAATCACCAAGGCCGAGATCGATGAGCTGGTAACAAAGGCACGCAAGTGTCTGGACCTGACCCTCAGTGCATTGCAGGGCTAAGTGCTAGGCTCTGAGCGGCAGAGATGAAACTTTCGCTTGGGGCAACCGTAAAGGGCGGCCTTTCCTTGAAAGACCGCCTCGGATCTTGCCAGACTAGCCGCGGTTCCAGTTGTCCGGGTTCGGCCGCTGAACAAAGTGGTTCAAAAAAGAAAAATTTGGAGCATTACGCATGAAGGCATTAGGAAAAAAGCTTGCTGGCAAGACACTTCTCGCCATGTCCCTGATGGGCATTATGGCGGGCGCGGTTCAGGCGGACGACAAGGTGTTGCACGTCTATAACTGGTCCGACTACATCGCTCCGGACACCATCGCGAACTTCGAGAAAGAGTCCGGGATCAAGGTGGTGTACGACGTTTTCGACAGTAACGAAACCCTCGAAGCCAAGTTGCTGGCAGGCAAGTCCGGTTACGACATCGTCGTACCGTCGAACAACTTCCTGGCCAAGCAGATCAAGGCCGGCGTTTACCAGAAGCTGGACAAGTCCAAGCTGCCGAACTGGAAAAACCTGAACCCTGACCTGCTCAAAGCGGTATCGGTGAGCGACCCGGGCAACGAACACGCTTTCCCGTACATGTGGGGCTCGATCGGTATCGGCTTCAACGCCGAGAAGGTCAAGGCTGCACTGGGCGCCGATGCGCCGACCAATTCGTGGGACCTGATCTTCAAGCCGGAAAATGCCGCCAAGTTGAAATCCTGTGGCATCAGCCTGCTGGATTCGCCAACCGAGATGATTCCGGCGGCGTTGCACTACCTGGGCCTGCCGACCGACAGCCAGAAGAAAGAAGACATCGACAAGGCTGAAGCCCTGCTGCTGAAAGTCCGTCCTTCGATCGCCTACTTCCACTCGTCCAAATACATCTCCGACCTGGCCAACGGCAACATCTGCGTCGCCGTGGGTTACTCGGGTGACGTGTACCAGGCCAAGTCCCGCGCGGCTGAAGCCGGTGACAAGGTCAAAGTCAGCTACAACATTCCGAAAGAAGGTGCCGGCAGCTTCTACGACATGGTCGCCATCCCTAAAGATGCCGAAAACGTCGAAGGCGCCTACAAGTTCATGACCTACCTGCAGAAGCCGGAAGTCATGGCGGCCATCACCAACGCCGTACGTTTCCCGAACGGTAACGCGGCTGCCACGCCGCTGGTGGATAAAGACATCACTGCGGACCCGGGCATCTACCCGCCGGCCGACGTGCAGGCCAAGCTGTACGCGATTGCCGACTTGCCGGCCGCGACCCAGCGGATCCTGACGCGCAGCTGGACCAAGATCAAATCCGGTAAGTAAGTAAACCCCCCTTGTGGGAGCGAGCCTGCTCGCGATGGACGAAGGAACACCACGGGGTGTCAGGCACCCCTCGTCATCATTGACGACCATCGCGAGCAGGCTCGCTCCCACACGGATATCCACGGGCATTTCAAAAGATGCCCACATGGATGTTGATAAAAGTTTTGCTGGAACGGTTTTTCGAGGGTAAGTTGCGCGCCGGTTTTGTTGCTGGGCAGCCATGCCTGTCATGTAACGCGGGGCAACTTGGGCCCAACTAATTTTAGAGGACCTCCACTTGCCTATTTCTTCTTTGTTGCGCAATGCCATGCTGTGTGGCGCTGGACTGGCGCTTGCCGCCACTGTCCAGGCTGCCGGCACCGTGCATATTTATAACTGGTCCGATTACATCGGCGAGACCACCCTGGCCGACTTCCAGAAAGCAACCGGGATCAAGCCGGTCTATGACGTCTTCGACTCCAACGAAACCCTGGAAGGCAAGTTGCTGGCCGGGCGTACGGGCTATGACGTGGTCGTGCCGTCCAACCACTTCCTGGGCAAACAGATCAAGGCGGGCGCTTTCCAAAAGCTCGACAAGTCGAAGTTGCCGAACTATTCCAACCTCGATCCGGTGCTGCTCAAGCGTCTTGAGCAAAACGATCCGGGTAACCTGTACGCCGTGCCGTACCTGTGGGGCACTAACGGCATCGGTTACAACCCGGAAAAAATCAAGGCTGCGCTGGGCGTCGACAAGATCGACTCCTGGGCTGCGGTATTCGAGCCGGAAAACATCAAGAAGCTGCGCGGTTGCGGCGTGGCGTTCCTCGATTCCGCCGATGAAATGATGCCGACGGTTCTCAACTATCTGGGCCTCGATCCCAACAGCACCAACCCCGAAGATTACAAAAAGGCTGAGGCCAAGTTGCTCGCCGTCCGGCCTTACGTCACCTATTTCCACTCCTCCAAATACATCGCAGACCTGGCCAACGGCGATATCTGCATCGCGATCGGTTTCTCCGGCGATATGTTCCAGGCGAAGAATCGCGCGGCTGAAGCCAAGAAAGGCGTGGACATCGTGTACTCGATTCCCAAGGAAGGCGGCGCGCTGTGGTTCGACATGCTGGCGATTCCAAAAGACTCGGCCAACGTCAAGGAAGCCCACGCCTTCATCAACTATTTGCTGAAACCTGAGGTGATCGCCCAGGTCAGTGATTACGTCGGCTACGCCAACCCTAACCCCGGGTCGGACAAACTGATGGAACAGTCCATACGCACCGACGAAGCGGTTTATCCACCGCAAGCCGTCCTCGACAAAACCTACGTGTCCGTCGAGTTACCACCAAACATTCAACGTTTGATGACCCGCAGCTGGACCAAGGTCAAGTCGGGTAAATAGCTTCAAGCTCAAACTATCCAAGGTTCGCTCACCTCGAGCGAACTGCAATTTTGTTGGGAGTTTCGTAAATGGCAGTTGCCTCCGGCGCCTATAAGAAAGCCCTCGAGGGCGACCAGTCACCTAAACAGGTGTTGGTCAAAATCGACCGGGTCACGAAGAAGTTCGACGAGACGATTGCCGTGGACGATGTGTCCCTGGAAATCAAGAAAGGCGAGATTTTCGCCTTGCTCGGCGGTTCGGGATCGGGCAAGTCCACCTTGCTGCGCATGCTCGCAGGTTTCGAACGGCCCACGGAGGGGCGGATTTTCCTCGATGGTGTGGACATCACCGACATGCCGCCGTACGAGCGGCCGATCAACATGATGTTCCAGTCCTACGCCTTGTTCCCGCACATGACCGTGGCGCAGAACATCGCTTTCGGCCTCAAGCAGGACAAGCTGCCGGCGGCTGAAGTCGATGCCCGCGTGGCGGACATGCTCAAGCTGGTGCAGATGAGCCAGTACGCCAAACGCAAACCTCATCAACTGTCCGGTGGTCAGCGTCAGCGTGTGGCCCTGGCGCGTTCGCTGGCCAAGCGGCCGAAGCTGTTGCTGCTCGACGAACCCATGGGCGCACTCGACAAGAAGCTGCGCTCGCAAATGCAGCTGGAGTTGGTCGAGATCATCGAGCGCGTCGGCGTAACCTGCGTCATGGTGACCCACGACCAGGAAGAGGCCATGACCATGGCCGAGCGCATCGCGATCATGCACCTGGGCTGGATTGCCCAGATCGGCAGCCCGATCGACATCTACGAAACCCCGACCAGTCGCCTGGTCTGCGAATTCATTGGCAACGTCAACATCTTCGACGGTGAAGTGATCGACGACGCCGAAGGCCACGCGACCATCACCTGCAAGGACCTGGACCGCCAGATCTACGTCGGCCACGGCATCAGCACTTCGGTGCAGGACAAATCCGTGACCTACGCGATCCGTCCGGAAAAACTGCTGGTGACCCCGACCATGCCGACCTGCGAATACAACTGGTCCAGCGGCAAGGTGCATGACATCGCTTACCTCGGTGGCCACTCGGTGTTCTATGTGGAATTGCCCAGCGGCAAGATCGTCCAGTCGTTCGTGGCCAACGCCGAACGCCGTGGCCAGCGCCCGACCTGGGGTGACCAGGTCTACGTGTACTGGGAAGACGACAGCGGCGTGGTACTTCGCTCATGAACATGCGCAAATTCAAACGCCGCCTCAATCGAATAATTCCCGGTGGCCGCCAGTTGGTCATCGGGGTTCCGTTCATCTGGCTGTTCATGTTCTTCATGCTGCCGTTCTTCATCGTCCTGAAGATCAGCTTCGCCGAAGCCGACGTGGCGATCCCGCCGTACACCGAGATCTACACCTTCGTTGACCAGAAGCTGCAGGTGCTGCTCAACCTGGCCAACTACTCGATGCTCGGCGACGACGAGTTGTACATCGCCGCCTACCTCGGCTCGCTGAAGATGGCGCTGTTCAGCACCATCCTCTGCCTGCTGATCGGCTACCCGATGGCCTACGCCATCGCCAGTGCCCGCAAAGAGCTGCAAACGGTGCTGGTGCTGCTGATCATGATGCCGACCTGGACCGCAATCCTGATCCGCGTGTACGCGTGGATGGGTATCCTCAGCAACAACGGCTTGCTCAACGGGTTCCTGATGAGCATGGGCTGGATCAACGAGCCGCTGCAGATCCTCAACACCAACCTCGCGGTGTACATCGGCGTCGTTTATTCGTACCTGCCGTTCATGATCCTGCCGCTCTACGCCAACCTGGTGAAGCACGATAACAGCCTGCTGGAAGCCGCCTCCGACCTCGGTTCGAGCACCTTCAACAGCTTCTGGAAGATCACCATCCCGCTGTCCAAGAACGGCATCATCGCCGGCTGCATGCTGGTGTTCATTCCGGTCGTGGGTGAGTTCGTGATCCCTGAACTGCTGGGCGGTCCGGAAACCCTGATGATCGGTAAAGTGCTGTGGCAAGAGTTCTTCAACAACCGTGACTGGCCGGTGGCATCTGCCCTGGCGGTGGTGATGCTGGCGATCCTGATTGTGCCGATCATCCTTTTCAACCGTAGTCAGGCCAAAGAAATGGAGGGCAAGGAATGAAGCGCTTCCGTTTCTCAAGTTTCATGCTGGTAGCGGGTTTGCTGTTCATCTACGCGCCGATGCTGATCCTGGTGATCTACTCGTTCAACGCCTCGAAACTGGTGACCGTGTGGGGCGGCTGGTCGATCAAGTGGTACGTCGGCCTGATGGACAATACGCAACTGATGGGCTCGGTGGTGCGCTCGCTGGAAATCGCCTGCTACACGGCGGTGGCGGCGGTGGCGTTGGGGACATTGGCGGCGTTCGTCCTGACCCGGATTACCCACTTCAAGGGTCGCACGCTGTTCGGTGGCCTGGTCACCGCGCCGCTGGTGATGCCGGAAGTGATCACTGGTCTGTCGCTGTTGCTGCTGTTCGTGGCGATGGCGCAGATGATCGGCTGGCCACAGGAACGCGGCATCGTCACCATCTGGATCGCCCACACGACGTTCTGTGCGGCGTACGTGGCAGTGGTGGTGTCGGCGCGCTTGCGTGAGCTGGACCTGTCCATCGAAGAGGCGGCCATGGACCTGGGCGCGCGGCCGTGGAAGGTGTTCTTCCTGATCACCATCCCGATGATCGCGCCGTCGCTGGGCGCGGGCGGCATGATGTCCTTCGCCTTGTCCCTGGATGACCTGGTGTTGGCGAGCTTCGTGTCGGGTCCGGGGTCGACGACCCTGCCGATGGAAGTGTTCTCGGCAGTGCGCCTGGGCGTGAAACCTGAAATCAACGCCGTGGCCAGCCTGATTCTGCTGGCGGTATCGCTGATGACCTTCCTGGTCTGGTTCTTCAGCCGCCGTGCCGAAGAAGCGCGCAAACGTGCGATTCAGCAGGCGATCGAAGAAAGCGCGGCCGACTCGTGGAAACAACCGGACGTGCGTCGCGCGCAGGCGCCGGAAGCGGCCTGAGGGATAGCCACAGATGTGTGGCCATCCCCGGTTCTACTGTGGGAGCGAGCCTGCTCGCGATGAGGGAGTGTCAGTCGACATCATTGTTGTCTGACATTCCGCTATCGCGAGCAGGCTCGCTCCCACAGGTTTTTCAGTGATCAGGAGATCCACGGCGACTTGCGGATGATCTCGACGAAACTCATCGGCTTGAAGCCTGGCTCGCTGTCCACCAGCACATCCGCATTCACTGTACCGAACGTGGTCTGCGGCTTGTGCTTGAAGCCGTTGGCGAACGCACACAGGATGCACTCCTTGAACCCGTCACCCCGTGGATGCGCATGCACCACCGCCTCGCGCTGCACAGTGGGGAACGCGGCGTAGTCGATACCCAGCACATCCATCTCAACCCCGGCGGTCACCAGGGCGACGTTAGGGCGCAAGTGGTGCACCACATTCGGCGTGGTGTGCAGGGCGATCGACAACCACACCTGCTCGATATCGTCGTCGGAAAAACCGTAAGGCTTGAGGAACGCCTTGGCGGCGTTGGCGCTGTCGACTTCGAAGCGTTCGTTGTCTGAGCGGTGACCTTCCACCAGGCCGAGGTCGTGGAACATCGCGCCGACGTATAACAACTCCGGGTTGTAGGCCAGTTGCTTGCGTTCGCCGCTCAACGCGCCGAACAGGAATACCCGACGCGAGTGGTGATACAGCAGGTCGGATTCGACGTCGCGGATGTATTCCGTGGTGGCCCTGGCCAATGCGCTGTCGGGGATTTTGATACCGGCAATGGTGCTGCTCATGGTGCTGTCCTCGTGGGGAACGCCGTGGCGGCGCTGATGGAACAAGTCTGTTCCGTCACCCAAAACCGGACAATCGATCCATGGCTGCGATCCCGGCCAATGAGCGTGCATATCGCGCCAACCTCGCTTGTTGCGGGCGGATTGGCTACTTTGGTCACACCGTCCCTGTAGGAGCGAGCCTGCTCGCGATGGTCGTCAACGATAACGTTGGCATCCTGACGCTCCGTGGTGCCTGGGTGTCCATCGCGAGCAAGCTCGCTTCTACAGGGGGCGGTGCTGTCGAAGCCATTGAGAGCGAGTCACGTCATGAGTAAAACCGTTGCCATCGTGGTGTTCGCCGGCGTTCAGTCCCTGGACGTCACCGGCCCCATGGACGTGTTTTGCGAAGCCAATCGCTTCCTGGCGCCGGAGGATCACTATCGGCTGGAAGTGATCGGCGTCGAGCGCGGGGTGATGCCGTGTTCCAACGGCTTGTCGCTCAATGCCCATCGGCACTTCAGCGAAGCGCAGGACGCTTACGATTTGTTGCTGGTGGCCGGTGGGCCACAGTTACCGTTCATGAATTTTGGCGTGACCTTCGACGCCTGGCTGCGTGAGGCCTGCGCACGGGCGCAACGGTTCGGCTCGATTTGCAACGGCGCGTTCATGCTGGCCCGCGCCGGGTTGCTTGAGGGGCGGACGGTGACGACGCACTGGGACGATGCGACGGCGCTGGCGGCGTTGTGCCCGTCGACGCAGGTCGACGCTGACCGCCTGTATTTGCAGGACGGCGAGCTCTACACCTCGGCGGGCGTCACGGCGGGGATTGATCTGTCGTTGTTTCTGTTGGCCCGTGACTACGGGCCGGAAGTCGCCCTGAGTGTGGCCAAGCGCCTGGTCGTGTTTACCCAGCGTTCTGGCGGGCAATCGCAGTTCAGCCCGTTCCTCACGCCGCACGCCGAGGCGACGTCGGCGGTGGCGATGGTTCAGCATTATGTGCTGGCCAACCTGACCGGCGACCTGACCATCGCCGACCTGGCCGATGCGGCGAACATGAGTGCGCGCAACTTTTCCCGGGTGTTCGCCAAGGAAGCGAAAATCACCCCCGCGGAATTCGTCGAACGGGCGAGGGTGGACGCGGCGCGGGTGATGCTGGAAAGCACGGCGGCGCCGTTGAAGACCGTGGCCTATCAGTGTGGTTTTCGCGACGCCCAGCATATGCGCAGCGTGTTCAATCGCCGGTTGGGGGTAACGCCGCAGCAGTTCAGGTTGAATTTTGCGGCGATGGTTTGAGGTGAGATCTCCTGTGCCTGCCAGGGCCCCATCGCGAGCAGGCTCGCTCCCACATTGGAACTCATATTCCCTGTGGGAGCGAGCCTGCTCGCGATGGGGCCCTGGCAGGCGCAAAAACCTACTGAGCAGCTCGCGCCGGCAACAGCTTCAACGTACTGCGTGTATTCGCCGTCACTTCCTCATCATTCAGATGCGCCTGGAAATACACCCCTTCGATATACGCCTCCGCCTGATCCTCGTAATGCCGGTCAAACGGCACGCCACTCTGCCCGACCGGGTTGACGGTGAGGCTGTGGGCCGGGTCGGCGAAGTCGATCAGGCGGCGGGTCGACGGTCCGTAAGTCACTGGCCACGGGGCCGGCCCGATCTTCGCCGAGAGGTTGTTCGGCACTTCATGGCTGCCGGGCGCCGCGAACGGCCCGACGTTGAAGATCCGGTCCAGCGGCTTCTGTTGTCCCAGTGGATGACCATGGGTCAGCGTGTGCGCCTTGCCCCACTGCCATTGCGTGACATCCGCACCCAGCGTGGCCTTGAGGTGCGCGAGGCTCGCTTGCCACGCCACTTTTACCGTATCGGCGCGGGTTTCCCTGGCGGGAGTGCTGCGGTTGTCCCACCACGGCGAGTCGGCATTCGCCGCCAGCCGCGGCAGCGCGGCGTCGATCACCCGGGTCGAGAGCAGCGTTTCGAAAAAGTCGTTGCCCAGCTCGTCGTGCATCGTTGCGTCCGCGAGGTTGAACAGGAACTGGTTGAACAGCGTGGCGCTGATGGAGTCCAGCGGATAGTCCCCTGGCCATTGCGCCAGTTGCTCCACCAGCTTGAGTTCGGCGGGATCGCTCACCACTTCCCGCAGCACGGGCAACAGCGGCGCGAGCAAGCGCGGACCGTAGGCGGTGGTGGTGCCCAGCTGCAAGGCCTGACTGGCCTGCAGGTCCCACTTCACGGACTTGTCGCTGAGCTGGCGATTGAGCTGCTGACCGCGATCAGCCAGATTGTAGTAACCGGGAATCTCGATCCCGGTCGGTGACACCGGCTGGAAGTTGGCGGAGACGATATAGCCTCGCGCCGGGTTTTCTTCCTGCGGGTTGGCGCTGAATGGGTAAAAACCGTCCTTGTCCGCTTCGGCGCTGCTGCCGTCGAGGATGAACCACGGCCGCACGCCCGCCGGTCGCTTCGGCATTTGCGCCGCCGCCCACCAGGCGATGTCGCCCTTGGCGTTGGCCCAGACGATGTTCAGCCCCGGTGCCTGGACCTTGGCCGCGGCACTGCGGGCCTTGGCCAGGGTGTCGGCGCGGTTGAGCTGGTAGAAACCTTCGAGGATCGGGTTCTGGCTTTCGAGGAAGCCCCACCACATGGCGATCGGCGTCTTGCCGGCGGCGCTGCCCAGCGCATCGTTGACGATCGGCCCGTGGGGCGACTGGCGCAACACCAGCGTCACCGGCGCCTGGCCCTTGACCGCGATCTGCTGTTCGCTGCTGACCAGGTCCACCCATTGGCCGCGATACCAGACCTGATTGGCGTTGTCCGGGTTGACCTTCTCGGCGATCAGATCGAGGTCGTCGTTCTGGAACATGGTGATGCTCCAGCCGAAATCACGGTTCATCCCCAGCGAGGCGAAGGGCATCAACGCCTGATAGTGACCGTAGAGTTCGAAGCCCGGCGCCGAGAGCTGCGCTTCGTACCATACCGATGGTGCGGAAAAACGGATGTGCGGATCACCCGCCAGCAGCGGCTTGCCACTTTTGGTCCGGCTGCCGGAAACGACCCAGGCGTTGCTGCCTTCGAACTGCGGCAGGCCGTTATCCGCCAGGGCCTGCTCGCTGAGGCGGGCGAGGGCGTTGAGGTCTTTCCAGTCAGCACCGGCGAGCGGCGACCTGGTGGTGCCGGCGTTCTTCGCGAGCACGCCTTTGGGTTGCCAATCGAGATCGAAGACGTTCAGGTAGTCGGCGCCCAACTGGTCGCGCACGTAGGTCAGCAGCGGTTCGGTGCGAAACGCCGCGGCAAAACTGTAGGCCATGTAGCCGGCGATGCTGATGGTGTCCTGGGCGGTGAACGGACGTTTTGGAATGCCCAGCGCGTCGAACTCTGCAGGTTTGGGATGGCTGTCCTGATACTGGTTGATGCCGTCCAGATACGCCTGCATGGCAATGAAGGTCGGCGACTGCTTGTCCAGGTTCGCCAGGTAGGTTTCGGCACGTTCGCGAATGCGCAGGCTGCGCATCAGCTTGTCGGTGTCGAGCAGTTTCGGGCCCAGCACCTCGGCCAGTTCCCCGCGAGCGAGGCGGCGCAGGACTTCCATCTGGAACAACCGATCCTGGGCGTGAACATAGCCAAGCGCGCGGTACAGATCGGGTTCGTTTTCGGCGCGGATGTGCGGGACGCCGCGCTCGTCGTAGCGCACGGTGACGGAGCCTTGCAGGTGTTGCAGTTCAACCATGCCCTGGCGTGTCGGCTGCTTGCTGTAGACGTACCAGCCGACGCCGGCAGCGAGCACGACGAGCAGCAGGACGAGCGCAGTCAGGAAGCGTTTCATGGTGATTCCTTGTTCTTGTTATCAGTGGCGGCAGTTCCCTGGTGCCACTGTTTAACACGGCTTGCCGAATCAGCCCATCGCCCGTAGGAGGGATTCGTGTTGCGTTGTTTGTCCCTACTTGGATGTATCGACCGGCCACGGGCAGTAACACCCGACCGCCAGTGTGTGCGTGGCACTCACTGTGCGGCCTTCGTTTAACGCTTGTAGGATCGGCTCGATAAAGCTGTTGCTCGAATTGCAGGTCAGGCCCTCGCTGTAAGGGCCGAAATACGCCAGTTTGCCGCTGCGATCCCAGATCGCCACGGCGGGGCTGGCCGGGATCTTCTCCGACCCAGGGAGCACGCTGATGGATTTCAGGCTGCTCAAAGTGCTGGGTAACTGGCCGTGGCTGCCGGGCTTCTGCACCGCATAAAACTCGACGCCCTGGGGTACGTAATGCTCGACCAGTTCGCTCAGGTGTTGTTGGTTGCCGACGTTGCACGGGCAGGCCGGATCCCAGAAATGCACGAGGCGGATGGCGCCGGGCCCCGCGAGGTTGTCGGGCAGGCGCAACGGATCGCCGGAGAACACGGCGGTGTGTGAGCTGAACGCACGCAGGTAACGGCCCTGGAACCAGTCGTAGGCCGTCCACAAAACACCGGCACACATGAGGACGAGCAGGCTGGCAAGCAGTGTGGTGCGGTAGGGCGAACGCATGGGGGTCGATCCTCGAAGGTTGCCCAGCTTGCCATGCTTGTCGGGACAGATGAATATCGCAGGCTTATAAAGTCCGCTTCGTGCTCTGGAACCTTCCATGTCTGCCACCTTCGACCCCGATCACCTGCGTGCCGGCCTGCAGCCTTTGGCTGACGGGCAGCCGCTGTCCGCCGAGGCAATGGCGTATCGGCGGTTCTACGGCCTGGACTTTCCGGGGCGTCAGTTGCGCGGTGGTTTGGGACGTTTCGAGGTGGACGGCTATGAGGTGGTCAGCCAGCTCTGGTGGCCGGAGCGGGCGAAGGCAACGTTGTTCGTGTTTCACGGTTTCTACGATCACACCGGGCTCTACCGGCATGTGATCGCGTGGGCGCTGGACCAGGGCTTCGCGGTGATCGCCTGCGACTTGCCGGGGCACGGGTTGTCCAGCGGCGAGCGGGCGAGCATCAAGGATTTCGCCGAGTACCAGGACACGTTGCAGGGGCTGTTCGCCGAGGCGAAGTCCCTCGATTTGCCGCAGCCGTGGCACCTGTGCGGGCAGAGCACCGGTGGCGCCATTGTGATTGACCATGTGCTGAATGCCGGCGCGAGCAGTCCGGCCCAGGGCCAGGTGATCCTGCTGTCGCCGCTGGTGAGGCCGCGGGCCTGGGGTTGGTCGCAGGTCAGTTATTACTTGCTCAAGCCTTTCGTCAAAGCCATCGCCCGACGCTTCAGCGAAAACTCCAATGACCCGGATTTCCTGCCGTTCCTGCAAGCCGATCCGTTGCAGCCGCTGCGGCTGCCAACGGCCTGGGTCGGTGCGCTGTCACGCTGGATCAAGCGCATCGAAGCCGCGCCGGGCAGCAAACGACAGCCGCTGATCGTGCAGGGGCAGGCGGACATGACGGTGGATTGGCAGCACAACCTTGAGGTGCTCAAGGCCAAGTTCGATCGGCCGCAGGTGTTGATGCTGCCATTGGCGCGGCATCATCTGGCGAATGAGACCGTGGCGTTGCGCGGGGAGTATTTCGGGTTCTTGAGCAAGCGGATCAAGGGGCGGAATCCGTAGCGACAGTTATGGCCCCTTCGCGAGCAAGCCCGCTCCCACAGGGATCAATGAATCCTGTGGGAGCGGGCTTGCTCGCGAAGGGGCCCAGCCAGACGCCGAAAATTACTGGCTGAGGTTCGCAGGGCTTTGCCCCACCGCCAACCCCGCCCGAATCGCCGCCAACGCCGCCTGATAATAAGCCTGCCCTTCAGCCGACTCGGCAAACGTCGAAAATTCTTCCAGTTCGTTATCCGACAGGTCGCGATACACATACAGCAGTGTGTTGTTCAGATCGCTGCCGATCTGGTCCATCAAGCGCTGGCGCTGACCGTTCAACATCCCCTGCGCCTGACCGCCGCCGAGCAGGCCGGGAATCATCGAGCTCAGGCTGTCGGCCGCCACGCCGGCGATCGCCAGGCTGACTTCCGCACCGGCCTCCCGTGCAGGCAGGGCCTGGGCCAGATGGCCGATGATCAGCAGGCGGCTGTCGCTCGCCTGAATCTTCGGCAGACCCTTGGCATTCTTGGCCAGTTGATCGCGACGGGTTGCCAGTAACTCCGCGGCCACGACTTTCCTGCCCAGTGGCGACTGGAAAAACGTCAGGGCAGGTTTCGGATCGGCGAGGGTCTTGCGCAATTGCGCCTCGGCACGCTGGTCCACGGCTTGCGGCGCAAAGCGTTGGTTGCTGTTGTTGACCAGCGCCTGAAACACCGCGGGCGGGAGGCTGTTCTGGTAACGCTGCTGCGCCGCGGAAAGGGCATCGTTGAAATGCGCGCGTTGTTCTGGCCAGCCGGCGACCTTGTACAACTGGTCGTGGCCGTCTGCCCAAGCGGGCAAAACGCAGAACATCAGCAGTGAGAAAAGCAAACGGCGCATAGGGACTCCTGTCAGCAGGCGACTATTCTCCGTGCGGCATACGGACTTGTCGAGAATTCGTATCAAGCCGCTGCGCGGCTCTGTCGGATTTTCTGGCGCAGGAATACTATGCGCGCCATGCCAATACCCTCTGATCACCCGCTGCTGTTACGTATCGTCGACGATCTGGCCGAACACGGCTGGTCGCAGCAGACTATTTTCCTGCCTGTGGATCTGACCTGGGCGCTGGCGGCTGAGTGCCGTAAACGTGCGACCGAGGGTGAACTGGCCCCGGCCGCCGTGGGGCGCGGGCCTTCTTCGGAGATTCGCGAGGGGATTCGCGGCGACCGGATCCAGTGGATCGAACCGGGGCAGGCGTTGGTCTGCGACAGCTACCTGGAGTTGATGGACAGCTTGCGCGAGGCGATGAATCGCGGTCTGTTCATGGGCCTGGAAGATTTCGAAAGTCATTTCGCGCTGTACCCGCCGGGGGCTTTCTACCTCAAGCATGTCGACCGTTTCCGCGATGACGATCGCCGCATGGTCTCGGCGGTGGTCTACCTCAACGACGCCTGGTTGCCCGAGCACGGCGGTCAGTTGCGCATGTACCTCAAGAATGGCGTCGAATACGATGTGGTGCCTGCCGGCGGATGCCTGGTGGTGTTCCTGTCGGGCGAGGTGCCCCACGAAGTCCTGCCCGCGACCCGCGATCGCCTGTCGTTGACCGGCTGGTTCCGCCGTCGTGGCAACGAGCCGTTCTGATCATGCAGAAAATTCTGGTAAGCCGCTGTCTGCTGGGCCACCGCGTGCGTTACGACGGCGGGGCCAGCGGGCCGTTCGATCAACTTCAACACTGGCTCGATGAAGGCCGCGTGGTGCCGCTTTGCCCGGAGGTGGCCGGTGGCTTGCCGACGCCGCGCGCAGCGGCGGAGATTCCCGGCGGGCAGGGCGGTGCAGTGTTGGACGGCCAGGCGGCGGTGATCACCACCGATGGCGAGGACGTCAGCGCGCAGTTTCTGAGTGGTGCTTATCAGGCGCTGGAGCTGGTGCAGAAGCACGGCATTCGTATCGCCGTGCTCAAGGCCAACAGCCCGTCATGCGGGAACCTGCTGACCTATGACGGGACGTTCAGCGGGGTAAAGGTCAGTGGCGAAGGGGTGACGGCGGCGTTGCTCAAGCGCCATGGCGTGCTGGTGTTCAGTGAGCTGGAACTGGCCGAGGCGGTTGCGGCGTTGGCTGCACAACCCTGAGACACTGCCCATGCACTGTGGGAGCGAGCCTGCTCGCGATGGCGGTGTGTCAGTCAACAAAGATGCAATCTGATACACCCCCATCGCGAGCAGGCACGCTGCCACAGGGGGGCTTCATTGTTCTCCAGGTTTGGGCTCGACGCCCGATTCGCCTGCCAACCACTTCTGCTCCAGCGCCTGCAATCGCCCATCCGCCTTGATCCGCTGCAAGGCGTTTTCCAGGCTCGCATGAAACGCCGGATTACCCTTCTGAAACGGAATCGCCAGGCTCACGGGCGCCGGCGCTTTCGGCGTTGCTTCGTTCAGCGATTGCACCAGCACCATCGGCCGCGGCTGCTCGTCTTTTTGCGCGATCAATTGCGCATCGGCGTGAAGGTAAGGTTCGCTGAAGTCGAAACGATCCTTGAGTTCCGGGGTCACTGCTATGTGGTTGATCGCGACGTCGTACTTGCCGCTTTCGACGCCGGTCAACAGATCGCTGGAATCGGTGACGACGAAGTCGGCCCGCACATCGAGCTCGTTGGCCAGCAGTTGGCCCAGTTCGACCTCCAGGCCCGAGAGTTTGCCGTCGTCCTTGAAATTGAAGGGCGGTGTATTAGCCTCAAGGGCAATGCGCAATTCGCCACGGTCGTTTACATCGTCAATCAATTCGGCATGAGCCAAAGGGCTCAGAAGGGGAAACAGGCAGATCAGGCCAGGCAAAAAGCGCATGGTCACTCCTTTGAATACATTTATCGCGACGCGCTGGGTCAGGCTCGCTTTGCTATGGTTGTCGAGTGCCTTCGACAACGAATGGCCGTGAAGTTGTCACGGCCACGCGGAATTTTCAAAAAAACTGGAGAAGAGAATGAAAACCTTTATGTCACGAGCAGCATTGGCTGGCCTGTTGATGGGCGTTTCGGTGCTGGCGTCGGCTGCGACTCCGGCCCCGAAGGGCGCAGAAGTGTTCATCGTTTCCCCGGCCGACGGCGCCACCGTCAGCCAGGAGTTCCTGGTTAAATTCGGCGTCAAGGATGTTGCGCTCGCCCCGGCAGGTGATGTCACCAAGAACACCGGTCACCATCACCTGTTGATTGACGTGGACAAGTTGCCTGCCGCCGGCGCAGCCATTCCACTGGACGCCAATCACATGCACTTCGGCAAGGCGCAAACCGAGGCGACCATCAAGCTGGCCCCGGGCAAGCACACCTTGCAGCTGGAACTGGGCGACAGCGGCCACATGCCGTTCGATCCGCCGATCGTGTCGAAGAAGATCACCGTCAACGTTAAATAACGTTTCGATGGACATGAAAAAGGAGACCCGAGGGTCTCCTTTTTTTGTCGCTCAAGTCGCGATCAGAACAACACGCGGCAACGAATGGTGCCGTTGATGTGCTGCAGCTTCTCTTGCGCCAGGTCCGAGTACTCGGCGTCGACGTCGATCACCACGTAACCCACTTTCTCGTTGGTCTGCAGGAACTGACCGGAGATGTTGATGCCGTTTTCGGCGAAGACCTTGTTGATCTCGCTCATCACCCCCGGAATGTTCTCGTGGATGTGCAGCAGACGGTGCTTGCCAGGGTGAGCCGGCAGGGCCACTTCCGGGAAGTTCACCGACGATACCGAGGTACCGTTGTCGCTGTACTTGACCAGCTTCTCTGCCACTTCCAGACCGATGTTGGCCTGCGCTTCGGCGGTGGAACCACCGATGTGCGGGGTCAGGATCACGTTGTCCAGGCCACGCAGCGGGCTTTCGAACTCTTCGTCGTTGGAGCGCGGCTCCACCGGGAAGACGTCGATGGCCGCACCGATCAGGTGCTTGTCCTTGATCGCGTCTGCCAGGGCTTGCAGCTCGACCACGGTGCCGCGGGCGGCGTTGATCAGGATGCCGCCCTTCTTGATGGCGCGGATTTCCTTCTCGCCGATCATCCACTGGGTCGCAGCCGTTTCCGGAACGTGCAGGGTCACGATATCGGACATGCCCAGCAGATCGTGCAGGTTACCGACCTGGGTGGCGTTACCCAGGGGCAGCTTGGTCACGGTGTCGTAGAAGTACACCTGCATGCCCAGGCCTTCAGCCAGGACCGACAGTTGCGTACCGATCGAGCCGTAACCGACGATACCCAGCTTCTTGCCCCGGATTTCGAAGGAGTTGGCTGCGCTCTTGATCCAGCCGCCACGGTGGCAGGAAGCGTTCTTCTCAGGGATACCGCGCAGCAACAGGATCGCTTCTGCCAGCACCAGCTCGGCAACGGAGCGGGTGTTGGAGTAAGGCGCGTTGAACACGGCGATGCCGCGTTCGCGGGCTGCGTTCAGGTCAACCTGGTTGGTGCCGATGCAGAAACAGCCGACCGCGACCAGTTTCTTCGCGTGATCGAAGATCTCTTCGGTCAGTTGAGTGCGGGAGCGAATGCCGATGAAGTGAGCATCGGCGATCTTTTCCTTCAGCTGGGCTTCAGGCAGAGAACCGGTGAGGTACTCGATGCTGGTGTAGCCCGCCGACTTGAGGACGTCGACAGCCGATTGGTGGACGCCTTCGAGAAGAAGGAACTTGATCTTGCTCTTATCGAGAGAAGTCTTGCTCATCTGCGTAAACCTGTATCCCGGAGAAAAATGGCAGGAAATGGTCAACAGACGCTGACCCGAACGGCAGGAAAGCCGTTACCGCAGAACAGCCATTGGGCACTATGCTGCGGGGTCGATATGCTAGCATAGGCGCCCCGCTAAACACTCATTCCTGCGACGTGAAGCGTTCTCAGGATGACCATGAAATGTTCGAGAGTTCTGTCGATGACCAATCCTGCCCTGATTGATGAGCTGAAGACCCTGGTTGAGCCTGGCAAGGTGCTGACCGATGCCGACTCCCTGAACGCTTACGGCAAGGATTGGACCAAGCATTTCGCCCCGGCGCCGACGGCCATCGTGTTTCCCAAGACCACCGAACAGGTCCAGGCCATTGTCCGCTGGGCCAATCAGCACAAAGTGGCGCTGGTGCCGTCTGGCGGACGGACCGGGCTTTCCGCCGCTGCCGTCGCGGCGAATGGCGAAGTGGTGGTGTCATTCGACTACATGAACCAGATTCTCGACGTGAACCTGACCGACCGCACCGCGGTGTGCCAGCCGGGCGTGGTCACCGAGCACCTGCAGAACGTCGCAGAAGAAAAGGGCCTGTATTACCCGGTGGACTTCGCGTCGGCAGGGTCGAGCCAGATTGGCGGCAACATCGGCACCAATGCCGGCGGGATCAAGGTGATTCGCTACGGGATGACCCGCAACTGGGTCGCCGGCATGAAAGTGGTCACCGGCAAGGGTGATGTGCTCGAGCTGAACCGCGACCTGATCAAGAACGCCACCGGCTACGACATGCGTCAGCTGTTCATCGGCGCGGAAGGCACCCTCGGTTTTGTGGTCGAGGCGACCATGCGCCTGGACCGTGCGCCGAAAAACCTCACCGCGATGGTCCTCGGTACCGCTGATTTCGACTCGATCATGCCGGTGTTGCACGCCTTTCAGGGCAAGCTTGACCTGACCGCGTTCGAATTCTTCTCCGACAAGGCCCTGGCCAAAGTCATGGCCCGCGGCGACGTGCCCGCGCCGTTCGACACCCAGTGCCCGTTCTACGCGCTGCTGGAATTCGAAGCGACCACCGAGGACGTGGCCAACCATGCCCTGGAAACCTTTGAACACTGCGTCGAGCAGGGCTGGGTGCTGGACGGCGTGATGAGCCAGAGCGAAACCCAGTTGCAGAACCTGTGGAAGCTGCGTGAATACATATCCGAAACGATTTCCCACTGGACGCCGTACAAGAACGACATTTCGGTCACCGTCTCGAAGGTCCCGGCATTCCTGAAGGAAATCGACGCGATCGTCGGCGAACACTATCCGGATTTCGAAATCGTCTGGTTCGGTCACATTGGTGACGGCAACCTGCACTTGAACATTCTCAAGCCGGATAACCTGAGCAAGGACGAGTTTTTCGCCAAGTGCGCGACCGTCAACAAATGGGTGTTTGAAACCGTCGAGAAGTACAACGGCTCGATTTCCGCCGAGCACGGCGTGGGCATGACCAAGCGGGATTACTTGACCTACAGCCGCTCGCCGGTTGAGATCGAGTACATGAAAGCCGTCAAAGCGGTGTTCGACCCGAACGGCATCATGAACCCGGGCAAGATTTTCGCTGTTTGATTTAAATTCAAGCGCTAGAACCAGGAGTCGGTCAATGAGCTATCAGCACCAGTATGTCGACGGTACGCGCATTCATTTCCCGCTGGGGAAAGTGGTATGCATTGGCCGTAACTACGCCGAACACGCCAAAGAACTGGACAACCCGGTCCCTACGGAACCGCTGCTGTTCATCAAGCCAGGCAGTTGCGTCGTGCCGCTGGAAGGCGGTTTCAGCATTCCGACCGAGCGCGGTTCAGTGCATTACGAAGCGGAAATCGCGGTGTTGATCGGCAAACCCCTGTCGACCAAGCCAAGCCGTGAAGAAGTGCTCGATGCGATCTCCGGTTTTGCGCCAGCCCTGGATTTGACCCTGCGTGACAAGCAGGCCGAGTTGAAGTCCAAAGGCCTGCCGTGGGAAATCGCCAAGTCCTTTGACGGCGCAGCCGTTATCGCACCGTTCGTGTCCGGCAGCACCTTCCCGGACCTGACCGACATCGGCATTCGCCTGACCATCAATGGCGAAGTGCGCCAGGATGGCAACAGCAGCGCGATGCTCAACCCGATCGTGCCGATGATCCAGCACATGGCCGGTTGCTTCTCGTTGCAGGCCGGTGACGTGATCCTCACCGGCACGCCGGTCGGCGTCGGTCCGCTGAATGTTGGCGACGAACTGGTGCTGGAATTGCCAGGCGCCAGCCGCTTCAGCAGTAGCGTCCGCTGAACACCAATTCTGTAGGCGCGAGCTTGCTCGCGATGGACTCAACGACGCCGCGGGGTATCAGATGCCCAGGGTCATCGTTTACGACCTTCGCGGGCAAGCTCGCTCCTACAGTGCGTTCACAGGGCAATCCCGCCATTTGCCGTTTTTTTCACATCCTGTCTGGATAATTCCCGGGCTTCCGGCGCCTGAGCCGGTCCCATTTGTGCTATTACCCCTAGCCTGAATTTCTGGAATGCATCCCCCGATGGCCACCCGCCCCCTGTCCACGCTCGAAACTGACCGTCGCCCACGCTTTTTCATGCGTTGGTACTTCTGGCTTTTGCTGGTCGCGGTCGCCGCATACGGCCTCGCGTTTGCGATGCATTGGGATGATCGGGGCATGCTCTGGGTGCAAGAACGTTTCGAAACCCCGGCCGAGCGCCAGGAAAGCATCTGGCTCCCGGACTACCACGCGGTGATTGACGCCAAGCCCTTGCCAGGGATGGAGAAGGACGAAGCGTCCGACCTGGCCTACGACCCTCAGACCAAAACCCTGTTTTCGGTGATGGGCAAGAACCCGTTCCTCGCCGAGCTGACCTTGCAGGGCGACGTGCTGCGCAAGATGCCGCTGGTGGGCTGGAGCAACCCGGAAGCGGTCACCGTCATGGGTAATGGCCTGCTGGCCATCGTCGATGAGCGCGAACACTTGCTGACCATCGTCAAAGTCGACGCCGATACCCGCGAGCTGAACATCGCCAACTTTCCGAAATACGACCTCGGTCCGTCGAAGGACCAGAATAAGGCCTTCGAAGCGATCGTGTGGGATGCGCGCAACCAGCAAATGCTGTTGGGCGAAGAGCGGCCACCGGCCCTGTTTACCTGGAAAAGCGCCGATGGCCAGACGCTGACCGGCGACAAGCAGAAGCTTGCCAACGACAAACTGGATATTCGTAACCTGTCAGCCCTGGCCATCGACCCGCGCACCCGGCATACGCTGGCGTTGTCCGCAGACTCCCATCTGTTGCTGGAACTGGACGAGAAGGGCGAGCAGGTTAGCTTCATGACGTTGCTGGGCGGCTTCAACGGCCTGAAGAAGACCATCCCGCGCGCCGAAGGCGTGACCATGGACGACGCGGGCACGGTGTACATGGTCAGCGAGCCGAACCTTTTCTATCGTTTCGAAAAGCAGCACTGATCCGCGACTCTTGTAGGAAATGTGACGCTCGGTTGTAGGTCCGGGCTAATGGCCATTAAGCTTCAATTCAGACTGCCGTGGTATTTCATCCGCCCGTCCTGAATCCGAGCTTGCCTGAATGCGCCGACTTGCCCGTCCCAAACCCCTGATGCTGATCGTGTTGGCGATCGCATTGATCGTGCTGGTCGTTATCGGCCAGTACCTGCGGCTGTTCGAACGCGCCTGGTTCAACCTGAATACGCTTTGGCAGCCGGAGAGCGCTCAGTCCATCGGGCTCGGCCACTATCAGGTCACGGTGGAGGGGCGGATCATCGATGGCCTGGATGACGATGTGTCGGCGCTGACCTTCGATCCGGTGCGCAAAAGCCTGTTCACCGTCACCAACAAAAACTCCGAGCTGATCGAGCTGTCCCTGGAAGGCCAGATCATTCGGCGTATCGCCCTGGTCGGTTTCGGCGATCCGGAGGCTGTGGAGTTCATCAGCGCCGACACCTACGTGATCACCGACGAAAGTCAGCAGCGCTTGATCAAGATTCATCTGGAGAAAGACACCACCTTCCTTGACGCCGCCGACGCCGAGCAGATGACCCTCGGTGTGCACATGAGCAGCAACAAGGGTTTTGAAGGCCTGGCCTATGACTCGGTGGGCAAGCGCCTGTTTGTCGCCAAGGAGCGCGACCCGATGCTGATCTACGAAGTGCAGGGTTTCCCGCATTACAATCCGGAAAAGTCCTACGCGGTGCACGTGGTCAACAACCCCAGGCGCGATGCCGGGATGTTTGTGCGAGACCTGTCGAGCCTGCAATACGACGAGCGTAGCGGCCACTTGCTGGCGCTGTCCGACGAGTCGCGACTGATTCTGGAACTGGACGTGGACGGACGTCCGCTGAGCACCATGTCGCTGAACAAAGGGCGCCAAGGGTTGCAGAAGACGGTGCCGCAAGCGGAAGGGATCGCCATGGATGACGACGGCACGATGTACCTGGTGAGCGAGCCGAACCTGTTCTACGTCTTCAAAAAGCCCGCACAACTCTGAAAGCACCGCCTAACCCATGTGGGAGCGGGCTTGCTCGCGAAGACGGTGTGTCAGACAACAGCGAGTCGACTGATCCACCGCATTCGCGAGCAAGCCCGCTCCCACATTTTTTTTGGCCCATAAAAATGTGGGTGATCTTGTCTACTTCGCCCGCAGGGTTTTCACGCCTTCGCTGGTCCCCAGCAACAGCAAATCCGCTGGACGCGCCGCGAACAGGCCATTGGTCACCACGCCGACGATCGCATTGATCTGCGCTTCCAGCTCCACCGGGTTGGTGATCTGCATGTTGAAAACGTCGAGGATGATGTTGCCATTGTCGGTCAGCACGCCTTCACGGTAGACCGGGTCGCCGCCCAGCTTCACCAGCTCGCGGGCCACGTGGCTGCGGGCCATCGGGATCACTTCCACCGGCAGCGGGAACTCACCGAGGACTTGCACCAGTTTGCTGGCGTCGGCGATGCAAATGAAGGTCTTGGCCACGGCCGCGACGATCTTCTCGCGGGTCAGGGCGGCGCCGCCGCCCTTGATCAGGTTCAGGTGCTCGTCGCTTTCGTCGGCGCCATCGACGTAGAACTCCAGGTCGCTGACGGTGTTCAGCTCATACACCGGAATGCCGTGGCCCTTGAGGCGCGCGGCGGTGGCTTCGGAGCTGGCGACCGCGCCGTCGAAGGCGCCTTTGTGCCGGGCCAGGGCGTCGATGAAGCAGTTGGCGGTGGAGCCGGTGCCGACCCCGACGATGCTCTTGTCATCGAGTTTCGGGAGGATGAAGTCGACGGCGGCCTGGGCCACTGCCTGTTTGAGTTGATCCTGGGTCATGCGGGCTCCGGAGGCGGGGTGTGACGGAAAGGTCCGCATTATAGGCTCCGACACCTGTAGGAGCGAGGGGGACGCCTAGTTCATGCTCGCGATGGACGTCAACGATAACGCTGTGAACCTGATGCCCCGCGTAGCCCTGTAGTCCATCGCGAGCATGCTCGCTCCTACAGGGTGGTCCTGCGGTCGAAAGCCGGGTTAGACTCCGTGGCCCTGCCCAACCCGCTCAGTGATGCTTTCCGATGCTCGAACAGTACGTCAAAAAGATCCTCACCTCGCGCGTTTACGACGTTGCCGTAGAAACCCCGCTGCAGACTGCCCGCCAGCTCTCCGAGCGGCTGGGCAACAGCATTTTGCTCAAGCGTGAAGACTTGCAGCCGGTGTTCTCGTTCAAGATTCGCGGCGCTTACAACAAGCTCACGCAACTGAGCGATGAAGAACGCGCCCGCGGCGTGGTGACGGCTTCGGCGGGCAACCACGCCCAGGGCCTGGCCCTGGCGGCGAAAGTGCTTGGCGTGAAAGCCACCATCGTCATGCCCAA
Organism: Pseudomonas sp. 14P_8.1_Bac3; assembly: GCF_025466085.1. Lineage (GTDB taxonomy): Bacteria > Pseudomonadota > Gammaproteobacteria > Pseudomonadales > Pseudomonadaceae > Aquipseudomonas. Next base: position 131,034 of record NZ_JANLOD010000068.1, read on the forward strand.
GACCACCCCGGAAATCAAAGTCGAAGGCGTGCGTTCACGCGGCGGCAAAGTGGTGCTGCACGGGGATTCGTTCCCGGAAGCCCTGGCCTACTCGCTGAAACTGGTCGACGAAAAGGGCTACGTCTACATTCACCCCTACGATGATCCCCACACCATTGCCGGGCAGGGCACGGTGGCGATGGAGATTCTGCGCCAGCACCCCGGGCGTCTGGACGCGATTTTCGTTCCGGTGGGCGGCGGCGGCCTGATCGCCGGCATTGCGGCGTACGTGAAGTACCTGCGTCCGGAAATCAGGATCGTCGGCGTCGAGCCGGATGATTCGAACTGCCTGCAAGCCGCCATGGCCGCCGGCGAGCGCGTGGTGTTACCGACCGTGGGCATCTTCGCCGACGGTGTCGCGGTCGCCCAGATCGGCCAGCACACCTTCGATATCTGCAAAGACTACGTCGATGAAGTGATCACTGTCAGCACCGACGAAATCTGCGCGGCGATCAAGGATATCTACGACGATACCCGCTCGATCACCGAGCCTGCCGGCGCCCTGGGCGTCGCCGGGATCAAGAAATACGTCGAGCAGCACGGGGTCACCGGCCACACTTTCGTCGCCATCGACTCTGGCGCCAACGTCAACTTCGACCGCTTGCGCCACGTGGCCGAGCGCGCCGAACTGGGCGAGGGCCGCGAAGCCATCATCGCCGTGACCATTCCCGAGAAACCGGGCAGCTTCAAGGCGTTCTGCGAAGCCATCGGCAAGCGCCAGATCACCGAATTCAACTACCGCTACAACACCGGCAGCGAAGCGCACATCTTCGTCGGCGTGCAGACGCACCCGGAAAACGACCCGCGCAGCGCATTGATCGCCAGCCTGACTGACCAGGGTTTCCCGGTGCTGGACCTGACCGACAACGAGCTGGCCAAGCTGCACATCCGTCACATGGTGGGTGGACGCGCGGCCCAGGTCGTCGATGAAGTGGTGCTGCGTTTCGAATTCCCGGAGCGGCCGGGTGCGCTGTTCAACTTCCTCAACAAGCTCGGCGGGCGCTGGAACATCTCGATGTTCCACTACCGCAACCACGGCGCGGCGGACGGTCGGGTGGTCGCGGGCCTGCAAGTTCCCCACGAGGAACGTCATCTGGTGCCTGCGGCGCTGGAAGAAATCGGCTACCCGTACTGGGACGAAAGCGACAACCCGGCCTATCAGCTGTTTCTCGGCTGAGCGGCTACGCTGATGGGCAGGTCATAAGGAAATCGAACCATGGAAACGTTAACCGCCCTGAAGATGGCGCACACCGCGGCGACCGCCATATTGTTGGGCTGTGCGCTGGGTCTGGGGATATGGGTTTGGCAAACGCGGCGTAGTGGCGATGCGACTGCAGCGGCACGCACGCTACAGCGGCCACGGGTGTTCGTCTGGCTGCTGATGGGTCTGGCACTGGTGAGCATGCCGTTCACCGGCTGGTGGATGGTGCACCTGGTGGGTTGGCCGCTGGGGCAGATCTGGTTGCTGGCCTCGAGTGTGCTGTACACCGTGGCAGCGCTGGGCTGGTTCTGGTTGCTGGTGCGGTTGAACACATTGCGCAAGGCGCCGGGCGGGAGCGGTAAGTTTACCTTCGCCCTGGCCCTGTTCAGCTTCGTCTGTTTTGTGGCGATCGCCGGATTGATGGGCGCCAAGCCGGTTTAGGGCGTGAGACGAGTCGGCCCCTTCGCGAGCTAGGCCGCTCCCACAATGAATTTGTAATCGACGCCAATCCACTGTGGGAGCGGGCTTGCCCGCGAAGGCGATGTCAGTCGCGCAACGAAATCACCGGCCAGCCACGCTTCTCGGCCTCGGCGCGCAAATTCGGATCAGGATCCACCGCCACCGGATTCGCCACCTGTTCCAGCAGCGGCAAATCGTTCATCGAGTCGCTGTAGAAGTAACTGTCTTCCAGCGAATGCCCGGTCTCTTCCAGCCAGCGCGCCAGTCGCGTCACCTTGCCTTCACGGAAGCAGGGTATGTCGGTACTGCGCCCGGTGTAACGGCCATCGACCATTTCGCATTCCGTGGCAATCAGGGTTTCGACACCCAGGCGCACGGCGATCGGCGCGGTCACGAAGCGGTTGGTCGCGGTGATGATCACCAGCTTGTCGCCTGCTTCACGGTGCTTGGCGAGCAGGGCCATGGCCTTGGGTAGCACGATCGGCTCGATGCAATCGCGCATGTAGTCCAGGTGCCATTGGTCCAGCGTGGACATGTCGGTGCGGCCGAGGATTTCCAGGCAGAAGTTCAGGTAGGCGGCGTTATCCAGCTTGCCGGCCAGGTAATCCTGGTAGAACTCATCGTTGCGCGTTTTATAGGCGACGGCGTCGAGGAAGCCGCGTTCGCACAGGTAATCGCCCCAGGCGTGGTCACTGTCACCGCCCAGAAGGGTGTTGTCCAAGTCGAATAAAGCCAGCCGCATTGCAGTTACTCGCTGAAAAGTCTGTAGAAAGGCGCCCAGAATACGGACTTTTCACCAGAGTGCACATAAGGTCGGTCGGCGCGTTGCTGCCTTCACGACCTTTGTGGAACAATGCGGCGACATGCGTTTGCGAGGTTGTTGCCGTGATCGACCCCGATGGTTTCCGCCCCAATGTCGGGATCATTCTCACGAATGATGCCGGACAGGTGCTATGGGCTCGCCGTATCAATCAAGATGCCTGGCAGTTTCCGCAGGGTGGTATCAACCCCCAGGAGACGCCGGAAGACGCCTTGTACCGCGAGTTGAACGAAGAAGTCGGCCTGGAGCGCGAAGATGTTGAAATACTCGCCTGCACCCGCGGCTGGTTGCGCTATCGTTTGCCGCAACGTCTGGTCCGTACCCACAGCCAACCGCTGTGCATCGGCCAGAAACAGAAATGGTTTCTCCTGCGCCTGATCTCCAACGAGCAGCGGGTGCGGATGGATTTGACCGGTAAACCGGAATTCGATGGCTGGCGCTGGGTCAGTTATTGGTATCCGTTGGGCCAAGTGGTGACATTCAAGCGCGAGGTGTATCGACGCGCTCTCAAAGAGCTTGCCCCGCGCCTTTTAGCGCGCGACTGACGACGGAGTTCGACCCCGAGCCATGCTCAATACGCTGCGCAAGATCGTCCAGGAAGTTAACTCCGCCAAGGATCTCAAGGCGGCGTTGGGGATTATTGTGTTGCGCGTCAAAGAGGCCATGGGCAGCCAGGTCTGCTCGGTCTACCTGCTCGACCCCGAGACCAACCGCTTCGTGCTGATGGCGACCGAGGGCTTGAACAAGCGCTCGATCGGCAAAGTCAGCATGGCACCCAATGAAGGTCTGGTCGGCCTGGTCGGCACGCGTGAAGAACCCCTGAACCTCGAAAACGCCGCGGATCACCCGCGCTACCGCTACTTCGCCGAGACCGGTGAAGAGCGCTACGCCTCATTCCTCGGGGCGCCGATCATTCACCACCGCCGCGTCGTCGGCGTGCTGGTCATCCAACAGAAAGAACGCCGTCAGTTCGACGAAGGCGAAGAAGCCTTCCTCGTAACCATGAGCGCGCAGCTTGCCGGCGTGATCGCCCACGCCGAGGCCACCGGTTCGATCCGCGGCCTGGGCCGTCAGGGCAAAGGCATTCAGGAAGCCAAGTTCGTCGGCGTGCCGGGTTCGCCGGGTGCGGCGGTCGGTACCGCGGTGGTCATGCTGCCTCCTGCCGACCTGGACGTGGTGCCCGACAAGACCATCATCGACATCGACGCGGAACTGGCGCTGTTCAAGACCGCCATCGAAGGCGTGCGCGCCGACATGCGCGCGTTGTCGGCCAAGCTCGCCACGCAATTGCGTCCGGAAGAGCGTGCGCTGTTCGACGTCTACCTGATGATGCTCGACGATGCCGCACTGGGCAACGAAGTCACCACCGTGATCAAGACCGGCCAGTGGGCCCAGGGCGCGTTGCGCCAAGTGGTCACCGATCACGTCAACCGTTTCGAGCTGATGGACGATGCCTACCTGCGTGAGCGGGCGTCGGACGTCAAGGACCTGGGCCGCCGCCTGCTCGCTTACTTGCAGGAAGAGCGTCAGCAGAATCTGGTCTACCCGGAAAAAACCATTCTGGTCAGCGAAGAGCTGACGCCGGCGATGCTCGGCGAGGTGCCGGAAGGCACGCTGGTCGGTCTGGTCTCGGTCCTCGGCTCAGGCAACTCCCACGTCGCGATCCTTGCTCGGGCGATGGGCATTCCGACGGTCATGGGCCTGGTCGAGCTGCCCTATGCCAGGGTCGACGGCATCGAATTGATCGTCGATGGCACCAAGGGCGAGGTCTACACCAACCCCAGCGAAGTGTTGCGCAAGCAGTTCGCCGAGGTGGTGGAGGAAGAGAGGCAACTGGCCCTGGGTCTCGACACCCTGCGCGACCTGCCATGCGTGACCCTCGATGGCCACCGCATGCCGCTGTGGGTCAACACCGGCCTGCTGGCGGACGTGGCGCGGGCGCAGAAGCGCGGTGCGGAAGGCGTAGGCCTGTACCGCACGGAAGTGCCGTTCATGATCAACCAGCGCTTCCCGAGCGAAAAAGAACAGCTGGCGATCTATCGCGAGCAGCTTGCCGCATTCCATCCGCAACCGGTGACCATGCGCAGCCTGGACATCGGCGGCGACAAGTCGCTGTCGTACTTCCCGATCAAGGAAGACAACCCGTTTCTCGGCTGGCGCGGCATTCGCGTCACCCTCGACCACCCGGAAATCTTCCTGGTGCAGACCCGCGCGATGCTCAAGGCCAGCGAAGGCCTGAACAACCTGCGCATCCTGCTGCCGATGATCTCCGGCACCCACGAACTGGAAGAAGCGCTGCACCTGATTCACCGGGCCTGGGGCGAAGTCCGCGACGAAGGCACCGACGTGCCGATGCCGCCGATTGGCGTGATGATCGAGATTCCGGCGGCGGTGTACCAGACCAGGGAACTGGCGCGGCAAGTGGACTTCCTGTCGGTCGGCTCCAACGACCTGACCCAGTACCTGCTGGCCGTCGACCGTAACAACCCACGCGTGGCCGACCTCTACGATTACCTGCACCCGGCGGTGCTCCAGGCGCTGCAGAACGTGGTGCGTGATGCCCATGCCGAAGGCAAACCGGTGAGCATCTGCGGGGAAATGGCCGGTGACCCGGCCGCGGCGGTGCTGTTGATGGCGATGGGCTTCGACAGCCTGTCGATGAACGCCACCAACTTGCCGAAGGTGAAGTGGATGCTGCGTCAGATCAACCTGAGCAAGGCCAAGGACCTGCTGGCGGAGTTGATGACCATCGACAACCCGCAGGTTATCCACAGCTCGCTGCAGTTGGCCCTGAAGAATCTTGGGTTGGCGCGGATGGTCAATCCGGCTGCGGTCAAGGCAGTCTAGATCAGCGGTGCGCCCATCGCGAGCAGGCTCGCTCCCACATGGGTTCTGTGTACACAGTTCCACTGTGGGAGCGAGCCTGCTCGCGATGGGGCCAGCCGGACAGCACAAAATTAAACCCTGATGTGCACCTCCCCAAGATGCCCGCCGTACGGCCCGAAACTCCGCTCGACCATCTGCCGCGTCCCGTCCGCCTGAACAATCAGCGCCGTACTCGCCCGCGTCCCGTACGTGGGGCTGGCAATAAACACACTCGATAACAACGCCTCGGTGGCCAAGCCCACCCCGGTGTCCGGTAACTCGGCAAATGGCGCCGTCTGCGCATCGTTGAGCAACGCCAATAACGCCTCAGGCTGCGGATCATCGAGTACCGCCTCCAGCGCCGCCCGTGCCTTGAGCAACTTCGGCCACGGCGTATCCAGCCCCGCATTCGATAGCCCGTAGACCCCCGACTGCAACATCACCGCCTCGCAGGACCGCGCGTTGTAGTGCCATAGCTCATTGGCATTGCCGATCAGCAGGTTAAACCCGGCATATTCCAGCGAACGTCCGACAACGTCGTCCAGATAATCATCAATCGGCATCTCGCCGCTGAGGAACCGCGCGACCAGTTCGCCTCGGGATTTTCGCCCGGCCGGTTGATGGGGATCGCGGATATTGGTCAGCGCGGCGAAGCGTCCGTTGGCGCCGATACCCAGCCACGTGCCGCCGGCCTCCAGGTCCCGGCCGGCGTAAACGTGCGGGGCTTCGGGCCATTGCGCCAGGGGCAGGCTGGGCCGGGCATAGAATTCGTCACGGTTGGCCGCCACGATCAGCGGCTGGGCGTGACCCGGGCGCCAGGCAAAGACAATCAGGCACATAAGGTGGTCCTTGTGTGTTTTTTGCCCACTCTACGCAGACATCGCTCATCGATCCATCGCCGTGCACAGTGGAGCTTGGGGGCACGCATCCGTTACCATGCCGCTCCGGTTTTGGCTGAGGAGTGGGATCGTCCATGGAATTTCTGCTCTATCTGGCGCTGGGCGCCTGCGCAGGCGTGCTGGCCGGGCTGTTCGGTGTGGGCGGTGGAATCATCATCGTGCCGGTGCTGGTGTTCAGTTTCACCTTGCAGGGCTTCGATGCGTCGATCCTGACTCACCTGGCGGTGGGTACGTCCCTGGCGACGATCATCTTCACCTCGGTCAACGCGGTGCGCGAGCATCATCGCCGCGGCGCCGTGCGCTGGCCGATTTTCGCCTGGTTGACGGTCGGTATCCTGATGGGTGCCGGTTTCGGCGCGCTGACCGCCGAAGCGATTTCCGGACCAAACCTGCAGAAAATCATCGGCGTATTCGCCCTGGTGATCGCTGCGCAGCTGGCGCTGGACCTCAAACCCAAGGCCAGCCGCACGGTGCCGGGCAAGGTCGGTCTGACCCTGGCCGGCAGCGTGATTGGCTGGGCCTCGGCGATTTTCGGGATTGGCGGCGGCTCGCTGACCGTGCCGTTCCTGACCTGGCGCAGCGTGCCGATGCAGCAAGCCGTGGCAACGTCGTCGGCCTGCGGTTTGCCAATCGCCCTGGCCAGCGCCTTGAGTTTCATGATTCTGGGCTGGCACGATCCGTTGCTGCCGGCCCATAGTCTCGGTTTCATTTATTTGCCGGCGCTGTTGGGGATCGCCCTGACCAGCATGTTTTTCGCCCGCATCGGTGCGCGATTGGCCCACAGGCTGTCGCCGCGCTTGCTGAAAAGACTGTTCGCCGCTTTGCTGTTCTGCGTAGGCCTAAGCTTCCTGCTCTGACCCGCGTCGCAATCCTGGCTTAATCCTGGCGTGACAGCGTCGCCCGGGAATTTTGAAGGTTTCAACTCTAACGAGGAGTCGCAATGCTGCCTTACCCGCAGATCGACCCGGTGGCACTGGCCATCGGTCCGCTGAAAATCCACTGGTACGGCTTGATGTACCTGATCGGCATCGGCGGTGCGTGGCTGCTGGCGTCGCGCCGGCTCAACCGCTTCGACCCGACCTGGACCAAGGAAAAACTCTCCGACATGGTCTTCTGGATGTCGATGGGCGTCATTGTCGGCGGGCGCCTGGGTTACGTGCTGTTCTACGATCTGAGTGCCTATCTGGCCAACCCGACGCTGATCTTCGAGGTGTGGAAGGGCGGCATGTCGTTCCACGGTGGCTTCATCGGCGTGATGCTGGCGGCGCTGTGGTTCGGTAAAAAGAACAACAAGTCGTTCTTCCAGTTGATGGACTTCGTCGCGCCGATGGTGCCGATCGGCCTGGGCGCCGGGCGTATCGGTAACTTCATCAACGCCGAATTGTGGGGCAAGGCGACCGACGTGCCGTGGGCGATGGTCTTCCCGCCGTTCAGCGATCCGGCGCAACTGCCGCGCCACCCGTCGCAGCTGTATCAGTTCGCCCTGGAAGGCGTTGCGCTGTTCCTGATTCTCTGGCTGTTCTCGCGCAAGCCGCGGCCGACCATGGCGGTGTCCGGGATGTTCGCGCTGTTCTATGGCATCTTCCGTTTCATCGTCGAATTCGTCCGCGTACCGGACGCGCAACTGGGCTATCTGGCCTGGAACTGGCTGACCATGGGCCAGGTACTCTGCGTACCGATGATCGTCGGCGGTCTGTTCCTGATCTGGCTGGCGTATCACCGCGCACCGGCGGCGCCAGCGGCTGCGGTATAAATTCGAACCCCGGGGCTCTGGTCCCGGGTTCAAGGACACAGGTAACTCATGAAGCAATATCTCGAACTGGTCGCCCACGTCATCAAGAACGGCACCAAACAGGCCAACCGCACCGGCGTGAACACCATCAGTTTCCCCGGCGCAATGCTGCGCTATGACCTGCAGGAAGGTTTCCCGGCGATCACCACTCGCAAGATGGCCTTCAAGTCGGCCATCGGCGAGATGTGCGGTTTCCTCCGCGGAGTGAACAACGCCGCCGAATTCCGCGCCCTGGGCTGCAAGGTCTGGGACCAGAACGCCAACGAAAACGCGCAGTGGCTGGCCAACCCGTTCCGTCAGGGCGAAGACGACCTCGGCGAGATCTACGGCGTGCAATGGCGCAAATGGCCGGCGTACAAGCAGATTCCGGTCAGCAATACCGCCGCCATCGAGCAGACGTTGAGCCAGGGCTATCGGCAGATCGCTGAAGGCGAAGAAGACGGCCAGGCCTATGTGGTGCTTTATAAGGCGATCGACCAGGTCCGCCAGTGCGTCGACACCATCATCAATGACCCAGGCAGCCGCCGCATCCTGTTTCACGGCTGGAACGTCGCGCAGCTCGATGAAATGGCCTTGCCGCCGTGCCACCTGCTGTATCAGTTCCACCCGAATGTCGAGACCAAAGAGATTTCCTTGACCCTCTACATCCGCTCCAATGACCTGGGCCTGGGCACGCCGTTCAACCTCACCGAAGGCGCTGCTTTGCTAAGCCTGATCGGTCGCCTGACCGGCTACACGCCGCGCTGGTTCACCTATTTCATCGGCGACGCGCACGTCTACGAAAACCACCTGGACATGCTGAACGAACAGCTCAAGCGCGAGCCGTTCCCGATGCCGAAACTGCGGATCAGCGACCGTGTGCCGGAGTTTGCCAAGACCGGTGTGTATCAGCCGGAGTGGCTGGAGTTAATCGAGCCGGGCGATTTTTCGCTGGAAGGCTACGAGCACCATCCCCCGATGACCGCGCCGATGGCGGTTTAGACTCCGACACCGAGCCCATGTGGGAGCGGGCTTGCCCGCGAAAGCGGTGTGTCAGACGAAATTTCTATCGACTGACACACCGCTTTCGCGAGCAAGCCCGCTCCCACATTTGGTTTGGCGGTGTGCTTAATGGCCGTGACTACGGCCTACGTGCGAATGCTCCACGTCGGTCGCCACAACCCCGCCGCTCACTTCCAGCCGCTGCAAAATCCCGCACTGATCGATATCCGGCCCTTCACCGCAACGTTGGCGCAGATCGAGCAGTTGCGCCTGCAACGCCAGCAAGCCGTCGATCCGCGCTTTCACGTGATGGATGTGTTCGTCGATCAGCGCGTTGACGCTTTCGCACTGATCCTGCGGACTGTCGCGCAAGGCCAGCAGGCTGCGGATTTCCTCGAGGGTCATGTCGAGGGTGCGGCAATTGCGGATGAAGGTCAGGCGTTCGGCGTGGGCCTGGGTGTAGACGCGGTAGTTGCCGTCGCTGCGGGCCGGTTCCGGCAGCAGGTTTTCCCGCTCGTAATAGCGGATGGTTTCCACGGCGCAGTCGGTCAGTTTTGCCAGTTCCCCGATCTTCATGACGGCGATCTCCAAATGGGTGCTTGACCCTATAGTGGCTACAGGGTCTTTACTTGGCAACAGGCACCTTCATGGACGCACCCAATGAGCGATTCCCAACACACCCACAAGCCCGAGTCTGGGCACGATCACGATCACGATCACGATCACGATCACGATCACGATCACGATCACAGCCACAAGCTGCAGCCTGCACAGAAACATGACCACGGCGGGCACGGCGATGCCTGCTGCGCGTCGAAAGCGGCTGCACCGTCGCTGATCAAACTGAGCGAGACGCCGACCGCCAATGCGCGTTTGAGCAGTTTTCGCATCGACGCGATGGACTGCCCGACCGAACAAACGCTGATCCAGAACAAACTGGGCAAGCTGTCGGGCGTGCAACAACTGGAATTCAACCTGATCAACCGCGTACTGGGCGTCACCCACGACCTGCCGAGCACCGCGCCGATCATCGAGGCGATCAAGTCCCTCGGCATGCAGGCCGAGCCACTGGAGCAGGGCGTCGAAGCACCGGCCCCGGCGCCTGAGAAAAAACCGTGGTGGCCATTGGCGCTGTCCGGCGTGACAGCGCTTGGCGCCGAGGTCATTCATTTCACCAACGCCGCGCCCAATTGGGTCGTGGCGATCATCGCGTTGATTTCGATCCTCAGCGGCGGCCTCGGCACCTATAAAAAGGGCTGGATCGCCCTGAAAAATCTCAACCTGAACATCAACGCGCTGATGAGCATCGCGGTGACCGGCGCGATCCTGATCGGTCAATGGCCGGAAGCGGCGATGGTGATGTTCCTGTTTACCGTTGCCGAGTTGATCGAAGCCAAGTCCCTGGACCGCGCGCGCAACGCCATCGGTGGTCTTATGCAGATGACGCCGGAGCAGGCCACGGTGTTACAGGCCGACGGCAGCTGGGTTGAGCAGGACGTCAAAGCCATCGAGCTGGGTGCGCGGGTGCGCGTGCGGCCCGGCGAGCGGATCGGGCTGGACGGTGAAGTGGTGGCTGGCAGCTCAACCATCGACCAGGCGCCGATCACTGGCGAAAGCCTGCCGGTTGAGAAGTCTGTCGGCGACAAGGTGTTCGCCGGCACCATCAATCAGGCAGGTTCGCTGGAATATGCCGTCACCGCCGCCGCTGGCAACTCGACCCTGGCGCGAATCATCCACGCCGTCGAACAGGCGCAAGGCGCGCGGGCGCCGACCCAGCGTTTCGTCGACCAGTTTTCGAAAATCTACACCCCCGCCGTGTTTGCCCTGGCTCTGGCCGTGGCGGTCATTCCGCCGCTGTTCATGGGCGCCGTGTGGTTCGACTGGATCTACCGCGCGCTGGTGCTGCTGGTGGTCGCGTGTCCTTGCGCCCTGGTGATTTCCACCCCGGTGACCATCGTCAGTGGCCTCGCGGCGGCGGCGCGCAAAGGGATTCTGGTCAAGGGCGGCGTCTATCTGGAAGGTGGCTACAAACTCGATTACCTGGCGCTGGACAAGACCGGCACGATTACCCACGGCAAACCGGTGCAGACCGATTACCTGTCGCTCGATCCGACCGCCGATGCCTCGGCGCCGGCGATTGCCGCTGCGCTGGCTGGCCGTTCCGACCACCCGGTGTCGCTGGCCATTGCCGCTGCGGCTGTGGATAAATCATTTACGTCACAGGTTGTGGATAACTTCGAGGCGCTCGCCGGTCGCGGCGTGCGCGGTGAGATCAGCGGCCAGACTTACTACTTGGGCAACCATCGCCTGGTGGAAGAGCTGAACCTGTGTTCGCCCGCGCTGGAAGAAAAGCTGTTCGCGCTGGAAAAACAGGGCAAGTCCGTGGTGTTGCTGCTCGACACGTCCGGTCCACTGGCACTGTTCGCCGTCGCCGATACGGTGAAGGACTCCAGCCGCGAAGCGATCCGTCAATTGCACGACCTGGGCATCAAGACCCTGATGCTCACGGGCGACAACGTCCACACTGCCCAGGCGATTGCGGCGAAGGTCGGCATCGACGAGGCCCAGGGCGACTTGCTGCCCACCGACAAACTGCAAGCCATCGAAGCCCTTTATGCACAGGGGCATCGGGTCGGCATGGTCGGTGACGGTATCAACGACGCGCCGGCGCTGGCCCGTGCCGAAATCGGTTTTGCAATGGCGGCGGCGGGGACCGATACCGCGATCGAAACCGCCGATGTCGCCCTGATGGACGACGATCTGCGCAAGATCCCGGCCTTCATTCGCCTGTCGCGGCAGACGTCGAGCATCCTCAAACAGAACATCGCCCTCGCGTTGGTGATCAAGGCGATCTTTCTTGGGGTAACCTTCGCCGGGATCGCCACCATGTGGATGGCGGTGTTCGCCGACATGGGCGTGAGCCTGTTGGTGGTGTTCAACGGTTTGCGCCTGCTGCGCAAATAAGCGATGAGGAGCGGCTGTGCTGAGTGCCGAGCTGAAGGCGTTTTACATGGTGGCCCGCTTGGGCAGCATTACCCTGGCGGCGAAAAAGCTCGGCCTGAGCCAGCCCACGGTGACGACGCAGATCCGCCACCTGGAAAGCCAATACTCGGTCGAGCTGTTCTACCGGGGCGGTCGCCGCCTTAGCGTCAGCGACGAAGGCGCGCGGTTGCTGCCGATGGTCAAGGCGCTGTTGCAGCAGGAAGCCGACATCGAGTTTTTCCTGCGCAACAGCGGTCAGGTTCAAGGCACGCTGCGCATTGCCGCCACGGCGCCGTATTACATCCTCGATCTGGTGAAGACCTTCCGCGAGCGCTTGCCGCAGGTGGAAGTCTCGGTGGAAATCGGCAACTCACAGCAGGTGCTTGAAGCGCTGGAGGATTATCGGGTGGACGTCGCCGCGTCGTCGCAGTTGCTGGATGACGCGCGCCTGATTCGCCGGGTGCTGGGCAGCGATCCGCTGGTGTTGGCGGTGCACCGCAATCATCCGTTGGCGGTATTCGATCACGTGCCGCTCAGCGCGTTGGCCGGGCATACCTTGTTGATGCGCGAGTCGGGCTCGACGACCCGGCGGCTGACCGAGGAGCTGCTGGCCAGCGCCGGCGTGAGTTTCGGCCCGCTGCTGGAAATCGGCAGCCGGGAGTCGATTCGCGAGGCGGTGCTGCGCAATATCGGTATCAGCATCATTGCCCGGCAGGAAGTGCCGCACGATCCGCAATTGCGCGTGCTGACCATCGAGAATGCACCGCAGATTCCCGAGTACCTGTACTGTCTCAAGGAGCGTAAAAGCGCGCGGTTGCCGGCGGCGTTCCTCGGGTTGGCGCAGGAAATGGCGCCTGTCTGATGTCTGCGTTGCCTGTGCTGGCCCCATCGCGAGCAGGCTCGCTCCCACAGTTGATTTGTGGTGTTGACCGATCCCTGTGGGAGCGAGTCTGCTCGCGATGGGGCCAGCACAGGCAACCCAAATCCCCGAATACCACTATCTGCCGTTTTTGCCTCACTGCCACATGACGGACGCATTACAACTCTAGGATGGCTCTCATCTGCTCGATGAGGTCCCTCCATGAACAACCCGATCCTGACCAACCCCGGCGCCCCGATGAAGGTGCGCGGCGTGCACAAACGCTTCGGTGCCTTCACCGCGCTGGATAACGTGTCCCTGGACGTGGCGGCCGGTGAACTGGTGTGTTTGCTGGGCCCGTCGGGCTGCGGCAAAACGACGTTGCTGCGTTGCATTGCCGGTCTGGAGAAACAGGACGACGGCGAACTGTTCCTCGGTCATCGCGATGTCTCCCACCTGGCGCCCCAGGCGCGAGATTACGGCATCCTGTTTCAGTCCTACGCGCTGTTCCCCAATCTCACCGTCGAAGCGAACATTGCCTACGGCCTCGCTGGCAGTGGTCGCGACGAAGTGCGCAAGCGCGTCGGCCAGATGCTGGAACTGGTCGGCCTGACCGGCAGTGAGAAAAAGTACCCCGGCCAATTGTCTGGCGGCCAGCAGCAACGGGTCGCACTGGCTCGAGCCCTGGCGCCAGCGCCGTCCTTGTTGCTGCTGGATGAACCGATGTCGGCCCTCGACGCCCGCGTCCGCGAGCACCTGTGCACCGAACTGCGCCAACTGCAACGCAGCCTCGGCATCACCACCCTGATGGTCACGCACAATCAGGACGAGGCCATGCTGATGGCCGACCGCATCGCCGTGATGAACAACGGCAAGGTCGAGCAATACGCCACGCCGCAGGACATCTACAACCGACCGGCCACGCCGTTCGTGGCGGAGTTCGTCGGCCAGGGCAACTGGCTGCCGTTCCACCGCAGCAGCGACAGCCACGCCCGGGTCGGCGGGCTGAACATGCGGCTGGCCGACGGCAGTGCGAAAACCACCTCGGGTCGCTTGTTCTGTCGTCCCGAGGCAATCAACGTCAATCCGGTGGTGCACGAAGAAAACCTGTTCCCGGCCAAGGTTCGCGAAATCACCTTCCTCGGCAACCGTTGCCGCATGAGTTTCGAACTTGATCAACTGCCGGGTCACCCGCTACTGGCGGAATTGGCGCCGGAAGCCATGCCGCGCCTCGGCACCCAGCAGATCATGGTCGCCTTGCCGCCGCGCAGCCTGCAGGTGTTCGCCTGATGAGCGCGAACATCGCGCTGCCGATACCGCACAAACAGGTTCGGCAGACCTCCCGTGCCGAGATCGGCGACCGGGTGTTCGTCGTGGGTGGCAAAGTCCTGTTGCTGGTTATGCTCGGCATCGCGGTGTTGATGCCGTTGCTGGCGATCTTCTGGCGGGGTTTCAGCTCCGAAGCCGGGCAGGGCGGTGGGTGGGTTGCAGCGAAGGAACTGGTGACCAGCGCGAATTTCCACTGGTTGCTCGGCAACAGCCTGAAGGTTTCCCTCAGCGTGGCGGCCATCGTCGTTCCGCTGGCCTACCTGTTTGCCTACGCGCTGCAACGCACATTGATTCCGGGCAAAGGCCTTTGGCGGGGTCTGTCGCTGTTGCCGCTGATGGCGCCGTCGATGCTCCCGGGCATTGCACTGGTCTACCTGTTCGGCAATCAGGGAATGTTGCGCGGCTTGCTCGCGGACAACATCTACGGCTTCTGGGGCATCGTTCTGGGTGAAGTGATCTACACCTTCCCGCACGCCCTGATGATTTTGCTGTCGGCATTGTCCCTGGCGGATGCGCGTCTGTTCGATGCCGCTTCGAGCATGGGCGCCAGTCCGGCGAAAGCCTTTCGCAGTATCACCTGGCCGGCGACCCGTCAGGCCGTGTTCGCCGCGTTCTGTCTGGTGTTCACCCTGACCATCACCGACTTCGGCGTGCCCGTGGTGGTGGGTGGCGACTATCAGGTGCTGGCGCTGGAAGCCTACAAAGCGGTGGTCGGTCAGCAACAATTCGGTCGCGGCGCGTTGATCGGCATGGTCCTGCTGTTGCCGGCATTGTTCAGCTTCGCTGTCGATGCCTGGCTGCGTCGGCGCCACGGCGACGCCATGAGCGGCCGTGCACAAGTCTTTCAACCGGCGCCGTCTAAGCTGCGGGACGGCTGCTACCTGGCCATCGTGCTGCTGATCTGCGCGGTGCTGTTGCTGGTGTTCGGCATGGCGGTGTTCTCCTCGCTGGTGAAGTTCTGGCCGTACAACCTGTCGCTGTCGCTCAACCATTACCAGTTCAACGACACGGCGGGCGGCGGTTGGCTGGCCTACGGCAACAGCGTGAAAATGGCCCTGTGCACGGCGCTGATCGGCAGCGTGCTGATTTTCACCGGCGCCTACCTGATGGAAAAAACCAAAGGCCAGCGCGGCCTGAACCTGGCTCTGCGCCTGCTCAGTTTCGTGCCGATGGCGGTGCCGGGGCTGGTGCTGGGCCTGGGTTACGTCTTCTTCTTCAACCTCAACGACAACCCGCTGCATGTGCTGTACGGGACCATGACCCTGCTGGTGGTGTGCACCATTGCTCACTATCTGACCACCGCGCAGATGACGGCGACCACGGCACTGCGTCAGCTCGACGCCGAGTTCGAAGCCGCGGCGCTGTCGCTCAAGGCGCCGTTGTACCGGCATTACCTGCGGGTCACCGTGCCGATCTGCCTGTCGGCGCTGCTGGACATCGTGCGCTACCTGTTCGTCTCGGCCATGACCACGGTCTCGGCCGCGATCTTCCTCTACAGCCCCGACACCATCCTCGCGGCGGTGGCGGTGCTGAACATGGATGACGCCGGCAATGTCGGCGGCGCGGCGGCGATGTCGACTTTGATTCTGTTCACCTCGGCGGGCGTGTCCCTGCTGCTGGCCTGGGCCTCGCGCGGTTTGCTGCGCCGTTCCCAGGCCTGGCGGCAGACCGCGCCCGGCAACTGACTCACCCCCTCAACTCACCCACAGGAAAAGACCATGTTCAAGCCTATGGCCCTGGCCGCTGCTGTTCTCACTGCTTTCAGCCTGAATGCCTTCGCGGCGACCACCGAGTTGACGGTGTACACCGCCCTCGAAGCCGAACAACTGAAGACCTACAAAGACGCGTTCGAAAAAGCCAACCCGGACGTCGAGATCAAGTGGGTGCGCGATTCCACCGGCATCATCACTGCCAAGCTGCTGGCGGAAAAAGCCCGCCCGCAAGCTGACGCGGTGTGGGGCCTGGCGGCGTCGAGCCTGGCGATTCTCGATCAGCAAGGCATGCTGCAAAGCTACGCGCCGAAAGACCTGGGCAAGATCGGCGGCAACTACCGCGACGCCGCCAACCCGCCCGCCTGGGTCGGCATGGATGTCTGGGCCGCGACCATTTGCTTCAACACCGTGGAGGCCGAGAAGCAGGGCCTGACCAAACCGGTGAGCTGGCAGGACCTGACCAAGCCTGAGTACAAAGGCAAGATCGTCATGCCCAACCCGGCGTCTTCCGGCACCGGTTTCCTCGACGTCAGCGCCTGGCTGCAAACCTTCGGCGAGAAGCAGGGCTGGCAGTACATGGACGACCTGCACCAGAACATCGGCCAGTATGTTCACTCCGGTTCCAAGCCGTGCAAGCTGGCGGCGGCGGGCGAATTCCCGATTGGCATTTCCTTTGAATACCCGGCCGTACAGTTGAAGCGCCAGGGCGCACCGCTGGACATCATCCTGCCGAAAGAAGGCCTGGGCTGGGAGATCGAAGCGACCGCCGTGATCAAGGGCACCCCGCATGAGGACGCGGCGAAGAAACTGGCGGATTTCTCGGCGAGCCCGGCGGCCATGGAGCTGTACAAAGAAAACTTCGCTGTCCTCGCGCAGCCGGGGATTGCCAAGCCGCAGACCGAATTGCCGGCGGATTACGAGCAGCGGTTGATCAAGAACGACTTTGCCTGGGCGTCGAAGAATCGCGACGAGATCCTGACCGAGTGGCGCAAGCGTTATGACGGCAAGTCCGAGAAAGTGGCTGCCAAGTAAGTTCTTTATTGGCTGACGGGCCCCTTCGCGGGCAAGCCCGCTCCCACATTGGAACGCGTTCTGCGGTGGGAGCGGGCTTGCCCGCGAAGGCGGCTTCGAATTCAGGACAAACTCAATGACACACCACAACGACATGCTGATCGTCGGCGCCGGCATCCTCGGCCTGTCCCATGCCTATGCCGCGGCGAAACGCGGGCTCAAGGTCCGCGTTTTTGAACGCAGCGCAACCCCGCTCGGCGCCTCGGTACGCAACTTCGGCCAGGCCCTGGTCACCGGCCAGCCGCCGGGCCCGATGCTCGAACTGGCCAGGGCCAGTCGCGATATCTGGGGCCAGTGGGCGCAGCTCGCCGGCCTGCAGCTCAAGCGCAACGGATCCTACCTATTCGCCCGGACCGAAGCTGAAGAGCATCTGCTCGAAAGCTTTTGCGCCGGTCGAGCGGTGGAGCACGGCTACCGCGTTGATCTACTGCGCGGTTCAGCCCTGCGTGATCTATACGGCGGCCAGTTCAGCCATCACCGCGCCGCGTTGCACGGTCTGGACGATCAACAACTGTATTCTCGCGAAGCGATCCCGGCGTTGATCGATTACCTGCGCCGCGAACTCGGCGTCGAGTTTCATTTCTCGACCCTGGTGCGCGACATCGAGCCGGGGCGCTTGCACAGTACGGCGGGCAGTTTCAGCGCCGGGCAGATCATCGTCTGCTCCGGTCACGATTATCAGACCTTGCTGGCCGAGCCGATCGCCGCCCTCGATCCGCAAATCTGCCGCCTGCAAATGCTCCGCGCCCGCCCGCAGATCAACCTCGATCTGCAACACGCGCTGCTCACCGGTTTGAGTTGCGTGCACTACGGCGCCTTCGCCGATCTGCCGGAAGCGGCGGCGGTGCAGGCGCACATCCTGCGGGACGAACCGCACCTGCACGAAAACGGCATTCACCTGCTGATCAGCCCGACGCCTTACGGTGAGTTGATCATCGGCGACTCCCACCACTATGGCAGCGACCCCTCGCCGTTCAACGCCGAGCAGGTGGACAACTGGATGATCGAACTGGCCGAGCGGACGTTGGGCTGCAAGGTGCAAGTGGTCGAGCGCTGGCAGGGTGTCTATGGTTCACGGGGGCCAGGACCGTTCTCGTTCCTGCGGCCAATGCCCGGTGTGAGCGTGGCACTGATGCACACTGGCGTCGGCATGAGCGTCGGCCCGGCGATGGCCGAACACAACGTGGCGACTGTATTGGGAGAGCTTTGATGGACCGCAATGCACAAGTGATCAATGAGGTTTTCGCGCTGTACGAACGCTTTGGCGACAGTGATTACATCGGCGAGCCGGTGTCGCAGATCGAGCACATGTCCCAGGCTGCCGAACTGGCCATGGCCGAAGGCTTCGATGACGAAGTGGTGTTGGCCGCGTTTTTCCACGACATCGGGCATATCTGCGCCGAGCACGCGGAAAACATGGGTGGTTACGGCGTGGTCAGCCATGAGCGGCTGGGCGCCGATTACCTGCGTCGCGCCGGTTTCAGTGAACGCCTGGCGCGACTGGTGGAATATCACGTGCAAGCCAAGCGTTACCTGACGCTCAAGGAACCCGGGTACTACGACCGCTTGAGCGAAGCCAGCCGCCGAACCCTGGACTATCAGGGCGGCGTCATGAGCGCTGAAGAGGCTGACGTCTTTGAGCGGGATCCGTTGTGCGCGGTCAGTCTGCGCATGCGCCAGTGGGATGAATTGGCCAAGGAGATGTGGGTGCCGGTGATCGATCTGGACGTGTTGAAGCGCAAGGCTGCGAACGTTTTGTCCGGCGGGGTGCGCTGAGTTGTCCTACGGCTGACGGCGAATCCTTGGATGGTCCGCCTGGAGTTAACGAGCCAGTCTGGGCTTTTCCCAAGGAGACGCACGGATGCGTTATTTGAAAGTGATTGCACAGGATCGAAGCGGGCAGGGTGTGGCCGATACCCTTCAGTTCGAGTTTTATGAAAATGGTCAGTTGCAGCGCGAGGCCACGGCGGCGGATCTGAAGCGCCTCAAATCGTTCAGCACACTCTATTTGAAATGCGCCTGGTTCAACGACGGCGAAGGGGAGGCGCGGCATCTGCGCATCTTCTCGCAGAATCCGTCCGGGGACGGCACACCGGAAATGGTGCGGGTGGATTTTTATCAGGGATCGGTGATCGCCTATAAAGCCGCCGCCCGGGACCTGGATAACGATGGGGTGTTCGAGCTGATCCTGGCTTCGGATGTGGACAATGACGGGCGCGCCAATCGCACGGATCGTAATCGGGTCAGGTCGTTGGCGCGGGAGTTTCTTAAGCTGGGGTGGTAGTCATCAGTTTACGGACCGCGTGACGGCCTTCGCGAGCAAGCCCGCTCCCACAGGGGAATGCATTCCAAAATGTGGGAGCGAGCCTGCTCGCGAAAGGGCCGGTCCCGGCACCGTGCAACTACAGCTGCTGCGCCAACACCTCAACCTGCTCCTGCCGCTCCGCCTGACTTAACCTGGCGTGCGGATTGAGTGACGACCACTGCGGATGCGCCCGCGCCTTGTGCAGCGCTTCCGGCAGTTTGCCTTCGCGCCAGGTCTTGTCCTGAGGCGTGGCGACCTGGATGCTGTCCATCGCCGCATGCCCACGGGCATTCAACGCTTGCAGCAGTTGTCGCTGCCGTAACGCCAGCAAGCGCAGCACGCTGTCATCGACCGTCAATTCCCGCTGACCCTTGATCTTGCCCAGCAACCGGCTGCCGTAACTGCGCGCGGTTTGCAGGGCGCCGCCGGCAATCGCGCCGGCCAGCGCCGCGGCGCCAAGGGTCAGGCCGCCGACCAGCAGATCCACGCCCGCCCCGGCCGCCGCGCCGGCCGCGATACCACCACCGACCCGCACCCCCAACTGCTTGAGGGTTTCCGGGTTGAACAGATCATCGCCCCAACGGCCATCGAGCAGCGGCAGGTCGCTGGCCGCCGCGTCTTGTGGACGAAAAGCGTAGAGCTTGAGCAAGGCTTCGACGCAGCGCTGCTCACGTTGGCGAACCGCTTTGCGCAGTTCGCCAATGGCGTGCTGCTCTTGCTCGGCGTCGCTGACCACGCTGCGCCGGCACGCCGCACAATCGATCAGCAATTCGGCAATCAGCCGCGCCGCACTTTGCTGTCGGGCGATGCGCTGGGCCTGTTGATCGGCGATCAGGCGCTCCAGGGGTTCGCGGGAGTTTTCCAGCAGCAGCGCGAGGCTTTCATAGAGTCGACGTTCGCCATCCTCCGGCGGCGCAACGCTGTCGAACCGTACCAGGGCGTGCAAACCCAAGCGTGCCAAGGCTTCGCGCCAGTCCGGTTCGCGGTGGTTGGCGCTGCTGACGAAGTTCAGTACCGGCAGCAGCGGTTTGCCGCAACTGGCCAGCACTTCCAGTTCGTCGCGATACTTGGCCAGCACCGGTTCGCGGGCGTCGATCACATACAGGCCGGCGTCGCAGGTGAGCAGCTGCCGCAGCACTTTGGCTTCCTGCTCGAAACGTTGTCGCGCTTCGCTGCCTTCGAGAAAACGCGCCAGCCGCGCCGGACCGTCGAGGCGTTCGCCGGGGCGTTCCAGGCGTTCGAGGTAGTCGAGCAGGGCAATCGCGTCTTCCAGGCCCGGCGTGTCGAACAGGTCGAGCAAGGGCTCTCCGTCCACCGACAGCCGCGCGCCTTCCACATGCCGCGTGGTGCTGGGGCGATGGGATACTTCGCCGAAACCGACATCCCGGGTCAGGGTGCGCAGCAACGAGGTTTTGCCGACGTTGGTGTGGCCGACCACGGCGAGCTTCAACGGCGGTTTCCAGGGATTAGTCATGACCGGTCTCCAGCCAGTTCAGCGGCGCGCAATCGGCGAACGGCAGCTCCAGTTGTTGCAGCGCCAGGTGCCAGTCACCGAGGCGCTCGGCATCCAGCGCTTCGCCGGGCGGCGCTTGCAGCAACCAGACGCGGGTGGCGCTGGCGCTGCGGGCCAGTTCGGCGATCAGCGCCAGGCTGCCGCGGTCCGGTGAGCGTCGCGGATCGCAGGCGATGGCCAGGCGCGCCGGCGGAAAACGGCTGAGTTGTTCGAGGAGTTTGTGGCGTGATTCGCGGCTGTCGAGGATGCCGGCGTCGCTCACGTTTTTTGGCAGGGGCGGCGGCCAGGGGCGTTGATCGTCCAGCTCGATGGCCACCAGCAGCGCGCCGTCGCTTTGCAGGTCGCCGGCGCCGCGCTCCACGCGATGTAGCTGCTCGGGCGCGGCATCGCTGATGCCGAGGCGTTCGCTGGTGGGCATCAGGCGTTTGCGCAGGTGGGCGTAGCCGGGAAGGTTCAGATCCAGGTGCAGGTGGGCGCGACCGTTTTTCCAGCGCCACAGGCAGAACAGCGCCAGCAGCAGGCGCGGCACGACGCCGTACATCACCAGCACGCCGACCAGCCACGTCGCCCAGGCCTGTCGGGCACTTTCGATATTCAGCGCGGCATCGCCACTGGCGCGGATCATCTCCACGGTTGGCACACTGAAGCCCACGAGGGCGGGAAGCGCGCCGAGGGTCCGGGTCATGGTCACGAAGGTATCGGCGCTGAGCAGGGTGGTTTCCCAGACGAAGCCGTAACGCCGGGTCGCCATCAGCGTCAGCAGGATCACCAAGGCGCTGAGCATTGCCAGCAGCCACAAGCCGTTGACCAGCACACCGAGCACCCAGCGATTGAGTTTCTGCCGCTGTAACAGTAACAGCAGGGCCGGTGCCAGTTGCGCAGCCTTGGCATCGCGGGCGAGTTTTTCGCTGAGCCACAACCACAAGCGTCCCAGCGTGGCAGCGTGCTCGCCGGCAAACACCAGGCCCAGGGCCCAGCTCAGCAGCAGAATCAGGTTCAGCCCGAGCAGACTGCCCAAGGCCCAGAACACATTCACCGGCGTCTGCCCGTCACCCAGTGCGGCAAACGCCAGTCCGGCGCCGCTGACCACGGCCAGGATGGCCAGCACGATCAGCGCCAGTCGTGCGCCTTGCAGCCAATGGCTGAGGGCTGCGGTCAAGCCATCGCGCTCGGCCAGCCACAGGGCGCGGCGTTGAATCCGTGTCGGCAGGTCGCCGCCGGCACTGCGGGCCAGTCGGTTGGCTTCCAGATCGTCCAGAGGGCCGGCGTGTTCTTCACGCAGGCGCACGGCTTCCGTCAGCCAGAGGTTATTCAGTTCAGTCACGCGGCATCCCGTCGCTCAATTGAGCTGTGAGCATAACCGCTGTGGCGCTTATCGGGGTACGGGAGGCTCTGGTATCCTCGCCGGCATGACTAAATCACTCCCCCTCAGCCTGATTGCAGCCCTCGGTGAAAACCGCGTGATCGGCGTCGACAACAGCATGCCCTGGCACTTGCCGGGGGACTTCAAATACTTCAAGGCCACCACCCTGGGCAAGCCGATCATCATGGGTCGCAAGACCTGGGATTCGCTCGGTCGTCCGCTGCCGGGGCGGTTGAACATCGTGGTCAGCCGTCAGGCGGATCTGCTGCTTGAGGGCGCGGAGGTGTATCCGTCTCTGGAAGCCGCCGTGGTTCGCGCCGAAGCGTGGGCACACGAACAGGGCGTCGACGAGTTGATGCTGATCGGCGGGGCGCAGTTGTATGCGCAAGGGTTGGCGCAGGCGGATCGCTTGTATCTGACGCGCGTGGCGCTGAGCCCGGAGGGGGATGCGTGGTTTCCGGAGTTTGATTTGAATGAGTGGAGGCTGGTGTCGAATGTTGTGAATCCGGCTGAGGGCGACAAGCCTGCGTACAACTTCGAGGTGTGGGAAAAGGCTTAAGAGCTTCGCGGGCAAGCCCGCTCCCACATTAGACCGAGTCGTTGCAGAAAACGCGGTCAACTGTGGGAGCGGGCTTGCTCGCGAAGAGTCCCGCTCAGACAGTGAACGTCTTAAGCGTGAGCCAACTCCGAATGCTCATCCGCCTCGAGCAGCGCCTTGTCCGTCTGCTGCATGATCTGGCTGGTCATCGCCCCGGCCGTGATCGAACCGCTCACGTTCAACGCCGTTCGGCCCATGTCGATCAGCGGCTCAACGGAAATCAGCAACGCCACCAGTGAGACCGGCAAGCCCATCGCCGGCAACACGATCAACGCCGCAAACGTCGCGCCGCCACCGACGCCCGCCACACCGGCCGAACTCAGGGTCACAATCGCCACCAGCGTTGCGATCCACAGCGGGTCCAGCGGGTTGATGCCCACGGTCGGCGCGACCATCACCGCCAACATCGCCGGGTACAGGCCGGCACAGCCGTTCTGGCCGATGGTCGCGCCAAACGACGCGGCGAAACTGGCGATGGACTGCGGGATGCCCAGGCGACGGGTTTGCGCTTCGATGCTCAGTGGAATGGTTGCCGCGCTCGACCGGCTGGTGAACGCGAACGTCAGCACCGGCCAGATTTTACGAAAGAAGCGCAGCGGGTTGATCCCGGCCGCCGACACCAGCAGGCCATGGACTACAAACATCAGGCCCAGTCCGAGGTAGGACACCACCACAAAACTGCCAAGCTTGATGATGTCTTGCAGGTTGGAGCCGGCGACCACTTTGGTCATCAGCGCCAACACGCCATACGGGGTCAGCTTCATCACCAGGCGCACCAAGCGCATCACCCAGGCTTGCAGGGTGTCGATGGCGTTGATCACTTTCTGACCTTTCTCGACATCGTCCTTCAGCAGTTGCAGGGCGGCGACGCCGAGGAAGGCGGCGAAAATCACCACGCTGATGATCGACGTCGGCTTGGCGCGGGCCAGATCGGCAAACGGGTTTTGCGGGATGAACGACAGCAGCAATTGCGGCACATTCAGGTCCGCAACCTTGCCGGCATAGTCGTTCTGAATGGTTTGCAGGCGAGCCATTTCCTGGGTGCCGGCGACCAGGCCTTCAGCAGTCAGGCCGAACAGGTTGGTCAAACCGATACCGATCAGCGCCGCGATGGCGGTGGTGAACAGCAACGTGCCGATGGTCAGGAAACTGATCTTGCCCAGCGACGACGCGTTGTGCAGACGGGCCACGGCGCTGAGGATCGAGGCGAACACCAGCGGGATCACGATCATCTGCAGCAACTGCACGTAACCATTGCCCACCAGATCGAACCAGCCGATCGAGGCTTTGAGCACCGGGTGACCGGCACCGTAGATCGTGTGCAGCGCGACACCGAAGACGACGCCTAGCACCAGCGCGAGCAGGACTTTCCTGGCCAGGCTCCATGGGGTGTGACGGGTTTGCGCCAGGCCGAAGAGCAGGGCGAGGAACACCAGCAGATTGAGAATCAGCGGCAGATTCATAGAGGCTCCGAAAAGTGACTAATGCCAGCCACCTTCCGGGGCAGCTGCGAACCGGCAAGCCTAACAGCTTGATTTCCAATGAATTAATATCAAAAAAGTCTGATAGCTGTCGTTTTTGGAATAAGCGGGTGTCGCTGACAGGGATGCAGCTGGCGCGATAGGTGCGTTGACGGTCGCTGACAGACGAGGACTGTCACACTTATTTGTTAGCGTCGATATCTTTGAATCAGGGAGAACCGTCCATGAAACTCGCACCGAAATTTCTGGCTGCCGCACTCTGTCTGGGTCTTGCCGGCCAGGTCTTCGCCACCGATTTGAAGCATTGGCCGGTCGACCAAGCCAAGGCGCTGGACGCGATGATCGCGGCCAACGCCAACAAAGGTAACTACGCGGTGTTCGACATGGACAACACCAGCTACCGCTACGACCTCGAAGAGTCGTTGCTGCCGTTCATGGAAAACAAGGGCCTGATCACCCGCGACAAACTCGACCCCTCTCTGAAACTGATTCCGTTCAAGGACACCGCCGACCATAAGGAAAGCCTGTTCAGTTACTACTACCGCCTCTGCGAAATCGACGACATGGTGTGCTACCCATGGGTCGCCCAGGTGTTCTCCGGCTTCACGTTGCAAGAACTGAAGGGCTATGTCGACGAACTGATGGCGTCGGGCAAACCGGTTCCGACCACCTATTACGAAGGCGACGTGGTCAAGAATCTCGACGTCAACCCGCCGAAGATCTTCACCGGCCAGGCGGAGCTCTACAACAAGCTGATGGAGAACGGCATCGAGGTCTACGTGATGACCGCCGCTTCTGAAGAACTGGTGCGGATGGTCGCTGCCGATCCGAAGTACGGCTACAACGTCAAACCGCAGAACGTGATCGGTGTGACCACGCTGCTCAAGGATCGCACCACCGGCGAACTGACCACCGCGCGCAAGCAGATCACCGCCGGCAAGTATGACGAGAAGGCCAACCTTGGCCTCGAACTGACCCCGTACCTGTGGACCCCGGCAACCTGGATGGCCGGTAAACACGCGGCGATTTTGACCTACATCGATGAATGGAAAAAACCGGTCCTCGTGGGTGGCGACACCCCCACCAGCGACGGCTACATGCTGTTCCACGATGTGGACGTGGCCAAGGGCGGCATTCATCTGTGGGTCAACCGCAAAGACAAATACATGACCCAGCTGAACGGCATGATGGCCAAGCACGCCGCCGCCCAGGCCAAGGAAGGGTTGCCGGTCACGGCGGACAAGAACTGGGTGATCGTGAAGCCGGAAGAAATCCAGTAAAACCGGGTTGCTCCAATCGCGAGCAGGCTCGCTCCCACAGAGGACTTGTGTTGTTGGCCGGTCTCTTGTGGGAGCGAGCCTGCTCGCGATTAGGACGCCCCACCTTGTAGAGGTGGCTTGGGTCCGGCCTTGTAGGCGCTTCACTACATAGCGCAGGTAATTGGTGTTGCCTGCGAAGAATAAAAATGCCCCGCACTTGGCGGGGCATTTTCATGTCGACGACTGACGCTTACAGCCCGTCAAGCATCGCCTTGTTGCGCACGGCACCCTTGTCGGCGCTGGTCGCCAGCAGGGCGTAGGCCTTCAGTGCGGTGGTCACCTTGCGTGGGCGTTTTTCCACTGGCTTCCAGCCTTTCTGATCCTGCTCGGCACGGCGTCCGGCCAGTTCCTCGTCGCTGATCAACAGGTTGATCGAACGGTTCGGAATGTCGATCAGCACTTTGTCGCCGTCCTGCACCAGACCAATCGCGCCGCCGGCCGCTGCTTCCGGCGAGGCGTGGCCGATGGACAGGCCCGAGGTGCCGCCGGAGAAACGACCGTCGGTGAGCAACGCGCAGGCTTTGCCCAGGCCTTTGGATTTCAGGTACGACGTCGGGTATAGCATTTCCTGCATGCCCGGACCGCCTTTCGGGCCTTCGTAACGGATGATCACGATGTCGCCGGCCTTCACTTCGTCGGCGAGGATGCCGCGTACGGCGCTGTCCTGGCTTTCGAAGATCTTCGCGCTGCCTTCGAAGACGTGGATCGATTCGTCGACGCCGGCGGTTTTCACCACGCAGCCGTCCAGTGCGATGTTGCCGTAGAGGACGGCCAGGCCGCCTTCTTTCGAGTAGGCGTGTTCGACGCTGCGGATACAGCCGTTTTCACGGTCGTCGTCCAGGGTTTCCCAGCGGGTCGACTGGCTGAACGCGGTTTGCGTCGGGATGCCCGCCGGACCGGCCTTGAAGAAGTGATGCACGGCTTCGTCGTCGGTCTGGGTGATGTCCCACTTGGCGATGCCTTCGGCCAGGGTTTTGCTGTGCACGGTCGGCAGGTCGGTGTGCAGCAGGCCGCCACGGGCCAGCGAACCGAGGATGCTGAAGATCCCGCCGGCGCGGTGCACGTCTTCCATGTGGTACTTCTGGATGTTCGGCGCGACCTTGCACAATTGCGGCACGTGGCGGGAGAGACGGTCGATGTCGCGCAGGTCGAAATCGATCTCGGCTTCCTGGGCAGCAGCCAGCAGGTGCAGGATGGTGTTGGTGGAACCGCCCATGGCGATGTCCAGGGTCATGGCGTTTTCGAACGCCTTGAAGTTGGCGATGTTGCGCGGCAGGACCGACTCGTCGTTGTCGTGGTAGTAACGCTTGCACAGCTC
This sequence comes from Pseudomonas sp. 14P_8.1_Bac3, assembly GCF_025466085.1. Taxonomy (GTDB): domain Bacteria; phylum Pseudomonadota; class Gammaproteobacteria; order Pseudomonadales; family Pseudomonadaceae; genus Aquipseudomonas. The sequence goes on from NZ_JANLOD010000068.1 coordinate 157,940, forward strand.
GACGATGGTGCGGCCGGCCTGCAGGAACAGCTGCTCGCGGTCGCTGTGGGTGGCGAGGGTCGAACCGTTGCCCGGCAACGCCAGGCCCAGGGCTTCCACCAGGCAGTTCATCGAGTTGGCGGTGAACATGCCGGAGCACGAACCGCAGGTCGGGCAGGCGCTACGCTCGTACTCGGCGACTTTCTCGTCAGAAGCGCTGGAGTCGGCAGCGATCACCATGGCGTCGACGAGGTCGAGACCGTGGCTGGCCAGTTTGGTCTTGCCGGCTTCCATCGGGCCGCCGGAAACGAAGATCACCGGGATGTTCAGGCGCAGGGACGCCATCAGCATGCCGGGGGTGATCTTGTCGCAGTTGGAGATGCAGACGATGGCGTCGGCGCAGTGGGCGTTGACCATGTACTCGACCGAGTCGGCGATGATCTCGCGGCTCGGCAGCGAATAGAGCATGCCGTCGTGGCCCATGGCGATGCCGTCGTCCACGGCGATGGTGTTGAATTCCTTGGCCACGCCGCCAGCACGTTCGATTTCACGGGCGACCAGCTGGCCGAGGTCCTTGAGGTGGACGTGGCCCGGTACGAACTGGGTGAAGGAGTTGGCAATAGCGATGATCGGCTTTTTGAAGTCGTCATCTTTCATCCCCGTGGCGCGCCACAGTGCACGGGCGCCGGCCATGTTGCGGCCGTGGGTGGATGTTTTCGAGCGGTAATCAGGCATGAAGCACTCCGGGCGGCTAATCAGGTATCAAAAGGGAAGTGAGCTTCTATTGACGTCGGGAACACTCAGAAATGGCCGTGTGTCCGGAAGTTGCCGATAACTTTGCGGGATCGCCGCGCGCTTCAGCTTGAGCTCATAAACCCGCCGGGGGATGACTGGCGATGAATGTTCGCGATTCTACACGGCTGGTGGCTGGAGGGAATGGGTTCAGGCGTGGCTACGGCATTCACGAGACGTGTGGCCATCACGCCCGAACCCATCAACGGACCTTTGTAGGAGCGAGCTTGCTCGCGAAAAACCAGAGAGCGGCGCGTGGTCTCAGGCTTCGAGCGTTATCGTTGGCGATCCTCGCGAGCAAGCTTGCTCCTACAGAGTGCAGGTCAGATCCAGATGGCGTCCCATAATGGATAGTCGCCGATACGGTCGACCAATCTTGCTCGCAGTGGATTGGCAATCAGATATCGGGCCGCTGCTTTCAGATCTTCGTCGCGGCGCAGCGCCCGGTCGAAATAACCCTTTTGCCAAACCGGCGCTGAAATCCCCCGAGCCTGATTGATCAAGCGTGCACAGCGAGATTTGGTGGATCGCATCAGATTAGGCATATCCCCGTTATGCAACTCGACCAGCCAGTGAAAATGATCGGGCATAACGACCCAAGCGATCGAACTGGCGCTGCCGTGTTCCTGAGCCCTTTTGAACTCGTTGACCACCAGGCGGCCAATCCGCCAGTCCTGGAAGATAGGCTGCCGCTGCTGGGTGACAGCGGTCAGCATATAAATGCGGCCAGGCTCAGAGTGCCGACCGGTACGTAAACGATGGCCATGTGGCGTGCTGGACATTCCGTTGTCCTCCTCCTCAAGTGGAAGGGAAACGGTAGGCGGTTGTCGACAGGTTGTCGCGCCCACAGTGGGTCAGGATATGTCGTGCCTTACCTGTAGGAGCGAGCTTGCTCGCGAAGGACGTTAACGAAAACGCGGTGATGCTGGTTGTCCGCGGTGTCTATTGGTTCTTCGCGAGCAAGCTCGCTCCTACAATGGGTTGCGGGTTAGCTGTTTGGCAGCAACCGGCAGGTGATGCTCTTGATGTAGCGCGTTTCGGCAATCGCCGGGTGTACCGGATGATCCGGGCCCTGGCCGCCGCGTTCCAGCATCTGGATGTTGCGGTCCAGGTGGCGGGCGCTGGTCAGCAGGATGTTTTGCAGGTCGTCCTCCGGCAGGTGCATCGAGCACGAAGCGCTGATCAGGATGCCGTCCTTGCTGAGCAGGCGCATGGCTTGCTCGTTCAGGCGACGGTAGGCGCCTTCGCCGTTCTTCATGTCTTTCTTGCGTTTGATGAACGCTGGCGGGTCGGCCACGATCACGTCGAAACGTTCTTCGCTGGCTTTCAATTCCTTCAGCGCTTCGAAGACGTCGCCTTCGATGCAGGTCATTTTTTCGGCGAAACCGTTCAGCGCGGCGTTGCGCTCGACGCCGTCGAGGGCGAAGGCCGAGGCGTCGACGCAGAATACTTCACTGGCGCCGAACGCCGCGGCTTGCACGCCCCAACCGCCGATGTAGCTGTACAGGTCGAGGACGCGTTTGCCTTTGGCGTACGGGGCCAGGCGTGCGCGGTTCATGCGGTGATCGTAGAACCAGCCGGTTTTCTGACCCTGAATCACCGGGGCTTCGAACTTCACGCCGTTCTCTTCCAGTGCCACCCATTCCGGCACCAGGCCGAACACGGTTTCGACGTAACGGTTGAGGCCTTCGGCGTCACGGGCCGCGGAATCGTTCTTGAACAGAATGCCGCTTGGCTTGAGCACTTGGGTCAGTGCTGCGATCACGTCTTCTTTATGGGCTTCCATGGTCGCCGACGCGATCTGCACGACGAGGATGTCGCCGAAGCGGTCGACCACCAGGCCGGGCAGCAGGTCGGAGTCGCCGTAGACCAGGCGATAGAACGGCTTGTCGAACAGGCGCTCGCGCAGGGACAGGGCGACGTTCAGGCGATGCACCAACAGCGATTTGTCCAGCGGCAACTTGACGTCGCGCGACAGCAGGCGGGCGCAGATCAGGTTGTTCGGGCTCATCGCGACGATGCCCAGCGGCTTGCCGCTGGCGGCTTCGAGGATCGCCTGGTCACCGGCCTTGAAACCGTGCAAAGGGGTCGCCGCGACATCGATTTCGTTACTGTAGACCCACAAGTGGCCGTTTCGCAGGCGACGGTCGGCGTTGGCTTTGAGGCGCAGGCTAGGCAGGGACATGACGTCGCTCCGGAAAAAAGAGCGGGAGTATAGCGTGTTGAAGTGGTGACGGGCTGGAGGGGCGATGAAACGCCGAAGACGCCTTCGCGGGCAAGCCACGCTCCCACAGGGTTTGCGACGGGCACAGATGACGTGTTTGCCGAAAATCCACTGTGGGAGCGAGGCTTGCCCGCGAAGGCGATTCCAGACGTTACGCAGACAGCGCGCTGATCAACTCACGATTGAACGCCGGAATATCATCCGGCTGACGGCTGCTGATCAGCTTGCCGTCCGTGACCACTTCCTTGTCCACCCAATTAGCCCCGGCGTTCACCAGGTCATCCTTGAGGGTTTTATAGCTGGTCATGGTCTTGCCCCTGACCAGGCCGGCCGACACCAGCAGCCAGCCGCCATGGCAGATCACTGCGATCGGCTTGCCGGCCGAGGTGCCGGTCTTGACCAGGTGCTGGGCATCCTGATCGATGCGAATGGTGTCTGAATTTTGCACGCCGCCCGGCAGGACGACCGCGTCGTATTGCTCGATGCTGGCACCTTTGAAGGTGTGGTCAACCTTGAAGTCGTCCGCCGGTTTGTCGTGATTCCAGCCTTTGACCTGGCCTTCCTTCGCCGAAAGGATGTCGACCTGGGCGCCGGCCTGCTCCAGTGCCTGCTTGGGGCCGGTCAGTTCGACCTGTTCGAAACCATCGGTGACCAGAATCGCAACGCGCTTGCCGTTCAGGGAATTGGACATGACTGCAGCTCCTGACTTGAATGAGAGTTTTGCCCGTGGGCATTACAAAATCCGAAGCCGGGGCCTGAATGAAAGTTCCGGCGATTTGCCCGCCGGTATGTCGGATCCAACTTTATAAAGGTTAGAATCGGCGCCTGTCCCAGAGTGCGTACCTATGTCCCCAGAGCTGACTTCCGAACAGATTCAACAGTCCCTGCAAGGCATCAGCGTGCCAGCCCAGCCGCAGATCATGGTGGATCTGCAGATGGAGCAGTACATGCCTGATCCGGACCTGGAGGTGATCGCCAAGCTGATCTCCCAGGACCCGGGCCTTTCCGGTTCGCTGCTGAAAATCGTCAACTCGCCGTATTACGGCCTGGCCAACAAAATCACCTCGATCCAGCGTGCGGTGAATCTGCTGGGCAGCCGTTCGATCATCAACCTGATCAACGCGCAGTCGATCAAGGGCGAGATGAACGATGACACCATCGTCACCCTGAACCGGTTCTGGGACACCGCCCAGGACGTGGCGATGACTTGCCTGACGCTGGCCAAGCGCATTGGTATCCAGCCGGGCGATGAAGCGTATGCCCTTGGCCTGTTCCACGACTGCGGCGTGCCGCTGATGCTGCAGCGTTTCCCCAACTACATGACGGTGCTGGAAGAGGCCTACGCCAGTGCGAGCGCGGAATGCCGGGTGGTGGACACCGAGAATCGGGTGTTCAATACCAACCATGCGGTGGTCGGTTATTACACGGCGAAATCCTGGCGCCTGCCGGAACACGTCAGCAACGCGATCGCCAATCACCACAATGCGCTGGCGATATTCAGCGACGAGTCTTCGCGTAACAGCCAGCTGAAAAACCTGCTGGCGATCCTGAAGATGGCCGAACACATCTGTGCGTCCTACCGGGTGCTGGGCAACCAGAACGAGGACCATGAATGGAACAGCATCGCGCCGTTGGTGCTCGATTACGTCGGGCTCTCGGACTACGACTTCGAAACCCTTAAACAAACGATTCGCGACCTCGGCACTCACCGCTGAGCGCCTGATCCGAGAATCCCATGCCTGAACTGCCGGAAGTCGAAACCACCCGCCGCGGGATCGCCCCGCACCTGGAAGGCCAGCGGGTCAGTCGGGTGGTCGTGCGTGACCGGCGCCTGCGTTGGCCGATCCCCGAGGATCTGGATGTGCGGCTCTCTGGCCAGCGCATCGTGCTGGTGGAGCGGCGCGCCAAGTACCTGTTGATCAACGCCGAAGTCGGCACGCTGATCAGTCATTTGGGCATGTCGGGCAATTTGCGTCTGGTGGAAGTCGGCATGCCGGCGGCCAAGCACGAGCATGTCGATATCGAACTGGAATCGGGCCTGGCCCTGCGTTACACCGACCCGCGGCGGTTCGGCGCGATGCTGTGGAGTGTCGACCCGCTCAACCACGAATTGCTGATCCGTCTGGGGCCGGAGCCGTTGACCGAGCTGTTCGATGGCGAGCGGCTGTTCCAGCAGTCCCGCGGGCGTTCGATGGCGGTCAAGCCGTTCATCATGGACAACGCCGTGGTGGTCGGGGTCGGCAACATCTACGCGACCGAAGCGTTGTTTGCGGCCGGTATCGACCCGCGCCGCGAGGCCAAGAGCATTTCCCGGGCGCGCTACCTGAAGCTGGCGATCGAGATCAAACGCATCCTCACGGCCGCCATCGAGCGCGGCGGCACCACGTTGCGCGATTTCATTGGCGGTGACGGCCAGCCGGGCTATTTCCAGCAGGAACTGTTCGCGTATGGTCGTGGCGGCCAGCCGTGCAAGGTCTGCGCAACGGAGTTGCGGGAAGTGAAGCTCGGGCAGCGCGCCAGCGTGTTTTGCCCGCGCTGCCAGAGCTGACAGGGCTTAAGGTCTATAGTCAGTATTGTTGATTCCCAGTCGAAGGACCGTGCCATGACCCTGTTTCGAACCCTTGCCGTCGTCGTGCTGCTGAGCGTGGGTGCGCCAGCGCTGGCCGACAACACCGGCAGCGGCGACCCGCGTTACACCATCCAGAATCCCCCGGCGTACGCCATGCTTGGCGACTTGCTGATTGCCCGACCCTTGCTGATCGTGGCCACGGTCATTGGTGCGGGGGCGTTTGTGGTGTCGCTGCCGTTTACCGCGCTGGGTGGCAATGTCGGCGATGCGGGGCAGGCGCTGGTGGTCGATCCGGGCAGAGCAGCGTTCGTGCGGTGCCTGGGGTGTATCGGCGAGGGGTTCGAGCAGCGGGAATGAATCAGGTGGATCTTCGGTGAAGCGGATGGCCTCTTCGCTGGCAAGCCAGCTCCCACAGGGATCTCGGGTGTTCGCACGGTCTGTGCCACACCTCGAACACTGTGGGAGCTGGCTTGCCAGCGATGGCGCCTGTAAAGGCACCGAATGGCTCAAGCCTTGCCGGTAATGATCCGATACTTCGCCATCAACTGTTCTTCAGTCTCCGGATGCGCCTCGTCCAGCGGAATGCAATCCACCGGGCAGACCTGCTGGCACTGAGGTTCGTCGTAGTGGCCGACACACTGGGTGCACAGGTTCGGGTCGATCACGTAGATCTCTTCGCCTTGGGAAATGGCGGCGTTCGGGCACTCGGGTTCGCAGACGTCGCAGTTGATGCAATCGTCGGTGATGATCAGGGACATGCTAACTCCAGCCAGGGCGGACAGCCCTGGCGCAATAAACCAATGCGCGCAATTGTGCCGCATTGGCGCCTGCGATGCACGCAGGTGCGACGTACTGCAGGAGCCAGCTTGCTGGCGATAAATCCGAGGACGCCGCGGGGTGTCAGGTTCCCCACGTTATCGTTGACGTCCATCGCGAGCGTGCTCGCGCCTACAGTGTTTGCGTAGATTATTTCTTGAAGCGTTCGGTCAAGGCATCCGCCACCGCTGGGTGGACAAACTTGGTGATATCGCCGCCAAGCGCTGCGATTTCACGGACCAGCGTCGAGGAAATGAACGAATAACGCTCGGACGGTGTGAGAAACAGGCTTTCCACATCCGGCGCCAGCTGGCGGTTCATGTTGGCCAACTGAAATTCGTATTCGAAGTCCGACACCGCGCGCAAACCACGCAGGAACACATTGGCGTTCTTCTCTTTGGCGAAATGCGCGAGCAGCGTCGAGAAGCCGACGACTTCGACGTTCGGCAGATGTTTAGTGACCTCGCGGGCCAGCTCCACACGCTGTTCCAGGGGAAACAACGGGTTTTTCTTCGGGCTGGCGGCGACGGCGATGATCACGTGATCGAACAGGCGCGAGGCGCGTTCGACCAGATCGCCATGGCCCTTGGTAATAGGGTCGAAGGTACCTGGGTACAACACTCGGTTCATCGCGTCGTCCTGGCGGGAGTCCGTTGGGGAGTCGGATGGTATCGCAGCCTTCCCGGTCGGCCAAGTCGCCTGTTGGGTAAGAAAGCACTATAGACGATGGGAATATTCGCTTTTTTCACGGGTTTTTCAAACGTTCGGCGAGCGAAGTCGCCAGTTGCGCCGTCAGCCCGTAGACCGATAATTGCGGGTTGGCGCCAATGCTGGTGGGGAACAGGGAGCCATCATGGATCGACAGATTGCTCAGTTGATGATGCCGGCCAAGGCTGTCGGTCACCGCGTTTTTCGGGTCTTCGCCCATTGCGCAACCGCCCATCACATGGGCACTGCCCAAGCGTGTGCGGTACAACTCAAGACTCAATCCGTCGATCAGCGTGCGCGCTTCGCCGAGGGTTTTCACGTAGCGCGCGTCGGCGTGCATCGGCATGACCGCATTGGCGCCGCCGGCGAACTGGATCTCCGCCATGCTGTGGAACGCGCGGCGTAACCCGTCCCAGGCGTAGGGTGAAACCTGATAGTCGAGCACCGGCGTGTTGTCGCCGCGCAATTCGACGCTGCCGCCGGGGCTGTCCGGGTGAAAACCGTCCCGCAGCAACGCCAGCATGGCGTGGGTGTGGGGCAGTTTTTCCATGTGCTGCGCGTTTTCCTGGCCAAAGCCGCCGAGCAGGGTGGCTGCCAGCGCCGGATGCAACGGTGGCACTTCGAGTTTGTAAGCCATCCTGCCCGTCGTGCCGTACTGCCATTGAAAATGGTCGGAGTAGATCGACTGCGGCGCGCCATAGAACGGGTTGATCACCTCGTCGAACAACCCGGCGGACATGTTCACCAGGTGCAGGAAGGTCCGTTTGCCCAGGCGCTGATGCGGGTCGGGCGCGTCCGAGCGCAACAGCAGCGCCGGGCTGTTGATCCCGCCGCCCGCCAGCACGTAATGCCGTGCCTTGACCGTGATTGTCCTGCCCGTGGGGGCGACGCAGCGCTCGTCCATCGCCACGCACTGCAGGCCCGTGACCTTGCCATCCTTGATCAGCAATTTTTCGGCGCGGGCGAGGTAAAGCAGTTCGCCGCCGTTTTCCAGGGTCGCCGGGATCGTCGTCACCATCATCGATTGCTTGGCGTTGGTCGGACAGCCCATGCCACAGTAGCCGAGGTTCCAGCACCCACGGACGTTGCGCGGAATCACGTGCCAGCTGTAGCCGAGCTTCTCGCAGCCTTTGCGGATCACGTCGTTGTTGGCATTGGGCGGCACCCTCCACGGTGCGACACCGAGGCGCTGTTCCATTTTCTCGAACCAGGGGGCCATCTCCGCCGGACTGTGGCCTTTGACATCGTGCTCGCGGGCCCAGTGTTCGAGCGTCGGCTCCGGGGTGCGAAAGCTCGAGGTCCAGTTGATCAGCGTGGTGCCGCCCACCGCCCGACCTTGAAGAATGGTGATCGCGCCGTCTTTGCTCATGCGGCCAATGCCTTCCTGATAGAGGCTGGTGTAGGCCTGGTCTTCGAGCAGCTTGAAGTCGCTGCTGGTCTTGAGTGGGCCTTCTTCGATCAGCAGCACTTTGTAGCCGGCGGCGCTGAGGATTTCGGCGGTGGTGCCGCCGCCCGCACCGCTGCCGATGATTGCCACGTCGGTTTCGAGGGTCAGGTCGTCGGTCAGTTGCGCGCCGTTGCGGGTTTTCCAGCCTCGGGCCATGCCTTCGCGGAACGGGTCGGGTACGGGCATCTTTGGGTTCTCTTATTGTTCTGGATGTGGTGGTGAGGCGGCTGGCGTCTTCGCGGGCAAGCCCGCTCCCACATGGATTGCGCACGCCCTGTGGGAGCGAGCCTGCTCGCGAATAGGGCCGACCCGGTCTCAGACCGCAGGCGGCCCGGGATACCCGCAATGCGCCCACGACTCCCGCCGGCTATACCACGCCATCATCACCATTTGCTGCAACGAGCTGTGCCCCATGCGCAACAGGCTTAACGAGCTGTTTTCCCAGCGATGAAGAAAGTGCCGCATCTGCTCGGCACTGGCGTTTTCCCAGCTGCCCCAGACTCCGGTCAGGGGGCCGCGAGTCACGGCCATTCCCAGCACATCAAACAATTGGCGAGTCAGCTTGAGCATTTCCGGCGACAGGTGATCAAGCCCGTTATCCAGGTTTTTCAGGGTGGCCTCGGTCGCTTCCGGCATGTTCTCGGCGGCCACCGCGCCTTTGAGCATCACCGGGATCAGCGCCCGCAAAAACAGCAGGTCGCCGCTGCGCAGGATCGCGAAACCATTGGCCGGGATGCTCGATGAACAGCCGGTCAGGCTCGCGCCCAGTCCGGCGGTGGCCAGAAAAGCGCTGGCCCCGAGGCTGAATTTAAGCAAGCCGCGCCGTGACAGCGCGGGTGTATCGGACAGGCCTGGGCTCATTATTGTTATTACCCGAAGGGGATGTTCGTTAGCGGATAAACAGCTTCTGGATCAGTTTCTGAATGGATTTGCCGTACGGCGGATAGATCAATTTCGCCGCGTTGAAACGCTGTTTGATCAGCACGCCTTTCGCCTTGCTGAACGTCAGGAAGCCTTCGTGTCCGTGGTAATGACCCATGCCTGAAGCGCCGATCCCACCGAACGGCATGTCGTCCTGAGCCACGTGCAACAACGTGTCGTTCAGGCATACGCCGCCGGAATGGGTCTCGTGGAGCACGCGGTTTTGTTCGCGCTTGTCGTAGCCGAAGTAGTACAGCGCCAGAGGACGTGGTCGCTGATTGATGTAGGCAAACGCTTCATCCAGATCCTTGTACGGAACGATCGGCAGCAGCGGGCCGAAGATTTCGTCCTGCATCACCAGCATCTCGTCGGTGACGTTGAGCAGCAGGCTGTGGCTCATGCGGCGGCCCTGGCCTTGGGCAAACAGCGGAATCAGCAGCGCGCCCTTGCTGGTGGCATCGCCGATGTAGCCATTGAGCCGGGCGAGTTGTCGGTCATTGATGATCGCGGTGTAGTCCGGATTGTCCGCCAGGGTCGGATAAAACCCGCGAACCGCCTGACGGTAGGCTTCGACGAAAGCGCCTACGCGGTCTTCCGGCACCAACACGTAGTCCGGGGCCACGCAGGTTTGTCCGGCGTTGAGTGTCTTGCCGAAGGCGATGCGTTCGGCGGCGTCCTTCAGAGGAACGTCGCGGGAAACGATGGCCGGGGACTTGCCGCCCAGCTCGAGCGTGACCGGGGTCAGGTTCTCCGCTGCTGCGCGCATCACATGCTTGCCGATGCTGGTGGCGCCGGTGAACAGCAGGTGATCGAAGCGCAGTCGCGAGAACGCCACGCCGATATCGGCTTCGCCGAGGACCACGCAGACCAGGTCTTCGGGGAAGATCCGGCCCAGCAATTCCTTCAGCAGCAATCCGGTGGCGGGGGTCGATTCGCTGAGCTTGAGCATCACCCGATTGCCCGCAGACAGCGCGCCCACCAAAGGGCCGATGGCCAGGTACAGCGGATAATTCCACGGCACGATCACTCCGACCACGCCCAGCGGCTGATAAACCACTTTGGCCGAGGCGGGCTGGAAGGCCACACCGACCTTGCGCCGCGAAGCCTTCATCCAGCCTTTGAGGTGCTGACTGGCGTAGTGAATGCCGTGCAGGCTCGGCATCAGTTCGGCAAGCAGGGTTTCATCGGCGCTGCGATGGCTGAAGTCCTGGCTGATGGCGTCGATCAGTGCCTGGCGCTCGGTGCTCAACAGATCCCGCAGGGCCTTGAGCCATTGCTGACGCTGCGCCGCAGGCGGCATCGGGTTGGCGGCATACGCTGCGCGTTGGGCGTCAAATCGGGCCTGGAGGTCGTCCAGTGGCTGCTGCAGGTTTTGCAGGTAAGCAATGTCAGCCGTCATGGCCATCTCCGGATTTTATTGTAATGATGAGCTTTTTAGAGTCTATACTCTATAAAGTCAAATGGCATCCTGGCGCAGCTTTGTTTTATCCACTGGCGGATAGGTCGTAAGATGTCCATCAACGCACTCTGAATTAAAGCTCAAGCCATGGCCCCACGAATAAAAACCAGCGAGCGCATCGTGCAGAACAGCCTGGAGCTGTTCAACCAGCAGGGCGAGCGCAGCATCAGCACCAATCACATTGCTGCCCATATGGAAATTTCCCCGGGCAACCTGTACTACCACTTCCCCAACAAGCAAGCGATCATCGCTGTGCTGTTCAGCGAGTACGAAACCCTGGTGGACAGCTTTCTGCGCCCACCGCAGGGGCGCGCTGCCACGGTCGAAGACAAGCGTTACTACCTCAAGGAATTGCTGGCGGCGATGTGGCGCTACCGGTTCCTGCACCGTGACCTCGAACATTTGCTCGACAGCGACCCGGAACTGGCCGCCCGTTATCGGCGCTTTTCCCAGCGCTGTGTGATCCAGGGCACGTTGATCTACAAAGGTTTCGTCGAGGCCGGGATCTTGCAGATGGACCGGGTGCAGATCGAATCCCTGACCCTCAACGCCTGGATCATCCTGACGTCCTGGGTGCGTTTCCTCTGCACGACGCGGGAGAACTCCAATCACTTGAGCGAACAGGCGATCAAGCGCGGGGTTTACCAGGTGCTGGTGCTAGAGGCCGGGTTTGTCACGGATCAGGCCCGGGATGAGGTCAACGCCTTGTTCGAAGAGTTTTACGTGCCGCTGGCCCAGGCATTGGAAGAAGTGGGATAGGCGCGAGGACTGCAGTAGGATTCAGCAACGACAACCACAGGAGCCCGTTATGCCCATTGCGCAACTGATCAGCCCGCAAGCGTTGGACCTGAAGAAGGAACAGCCTGGGTTGGTGATTCTGGATTGTCGTTTTGCCCTCGAAGACCCGGATTACGGGCAACGCAGCTATGCCGAAGGGCACATCGCCGGGTCGAGCTTTGCCGATCTCGAACGTGACCTGAGCGGGACCGTGGTCAAAGGTGTGACCGGACGGCATCCGCTGCCGAAGCCTGAAGACCTGATCGAGCGCCTGCGAGCCTGGGGCGTCAACGCCGACAGCGAAGTGATTCTGTATGACGACGGTCCGGGCGCGTTCGCGGCGCGCGCCTGGTGGTTGCTGGCCTGGCTGGGCAAGCGCGACGGCGTGTTCATCCTCGATGGCGGGCTCAAGGCCTGGCACGCGGCGGGCCTGCCGCTGAGCCTGGATGCGCCGCACATTGAGCGCGGCACCTTCAACGGCACGCCGGACAACGCGCTGCTCCTGAACGCCGAACAGCTCCGGCAACGTCTCGGCCAACCCGCCTTGACCTTGCTCGACGCCCGCGCCTTGCCGCGCTTCAAAGGCGAAGTGGAGCCAATCGACCCGATTGCCGGGCACATCCCCGGCGCGCAATGTGCGGCCTTCACCGACAACCTGGGCAGCGACGGGCGTTTTCTGCCGGCCGATCAACTCAAGCAGCGGTTTGCCGCGAAGCTGGGCAGTCGCTCGCCGACCGATCTGGTGGCGTATTGCGGTTCCGGCGTGACTGCGTGTCACAACCTGTTTGCGTTGTGCCTGGCGGGGTATCCGTTGGGTTCGCTGTATGCCGGGTCGTGGAGCGAGTGGATCAACGATCCTGCCCGTGGCGTCGCCACCGGCGAATAACACCATCCTGTGTGGGAGCGGGCTTGCTCGCGAAGGCGGAGTGTCAGTCGATATTTATGTCTGCTGACATCCCGCCTTCGCGAGCAAGCCCGCTCCCACATTGAAAATTCATCGTCTTCAATATCCCTGCAACTGCCGCGCCTTGCGATACGCCCCCGGCCCAACCCCATACACCTGCTTGAACTGCCGACTCAGGTGGCTTTGGTCAGCGAACCCCAGCTGCGTGGCCACGTCCAGCGGCACACAGCCACCCTGCAACAACGCCCGGGCCCGGGCGATGCGCTGTTGCATCAGCCAGGTGTGCGGTGGCATGCCGGTGGCGCGGCGGAATACCCGGGCAAAGTGGAACGGCGACAGGTTCACCGCTGCCGCGAGTTCTTCCAGGGACGGTGGCGCCGCCAATTGCGATTGCAGCAGTTCCTTGGCCGACGCCACCGCCCGGTGTTCCTTGCCGGGTTTGCCCGCGTCCGGAACGGTGGCATGACGTTGCAGCAACGCCAGCATCATTTCCCGCCAGGCGGTCTGCTGTTGCAGCGCCGTGGACGGACTTTCGAGCAGACGGTGCAGTTGGCAGAAACCCATCACCAGATCCGGATCGCGATACAACGTGGCGCCAAACGCCGGCAAAGTGTGGGTCGGCAGTTCCAGCTCGCTCAACAGCGAGAGGATCTGCCCGCTGTCGGGATAAAACGCCCGGTACAGCCAGCCGTTTTCCGTGCCTTTGTGGCCGGTGTGCAATTCATCGGGGTTGATCAGCACCAGCGTGCCGCTGCCCGCCAGGTGTTCGGCGCCGCGATAGCGATAGCGCTGGGCGCCGGCCATGATCATGCCGATCACGAAGCCATCATGCACATGAGGCGCGAACCGGTGTTCGATGTAGCGTGCGGATAATAGCTCGACCCCGGCCAACGGTGCCGTTTGCCAGAAGTGGATCGACTCGCTTTCGGTCTTCATCGCTTTACTCGCGACCCACGGCGGCCAGCCATTGCGGGATGCGCCGTTCCAGGTAGTAACCCGGGTGCCGGAACGAACCGTCGACGAACCCGACATGCCCACCCTTGGCTTGCAGCTCGAATTGAGTGCAGGCGGACAGTTCCTCGGCTTTCGGCAGGCTGTGGGGGAACACAAACGGGTCGTCGGCGGCCTGGATGATCAGCGTCGGCGTGCGAATCTCGCCGAGGAAATAGCGGCTTGAGGCGCGACGGTAATAATCCTGCGCATCGGTAAAACCGTGCAGCGGCGCCGTGACCCGGCCATCGAAATCCCAGAAGGTGCGCATGTTCTCCAGCGAGCCGAGGGCCGCCAGTTTTGCCAGGCCATCCTCGCGCCCGTCATGCTGGAACTGCCGTTGCTTGTTCTTGATGTAGGCAACCATCTCACGCATGAAGTGCGCTTGATAAACCTTCGAGAACCCTTGGCCGATACGGTCGGCGCACTGATCGAGCCGGAATGGCACCGACACCGCCACCGCGCCGAGCACGCCACTGTCGCTGCCGGTCTCGCCCAGGTGCTTGAGCAGGACATTGCCACCCAGGGAGTATCCGACTGCGTACAGCGGCGCGAGCGGGCGCTTGGCCCGCAGGTGCCTGATAGCTTCGGCCAGGTCTTCACTGGCGCCGGAATGGTAGCTGCGCGGCAACAGATTCGGTTCGCCCGAGCAGCCGCGCCAGTTCAGCGCGACGCTGGCCCAGCCTTGGGCACCCAGCGCCTTTTGTACGCCGGCCACGTAAGGCGAGTTGGAAGAGCCGGTCAACCCGTGCAACACCAGCACCAGCGGTGCCTCGGCGTTGTGCGGGCCGTGCCAGTCCAGGTCAAGAAAGTCGCCATCGTCGAGCCACAGGCGTTCGCGCTCACGTTCGATGTGCGTGGTTTTGCGCCAAAGCGGTCCCCACAAGGTCTGCAAGTGCGGGTTGCCTAAGCCGAAGGCGGGGGTAAAGCGGTCTGACGGAAGGGCCACGATTGCTCTCGATGCAGCGGTGCGCAACCGGTGCGCACCTTTTCAGGCCGGTCGATTAACCGGCGATCTCTGCCATACGTTGCCACAACGAATAGTAGACGCGCCCGGATTTCTGCTCGCGGTGCAGGCGCCAGTTGGCCGGCAAGCCAAGGGTCGACGGCGCGGCTTCACTTTCGGTGTACACCCAGGCGTCGTTCGCCAGCCATTGGCGCTCCTCGAGCAGGGTGCAAACGGAAGGCAAAAGGTTCTGGTTGAACGGCGGGTCGAGGAACACCAGGTCGTAGGCCACCGCCGGCTGGGTTTCCAGGTAACGCAGGGCGTCAGCGGTTTGCACCTGGCCGGTGGTGCAACGCAGGGTGCCCAGGTGCTCCTTCAGGCTGGACACCGCGATGTTGCTGGCGTCCAGCGCCTGAGCCATGGCCGCGCCGCGGGACAAGGCTTCGAGAAACAGCGCACCGCTGCCAGCGAACGGGTCGAGCACCTTGGCCCCGGCCACATACGGCGCAAGCCAGTTGAACAGGGTTTCGCGCACGCGATCCGGCGTCGGGCGCAGGCCCGGTGCATCAGGGAAGCTCAGTTTGCGGCTGCGCCATTCGCCGCCGATGATGCGCAGCTGATTCACGCCGTTGTGCACGTTGTGAACGGGTTTCTTTGGGCGGGAAGTGGCCATTAATGCTCCGGAACCCCGAGCGGTTGCTCGGCAGGTTTATCAGATGGGGCCGGTAACGGCTTTTGCGGCACGGTCGGGCCAGCGGTGACGATGACCATTTTGTCCGTGCTCAGGTGTTTGTTCAGCGCGGCTTTGACCTGCTCGACGGTCAGGCTCTGGGACTGCTGCATGAAGTCTTCCAGGTAGCTCAACGGCAGATTGTAGAAACCCATCGCGCCGAGCTGGCCGACGATGTCCGCGTTGCTGGCGGTGGACAGCGGGAAGCTGCCGGCCAGTTCACGCTTGGCGTCGTCGAGTTCTTTCTCGGTCGGGCCGGTCTTGAGGTAGTCGGCGAGGACGTCCTGCACCAGTTTCAGGGTGCCTTCGCTCATTTCGGCACGGGTTTGCAGGTTGATCATGAACGGGCCGCGGGCCTGCATGGGGGTGAAGCCCGAATACACACCATAGGTCAGGCCGCGCTTCTCGCGCACTTCGCTCATCAAGCGGGTGCCGAAGCCACCGCCGCCGAGGATCTGGTTGCCCATGGACACGGCGGCGTAATCCGGGTCGTCGCGGTCGATGCCCAATTGCGCGAGCATCAGGTTGGTCTGCTTGGACGGAAACTCAATGTGCCCGATGCTGGCTTTCGGCTCGACCGGTTGCGGCAGTTTTGCCAGCGCAGGGCCTTTTGGCAGCGCGCTGGAGACTTGCGCGGCAATCGCCTCGGCTTCCGCGCGGGAAAGGTCGCCCACCAGCGCAATCACCACGTTGCCGGCGGCGTAGGCTTTCTGGTGGAAGGCCTTCAGTTGCTCCAGGGTGATGGCGGGAATGGTTTTCGCCGTGCCGTCGCTGGCGTGCGCGTAAGGATGGTCGCCGTACAAGCGGTTCATCAGCTCGATACTGGCCAGTTTGCCCGGGTTCTGTTTCTGGTATTCGAAGCCGGCGAGCATCTGGTTCTTGATGCGCGCGAACGAATCGGCGGGGAAGGTCGGTTGGCCGACGACTTCGGAGAACAGCTTCAATGCCGGTTCGCGTTTGTCCACGGCACTAAGGCTGCGCAGGGAAGCCAGCGCCATGTCCTTGAACGCGCCGTTGCCAAAGTCGGCACCCAGGCCTTCGAAGCCCTGGGCGATGGCGCCCACATCCTTGCCGGCCACGCCTTCGTTGAGCATCGCGTTGGTCAGCACGGCAAGGCCCGGTGCATCGCCGTCCTGGCTGCTGCCTGCGGCGAAGATCAGGCGCATGTCGAACATCGGCAACTCGCGTGCTTCGACGAACATGACTTTGGCGCCTTCGGCAGTGTTCCAGGTCTGCACATCCAGGCTGCGATGGCTCGGTGCCTTGCCGTCGAGTTCAGCCAGGGACTGCAGCTTCTGACTGGACTTGGCCTTGTCCAGCGCTTCGCTCGCGACGGAGTCGTCGGTCTTCGAGAAATAGAAGGCGGCAGACCCGATCAATACAACGGTCATCAGGCCAACGAAGGCCAGGCGGGATTTTTTACGCTCACTCATGAGGCGTCTCCAGTGGCAGGACATGGGCGACGCTGAGACGTTCGCGGGTGAAATACAGCTTGGCGGCTTTCTGGATGTCTTCCGGGGTGACGCTTTCCAGCTCGGCCAGTTCGGTGTCCATCAGTTTCCATGACAGGCCGACGGTTTCCAGCTGGCCGATGGCGGTGGCCTGGCTGGTGATCGAGTCACGCTCATAAACCAGGCCGGCAATGACCTGCGCCCGCACGCGCTCCAGCTCTTCGGCGGACGGCGCGGTGGTTTTCAACTGATCGAGCAGTTTCCACAGACCGGCTTCGGTCTCGGCCATGGTTTTGTTTTTCTGAGTGTTCGGCGTCGCCGACAGGGTGAACAGGCTGTCGCCGCGGGTGTAGGCGTCGTAGCTCGAGGAGCCGCCGGACACCAGTTCTTCACCGCGCTCCAGCTGCGTCGGGATGCGGCCGCTGTAGCCGCCGTCGAGCAGAGCCGAGATCAGGCGCAGGGCGTTGACCGAGCGCTTGTCTTCAGCGGTGGCGATGCTCGGCACGTTGAAACCCAGCATCAGGCTCGGCAGTTGTGTTTGCACGTGCAGGGTGATCTGCCGTTCTCCGGGCTCGGCCAGTTCCAGCGGGATTTTTGCCGGCGGCACGTCGCGTCTGGCAATCGGGCCGAAGTAGCGTTGAGCCAGGGCTTTGACTTCGTCCGGGGTCACATCGCCGACGACCACCAGTGTGGCGTTGTTCGGCACGTACCAGGACTGGTACCAATGGCGCAATTCTTCGACTTTCATGCGGTCCAGGTCAGCCATCCAGCCGATGGTCGGGGTGTGGTAACCGCTGGCCGGATAGGCCATGGCCTTGAAGCGCTCGTAGGCCTTGGACATTGGCTTGTCGTCGGTGCGCAGGCGACGTTCTTCCTTGATGACTTCGATCTCGCGGGCGAACTCGTCAGCCGGCAGGCGCAGGCTGGCCATGCGATCGGCTTCCAGCTCGAAGGCGACGCCCAGGCGATCGCGGGCCAGCACCTGGTAATACGCGGTGAAGTCGTCGCTGGTGAAAGCGTTCTCTTCGGCGCCGAGGTCGCGCAGGATAAGCGACGCTTCGCCAGGGCCGACTTTCTCGCTGCCCTTGAACATCATGTGTTCCAGCGCGTGGGACAAACCGGTCTGCCCCGGCGTTTCGTAGCTTGAACCGACCTTGTACCAGACCTGGGAGACCACCACCGGCGCACGATGATCTTCGCGCACGACGACCTTCAGGCCGTTATCGAGGGTGAATTCGTGGGTGGGTTGCGGATCGGCAGCGAAGACTGAAAGTGACAGACCAACTGTGCTGAACAGCAGGCCTGCAGCGCGGCGAGCAAGAGCATTCATTCGTTTTTAAACCTGTTGGGCTGCCCGCTTGGTCTTAGCGTCAGCGGGCGAGAGGGTGCTAGGATACTGATCCGTTTTACTGGCGGCCACGCCTATCAGGCCTTTGATCGGTCAGCAGGTTGTCTGGGTTCGCACCGGAAGCTTTGAGTTTGTCAGCTAAACTCTGCGTTTTCGCCGACGATACCCTGCCAGTCCTTCGTGTTGGTCGACCTTTGAAGTGCCGTTTCGCACCTCTACAAAATGTTGCCCGTGAACAAGCTGGGTCAATCGCAGTCTGTTCTGCATCGAATATTTATTTGCCGAGGCGCCCGTTGGCGCGTCGCTACCGTGAGATAGCCGTCCTCCATGTTTGGTTCCAACGACGACAAGAAAGCCCCAGCTGCGGCTGGCGAGAAGAAAAGCCTGTTCGGATGGCTGCGCAAAAAGCCGCAGGAAACCGTCGTCGAACAGCCACAGCCACTCCCTGAGCCAACCCCGGCACCGGTCCTGGAAGAAGCAGCGCCGATTGTCCTGCCGATTGCCGAGCCGGTGCTGCAGCCGGCCGTCGAGGCTGAACCTGAAGTCGTGGCCGAGCAGCCGCTGACGCCCGTCGCCGAGCCATGGCTGACATTGCCCGTGGCGGAAGAGCCGGTGGCGCTGGTCGAAAACGAACTGGCGCCGCACGTGACGCCGCCTATTCCGGCGCCGAGTGCCTTTACGCCTGACCCGGTTGACGTGCCAGCGGTAGAGCCCGCACCTGTTGTCCCAGAGCCGGTCATTCCTGCATTCGTTGCGCCGGCTCCGGTTGTTCCAGTTGTTCCAGCGCCAGCGCCGATCGTTGATCCGGTGGTCACCGCCCCCGTCGCCCCCTTGGAAACACCCACCGAGCCTGCACGCACCGAAGAAACCAAAGCCGGTTTCTTCGCCCGTCTCAAGCAAGGCCTGTCCAAGACCAGTGCAAGCATCGGCGAAGGCATGGCCAGCCTGTTTCTGGGCAAGAAGATCATCGACGACGAGCTGCTCGAAGACATCGAAACCCGCTTGCTGACCGCTGACGTTGGGGTCGAAGCCACTTCCGTGATCATCCAGCGCCTGACCCAGAAGGTGGCCCGTAAAGAGCTGGCGGATGCCGACGCTCTCTATAAGTCGCTGCAGGCTGAACTGGCCGCGATGCTCAAGCCGGTCGAACAGCCGCTGAAAATCAACTCGCAGAGCAAGCCGTTCGTGATTCTTGTCGTCGGCGTCAACGGCGCTGGCAAGACCACCACCATCGGCAAACTGGCGAAGAAGCTGCAGCTCGAAGGCAAGAAAGTCATGCTGGCGGCCGGTGATACCTTCCGCGCCGCTGCGGTCGAGCAGTTGCAGGTGTGGGGCGAGCGCAACAAGATCCCGGTGATCGCCCAGCACACCGGCGCTGACTCGGCTTCGGTGATCTTCGATGCGGTCCAGGCCGCCAAGGCCCGTGGCATCGACGTATTGATCGCTGACACCGCCGGTCGCCTGCACACCAAAGACAACCTGATGGAAGAGTTGAAGAAAGTGCGCCGGGTCATCGGCAAGCTCGACGCCGCCGCGCCGCACGAAGTGCTGCTGGTGCTCGACGCCGGCACCGGCCAGAACGCCATCAGCCAGGCCAAGCAATTCCACCAGACCGTCGAACTGACCGGCCTGGCGCTGACCAAGCTCGACGGCACCGCCAAGGGCGGAGTCATTTTTGCCCTGGCCAAGCAGTTTGGCCTGCCGATCCGCTACATCGGCGTCGGTGAAGGCATCGATGACTTGCGTACTTTTGAAGCAGAACCCTTTGTCCAGGCACTATTTGCCGAGCGGGAGCGTTCATGATTCGTTTCGAACAGGTCGGTAAACGCTACCCGAACGGTCACGTCGGCTTGCATGAGCTGAGCTTTCGAGTCCGCAGGGGCGAGTTCTTGTTTGTGACCGGCCACTCCGGCGCCGGTAAAAGCACCTTGTTGCGCCTGCTGCTGGCGATGGAGCGTCCGACCACTGGCAAATTGCTGCTGGCCGGCCAGGATCTTGGCACCATCAGCAACGCGCAAATCCCTTACCTGCGTCGACAGATTGGCGTGGTGTTCCAGAATCACCAGTTGCTGTTCGATCGCACCGTATTCAACAACGTTGCGTTGCCGTTGCAGATTCTCGGTCTGTCCAAAGCCGAAATTGCCAAACGCGTGGATTCGGCCCTGGAGCGCGTGGCGCTGTCGGATAAAACCGATCTGTACCCCGGCGACCTGTCCACCGGCCAGCAACAGCGCGTCGGCATCGCCCGCGCCATCGTTCACCGTCCGGCCTTGCTGCTGGCGGATGAACCAACCGGTAACCTCGACCCGCGCCTGGCGGCCGAGATCATGGGCGTGTTCGAAGACATCAATCGGCTGGGCACCAGCGTGCTGATCGCCAGCCACGACCTGGCGCTGATCGCCCGCATGCGTCATCGCATGCTGACCCTGCAACGCGGTCGACTGATCGGCGATGGGGAGGCGGGCGTATGAGTGCGACACGCAGCCCCAAGGTTTCTGAGCGCGTGGCGCCAAAGGCCGCCGACCCGCAACCGCAGAAGAAAAAGCGTGACGACGATGACGGCCCGGACTTCGCGACGCTGTTCCGCGCCTGGGTTGAAAGCCATCGCGCCAGTCTGCTGGACAGTCTGCGTCGCCTGGGCAAACAGCCTATTGGCAGCTTCTTCACCTGCATGGTGATGGCGGTCGCTCTGAGCCTGCCCATGGGCCTGTCACTTTTACTGAGTAACGTCGAGCGTCTTGGCGGCTCATGGCAGCGTGCGGCGCAGATTTCGCTGTACTTGCAACTCGAAGCCACCCCGGCCGAAGGCGAGTCGTTGCGCGATCAGATCAAAGGCATTCCGGGTGTAGCTGATGCTGAATATGTCGGCCGCGATCAGGCGCTGGAAGAATTCCAGCAACAGTCGGGCCTGGGCGAGGCGCTGAAGGAATTGCCGGAAAACCCGCTGCCTGGTGTGGTCCTGGTGACCCCGAACGAGGTCGACAAGCCCGCGCTTGAAGCATTAAGACAAAAACTATCCGAACTGCCGAAGGTACAACAGGCGCAACTTGATCTAGTCTGGGTCGAGCGTCTGGCAGCCATCCTCAAGTTGGGCGACCGGTTTGTCTTCGGTCTGACCGTGCTCCTGGTTTCTGCATTACTTTTGGTGATAGGCAATACCATTCGTCTTCATATTGAAAACCGCCGCACAGAGATAGAAGTGATTAAACTCGTCGGTGGCACGGACAGCTATGTGCGCAGACCCTTTCTGTACATGGGAGCGTTATATGGGTTCGGTGCGGGGATATTTTCCTGGGGCGTGTTGGCGTTTGGCCTGAACTGGCTGAATGATGCGGTCGTCGGGCTGGCCGGTTTGTACGGCAGTGATTTCGCACTGGCAGGAGTGCCGGTTGCCGATGGTCTGTCGCTCTTGCTTGGCGCGGTGCTGTTGGGGTATATCGGTGCATGGATTGCAGTCGCACGCCACCTGAGGGAGCTTGCGCCTAAGTAATATCATTTTGCTCGTATTGACCTTTCAGCGTTTTTGGGAACTTGTCTTTCGGTTTCCGGTCAATTTTCGCAGTGCTGAACTGCACGAGTTTGTAAGTCGGAGGTTTTTTCGTATGACCAATTCTTTGCAACCTGCATATGCTCTGGTCCCGGGTGCGAACCTGGAGGCCTATGTGCACACCGTGAACAGCATTCCGTTGCTGACGCCGGAGCAGGAGCGTGAACTGGCCGAGAGTCTCTATTATGAGCAGGATTTGGGGGCGGCTCGGCAGATGGTGCTCGCCCACCTGCGTTTTGTCGTACATATCGCCCGTAGCTATTCCGGCTACGGCCTGGCGCAGGCTGACCTGATCCAGGAAGGCAACGTTGGCCTGATGAAGGCGGTGAAGCGCTTCAACCCGGAAATGGGCGTGCGCCTGGTGTCGTTCGCCGTGCACTGGATCAAGGCGGAAATTCACGAGTTCATCTTGCGCAACTGGCGCATTGTGAAAGTCGCGACCACCAAGGCCCAGCGCAAGCTGTTCTTCAACCTGCGCAGCCAGAAGAAACGTCTGGCGTGGCTGAACAACGAGGAAGTCCACCGTGTGGCGGAAAGCCTCGGCGTAGAGCCGCGGGAAGTGCGCGAGATGGAAAGCCGCCTGACCGGCCATGACATGGCCTTCGACCCGGCCGCGGAAGCGGACGACGACAGCGCTTTCCAGTCGCCGGCCAACTATCTGGAAGACCACCGGTACGACCCGGCCCGTCAACTGGAAGATGCCGACTGGAGCGACAACTCCAACCACAACCTGCACGAAGCGCTGGAAGTGCTGGACGACCGCAGCCGTGACATCCTCTATCAGCGCTGGTTGGCTGAAGAGAAAGCCACGCTGCACGACCTGGCGCAGAAGTACAACGTGTCGGCCGAGCGTATTCGTCAGCTCGAGAAGAGTGCGATGAACAAGCTCAAGTTGTCGATCGCTGCCTAAGCTTCGCCAAGGCAATAAAAAACGCCCCGATCAATGATCGGGGCGTTTTTGTTTTTGCACATTTTCAGGTTCGCCTGGTCCTCTGTGGGAGCGGGCTTGCTCGCGAAGGCGTCATGTCAGTCACTGAATAGGTCAAATGACCAGCCGC
Organism: Pseudomonas sp. 14P_8.1_Bac3; assembly: GCF_025466085.1. Classification (GTDB taxonomy): domain Bacteria; phylum Pseudomonadota; class Gammaproteobacteria; order Pseudomonadales; family Pseudomonadaceae; genus Aquipseudomonas. The sequence continues at coordinate 180,606 of NZ_JANLOD010000068.1, forward strand.
CTTCGCGAGCAAGCCCGCTCCCACAGGGGCTTTTTCGGCGTTATTGGGCCCAAGGCGCCCGTCGTGAATCGTTGAGTCCCAGCAAATAGCTGTCACCACCCAACTGACTCATCTGCTGCCGAATCCACCCGGCCCGCCGCGCCACATAGCTGGTCGGATGGCTCGCACTCCACACCCGTGGATTAGGCAGCACCGCTGCCAGCAAGCTCGCCTGTTGGCGGCTGAGGCTTTTCGCACTGACGCCAAAGTGATGCCGGGCCGCCGCTTCCGCGCCAAACACCCCGTCATCCCACTCAACGCTGTTCAGATAGACCTCAAGGATCCGCTGCTTGGGCCAGAACACTTCGATCAACCCGGTGAACCAGGCTTCCAGGCCCTTGCGCAGCCAGCTGCGGCCAGACCACAAAAACAGATTCTTCGACACTTGCTGACTCAATGTGCTGGCGCCGCGAATCGAGCCGCCAAGCTCGTTGTGCGCTAACGCCGCCTGGATCGCACCGAAGTCAAAACCCCAATGCTCCGGAAATTTCTGGTCTTCGCCTGCAATCACCGCAACTTTCAGGTCGTCGGAGATTTCATCCCAGGGTTTCCAAGTGCGTTGCAGATCAATCGGCTCGCCATCGAACCAGGATTCGACTTTGCGCTCGACCATCAGCGCCGTGCCCGGTGGCGGCACCACGCGAAACATCAGCACCAGCAATACGCTGCCCCCCGCGAACCAGAGCAGGGCCTTCGTGAATCGTCGCAAAAATAAACGCAGCATAGAGATGGCTTGGCCGAACCCGTTGAGCGGGCCATTATACAGACCCTGTTGATCGAGTCTGACTGGAGTTCTTCATGCTGCGTGGCTTTCTGATGCTGGCCGCTTTCTTCGGTTTCACTGGCGTTGCCCTCGGCGCATTCGCCGCCCATGGCTTGAAAAACCGTCTGACCGCCGAATACCTGGCGATTTTCCATACCGGCGTCACCTATCAGCTGGTGCATACCCTCGCGCTGTTGGGCGTTGCGCTGCTGGCCACGCAGATTCCGGGGCGTCTGATCACCTGGGCCGGCGCTTCGTTTGCCATCGGCATCCTGCTGTTTTCCGGCAGCCTGTATGTGCTGACCCTGACCGGCATCAGCAAGCTCGGGATCATCACCCCTTTCGGTGGCCTGGCCTTCCTGGTTGGCTGGCTGTGCCTGGGACTCGCTGCCTGGCGGCTGTCGGTGTAGGAGCGCGCCTACAGGGACCATGACTGACGAATGGCTTGGGTCATCCTGACCGATCGGGCTAGAATGCCAGCCCCTAAAAATGATGGCGGCTTCCGGCATGCGCATTCAGTTGAACGGCGAATCCCTTGAACTGCCCGACGGTGAAACCGTTGCGGCGCTGCTGACCCGTCTGGAACTGACCGGACGCCGGGTGGCGGTCGAGCTCAATCTGGATATCGTCCCGCGCAGCCAGCACGCAGACACCACGCTGAAAGACGGCGATTCCGTCGAAGTGGTGCACGCCATCGGCGGCGGCTAGCCGTTCAGCCCGCAAGGGCACAGAATTCTGCAAGAACCTCACCCCTACAGAGGATTTCCCATGAGCATCGTTCGTAGCGACAAGCCTTTCGTCCTGGCCGGTCGTACTTACCAGTCGCGTTTGCTGGTCGGTACCGGCAAGTACCGTGACATGGAAGAAACCCGCCTGGCCATCGAGGCCTCGGGTGCCGAGATCGTCACCTTCGCCGTGCGTCGCACCAACCTCGGCCAGACCCCGGGCGAACCGAACCTGCTCGAGGTCCTGTCGCCGGATCGCTACACCTTCCTGCCCAACACCGCCGGTTGCTTCGATGCGACCGAGGCCGTGCGCACCTGCCGTCTGGCTCGTGAGCTGCTCGGTGGCCACAACCTGGTGAAGCTGGAAGTGCTGGCGGACCAGAAAACCCTGTTCCCCAACGTGATCGAAACCCTCAAGGCCGCCGAAGTGCTGGTCAAGGAAGGCTTTGACGTGATGGTCTACACCAGCGATGACCCGATCATCGCCCGTCAATTGGCGGAAATCGGTGTTATCGCGGTCATGCCATTGGCCGGTCTGATTGGCACGGGCCTGGGGATCTGCAACCCTTACAACCTGCAGATCATCCTCGAAGAAGCCAAGATCCCGGTGTTGGTGGATGCCGGTGTCGGTACCGCGTCCGATGCCACCATCGCTATGGAGCTGGGTTGCGAAGCGGTGCTGATGAACTCGGCCATCGCTCATGCCCAGCAGCCGATCATGATGGCTGAGGCGATGAAACACGCCATCATCGCCGGCCGTCTGGCCTACCTCGCCGGCCGCATGCCGAAAAAACTCTATGCCAGCGCCTCCTCGCCGCTGGATGGTCTGATCAAGTAAGAGCCATTGATGACTGAATCAAACGACACGCCAATCCAGATGGAAGAAGGCGAAGAGCGCCAACACCGCCGCATCAAGAGTTTCGTGATGCGCGCCGGGCGCATGACCGAAGGCCAGCAGCGCGGCCTCGACCAGGGCACGCCGCTGTTTGTGTTGCCGCTGGCCGAAGCGCCGGTGGACTACGACCAGGTGTTCGGTCGCTCGGCGCCGCGCTCGCTGGAAATCGGTTTCGGCATGGGCCATTCGCTGCTGGAAATGGCTGCCGCTTCGCCTGAACAGGATTTCATTGGCGTGGAAGTGCACCGCCCGGGCGTCGGCGCGCTGCTCAATGGCGTGCTGACGCAAGGCCTGACCAACCTGCGGGTCTACGATTGCGATGCGATCGAAGTACTCAACCGTTGCGTGGCCGACAACAGCCTCGATCGCCTGATGCTGTTTTTCCCGGACCCGTGGCACAAGAGCCGCCACCACAAGCGCCGCATCGTTCAGGCGTCGTTCGCCGAGCTGGTGCGCAGCAAGCTGAAGGTTGGCGGTGTGCTGCACATGGCCACCGACTGGGAGCCGTACGCCGAGTACATGCTGGAAGTGATGAATGTTGCGCCGGGTTATCGCAACCTGGCCGAAGACGGCAAGTGCGTCCCGCGCCCGGCGGAGCGCCCGATCACCAAGTTCGAACGCCGTGGCGAACGTCTTGGGCATGGGGTGTGGGATCTGAAGTTCGAAAAACAGTCCTGATCCCAGCGCGATACCCAATGTGGGAGCGGGCTTGCTCGCGAAGGCAGCGTGTCAGACAGCATTTATGTCGGCTGACACGCCACCTTCGCGAGCAAGCCCGCTCCCACAGTCGTTTTGGGTACAACCAGGATTAGCGGCGGTCAGCGACTACGCCAATCAGCACCAACACCACCAGCAACACCGGTGCCAGGCTGTAGTTGTTGAACTGGCTCAAGCCGCGAACGATCCACGGTGTGGCGTAGATCAGGGCGAGGCCGCTGCCGACCATGCACAGCAGGGCCATCAGCGGAACGCGCAAGGCGCCGGCGATGCTGCCCAGGCGTTGATCGACCCAGCCTTTGATGTCGGCGCCGAACAGCACCAGCAAGCAGCCCACCAGTGCCAGAGAGATCTCCGACAGGTTGCTGCGGCTCCAGCGGGAGACGGTGGCGAGCAGGTCGAGTATCAAATCCATTCGTTTTCCCTTAAGGCTGAAATCAGCTCAGAAATTTTTGCAGCAAGTCGTTGAGGAACAGTTGCCCGCGCTCGGTGGCCGCCAGACGTGACGGTTCGACCCGCATCAGGCCGCTTTGTTCGGCGTCGTGGCGGCCTTCGGCGAGGCTTTCCAGCGGCAGGCCGGTACGCGCCGGATACAACTGCGAATCGACCCCTTCGGTCAGGCGCAAGGCGTTCATCAGGAACTCGAACGGCAGCTCATCATTGGTCAGCGCTTTTTCGCCCGCCTTGAAGCTCTTCGCCGGGTTCAGGTAGTCCTTCGGCAATCGGGTCTTCCAGGTGCGCACGATGCGCCCGTCCGGATGACTGAGCTTGCCGTGCGCACCCGCACCGATGCCGATGAAATCACCGAAACTCCAGTAATTGAGGTTGTGCCGCGCCGGGCGGCCGGGCTGGGCGTAGGCCGACACTTCGTATTGCGCGTAGCCGTGCTCGGCCAGCAACGCCTGGCCGGCTTCCTGGATGTCCCACAGGGTGTCGTCTTCCGGCAGCGTTGGCGGCTGGTTCCAGAACACCGTGTTTGGCTCCAGGGTCAGCTGATACCAGGATAAATGCGTCGGCTTCAGGGCTATGGCAGTGTGCAGGTCGGCCAACGCGTCATCCAGCGACTGATCGGGCAAGCCGTGCATCAAGTCCATGTTGAAGTTATCGAACCCGGCCTGGCGGGCCATGCCGGCGGCACGCACGGCTTCATCGCCATTGTGAATCCGCCCCAGTGCCTTGAGCTTCTGTTCCTGAAAACTCTGGATGCCGATCGACAGGCGATTGATGCCCAGCGCGCGGTAAGCGACAAACTTTTCCTGCTCGAACGTCCCGGGATTGGCTTCCAGGGTGATTTCGATGTCACTGGCAAACGGGATGCGCTGCTCGACGCCTTTGAGCAAGCGGCCCAGAGCTTCGGCGCTGAACAGGCTCGGCGTGCCACCACCAAAGAAGATCGAGCTCAATTCACGGCCGTACACGGCGTGCAGATCCTGATCGAGGTCAGCCAGCAAGGCGTCGACGTATTCCTGCTCCGGCAGCACCGGGCTGGCCGTGTGGGAGTTGAAGTCGCAATAAGGGCATTTGCGTACACACCACGGAATGTGGATGTACAGCGCCAGGGGCGGCAGCGTTGTCAGCGCGCTCCGGGGCGAAGCGGCGCCACCGCCGAAGATCAGCGCTGGCGCGGATGATTCAAGGGTCATATCAGGCCTAGACGCTGGCGCAGCAGATCCATTGCACGGGCGCGGTGGCTGATGAGGTTCTTTTCGCTCGGGCTCAACTCGGCGCTGGAGCAATCGCGCGAGGGCACCCAGAACAGCGGGTCGTAGCCAAACCCGTGTTCTCCGCTGGCGGCGTGCAGGATGCGACCATGCCACAGGCCTTCGCAGAGGATGGGCAGCGGATCGTCGGCGTGACGCACCAGCGCCAGCACGCAGACGAACTGCGCACCGCGCTCGGCGTCCGGCACGTCTTTCAAGGCGTCGAGCAGTTTGGCGTTGTTCGCCGCATCGCCCTTGCCGTCAGCGTAGCGGGCCGAGTAGATCCCCGGCGCACCGCCAAGGAAGTCCACGGCCAGCCCGGAGTCATCCGCCAGCGCTGGCAAACCGGAAATGCGCGCGGCGTTACGGGCCTTGAGAATGGCATTTTCGACGAAGGACAGGCCGGTTTCTTCAGGCTCGATCTGGCTGAACTCGCCGATCGAGCGCAGTTGCACCGAGCCGCCGAGCATGGCCTGGAGTTCCTTGAGTTTGCCGGCGTTATGGCTGGCCAGTACGAGTTGCGTGAAGTTCATCATTCGCCGGGGAAAAGCTCTTGGTTGAAATTGATGGTGTTGATTTTGTCACCGGTCTGCACCTTGATCTCGAAGGTGCGGGTTTCCTGCTGATCCACCGGAAACTGGGCGATGTAGTAGATCGCGCCTTGTTCGGTGATCTGGCGGAAGTTCAGGTTCACGCTTTGGCTGGTCAAGTCTTTGACCGCGCCGCTGACCTGGGCCATCTGCGGCTTGCCGTCCTTCAGTACCGAAATATTGATCACGCCTTGATTCTTGCTGCGGGTCAGTTCCGCGGCCTTGGCGATGTCCGGTGTCAGGAAGGTGGAGTTGAAGGTGTTGTAATGCACCGTCACATCGCCGAATTTTTCCTGGCGGTCACCTTTGATGATGTCGGCGGCCATGGCGGTGACGCTCAGGCAGGCAGTGAATAAAAGCAGCGCTAGACGACCCATGATCGTTCTCCTTGGAATGGCGTGGTTCAGACCGCGATCTTGTGATCTTGCAGCCCGGGGCTGCTGACGCGGTAGATACCGATCTCACCTAACAGATTAGGCCATAGCTTGCTGGCCCACCCGTGCCGGTGTTGTTGATCCACCGCCAGCCGATCAATGACCTTCGCTTCACGTTCGCGACAAAGTTCTTCAAAGTCCTCGAAGGTGCAGAAGTGGATGTTTGGCGTGTTGTACCACGTGTAGGGCAGGAATTCCGACACCGGCATCCGGCCCTTGCTCGCCAGGTACCAGCGGCAGCGCCAGTGACCGAAGTTGGGGAAGGTGATGATGCACTGGCGACCGACCCGCAGCATTTCGTCGAGGATCTTGTCCGGGTAGTGCACCGCTTGCAGCGCCTGGGTCATGACCACGATGTCGAAGCTGTTGCTGGCGAAATTGCCCAGGCCCTTGTCCAGGTCCTGCTCGATGACGTTGATGCCCTTGGCCACGCACTCGGCGATGTTGTCCGGGTCGTTTTCCAGGCCATAGCCGGTGACTTGCTTGTTGTCGCGCAGCCAGGTCAGCAGCTCGCCGTCGCCGCAGCCGAGGTCGAGCACGCGGCTGCCGGCGGGGATCCATTCCTGGATGATTTCCAGATCAGCTCTCATGGCTTTCTCACAACGTAATGCGATTCATGTAATTGCTGAACGCCTGCAAGTAGCGCGGGATCGGAATCAGAAAGGCGTCGTGGCCTTGCGGAGCGTCGATCTCGAGGTAGCAGACGTCTTTCCTGGCCGCCATCAATGCGTCTACCAGTTCCCGCGAACGGGCCGGGGAGAAGCGCCAGTCGGTGGTGAAGGACATCACGCAGAACTTGGCGGAGGCGTCGGCGAAGGTTTTCGCCAGGTCATCGTCGAAGTTCGCCGCCGGGTCGAAGTAGTCCAGCGCCTTGGTCATCAGCAGGTAAGTGTTGGCGTCGAAACGCCCGGAAAATTCTTCACCCTGATAACGCAGGTAGCTTTCGACCTGGAACTCGACGCTGTGGAAGTCGTAGTTGAGCTTTTCGCTCTTCAGGCCGCGGCCGAATTTCTCGCCCATGGAATCGTCGGACAAGTAGGTGATATGCCCGACCATCCGCGCCAGCATCAAGCCGCGCTTGGGGATCACCCCCGCTTCCTGGAACGACCCACCGTGGAACTCGGGGTCGGTCAGGATCGCCTGACGCGCCACTTCGTTGAACGCGATGTTCTGCGCCGACAGCTTCGGCGCCGAGGCGATGGCCAGGCAGTGCCGCACGCGGTCCGGGTAGGTGATGGTCCACTGCAACGCCTGCATGCCGCCGAGGCTGCCGCCAATCACCGCCGCCCATTGGCGGATGCCGAGCAGGTCGGACAGGCGTGCCTGGCTGTGCACCCAGTCTTCCACGGTCAGCACCGGAAAGTCGGCGCCAAATGGCTTGCCGGTGTCCGGGTTGAGGCTGCTCGGGCCGGTGGACCCGTTGCAGCCGCCGAGGTTGTTCAGGCTGACGACGAAGAACTTAGTGGTGTCGATCGGCTTGCCGGGGCCGATGCAGCTGTCCCACCAGCCCGGCTTGCGATCGTCCGGGCTGTGGAAACCGGCCGCGTGATGGTGGCCGGACAAGGCGTGACAGATCAGCACGGCGTTGCTCGCCGTGGCGTTCAGCGTGCCGTAGGTTTCGTAAATCAGGTCATACGCCGGGAGCGAACGGCCGCAGGCCAGGGCCAGGGGTTCGCTGAAGTGCGCCACTTGCGGCGTCACCAGACCAACAGAATCGGGGGGGAAGGCAGTTGGCATCGACCCTGCTCTCGTTGAAATGAGGCGTAAGTCTAAAGACCGGTGGGGTTAGCGGCAAGCAAAGGCCCGAGCTGTTTTTCCTTTCAGACCAGGGCGCGGCCGCCGCGGGCAAGCCCGCCCTCACAGATTGATCTGGTCCTTGTGGGAGCGTGGCTTGGCCGCGGAGAACGATGATGCGGTTGTCGGGCCAGAATCAGATCAGCCCGAGCAACCCCTGCGGCATGAAGGCGAAGTACGCAAGACGCGGGATCAGCCAGCTCTGCAGCAGCTGGATCACGATAAACGCGAAGATGGGCGAGATATCGAGGCCGCCCAGGTTTGGAATGATCCGGCGGAAGGGTGCCAGCACCGGTTCGGTAATCTGCGCGACCAGTTCGGCGCCTGGGTTGTGGCTGCCGGGAGCGACCCAGGACAGGATCACGCTGATGATCATGGCGTAGAACAGAATGTTCAAGAACAGCGAGAACAGCGCGATCAGGGCCCAGGGCACCAACAGCACCCAGTCGACCATGAAGCCTTTGAGCGCCAGGATCACCGCGATCAGCAGCATCTGCACGATCAGCGCCAGCACCAGCGACGACATATCCAGCCCGAACATGCTCGGGATGACCCGGCGCAGCGGCTTGAGCAGCGGTTGAGTGGCTTTCACGATGAACTGGCAGAGCGGGTTGTAAAAATTCGCCCGAACCAGTTGCAGGATGAAGCGCAGCAGCACGATCAGCAGGTACAGGCTGCCCAGGGTTTTGATGATGAAAATGGCAGCGTCATTGAGTCCAAGCATCATTGATTCCTTTGTAAGAGCTGATTAGCGGCCAAGTTGCTCAGCCATCTCGGCCGAGCGGTGCGCGGCGGCGCCGAGTGCTTTTTCCACCAGCGCTTCGAAGCCGCCAGCCTGGAACGATTTGATTGCAGCTTCTGTAGTGCCCGCTGGCGAAGTTACGCGGCGACGCAGTTCAGCGGCGTCGACATCACTGGACACCGCCATGTGTGCGGCGCCCAGTGCGGTCTGCAGGGTCAGTTGCGCGGCGATGTCGGCGGGCAGGCCGAGTTTCACCCCGGCGGCGGTCATGGCTTCGATCAGCAGGAAGAAGTACGCCGGGCCTGAACCGGACACGGCGGTGACTGCGTCCAGTTGCTGTTCTTCACTCAGCCACAAGGCGACGCCCACCGCCGACAGCAGCTCTTCAGCCTGTTGACGCTGCTCGGGGGTGACCTCGGCGGTGGCGAACAAGCCGCTGACGCCCTGACGCAACAGCGCCGGGGTGTTCGGCATGCAGCGCACGATGGGTTGCGCGCCCAGCCAGTTGTTCATGCTGGCGCAGGTGATGCCGGCGGCGATCGACACCACCATCTGATTTGGCTTCAGGCTCGGGCGGATCGCTTCGCACACGGCTTTCATCGCCTGGGGTTTGACCGCCAGCACGACCACATCCGCGCCTTGAATGGCCTCGGCGTTGTCGGCGAATACGTCGATGCCGTGCTCGGCGTTCACTTTGCCGCGGGTTTCAGCGCCCGGATCGCTGGCGCGGATCTGTGCGGCGTCCAGGCCTTTGGCGCGCAGGCCGCCGATCAGGCTGGCGGCCATGTTTCCGGCACCGATAAAGGCAATACGAGTCTTGCTCATGTCAGGTCCTTAGAAAGAAAGTGGTCAAGGCTGTGCGTAGTCGCGGGCGCCAAACAGGGCCGTGCCAATGCGTACCCAGGTGGCGCCTTGGGCGATGGCCGACTCGAGGTCGTGGCTCATGCCCATGGAAAGTGTGTCGAGCGGCAGGTCCAGGCTGGCTTGCAGGCTGTGCACGGCAGCAAAAGCGGCGTCCTGGGCGGCGCGATCTTCCGTCGGCTCGGGAATCGCCATCAGCCCGCGCAGCTTGAGGCGCGGCAGTTCGCTGATGGCCTTCGCCAAGACGGGCAGGTCGGCCGGGGTGCAACCGGACTTGCTGGCTTCGCCGCTGACGTTGACCTGGATGCAGATGTTCAATGGCGGCAGATCGGCAGGGCGTTGTTCGGACAGGCGTTGTGCGATTTTCAGACGATCCACGGAATGCACCCAAGCAAAGTGCTCGGCGATAGCGCGAGTCTTGTTCGATTGAATGGGGCCGATGAAGTGCCAGATCAAGGGCAGGTCGGCCAATTCGAGCTGTTTGCTCAGGGCTTCCTGCAGGTAGTTCTCGCCAAAGTCGCGCAGGCCGGCGGCGTGGGCTTCACGCAGGGCCTCGGCGGGCTTGGTCTTGCTCACGGCCAATAGCTGGACGCTTTGTTCGTCACGGTGGGCGGCGAGGGCGGCAGCTCGGATTCGAGAACTAACCAGTGCAATGTTGTCTGCTATCGTGGACATTCAAGAGGCGCCAGCGGGTCTGAGGTTGGCGGCATTCTACTGGAATTGAGGAGTGCTATGGATATCACTGAACTGCTGGCCTTCAGCGCGAAACAGGGCGCGTCCGACTTGCACCTGTCCGCCGGCCTGCCGCCGATGATTCGCGTCGACGGCGATGTGCGGCGCATCAACCTGCCGCCGCTGGACCACAAAGCGGTCCAGGAACTGATCTACGACATCATGAACGACACCCAGCGGGTGGACTTCGAAAAACACCTGGAAACCGACTTTTCCTTTGAGGTGCCCGGCGTCGCGCGTTTCCGGGTCAATGCGTTCAACCAGAACCGGGGCGCTGGCGCGGTGTTCCGGACCATTCCGTCGAAAGTCCTGAGCATGGACGACCTGGGAATGGGGGAAGTGTTTCGCAAGATTACCGAGTCGCCCCGTGGCCTGGTGCTGGTGACCGGTCCGACCGGCTCCGGTAAATCCACCACGCTGGCGGCGATGATCGACTACCTGAACAACCACCGCCATCACCACATTCTCACCATTGAAGACCCGATCGAATTCGTCCACGAATCGCGCAAATGCCTGATCAATCAGCGCGAGGTCCATCGCGATACCCGCAGCTTTGCCACCGCGTTGCGCTCGGCGTTGCGGGAAGATCCGGATGTGATTCTGGTGGGGGAGATGCGCGACCTGGAGACTATTCGCCTGGCGTTGACCGCTGCCGAGACGGGCCATCTGGTGTTCGGCACGCTGCACACCACGTCGGCGGCGAAAACCATCGATCGGATCGTCGATGTGTTTCCGGGGGATGAGAAGTCGATGGTGCGTTCGATGTTGTCCGAGTCATTGCTGGCGGTGGTCTCGCAAACGCTGGTGAAGAAGATCGGCGGCGGACGCATTGCGGCGCATGAAATCATGCTGGGGACGTCGGCGATCCGGAACCTGATTCGCGAAGACAAGGTCGCGCAGATGTACTCGTCGATCCAGACCGGCGGGAATCTGGGGATGCAGACGCTGGATATGTGCTTGAAGGATCTGGTGACCAAAGGCTTGATCACTCGCGACCATGCGCGGGAGAAGGCGCGCTCGCCGGATAATTTCTGATTGGTAGATCTGTAGCGCTTTCAAAGACGCCATCGCGAGCAGGCTCGCTCCCACAGTTGATCGCATTCCAATGTGGGAGCGAGCCTGTTCGCGATGGGGGCATCAGGTTCAAAGCAAAATCCCGGGTTTTAGGCCCGGGATTTCAGATCAGCGCTGAACAACCTGCAGCGCGTTCTTCTCTTTGGGCAGAACCCGCTTGGCAACCACGTAGTGGCTTTCCCAGTACGGTTTCTTCAGGGTGTCGATGGTCACCGATTTGCCACGGCGCGGTGCGTGGATGAAGCGGTCGTTGCCCAGGTAGATGGCAACGTGGTTGACCCGGCGGCTCTTGATGTTGAAGAAAATCAGGTCGCCCGGCTTCAGATCCTTGCGCTCGACTTTCTCGCCATGACCGCTGGCCATGGCATTCGAGGTGCGCGGCAGGTCGAACGTGGCGTCGTTGAACGCGTATTTCACCAGGCCGCTGCAATCGAAGCCTTTACTTGGGCTGCTGCCGCCCCAACGGTATGGAGTACCGAGGACGTTGACCGCGCGGCTCAGCACGTTGCTGCTTTCCTTGGTCGCCATCGGCGGGACAAGCTTGCTGTTGGCTTTGCTCAGTTGGGTCGAACGCTTCGCGGTTTGTTTGTTTTTGCTGGAAGGAGCAGAAACATGGGATTTCGGGGTGTAACCATTAACGTTAGGAAGACGTTGCTCACGATTGGTGGCGTGAGCGGCCAGTGGCATCAGAAGGCAAATGGTTAGCCATGTCTTGAAAAATGGACGCATTAGGCAAGGCTCATAAAAGTTAGCGCGAAACTTTATAACAGCTTTTTTTGTCATTCCGAGGCCGTTGGTCGATTCAACCTTGGGCTCAACGGAACCAAATAAGCGGCAAATTGACGCAATTGTCGGACAGAAGTCAGGTACCACAAGGGTTTGACGGAGAGCACGGTACCATGTGCCGTACGTCGGCAACTTGTAAAAAAGTCACAAAGATTCAAAGAATATTTATCTATCGCGTGAATTGAGGTCATCCATGAACACCTATCAACCGCCCGTTCGGCATCACGACACGCACAGCAAAGTGATCGGCTACCTGCTGTGGATTTTCGGTTTCACCGGGGCCCACCGCTTCTATTACGGCAAGCCGGTGACTGGAACGATCTGGTTTTTCACCTTCGGCTTGCTGGGCATTGGCTGGTTGATCGACGTGTTCCTGATCCCGGCCATGGATCGCGAAGCGGACCTGCGGTTCACCGCCGGGCCGATCGAATACAACGTGGCGTGGATTCTGCTGACGTTTCTCGGCGTGTTCGGTGTGCATCGGATGTATCAGGGGAAATGGATCAGCGGGTTGCTGTACCTGGTGACAGGCGGGTTGTTCTTTGTCGGGGTGTTGTATGACTTCTGGACGCTGAATGATCAGGTGTCGGTGCGTAACGCGCAGAACCGCGGCACGTTCCAATAAGCCCTCAGGGGATGTGTGTCGTTCACACATCCCCTCTGTGGGAGCTAGCCCGCTAGCGATGGGGGCAGCGCGGTCTCAAGCCTGATGGCTAATCCGCCCATCCACCAGGGTGTAACGCACTACACCCGGCAGGCTATGCCCAATGAACGGGCAGTTCTCACCCTTGGACAGCCACGTTTTACCGGCCACGGTCGATGCCGCCGGGTCGAACAGCACGATATCCGCTGCGCCACCCACTGCCAGTTTCCCCGCCGGCAAGCGCAAGGCTTGCGCAGGCCCGTTGCTCAAGCGCGCCAGTAACGTCGGCAAATCCAGCAAACCATCCTCCACCAGGGTCATCGCCAGGGGCAGCAGCAGTTCGACACTGCTGATGCCTGGCTCGGTGGCACCGAACGGCGCCAGTTTGGCGTCGCGTTCGTGGGGTTGGTGATGGCTGGAGATGGCTGACACCACGCCCGACTTCACCGCTTCGCGCAAACCGTCGCGGTCGGCGCGGGTGCGCAGCGGCGGCTGGACGTGATAGAGGCTGCTGAAGTCGATCAGCGCTTCATCGGTGAGAATCAGCTGATACAACGCAACGTCCGCAGTCACCGGCAAGCCACGGGCCTGGGCCTGGGCGATCAGGGCCACACCGCGCGCACTGGTGAGCTGGCTGAAATGCGCGCGCACACCGCTTTGCTCGACCAGCAGCAGGTCCCGGGCGAGGGCCACGGTTTCCGCGGTTTCCGGAATGCCCGGCAAACCGAGGAAACTGGCGGTCGGGCCTTCGTGGGCCAGGCCACCTTCGGCCAGGTCATGGTCCTGGGAGTTGAAAATCACTGTCAGGTCGAAGGTCGCCGCGTATTCCAGGGCCCGGCACAGCGTGCGGGTGTTGCGGAAACTCTCCAGGCCGTTGCCGAAGGCCACGCAACCAGCGTCGCGCAACGCCACCAGTTCAGCGAGTTGTTCGCCTTCCAGGCCTTTGCTGAGCGCGCCGATCGGGAAGACCTTGGTGTTGCCGGCTTCGCGGGCGCGGTCGAGGATCAGTTCGGCCACGGCCGAGGTGTCCAGCACCGGTTTGGTTTTCGGCGGGCAGCACAAACTGGTCACGCCACCGGCAGCAGCGGCGCGGGTTTCGCTGACAATCGAGCCTTTGCGGCTGTAACCCGGCTCGCGCAGGGCGACGTTCAGGTCAACCAGCCCCGGTGCAGCCACCAGGCCCTGGGCGTCGAGGGTGTCGACGGCAACGAAACCGGCCGGCGCGGCGCCAATGGCGACGATCTTGCAGGCTTCAATGTGGATATCGGTGACTTGGTCCAGGCCGCTGGCTGGATCGATCACGCGGGCGCCGAGAATGCTGAGCTTCACTGGGCGTTCTCCTGCTCGAATTGGCCTTGATCTAATTGGCGTTGCGCAGTCTGGCCGCTCATGGCCATGGACAACACGGCCATACGAATCGCGATGCCGTAGGTCACCTGGTTGAGGATTACCGAGTGCGGGCCGTCGGCCACTGCCGACTCGATCTCCACGCCGCGGTTGATCGGGCCCGGGTGCATGACGATGCAGTCCGGTTTGGCGCCGGCCAGGCGCGCGGTGGTCAGGCCGAACAGGCGGTAGAACTCGCCTTCGCTCGGCAGCAGGCCGCCGGCCATGCGCTCACGCTGCAGGCGCAACATGATCACCACATCGACGTCTTTCAAGCCTTCGGCCATGTCGGTGTAAACCTTCACACCGTATTGCTCAATGCCGATCGGCAGCAGGGTTTTCGGCGCGATCACCCGGATGTCCGGGCAGCCGAGGGTTTTCAGCGCCAGCATGTTCGAGCGCGCGACCCGCGAGTGCAGGATGTCGCCGACGATGGCGACGGAAAGGTTTTCGAAACCGCCCTTGTGTCGACGGATCGTCAGCATGTCGAGCATGCCTTGGGTCGGGTGCGCGTGACGGCCATCGCCGCCGTTGATGATCGCCACTTGCGGGCACACGTGTTCAGCGATGAAGTGCGCAGCGCCGGAATCGCCGTGGCGCACGACGAACATGTCGGCGGCCATCGCTTCCAGGTTGCGCAACGTGTCGAGCAGGGTTTCGCCCTTGCTCGCCGACGAGGTGGACACGTTCAGGGTGATCACGTCGGCGGACAGCCGCTGGGCCGCCAGTTCGAAGGTGGTACGGGTACGGGTGGAGTTCTCGAAGAACACGTTGCACACGGTCTTGCCGCGCAGCAACGGGACTTTCTTCACCGCCCGGGCGCCGACTTCGAGGAACGAGTCGGCGGTGTCGAGGATTTCCGTCAGCAGCTCGCGGCGCAAACCGTCGAGCGAGAGGAAGTGGCGCAGCTGGCCCTGATCATTGAGCTGCAGCGGGCGCTTGGTTTCTAGAGGCGTCATCGCGAGGGGGACTCTCAATAGGGCGGATTAAAGGGCGAGGTCTTGCAGTTCAAGCTTGAGTTCCGGGCCGGACAGTTTCACCCGCTCATGGGCCGCCAGCGCCAGGGTCGCGCCGACCACGTTCGGGCGGATCGGTAGTTCGCCAGCATCGAGGTCGAGCAGGCACACCAGCGTCACGCTGGCCGGGCGGCCATAGTCGAAGAGCTCGTTCATCGCGGCGCGGATGGTCCGGCCGCTCATCAGTACGTCGTCGATCAGCACCAGGTCCTGGCCTTCGATCTCGAACGGCAGCGCCGAGGGGCGCACTTGCGGGTGCAGACCGTTCTGGCTGAAGTCGTCACGGTAGAACGATACGTCCAGGGTGCCGAGCGGCGCATCGCTACCCAGTGCCTCGAGCAACGCCTGGGCGACCCAGATGCCACCGGTACGGATACCGATGTAGCGCGGTTCGCTGATGCCACGGTGTTCCAGATGTGCCTTGAGGCGGATCGCCATCTGGCTGATCAGGTCGGCGGGATTGGGCAGGCTCATGGTTGCTCCTTCTTGGGCCCGAGCCGGTGCATGCGAGGTTTGGCTCGGGGTGTCGCTATAGAGAGGCGTCGGGACGACTCTTCAGGATTCGAACAGTGCGGTGTTTTCGTCGAGCCAGCCTTGCAGCAGCAGCGCGGCGGCGATGGCGTCGACCGGGTTGTCGCGGTAACTGCCTTTCTGGCCGCCACGGTCACGCCGTTCACCCTTGGCTTCGAAGGTGGTCAGGCGTTCATCGTGGGTATAGAAGGGCAGGTTGTAGCGGCCATTCAGGCGGCGGGCGAACTTCTCGGCGCGCAGGCACATGTCGCTGGGCGTGCCGTCCATGTTCAAGGGCAGGCCGACCACCACGGCGTCGGGTTTCCACTCCTTGATCAGCGCTTCGACCTGATTCCAGTCGGGAACGCCGTTTTGTGCCTTCAAGGTACACAGCTCGCGGGCCTGGCCGGTAATCACCTGGCCGACTGCCACGCCGATCTGCTTGGTGCCGTAATCGAAGCCCAGGATCAGGCGCAGGGCCATCAGGCGTGCCCCGCCTGGCTGGTGAGCAGGCTGAGGTTGACGCCCAGGTGCTTGGCCGCCGCATCGAGGCGCAGCTCGCTGCTGGTATTGAACAGGATGTCGGCGTCGAACGGGCAGGTCAGCCAGGCATTCTGCGCCAGTTCGGCCTCAAGCTGCCCGGCTTCCCAGCCGGCATAACCCAGGGTGATCACACTTTTGGCCGGACCGACGCCATCGGCGATGGCGAACAGCACATCCTGGGACGTAGAGAGCGACAGGTTGCCTTCCAGATCAACGGTCGCCTGAAACTTCTTGCCCGATGGATGCAGGACGAAACCGCGGTCGGTCTGCACCGGGCCACCGATGAAGATCGGCACGTGCTGGCAAAGCACCGGCGGTTCGATGTCGGGGCGTAATTGTTCGAGGATATCGGCCAGGTTCAGGTCTTGCGGACGGTTGACCACCAGCCCCATGGCACCATTGGCCGTGTGCTCGACGATGTAGGTCAAGGTGTGCGCAAAGTTCGGGTCGGCCATGTGAGGCATGGCGATCAGGAAGTGATGCTTGAGGTAGCTGGGGCTGACGTTTTTCATGAGCGCTAGTGTGGCGTTGGAGGGGCGAACTGACAAGCTGGGGATGTGTAGGAAATGCCGTAAATCCCCCTGAATGAACCCGATTCCTGTGGGAGCAAGCTCGCTCCCACAGGGTTATCAGTTACTGGACAACCGGTCCCCGCGCGCAAACTTCCAGGTCCGGATGATCTCCAGCCGGTCGATATCCGACAAATCCCCGGTAAACGGTGCAAACGGCGCCGCCAGCCTGACGATCCGCTGCGCAGCCTGATCCAGCAGCGGTTGCCCGGACGACTCCAGGACCAGCACTTCATACAGCGAGCCGTCGCGGTTGATCGAGACCATCAGGCGCAAATTGCCGTAGATCTGCTGGCGTCGGGCTTCATCCGGGTAATTGAGGTTGCCGATGCGCTCGACCTTCTTGCGCCATTCGTCCTTGTACCAGGCGCCTTTGTCTTTCATGGTCGAGGCGGCGCTCAGGCGGTGGATGCGCGGGCGCTTGGCGTACAGCTGTTGTTCGTTGGCCAGTTCCGCCTCGAGGCTGGCGATGTCACTGGACAGCTGCTCGGTGTCGAACGTCGGCGCGGCCACGGCGGGCTTGTTGGAAGGTTTGGGCTCTTCGGTCTTCGTCGCGGCTTTCTTCGGCTTCGGTGCGACCGTGGTCACGGCCGCCTTGGGCGCCGCTGCCTGCACTTCGGGCCTGGCGGCTGGCGGTGGCGTGATTTTCTTGACCTGGTTGTCCTGGAACGGCGCGACCTCGGTGGTCTTGGGGATCGCCTTTTTATCCAGGGTGCCGCTGCCCTCCTGGTTTTCCTGCGCGAGAAAATCAGCTTTCGCCGGTTTCTTTTCGCTTTTGAAGGTGGCGAGGGTGATTTCCAGTGTTTTGCTGATCTGCTTGGGTTCGACCATGGTGAACCCGACACCCAGCAGCAACGCCAGGTGGATCAGCGCTGCGAGAAACAGGGTAAATCCGAGGCGATCGGCCGGGCGCACGCCACGGTGGGCGAGTTCAGCGGGCAGATCGGACGGGAGTGTCATGACAAGAGAACCAACATCGCGTTTTTCACAGGCCGCGCATGATAACGCAATGTCGGTTTCATCTTGGGTGTTCTATGTCAACGAGCCTTGAGCTTCTGATCGATGGCATCCATCAGCAGGCCGCCGATGTCGGTGCCGAAGGCATTATCAATTTCACGAATGCAGGTCGGGCTGGTGACGTTGATTTCGGTCAGGTGCTCGCCAATCACGTCCAGGCCCACGAACAGCAGGCCTTTTTCGCGCAGGGTCGGGCCGACTTGCGCGGCGATCCAGCGGTCTTTCTCGGTCAGCGGACGGGCTTCGCCACGACCACCGGCGGCAAGGTTGCCCCGGGTTTCGCCGGCAGCCGGGATCCGCGCCAGGCAGTAATCCACCGGCTCGCCGTCGATCATCAGGATGCGTTTGTCGCCATCGACGATCGCCGGCAGGTAGCCCTGGATCATGATTTGCTGCTTGCCGTGCAAGGTCAGGGTTTCGAGGATCACCGACAGGTTCGGGTGGCCGGCGGTGTGACGGAAGATCGAAGAACCGCCCATGCCGTCCAGCGGCTTGAGGATCACGTCACCGTGGTGATCGGCGAACTCGCGCAGCACGTCCGGGCGACGGCTGACGATGGTCGGCGGCGTGCACTGCGGGAACAGCGTGGCGAACAGCTTCTCATTGCAGTCGCGCAGGCTTTGCGGTTTGTTGACCACCAGCACGCCCGCGCGCTCGGCCTGCTCCAGCAAGTAGGTGGAG
Organism: Pseudomonas sp. 14P_8.1_Bac3; assembly: GCF_025466085.1. Lineage (GTDB taxonomy): Bacteria > Pseudomonadota > Gammaproteobacteria > Pseudomonadales > Pseudomonadaceae > Aquipseudomonas. The sequence goes on from NZ_JANLOD010000068.1 coordinate 198,823, forward strand.
TAGACGAATTCCATGTCGAAGGGCGGATCCTTGCGCATCAGGATCACGTCCAGATCGCTCAGCAGCGCGTCGGTCTCGGCGTCCAGTTCGAACCATTTGTCCGGATTGGCAAACACCTTCAGCGGCCGCATCCGCGCACGCGCTTCGCCTTCGGCCTGGTACAAATCCTGCTGTTCCATATAGAACAGTTCCCAGCCGCGCTTCTGTGCGGCCAGCAGCATGGCCAGCGAGCTATCCTTTTTATAGGAAATGCTGGCGATAGGGTCCATGACAATCCCGACGCGAACGCTCATGGGTGTTTCCTCGAAATGGGGGCTATTGATGACCTGTAGGAGCGAGCCTGCTCGCGATGGTCGCCAACGATGACGCGGGCGGGCGGTATGAGCGCGGTGTCCCGAAGTCCATCGCGAGCAGGCTCGCTCTTACAGAAGATCAGCGTAAAAAGTGGCGTCAGATTGGCCTTGAGTGTGTTCCCGGTCAAGGAAAAACCACCGCGCCAGTCGCCCGATAGATTGGATTTGGAGACTGTGCTAAAAAGGCTGCCATGTCATGCTGGCCCTTGAACATCAAGGGTTTCGGGACTCCGAAATTCCGTAAACGGACAAATTGATTCGCAAAGGCGACGGTAGAGCATTTATGGATCAGCATTCCAGCGCCTTGAAGGTCATGGTGATCGACGATTCGAAGACGATTCGCCGCACCGCCGAAACGCTGCTGAAGAACGTGGGGTGCGAGGTGATCACGGCTATCGACGGTTTCGATGCCCTGGCCAAGATTGCCGACAATCATCCCGGCATCATTTTTGTCGACATCATGATGCCGCGTCTGGATGGCTATCAGACCTGCGCCTTGATCAAGAACAACAGTGCGTTCAAGTCCACGCCAGTGATCATGCTGTCGTCCAAGGACGGGCTGTTCGACAAGGCCAAGGGACGCATCGTCGGTTCCGACCAGTTTTTGACCAAGCCTTTCAGCAAGGAAGAACTGCTGAACGCGATCCAGGCCCATGTACCGGGCTTCGCCGCTGTTTTGCCGCAGTAGGACACGCACAGTGACGCTCGGCCAGCGGGCCCGGCGTCGACAAGAAGAATGGGGAAAACCATGGCACGTATTCTGATCGTCGATGATTCGCCGACCGAAATGTACAAACTGACCGGCATGCTGGAAAAGCACGGTCATGAAGTATTGAAAGCCGAAAACGGCGCCGACGGCGTGGCGCTCGCCCGTCAGGAAAAACCCGACGCCGTGCTGATGGACATCGTCATGCCCGGCCTCAACGGTTTCCAGGCGACCCGCCAGCTGACCAAAGACCCGGACACCGGGCACATCCCGGTGATCATCATCACCACCAAGGATCAGGAAACCGACAAGGTCTGGGGCACGCGCCAGGGCGCCAAGGATTACCTGACCAAGCCGGTTGACGAAGAGACCCTGATCAAGACCCTGAACAACGTACTGGCCGGTTGATCCCCCGGCCATGACCGAGTCGCTGACCGCGTTCGAACTGCTGCTGCAGATTGACCAACGTTGTCGTCTGCTGGCGGCGGATCTGCCGTCCCAGTCGATCCGGCAGGACAACTGGAGCGGCATCGGTTTTCGCCTGGGCGAGCATTGGTACGTCGCGCCCATGGGCGAAGTCAGCGAAGTCCTGCACGAACCGCGGTTCACCCAGCTGCCCGGGGTCAAATCCTGGGTCAAGGGCGTGGCCAACCTGCGCGGGCGCTTGCTGCCGATGATGGACCTGGGCGGTTTCTTCTCGGATAGGGAGCCTGGCCATGAACTGTCGGCCGCGCGCAAACAGCGGCGGGTGCTGGTGGTGGAGCATGACGAGGTGTTCGCCGGGTTGTTGGTCGATGAGGTTTTCGGCCTGCAGCACTTTGCCCGGGACAGCCTGGAATCGGCAGAGGATTTGAGCGGCCCGATGGCGCCGTTCATCAAAGGCCGGTTCCAACGCGAGCAGGTTTGGCAGGTGTTCAGCCCGTTTGCGCTGGCGCAGTCGCAAAGCTTCAGGCACGTAGCGCTGTAGGCGCTGGCTTGCCAGCGATGGCATCACCTCGGTTCGACGGGGGACCGGGTCGCTTGCATCGCGGGCCACTCCGCTCCCACAGGTCCGTGTCAGGTTTCAAGGTGGTTGGTTAACAGGCGAGGACCGATGATAAAAGCAAAATCAGGCAAGCCAGAAGGGTCGCGCAGCCGATCGCAGATCATCGTGCTGTTCATCGCGCTGATTGTCTTCATCATGCTGCTGTTCGCCAACTTCGCTTACCTCAACACTCAGGCCACGTACGACAAACAGTACATCGGTCACGCGGGCGAATTGCGCGTGCTGTCCCAGCGCATCGCCAAAAACGCCACCGAGGCCGCCGCGGGCAAGGCGGCGGCGTTCAAGTTGCTCAGTGACGCGCGCAACGATTTCGCCCAGCGCTGGGGGTATCTGAAGAAAGGTGACCCGTCCACCGGGCTGCCGCCTGCGCCGGCCGCCGTACGCCCGGAAATGCGCGCCGTGCAACTGGACTGGGAACGCCTGCTGAAAAACACCGACGCGATCCTGTCCAGCGAACAGACCGTGCTGTCGCTGCATCAGGTCGCCGCCACCCTGGCCGAAACGGTGCCGCAGCTGCAGGTCGAATACGAAAAAGTCGTGGAAATTCTCCTGCAACGCGGCGCACCGGCGGCTCAGGTCGCCATGGCCCAGCGCCAGTCGCTGTTGGCCGAGCGGATCCTCGGCGCGGTGAACACCGTGCTGTCCGGCGACGAAAATTCGCAGCAGGCCGCCGACGCGTTCGGTCGCGACGCCGCCCGTTTCGGCCAGGTGCTGACGGGCATGCTCCAGGGCAATTCGGCGTTGAAAGTCAGCCAGGTTGAAGATCGCGATGCCCGCGCGCGGTTGGTCGAGATTTCCGAGTTGTTCGAATTCGTCTCGGGCTCGGTGGATGAAATCCTCGAAACCTCGCCGGAGCTGTTCAAGGTCCGGGAATCGGCGACCAACATTTTCAGCCTTTCGCAAACCCTGCTCGACGAAGCGTCGCACCTGGCCACCGGGTTCGAAAACCTTGCCGGCGGGCGCGACACCGACACCATCGGCGGCTACGTGCTGGGCCTGCTGGCGCTGACGTCGATCATTCTTATCGGCCTGGTGATGGTTCGCGAAACCAACCGTCAGCTGCGCGAAACCGCCGAGAAGAACGAACGCAACCAGAACGCGATCATGCGCCTGCTCGATGAAATCGAAGACCTGGCCGACGGCGACCTGACCGTGACCGCCTCGGTGACCGAGGACTTCACCGGGACCATCGCCGACTCGATCAACTATTCCGTGGACCAGCTGCGCGATCTCGTCGCCACGATCAACCTGACCGCCGGCCAGGTCGCTGCCGCCGTGCAGGAAACCCAGGCCACGGCGATGCATCTGGCGCAGGCCTCGGAGCATCAGGCCCAGCAGATCAGCGAAGCCTCCACCGCGATCAACGACATGGCGCAGTCCATCGATCAGGTGTCCGCCAACGCTGCCGAGTCTTCGGCGGTGGCCGAGCGCTCGGTGGAAATCGCCAACAAGGGCAACGAAGTGGTGCACAACACCATCCACGGCATGGACAACATTCGCGAACAGATCCAGGACACCGCCAAGCGCATCAAGCGGCTGGGCGAGTCTTCCCAGGAAATTGGCGACATTGTCAGCCTGATCGATGACATTGCCGATCAAACCAACATCCTCGCCCTCAACGCGGCGATCCAGGCGTCCATGGCCGGTGACGCCGGGCGCGGTTTTGCGGTGGTGGCCGATGAAGTCCAGCGCTTGGCCGAGCGGTCGTCCGCGGCGACCCGACAGATCGAGACACTGGTGCGGGCGATTCAGGCCGACACGAATGAGGCGGTGATTTCCATGGAGCAGACCACCACCGAAGTGGTGCGCGGCGCGCGTCTGGCGCAGGATGCCGGGGTGGCCCTCGAGGAAATCGAAGGCGTCTCGAAGACTCTCGCGGCGCTGATCCAGAGCATCTCCAACGCGGCCCAGCAACAGACGTCTTCGGCCGGGCAGATTTCCCTGACGATGAACGTGATCCAGCAGATCACCACGCAGACGTCGTCCGGTTCCACCGCCACGGCCGAAAGCATTGGCAACCTGGCGAAAATGGCCAGCCAGCTGCGGCGCTCGGTGTCCGGTTTCACCTTGCCGGCCGCCAAGGCGCAGACTGTGGATAAAGTGTGATACGCGCTTGTTTTGATAGTGATCGGAGTCGTTATGGGTGATCGGCACGACTATGTGGCCCTCGAATGGGTCAAAGGCGAGATTGCCGAAACGCTGAAAGTGGCTCACCAGGCGATTGAAACGTTGCTGGATGACCCTCAGGCGACGCACGCCCTCAGTGATTGCCTGGCGTGCGTCCATCAGGTTCATGGCAGTCTGCAGATGGTCGAGTTCTATGGCGCGGCCCTGCTCGCTGAAGAAATGGAGCAACTGGCCAACGCCTTGCTGCAGGACCGCGTCAGCCATCGTGACGAGGCGATTCACCTATTGCTGCAAGCCCTCGGGCAGTTGCCGATCTACCTCGACCGCATCCAGGGCGCGCGCCGCGACCTGCCGCTGGTGGTGTTGCCGCTGATCAACGATCTGCGCAGCGCCCGTGGCGACAGCCTGTTGTCGGAAACCAGCCTGTTCGCCCCGCAACTGCCGGACCTGGCGCCGCTGGACGAAGAATCCCTGGCGCGTCTGGAGCCGGCGGACCTGCCGAATGTGCTGCGCAAATGGCGTCAGATGTTGCAGATGGCCCTGGTCGGATTACTGCGCGAGCAGGATGACGACACCCACCTCGGGTATCTGGCCAAGGTGTTTTCACGTCTCGAAGGGCTGTGCGGCAACGCGCCTTTAAGCTCGTTGTGGCAAGTCGCTTCGGCGCTGGTCGAAGGCATGCGCGGCGGCGCGGTTGCCAACAGCCCGGCGTTGCGCAGCTTGTTCCGGGACGCCGACAAAGAACTCAAGCGCCTGCTCGAACAGGGCATGTCGGCGATCAATCAGCCGGCGCCGCCGGAGTTGCTCAAAAGCTTGCTGTTCTACCTCGCCAAGGCCGAACACCCCACCGGGCAGATGCTGACCATGAAAGATCGCTACGGACTGGACGACGCGTTGCCTGACAGCGCAATGGTCGACGAAGAACGCGCGCGGCTGGCCGGCCCTGACCGTGACGCCATGCGTTCGGTACTGGCCGCGTTGTGTGAAGAACTGGTTCGGGTAAAAGAGCGCCTCGACCTGTTCGTGCGCAGCGACCGCCAGCACACTTCCGATCTGGAAAGCCTGCTCGCGCCGTTGCGGCAGATCGCCGACACCCTGGCGGTGCTTGGTTTCGGCCAGCCGCGCAAGGTCATCATCGACCAGCTCGCCGTGGTGCTCAGCCTCGCCCAGGGACAGCGCGAACCCAACGACGCGATCCTCATGGACGTCGCCGGGGCCTTGCTCTACGTCGAGGCGACACTGGCTGGCATGGTCGGCACCGTCGAGCCGGAAAGCCAGGAAGACAGCCGCCTGCCGACCACCGACCTGACGCAGATCCACCAGATCGTGATCAAGGAAGTGCGCATCTGCCTGCAACAGGCCAAGGACATGATCGTCGATTACATCGATGCCGACTGGGATCGCCAGCATTTGCTGGGGTTACCGGCCTTGCTCAGCCAAGTGCGCGGCGCGCTGGCGATGATTCCGCTGAGCCGTGCGGCGAGCCTGATCGATGCCTGCAACCACTTCATTCGCGAGCACTTGCTGCCGTACCCGGACGCGCCTGACTGGGAAGAGCTGGACAGCCTGGCCGACGTCATCACCAGCCTCGAGTATTACCTGGAACGCTTGAGTGACGACCCCGAAGCGGCCGGTGAACAGTTGCTCGACGTCGCGGAAAAAAGCCTGGCGTCACTCGGCTTTTTCCCCAGTGAGCAGAATGTGCCGGTGCTGGAGGATGTACTCAGCCCGAGCGAAGCGCAGGTCATGCAGGACATGCAGGAACTGGACGACCCGGACGTCGTCCAGACCCTGGCCGACGTGCTGGCCAATCCGGTGTCGGCCGTCAACCCACCCGCGCTGACCACGCCGGGCAGCCTGTTGCCGCCGCCCACTGGGGAAGCGCCGGTGGACGAAGAGTTGCGCGAAGTGTTCCTCGAAGAAACCGATGAAGTCCTGGACATTCTTCGGCAGCAGTTGCCGCGCTGGGCGGCTGAGCCGGGGAATGAAGCGGCGCTGATCGAATTGCGCCGGGCCTTCCACACGCTCAAAGGCAGCGGGCGCATGGTTCGTGCGCTGGTGCTGGGTGAGCTGGCGTGGGCCGTGGAAAACCTGCTCAACCGTGTGCTGGAGCACAGCGTCGAGCCTGGTCCATTAGTGCAGAAACTGCTCGACGACGTGCTGAATTTGCTGCCGGAGTTGGTGGCCGAATATGCCGACCATGCCCAGCGTCAGCGCAACGACGTCGATCAGTTGGCCGCACGCGCCCATGCCCTCGCCAAGGGCGACGAGCCGTTGGCCGATGAGGACGTGCAGGACGTCGCGGCCCTCGACCCGTTGTTGCTGGAGATCTTCCGCAACGAGGCCGAGACCCACCTGGCCAGTCTCAACCGCTTCCTCGATCAGGCCGCCGAGCATGTGCCGTTGCAGGCCAGCGACGAGTTGCAGCGGGCGCTGCACACCCTCAAGGGCAGCGCCTCGATGGCCGGCGTGTTGCCGATTGTCGAGCTGGCGACGCCGCTGGATCAACTCGCCCGCGAGTACAAGGCGCACTTGATTGCGCTGGACCTGGACGAGGTCGAACTGCTGCTGGAAGCCGAAGGCCTGTTCCGTCTCGGGCTGCGCCAGCTCAAGGTCGATCCGCTGGCAGAAATTCCCGGTGCGCGGTCACTGATCGAAAGGACCCAGGCACGGCTGGCCGAACGTCTGGAAACACTGTTGACTGCGCCGAGCACGGCGCTGCGCACCAAGCGCGATCCGCAGCTGATCAACAATTTCCTGGCCCAGGGCATGGACATCCTGCTGGACGCCGAAAACCTGTTGCAGCGCTGGCAGCAGCATCCCGGCGAACGTCAGGAACTCAGTGCCTTACTGGACGAATTGACCACCCTCGGCGAAGGCGCGCACCTGGCCGACCTGCACCCGGTGGACGAACTCTGCGAAGCCTTGTTGGACCTGTATGGCGCGGTGGAAGAAAGCAGCCTCGCGGTCAGCGACCGGTTTTTTCACGAGGCGCAAGGCGCCCACGAAGCGCTGATCAACATGCTCGACGAACTGGCAGCGGGTCAGGAGGTCAGCTCGCAACCGCAGCGCATCCGCGCCTTGCGCGACTTGCTCGATGAAAGCCTCGACCCCTCGGCCATGGGCCTGATTCGCAGCGACGGCAGCCGTACCCTGAGCATTCGCGACCTGGGCGATGCCACCGCCGAACTCGAACGCACGCTCCCCCCTATACCTGTAGGAGCGAGCTCGCTCGCGAAAACTCCACAGACACCGCATTTACCCAATGACCCCGCGGCACCGTTAGCGCCCATCGCGAGCGAGCTCGCTCCTACAGAGAAACTCGATGATGAGATCGTTTCGATATTTCTCGAAGAAGCCGTCGATATTCTCGAAAGCGCTGGCCAGGCCTTGCAACGCTGGCTGAACGACCCGGAAAACGCCGCGCCGCTGCTCTCGTTGCACCGGGATTTGCACACGCTCAAGGGCGGTGCGCGGATGGCCGAGGTCGAGCCGGTCGGTGACCTCGCCCATGAGCTGGAAAGCCTCTATGAAGGGCTGGTCGATCGCCGCTACAACCACAGCGAAGCGCTGGCGCAGCTGCTGCAACGGAGCCATGACCACCTGGCTCGACTGCTTGAGCAGTTGCAAAACCAGAAGCCGTTGGGTGATCCACGTGAACTGATCGAGGACATTCGCGACTTCCGTCAGGGCAATGCCGCCACGCCTGAAACCGTCGAGACGCCACGGGCGGAAGTGTCGCCGGGGCATGACCCCGAGTTGCTGGAGATCTTCCTCGAAGAAGGCTTCGACATCATCGAAAACTCCGGTGCGGCGCTGGTGCGCTGGCAGGCCGAACCGTCGAACCGGCAAGAAGTGGAAACCCTGCTGCGCGATCTGCACACCCTCAAGGGCGGTGCGCGGATGGTGGAGATCGCGCCGATCGGCGACCTGGCCCATGAACTGGAATTTCTTTATGAAGGTTTGTCCGCCGGGGCGCTGAAACCGACGGCGGCGCTGTTCGGGTTGTTGCAGAGCAGCCATGACCGGCTGGCGCAGATGCTCGACGCAGCACGTGCCGGCCAGCCATTGCCGCCGGCGGATCGGCTGATCGAGGCGATCCGCAACTTCAGCCATCCGCACGTGCTGGAAGCGCCGGTTGCGCCGGCTGTCACCACGCCTAAAGTCGAGATCCCGACGCCGCAAGCCGATGCCGGCGCCGACATGGTCAAGGTCTCGGCGGAGCTGCTCGACGACCTGGTCAACCTGGCCGGGGAAACCTCGATCTTCCGTGGCCGCATCGAACAACAAGTCAACGATGCGCACGTGGCGCTGAACGAGATGGAAACCACCATCGAGCGCATGCTCGATCAATTGCGCCGGCTTGATACCGAAACCCAGGGGCGGATTCTCAGCCGTCAGCAAGCCGATGCCGAACGCTTGGGCTATGAAGAATTCGATCCGCTGGAAATGGACCGTCATTCGCAGTTGCAGCAATTGTCGCGGGCGCTGTTCGAATCCGCCTCCGACCTGCTCGACCTCAAGGAAACCCTCGACCGGCGCAACCAGGACGCGGAGAACCTGTTGCAGCAGCAGGGCCGCATCAACACCGAATTGCAGGAAGGCCTGATGCGCACGCGCATGGTGCCGTTCGAGCGGATGCTGCCGCGCTTGAAACGCATTGTCCGCCAGGTCTCCAGCGAGCTGGGCAAAGACGTGGAGTTCGTGGTCGGCAACGCCGAAGGCGAGATGGACCGTAACGTCCTCGAGCGCATGGCCGCGCCGCTGGAACACATGTTGCGCAACGCCGTGGATCATGGCCTCGAATCTACCGATGTACGTCTGGCAGCCGGCAAGCCGGCGCAGGGGCGGATCACCCTCGACCTGTCCCGCGAGGGCGGCGACATGGTTTTCGACATCCGCGACGACGGCGCCGGCGTGCCGCTGGACGCGGTGCGGCGCAAGGCGATCAAGCGTGGCATGCTGGCCCCGGACAGCGACATCAGCGACCGCGACGTGCTGCAATTCATTCTGCAGCCGGGGTTCTCCACCGCCGAAAAAATCACCCAGATTTCCGGGCGCGGCGTCGGCATGGACGTGGTTCATGAAGAGGTCCGGCAACTGGGCGGCAGCATGAGCATCGACTCGGTGCCGGGGCAGGGCGTGCACTTTCGCATTCGCCTGCCGTTCACCGTGTCGGTCAACCGCGCGCTGATGGTGCAATGCGCCGAGGATCAATATGCGATCCCGCTGAACACCATCGACGGCATCGTGCGGGTGCTGCCCAATGAGCTCGAAGGGCATTATCGACTTGATCCGCCGACCTACAAATACGCTGGGCAACACTATGAACTGTGCTACCTCGGCGAACTGCTGAACACCAGTACGCGTCCAAAACTGCTGGGCCAAAGCCTGCCGTTGCCGGTGTTGCTGGTGCAATGCAACGAGCGGCACATCGCGGTGCAGGTCGATGCCATGGCTGGCACCCGGGAGATCGTGGTGAAAAGCCTCGGCCCGCAATTCGCGGCAGTGCAGGGCTTGTCCGGGGCGACGATCCTGGGCGATGGCCGGGTGGTGCTGATTCTCGATTTGCTCGCGCCGATTCGCGCGATGCAGACGCGCTTGTCGCAGCGATCGCAGGTGCAGGACAGCGAACCCGAGCCGCACAAACCCTTGCTGGTGCTGGTGGTCGACGATTCGGTCACCGTGCGCAAGGTCACCAGTCGCTTGCTTGAGCGTCACGGCATGAATGTGCTGACCGCCAAGGATGGCGTCGATGCCATGCTGCTGCTGGAGGAGCACATGCCCGACCTGATGCTGCTGGACATCGAAATGCCGCGCATGGACGGCTTCGAAGTCGCCACCCAGGTGCGCGCCGACGAACGCTTGCGGCACCTGCCGATCATCATGATCACCTCGCGCACCGGCCAGAAACACCGCGACCGCGCCATGGCCATCGGCGTCAACGACTACCTCGGCAAGCCGTACCAGGAATCGGTGCTGCTCGACAGCATCGCCTTGTGGAGCAAAACCCATGCTTGAACACCGCACCAGCAACCTCACGGGCCTGCTGTTGCCGTTGGCTGACCGCCACCTGATTCTGCCCAACGTCGCGGTTGCCGAGTTGATCGACTACCAATCCAGCGCCTTCGACCTCGACACGCCGCCCTGGTACCTGGGGCGGGTGATGTGGCGAGAGCGGCAGATTCCGCTGCTGAGTTTCGAATCGGCCTGTGGACAGAAAATCGTCATCGGCGAGCGGGCGCGGATTGTCATCCTCAATGCCCTGGGTGGACGGCCTGAACTTAAATTCATCGCGATGCTGGTGCAAGGGATTCCGCGGTCTTACAAGCTCGATAGCCAGCTGAGTTATGTGGATGTGCCGCTGTGCGCGCTGGAGCAGGCGGCCGTGCAAGTGGCTGACCAAGTCGCCAAGGTGCCGGATTTGTTGGCGCTGGAGGAGTTGTTGGTAAGCACCGGGCTCGTCTGACGGACCCGGTCGTGCCGCTTCCAAGTCACCAACGACCCCTGTGGGAGCGGGCTTGCCCGCAAATAGGCCAGCACATCCAACATCTGTGTCGCCTGACATTCCGCTTTCGCGAGCAAGCCCGCTCCCACAGTAGGTCGCTGTCGTGCACGAATGCGGAGTACACCCACGATCCCTGTGGGAGCGGGCTTGCCCGCGCAGAGGCCAGCACATCCAGCATCGTTGTCGGCTGACATTCCGCTTTCGCGAGCAAGCCCGCTCCCACAGTTGATTGCTGTCGTGCACGAATGCGGAGTACACCCACGATCCCTGTGGGAGCAGGCTTGCCCGCGAAGAAGCCAGCACATCCAACACCGTTGTCGGCTGACATTCCGCTTTCGCGAGCAAGCCCGCTCCCACAGTAGGTCGCTGTCGTGCACGAATGCGGAGTACACCCACGATCCCTGTGGGAGCGGGCTTGCCCGCGAAGAGGCCAGCACATCCAGCATCTGTGTCGCCTGACATTCCGCTTTCGCGAGCAAGCCCGCTCCCACAGTTGATTGCTGTCGTGCACGAATGCGGAGTACACCAACGATCCCTGTGGGAGCGGGCCTGCCCGCGAAGGCGTCGGTAGCTCCAACCATTAACTTAAGCGTAACGATCCACCACTTTACTTGATTGATGCCCCCACCCAACCCTCCTAAGGTGAGCCCCACGACAGCGAACCCGTGGAGTGGTCATGACAACAACAATATCCCCCGACTCGCGATGGACGCGGCGGCGCAGCGAGAAGCAGCGGCGCCTTGAGTTGGTCAAGGGCCTGGCCGACGGTGTGGTCTTGCCCACCGAAAACATCGTGGCGGCGCTCGAGGCGTTGATTCTGCCGGGCGACCGTGTGGTGCTGGAGGGCAACAACCAGAAGCAGGCGGATTTCCTTTCGCGCTCCCTGGCAAAAGCCGATCCGGGCAAGCTGCACGACCTGCACATGATCATGCCTAGCGTTGGTCGCGCCGAGCACCTGGACCTGTTCGAGCGCGGCATCGCCCGCAAGCTCGACTTTTCCTTCGCCGGCACCCAGAGCCTGCGCATCAGCCAGCTCCTGGAAGACGGTCTGCTGGAAATTGGCGCCATTCACACCTACATCGAACTCTACGCACGGCTGGTGGTGGACCTGATTCCCAACGTCGTGCTCTCGGCCGGTTTCATGGCCGACCGCGCCGGCAACATCTACACCGGGCCCAGTACTGAAGACACGCCGGCGCTGATCGAACCGGCGGCCTTCAGCGACGGCATCGTCATCGTCCAGGTCAATCAATTGGTGGACGATGTCACTGATTTACCTCGCGTCGATATTCCGGCGTCCTGGGTCGATTTCGTGGTGGTGGCCGACAAGCCGTTCTACATCGAGCCGCTGTTCACCCGCGATCCCCGGCACATCAAGCCGGTGCACGTGCTGATGGCGATGATGGCGATCCGCGGGATCTACGAAAAACACAACGTGCAGTCGCTGAACCACGGCATCGGCTTCAACACCGCCGCCATCGAACTGATCCTGCCCACCTACGGCGAATCCCTCGGCCTCAAAGGCAAGATCTGCCGCAACTGGACACTCAATCCGCACCCGACCCTGATCCCCGCCATCGAAAGCGGCTGGGTCGAGAGCGTGCATTGTTTTGGCACGGAACTGGGCATGGAACACTACATCGCCGCGCGGCCGGATGTGTTCTTCACCGGGCGCGACGGCTCCCTGCGTTCCAACCGGATGTTCAGTCAATTGGCCGGGCAATACGCGGTGGACCTGTTCATCGGCGCAACCCTGCAAGTCGATGGCGACGGCCATTCCTCCACCGTGACCCGTGGCCGCCTCGCCGGTTTCGGCGGCGCGCCGAACATGGGCCACGACCCGCGCGGTCGCCGTCACGGCACGCCGGCCTGGCTCGACATGCGCCACGGTGATGGACCGGAGCCCCTGCTCGAACGCGGCAAGAAACTCGTGGTGCAAATGGTCGAGACGTTCCAGGAAGGCGGCAAACCGACCTTCGTCGAAACCCTTGATGCGGTCGACGTGGCGAAGAAAAGCGGTATGCCGCTGGCACCGATCATGATTTACGGCGACGACGTCACCCATTTGCTGACCGAAGAAGGCATCGCCTACCTGTACAAGGCGCGTTCGCTGGAAGAGCGTCAGGCGATGATCGCCGCCGTCGCTGGCGTGACCGTCATCGGCCTGCGGCACAACCCGAAAGACACCGCACGCATGCGCCGCGAAGGCTTGATCGCCTTGCCGGAAGACCTCGGCATCCGTCGCACCGACGCCACCCGCGAATTGCTCGCCGCGAAAAGCGTGGCGGATCTGGTCGAGTGGTCTGGCGGCCTCTACAACCCGCCCGCCAAATTCAGGAGCTGGTAATGCACGCCTTCAACCTGCAACCGAAAACGTTGACCCTGGCCGAACGCCTGGCGGACCTGGCTGTGGACGCGCTGATCGACGAGGCGGACTTGTCGCCGAAACCGGCGCTGGTCGACCGTCGCGGCAATGGCGCCCATACCGATTTGCACCTTGGATTGATGCACGCTTCGGCGTTGTCGCTGTGGCCGGCGTTCAAGGACATGGCGCAAGCGGCGATTGAGATTGGTGAAGTCGGTTTGCCGCTGCGCGAAGCGATCGGGCGGATTGGCCGGGAAGGGGAGCAAGCGATGCTCGCCACCACCCGCGGCGTGAACACCCATCGCGGGGCGATCTGGGCGTTGGGGCTGCTGGTCACTGCCGCCGCGCTGGAACCTGAATCCACCGCTGCCAGTGCAATCACCTTGCGCGCTGCGCGCCTGGCGTTGCTCAACGACCGACACGCGCCGCAGTCGCTCAGCCACGGCACGCAAGTCGCGCAGCGATACGGCGCCCGCGGTGCCCGAGAAGAAGCGCAACTCGGTTTCCCCGCCGTCATGCAACGCGCCTTGCCGCAACTCAAGCTCAGCCGCGCAGCCGGCCATGGCGAACAGAATGCCCGGCTCGATGCCTTGCTGGCGATCATGACCCGACTGGCCGACACCTGCGTGCTCTACCGCGCCGGTGAACAGGGTCTGCACGCGATGCAACTCGGGGCGCAAGCCGTGCTCGACGCCGGCGGCAGCGCCAGCCTCGCCGGTCGCCGCCGTTTGCATGAGCTGGACCAACAATTAATCGCATTGAATGCCTCGCCCGGTGGCGCTGCGGACCTGCTCGCAGCCTGCCTGTTGATCGACCGTCTCGAGTCGGGCGAACACTTCAACCAGGGAGCGTCTTGATGGAAACCTTATCCTTTGAATTCCCCGCCGGGCAGCCGCCACGTGGCCGCACGCTGGTGGGTTGTGTCGGTTCGGGCGACCTGGAAGTGCTGATCGAACCAGGCCCGGCCGGCAAGCTGACCATCAAGGTGCAGACCTCGGTCAACGGCAGCGAACAACGCTGGCAGCATCTGTTCGCGCGAATGTTCGACGGCCAGACACCACCGGCAATGGCCATCGATATCCATGACTTCGGCGCCACGCCGGGTGTGGTGCGGTTGCGTCTGGAACAAGGCTTCGAGGAGATCGGCCATGACTGATACTGCGACGCTTCTGCACAAGCACAGCTTCGTCGAACTCGGCGCGCGGCAACGGGCGAACGCCTTGCTCGATGCCGGGAGCTTCCGCGAATTGCTCGACCCGTTTCAACGCGTCATGTCGCCGTGGCTTTCACGCCAGGGCGTGGTCCCGCAGGCCGACGACGGCGTGGTGATCGCTAAAGGCAGCATCGACGGTTTGCCGGTGGTGATCGCCGCCATCGAAGGCGCCTTCCAGGGCGGCAGCCTCGGCGAAGTCGGCGGCGCGAAAATCGCCGGCGCGCTGGAACTGGCAGCCGAAGACAACCGCAACGGCGTACCGACTCGCGCCGTGCTGCTGCTGGAAACCGGCGGCGTGCGCTTGCAGGAAGCCAACCTCGGGCTGGCGGCGATTGCCGATATCCATGCGGCCATCGTCGATTTGCGCCAGTACCAACCGGTGGTCGGGGTGGTGGCCGGCAGCGTCGGCTGCTTTGGCGGGATGTCGATTGCCGCCGGGTTGTGCAGTTATTTGCTGGTGACCCAGGAAGCACGTCTTGGCCTGAACGGTCCGCAAGTGATCGAACAGGAGGCCGGGCTTGAGGAGTACGACTCCCGTGACCGTCCGTTCATCTGGGGCCTGACCGGTGGCGAGCAACGTTTCGCCAGCGGTCTGGTGGATCGTTTTGTCGCCGACGATGTGACACAGATTCAGCAGCAGGTCAGTGAATTGCTGCAACAGGGCGTGCCGCAACAGCCTCGCAGTCGTCAGGCCGATCTGTTCCTGCAACGCCTGGCCCGACTGGACGCCGAACCGCAAATCGATGCGGCGACGGTTCGCGATCTGTATCAAGGAGAGCGCTCATGAGTTCGTATTCCCTGAGAGGTTTGAACTGGTTCAACGCCTTGAGTGCGGGCGCGAAACCCGTTGGTGGTTTGCCGGCGTCGCTGAAGGTCGCCGACGGTGTGCTGGGCGAGCAACCGGTCCGTTTCATTGCCGTGGTGGCTGACCCCGACAACCGTTTCGTCCGCGCTCGTCACGGCGAAGTCGGTTTGCTGGAAGGCTGGGGCCTGGCCAAGGCCGTGGATGAAGTCATCGCGGCCGACGCCGACAAACTGCAAAAACGCGCCGTGATCGCCATCGTCGATGTGCCGAGCCAGGCCTACGGTCGCCGTGAAGAAGCGCTGGGCATTCATCAGGCGCTCGCGGGCGCCGCCGACAGTTATGCCCGCGCCCGCTTGGCCGGCCATGCGGTGATTGGTTTGCTGGTGGGCAAGGCGATGTCCGGTGCATTCCTGGCCCACGGGTATCAGGCCAATCGCCTGATTGCCCTGCGCGATCCGGGGGTGATGGTCCATGCGATGGGCAAGGTGTCGGCGGCGCGGGTGACCTTGCGCAGCGTCGAAGAACTGGAAGCGCTGGCCGCCAGTGTGCCGCCGATGGCCTACGACATCGACAGCTACGCGAGCCTGGGTTTGCTCTGGGAAACCTTGTCGGTCGAGCAGATTGAACAGCCGACGGCGGCTGATCTGGTGCGGGTGACTGAGTGCCTGACCCAGGCGATGGGGGATGTCGCCGCGACGGGCCGTGACCTCAGCAGTCGCTTGGGTGCGAGCAATCGCTCGGCGTCGAGCAAGGTGCGTGAACTGCTGAGAGCGCAGTGGTGAACACGTATCTGGCCCACGACTTGCTCTGGGGCATGACTCCCGAGCAGTTGCCGGCGGACGCGCCTGTCTGGGTGATCGACTCCATCCGTGCGGGCCAACCGGTGGTGGTCCGGCGTGCGCTGAGCACGCCGGGTCAAATCGCGGTTGGCGTGCGCGGGCGCTTGCGCGAGCAGCGTTATGCAACGCTGATGTCGGTTGAGGCGATTCAGCGTTGCGTGAGGCCGGAAGACCTGTGTCATGTCTCGATCGATCGGGATCTGCCGGCAGCGCACGCCCTCAATCAATTGCGGCCGATGCTCGATGGCTGTGGATGGGGCTGGGGTGTCAGCGGCAGCGCCGGGTTCGAATTGGCCAGCGGTCTTCAGGCGTTGCACGCAGGCAGTGATCTCGATCTGATTCTGCGCACACCGCGACCGCTGGATCGTTTGAGCGCGCAACAACTGGTGTCCCTTCTGGATGCCGCAGCGTGTCAGGTGGACATGCAGTTGCAGACACCTTTCGGGGCCGTCGCCTTGCGTGAATGGGCTGGTCCTGCGCGTCGGGTATTGCTGAAAAGCGCCCGTGAAGCGTGCCTGGTCATGGACCCGTGGGAGCACGCCGCGTGAGCAGCCTGCTGGTGTTCCCGGGCCAGGGCGCGCAGCAGCCGGGCATGCTTCAGCGCTTGCCTCGCGAGACGCTGGTCGAGGCCAGCGACGTGCTGGGCGAAGACGCATTGCTGCTGGATTCTGCCGAGGCGCTGAAGTCGACGAGGGCTGTGCAGCTGTGCCTGTTGATTGCCGGAGTCGCGGCTTCGCGGCAGTTGGCAATCGCGCCGGATTACGTCGCGGGTTTGTCCATTGGTGCCTATCCGGCGGCCGTGGTGGCGGGCGCTTTGAGCTTCAACGATGCGCTGCATCTGGTCAGCCTGCGCGGCGAGCTGATGCAACAGGCTTATCCACAGGGCTACGGCATGACCGCGATCATCGGCCTTGATCTCGCCACGGTGGACAGGCTGCTGGCGCAGGTGCACAGCGTCGATTCGCCGGTTTACCTGGCCAATATCAATGCCGATAACCAGGTGGTCATCGCCGGAAGCGAGGATGCGATGAACGCCGTCGCCGGGTTGGCCAAAGATCGCGGTGCCGGTCTGGCCAAGCGACTGGCGGTCAGCGTGCCGTCCCATTGCCCGCTGCTGCAAACCCCGGCGAAAACCCTGGCCGAAGCCTTCGCCGACGTCACGCTGAAAAGGCCGAACGTGGGTTACCTGAGCGGCAGTCGCGCCCGGCCCATCGTCACCGTCGAAGCCTTGCGTGACGACCTGGCCTTCAACATGTGTCGCGTGGTGGATTGGCGCGGCACCGTGCAAAGCGCCTACGAGCGCGGCGTACGGCTACAGATCGAACTGCCGCCCGGTGCGGTGCTGACCGGGCTGGCACGCCGGGTGTTCGAGCAGGGCACCGTGATGGCTTTCGACGGCGCGCGGCTCGACACCTTGCAGATGCTGTTGCGTGAGGAAGGAGGTCGCCAACCCTAGACACCGACTCAGGCCTTCGAACAACAAAAACAACATTCGACGATGCACTTTGAGGATAACAACGATGATTATTTACGGTGTGGCGCTGCTGGCGATCTGTACGCTGGCAGGGGTGATCCTGGGCGATGCGCTGGGCGTTCTGCTCGGCGTGAAATCCAATGTGGGCGGCGTCGGGATCGCGATGATCCTGCTGATCTGCGCGCGGCTGTGGATGCAAAAGCGCGGGGGCATGACCAAGGATTGCGAGATGGGCGTCGGCTTCTGGGGTGCGATGTACATTCCGGTGGTAGTGGCGATGGCGGCGCAACAGAACGTCGTGACCGCGTTGCACGGCGGCCCGGTAGCAGTGCTCGCGGCCATCGGCTCGGTGGTGCTCTGCGGCTGCACCATCGCCCTGATCAGCCGGACCCACAAAGGCGAACCCTTGCCCGACGAGCCTGCGGAACTCACGCCCGTCGGCACGCCAGTAGGAGGCCGCTGATATGTTGGAAGTCATTGAGAAAGGCCTGGCCAATAACGGTCTGGTCACGGCGTTCGCCTTCGTCGGTGTGATCATGTGGGTGTCGGTGGTGTTGTCCAAGCGCCTGACGTTCGGACGGATTCATGGCTCGGCGATTGCCATCGTCATCGGCCTGGTGCTGGCCTGGGTCGGCGGCACCCTGACCGGCGGGCAGAAAGGCCTGGCGGACCTGGCGCTGTTTTCCGGTATCGGCTTGATGGGTGGCGCGATGCTGCGGGACTTTGCCATCGTCGCCACGGCGTTCGAAGTGCAAGCCACCGAAGCGAAGAAGGCCGGTTTGATTGGCGTGATTGCGCTGCTGCTGGGCACGATTCTGCCGTTCATTGTCGGGGCGAGCATTGCCTGGGTGTTCGGCTATCGCGATGCGGTGAGCATGACCACCATCGGCGCGGGTGCGGTGACGTACATCGTCGGGCCAGTGACCGGCGCGGCGATTGGCGCCAGTTCCGATGTGGTGGCGTTGTCGATTGCCACCGGCTTGATCAAGGCGATTCTGGTGATGGTTGGCACGCCGATGGCGGCGCGCTGGATGGGGCTGGATAATCCGCGGTCGGCAATGGTCTTTGGCGGGTTGGCCGGCACCGTGAGTGGTGTGACGGCGGGGCTGGCGGCGACGGATCGGCGGCTGGTGCCTTACGGCGCGCTGACGGCGACGTTCCATACCGGGCTGGGGTGTCTGCTTGGGCCTTCGGTGTTGTATTTCATTGTGCGTGGGATTGTCGGGTAAGCGCTGGATCTTGGTTGACTGCCCCGACGCCTTCGCGGGCAAGCCCGCTCCCACATTGGAATGCATTCTCCTGTGGGAGCGGGCTTGCCCGCGAAGGGCGCGACACGGTCTCAAGCCTGTCGATTGGCATACATCCGACACTCCGCCAGCAGCGCCAGCAAATTCGGATCGCGCTCCTTGGCTTTCAAAAACACCACGCCGATGTGCTGCTGCAACCGGTACTTTTCCTGCAACGGAATCAGCTTCACCCGGTTCTCATACACCGCCGCAATCCGCCCCGGCAGCAACGCATAACCGACCCCCGAGCTGACCATGCTGAGCAGGGTGAAGATGTCGTTGACCTGCATCGCCACCTTCGGCTCGAACCCTGCCTGCTTGAACACTCGATTACCGTCCTGGTGCGTGGCGAAACCCTGGGTCAGGGTGATGAACGTCTCGTCGCGCACTTCGGCCAGGTCGACTTCGCTGCGCTGGGCGAACCTGGAGTCCGCCGGCGTCGCTAGAAAGATGTCATCGGAAAACAGCGGAATGTGCTCGCAATCCGGGTCGTTCACGCTCTCGTCCAGCGACACCAGGATCGCATCGACTTCCATGTTCTTGAGCTTGTACAGCAGGTCGAAATTCGAGCCGAGGATCAGGTCGATGTTGAGTTCGCTGCGGCGGATTTTCAGACCCATGATCAGCTGTGGCACGGTCTTCACGGTCAGCGAATACAGCGAGCCGAGCTTGAAGCGTTCGGCGGAGAACCCGGCGGCTTCGCGGGTCAGGCGCACGCTTTCGACCACATCCTGAATCAGCTTCTGCGCCCGCTCTTCCAGCACATACGCGCTTTCCAGCGGCGTCAGGTTGCGGCCCTCATGCTTGAACAGCGGGCAACGCAGGGCACTTTCCAGGGAATGAATGGCCCGGTGCACGCTGACGTTGCTGGTCTGCAACTCGGCGGCGGCCCGGGCCAGGTTGCCGGTGCGCATGAAGGCGAGGAACACCTCGAGTTTTTTCAGGGTCAACTCTTCGTCGATCAGCATGGGCGTGACTCTTTTGGGAATGATCCGATTGTGCACGCCCGCGAGCATCGATGGGGCCATTGCGATTTGAAACATTGCGTTTGTACGCTCGAGGCCTGAGCCTTGCGCACTGCGCAAATGAATGTCGAGGTAAGCGACACATGTATCACGGGGAACGATTGAACGCCTGGACGCATTTGGTCGGGGCGGTGGCAGCGGCGGTAGGGGTGGTGTGGATGCTGGTGATCGCCGGCATGGACGGCAGCCCATGGAAGATCGTCAGCGTGGCGATCTACGGTTTTACACTGATGGTGCTCTACAGCGCCTCGACCGTGTACCACAGCGTGCGCGGGCGGAAAAAAGCGATCATGCAGAAGGTCGATCACTTTTCGATCTACCTGTTGATTGCCGGCAGCTACACGCCGTTCTGCCTGGTGACCCTGCGCGGGCCGTGGGGCTGGACGTTGTTCGGGATTGTCTGGGGGCTGGCGCTGATCGGCATCCTGCAGGAAATCAAGCCGCGTTCAGAGGCGCGGATCCTGTCGATCGTGATCTATGCAGTGATGGGCTGGATCGTGCTGGTGGCGGTCAAGCCGCTGATGGCGGCGCTGGGCACGGCCGGGTTTGCCTGGCTGGCGTCGGGCGGAATTCTGTACACCGTGGGGATTATCTTCTTTGCCCTGGATCATCGGCTGCGCCATGCCCACGGGATCTGGCACCTGTTTGTGATCGCCGGGAGTTTGCTGCACTTTGTGGCGATTATGTTTTATGTCCTGTAGATCGAGTCGCGGCCATTCGCTAGCAGGCTAGCTCCCACAGGATATCTTCAGTGAACATGCAACGGGTGAACACCCAAAATTCAATGTGGGAGCTAGCCTGCTAGCGATGGCGGCCTAGAAGTCACCCCACAACTGCTGGGCCACCGCCAACGCCACCACCGGCGCGGTCTCGGTGCGCAACACTCGAGGGCCAAGGCGGGCGGCATGGAAACCGTCAGCCTTGGCCTGATCCACCTCAACGTCCGACAACCCACCCTCAGGCCCGATCAGAAACGCCAACGTCGCCGGTTTCGCATGACTCACCAGCGGCTCGGCCACCGGATGCAGCACCAGCTTCAATTCCGCTTCGGTCTGTTTCAGCCAATCCGCCAACAGCTGTGGCGGATGAATCACCGGCAACCGCGAGCGCCCGCATTGTTCGCACGCGCTGATCGCCACCTGGCGCCAATGCAGCAAGCGTTTGTCGGCGCGTTCGTCCTTGAGCCGAACTTCACAGCGCTCGCTGAAAATCGGGGTGATTTCCGTCACGCCCAGCTCAGTGGCTTTCTGGATCGCCCAATCCATGCGCTCGCCACGGGACAAACCCTGGCCGAGATGGATGTGCAGCGGCGACTCGACCTGACCGGCGAATTGTTCATCGATCTGCACCACCACGCGCTTCTTGCCAACCTCTACCAGCGTCGCGCGAAACTCATGACCCGAACCGTCGAACAGTTGCAACGCATCACCCTCGGCCATGCGCAGCACGCGGCTGATGTAGTGGGCCTGGGCCTCGGGCAATTCGTGTTCGCCGGTGCTCAGGGGGGCGTCGATAAAGAAGCGGGACAGTCTCATGCTGGGTCTCTGGAAAAATGTGAATCAGTGGAATCGGTGTCGCCTTCATTGGCGAGCAAGTCGGCACAGGTTCCGCAGTCGCTCAGGTGAACTCAATCAACCCGGATCACGGAAGCCCGGATGAAAATTTTCCGGCACCGACACGCCGACACTGTCACGCGTCGCAATGTCGATCCCTTCACTGGCCACCTCCGCGAGGAAATCGATCTGCTCCGGCGTAATCACGTACGGCGGCAGGAAATACACCACGCTGCCCAATGGTCGAAGTAAAGCACCGCGTTCCAGGGCGTGCTGGAACACTTTCAAGCCGCGGCGCTCCTGCCACGGATAGGCTTCCCTGGTCGCCTTGTCCTTGACCATTTCGATCGCCAGCACCATGCCGGTCTGCCGCACTTCCGCGACGTTCGGATGATCGATCAGGTGCGCGGTGGACGAGGCCATGCGCTGGGCCAGGGCCTTGTTGTTCTCGATCACGTTGTCTTCTTCGAAAATGTCCAGCGTCGCCAACGCCGCCGCGCACGCCAGCGGGTTGCCGGTGTAGCTGTGGGAATGCAGGAACGCGCGCAGGGTCGGGTAGTCGTCGTAGAACGCGCTGTAGACCTCTTCGGTGGTGACGCACGCCGCCAGCGGCAGGTAACCGCCGGTCAGCGCTTTCGACAGACAGAGGAAGTCCGGACGGATGCCGGCCTGTTCGCAGGCGAACATCGTCCCGGTGCGGCCGAAGCCGACGGCGATTTCGTCGTGGATCAGGTGCACGCCATAGCGATCACAGGCCTCGCGCAGCAGCTTCAGGTACACCGGGTGATACATGCGCATGCCGCCTGCGCCCTGAATCAGCGGCTCGACGATCACCGCGGCAACGCTGTCGTGATGTTCGGCCAGGGTCTGTTCCATGGCGGCGAACAGGTTGCGCGAGTGTTCTTCCCAGCTCATGCCTTCCGGCCGCAGGTAGCAGTCGGGGCTGGGCACCTTGATCGTGTCGAGCAGCAGCGCCTTGTAGGTTTCGGTGAACAGTGGCACGTCACCGACGGACATCGCCGCCATGGTCTCGCCGTGGTAGCTGTTGGTCAGGGTGACGAAGCGCTTCTTGTTCGGCTGACCGCGGTTGAGCCAGTAGTGAAAGCTCATTTTCAGCGCGACTTCGATGCAGGACGAGCCGTTATCGGCGTAGAAGCACCGGGTCAGGCCCTCCGGTGTCATCTTCACCAGGCGTTCGGACAGCTCGATCACCGGCTGATGGCTGAAACCGGCGAGGATCACGTGTTCGAGCTGATCGACCTGATCCTTGATGCGCTGGTTGATGCGAGGGTTGGCGTGGCCAAACACATTGACCCACCAGGAACTGACCGCATCGAGGTAGCGTTTGCCTTCGAAGTCTTCCAGCCACACGCCCTCACCACGCTTGATCGGGATCAGCGGCAGCTGTTCGTGGTCTTTCATCTGGGTGCAGGGGTGCCACAACACGGCCAGATCCCGTTGCATCCACTGATTATTCAGGCCCATGTCCAGTCTCCTCGAGGCGGTCCGCGACACGCGCGGACATACAATCGCGCAAGCCTATGCAATGCATCGCCCCGGAACAACCCATTGTGTCGATTGAGCTACTTTGTATGGGGCGATAGACGTCGCTGGCGGCCTAATGATGGCTGACGTATTCTTCGCGGTTCTTTGAGTCGTCTGACTCGCATAACTGCTTCTTCCTACGTGTATTACCGGAGTTCGCTGATGTCTGCTGGTTGGCTGCGCGCCTGTGCGCTGGTGATGTTGGGGCTGTTCAGCGTGTCTGCGCTGGCCAAGGATAAAACGGCGATCGTGATCGGCGGCGGGCTTTCGGGCCTGACGGCGGCGTACGAACTGCAGAACAAGGGCTGGCAGGTCACGCTGCTGGAAGCCAAGCCAAGCCTGGGCGGCCGTTCCGGCATGGCCACCAGCGAGTGGATCGGCAATGACAAGACCCAGCCGGTGCTGAACAAATACGTTTCGACGTTCAAGCTGAGCACCACGCCAGCGCCTGAGTTCGTGCGTTCGCCGAGCTACCTGATCGACGGCGTGTACTACACCGCTGCTGACCTTGCCGCCAAAGACCCGACGACTGCCGAAGCGCTCAAGCGCTTCGATAAAACCGTGGATGACCTGGCGCGCTCGATCGAAGACCCGCAGAACCCGGCGGCGAACAACACGCTGCATGCCCTGGATCAGGTCAACGTCTCCAACTGGCTGGACCGACTGACGCTGCCACCCACGGCCCGTCAGTTGATCAACCAGCAAATTCGTACCCGTTACGACGAACCTTCGCGCTTGTCGCTGCTGTACTTCGCACAACAGAGCCGGGTTTACCTCGGTGTCGCCGACCGTGACCTGCGCGCCTCGCGCCTGCTCGGCGGCAGCCCGGTCCTGGCCCAGGCGTTCGTCAAACAGCTGAAAACCATCAAGACCAGCTCCCCGGTCTCGGCCATCACCCAGGACAAGGACGGCGTGACCGTCAAGATCGGCAGCGTGGGCTATCAGGCTGACTACGTTGTCATCGCGGTGCCATTGCGCGCCCTGAACAACATCGTGATGACCCCGGCGCTGGACGCCCAGCACCTGGCCGCCATCAAAGGCACCAACTACGGTTGGCGCGACCAGATCATGCTGAAGTTCAAGACGCCAGTGTGGGAAAGCAAGGCGCGGATGTCCGGCGAGATCTACAGCAACACCGGCCTGGGGATGTTGTGGGTCGAGCCTGCGCTGAAGGGTGGCGCGAACGTGGTGATCAACCTGTCCGGCGACAACGCACGGGTGATGCAGGCGTTCGGCGACAAGCAAATGGCCGATCAGGTGCTGATCCGTCTGCACGCGTTTTATCCACAGGCGCGCGGTTCGTTCACCGGTTATGAAATCCGTCGCTACAGCACCGACCCGTCCATGGGCGGCGCGTACCTGGCCTTCGGTCCAGGCCAGATCAGCAAGTACTGGCGCCTGTGGGAACGCCCACTGCAACGCGTCGCGTTCGCCGGCGAACACACCGACACCTTGTACCCGGGCACCCTGGAAGGCGCGCTGCGTACTGGCCAGCGTGCGGCCAGTCAGGTTGAAGACCTGGCAGCCGGCAAGTCGTTCGAACCGCCGAAGGTGGTCCCGGCGGCGACCGCTGCGGCAGCCGGCGCGGTAGCGGCGAAGAAGGGCAACTTCTTTACCAACCTGTTCGGTGGCTCGGATGACGAGAAAAAACCGGAACCGGTCAAGGCACCAGAGCCGGCAGCGCCCGTCGCTCCAGCCCCTGCACCCGCGCCTGCGCCGACACCGGCTCCGGCTCCGGTCGAAGCACCGAAACCCGCGGCACCGGTGAAAGCCGAGCCGGCCAAAAAAGCACCGGCGAAAAAACCGGCCGCCAAAACCGAGACGAAAAAAGCTCCAGCCAAGGCGCCAGCGAAGAAAGCTGAACCGGCGAAAAAGCCAGTCGTTAAGCCTGCTGCAACGCCGGCAACGGATACCAAGGCGCAGTAAGCGTTGGGATCAAAGAAGCGCGGCAGAAATGCCGCGTTTTTTTATGCCTGAAGAAAATCAGCGTGAGGATTCGAATAAAGCTGATGGCCCAGGTGTTCTACCGTTGGACGTCATTTTTTCTGACAAATTGGTCTTTAATCTTTCCTTAACTCACCGATTTCAGACTCTTGATCGTATTTCTCGATATTTCAAAGCGAAATTTTCCGCTTTAATTCGATAGATAACTCGATAGTCTTGGGCCAGCACTTACAGGGACTCGGCAATGCAATTACGTAACTCTTCTTCTCGCTACGGCTGGGTCAGCCTCTTCCTGCACTGGGGCGTGGCGCTGGCGGTTTACGGTTTGTTCGCCCTGGGTTTGTGGATGGTCGATCTCGGCTACTACGATCCATGGCGCAAGGCAGGCCCGGATCTGCACAAGAGCATCGGTTTGATGTTGCTGGGGTTCATGGTGCTGCGGGTGCTGTGGCGCTTTATCAGCCCGCCACCGCCAACACTGCAAAGCTATAGCCGCATGACCCGCCTCGGCGCCAGGTTCGGCCATGGTTTTCTGTATCTGAACCTGTTCGCTGTGATGATTGCCGGCTACCTGATTTCCACCGCAGAAGGTGTCGGGATCCCGGTGTTTGGCTGGTTTGAAGTGCCTGCACTGGTGTCCGGACTACCGGACCAGGCAGATAACGCCGGTGTGATTCATCTGTATCTGGCCTGGCTGCTGGTAATTTTTTCCGGCCTCCATGCGTTGGCAGCATTGAAGCACCACTTTATCGATCGCGATGTGACCCTCAAACGCATGTTCGGTCGCAACGCATGATGTTCAACCTCGACTCCAAAGGAATAGAAAGCATGTTGAAAAAGACGCTCGCGGCTCTGGCAATCGGTTCCGCTCTGTTGTCCGCTAACGCGATGGCAGCTGACTACACCGTTGACAAGGAAGGCCAGCACGCCTTCGTTGACTTCAAGATCAGCCACCTGGGCTATAGCTACATCACCGGTACCTTCAAGGACATCGACGGCAAGTTCAGCTTTGACGCTGCTAAGCCGGAAGACAGCAAGATCGAATTCAACGTGAACACGGCCAGCGTTTTCACCAACAACGCTGAGCGCGACAAGCACATCTCCAGCAAAGACTTCCTGAACGGCAGCAAAGCCAAGTTTGTGTCCACCAGCGTCAAATCCACCGGTAAAAACGCCGCTGGCAAGGACACTGCCGATGTGGCTGGCGACCTGACAATTCTTGGCGTGACCAAGCCGATCGTGGTCAAAGCCACTTTCCTGGGTGAAGGCAAGGATCCATGGGGCGGCTACCGTGCCGGCTTTGAAGGCACCACCAGCATCAAGCGTTCTGATTTCGGCAAGATGATGGACCTGGGTCCACAGTCGGATGCTGTTGACCTGTACATCACGTTTGAAGGTGTGAAAGCGAAGTAACTTTCGTCGCTTCAACAAAAACGCCCCTGATCGTTTCGGTCGGGGGCGTTTTTTATTGCCTGCCAAAATTGGCATTGCCACGCAAATCCCCCTGTGGGAGCGAGCCTGCTCGCGATGGCAGTAGTTCAGCCAATAGAGATGTTGAATGTTAAGCCGCTATCGCCAGCAAGCCGGCTCCTACAGGTATTTGTGAACGCACAAAAAAATACCCCGGGTCTAGAGAGCCGGGGCATTTTTTCAGTGCAGTGCCAAATCAGCGATTGCGAGTCAGCAACGCCGGTTTTTCGCCACGGGGACGGCCTGGCAGTTGATCAAGTTGTTCAGGCGTCGGGAAACGATCGGTTTTCGACTCCTTGTGAATGATCTTCGGCGCTGGGCCGCGCGGATTTTGCACGGCGGGTTCCGAACGCGGCTGGTCGTCACGAGCCGGGCGACGGTTGCGGCCTTCTTCGCGACGGGCCTGACCGTCACGTGGTGCACCGTTGCGTGGGCCGCTGCGCTTGGCCGGCGGCGTGCCAGTGCTGGCGCCATCGCTGCCGCGCGGACCGCTTTGACGGCCCTGAGGCTTGCCGCCGCTGCGTGGAGCGCCAGCGCCTGCTGCCGCGCCCTGTGCCGGAGCACCCGGACGGCGGCCGCGGCTCTGGGCCGGTTTGGCTTGAGGCACGTAGTCGACGCGGTTACCGAAGTTATCGATGTCGTCGTCCAGGAACTCGTCCGGGGCACGATCAGCGGCAGCGCGTGGCGCCGGGCGCTGTTGCTCGCGCGCCGGGGTGCCTTCGCGTGGTTTTTGCTCACGGGCCGGGCGCTCGCCACGGCCGCTGGCTGCCGGTTTTTCCTTGCCGCCCTTGTCCTTGCCTTTGTCCTTGCGACCGCCGCCACCGCCACCGCCATTCGGACCGTCGCCGCGCGGGCCACGCGGGTTGCGCGGGTTACGCACATCCGGACGCTCGCGGACTTCAGGCTTCTCGGCTTCCACAGCGCTGGAATCGAAGCCCATCAGGTCGCCGTCGGCGATTTTCTGCTTGGTCATGCGTTCGATGCTTTTCAGCAGCTTTTCTTCGTCCGGAGCCACCAGCGAGATCGCCTCGCCCGAACGACCGGCACGACCGGTACGGCCGATACGGTGCACGTAGTCTTCATCGACGTTCGGCAGTTCGAAGTTGACCACGTGTGGCAACTGATCGATGTCGAGGCCGCGAGCGGCGATGTCGGTGGCAACCAGGATGCGCACTTCGCCGGCCTTGAAG
Source organism: Pseudomonas sp. 14P_8.1_Bac3 (assembly GCF_025466085.1). Lineage (GTDB taxonomy): Bacteria > Pseudomonadota > Gammaproteobacteria > Pseudomonadales > Pseudomonadaceae > Aquipseudomonas. The sequence goes on from NZ_JANLOD010000068.1 coordinate 226,271, forward strand.
TCGGCCAGGGCTTTGGTGCGCGCGTTCTGGCTCTTGTTACCGTGGATCGCGACGGCGGTGAGGCCGTGTTTGTCCAGGTATTCAGCGAGACGGTTGGCGCCGTGCTTGGTGCGGGTGAACACCAGCACCTGTTCCCAGGCGCCCGCGGTGATCAAATGCGCCAGCAACGAACGCTTGTGGTTGGCCGGCAGGCGGAATACGCGCTGTTCGATGCGCTCGACCGTGGTGTTCGGCGGCGTGACTTCGATGCGTTCCGGGTTGTGCAGGAGCTTGCCGGCGAGGTCGGTGATGTCCTTGGAGAACGTCGCCGAGAACAGCAGGTTCTGCCGTTTGCTCGGCAGACGGGCCAGGACCTTCTTCACGTCATGGACGAAGCCCATGTCGAGCATGCGGTCGGCTTCGTCCAGCACGAGGATTTCCACGTGGGACAAATCGACGCTGCCCTGGCCGGCGAGGTCGAGCAGGCGCCCCGGGCAGGCGACCAGCACGTCAACACCGCGGGACATGGCCTGAACCTGCGGGTTCATGCCGACGCCGCCGAAGATGCAGGCGCTGACGAACTTCAGGTCACGGGCATAGACCTTGAAGCTCTCGTGCACTTGCGCCGCGAGTTCGCGGGTAGGGGTCAGGACCAGTACGCGCGGTTGACGCGGGCCGTGACGCTGGGATTTGTCCGGGTGACCGTTGGGGAACAACCGCTCCAGAATCGGAAGGGCGAAGCCGCCGGTTTTACCAGTACCTGTCTGAGCCGCAACCATGAGGTCGCGACCTTGCAACACGGCGGGGATGGCCCGCTGTTGCACCGGAGTAGGCTCGGTATAGCCCGCTGCCTCGATGGCGCGGACTAAAGCCTCGGAGAGACCGAGGGAAGCAAAGGACATGAGTAATCCTGTTTTAGTTAGGGCTTGGCCCAATGGGAGTCTTGCCTGGCGCGAATGGCGTTTAAGAGGAACGCAATCCCGTCCGGTCCTGCTGGGCCTTGAAAGCTCGTCTGGAGCGCTCGCGCGGGCTGGAAAGCTGCGCTGTAGCGGGTCGAGATGCCTTGAACAAGTCCGAGCGTCCGGGCGTGAGCCTGGCGGGAAGGCCGGAGTATAACAGAGCAATCACTGCGCGCCGCTTTCCTGCTGCTCAACGGTTTTTTCACGGGCGGCGGTGGCGCCGGCGGATTTCGTGCTGACGGTCGGATCCGCGCCATAACGGGCGCTCAATTCGGCGTAGCCAGGCTCGCGCTTGAAGCGCTTGAGTTCGGCGCCGAAGCGTTGTACCAGCAAATCCATGCCCGCGTTGCGGCGCACTGCCAGGTACTGGCTCTGCTGACTGATGATGGTCGGGTTTTCGCTGATCTGGTCGCGAATGTTCAATTCGTCGAGCAAATGCTGGCCGACGCGGCGGTCGGTGATCAACAGGTCGATCCGCCCGCGCACCAGCTTGCCGAAATTGGCTTCGTGGGTGGGCGCCGGTTCGCGGGTGAACAACGTCGATTCGCTGAAGTCCGGGCTGTACAGGTAGCCCGGCGAGGTGCCGATCGTCAGGCCTTTGAGGTCGTCGAGGGTGTGAAACGGATGAGGTCGCTCATTGGCGTAGAACAGCACGAACTCGACTTCCGAGAGGGGTTCGCTGGGATAGAGCAGGGTGGCGTCACGCTCATCGCTGTGAAAAATGTCCAGCGCGCCATCGGCCTGGCCAGTCTCGAGCATCGACAGGCAGCGCTTCCACGGCAGGAACTGCCACTCGACCTCAATCCCCAGGCGCTTGAACACAATGGCCGTGGTCTCGTAGTCGAGGCCGAGGGATTTGCCGTTCTCCTCGTAAACGTAAGGCGCCCAGGGTTCAGTGACAATGCGCAGTTTCTCGCCCCGAGCGGCGAAGCTCAGGCAAGTGAAAAGCACCACGGTCAGTAACTGGGTAATCAAAGGCATGACTTGAGATTACGACGAGAAACGGGAAAGAGCCAGAAACCGGATCCAGAAGCTCTGTTTCGGGCTTCAAAAGCAAAAGATCGCCACCTTCGGCAGCGCCTGCATTGGACTATCAGTCCCTGCAGAAGCTGCCGAAGGTGGCGATCTTTTGCTCTTGCTTTTAAACGTGTATCAGCGCGGCAACTTCAGGTTGTTCCACACCGCCAGACTCGCTTCAGCCTGGTTCAATGTGTAGAAGTGCAGGCCTGGAGCGCCACCTTGCAACAGGCGTTCGCACATCTCGGTGATGACTTGTTCGCCGAAGCCTTGAATGCTCCGGGTATCGTCGCCGTAGGCTTCCAGTTGCTTGCGGATCCAGCGCGGGATTTCCGCACCGCAGGCATCGGAGAAGCGCGCCAGCTTGCTGTAGTTGGTGATCGGCATGATGCCCGGCACGATCGGGATGTTCACGCCCATCGCCCGCACACGCTCGACGAAGTAGAAGTAGCTGTCGGCGTTGAAGAAATACTGGGTGATCGCGCTGTCGGCGCCAGCGTTGGCCTTGCGCACGAAGTTGGTCAGATCGTCTTCGAAATTGCGCGCTTGCGGATGCATCTCCGGGTACGCGGCGACTTCGATGTGGAAATGATCGCCGGTCTCTTCACGAATGAATTCAACCAGGTCGTTGGCGTGGCGCATCTCACCGCTGGCCATGCCCATGCCCGACGGCAGGTCGCCGCGCAGGGCAACGATGCGCTTGATGCCGGCGGTCTTGTATTGAGCCAGCAGGCCGCGCAGGTCGTCCTTGCTGTCGCCTACGCAAGACAGATGCGGTGCGGCCGGGACTTTGACTTCGCTTTCGAGCTGCAACACGGTGTTGAGGGTTCGATCACGGGTCGAACCGCCAGCACCGTAAGTGCAGGAGAAGAAATCGGGGTTGTACGTGGCCAGCTGACGAGCAGTGGCGAGCAGCTTTTCATGCCCAGCGTCGGTCTTCGTAGGGAAGAACTCGAAACTGTAGCGACGGTCTTGGGACATGGTCGTATCCTTTAAAGCGCGTAAAGCCTGGAAGCCTGCCCATCCCAAAGTGGGAGCGGGCTTGCTCGCGAAGGCGGCGGGTCAGACAACATTAATGTTGAATGATAAAGCGCTTTCGCGAGCAAGCCCGCTCCCACAGGGAGAGCAGGCAATGGAGCCGATCAGTAACGGTAAGCGTGCGGCTTGAACGGACCTTCGACGGTCACGCCGATGTAGTCGGCCTGGGTCTTGGTCAGCTGAGTGACGACGCCGCCGAAACCGCGGACCATTTCCAGGGCCACTTCTTCGTCGAGTTTTTTCGGCAGGACTTCAACCGTCAGGCGCTCGGCTTTCTGGGCCGGCGACAGGTCAGCGTACTTCTGGCCGAACAGGAAGATCTGTGCCAGCACCTGGTTGGCGAACGAACCGTCCATGATGCGGCTCGGGTGACCGGTGGCGTTGCCCAGGTTCACCAGACGGCCTTCGGCCAGCAGGATCAGGTAGTCGTCGTTCTGGGCATCGAATGCGCCAGGGCCGGTACGGTGGATCTTGTGAACCTGCGGCTTCACTTCTTCCCATGCCCAGTTCTTGCGCATGAAAGCCGTGTCGATTTCGTTGTCGAAGTGACCGATGTTGCAGACAACGGCGCGCTTCTTCAGGGCTTTGAGCATGTTCGCGTCGCAAACATTGACGTTGCCGGTGGTGGTCACAATCAGGTCGATCTTGCCCAGCAGGGCCTTGTCGATGCTGGCTTCGGTGCCGTTGTTGATGCCGTCGATGAACGGCGAAACCAGTTCGAAACCGTCCATGCAGGCTTGCATGGCGCAGATCGGGTCGACTTCGGAGACCTTGACGATCATGCCTTCCTGACGCAGGGACTGAGCGGAGCCCTTGCCCACGTCACCGTAGCCGATGACCAGCGCTTGCTTGCCGGACAGCAGGTGGTCGGTACCGCGCTTGATCGCGTCGTTCAAGCTGTGACGGCAGCCGTACTTGTTGTCGTTCTTGCTCTTGGTCACCGAGTCGTTGACGTTGATGGCCGGGATTTTCAGCTCGCCCTTGGCCAGCATGTCCAGCAGGCGGTGAACGCCGGTGGTGGTTTCTTCGGTGACGCCGTGGACGCGGTCCAGGATCGCCGGGTATTTCTTGTGCAGCAGCTCGGTCAGGTCGCCGCCGTCGTCGAGGATCATGTTGGCATCCCAAGGCGCGCCATCTTTCAGGATGGTTTGCTCCAGGCACCACTCGTACTCTTCTTCAGTCTCGCCTTTCCAGGCGAAAACCGGGATGCCGGCAGCGGCGATAGCGGCAGCGGCCTGGTCCTGAGTGGAGAAAATGTTGCAGGACGACCAGCGTACTTCGGCACCCAGGGCCACCAGGGTTTCGATCAGCACGGCGGTCTGGATGGTCATGTGGATGCAGCCGAGGATCTTCGCGCCTTTGAGCGGTTGCTCGGCGGAATACTTGCGGCGCAGACCCATCAGGGCTGGCATTTCGGATTCGGCGATGATGGTTTCGCGACGACCCCAGGCGGCCAGGGACATGTCGGCGACTTTGTAATCGTTAAAATCGGCAGGCGTGATAACAGCGCTCATGAGAGCCTCCATTCGTAATGTATGCGAATGGGCGCCGTTGTGCGTTTAGTGTCTGGCCGTGGCCGGACAACGCCCCATCCGAGCCTGACAGGTCGAACCTGCTGCAGCGCCCCTCGGACAGGTGGCGGGAAAACGGTATCCAATGAAGATGACCGTTTTGAAACGGGGGCGATTATAGCGGGCTATGCTGATCTTCCAAAGCCTTTCTGCAGGTCAATGCCCGAACGGTAATCGAGACCATAGTCGATGCTGAATAGAGCTCTGGTCCGGGCTCTGCCATGATGGCCGGCATCAATCGGCAAGACGGTCAGGAGTGAATATGAATTTCCACACCCGCAAATGGGTAAAACCCGAAGACCTCAACCCCAACGGCACGCTGTTCGGCGGCAGCCTGTTGCGCTGGATCGACGAAGAAGCGGCGATCTACGCCATCGTCCAGCTGGGCAACCAGCGCGTGGTCACCAAGTACATTTCCGAAATCAACTTCGTCAGTGCTTCGCGTCAGGGCGACATCATCGAGCTGGGCATCACCGCCACCGAATTCGGCCGCACCTCGATCACCCTGACCTGCGAAGTGCGCAACAAGATCACCCGCAAAAGCATCCTGACGGTGGAGAAGATGGTCTTCGTCAACCTCGGGGAGGACGGTCTGCCCGCGCCCCATGGTCGCACCGAGATCAAGTACGTCAAGGACCAGTTTCAGGATGATGCAATTTCCGAGTGAGATCGGCGGAGCGTCCTTCGCGAGCAAGCCCGCTCCCACACTTGATCCCCGTCATGCACACGTTAACGATCTAAGGTGGGAGCGGGCTTGCTCGCGAAAGCGGTCTCCCCGTCAACGATGATTCAGCGGACCACTGAACAGCGCCGAACCCAACGTGTCGTACCTACATGACACGCCACAGGTTCAGGAGCTTTATGGATACGCACAAAGACGGCAAGACCCCGGATCTCTCGGCAAAAGAGCAGCACGAGGTCGACAAGAACCAGCCACCGCGCGCGGCGGTGCTGCATGAAATCATTCGCACCCAGGGCGATCAGGAGCTGGAGCGCAGCATCGCCGCACTTTGGTGGTCGGCCCTCGCCGCGGGCCTGACCATGGGCCTGTCGCTGATGGCCATGGGGTTGCTCAATTCTCGGTTGCCGGACGGCGACGGCTTCAAGGTCATCGCCAGTTTCGGCTATTGCGCCGGTTTTCTCGCGGTGATCCTCGCCCGTCAGCAACTGTTCACCGAAAACACCCTGACGGCCGTGCTGCCGATCATGAGCAAGCCGACGCTGGCCAACTGCGTTCGCTTGCTGCGGTTGTGGACGGTGGTGCTGGTGGGCAATCTCTGCGGCACCTTGCTCGTGGCTTATGTGATGCTGCACCTGCCGATTTTCGACAGCAAGACCGACCTGGCCTTCCTCGACATTGGCCGCAAGGTCATGGAAAACGATACCGGCCAGATGTTCGCCAAAGGCATTGTGTCGGGCTGGATGATCGCCACCATGGTCTGGATGATCCCGTCCATGGAGAGCGCGAAGATGTGGATCATTATTCTCATCACCTACTTCATGGCGCTGGGCGACTTCACCCACATCGTGGTCGGCTCTGCCGAGGTCTCGTACCTGGTCTTCGCCGGGGAGCTGCCGTGGAAGGATTTCTGGCTGGTGTTCGCCGGTCCGACGCTGGCGGGCAACATCATCGGTGGCAGTTTCATTTTCGCGCTGATCAGCCATGCGCAGATTCGCAGCGAATCCGGCGTGCCAAAGGGCAAGGACAACGACACAGAGCCGAATGCCAAGGAAGACGCCCAGCCCTGAAGCAGGGCGAGGCATCAGCGCTCGCCCGGGGCTTCGCGTTTATCCGCCCGGAATCAGCCAGGCGCGGGCCTGCTCGATGGTGGTCGAGCGCGATGGACGCGACGAGGTCAGGGCGGTGCGCGAAACGTACCGTTCGATCATTCGATTGAGCACAGCGTTGTACTCTTCATCGCTCTTGGCGGTTCGCAAATCAACGATGGACTGGTTCAACAACCTGACGTTGGCATCCGGCTGACGAGGGCGATAGAGCGAGGGGTAGATCACTTCGCGAATGAAGTTTTCGCTCTTGGTGACGATGTCGCGCAGGCCCATTTCCTTGATCGCTTCGGTCATCACTGCTGACTTTGGCCCATGGGCACCGGCATCCATGCGCTTGACGGCTTGCAGCAGCTCCATGTAATCCGGATCGTTGCCGTGGTTGAGCTTTTTCGCCAGCCAGTCGATTTTTCCTGGCGCGTCGCCGAGCTGGTCCAGGGTCGCCAGTGCGTTACGCATTGCCGAGGTCAGCACCAGCGTATCCTTCGCCTTGGTTTTTGCCTCCATCAACGCGTGCTTCAAAGCATTCAATGCCTGTTGGGCTTCCTGCCGGAAGGTGATGACGGTCAAGGACTGCTGATCGTTCTGCAGCTCATGCGCGGTAGCTTCGAAGAGGGTGTCATCCAGCGCCAGCAGTGCGCCGCCGATGGAGGCGAACGTGTACGTTTTGCTGCTTTCGTGGCGGCTTAAGTGCTCCTCGACTTTCTTTTGCAGTTTTTCCTGCAGGTGGTTTTTATCCGCGAGGGGCATGCTGAAATTGACGGTGCCCTTGAACGTTCCGGTGAAGTCGCCCCTTTCGGTCCTCAAGGGAACCGGTACGGTTTCATCGGCAAAAATCTGGATGCCATGGGCTTCCTGGACGTCCCGAGCGCGGTATTGCACGCGGATCACCGAGTCGGTCATGGCTGAGAGCAGCGTACCGCGATCATTTTTTTCGCCGCCGTTCTCGCTCTCGAACTTGAGAATCAGTTGCTCGCTGTCAGGAATGGCGCTCATCCGGAATTGCGGCTCGTACAGGTCGAGCACCGGCGTGTTGAGCATGATTCCGCCGTCCTGGAACCGGGTGCGCTCCCCTTCAGCCTGAAAGGGCAATTGCTGCTCCGAAGGCTGTTGGAAGACAAAGGGCAGCGAGCCTGAAATATGCGCGGCGCGCGCCACATCCATGTCCGGGGTCAGGCTGGCGTTGAACACCACCATTTGTGGTCGTCCGTCGAACATGGCGGTGCCGGTGATGTGCAGTTGTTTGATTTCCGGCAGCTCTTTGCTCAGCGTCGCCAGATCACCGAAGGTGACGTAGCCGTTGGCGCTTATCTGTTTTACGCAGGCTTTGCTCGCTGGCGAAATCTGCCGTTGCGGATCATTGAGGGCATCGTTGAAACGCGACTGGATCGACTCAACCATTTTTTCCCGGATCAGTGCCTCCAGCGGCGCGGCCCTGGAGTGGAGGCGGGGCACCAGGTCGAATAGCAGCTGGCCGATGGTGCCGACTTTGCCCGGGATCTTCGCCACACCTTTGCCAATGGTCGAGCTGGCGTGCTGTAACTGTTCCAGCATTATGTTTTGACTGTCGAGCAGCGAAACGAGGTTGGTTTCGTCGGACATTTGGTCAAAGTCGGCGTGGCGCATGCCGCTGGCCAGAAAGGCCGCAGAAATGGCCCCGGCCGACGAGCCTGAGATGCTTTCGATCTTGCCCAGGGCCTGGCTGGCTTCAAGCGCTTTTACCATCCCGGCGAACGCCACGCCCTTCGCGCCACCGCCGCTGAGTACCAGGGTCTTGATGTCGGGGCGCTTAAGGTCCAGCTCAACCACGCCGTTTTCAAAGCGGCGGATGGTCAGCGCGCGATCGGTCAGTGCGTGTGCCAACGTTTCGCCCGGCCCTTGAGCGATTCGCATACCTCCATTCAGGAAATCACCCCAGTCATTTTCTTTCTGCGCGGGCGGTGATCCTTGAGCGCTACTTCCCTGAAGATGCGCGGTACTGGGCAAAACCGTGTTGGGAAATTTGATCATGTGCCTCTTCCTTTGAGAGCCGTTGGGGAGGCTGCACTTTAGGAGAGTCGAGGCCGCACAAGAGCGCGGGGTAGCAATTGGGAACAGATGGCCGAAGGCGATTGCCGTGGGACTTTTTCATGGCCTGAAAGGCTCTGGATCGGCCTTTCAGGTTGGCATCGGATCGTCGTGGAAACGGCCCGGAGACAATTCGGACAACGGGCGTCCTGAACGCCCCGAAGGTTGGGACCGATTTTCTGACGGGTTAGCCGGACACGTTGACCGTGGCCACGCGGCGGCGTTGCAGGACAATAAATAACAGCGCGGTCATCACCGTCAGCCCGCTGACCAGCGCGCCCGTCCAAGGCAAGTCCGCGAGGTCCGCGCCACTGGCGACGACCAGGCCACCCATCCATGCGCCGGCAGCGTTGCCGAGGTTGAATGCGCTTTGATTCAGCGTCGAGCCCAGGTTCGGCGCCTCGTGGGCCTGATCGATAATCAGCAACTGCAGGATCGGGCACAGCGCGAACGCGAAGATCCCCCACAGCACCAGCGTGATCGCCGCCGGGATTACCGAGTGGCTGGTCTGGGTAAACGCCGCCAGCACCACCACTACCGCCAGCGCCATGCCGACCAGCGAGGGCAGCAAACGACTGTCGGCCAGACGGCCGCCGAGCATGCTGCCCGCCGTCAAACCCACGCCGAACAACAGCAGCATGATCGTCACGCCATGGGGGCTCACGCCGGTGACGTCCTGCAGAATCGGCGCGATGTAGGTGAACACGCTGAACAGGCTGGTCGAGGCCAAGACGCTCATGCCCAGGGCCAGCAGCACGTTGACCTTGCCCAGCACTTTGAACTCGCTGGCCAGGTTGGCCTTGTCCATCGCGATGTTCTTCGGCAGCCACACCCACTGCGCGATGGCGGCAATCACTCCGATCACCGACACCGCCCAAAACGTCGAGCGCCAGCCGGCGTACTGCCCAAGCGCGGTGCCCAGCGGCACGCCGAGTACGTTGGCCAGGGTCAGGCCGGTGAACATCATGGCAATCGCCTGGGCCCGTTTGTTCGGTGCCACCAGGCCGGCCGCGACCACCGAACCGATGCCGAAGAACGCGCCATGACACAGCGCCGTGATCACGCGTGCGGCCATCAGTGTGGCGTAGTTCGGGGCGAGGGCGCAGAGGATGTTGCCGAAGATGAACATCAGCGTCATCCCCAGCAACGTGGCTTTGCGCGGCATGTTGGCGGTGCCGATGGCGAGGACGGGCGCGCCGAACACCACGCCCAGGGCGTAGCCGGTGATCAGCAGGCCGGCATCGGGAATGCTTACGGCCAGGTCGCGAGCGACGTCGGGCAGCAGGCCCATGATGACGAATTCAGTGGTGCCGATGCCGAACGCGGCAACAGCGAGGGCAAGCAGGGGGAGTGGCATGCGCAAGGTCTCTGTCGGTAGTCTTGACGCTGTGATCAGGCATACGCAGGCCGAAGACCGTTCTTGAGAAGAGCGGACCGAGGCAGGAATTATTGGAATTAGTCTGTGCGCAACTGAGTGCGGCGTGGTCGCTTGCAGTATAAACAGCTGCTGACATATGGCGAATCAATTCTCTCCGCTGAACCTGTAGGAGCAAGCTCGCTCCTACAGAGGGCGGAGCAAAAAAAGGAGTGTGCCGTGCTTGCAACGGCTTTGGTGTTAGTGGCGGCGCTGTTGCACGCGGCGTGGAATACGCTGATTAAATTCAGTGCAGAACGGTTGTTGGTCGTGGCCTGCATGGACAGCGTGGCGCTGTTGTTTGTCGCCCTGATGCTGCCATTCCTGGCGTTGCCGCCGATTGAAATCTGGCCGTGGATTCTGGCGTCGGCGGCGTTCGAGTTGCTGTATCGCTACTTGCTGATCCAGGCTTATCGGGTTGGTGACCTGGGGCTGGTTTATCCGCTGATGCGTGGACTGTCACCGCTGGTGGTGCTGGCCCTGACGCTGATCTTTGCCGGGGAAGTGCTGACCCATCAGCAGATCTTCGGCATCCTGCTGATTCCGTTCGGCATGCTATGCCTGTTGTGGCAGGGCGGTGGTGGCGCGCGTCTGCCCTGGTCGATGCTGCCGGTGGTGGCACTGATCGGGCTGTGCATCGGCTGCTACACCTTTATCGACGGCCAGGCGCTGCGGCGCTGGTCGCATCCGCTGGATTACCTGGTCTGGGTCACGTTGATCAGCGCCTGGCCGTTTCCGCTGCTGGCGCTGGTGCGCAAGCGACCGGCGTTCATGCTGTTCTGGCGCGAGCAGTGGCGGCTGGGCCTGGCGGTCGGATTCTGCGTGTTGTTCAGCTACGCTCTGGTGCTGTGGGCGATGCAGCTGGGTTCGATTGCCGAGGCGGCGGCCTTGCGCGAAATCAGCGTGATTCTGGTGGTGCTGTTCGGCATGCGTTACCTGAAAGAACCTTTCGGCCGGCCACGGCTCTTAGCCTGTGGACTGGTGTTGATCGGAATGCTGGTGATGAAGTTTTGACCGAAGCCTGACGCTTCCAACCTGGAAAAGGGATGACTTATGACGGTTGCTCTATGGTGCATTTTGATCGCGATTTTCCTGCCTTACCTGTGCACGGCGGTGGCCAAAGCCAGTGGTCGGTACACACTGAGTGACAACCATGATCCACGGGATTTTCTTGAGTCACTGAACGGTCTCGGTCGGCGCGCGCATGCGGCGCAACTGAACAGTTTTGAGGTCACCCCGGCATTCGCTGCGGCGGTGATCGTCGCGCACCTGGTCGGCACCGCACAGCTGGTGACGGTCAATGTGCTGGCGGTTTTGTTCATCACCAGCCGGCTGCTTTACATCATTTGCTACCTGGCCGACTGGGCGATTTTTCGGTCGTTGGTGTGGTTTGTGGGGATGGGGTTGATAGTGAGTTTCTTCGTAGTGTCAGTCTGAGACAACCTCGTAGGGTTTTCGGGCCCTTTCGCGAGCCAGCCCGCTCCCACAGTTGACCGCAATCATCTGTAGGGACGGGGGCTTGCTCGCGAAAGCCGCCGATCCTGCGCAGCAGAACTCAGGGGCTGGTCTTAGCCGCATCAGCCACCTGCGGCACTTGCGGCAACGCCGCGCCTTTGGGCCACAGCATCCAGATTTGCCCCTGCTGTTTCATGTCGCCCGCCAGTTGCCCGGCCGCTTCGCCGGTGCCCCAGAACAGGTCCGCACGGACTTCGCCGGCAATCGCGCCGCCCGTGTCCTGGGCCGCCACCGGTCGTACCAGTGGCGTGCCGTCCGGTTTAGTGGTCGATAGCCACATCAGGCTGCCCAGTGGAATCACCTTGCGGTCCACCGCGGCGCTATAGCCCGCCGTCAGCGGAACGTTCAGCGAGCCGCGAGGCCCTTCATTGCCGTCCGGGTTGCGGGTGAAGAACACGTAGCTGGGGTTGCTGCCGAGCAGTTCTGGAATGCGCGTCGGGTTGGCCTTGGCCCAGTTGCTGATCGCACCCATGGTCACGTCTTCTTTCTTCAGCTCGCCTTGCTCCACCAGCCAGCGGCCGATCGGTCGATACGGATGGCCATTCTGGTCGGCGTAGGCAATCCGCAACTGGCGCCCATCGTCGAGTTGTATGCGACCGGAGCCCTGGATCTGCAGGAATTGCAGGTTCATCGGGTCGGTCAGCCAGGCCACCACGGGCGCCTTGACCCCTTTGGTTTCAATGGTTGCCGCATCGTCGTAAGGCTTGAGTACGCGACCTTCGAGCCGTCCACGCAGGCGTTTGCCCTTGAGCTCCGGGTAGAGGCTATCCAGGGAGACGATGATCATGTCCTCGGGGACGCCATACACCGGAATATTCGCCGCGGTGGTCTGGGTCAGGCTGCCGGGATAGACCGGTTCGTAATAACCGGTGATCAGGCCGTTGGGATTGTCGTTGGCGGCGCGCAGGCCGTAGACGTCGAGGTTCTGTTTGAGGAAGCCGCGAATGGCGTTGGCGGTTGGCGGCACGTTGGCGGCAGCAGCGCAGGTCGGGCCCCAGACCGCATCGGCCTTGAGTCGGGTGCAGGCGCTGCGCCACGAAGCAAAACCGGCGACCAGATCGTTATCGGAGACGGTCGGCAGTGCATCCCAACTGGCACTGGAGTAGGTCGCCAGCGCGTGGGTTTTTGGTGTGTTGTTGTCACCGCCGGTGCAGCCCGCGAGTACGGCCACCATCGGGAGCGTCCACACGAGGTGCTGGCGCCATGCCTTGAAACGGCTGTTCATGAAGTAATTCCTTTGCCGGTTGCCCGAGTGCTCCCTGCCCTCGAACAACCCGTATTGATAATAGGGCTATTGGTGTTTGTCGGTGACGCGAGGATACTGGCCGCCGTTCCCCGTGACCTGAAGCCACCATGACTTTCAAAAGACTTTCCGTTGTATTGCTGGCCTGCCTGACGTTGTCCGCTTGCGGCGGTGTCGATCCGAACTCGCCGTTGGGTCAGCGCAAGGCGATTTTCAAACAGATGCTGAAGACCGGCGAAGACCTGGGCGGCATGTTGCGCGGCCGCGTTGCCTTCGACGGGGCGAAATTCGCTGACGGCGCGGTGAAGCTCGATGCGCTGTCCCATGAGCCGTGGAAACATTTTCCGCAGGTGCGCGAGGAAGATCACACCAGCGCCAAGGACGATGTCTGGCAGAAGCAGGCACGCTTTCAGGAAATGGCCCGCAACCTCGAAGCCGCCACCGGTGAACTGGTGGTTGCCAGCAAGGTTCAGCCTTACAAGGCCAGTAACCTCGGGCCGGCGGTGCAGAAAGTCGAGGATGCCTGCAGTGCTTGCCATAAAGAGTTTCGGGATCATTGATTGATTGCAGGATGCGCGGTGCGGCCAGCGAAGCGGTTGGCGATCGTGAAGACCTGATCGCCAGCGAGCCAGCTCCTGCCGGTTATTTGTCCAGTTCGTCGAGTGCGTCCTGCAGCTCCTTGCGGGACTCGGCCAGCTTGTCTTTGCGCTTGTTGATCTTCTCGGGGTCGCCTTTCTTCATGGCTTTGTCGAGGTCGGCCTGACGTTTGCTGACTTCATGCTTGGCGTCGAGGACCTTGTTTTCCCGCTCTTTCTTCAGCGAAGCGTCGGTGCAGTGGGCGGTGACTTCGCTCAGGGCTGTTTCAAGGCCCGCCTGCTGATCGGCGTTGCCGTGGGACTTGGCCAGTTCGATCTGGTTGATGATGCCCTGTTTCTTGGCGGCGCAACCGGTCAGGCCCGGGGCTTCTTCGGCGGCCATCAGCGGAGCGGCCATCACGCCGCAAAGGGCCAGCAGGGCGAGCGGTGAAAGAAATTTCATAAAAGCTCCATGTGCAAGTGCAATCGTGGCGATGGGTGTTTGAGCCCGTCGCCAACGTTGGGTTCCCGTGTGGGCGGGCATCGCGGTCACTAAAAACCGTCGATCCCCGCCGCACGTAATGTGTCACGCAAGGCCAGAACCTGCGGGTCGCGAAAAAACGCGCTCAATTGCGCTGCGCGTCCCGGGCCGATGCCGGCCTCGGCCTGCCATTGTGCGGTGTCTCGTTGTGCCAGTTCCTGCCAGGAATCGGCAAGTCGTGCCTGGCCAGTCGGCGGTAAACCAAGCGCGTTGAGCCAGCGGGCAAAAGGACGTTGGCGAGCGCTGTTGAAGCTGTTTGAAAGACGAGCCGCACTGCGTTCGCCGAAGCCATCAATGTTAGCAAGCTCTTGAGCATCGAGGGTCAACCAATCCAGCAGGCCGTTGAGATGGCCTGTTTCGAGAAGTTTCCTCCAGGTCCCGGGGCCAACATGGGGCAAGGCCAGCCCCTGTTTGCCGCTGAGCCAGGCCAGTCGCGCGAGGAATTGGCTTTCGCAACCGGGCGTCGGCTGCCAGCAACTCAACGAATGAAAGTCGGCGGCCAACGGTGCCTTTAATTGCGCGCGCTCGGTGGCACGCAGGACCACGCCATCGAGCCTGGGAATGGTCAGCCCCGCGAGGCTGATGGACACCTGATCGCCGGGGCGGATATCCAGTTCCTCCCAGCGTCGCAGGGAACTGACACTCACGCGTTTGATCTGCCGATCATCCAGCGTTACCGGTTTCAGCTCCAGCACCGGTGTGATCCGGCCGGTACGGCCGACCTTGAACTCGACTTTTCGCACCTCGGCCAGCGCCTGGGCAAAGGGGTATTTCCAGGCGACGGCCCAGTAAGGCGTTTTCGCCTGCCAACGTTCGGCCGCAGGACGCTGGCTTTGGCGCAGGACCACACCGTCGCTGGCAAACGGCAGGGGCGAGCGATACCAGTGATCGCGCCAGTGTTCGGCCTCGGCGAGTGACTGGATCGGGTGGCTGTAAGGCGCCGGGCTCGGCAAACCCAGTTCCTCCAGCTCGGTAACACGCGAGGGCAGGCTGGCCGGGCCTCGCGGCCAATCCCAGACAAACAGGCCAATGCCGGCGGCGTGCTCGGGGGTGAGTTCCTTGCGGGCCATCAATCCTGCCACCGTGGAGCGGGCATTGAGGCTGCCGGCCTTGGCTTGCACATGGTCGGTCAGGCGCCAATAGAGTTCGCCCTGCACCAGCACATCCAAGGGTTGAGTCAGTTGGTTGGGGATGGCAGGGATCTGCTGCGCCGGGATCGTCCAGTCCTGTCCGTTCATACCGTCGCCGCGACTGATTGCCTGGTGCAGCCAGCCGTTGCGATAAACCAGGGTGACCGCCACGCCGTCCACCTTGGGTTGTATCCAGATGTCCTTGCGGTCGTGCAGCCAGTGCTCGACCGCGCGGCCATCCCGCAGCTTTTCCAGGCCAGTGTGGGCAATCGGGTGGGCAATCTTGCCGCCAGCGGTGCGCAAAGGCTCGGGTGTCGGGCCGAGGCCAAAACACTCGCGCCAGTCGGTCAGTCGCGCGCGGGATTGATCGTAGAGTTCGTCGGCGACCAGCGAGCGGCCACGGCGGTGATAGCTGTCGTCCCAGGTGTCGATTTGTTTTTGCAGGGCGGTGATTTCTTCGAGCGCCCTGGCGGGTGGCCAGTCGGGGCAGTCGGCGGCCTGTGAAACGGAGCAGATCAAGGCCAGGAAGAAAACTGAAAACAGGCGCAGAAGCATTGTGAGCGTCCTTGCTCAATGGGATTGCTTGAAGGCTAGTCAGGTTTTGTGTGCAAGAAGGGTGGGTGTTTTGCCTGGTGTTTCCGGTGTAGAACGAAATCCAATAAAAAGCCCCGCACGGCGAACCGTGCAGGGCTTTGGGTGCTACCGGAAAAGTCTTACAGGCCGGCCGCCGAACGCAGCTCTTCAGCGCGGTCGGTTTTTTCCCAGGTAAACGTGGTGAAGGTGTCTTCGCCCACGGTCTTGGTCGCCGGGGTGCGGCCGAAGTGGCCGTACGCTGCGGTTTCCTGGTACATCGGGTGCAGCAGGTCGAGCATGGTGGTGATCGCGTATGGACGCAGGTCGAACACTTCGCGAACCAGCTTGACGATTTTGTCGTCGCTGATTTTGCCGGTGCCGAAGGTGTTCAACGAAATCGACGTAGGCTGGGCCACACCGATTGCGTAGGACACCTGGATCTCGCAACGCTCGGCCAGGCCGGCTGCGACGATGTTCTTGGCTACATAGCGACCGGCGTAGGCGGCCGAACGGTCAACCTTCGATGGATCCTTGCCGGAGAACGCGCCGCCGCCGTGACGGGCCATGCCGCCGTAGCTGTCGACGATGATCTTGCGACCGGTCAGGCCGCAGTCGCCTACCGGGCCACCGATGATGAACTGGCCGGTCGGGTTGATGTGGAACTGGGTGTCTTTGGTCAGCAGTTCGGCAGGCAGTACGTGCTTGACGATCAGCTCCATCACGCCTTCGCGCAGGTCTTTGTAGGACACGTCAGGGTTGTGCTGGGTCGACAGTACAACGGCGTCGATCCCCACCACCTTGCCGCCTTCGTAACGGCAAGTCACTTGCGACTTGGCGTCCGGACGCAGCCAAGGCAGCAGGCCGGATTTACGGGCTTCGGCCTGGCGCTGAACCAGTTGGTGCGAGAAGGTGATCGGTGCTGGCATCAGCACGTCGGTTTCGTTGCTGGCGTAGCCGAACATCAGGCCCTGGTCGCCGGCGCCCTGATCTTCTGGCTTGGCGCGGTCGACACCCTGGTTGATGTCAGGGGACTGCTTGCCGATGATGTTCATCACGCCGCACGTCGCGCCGTCGAAGCCGACGTCGGAGCTGTTATAGCCGATGTCGAGAATCACGTTACGCACGATTTCTTCCAGGTCGACCCAGGCCGACGTGGTGACCTCACCCGCGATGATTGCCACACCGGTTTTCACCAACGTCTCGCACGCCACACGGGCGAACTTGTCTTCAGCAATGATGGCGTCCAGCACCGCATCGGAAATCTGGTCGGCGATTTTGTCCGGGTGCCCTTCGGACACGGACTCGGAGGTGAAGAGGGAGTATTCGCTCATCTCGATTTTTTCCTGAATTTACCGATGGTGAGTGTCGCCAGTCGGCCGCTGAAAATGGCGGACCTGGATCTGGAAACCATTACGTAAGCCTACATAGAGGCTTTCCCCGGGAACGAGTCCCGCAGCGGTGGCCCAACGGGCCAAATCGTCCTGTTCAAACCCCAACCACAGATCACCGCAGGCCTCCCTGGCCCAACTCTGGTTGTGGCTACATAACTCTGTCACGAGCAGGCTACCGCCCGGTTGCAGCAAATCAGCCATCTGCCTGAGCGCATCAGCCGGCGCGGCAAAGTGGTGCAGCACCATGTTCAGTACCACGCAATCGGCCTGCACGCTGGCACCCTTCAGTGCATCGGCCAGTTGCAAGCTGACGTTAGCCAGCGCTTCACGGTCGCAGACCTGGCGCGCCAGCTCGAGCATCGCCGGGCTGTTGTCCAGCGCCGTAACGTGGCGGAAACGGCGCGCCAGTTCCGGCAGGAAAGCGCCGTCGCCGGGGCCGACTTCAATGGCCGTCGCCGTTTCACTGAAGCTCAGTTTGTCGAGCAGGGCCACCACGCTGTCGCGATACTGTGGCAGGCCGGCAATCAAATCCTGCTGGGCGCGAAACTTCTCCGCGACCCGTGAGAAAAAATCCTGGCTGGCGGCGGCGCGTTGCCCGTGGACCTGGCCGATCCGCGCCTGCACATCGGCAGGCAGGGTCAGGTTATCCACTTCATCGAGCAGCGCGGCGTGCAGCTTGCCGCCCAGCAGTTCGGTGTGGGGCAGGGCGCGGCGATAGAAAATCGCATTGCCTTCACGGCGCGTCGCCACCAGGTCGGCCTGGGCCAGGACCTTGAGGTGGTGGCTCATGCCCGACTGGCCGATGCCGAAAATCTGCGCCAGTTCCAGTACACCAAACGAATCGTTGGCCAGTGCGCGCAATACATTCAATCGCAGCGGGTCACCGCCGGCCTTGCACAGGGCCGCCAGCTCGTCGCAATCATCGTGTTGAATGGAAGGCACGCGTAAATTCATAGGGCCAGCAGTCTAGTGACGCTCCGAAAGCATCGCAAGAGCAATATCAAAAAGTTTTGATATTGCTCGATAGATGGCACTTCTCGGGGAAAGGGTCACTCTACAATTCGTCAGCGGAAAGGTTTCATCAGGCGAATGCGAATTTATCCACCGGAAAAACGCCTTCAGATGACTATCTGTCATTGCCCCGAGGCGGGTCGGTGAGGGAAAATGCTCGCCTTTTTTCCGTTTCGTTTTATTCAAACCCTAGGAGATCAGCGATGCCCAGCCGTCGTGAGCGTGCCAACGCCATTCGTGCCCTCAGCATGGATGCCGTGCAAAAAGCCAACAGCGGCCATCCCGGTGCCCCGATGGGTATGGCGGATATCGCCGAAGTACTTTGGCGTGACTACCTGAAGCACAACCCGAGCAATCCATCGTTCGCCGACCGTGACCGCTTCGTGCTGTCCAACGGCCACGGCTCGATGCTGATCTACTCGCTGCTGCACCTGACCGGCTACGACCTGTCGATCGATGACCTGAAAAACTTCCGCCAGCTGCACAGCCGCACCCCGGGCCACCCGGAATTCGGCTACACCCCTGGCGTTGAAACCACCACCGGTCCGTTGGGTCAGGGCCTGGCCAACGCCGTGGGTTTCGCCCTGGCAGAAAAAGTCCTGGCGGCGCAGTTCAACCGTCCAGGCCACAACATTGTTGACCATCACACCTACGTTTTCCTGGGTGATGGCTGCATGATGGAAGGCATTTCCCACGAAGTCGGCTCCCTGGCCGGTACTTTGGGCCTGGGCAAGCTGATCGCCTTCTACGATGACAACGGCATCTCCATCGACGGCGAAGTCGAAGGCTGGTTCACCGACGACACGCCGAAGCGTTTCGAAGCCTACAACTGGCAGGTGATCCGCAACGTCGATGGCCACGATCCTGAAGAGATCAAGACCGCCATTGAAACTGCCCGCAAAAGCGCGCAGCCGACCCTGATCTGCTGCAAGACCACCATCGGTTTTGGCTCGCCGAACAAGCAGGGTAAAGAAGATTGCCACGGCGCCCCGTTGGGTGACGCGGAAATCGTCCTGACCCGCAAGGCGCTGAACTGGAATTACGGTCCGTTCGAAATCCCGGCCGACATCTATGCCGAGTGGGACGCCAAGGAAAAAGGTCGAGCCGCTGAAGCCGAGTGGGACCAGCGTTTCGCTGCCTACTCCGCTGCGTTCCCGACCGAAGCCAACGAGCTGGTTCGTCGCCTGAGCGGCGAACTGCCGGCTGACTTCGCGGAAAAAGCCTCGGCCTACATTGCTGAAGTCGCGGCCAAGGGCGAAACCATCGCCAGCCGTAAAGCCAGCCAGAACGCCCTGAATGCCTATGGCCCGCTGTTGCCTGAACTGCTCGGCGGTTCCGCTGACCTGGCCGGCTCCAACCTGACCCTGTGGAAAGGTTGCAAAGGTGTTTCGGCCGAAGACGCCAGCGGCAACTACATGTACTACGGCGTTCGCGAATTCGGCATGAGCGCGATCATGAACGGCGTGTCCCTGCATGGCGGCCTGGTGCCTTACGGCGCGACTTTCCTGATGTTCATGGAATATGCGCGCAACGCCGTGCGCATGGCGTCGCTGATGAAGAAGCGCGTGGTGTTCGTCTACACCCACGACTCCATCGGTCTGGGCGAAGACGGCCCGACGCACCAGCCGGTCGAACAACTGACCAGCCTGCGCAGCACACCGAACCTCGACACCTGGCGCCCGGCCGATGCCGTGGAATCGGCGGTGTGCTGGAAACTGGCGCTCGAGCGCAAGGACGGCCCTTCGGCGCTGATCTTCTCGCGCCAGAACCTGCAGCATCAGGAGCGTGACGCCAGCCAGATCGCTGACATCGCCCGTGGCGGTTACGTGTTGAAGGACTGCGTCGGCGAGCCTGAGCTGATCCTGATCTCCACCGGTTCGGAAGTGGGCCTGGCGGTTCAGGCTTACGACAAGCTGACTGCGCAGGGTCGCAACGTGCGCGTTGTGTCGATGCCGTGCACCAGCGTGTTCGATGCCCAGGACGCCGGCTACAAGCAATCGGTCCTGCCGTTGCAGGTCAGCGCGCGTATCGCCATCGAAGCCGCTCACGCGGACTACTGGTACAAGTACGTGGGCCTGGAAGGCCGCGTCATCGGCATGACCACCTACGGTGAGTCGGCGCCGGCGCCAGCGTTGTTCGAGGAGTTTGGCTTCACCCTGGAAAACATCCTGGGTCAGGCTGAAGAGCTGCTGGAAGACTAAGTCCAAAGAGCTGCATCGTCTGGGCTGACGCCTTCGCGAGCAGGCTCGCTCCCACAGGGTTCTGTATTGCCCTTGTGGGAGCGAGCCTGCTCGCGATAGCGGTGGTACAAACAGCGCAGAACTGACGGATATACCCCGGTAATCGAGAACCCCCATGCCTCAACCGCGTCCCTACAAAGTTGCACTCAACGGCTACGGCCGGATTGGTCGTTGCGTCTTGCGTGCGCTGTTCGAGCGAGGCGAGAAGGCCGGGTTTGAGATTGTTGCGATCAACGATCTGGCCGACATGGCCAGCATCGAATACCTGACACGCTTCGACTCCACGCACGGGCGTTTTCCCGGCGAAGTGCGAGTTGAGGGCGATTGTCTGCATATTCATGGCGACTGCGTGAAAGTCTTGCGCAGTGCCACCCCTGAAGGCATCGATTGGGCGTCACTGGGCGTCGACCTGGTGCTGGAGTGCTCCGGCGCTTACCACACCCGTGAAGACGGCCAGCGCTTCCTCGACGCCGGTGCGCCGCGGGTGCTGTTTTCCCAGCCGATGGCCAGCGAGGCGGATGTCGATGCCACCATCGTCTACGGCGTAAACCAGGATTGCATGACCGGCGACGAACTGCTGGTGTCCAACGCCTCCTGCACGACCAACTGCGGCGTGCCGCTGCTGCGCCTGCTGGATCAGGCCATTGGTCTGGAATACGTGTCGATCACCACCATCCACTCGGCAATGAACGACCAGCCGGTGATCGACGCCTATCATCACGAAGACCTGCGCCGCACCCGTTCGGCATTCCAGTCGGTGATCCCTGTGTCCACCGGTCTGGCGCGCGGCATCGAACGCCTGCTGCCGGAACTTGCCGGGCGAATCCAGGCCAAAGCCGTACGCGTCCCGACGGTGAACGTGTCCTGCCTCGACATTACGATGCAGACCGTCAGTGACACCGACGCTACCGAGGTCAACCGGATACTGCGTGAGGCTGCCACCAGCGGTCCGCTCAAGGGCCTCCTGGCCTACACCGAGTTGCCTCATGCCAGTTGTGATTTCAACCATGACCCACATTCGGCCATTGTCGATGCCAGTCAGACCCGAGTTTCCGGCCCGCGGCTGGTGAACATCCTGGCCTGGTTCGACAACGAATGGGGTTTTGCCAACCGAATGCTGGACGTTGCAGAACATTATCTGCAAACAGCTGCCTCTCAAAAACAGTAGGAAATGCGACCCATGACCGTGTTGAAGATGACCGACCTCGATCTGCAAGGTAAGCGCGTACTGATCCGCGAAGACCTCAACGTCCCAGTCAAGGACGGTGTGGTCACCAGCGATGCGCGAATCCTGGCTTCGCTGCCGACCATCAAGCTGGCCCTGGAGAAAGGCGCGGCCGTGATGGTCTGCTCGCACCTTGGCCGTCCGACCGAAGGCGAGTTCTCCGGCGAGAACAGCCTCAAGCCTGTCGCTGACTACTTGAGCAAGGCCCTGGGCCGCGAAGTGCCGCTGGTCGCCGACTACCTGGGCGGCGTGGACGTCAAGGCCGGCGACATCGTGCTGTTCGAAAACGTGCGCTTCAACAAGGGCGAGAAAAAGAACGCCGATGAACTGGCCCAGCAATACGCCGCCCTGTGCGACGTGTTCGTGATGGACGCCTTCGGCACCGCTCACCGCGCCGAGGGGTCGACCCATGGCGTGGCCAAGTTCGCCAAAGTCGCCGCGGCCGGTCCGCTGCTGGCCGCTGAACTGGACGCACTGGGCAAAGCCTTGGGCTCGCCGGCCCAGCCAATGGCGGCCATCGTTGCCGGCTCCAAGGTGTCGACCAAACTCGACGTGCTGAACAGCCTGAGCCAGATCTGCAACCAGCTGATCGTCGGCGGCGGCATTGCCAACACCTTCCTGGCCGCTGCCGGTCACCCGGTTGGCAAATCCCTGTATGAGCCGGACTTGCTGGACACCGCTCGCGCCATCGCGGCCAAAGTCAGCGTGCCGCTGCCGGTCGACGTGGTTGTTGCCAAGGAGTTCGCTGAAAGCGCCAGCGCGACCGTCAAGCTGATTGCCGACGTGGCCGCGGACGACATGATCCTGGACATCGGCCCACAGACCGCGGCGAATTTTGCCGAACTGTTGAAGTCGTCCAAGACCATCCTGTGGAACGGCCCGGTGGGCGTGTTCGAATTCGACCAGTTCGGTAACGGCACCAAAGTGCTGGCCCAGGCCATCGCGGAAAGCTCGGCGTTTTCCATCGCGGGCGGCGGCGACACCCTGGCGGCCATCGACAAGTATGGCGTGGCCGATCAGATCTCTTACATCTCCACCGGTGGTGGCGCATTTCTCGAGTTCGTCGAAGGCAAAGTGCTGCCGGCCGTCGAAGTCCTGGAATCCCGGGCCAAGGCCTGAGGCTGATTTGGCCAGGCAAGGGAGTGTTCACATGGTCAAGATGCTCGCGCTGTTGATCGTTGCGGGGTCGCTGGCAGCTTGCGGGAGTAACCCGAAGGCCAAGCCGGAGCCCGCGCCTCAGTCAGTGGAAAAAGGCTGTTACCAGGCCGACTGGCAGGCGGAGACCAACCCGGTGCTCAACAAGCGTTCCGGGCCTGATGGCCTGGACAAATATGAAACGCAGACGCCCGCCAAGGAACATGGTTGCCCTTGACGGGTCTGACTCCTTACTCAGGGCTGATGGCGGGTGCCGTCAGCCGAGGAACACGGATGAAAGGTTTTATCGCCATTACGGCGCTGGCACTGCTGGCGGGTTGCTCGAATTTCAACCTGTTCAAGCCGGCCGAATCGACGGACAACTGGACCACCTGGACCTGCGACAGTCAGGCCAAAGTGCTCTGGCGCTACACTGATGACAGTCGCAAGGCCGTCGATGTACGTCTCGGCGGGGCCGATCAGGTATATCGCCTGAAGCTTGAACCGGGCGCCGAAGGTTCGTTGTACAGCAATGACATGCTGGCGTTTCACGTAAAAGGTGAGGAAGGCCTGGTTTACTGGGTCGCCACCAATGATTTGATTGGCCGTGGTTGCAAGGCGCAATAAACGGACTGCGCCCTATCTGTAGGAGCGAGCCTGCTCGCGAAAGGGCTCTGACAGGCACTGCACCAGCGACGGCGAGATTGCTTTCGCGAGCAGGCTCGCTCCCACAGGGAGTCTGCGCAGTTCTCACGATTTTGTTGTACCGAATCACCAGAGCGGGCCTCGACCCCCGATCTGCAAAAACTTGAATAGCCGCCGCCGCTCCGGCAGGCTGGCACGATTAACGACCCAAACCGGGAGAGACCTACACAATGGCACTTATCAGCATGCGCCAGATGCTGGACCACGCAGCCGAGTTCGGCTACGGCGTTCCAGCCTTCAACGTCAACAACCTTGAGCAGATGCGCGCCATCATGGAAGCCGCTGACAAGACTGACTCCCCGGTGATCGTCCAGGCTTCGGCCGGTGCTCGCAAATACGCTGGCGCGCCGTTCCTGCGTCACCTGATCCTGGCCGCCATCGAAGAATTCCCGCACATCCCGGTGTGCATGCACCAGGACCACGGCACCAGCCCTGACGTCTGCCAGCGCTCCATTCAACTGGGCTTCAGCTCGGTAATGATGGACGGTTCCCTGGGCGAAGACGGCAAGACCCCGACCGACTACGACTACAACGTGCGCGTTACTCAACAAACCGTGGCCATGGCGCACGCCTGCGGCGTTTCGGTCGAAGGCGAGCTGGGTTGCCTGGGTTCGCTGGAAACCGGCATGGCCGGTGAAGAAGACGGCATCGGCGCCGAAGGCGTTCTGGATCACAGCCAGATGCTGACCGACCCGGAAGAAGCCGCTGACTTCGTCAAGCGCACCCAGGTCGATGCCCTGGCCATCGCCATCGGCACCAGCCACGGCGCGTACAAGTTCACCAAGCCGCCGACCGGCGACGTGCTGGCGATCGACCGCATCAAGGAAATCCACAAGCGCATTCCAAACACTCACCTGGTGATGCACGGTTCGTCTTCGGTTCCGCAAGAGTGGCTGGCGATCATCAACCAGTACGGCGGCGACATCAAGGAAACCTACGGCGTACCGGTTGAAGAAATCGTCGAAGGCATCAAGCACGGCGTGCGCAAGGTCAACATCGACACCGACCTGCGCCTGGCGTCCACCGGTGCCATGCGTCGCCTGATGGCCACCAACCCGAGCGAGTTCGACCCGCGTAAATTCTTCGGCGCCACCGTGACTGCGATGCGTGATGTGTGTATCGCGCGTTATGAAGCTTTCGGCACCGCCGGCAACGCTTCGAAGATCAAGCCGATCTCCCTGGAAGCGATGTATCAGCGTTACCTGAAAGGTGAATTGAACGCCAAGGTCAATTAAGCCTTCAGCGTCCAGCCATAAAAAAACCCGCAGAAATGCGGGTTTTTTGTTTTTCAATCCTTTGAATCCCCTTGTAGGGGCCAGCTTGCTGGCGATGGGCTTTGGAGCGCCGCGTTCATTCAGGCAGCACGCGTCATCGTTAACGACCATCGCGAGCGAGCTCGCTCCTACAGGGGGGGCGTGCGATGGGCGGTTTTGCGGTCGGAGTTACTTATCGTGATCGATATCCAGCTTGCGAAATGTCACTTTCCCGCCTTCACTGGTGTACCCGGTATTGTCCTGCACATACACCCCGGCCTTGAAATACAAGGGTTTGTCCCGCCAGGTCTTGCTGATGTCGGTGTCCCACTGATAACCCGCGGCGCTGATACCGAGTGCGCCCCCCGGGCTTAGGTGGATGAGGTAGGAAAATTGCTGGTCCAGTTTCACGCCCGTGGCGATCGTGATCACCCGGCCTTCGCCGTCATCGGGGTGCATGCGCACTTTAGCGACGATGTTGCCGGTCTTGCTGCTGGTCTTGTATTGATACTCGACCTTTACCAGAGGCTTCTGGCTTTCATAGGCATGAATCTGGCCGATGACGATCTTGCCCGAGCTCGGCACCTGGTTCACTGTCAGGGTGGCGCGCAGGGAATTGTCGGCGTCGGGGTAGAGCCAGTTGCGCAGGGTGCCGTTGCTGTAGGTTTCCCTTAATTCGGTACGAGGGTATTTGGCGTTTTCGGTGCGGGTGCCGGTCACCGGCGACCAGAAAAACAAGGTGCCGGTGTCGGAGTGGAAGTATTGATCCTTGAAGCCCTTCACCAGTTTGGCGGTTTCGACGGTGTACGGCGGGTTGCCGACAGGAACGCTAAGGTTCCAGGTTGCGAGATCGATCATAGGCAAAAGCTTCCACGAATTTTGCAGCACGCACGTACCAGAAGCTCTAGCACGCGCCTTGGAGGGCGGTCTTTATAAGCGTAGAAGGCTATTTTGTTAACGCCTGTCTGACAGATGGATGACGTCAAAATCCTGTTAAAAGGCCATCTCTCCCGTTTCTAGCGGCGTGTAGAGGTGACCGTTAGTCGGTAAATGAACCCATTGGTTAAATGATGGCGTACTGACAGCTTCTGCTTTACCGTGTCCCGGTCTAGAGTGAAAGCTTAGTATTTGTCCGGTTTTCACGAGAAACCGGCCTGACGCCCCGACAAGAGAAGCAGCATGGAATGCGCGCAAACTACGCCAGCCGACGGCAGCTCAACCCTTTTAATCGTCGATGATTACCCTGAAAACCTGATCAGCATGCGCGCGTTGTTACAGCGCCAGGACTGGCAGGTCATTACGGCTGCGTCCGGTTTTGAAGCCCTCAGTCTGCTGCTTGAACACGATATCGACCTGGTGCTGCTGGATGTGCAGATGCCGGGCATGGACGGTTTTGAAGTCGCGCGCCTGATGCGCGGCAGCCAGCGCACTCGTCTGACGCCGATCATTTTCCTCACCGCCAACGAGCAGTCCCAGGACGCCGTGATCAAGGGCTACGCCAGCGGTGCGGTGGATTACCTGTTCAAACCGTTCGACCCGCAGATTCTCAAGCCCAAAGTCCAGGCGCTGCTCGAGCACCAGCGCAATCGTCGCGCGTTGCAGCGTCTGAGCCACGATCTGGAGGTCGCTCGCGCGTTCAATGCGTCGGTGCTGGACAACGCGGCCGAAGGCATCCTGGTGGTCGGCGAAGACGGTCTGATCCGGTTTGCCAACCCGGCGATGTCCCGGCTGCTCAACGCCACGCTGCAGGAACTGCAAGGCAAAGAGTTTCTCGATTACCTGCAAAAACCTCATATCCCGGTGTGGGCCGATTCCGAGTTGTTTGCCGGTTACCGGCGCGGGGAGACCTCGCGCCTGCATGACGCGTTGCTGCGAACCGCCCCCGGCCAGCAGGTGCCGGTGGCGCTGTCCTGCGCGCCGCTGCCCGCCGAGCAACATGCCATGGTGGTGACGGTGCTGGACATGTCGGTGGTGCGCCACCTGCATCAGCAATTGGAGTTTCAGGCCGTCACTGATCCGTTGACCGGGCTGCTCAACCGCCGGGGCTTCTATCAAACTGTCGAAAACCTGCTGCTGCGCGGCGAGCGCGCTGACAGCGCGTGGGTGTTGCTGTACCTCGACCTCGACGGCTTCAAACGGGTCAACGATTCCCTCGGCCACGATGCCGGCGACCGGGTGTTGCGCTGGGTTTCCGAGCAGTTGAAGGCCTGCCTGCGGCCCTTCGACATTCTGGCGCGCATGGGCGGTGATGAGTTTACGGCGTTGCTCGATCTGGAATTCCCCGAGCAAGCGGCGAAGATTGCCGAGAAGCTCATCGAACGCGTATCGATCTGTCAGCAGATCGACGGTCTGGACATCGCCCTGGGTGCCAGCATCGGCATCGCCACCTACCCGGAATGCGGGGCCAATCTCGACGGTTTGCTGCGCGCTTCGGACATCGCCATGTACGAAGCCAAGCGTGCCGGTCGCCAGCAATATCGCTTTTATGATCACGACATGAACGGTCGCGCGCGTTCGCGGTTGATGCTCGAAGAAAGTGTGCGCACGGCCATCGAAAGCCGTGATTTCAACCTCGTGTATCAGCCGCAGGTGGCGATCGACGGCGGGCGGATTCGCGGCTTCGAAGCGTTGCTGCGCTGGCAGCACCCGAGTGTCGGCGACGTGCCGCCCGGGTTGTTTTTACCGTTGCTGGAAGAGGCGCGGTTGATCAGCCGTCTGGGCAGTTGGATCTATCACCGCAGCGCCGGGCAACGCAAAGCCTGGGAAACACTGTTCACCGAGGACCTGGTGCTGGGCGTCAGCTTGAGCAGCACGCAGTTCGGCATGCCCAACCTGGTCACCGAGTTGCGCCAAGTGCTGGAGCGTCACGGCTTGGAGGCGCGGCATCTGGAAGTCGAGGTCACGGAAGAGGCCTTGATGCACAACCCGGAGGAAACCCGCAAACAACTGCGTCTGCTGCGTAACCTGGGGGTGCGGGTGGCGCTGGATGATTTCGGTTCCGGACCGTGCTCGCTGTCCCATCTGCGCGACCTGGAGCTGGACACGCTCAAGCTCGACCGGCATGTGATCGCCCGTTTGCCCGCCTCCTCGCGGGACGCGGCGCTGGTGCGCAACGTGATCGACCTGTGCAAGCAATACGGCATGCTGGTGATCGCCGAAGGGGTGGAAACCATCGCGCAATATGAGTGGCTGCAAGCCAATGGCTGCGAGTACGTGCAAGGTTTCCTGGTGGCGCACCCGATGGTTGCCGAAGAGGTTGGCGACTTCGTCCAGCCGTTTGACTGGAGCGCGCTGGCCGAATGAATTCGCTACACTGGCGACCTTTCCGTAATTGACGTTGCCGCCCCGATGACTGCCTTGAAATTCCTCCAGGCCTATCCCGTTGCGTTGCAGGATCAGGTGCGCCAGCTGATCGCCGAAGGTCGGCTGGGCGATTACCTGAGTCAGCGTTACCCGCAACAGCACGATGTGCAGAGCGACAAGGCGCTGTACAGCTATGCCCTGGACCTGAAGCAGGAATACCTGCGCAACGCCCCCGCCATCGACAAGGTGTTGTTCGACAACCGCCTGGACCTGACCCACCGTGCGTTGGGCCTGCACACCACGATCTCGCGGGTGCAGGGCGGCAAGCTCAAGGCCAAGAAGGAAATCCGCGTCGCCTCGTTGTTCAAGGAAGCGCCCGCCGAGTTTCTGAAGATGATCGTGGTGCACGAGCTCGCGCACTTCAAGGAATCGGATCACAACAAGGCGTTCTACAAACTGTGCGAACACATGTTGCCGGGGTATCACCAGGTGGAGTTCGACTTGCGGGTGTACCTGACGTGGCGGGAATTGCAGTAAGCCCAGGAGTGTTGGATGGACGTAAGCAAAACCAAGAGCAGCTTCTATCGCCGGCTGTACGTGGCGTACCTGATCGACAGCGGGCTGGCCAGTAGCGTCCCGGCCTTGACTGAGGTGACCGGCATGCCCCGGCGCACGGCCCAGGACACCATCGCGGCGTTGGCGGATCTGGACATCATTTGTGAGTTCGAGCAGGAAGAGGGCGCGCGTAATCATGCCGGGCGCTATCGGATTCGCGAGTGGGGGGCGATTGATCGGGGATGGATCGAGCGTAATTTGCGGCAGATCAAGGGGGTGTTGGAGTATCCCTGACATCTGCGTTGTTTGGACTGACGCCTTCGCGAGCAAGCCCGCTCCCACATGATCCAAGGTGGGAGCGGGCTTGCTCGCGAAGAGGCCGTCAGGCGCGGCGCATGCCTATGTGTGGAATGCCATCCTCGACATATTCCTCACCCGCCACGACAAATCCATATCGCCCGTAATACCCCTGCAAATGTGCCTGGGCCGAGAGGTACACCGGCACTTCAGGCCAGCGCTTCTGCGCCTGTTTCAACGCCTGGGCAATCAGCTCATGGCCCAACCCCTGGCCGCGATAATCCGGCGCGGTGATCACCCGCCCGATGACCACGTCGCCGCCCTGCAACTCCGGATCGAGCAAGCGCAGGTACGCTGCCAGCCGATCGCCCGCCCAGGCCATCAGATGGCAGGTGTCACCCTCCAGATCCTGACCATCCACGTCTTGATACACACATTTCTGCTCGACAACGAACACCTCGGCCCGCAGCTGCAGAATGGCGTACAGCTGCTCCTTGCCAAGATCGTTGTGGTGTTTGCAGACCCAATCAATTGTCATCTTCACATTCCTTGACCCAGTGGCGTCGATACTAAGCGTCTGGACGAACGATGTCTCGATGGCGGAGAAATCTGTGACAAAGGCCAAAATGCCATCATTCATTTCTCGCGCTGCTGTCTTCTTTGTGTAATCTGGGAAGAAGCGCTGTGCAGTGGCTTCGATGAGCTAATGTTAGTACCTGGGTTTTGCCGGTAAGGGGCCTTAGGAGTTTTGGCTGAAAACACGCCGGGCAGCCGCCCGCTAAGGATTTTCGAGCATGCCGCGATTGCATCGAGCTTTAGTCTTGATCGGATGGCTGTTGCTGACCCAGAACGCTGCCGCGGAAAAGTTGCGACTGGTCGCCGACTTGTGGCCGCCCTTTACCGACGCCACGCTGGTCAACGGCGGCCTGGCCACCGACATCGTCAGTACCGCGCTGGCCCGCGCCGGCTATGCCAGCGAGTTTGAACAGGTGCCCTGGGCCCGGGCGCTGCTCGGCGTCGGCGAAGGGCGCTACGACGTGCTGGTGAACGCCTGGTACACCGATGATCGCACCCGGCTTGGCCAGTTTTCTGGTGAATACCTGCTCAACCGCGTGCGCTTTCTCAAGCGAAAGGACGCGCCCATCGAATTCAATAACCTGCAGCAACTGCATACGTACCCGATCGCCGTGGTCCGGGGTTATGCCTATTCACCGGCGTTCGACGAGGACACCTCGCTGCAGAAAATCCCGGTGCACAGTTTCGCCATGGCCGTGCGCATGGTCGCTGCCGACCGGGTCAAGCTGACGTTGGAGGATGAATACGTCGCCCGTTATTACCTGGCCCGGGAGTCAATCAAAGTGCGCAACTCGGTGGAGTTCCTGCCCAAGCCGCTGAGCGAGAACAGCCTGCATATCCTGGTCAGCCTGAAAAATCCGCAGCATGAACAGATCGTCGCCAGGTTTGATCGCGAGATTGCCAAAATGAAGGCGGATGGCAGTTATGAACGGTTGATGAGGCAGCATGGGATGTGAGTCGGCGATAAGGCATCCGGCGCCATCGCGAGCAGGCTCGCTCCCACCTTGAAATACGTTCTCCTGTGGGAGCGAGCCTGCTCGCGATGGGGCCTTCAAACGCTACGAATCTTCGCTCGTATCCTTGATGAGATGCGCCGCCAGTGTCCGTAGCGGCCCCAACTGCCGGCAGATCAGCCCCAACTGCGTCTGCACCAGGCGCTGCCCTTCGTCGATCTCGTCCGGCATCTGCTCCAGCTCGTTGGCCAGCGCCTCTTCCTCGTCGCTCTGAATCGCAATCGGCCGTTTACTCGCCAGACCTTGGGCGATCTCGTCGATGCTGGCCGCCAGTTTCACCCCGGCGCCCTCGATCAACTGTTCCCGCACTTCCGCCGGTAGCTGGGTTTCCCGGTGCGCGCCCAGCCCTGACAAATAACTGAGCAAAGTGTGCGACAGCACCAGGAAGCGGAACCCGACGTCCGCCTCCTTACGGAAATGCCCCGGCTCCATCAGCATGTTGGCCAGGGTTGTCGACAGGGCCGCGTCGGCGTTGTGCGCGTTGCGTCGGGCCAGGCGATAAGCCAGGTCGTCGCTCTTGCCGGCGGCGTATTGCTGCATGATCTGACGCAGGTAAATGCTGTTGCAGGTCAGGGTATTGGCCAGCACTTTGTTCAGGCGCCGGCCCTGCCAGTCCGGCAGGAACAGGAATACCGCGAGCCCGGCGATCAGACTGCCGAGCAAGGTATCGAGCAGTCGCGGCAGGAACAGGCCGTAGCCGTCGCCGACCTGATTGAAACAGAACAACACCATCAGGGTGATCGCGGCTGTGGCCAGGGTGTAGCGGGTGGTGCGGTTGGTAAAGAACACTACCCCGGCGGCGATGGCGAAGCACGATTGCACCAGCGGATTGGGGAACAGATCGAACAGCGCCCACGCCAGAGTCAGGCCGATTGCAGTGCCGATGATCCGCTGCCCGAGTTTGCGCCGCGTCGCCCCGTAGTTCGGTTGGCAGACGAAGAGCGTGGTGAGGATGATCCAGTAACCCTGGGACGGGTGAATCAAATGCACCATGCCGTAGCCGATGCTCAAGGCGAGGGGCAAACGCAGAGCGTGGCGGAACAGCAGCGACGTCGGCGTCAGCTGCGTGCGCAAGCGAATCCACACGTCCTTGAGGTTGCGGGGTGAGCGGTCGAGCAGGCTGCTGTCGGTGGCGTCGGCGAGCGCGTCGGGGTTGCTTGCGTCGCTGAGCAAACGGTCGAGGGTGCCGAGGTTGGCGGCCAGTGCGCGCAAGGAGCGCAGCAGTCCACGCCAGGCCGGATTGCTCTGGATGCGCAAGTGTTCGAGGGAGGCGTGCAAGTCGCTGAGGGCTTCGGCGAAACCGGCGTCGTAGATGAACGGCTGGCGCATCTGGATCGATTCCGCCAGCGCCCGGCAGGCCTTGCCTTGCTGGCGCAGCAGGCGCTGGCAGCGGAACAGCACGTCGCTGTGAAAAAATGCCTCGGCCAGCGCGTTATACGGATAGTGCGAAGAGCTGGCGCGCTCGTGGATGTCCTGGGCGAGGAAGTAGAGTTTCAGGTAACGGCTGACTTTCGAGCCGGGTCGACCGTTGCCGACCCGGTGCAGGATAATTTCCTTGGCAGCGTTCAGCGCCGCGACCACCCGGCCGTTTTGCTGAGCCAGTTCCAGTCGCCGGGCTTCGACGTCCATTTGCCGGATCGGCTCGAACAGCGACGATTTCAGCTTCAGGTAAAAACCCAGTTCACGGAACAACCGCGCCAGGCTCTGCTGCACCGGCTGGTTGGAAAACATCGCCTGCCACAACACCGACAGCACGCCATACCACGCTGCACCCGCCACCAGCAGCAGCGGCTCGTGCCAGAAATCGGTGACCGCGCCACCGCGCTGGTCCACGCCGATCATGGTGTAGACCGACAGAATCAACGTCGCCGAGGCAATCGCGCCATAACGCTCGCCGAGGGCGCCGAGCATGGTCAGGCAGAAAGCGGCCAGGGCGAAGGCGATGATAAAAAGGATCGGGTAGGGGAAGAGCAGTTCGACCGAAAGCGCGGCGACGGCAAAACACACCAGTGTCACCGCCAGCGAATTGAGGCGGCCCTGCCAGCTGTCGTCGGTCTCCGCCAGGGCACTGGCGATGATCCCGAGGAACAGCGGAATCAGCAGCCCCATTTCATCCTGGTGCCAACACAGCGCCATGCTGCCGGTCAGGGCGATGAACACCCGCACGCTGTAGCTGAATTTATCCAGTGCCCAAAGGCGACGCAGAGACTGACGAAAAGGTGTCGATGGCATGAAGTGCGAGGGCCTTCCGAGGCAATGACGCTAAATTGAGCCAGTAATGACGTCGACGCAATGGCGCCGATCACATCTGACAGCAAAATCTGTTCCCTTAAAGATCAACACAAGTCCAATGTGGGAGCGGGCTCGCTCGCGAAGGGGCCGTAACATTCAACGCCGGTGTTGCCTGTCAAACTGCTTTCGCGAGCAAGCCCGCTCCCACATTGGGTTTTGCGTGTAGTCAGACGAACTGCGCAGCGGCGTAACCCGAGGCCCAGGCCCACTGGAAGTTGAAACCGCCCAGGTGCCCCGTCACATCGAGTACCTCACCGATGAAATACAAACCGGGGCTTTTCAGCGATTCCATGGTCTTCGACGAAACCTCGCGGGTATCGACGCCGCCCAGGGTCACTTCCGCCGTGCGGTAGCCCTCAGTCCCGGCCGGTACGACTGTCCAGCTCGCCAGTTTTTCGGCGATGTCGGCAATTTCCCCGTGGGTGTACTGCTTCATCGGTTTGGAAACAAACCAGCTGTCCGCCAGCAGGTTGGCCATTTTCTTGGTGAATATCTCGCCGAGCAGGGTTTTCAGCTCGCTGTTCGGGCGTTCGGCTTGCTGCTGTTGCAGCCAGGCTGGCACGTCGTGATCCGGCATCAGGTTGATCTCGACCGTATCGCCGGATTCCCAGAACGATGAAATCTGCAGGATCGCCGGGCCACTGAGACCGCGGTGGGTGAACAGGATGTTCTCGCGGAAGCTCTGCTCGTTGCAGCTCACCAGGCAATCCACCGAAGTGCCGGACAGCTCGGTGCACAGCGCCTTGAGTTGATCGGTGATGGTGAACGGCACCAGGCCGGCGCGAGTGGGCAGCAAGTCATGGCCGAACTGTCTGGCCACTTGATAACCGAAGCCGGTCGCGCCCAAGGTCGGGATGGACAGGCCGCCGGTGGCGATCACCAGCGATTCGCAGGTCAACTGACCGAGGGTGGT
Source organism: Pseudomonas sp. 14P_8.1_Bac3 (assembly GCF_025466085.1). Lineage (GTDB taxonomy): Bacteria > Pseudomonadota > Gammaproteobacteria > Pseudomonadales > Pseudomonadaceae > Aquipseudomonas. The sequence continues at coordinate 259,586 of NZ_JANLOD010000068.1, forward strand.
GTCCAGCAGGTAACCGCTTTCCACTTTCTCGATGGTCTGGATCGAGGTGTCGAGGTGCACGCTTACCCCAACCTGATCGCACTCGTTGAGCAGCATCTCGAGGATGTCGCTGGACTTGTTATCGCAAAACAGCTGGCCGAGTTTCTTTTCGTGGTACGGCACGCCGTGTTTGGCAACCAGGCCAATGAAATCCCACTGGGTGTAACGCGCCAGGGCGGATTTGCAGAAATGCTCGTTGTGCGAGAGGAAATTGCCCGGTTCGGTGTACATGTTGGTGAAATTGCAGCGGCCACCGCCCGACATCAGGATTTTCTTGCCGGCCTTGTTCGCATGGTCGAGCAACATCACCTTGCGCCCGCGCCCGGCGGCGGTCAGCGCACACATCAACCCTGCGGCGCCAGCGCCAATGATCACGACTTCGGTAGAGCGCAAAACGGTGTCCTCTTGATGTGTCACCACAAAATTGACTGTGGGAGCGGGCTTGCTCGCGAAGAGGCCATCTCATTCAACATCAATGTCGACTGATCAAGCGCTTTCGCGAGCAAGCCCGCTCCCACATTTGATTTCTGTCTGCCAGACGAGCGCTTACAGGATGCGCACGCGCAACGAACGGCCTTTGATCTTGCCATCGTTCAGGCGCTGCAACGCTTGCTTGGCGATGCCGCGTTCCACGGCGACGTACGCCTGGAAATCGAAAATCGCGATCTTGCCAACCTGGGCGCCCGGAATGCCGGCGTCGCCGGTCAATGCGCCAAGAATGTCGCCCGGACGCACTTTGTCCTTGCGCCCCGCGCCGATCACCAGCGTGCTCATCGCCGGCAGCAGCGGTGCGCCGCCCTGGGATTTGAGGTTGTCCAGCTGATCCCAGCTCAACGGCGACTTCTGCAATTGCTCGATGGCCTGGGCGCGGTGCGCTTCGGAAGGAGCGACCAGGCTGATGGCGATGCCTTTCTCACCGGCGCGGCCGGTACGGCCCACGCGGTGAATGTGGATTTCCGAATCACGGGCCAGCTCGACGTTGATCACCATGTCCAGCGCATCGATGTCCAGGCCGCGGGCAGCGACGTCGGTGGCCACCAGCACCGAGGTGCTGCGGTTGGCGAACATCGCCAGGACCTGATCGCGGTCACGCTGTTCCAGATCGCCGTGCAGGCCGACGGCGGAGATGCCTTTGGCGGTCAGGTGATCAACGGTTTCCTGCACCTGCTGCTTGGTGAAGCAGAACGCGACACAGGATGCCGGACGGTGATGCGCGAGGACTTTGACCACCGCGTCCATCCGCTCTTCCGGAGAGATTTCGTAGAAACGCTGCTCGATCTGCGTGTCGTCGTGGAACGCTTCAGCCTTGACCTGCTGCGGGTTACGCATGAATTTCGAAGCCAGCTGCTTGATGCCCACCGGGTAGGTGGCGGAGAACAGCAGGGTCTGGCGGCGCTCCGGGCACTGGGCAATGATTTCTTCGATGGAATCATAGAAGCCCATGTCGAGCATGCGGTCGGCTTCGTCGAGGATCAGCGTGTTCAGGCCGTGCAGGACCAGCGAACCCTTGCGCAGGTGCTGCTGGATGCGGCCCGGGGTGCCGACGATGATGTGCGCGCCGTGCTCCAGCGAACCGATCTGCGGGCCAAACGCGACGCCGCCGCACAAGGTCAGGACCTTGATGTTGTCTTCGGCACGGGCCAGGCGCCGGACTTCCTTGGCAACCTGGTCGGCCAGCTCGCGGGTCGGGCAGATGACCAGCGCCTGGCAACCGAAGAAGCGCGGATTGATCGGGTTCAGCAGGCCGATGCCGAAGGCCGCGGTTTTGCCGCTGCCGGTCTTGGCCTGGGCGATCAGGTCCATCCCCTTGAGGATCACCGGCAAGCTTTGCGCCTGGATCGGCGTCATCTGGGTATAACCGAGGGACTCGAGGTTAGCCAGCATGGCGGCGGACAGCGGCAAAGTATTAAAAGCGGTGGCGATGGTGGTCACGGGACTGGCCTGCAAAACAAAATGTCGCGCAGTGTATCAGTCCCGTGGCCATTCGCCCGTAGTTTCCGGACGAGAAGTCGCCGGGCGCAGGCACCTATCGTCTGGAACCTAGGGCTCTATGTGCTCCTCTGGACGCTTGACGCGCCGTCCGTCTTCCCTGGACAGCTGCGAGAAGATGGTGGCCGCCAGCATCGCCATGATGCCCACGGTCACGAAGGTCAACTGGAACGCGCCCAACACCGTCTCGACCCCGTCATTGCCGACTTCTGCCGTGAATCCGCCGAGCAGCGCACCGGCGCAGGCCACGCCGAGGCTCAGGGACAGTTGCGCGACCACCGACAGCAAACTGTTGCCGCTGCTGGCGCTGGCGTCGTCGAGGTCGATCAGGGTCACGGTGTTCATCGCGGTGAACTGCAACGAGTTGATCGCGCCGAGAATGGCCAGCAGACACAGCAGCAGCCAGTACGGGGTCTGTTCGCTGACCAGTCCCATGCTCGCGAGCATGACGCCCAGCGCCAGTGTGTTGCCGGTGAGCACGATGCGATAACCCAGACGTTCGATCAGCGGCCGGGCGTACCACTTGGCGAACATCGCCGCCGCGGCCAGCGGCAACATGCTCATCCCGGCCTGGGACGGCGAATAGCCCAGCGCCACTTGCAGCAATAGAGGCACGAGGAATGGCAGGGCGCCGCTGCCCAGGCGGGCGAACAGGTTGCCGAGGATGCCCACGGCAAAGGTCCGGGTCCTGAACAACGATGGCGCAAACAGCGGGTTATCGATGTGCCCGGCGCGCAGCCAGTACGCGGCGAGACACGCCATGCCGCCGAACAGCAGCAACATCACGCGCAGATGCGGCAGGTGCAATTCGCCAAGGCCTTCCATGGCAATGGTGATCAGCACCATCGCCGCGCCAAACAGCAAAAAGCCGAGGCTGTCGAAGCGCGTGCGCTCCGTGCCGCGCAGGTCGGGGATGAATTTCCACACGGCGTAGCAGCCGATGGCGCCGACCGGCAAGTTGATCAGGAAGATCCAGTGCCAGGTCAGGTATTCCACCATCCAGCCGCCCATCGTCGGGCCGATCAACGGCCCGAGCAGTCCGGGGATGGTGATGAAGCCCATGATCCGCACCAGCTCCGAACGCGGGTAGGCGCGCAGCACCACGAGCCGCCCGACCGGCAGCATCAGTGCACCGCCGAGGCCCTGAATCACCCGGGCGCCAATCAGCAGGCTCAGGCTGCTCGACAATGCGCAGAGCAATGAGCCGATGCTGAACAGCAGGATCGCGCCAAAGAAGATTTTCTTGGTGCCGAAACGGTCGGCGATCCAGCCTGAGGCAGGGATCAGCAAGGCGACGGTGAGCATGTAGGCGATGATCACGCCCTGCATGCGCAGCGGGTCTTCCGCCAGGTCGCGGGCCATGGCCGGCAGGGCGGTGTTGAGGATCGTCCCGTCGAGGGACTGCATGAAGAAAGCGATGGCCACGACCCACGGCAACCAGCGGGCGGTGATGGGGTCGAGAGGTTGGCGGTTGGGCATGGGACCTCTTGTGGAAGACGTGTTAATGCGATGTCGTGGCGGATCACAATCCCTGTGGGAGCGGGCTTGCTCGCGAAGAGGCCATCACATTCAATATCAATGTTGACTGAACCACCGCTTTCGCGAGCAAGCCCACTCCCACAGTGTCTGCGGTTCGCCGGGATGTTCTGTTTACAGCGTCAGGGTCAACCGGCTCACCAGCGCCCCCGGCAACAGCGCCGACGCCGTGGCCCGCTGACTGTAGGTGCTCGCCGACAGCAGCAGCTCGCGCTCTTCGGTCAACGCCTCCAGTTGAGAACCGAGCAGGCTGTAGGCGCTGTCGTCAAAGCGCATGGTGCCCACCGGCGCCTGGATTTCGCCGTTCTCGACCCAGAACGTGGCAAACCGCGTCATGCCGGTCAGGCGTGCCGCCGGTTGGTCCGAGAAGTTCAGGTACCAGAGGTTGCTGATATACAGCCCCGTGCCCAGTTGCTTGAGTATCTCTGCATCAGGCAACGTTCCGGCGGCCATGTTCAATGCATCGGGCATCTCACCGCCGCCGGCGCCGTTGGCGGTCAGGCCGTATTCGGCAGCGCTGCGCGAGCTGACCATCTGCTCGCCGGCCTTGCCCTCGACGATCAACGCGAGATCGCTGCGCGGATAGCCTTCGCCGGAAAACGCCGGGCTCAGCGAACCGCTGACTTTCTCCTCAAGTGAAACCAGCGGACTGAACGCATGATCGCCTGCATAGAGCTTTTGCAGGGGACTGCTCTTGCTGGCCACCGACTGCGCGGAGAACCCGCCCCAGGACAGCAGCCCGATGATTTCTTCCAGCGCTGCCGGTGCCAGATAAGCGCGGTAATCACCCGGAGCCAAAGTGCGTAACGGTCGCCCCAGAAACGCCAGTTGCTCCCGCGCCAACGCAAAGCGCCGGGCAAAACCTTCGCTGCTCCAATTGTGCCCGGCGTAACTGGCTTTCACCGCCTGACCGTTGTCGTGAAACAGGCTGAAGTCGAAATTGAAACTGTTGGCCTGATGCCAACCGAATGCGCCGGAGGAACTGGCGAAACCGCGGCTGATCGGCCCGGCCGCATAGAAGCCCACCAGGTCCAGCCCTTCGGCGGCCCGGGTGATTTCAGCGACGACCTGCTCAGTGTCTGGCAGCGGATGTGTCTGCACGTTCTTGCTCTGCCAGCCGTTGTGATTGAGCAGCAGGTAAGGATCCTGCGGCAACAGCGGCAAGGTCTCGCGCAACTGTTGCAGGCCCTCGGCCAAACGTTGCACGTCGACATCGGCGTCGCCCGACAGCGTGATGTCGAGGTCGGCATGGCGGCCATCGTTGATCAGTTTGAAGCCGACGCTCGCTTGCTGGACCTGGCCGGCCTGGCGCACTTTCCCATGGTTGAAACGCACGAACGCCGATGATTCGGCGGCGTAGCTGAGGGTGAATTGCTCCGGCTCGCGAATCGCTTCGCGCAGCCAGTTGACCAAGGCTTTGAATGACTCGGCCTGATTGTTTGGTGTACTCATCAGGCGTCACCCCCGAAAACATCGACATTGCTGAACACGCACGCCGGCGACGCATGACCGACGCGGATGACCTGGTTCGGTTCACCCTTGCCACAGTTCGGCGTGCCCAACACCTTGAAGGTGCTGGCGTCGCCGACGGCGCTGAGGCTTTTCCAGAACTGCGCGGAAATCGCCCGGTAGTTTGGGTTCTTCACCACGCCCTTGAGTTCGCCGTTTTCGATCAACTGCGCCCATTCGCAGCCGAACTGGAACTTGTTGCGCGCATCGTCGATCGACCACGAACGGTTGGTGCTCATCAAAATGCCGTGTTCGATGTTGCCGATCAGTTGCTCCAGCGGCTGATCGCCGGGTTCGATGTTGAGGTTGGCCATGCGGTCGATGGGCGGCCGGTTCCAGCCGCAGGCGCGGCTGTTGGCGACGCCGTCCATGCCGGCACGAAATTGCGATAACGCGCCGCCTAATGGCCGCAGGAGCAAACCTTCCTTGATCAGGAATTGCTTGCTCGCTGCCGTGCCGTCGTCGTCATGGCCGTAACTGGCGAGCTGTTCGGGAATGTCCGGGTCGAAGGTGACGTTGAGCAGTTTCGAGCCGTATTGAAGATGGCCGAAGTCCTCTGCCTTGACGAAACTGGTGCCGGCGTAATTGCGCTCGTCGCCGAGGATGCGGTCCAGCTCCAGCGGGTGGCCGATGGATTCGTGGATCTGCAGCATCATCTGGTCGGGCATCAGCAACAGGTCGCGGCGACCTTGCGGGGTGTTCGGCGCCAGTAGCAATTGCAGCGCCTGATCGGCGACGTTTGGCCCGGCACCGACCAGGCCGCAGCGGCTGATGACGTCCGCGCCACCCTGCTGGCCGAAGTTCTCGCGGCCGAGGCTGCGGGTCTGGCTGTCGTTGCCGTCGTAGGCGGTGACATCGAGGCCCGGGTAGACGAACCGTTGTGCCTGGCGCAGCTCGGCGCCGGCGCTGTTGAGGTAGATCTGCTCGACGTGGGTAATGCCGATGCTCACCTGCCAGTTCACCAGGCGCTCGTCCTTGGGCACGGCGGCGGATTCGGCGCCGAGCAGTTGGTAGCAATCGCTGAGGGACGGGAAGGGCTGGTCGAGGTTCGGTGAAAAATAATCGGCGCGGTCGCTGGAAACCGCTTGTTCGCGCAGGTCGAGCAGGGCGTGGGGCTTGAGTTGGCGGGCGTGTTGTTCGGCCCGCTCGAGCGCCGATTGCAGGCCTTGTGGCGACAGGTCATTGGTCGCGGCATAGGCTTCGACGCCGTTGACGCGAACCGTAAGCATCGCGCCTTCGTCACGCCTCAGGCTCGGAGGTTCGGCGACATTCTTGCGCACCGACAGGTACTGGCCGGACTCGCGCACATAACGCAGCGAAAAGAATTCAGCGCCCGTGCGCAAGGCAGCGAAGCGCTGCTTGAGCTGGGGGTGGAAATCGAACATTCGTGAACCTCCTTGGTGGGGAGTGGCGGTGTAGCGGTGTTGCGAAGGGGGGGTGAAACGTTTGCGTGGCGCTAGATTAGGCCTGCGAGGGGGGTGTGATCAAGGACGGAGCGGTGGGGAAGCTTTATCGGGTAAGTCGGAAGAGATGTATTGGATGGCTGGGCCCTTTCGCGAGCAAGCCCGCTCCCACATCCGATTTCCGGTGTGCACAAATAGTGTGCTCACTGAAGATCCCCTGTGGGAGCGGGCTTGCTCGCGAAGGCAGCGCCGCGGTGAAAGGGCCTTACTGGGCAGTCAGGCTCACATCCCGCAACGGCTTGCCCCGCACCGGCGCATCGCCGGCCACGAAGTAAGCGGCCTGGCTGCGCGGCAGCGGCTGACGACCGCGGATCTTGTCGGCAATTTTCTCGGCGATCATGATCGTTGGCGCATTCAGGTTGCCGGTGGTGATGATCGGCATGATCGACGCATCGACCACGCGCAGGCCTTGCATGCCGTGCACGCGGCCTTCGCCATCGACTACCGCCATGTCGTCGGTGCCCATCTTGCACGAGCACGACGGGTGGAACGCGGTTTCGGCGTGTTCGCGGATGAACTTGTCCAGCTGCTCATCGGTTTGCACGTCGATGCCCGGGCTGATCTCGCGGCCACGGAACGCATCCAGTGCCGGCTGCTGCATGATTTCACGGGTCAGGCGGATGCCGTCGCGGAATTCCTGCCAGTCCTGTTCGGTCGCCATGTAGTTGAACAGGATGCTCGGGTGCTGGCGTGGGTCCTTGGACTTGGCCTGAATGCGACCGCGGCTCGGCGAACGCATGGAGCCCATGTGCGCCTGGAAGCCGTGCTCTTTCACGCCGTTGCTGCCGTTGTAGTTAATCGCCACCGGCAGGAAGTGGTACTGGATGTTCGGCCAATCGAATTCCGGACGGGTGCGGATGAAACCGCCGGCTTCGAACTGGTTGCTGGCGCCGATGCCGGTGCCGTTGAACAGCCATTCGGCACCGATGGCCGGTTGGTTGTACCAGAGCAGCGACGGGTACAGCGAGACCGGTTGGGTGCAGGCGTATTGCAGGTACAGCTCAAGGTGATCCTGCAGGTTTTCACCGACGCCGGGCAGGTCGTGGACCACCGGGATGTCGAGCTTGTTCAGCAGTTCGGCCGGGCCGACGCCGGAGCGTTGCAGAATCTGCGGAGACGCGATGGCGCCGGAGCACAGCAGCACTTCTTTGCGGGCGCGGGCTTCAACGCGCTCTTCAGCGGCACCGACCAGGTAACGCACGCCGACCGCACGCTTGCCTTCGAAGAGGATCTTGTCGGTCAGGGCGTGGGTGACGATCGTCAGGGTCGAGCGCTTCTTGGCGACGTCCAGGTAACCGCGCGCGGTGCTGGCGCGGCGGCCGTTCGGCGTCACGGTGCGGTCCATCGGGCCGAAGCCTTCCTGCTGGTAACCGTTGAGGTCTTCGGTGCGCGGGTAACCGGCCTGCACGCCGGCTTCAACCATGGCGTGGAACAGCGGGTTGTTGCCGGCTTTCGGCGTGGTCACGCTGACCGGACCGTCGCCGCCGTGGTAGTCGTTCGGGCCGATGTCGCGGGTTTCGGCCTTGCGGAAATACGGCAGGCAGTTCAGGTAATCCCAGTCTTCCAGACCTGGCAGTTTCGCCCAGTTGTCGTAGTCCATGGCGTTGCCGCGGATGTAGCACATGCCGTTGATCAGCGAAGAGCCGCCGAGGCCCTTGCCGCGACCGCATTCCATCCGGCGACCGTCCATGTGCGGTTCCGGATCGGTTTCGTAGGCCCAGTTGTAGCGACGGCCTTGCAGCGGGAACGCCAGGGCAGCCGGCATTTGCGTGCGGAAGTCGAAACGGTAATCCGGACCGCCGGCTTCGAGCAGCAGGACGGTGACGCCCTCGTCTTCAGTCAGACGGGTCGCCAGGGTGTTACCGGCCGAGCCGGCACCGATGATGATGTAATCGAATTCTTGGGACATTGAATGCACCCTCTTTGAAAGTGGTCAGGTCAGGCGAGTGCTGCGCACTCGATTCGCGAGCAGGCTCGCTCCCACATCGGAACGCGTACTCCTGTGGGAGCGGGCTTGCCCGCGAAGAGGCCCGCGCAGGCAATACAAGACTCGGGGCTTAGAACACCGAGGCGTAATCGCCCAACTCGACCTGTACCGATTTGATGCGAGTGAAGTTGTTCAGCGAGCTGATGCCGTTCTCACGGCCCACACCGGATTGCTTGTAGCCGCCGACCGGCATCTTCGCGTCGGACTCGCCCCAGGCGTTGATCCAGCAGATACCGGCTTCCAGTTGATGAATCACGCGGTGAGCGCGGTTCAGGTCCTTGGTGACGATGCCAGCGGCCAGGCCGAAGTCGGTGTCGTTGGCACGACGGATCACTTCTTCTTCGGTGTCGTAGGTCAGGATGGCCATGACCGGGCCGAAGATTTCTTCGCGCACGATGGTCATGTCGTCGGTGCAGTCGGTGAACACGGTTGGTGCCACGTACGCGCCTTTGGCGAAGTCGCCTTCGGTCAGACGGCTGCCGCCACACAGCACGCGAGCGCCTTCTTCCTTACCTTTGGCGATGTAACCCAGCACGCTTTCCATGTGGGCGAAGCTGACCAGAGGGCCGAAGTTGGTGTTTTCGTCTTCCGGGTTGCCGATGCGGATGCGCGCAACGCGCTCGGCGATCTTGGCTTCGAACGCGGCTTTCAGGTGCGTCGGGATGAACACGCGAGTGCCGTTGGTGCATACCTGGCCGGAGCTGTAGAAGTTGGCCATCATCGCGGTGTCGGCGGCGCGGTCGAGGTCGGCGTCGTCGAAAATGATCAGCGGGGACTTGCCGCCCAGTTCCATGGTCACGTCTTTGAGCGAAGAGCTGGAGGCGCTGGCCATGACCTTCTTGCCGGTGTCGGTGCCGCCGGTGAAGGAGACTTTTTCGATGCGCGGGTGCTCGGTCAGCCAGGTGCCGACTTCACGGCCGCTGCCGGTCAGGACGTTGAACACGCCCGCCGGAACGCCGGCTTCGGTGTAGATCTCGGCCAGTTTCAGGGTCGTCAGGGAGGTGACTTCGCTTGGCTTGAAGATCATCGCGTTGCCGGCGGCCAGGGCCGGTGCGGATTTCCACAGGGCGATCTGGATCGGGTAGTTCCATGCGCCGATACCGGCCACGACGCCCAGCGGCTCGCGACGGGTGTAGACGAACGAAGTGGTGCGCAGCGGGATCTGCTCGCCTTCGATGGCCGGGACCAGGCCGGCGTAGTATTCCAGCACGTCGGCGCCGGTGACGATGTCGACGTAGCGGGTTTCGGAGTACGACTTGCCAGTGTCCAGGGTTTCCAGGGCGGCCAGTTCATCGTTGCGCTCGCGCAGGATGTCGACGGCGCGACGCAGGATGCGCGAACGCTCCATGGCGGTCATCGCGGCCCAGATTTTCTGGCCCTTTTCGGCGCTGACCACGGCACGTTCGACGTCCTCTTTGGTGGCGCGTTGGACGTTTGCGAGGACTTCACCGTTAGCCGGGTTGATGGCTTCGAAGGTGGCATCGCTGCCAGCGTCGGAGTAAGCGCCATCGATGTAGAGTTTTTGCAATTCGAAACGGGCCATAAAGTCCTCGCAAGTGCATCAGTGATTGGCGCGGTCCGGTGGTTGAGCGTTCTGTGTGTGCTCTAACTCACCTGCTTGGCCAGTTGGAAATCCATGTATTCGTAAGCGATCCGGTGCGCCTGCTCGGTGTCGAAAGCATCTCCCGACAGCGCGCCGCGCAACCACAAACCGTCAATGAGGGCTGCCAGGCCCCGGGCTGCACTGCGCGCTTCATCGAGCGGCAACACGCGGCGGAACTGGCAGCACAGGTTGGAATACAGACGGTGGTCGTTGATCCGCTGCAACCTGTGCAAAGACGGGTGGTGCATGCTGGTGGCCCAGAAGGCCAGCCAGGTTTTCATTGCCGGGCCATTGACCTGGCTGGCGTCGAAGTTGCCTTCGATGATCACCTGCAGATGCGCCCGCGGGCTGTCATCTGTCAGCGCCTGACGGCGCGCGGTGACGTTCTCGCTGAGGACACTCATCAGGTACTGCGCCGTGGCAGCGATCAGGCCATTCTTGTCCTGAAAATAGTGACTGATGATGCCATTCGAGACACCGGCCAAACGGGCGATCAGCGCAATGCTGGCGTCCCCCATCCCGACCTGGTCGACGGCCTGCAGCGTGGCTTCGATCAACTGCTGGCGACGGATGGGTTGCATACCGACCTTGGGCATCTTGCACATCTCCTTAGGCCTTCCGGCAGACGCAGAACGTCTACCGGATCGAGGGCCAGTCTATTTTGTTTTGATTGAACGTTCAATCAACAAAGAATAAGATCTGCGACAAATCGTCGCTACTTACAGATTTTTCCTACGTGTAAATGGCGATAAACCGACATCCGAAAACGCTCGAAACCTATACGCGACAGCGTCTGCAGGCTTCGGGCTTTTTTCCGGGTGTCTTTATATCACCCGCCGGTCGGCTGCCAACTAACCGATTGGTCGGGTGCCGCGTTGCCTTGTGTTCTTCTCTCGCACTGCCGGAGCATCTGTGCCATGAGTTCTGCCTCTCTTATAAAGACCCCGCCCGAGAAGGTGACGGTCAACGGTTGGGTGTTCTACACCTCTACCGCGCTGATTCTGCTGTTGACCGCCATTCTGATCATTGCCCCGCAAGAGGCCGGCAGAATGCTCGGTATGGCCCAGGCCTGGTTGTCCCGCAGCTTCGGCTGGTACTACATGGTGGTGATCGCCGCTTACCTGGTGTTCGTGGTCGGCCTGGCGTTTTCCTCCTACGGCAAACTCAAGCTGGGCAGCAAGGACGACACCCCGGACTTCAGCTACGGCGCCTGGGCGGGGATGCTGTTCTCGTCGGGGATCGGCATTTCGCTGCTGTACTTCGGTGCGTCCGAGCCGCTCGACCATTACTTCAATCCGCCGGAAGGCGTATCGGCCAGCAACATGGCCGCGCGCCAGGCGGTGCAGCTGACGTTCCTGCATTGGGGCCTGCATGGCTGGGCGATCTACGCGCTGGTCGGCCTGGCCGTGGCGTACTTTGCCTACCGTCATAACCAGCCGCTGGCGTTGCGTTCGGCGCTGTATCCGCTGGTGGGCGAGCGCTGGGTCAAAGGCGCGGCCGGTCATGCGGTGGACGGCTTCGGCATGTTCGTGACCTTGCTGGGGCTGGTGACGAACCTGGGGATCGGTTCGCTGCAAGTGTCGTCCGGGCTGGAAAACCTGTTCGGCATGGAACACAGCAACACCAACCTGCTGATCGTGATCATCGTGATGAGCACCGTGGCGACCATCGCGGCGGTGTCCGGGGTGGAAAACGGCATTCGTCGCCTGTCCAACCTGAACATCGTGCTGTTCAGCGGCCTGTTGATTTTCGTGCTGCTGTTCGGCCCGACCCTGCACCTGCTCAATGGCTTCGTGCAAAACGTCGGCGATTACCTGAACGGTGTGGTGCTGAAGACATTCGACCTGTACGTCTACGAAGGCGACAGTGACAAGTCCGACCGCTGGTTGGGCCTGTGGACCCTGTTCTACTGGGCCTGGTGGATTTCCTGGGCGCCATTCGTGGGCATGTTCATCGCGCGGATTTCCCGTGGCCGTACCGTGCGTGAACTGGTGGCCGGCGTGCTGCTGATCCCGCTGGGCTTCACCCTGGCGTGGCTGTCGATCTTCGGTAACTCGGCGCTGGACCTGGTGATGAACCACGGCGCGGTGGAACTCGGGAAGACCGCGCTGGAACAACCGTCCATGGCGATCTATCAGTTGCTGGAGCACTACCCGGCATCGAAAGTGGTGATCGGCGTGTCGATTTTCGTCGGTTTCGTGCTGTTCCTGACCCCGGCGGATTCCGGCGCGGTGATGATGGCCAACCTGTCGTGCAAGGGCGGCAACGTCGACGAAGATGCCCCGCACTGGCTGCGGATCTTCTGGTCCGTGGTGATCACGCTGGTGACCATCGGCCTGCTGTTCGCCGGCAACTTCGAAGCCATGCAAACCATGGTGGTGCTGGCCGGTTTGCCGTTCTCGCTGGTGCTGGTGTGCTTCATGTTCGGCTTGCACAAGGCCATGCGCCAGGACATGCAGATCGAACAGGAGCAGGCGGAACTGGCGGCGCGCGGCCGTCGCGGTTTCAGCGAGCGTTTGACGCAACTGGACCTGCAACCGAACCAGTCGATCGTTCAGCGGTTCATGGACAAGCAAGTCAGCCCGGCGCTGGAAGAGGCGGTGGTGCAATTGCGTGGCAAAGGCCTGGATGTGCAAACGCTGCTGGGCAAGGCCAAGCGGTGCATGGGTCTGCGGATCGAGATGGAAGAAGGCAATCCGTTTGTGTACGAGGTGAGCCTGGATGGCTATCTGGCGGCGGCGAGCGACACGGTGTCGGCGGAAAGTGCCGACGAGCCTCGCGCCCGTTACTACCGCGCCGAGGTGTACCTGCACAACGGCAGCCAGGACTACGACTTGATGGGTTTCACCCAGGATCAGATCACCCGTGACGTGCTCGATCAGTTTGAAAGCCATCGGCAGCTCCTTGGCCGCGTCTATAGCTGAGGGTTGAGGTGATGCGGTGTTTCAGCCAGAAGCACCGCGTCAGCTTCATCGCCAGCAGGCTGGCTCCCACAGGGCATGCATTCACATGTGGGAGCCAGCCTGCTGGCGATGGGGGCATCAGCCTTGATACTGCATCATCCGATGTCCCCATAAACAAAAACGCCGCGATCTTCTCGCGGCGTTTTTGTGTCTGTTGCTTTAACCCAGGTTCTTGCCGAGCAGCGCGTGATACAACTCGCTGTCGCCGAGAATCCCGACCACTTTGTTATTGTCGTGCAGCACCAGCTTGTTGCCGGTCTGATAACGGATCTGCAGCGCGTCGCGCATGCCGATGTTCGAGTCCACCAGCGTTGGCCGGCGACCCAGGCCTTCCACCGCCTGCCCTGGAATCCAGTTCTGCAGGTCCAGGCTCGCGCCGTTCTGGCGGGCGCCCTTGATGGTGTTGCCTTCGGCCAGGTCCAGCCACGAATCGCCGCCCGGATCGAGGCACACCGAACCGTTGATGCGTTTGCAGTTGTCCAGGGTGCGCATCAGGCTGCGACCGCACAGCACGTTCAACGGGTTGGTGTGGGCGACGAAGGTTCGCACGTAGTCGTCGGCCGGGTTCAACACGATTTCTTCCGGCTTGCTGTACTGAATGATACGGCCGTCTTTCATGATCGCAATGCGGCTGCCGAGTTTCAGGGCTTCGTCGAGGTCGTGGCTAACGAAAACGATGGTTTTGCTCAGCTTGCGTTGCAGCTCCAGCAGTTCGTCCTGCAGACCTTGGCGAATTAGCGGGTCGAGGGCCGAGAACGGTTCGTCCATCAGCAGAATGTCAGCGTCCATCGCCAGCGCGCGGGCCAGGCCAACACGCTGCTGCATGCCACCGGAGAGCTCGTCGGGCTTCTTGTTGCGCCACTGGGTCAGGCCCACCAGTTCCAGCTTTTCATCCACCAGCTTGCGTCGTTCTTTCTCGGGGCGACCCTGCATTTCCAGGCCGAAGCTGATGTTCTCGCGCACCGTCAGCCAAGGCATCAGGGCGAACTTCTGGAACACCATCGCAATGCGCTTGGTGCGCATCATTTTCAGTTCTGCCGGGGTGCAGGACGCGATATCGATCTGCTTGCCTTCGTGCTCGACGAACAGCTTGCCGCGGCTGACGGTGTTGAGGCCGTTGATGCAGCGCAGCAGGCTGGATTTGCCGGAGCCGGACAGGCCCATCAGCACGCAGATTTCGCCTTTTTCGATGTCCAGGCTGGCCTTTTCAACGCCGACGATCTGCCCGGTTTTTTTCAGGATCTGATCGCGGGTCATGCCTTGGTCAAGGAGTTTGAGCGCCTCGCGCGGATCTTTGGAAAAGATCACGTCGACGGCTTCGAAGCGAATAATGCTCATGCGTCACCCCCAATTTTAGCGTCGGGTTGTTTGCAGATACGGTCGAGCATGATCGCCAGCAGTACGATCGCCAGGCCGGCTTCGAAGCCCAGGGCGATATCAGCAGTGTTCAGTGCGTTGACCACGGGTTTGCCCAGGCCGTCGGCGCCCACCAGTGCCGCGATCACCACCATCGACAACGACAGCATGATGCACTGGGTGATGCCGGCCGCGATGCTTGGCATGGCGTGGGGCAATTCAATCCGTGAGAGCAGTTGACGGCGCGAGCAGCCGAAGGCCTTGCCGGCGTCCATCAGTTCCTGTGGAACATCGCGAATGCCCAGGTAGGTCAGGCGGATCGGCGCGGCAATCGCGAACACCACCGTGGAAATCAGACCCGGGACCACACCCAGCCCGAAGAGGGTCAAGGTAGGAATGAGGTAAACGAAGGTCGGTACGGTCTGCATCAGATCGAGCACCGGACGCATCAGGGTGTAGAACATCGGTTTGTGCGCGGCAACAATGCCCAGCGGCACCCCGATGACCACGCAGACCAGGGTGGCGAACAACACCTGGGCGAGGGTTTCCATGGTTTCCTGCCAGTACCCCAGATTGAGGATCAGCAGAAAGGAAAGGATGACGAAAACGGTCAGTCCCCACTTTCGTTGAATGAAGTGGGCCAGGAGTGCGATAAGGCCGATCAATGCCAGCGGGTTGAACCAGGTCAGCGCAAAAGTCACGCCGTGGATCATCGTTTCCAGTGTCACGGCGATTGCGTCGAAGGTGTTGGCGCCGTGTTGCGTCAACCATTCAACGAAGCCCGCGATGTACTGGCCTAAAGGTATTTTCTGATCAATCAGCATGGTAGTGAACGTCCGCATGCAAGGAAATAAACAGCCCGGACGGCTTGCGCCGCCCGGCATAAGCGATGCTCTCTAAATCAAGGCTGCGCGAGCTTGGCTTTCACGGCCTCCAGGCCTGGTTTTCCGTCAATGGTGGTCACGCCAGCGAGCCAGGTATCGAGGACCTGTGGATTCTTTTTCAGCCAGGCCTTGGCGGCCGCGTCAGGCTTCATCTTGTCGTCCAGGATGTTGCCCATCAGCGAGCTTTCCATGTCGACGGTGAACTCCAGGTTTTTCAGCAAGGTGCCGACGTTGCTGCATTCCTGGACGTACCCTTTGCGGGTGTTGGTCGCCACGGTGGCGGCGCCGAAGTCCGGACCGAAGAAGTCGTCTCCGCCGGTCAAGTATTGAATCTTGAAGCGCTTGTTCATCGGATGCGGCGCCCAGCCGAGGAAGACCACGGCGGTGTCGCGTTTCTGCGCGCGGTCAACCTGCGACAGCATGCCGGCTTCGCTGGATTCGACCATCTTGAAACCGGCGTCCTTCAAGCCGAAGGCGTTCTTGTCGATCATACTCTGGATCAGACGGTTACCGTCGTTACCCGGCTCGATGCCGTAAATCTTGCCGTCGAGTTCTTTCTTGAATTTGGCAATGTCGGAGAAATCATGCAGCCCTTTGTCGTACAGCGCCTGCGGCACGGCGAGGGTGTACTTGGCACCGGTGAGGTTGGTGCGCACGACATCGACGGTACCGGCATCGCGGTAGGCCTTGATGTCGTTTTCCATGGTCGGCATCCAGTTACCGAGAAAAACGTCCATGTTCTTGCCGTCGGCCAGGGACTTGTAGGTCACCGGCACGGAAATCATGGTGGTTTTGGTCTTGTAGCCCAGGGCATCGAGCACGACGCTGGTGGTGGCGGTTGTCGCGGTGATGTCGGTCCAGCCGACATCGGAGAAGTTCACGGTACTGCACTGAGCGGGTTCTGCGGCTTGAGCCAGTACCGGCAGACTCAGCATGGCGGCCAACAACAACGACGGGGAACCTTTCATGGATGGACTCCTTGGTGTTTTTTTTGGCAGTGTTCCGACTGGACCACCGCACTTATAGGTTGCGGTTGGATGGCGTTTGGGAGACAGCTCTGCCACCGCGCCTTGCAATCGAGTCGCTACGATCATGTACCAGTGAAAATCTGACGCCTACAGGGTGCGTCGTATCCAGTACAGGGATGGTCGCATCCAGTGTCGGTGACGTCGTTTACAGATTTTTTCAGCCCCTTTTGCCCACCTGGACCGCAAAAAAACGGCGAAAACGCTGCGTAAAACCTGTGCGGCGCTGTTGGACAAGAGTGCGTCGGTTCGAGACGTCGAACGGCACCGTAAAAGCCTGATGATGCGCCCATATCGGCGGATTGCAGCTTGAGCGTAGCAGCTCCGTCACCGGGCGCTTTTGCGCCTGGAGCAGGCACATCCAGGAGTTCGGCAGTAATGGCTATCAGCGTTTTCGACCTGTTCAAAATCGGCATCGGCCCTTCCAGTTCGCACACCGTGGGGCCGATGCGCGCCGCGGCGCTGTTCGTCCAGGGGTTGCGCGAGCAGGGTCTTCTGGAACAGGTGCGGCGTGTCGAAGTTCAGCTCTATGGTTCATTGTCGGCCACCGGCATCGGCCATGGCAGCGACAACGCGGTGATCATGGGCCTGATGGGCGAGTGGCCGGACGCGATCGATCCATCGCTGATCGGCGTGCACATTGCGACCCTGCGCGAAACCGACACGCTGCTGCTCGACGGCCGTTGGTCGGTGCCGTTCATCTGGGCCCGGGACATGCGCCTGATCGACGAAAACCTGCCATTCCACCCCAACGCCATGACCCTGGTCGCCGAAGGCGAGGGCGGTGAGCTGCATCGTGACACCTACTATTCCATCGGCGGCGGTTTTGTCGTGGATCAAGCGCAGGCGTCCAGCGGCGTGGTGGATCTGGATCGCACCGAGTTGCCCTACGATTTTTCCAGCGCGGTCGAGCTGCTCAGCCTGTGCAAGCAGCACAACCTGCGCGTGGCCGAATTGATGCTGGCCAACGAGAAGGTCTGGCGCAGCGAAGAAGAAATCCGCGCCGGGCTGATGAAGCTCTGGCGCGCCATGCAGGATTGCGTGGAGCACGGCCTCAAGCACGAAGGCATCCTGCCCGGCGGCCTGAACGTGCGCCGGCGCGCGGCAAAATTGCACCGCAGCCTGCAGGAGCTGAACAAGCCCAATGTGATCGGCTCGACCTTGAGCGCCATGGAATGGGTCAACCTGTTCGCCCTGGCGGTCAACGAAGAGAATGCCGCCGGCGGGCGCATGGTCACGGCACCGACCAATGGCGCGGCGGGGATCATTCCGGCGGTGTTGCATTACTTCATGAAATTCAGCGAGGTGGTGACGGAAGCCAACGTCGTCGACTATTTCCTCAGCGCCGCAGCCGTGGGGATCCTGTGCAAGAAGAACGCGTCGATCTCCGGCGCCGAAGTCGGATGCCAGGGTGAAGTCGGTTCGGCCTGTGCCATGGCGGCGGCGGGCCTGGCGGAGATTCTTGGCGCCACGCCGGAGCAGTTGTGCAACGCGGCGGAAATCGGCCTGGAACACAACCTTGGCCTGACCTGCGACCCGGTGGGCGGGCTGGTGCAGGTGCCGTGCATCGAGCGCAACGCGATCGCTGCGGTGAAAGCGATCAACGCGGCGCAAATGGCATTGCGCGGCGACGGCCAGCATTTCATCTCGCTGGATCGGGTGATCCGCACCATGCGCGATACCGGGGCGGACATGCATGACAAATATAAGGAGACATCGCGGGGTGGGTTGGCGGTTAGCGCGGTGGAGTGCTGAGACCGAGACGCCCTTATCGCCAGCAGGCTGGCTCCCACAGCAGATTCGTATTGATCACAAAACAGGTGGGAGCCAGCCTGCTGGCGATAGGGCCAGATCAGTCAAAACTGCGCGCTAAGTGAACATCCGATTTAAAACGCGCCACCTTTTGGCGCGTCGCTTACAGATAAGCGCCTGCTCCCGGCCAGTCATTCAATCTGGCCATTACCGCCTGTCACCTGTGCTTGCGGTGACACTCTCCCTCAAGTCGCCGTAGCCCTGTTCCCACAAGTGCTACCGATTTGCTCAAGCCCAACGGGGCAGAGCGTTTTCGCCGGTAATGGCACTTATAACCCCCACTCGGTGCGCGGCTTATATAGACGCGCCGCGACGTCGTTTTCAGGAGTTATTGAACGCGTATTCAATTTTAGGCATGGCAATTGCTCTGTCATTACAAAGCCCGTCTCCCACGCGAGAACGATGGCAATAACAAGAGCCTCCGCCTGAGGCCATCACCCGCTTTGTGTGAGGAGATACCGCGATGACGACGTTCAACTCCGGGGCTCAACCCCAGAACCGTGCGCCTCAATCCATCGGCTTTCTGCTGCTGGACAATTTCACGCTCATTTCTCTGGCCTCCGCCGTGGAACCGCTGCGCATGGCCAACCAGTTGTCCGGTCGCGAGCTGTATCGCTGGACCACGCTCACCGTCGACGGCGGTCAGGTCTGGGCCAGTGACGGCTTGCAGATCACTCCCGACGCCTCCATGCACAAAGCACCGGCCATGGACACCATCATTGTCTGCGGCGGTATCGGCATTCAACGCACCGTGACCCGCGAACACGTCTCGTGGCTGCAAAGCCAGGCGCGGCAATCCAAGCGTCTCGGTGCGGTGTGCACCGGCAGCTGGGCCCTGGCCTGCGCCGGCCTGCTGGACGGCTTCGATTGCAGCGTGCACTGGGAATGCCTGGCGGCGATGCAAGAGGCGTTTCCGCGCGTCGCCATGAGCACCCGCCTGTTCACCCTCGACCGTAACCGTTTCACCAGCTCTGGCGGCACCGCGCCGCTGGACATGATGCTGCACCTGATCAGCCGTGATCACGGTCGTGAACTGTCGGCCGCGATTTCCGAGATGTTCGTCTACGAGCGCATCCGCAACGAACAGGATCACCAGCGCGTGCCGCTCAAGCACATGCTCGGCACCAACCAGCCGAAGCTGCAGGAAATTGTCGCGCTGATGGAAGCCAACCTTGAAGAACCGATCGACCTCGATGAACTGGCGGTGTACGTCGCCGTGTCCCGTCGCCAGCTCGAGCGGTTGTTCCAGAAATACCTGCACTGCTCGCCGTCGCGTTACTACCTGAAGCTGCGCCTGATTCGCGCCCGACAGCTGCTCAAGCAAACGCCGATGTCGATCATCGAAGTGGCGTCGGTGTGCGGGTTCGTGTCCACACCACACTTCTCCAAGTGCTACCGCGAATACTTCGGCATCCCGCCGCGCGACGAACGCGTCGGCTCCAATACCGCGCAGCAAGTGGCAATGATGCCGCTGCCGCAAGCGCTGGTGCTGTCGCCGTTGTCCGGGCCGCTGTCGGCGTTGAGTCAGGCGCGGAACGAGTCGACTTTCGCCAGCGTCCGGCTCTAGACCGAGGCGCTTTTATCGCGGGCAAGCCCGCTCCCACAGGTTTTGGGTTGGATTGCAAAATTGTGATCCACCCTGGCTCCCTGTGGGAGCGGGCTTGCCCGCGATGGCGTCCTGTCAGGCGCTACGGCTTTGTTGATACTCCGCCAACGCCGGCAGCAATTGCCGGTCAATGGCCTGGCGCACGGCCGGCAGGATGGTCGCGCTGCTGGTGTACATCTGCTTGACCATGGTCCGTAGCACTATCGCCCGTTCATCGTTCAAGCCCCGCACTGCGCACTCGCACGCCTGCTCGGCGGTGGAGCCGTTCGGCACTTGGAAACCCAACGACTTCAGTTGGCCCAACAGGTCTTCCTGGTCAATCAAATCGGCGTGCATCATGACGCAATCCTTCTTCAGGGAACGGTGTCGTGTGGCTCGATTCTCGTAGGGGTGCGGAGTGGCGGCAAGGACGATTTGTCGCAATGGCCGCAATACCTATGAACAGGTCGTTTTCGGCTAACTTGCGTAGCGGGGGAGTGGGCACACTGGGTTCAGCTGGTTCACGAAGGTTTGGTCACCCTCGCGCGACGGCTCCTCAACAGTACCTTCTGCCTCGATCTTGTCACGGCTTGCATCGAGGTTTTTTTTTGCCGGTAAATCCTGGTTTTTGTGTTGTCCGGGCGGGTGCCATCGCGAGCAGGCTCGCTCCTACAGTTGATGTGTGCACGACGCAAAACCACTGTGGGAGCGAGCCTGCTCGCGATGAACGATGACACGGTCTAACGCTGTAGCACCAAGATCCGAGACAGCAACTCATCCCGATCAACGTAGCAACCCTGGAAATGTCGGGCGCCGGTAGTCGGGTCGAACGCATTGCGCGCATGCAGGGTACGGCGGTTGTCGAAGCACCACAGCTCACCGGGATTGAGCCGCGTCATCAGCCGAAACCGCGCCTCGCGGGTCATGGCGATGAAGCGACGATAGGCACGATACAGCCTGGGCATGTCCTCCACCGATGCATCGAACGGCCCGCGCAGAAAGTTCGCCATGCGGATCTCCGAGACCTGCCCCAACGCGTCCAGCGCGATGATCGGCGCGAGGCAGCGGTAGTCGCTGTGACGGTCCTTGTTGCGGAATTCCACGGGGATTTCACACAGCGCCCGAAACGACTCGGGATCCTCTTCGCGCAACGCCTGGGCGATGGCAAAACCGTCGACGAAAATGCTCTCGCCACCGTCGGCGTCGTTGACCAGGCAATGCAGAAATTGCAGCCTCGGTTGCAGCTCACGGGTGGGCAAATCGCTGTGCAGCGGCAGGTTGAAAGCGGTGTAGGCGTTGCTGTCGGCGTCGGCCTTGGATTGCACGTTGAACAGCACGCCGAAATTGCTCTCGCGGATGAAGGAAATCCGCTGGGCGATCAGCTTCAGCGAGCCGGGTTCGGTGGGCACGCCACGGACTTGGGTCAGACCGATATCACGCACGGCCAGCAGCCATTGCAGCAAGGCGTCGTTGTCATTCATCAGTGCCTGATACTCGAACACCGGCAACTGTAAGTCGTTTCTCCACAACCGGGATTGTGGCTTGCCGGCCCGGCGCTCGGCACGGGACGCATCGTCATAGGCATGGGCCCGCAGCCAGCCCGGATCGAAGCGGCTCTGATGGCCGTCCTGCCAATCGACGCTCAGGCAACCGTCAGCGTCGATACGGGCATCCGCTGTCGTCAGGTCTGGCGCAACGTCCACGATTTCCAGCACTTGCTCGCGGGTCACGGTGTAGACGCATTGCGGGCACGGGCAGTTGTCCCGCAGCCATTGATGGTGGAACGGGCTGACACGCTCATCAGCCCAGGTAACGAGAACGCGATCCGCCTGGGTGTGCACGCTGCTTAGCGCGCTGATCAACGGATAAGTACGAAAGTCGGCAAATGCAGCGGCGGTGTTCATGGCGATCTCCTTGTTATTTTTTTGTCGGTAAAGCGATCACTTGGCCAATGTATTGGGGGGCAGGCAGGTCGGTCTGTTCAGCAACGATGGCGTGCAGCCTGCCCAGCGTCGTTTCACTGAACGGCGCGGATCGCGGCCCGGCGAGGTCGACGTGGAGCAGCATTTGCTCGTTGCCCGCCAGTTCCTTGTCATCACCGATCAGATGCAGGCTGTGATAGAGGTGCAGGCGCTTGCTGTCGTGGCCGATGATCTGCGTATGCACCTCGACGTCGGCGTCGAGCTTCACTTCGTGCAGGTAATTGAGGTGCAGTTCCAGGGTGAACAGCGAGTGGCCGCTGGCTTCGCGATGGTTGCTGTCCATGCCGAGGCGATCCATCAGGGCGTCGGTGGCGTAGCTGAAAATCAGCAGGTAGAACGCGTCGCGCAGGTGGCCGTTGTAGTCGACCCAGTCGGGGATGATTTTGGTTTGGTAGGTGGTCAGGGCGGGCATGATTTCTTTTCCAACATTGATGGGGTCTGCACTGCCGCTTTCGCCAGCAGGCTGGCTCCCACAAGGGAATGCATTCCAATGTGGGAGCCAGCCTGCTGGCGATGGCGCCGGTCCTGCTGGTTTATTCGCTGAACGCCATCCCATGCTTCTCTTTGGTGGTTTTCACCGCCTCGAGCACGGCCAGCAGGCAATCATCACGATAGCGTTCCAGTGCCGAAATACTGTGTTTGCCGAGCTGATCACTGGTGCCCTCAACCACGTCGTCGATCAGTTTGTCGGTCAGCTCCGGCGCCGGCAAATAGGTCCACGGTAATTGCAACGCCGGACCGAATTGCGCCATGAAGTGGCGCATTCCTGCATCGCCACCGGCCAGGGTGTAGGTCAGGAAGGTGCCCATGAACGACCAGCGCAGGCCCGCGCCAAAACGGATTGCGTCATCGATTTCACCGGTGGTTGCCACGCCGTCGTTGACCAGGTGCAGCGCCTCGCGCCACAGCGCTTCGAGCAAGCGGTCGGCAATGAACCCCGGCACTTCCTTGCGCACGTGCAGCGGACGCATGCCCAGGGATTCGTAGACTTTTATCGCCGCTTGAATGGCTTGCGGCGCAGTGTTCTTGCCACCGACCACTTCGACTAGCGGCAGCAGGTAAACCGGGTTGAACGGGTGGCCGACCACGCAGCGTTCCGGGTGGGTCGAACTCTCGTAGAACTCGCTCGGCAACAGGCCAGAGGTGCTGGAACCGATCAGTGCGTCAGGCTTGGCCGCAGCGCTGATTTTGCTGTGCAATTCCAGTTTCAGATCGAGCCGTTCCGGGGCGCTTTCCTGAATGAAATCGGCATCGCGTACGCACTCTTCGATGGTCGCGACGAAGCGCAGGCGATCCTGGGAGGCGCCGGGCGCCAGGCCTTGTTTCTCAAGCGCGCCCCAGGCATTGGCGACGCGTTTGCGCAGGGCGGCTTCGGCACCGGGCGCCGGGTCCCAGGCCACCACGTCGAGGCCGTGGGCGAGGGCACGCGACACCCAGCCGCTGCCGATGACACCGCTGCCCAGGGCGGCGAAGGTTTTGATTTCGGTAATAAACGTCATGGCCACTTCCTAAGATATTCGGTGATCCCTTGTAGGAGCGAGCTTGCTCGCGAAGGTATTCCAGGCGCTGATTGGCGTTGGATGTACCTTTTTCGCGAGCAAGCTCGCTCCTACAGGGTGATGTGTTGGGGTTAGCCGCGCTGGGTCAGGCCCATTTTTACCCGGCCCTCCGCCGGGGTCAGGACGCGGGCGCCCAGGCGGCTGAGGATCTCGCTGGCGCGTTCGACCAGTTGGCCATTGGTCGCCAGCACACCCTTGTCCAGCCAGATGTTGTCTTCCAGCCCGACCCGCACGTTGCCGCCCAGCAGCACCGCCTGCGCGGCCATCGGCATCTGCATGCGACCGATGCCGAAACCGGCCCAGACCGCATTCGCCGGTAGGTTGTCGACCATGGCTTTCATGGTGGTGGTGTCGGCCGGTGCGCCCCACGGGATGCCCAGGCAGAGCTGAAACAGCGGATCGTCGAGCAGGCCTTCCTTGATCATCTGTTTGGCGAACCACAGGTGACCGGTGTCGAAAATTTCCAGCTCGGCTTTGACGCCCAGCTCTTGAATGCGTTTGGCGCCCGCGCGCAGTTGCGCCGGGGTGGACACGTAAATGGTGTCGCCGTCGCCGAAGTTCAGGGTGCCGCAGTCGAGGGTGCAGATTTCCGGGAGCAATTCTTCGACGTGGGCCAGGCGGGTCAGCGGGCCGACCAGGTCGGTGTTCGGGCCGAACTCCATCGGGTTCTCGCCCGCACCGATTTCCAGGTCGCCACCCATGCCGGCGGTGAGGTTGACGATGATGTCGACGTCGGCTTCGCGGATGCGCTCCATGACTTCGCGGTACAGCGCCACGTCACGGCTGAACTTGCCGGTTTCCGGGTTGCGCACGTGGCAGTGGACCACGGTGGCGCCGGCCTTGGCGGCTTCCACGGCGGCAGCGGCGATTTGTTTCGGGGTGACCGGCACGTGTGGGCTTTTGGCGGTCGTGTCGCCAGCACCGGTGAGTGCGCAGGTGATGATGACGTCGTGGTTCATGAGGCGGTTCCTTACAGGCGTGGTGGTGCCGTTCGCAGCCCGGTCGGGCTGCGAATCGGTGGTTCGGTTCGGGTTATTTGCTGGTGAGTTTCAGATTGTCAGCCGCCGGTTTGCCATCGAAGGTCGTCACGCCTTCGAGCCAGCGTTGCTTGTCTTGCGGGTGATCCTTGAGCCATTGCCTGGCCGATTCGAACGCGTCCTTGTGATCCAGCAGCGGCTGCATCATCCGGCTCTCGTCTTCGGCGGAGTAGGTCAGGTTGCTCAGCAGGCGGCCGATGTTCGGGCACTGCTCGGCGTATTTCGGCGCGGTGACGGTCCAGACGGTGGCCATGCCTTCGTTCGGGCCCAGGGCGTCGTCGCTGCCGGTGAGGTAAGTCATCTGCACGTTGACGTTCATCGGGTGCGGCGCCCAGCCGAAGAACACCACGGCTTCCTTGCGGCGCACGGCGCGATCCACCGCGGCGAGCATGCCGGCCTCGCTGGACTCGACCAACTGGAACTTGCCGAGGCCAAACTGGTTCTTGGCAATCATCGCCTTGATCTGGGTGTTGGCGCCCGAGCCGGGCTCGATGCCGTAGATCTTGCCGCCCAGTTCTTTCTCGAACCTGGCGATGTCGGCGAAGGTTTTCAGGCCCTTGTCGGCGAGATACGTCGGCACGGCGAGGGTGGCGCGCGCGTCTTTCAGGCTGGGTGCTTCAAGGACCTTGACCTGGTTGGCGTCGACGAACGGCGTGATGGTCTGGGTCATCAGCGGGTTCCAGTAGCCCAGGAACAGGTCCAGGCGCTGGTCGCGGATCCCGGCGAAGATGATTTGCTGGGAGGCGCTGGTTTGTTTGGTGTTGTAGCCGAGGCCGTCGAGCAGGACCTGGGTCATGGCACTGGTGGCGATCACATCGGTCCAGTTCACGACGCCCATGCGCACGTTCTGGCAAGACGCGGGTTCGGCCGCCATGACGCTGGCGCTCAAGAAAGCAGTACCGCTGAGTGCAAGGACACAGCTGCTGATCAGTCGTTTCATGTCGGGGGTTCCTCGGCAGGCGTTATTGTGGGTTCCGGCATCTTCGTGCGCCGGTGATGAACAAGTTACGCAGCTAGGCCCCGGTACAAACGCACTACGGCGACCAGCTATTGCACTGCAGCGACCTGACCTCTTGAATGCCAGCGACAACTGGCGTATCAACATCGTCACGTCACCCGCCCTCCTGCCAGTCGAGTGCGCTTCATGTCCCAGGATTTCTACTTTTTGTTGATGCCGGGTTTCTCGGCCATCGGCTTCATCTCGGCCATCGAGCCGCTGCGGGTCGCCAATCGCTTTCGCGGCGAGCTGTATCGCTGGCACGTGCTGAGCGCTGACGGCGGCGCGGTATTGGCCAGCAACGGCATGTCGGTCAACGCCGATGCAGCCCTGGAGCCGCTGAAGAAAGGCGCGACATTGCTGGTGGTCGCCGGGTTCGAGCCGCTGAAATTCGCCACGCCGGCGCTGGAACACTGGCTGCGTCGGCTGGACAACGAAGGCGTGACTCTCGGCGCCATCGACACCGGCAGTTTCGTTCTTGCCGAAGCCGGCCTGCTCGACGGTCATCGCCTGACCCTGCACTGGGAAGCCATCGACGCTTTCAAGGAATCTTATCCACAGCTCAGCGTCACCCAGGAACTGTTCGAGATCGATCGCCGCCGTATCACCTCTGCCGGCGGCACCGCGTCCATTGACTTGATGCTCGACCTCATCGCCCAGGCCCACGGCCCGGAACTGGCGATCCAGGTCAGCGAGCAATTCGTGCTCGGCCGCATTCGTCCGCGCAAAGATCACCAGCGCATGGAAGTCGCCACCCGTTATGGCATCCGCAACAAGAAGCTGGTGCAGGTGATCGGTGAGATGGAACAACACAGCGAACCGCCGCTGACAACGCTGGAGCTGGCGGAGTCGATCAAAGTGACCCGACGGCAGCTGGAAAGGCTGTTTCGCCTGCATCTGAACGACACACCGAGCAATTTCTACTTGCGGCTGAGGCTGGAAAAGGCGCGGCAGCTGTTGCGCCAGACCGACATGAGCGTGCTGGAAGTGAGTATCGCGTGCGGGTTTGAATCGCCGTCGTATTTCACCCGCAGTTATCGGGCACGGTTTGAGCGGTGTCCGCGGGAGGATCGCCGTCGGTTGGGGGATGGACGGGAGCTGGTTTGACAAGGGACTTGCGCCAGACACAAAACCACTGTGGGAGCGGGCTTGCTCGCGAATGCGGTCATTTATTCAACATCGATGTCGTCTGACATGCCGCTTTCGCGAGCAAGCCCGCTCCCACGTTTGATCCTCATCGTGTGGAAGATGGGGTTACTTTTTCATTAATGCCGAACACGCTGCCTTGAACGCTTCATGCTGGTACTTGTTCAACGTCGCCGGCAGCGCAAAATCGAACTTCTTGTTCTGCGCATTGATCGTCTGCGGCGACAGCAGCGTCACCTCGCAACTCTCCAGTAACTGGAAAATCCCCTCGATCTTGAACGTCGTCGGCCCACCGGCAAATTCGCCTTTCTTGCTGCGCTTCTTGATCGCGATCCGGTCGATGGAATTCTCCCGCACAAACGACGCGACCTGAGCGGCAAAGACCTTGACGTTCGCTGCCTCGTCGTCATCGTCGAGGGCGATTTTCCTGGTGTTGAGCGCGACGTGGCTCAACCCCTGATCGTCGAGCGAGGCCACGGCGATGATCGCTTCACTGCCTTTGATTTCGATGCCGCAGATTTTCATTTCAATCCCTTTCACAAATGGTGGTGGGCAGCCTACAGCTCAAGTTGATCGGCGGTGATGCCAAAGGCCGCGGCAATTTTTTTGCGAGTGGCCTTGCGTGGCTTCGCCACCGTCTCTTGTTGGGCGAAGGCCGGCTGGGAGATGCCCATGCGTTTGGCCACTTCATCCCGGGTAAGGTTCAGGTGTTCGCGCCAGGCTCTAATTGGCAATGCTCCATCAACGATGCGGCTGACTACTTCGTGGGGGATCAATTCAGTTGTCATGCTTATCCGTTACTCCTGCCCGATCGATTCCAAAAACTCCGACCGTTCATCGCTCATTCGCGCCACGCAATCATTTTGCGCGATGGTGAAGGCTTTGCTGCCGCTGGTTGCCGGGAAGGCTTCGACGGCGCAGTCGGCGTCGCGGGTTTTCAGCCACTGCTGCTGGGCGACCTTGATTTTGCCGGTGATGTCGGCCAGTTGCGTCGGGTTCTTGTCGTAGAGCATTTGCATGCGCTCGTTGAGACTTTGGTAGTTGTCCTTGAGCAGGTCTTCGGCGGTGGTTCTGCTGTAGACCGAGCATTCCAGGGTCTGGACGTCGTTTTCGACTGCATCGCAGGGGTTGTTGTCGGACTCTTCAGCCGCCTGTACGCCGGTCGCTATCAGTGCCAAAGCCAGGAAGATCGATTTCATTGGGTCGCCCTAAATCCAGTAAGCATCCAGTAATGCGCCGAATTCTGGCCCAAGCGGACGACGTTGAACAGCCAGCTGATAAGGCCCGGCGACGACCCTTTGTCGCGGATTGACGCTTTCGGCAATTCCCCTGTCGTTTTTGCACCCGGCTGCCCCGGCACCGAGGCATATGCTGGCCCCAAAGCGCCGGCACACGATTCGGCGCATGAATCGCTAATAGGGGACAGCCTGATGAGCCCAGCCGAATTGCACGCCGACAGCATCGTTATCGACGGGCTGATTATCGCCAAGTGGAACCGCGAGCTGTTTGAAGACATGCGCAAGGGCGGTCTGACTGCGGCCAACTGCACCGTGTCGGTGTGGGAGGGCTTCCAGGCCACCGTCAACAACATCGCCGCCAGCCAGAAGCTGATCCGCGAGAACAGCGACCTGGTGATTCCGGTGCGCACCACCGCCGACATCCGCAAGGCCAAGGAGCAGGGCAAGACCGGCATCCTCTTCGGCTTCCAGAATGCCCACGCCTTTGAAGACCAGATCGGCTACGTCGAGGTGTTCAAGCAGCTGGGCGTCGGTATCGTGCAGATGTGCTACAACACCCAGAACCTGGTGGGCACCGGCTGCTATGAGCGTGACGGCGGCCTGTCGGGTTTCGGTCGCGAGATCGTCGCCGAGATGAACCGCGTCGGCGTCATGTGCGACCTGTCCCACGTCGGCTCCAAGACGTCCGAGGAAGTGATTCTCGAATCGAAGAAACCGGTCTGCTACTCCCACTGCCTGCCGTCCGGCCTGAAGATTCACCCGCGCAACAAGTCCGATGAAGAACTCAAGTTCATTGCCGACCACGGCGGTTTTGTTGGCGTGACCATGTTCGCGCCGTTCCTGGCCAAGGGCATCGATTCGACCATCGACGACTACGCCGAAGCCATCGAATACACCATGAACATCGTCGGCGAAGACGCCATCGGCATCGGCACCGACTTCACCCAGGGCCATGGCCAGGACTTTTTCGAATACCTGACCCATGACAAGGGCTACGCCCGCCGCCTGACCAGCTTCGGCAAGATCATCAACCCGCTGGGCATCCGCACCGTCGGCGAGTTCCCGAACCTGACTGAAACCCTGCTCAAGCGCGGCCATTCCGAGCGCGTGGTGCGCAAGATCATGGGCGAGAACTGGGTCAACGTCTTGAAAGACGTCTGGGGCGAATAAGCCGCCGGCACCTCTGAATCCTTTCCCCCGGCCATTCGCGCCGGGGGCAACACCAAAATTTTTCTGGAGTTAAGTTTCCATGGCCAAGATCGCCCCTCAATTGCCAATCGAAGTCGACAGCGAAACCGGTGTCTGGACCTCCGACGCCCTGCCGATGCTGTACGTTCCGCGTCACTTCTTCGTCAACAACCACATGGGCATCGAGGAAGTGCTGGGCGCCGAGGCTTACGCCGAAATCCTCTACAAGGCTGGCTACAAGTCCGCCTGGCACTGGTGTGAAAAAGAAGCCGAATGCCACGGCCTGGAAGGCGTCGCGGTGTTCGAGCACTACATGAAACGCCTGTCGCAACGCGGCTGGGGCCTGTTCAAGATCCAGGACATCGACCTCGACAAAGGCACCGCCAGCGTCAAGCTCGAACACTCGGCGTTCGTCTACGTCTACGGCAAGGTCGGGCGCAAGGTCGACTACATGTTCACCGGCTGGTTTGCCGGTGCCATGGACCAGATTCTGCAGGCCCGCGGCAGCAAGATCCGCACCGTTGCCGAGCAAGTCTACGGTGGCTCCGAAGAAGGCCACGACGACGGTTTGTTCACCGTCAAGCCGTTGTAAGTCGAGGACCCTGCCATGGCTTTCGAAGCAATGTTCCAGCCGATCCAGATCGGCAAACTGACCGTCCGCAACCGCGTGCTCAGCACCGCGCACGCCGAGGTCTACGCGACCGACGGCGGCATGACCACCGACCGGTACGTCAAGTATTACGAAGAGAAAGCCAAGGGCGGGATCGGCCTGGCGATTTGCGGCGGCTCCTCCAGCGTGGCCATCGACAGCCCGCAAGGTTGGTGGAAATCGGTCAACCTGGCCGACGACCGGATCATTCCGCACTTCCAGAATCTGGCCGATGCCATGCACAAGCATGGCGCCAAGATCATGATCCAGATTACCCACATGGGCCGTCGGTCCCGTTGGGACGGCGAGCACTGGCCGACCCTGCTGTCGCCATCGGGCATCCGTGAACCGGTGCACCGCGCCACCTGCAAGACCATCGAGCCGGAAGAAATCTGGCGGGTGATCGGCAACTACGCCAGCGCCGCCGCGCGGGCCAAGGCCGGTGGCCTGGATGGCGTCGAGCTGTCCGCTGTGCACCAGCACATGATCGACCAGTTCTGGAGCCCGCGGGTCAACAAGCGCACCGATGAATGGGGTGGCAGCTTCGAGAACCGCATGCGTTTCGGCCTGGAAGTGTTGAAGGCTGTGCGGGCTGAAGTCGGTCCGGATTTTTGCGTCGGCATCCGTCTGTGCGGTGATGAATTCCACCCGGACGGCTTGTCCCACGAGGACATGAAGCAGATCGCCAAGTACTACGACGACACCGGCATGATCGACTTCATCGGCGTGGTCGGCTCGGGTTGCGACACCCACAACACCCTGGCCAACGTAATTCCGAACATGAGTTATCCACCGGAGCCGTTCCTGCACCTGGCTGCCGGTATCAAGGAAGTGGTCAAGGCCCCGGTCCTGCACGCGCAGAACATCAAGGACCCGAACCAGGCGACTCGTATCCTGGAGGGCGGTTACGTCGACATGGTCGGCATGACCCGCGCCCACATCGCCGACCCGCACCTGATCGCCAAGATCAAGATGGGCCAGGTCGACCAGATCAAGCAGTGCGTCGGCGCCAACTACTGCATCGACCGCCAGTACCAGGGCCTGGACGTGTTGTGCATCCAGAACGCCGCGACGTCCCGGGAATACATGGGCGTGCCGCACATC
Organism: Pseudomonas sp. 14P_8.1_Bac3; assembly: GCF_025466085.1. Classification (GTDB taxonomy): domain Bacteria; phylum Pseudomonadota; class Gammaproteobacteria; order Pseudomonadales; family Pseudomonadaceae; genus Aquipseudomonas. The sequence continues at coordinate 290,237 of NZ_JANLOD010000068.1, forward strand.
ATCGAGAAGTCGACCGGCGTCAAGCGCAAGGTCGTGGTGGTCGGTGCCGGTCCTGCGGGGATGGAAGCCGCTCGCGTATCGGCTGAACGTGGCCATGACGTGACCCTGTTCGAGAAAAAAGAATTCATCGGCGGGCAGATCACTACCGCATCCAAAGCGCCGCAACGGGACCAGATCGCCGGTATCACCCGCTGGTTCCAGCTGGAGCTGGCGCGGCTGAAAGTCGACCTGCGCCTCGGCGTGGCGGCAGATGCGGCGACCATTCTCGACCTGCGTCCGGACGTGGTGGTGCTCGCCGTTGGCGGTCATCCGTTCCTCGAGCAGAATGAGCACTGGGGCGCGGCTGAAGGCCTGGTGGTCAGCAGCTGGGACATCCTCGACGGCAAGGTGGCACCGGGCAAGAACGTGCTGGTCTACGACACCATTTGTGAGTTCACCGGGATGTCCGCGGCGGACTTCCTCGCCGACAAGGGCAGCCAGGTCGAGATCGTCACCGACGACATCAAGCCGGGCGTGGCGATTGGCGGTACGTCGTTCCCGACCTACTACCGCAGCATGTACCCGAAAGAAGTGATCATGACCGGCGACATGATGCTGGAGAAGGTCTACCGCGAAGGCGACAAGCTGGTGGCGGTGCTGGAGAACGAATACACCGGCGCCAAAGAGGAGCGGGTGGTGGACCAGGTCGTCGTCGAAAACGGCGTGCGCCCGGACGAAGAAATCTACTACGCGCTGAAGGAAGGCTCGCGTAACAAAGGCCAGATGGACATCGAAGCCTTGTTCGCGATCAAGCCGCAGCCTGCTTTGAGCCAGGCGGGCGACGGCTATTTGCTGTTCCGCATCGGCGACTGCGTGGCGCAACGCAACACCCACGCGGCGATCTACGACGCGCTGCGGTTGTGCAAGGATTTCTAAGCGCGTGTGGATAACCCTGTAGGAGCGAGCTTGCTCGCGATGGGATTGAACGATGACGCGGGAAATCTGATTCAGCGTGGCGTTCTCAAGTTTTTCGCGAGCAAGCTCGCTCCTACAGGGGGCGAGCACGGCATCCAGTCAGTTAAGCCCGAGGTCTTTGGGAGCTCCACCATGTTGAACACCCTTCTTCCAATCCTGTTGTTCGCTGCCCTGGGCCTCGCGGTTCTCGGCGCGTTACGGCGGGCGGCCATGTGGCGCCGGGGTCGAGCTTCGAAAGTCGACCTGATCGGTGGCCTGTTCGCCATGCCCAAGCGCTACATGGTCGACTTGCACCACGTGGTCGCGCGGGACAAATACATCGCCAACACACACGTGGCCACGGCCGGTGGGGCAGTGGCGTCGGTGGCGCTGGCGATTCTGGTGCACGGGTTCGGCCTGCATAACCGCTTTCTCGGTTATGCACTGTTGCTGATGACAGCGGTGATGTTCGTCGGCGCGGTGTTCGTCTACCTGCGTCGGCGCAACCCGCCCGCCCGTTTGTCGAAAGGCCCGTGGATGCGCCTGCCGAAAAGCCTGCTGGCGTTCTCGGCGTCGTTCTTTCTGGTGACCTTGCCGGTGGCGGGGATTCTTCCGGAAAACTTCGGTGGCTGGATCCTCGCCGTGATCCTCGGGATCGGCGTGCTGTGGGGTGTCTCGGAACTGTTCTTTGGCATGACCTGGGGCGGGCCGATGAAGCACGCCTTCGCCGGCGCCCTGCACCTGGCCTGGCACCGCCGCGCCGAGCGTTTTGGCGGCGGGCGTTCCACCGGTTTGAAACCGCTGGACCTCAACGACCCGAGCGCACCGCTGGGCGTGGAAAAACCCAAGGATTTCACCTGGAACCAGTTGCTCGGCTTCGACGCCTGCGTGCAGTGCGGCAAGTGTGAAGCGGCATGCCCGGCGTTCGCCGCCGGCCAGCCGTTGAACCCGAAAAAGCTGATCCAGGACATGGTCGTCGGTTTGGCCGGTGGCACCGACGCGAATTTCGCTGGCAGCCCTTATCCAGGAAAGCCTATCGGCGAACACGCGGGCAATCCGCACCAACCGATCGTCAACGGTCTGGTGGACGCTGAAACCCTGTGGTCGTGCACCACCTGCCGCGCCTGCGTCGAGGAATGCCCGATGATGATCGAGCACGTCGACGCCATCGTCGACATGCGCCGCCATCTGACGCTGGAAAAAGGCGCGACCCCGAACAAGGGTGCCGAGGTCCTGGAAAACCTGATCGCCACCGACAACCCGGGCGGCTTCGCGCCGGGCGGACGGATGAACTGGGCGGCTGACCTGAACCTCGCTCTGATGAGCGAGAAGAAGAACGTCGACGTGCTGTTCTGGGTCGGCGACGGTGCCTTTGACATGCGCAACCAGCGCACCTTGCGCGCTTTCGTCAAAGTGCTGAAAGCGGCCAAGGTCGACTTCGCTGTGCTCGGCCTTGAAGAGCGCGACAGCGGCGACGTGGCCCGACGCCTGGGTGACGAAGCGACCTTCCAGTTGCTGGCCAAACGCAACATCCAGACCCTGGCCAAATACAGCTTCAACCGCATCGTCACGTGTGATCCGCACAGCTTCCACGTACTGAAAAACGAATATGGCGCTTTCGATGGCAACTACCTGGTGCAGCACCACAGCACCTACATGGCGGAAATCATCGGCGCCGGCGCACTCAATCTCGGCCAGCACAAAGGCAGCAGCGTGACCTATCACGACCCGTGCTACCTCGGCCGCTACAACGGCGAATACGAGGCGCCGCGCGAAGTGTTGCGCGCCCTCGGGATCGAGGTGAAAGAAATGCAACGCTCCGGTTTCCGTTCGCGCTGCTGCGGCGGCGGGGGCGGCGCGCCGATCACCGACATTCCGGGCAAGCAACGCATCCCCGACATGCGCATGGACGACATCCGCGAAACCGGCGCCGAGCTGGTGGCTGTGGGCTGTCCACAATGCACCGCGATGCTCGAAGGCGTGGTCGAACCGCGACCGCTGATCAAGGACATCGCCGAACTGGTGGCGGACGCGTTGCTCGAAGACGCGGCCCCGAGCAAACCGGTCACGTCGGCCCAACGTGAACCCGCGGAGGCCCACTGATGAGCGACATTATCCGCCGCGACCCCCGCGCCGAATGGATTGCCCGTAACCGCCTGCACCCGCTGCACGCGGCCATGCAACCGGCGCAACACAGCTGGATGGGCCCGAACGGGGTGATCCGCAAGAACCTGCATGGCATCGGCTTTATCGGCCCCAACGGCATCAAGCGCATCGACCGCAGCGGCGCCCAGCAGGGCGGCGCGACCAAACGGTCGGCGGCCGTGGAAGTGCAGGTGCCGTTGCATCAAGTGCCGGCACCGGCGTTCTTCATCAGCGTGGTGCCGGACATGGTCGGTGGTCGCCTGAGCAGTCATGATCGCGACTTGCTCGGCCTGGCCCATCAACTGGCTGGCAAGGACGGCGCGGTATTGGCCGTGGTCTTCGGCGAGCACAAGGAAAACGCCTTCGCCACGGCGGGCGTCGATCGCTTGCTGTTGCTTGAAGGCGACGAATTCAGCGGTTATGCACCGGAACAACGGGTCCAGGGCCTGCGGGCTGTGGATAACCAGTTCAATCCGCGCCATTGGTTGCTGCCGGACAGCCGCAGCGGCGGCGGCGAACTCGGTCGCCGCTTTGCCGCTGCCCTGGGCGAACGCCCGGCCACGCGCGTCTGGCAGGTCAAGGATCAAGAGTGCATCGGCCGCGCCGGTGCTGGCTTGCAAGACCTCGCACGTCCGGTCGCACGGCTGATCCTGGCCGCCGCCGAATGCGCCGAACCGGTCAGCGAAACCCGTCACGAAGCGTTGCCGGTGGAGTTATCCACAACCGTGGCGCGCAGCTTGTCGCGGATCGAGGACCTGGGCGCGGTGGCGGTGGACCCGGCGGCGATTCCGATGGCCGAAGCCGAATTCATCTTCTCCGGTGGCAACGGGGTCAAGGACTGGGGACTTTTCCACAGGACTGCCGAAGCCCTCGGCGCCACCGAGGGCGCGTCCCGGGTGGCGGTGGACGATGGTTTCATGGCGCGGGACCGGCAGGTCGGCGCGTCCGGCACCTGGGTCACCGCGCGGGTCTACGTCGCGGTGGGGATTTCCGGGGCAATCCAGCACCTGCAAGGTATCGGGGCCTGCGACAAGGTGGTGGCGATCAACCTCGACCCGGGCTGCGACATGATCAAACGGGCCGACCTGTCGGTGATCGGCGAGAGTGCCGAGATTCTTCAAGCCTTGATCGACGCGGTAGCGACTTACCGCAACGACGCCAAGCGCGATGCGGCTTAAGGAAAGGAAAGGGTTATGAGCACGAAAATCATCAGCCTGGTGTCTATAGGCGCCCACCCGACTTCCGGCCGGCCACGTCGCGCGGAGCAGGATGCGCGGGCGGTGGAACTGGGCCTGCAACTGGCTGGGGATAACCTGCACGTGCTGCATGCCGGCGACGTCGCGGAACCGGCGTTGCGCGCGTATCTGGGGATGGGGCTGGAACAGTTGCATGTGCTGGAGCAACCTTCGGGGGCCGATGCGCTACCGGCGTTGACGGCCTATTTGCGTGACGCCGGGGCACAGGTGGTGCTGACCGGCAGTCAGGCGGAAACCGGTGAAGGCTCGGGCATGTTGCCGTTTCTGCTGGCGGAAAGCCTCGGCTGGCCGCTGGTGGTCGGGTTGGCTCAGGTTGAATCCATCGACGGCGGTTCGGCACTGGTACTCCAGGCGCTGCCACGTGGTCAGCGTCGTCGCCTGAAAGTGCGGCTGCCGTTCCTCGCGACGGTGGATAACGCGGCGCCAAAGCCGCGGCAGAGCGCCTACGGCCCGGCACGGCGCGGGGTGTTGCAGGCGGACGACGTCGAAGTGATCGACGATGAACTGCTGGCGGTCGCCACGCTGCAACCGGCCAAACCACGACCGAAACGCCTGAAAGTGATCAAGGCCAAGAGCGGCGCCGATCGGATGAAAGCTGCGACGGCCAAGGCCAGTGGCGGGGGCGGGCAGGTGCTCAAAGGCGTGACCGCACAAGCGGGAGCCGAAGCCATTCTCAAACTGCTGATCGAAGAAGGCGTGGTTCGCTAACCCTCATCCACCACTAATCAAAATGTGGGAGCGGGCTTGCTCGCGAAAGCGGTGTATCAGCTACAGGGACATCAACTGAACCACCGCTTTCGCGAGCAAGCCCGCTCCCACAAGGGAAAAAATCAATGCCTGCTGAATTCCGTCCAGCCCTGCGCAGCGACGCGCGGGAGATTGCCCGGCTGTTCCAGATTTCCTCCGAAGGGGCCGCCGATTACATCTGGAGCCAAATCGCCGAACCCGGCCAGGACCTGTTGGACGTCGGCGCCCTGCGTTACGCCCGTGACGACGTGGACTTCTCGTACCAGAATTGCCTGATTGCCGAGGCCGATGGCCAGGTCATCGGCATGCTGCACAGCTACGCCATGCGCCACGATCCGCTGGCCGAGCCGACCACCGACCCGGTGCTGGCGCCGTACGCCGACATGGAAATCCCCGACACGCTCTACATTTCCAGCCTGGCGCTGCACGAAGGCTGGCGCAACCAGGGCCTGGGCAAACAGTTCCTCGCTCACGCCCATGCGCGTGCCAACCGTCTGGGCCTCAAGGGCCTCAGCCTGATCGACTACGCCGTCAACACTGGCGCCCGGCGCTTCTATGAGCGCCATGGTTTCCGCATCGTCAAAAACTGCCAGATCACGCCACACCCGATGATTCGTGTCACGGGTGAGGCCTACTTGATGCACCGGCCTGAAGCGTAAACAAATCTCCGGGTAGCGTGGTTATCCACAATCGCTGTTAGTGCTTCTGTGGATAACATGTTTGTCCCTCTCTACAGACCATTGAAATCAGGCCCTTCAAGCCTTCGTACAATAAACGATCAGGCTAACTGTCGGTTTTTGAGGGGTTTTCCCTGAGGATAAGTTTTCTGCAATGATGAACTTGCCCCCAATCTCTGTTGGTGCATCTGTGGATAAGATGTTCGCTGACTGCTACAGGCCTTAAGGCACGGGGCTCTCAGGCGACTGATCAAAAAACACTCAAGTTAACCAATTTACGTCTCTAAGCGTCTGAAAAGCTCTATTTTTCAAGGCTTTTCGCGGTTTTCTACAGAGTCTCGAAAGTTGCCCCCAAAGTCTGTTGGCGTTTCTGTGGATAAGGTGTTCGCCCTCGTCTGCAAGCCTTATAAAACGGGGTTCGTACGCTTTAGGTCAAAAAATATCCAATAACGCCGCGGGCGTGTCTTTCTGGATAAGTCACGGATTTTCTTGAGCTTCTGGTGTGCAAGTTATCCCGATTATCGAGTTGTCCCCAATAGCTGTGGGTTGTGATGTGGATAACTTGTTAGCGGAGGCCTGGAGGGCACGTACGGCGTGGTGCTGGACGCAATAGGTCAAATTTCGACCAGATGAGTGTTTCAATCCCGGCTGGCGGACCATCGATTGAGCCCAGCCATTTTGAATCAGGACTCATGCACGTTGAATGCGCCCTTGAACGTTTTCCCAAGCACATCCCGGTATTCAAATTGCCCCTGGATACGCCGCTCCGCAGGAAAGTATTGGTAATTCACAAAGCCGCTGGCGCCGATGAAAAACTTCAAACCCCCGTCCACGGCTGCAAGGTAAGCCACATAAACGGTAGTTTCGCTATAAGGGTTTGTACTGACTCTGATCGTCCCCTCTTCTGCATTACGCGGAATAAACATTCCAAAACTATAGAAATGGTCGGGCGTGTCGATATCGGCCAGAAGGTTGTATCTTTTAGGATCATCGTAATGTAGGTAGGCCACGTCTGCTTTGAAATCAAAGGGGGAAACTTCCAGTGTGGCAGTAAACGTGCCGAGCCTGTTGTTATTCTGTTGTTCTTTAAGAAGACGTTGTCTTTCTGCAGTTGTAGGAATAACAAGCATGATGTTGTCCTCGAAGTTAGAGCGAAACTGCGAAACGCCTTGGTTTCAGGATTGGCGTATCACAATTAGTCATAGTGACCTTGGTTAATCATAGCGGCCACTAACGAGAATGCCACTAGCAGATCTGATAGTGGTACAGGTGCCCGTTCTGTGTTCCGATGTCGGGTTTACTCTACTCCCTTGTTGTTCCTTACTATCATTTCTGCTAGTTACGCAAAACATAAAAGTGCCGCATTGTGACAGGCGCCTGACTTTCCGAAGGAATGCCGTCATGACAGCTAAGAAAACAACCAAACCCGCTACGCAAGCGTCAGACTCCGCCGAAATAAAACCCATTGTTCCCACGGTGAACTACAGCCGTTGGATGAGCGATTCTTTCAACGACATCAAACACATGCGTTTGTGGGAGCTCGCGTTACCGGGCGCTCACAATGCCGGAGCGGATAAGGGCGCAATCGATTTTATCGGGGAGCAGTGGACAGCCTGTCAGGATGGCCGGTTTATCGAGCAGTTGAGGGCCGGCGCTCGAGTTCTGGATTTACGTCTTGTCGACAACAGTTACAAGAAGACCACGGGTAGGCATTCGCCGCAGACCAAGTTTTATGACGTGTTTGAGTTTCAGCATGGCAACTTCGGTAATCGTCGACTGGAACATCTGGTTGCCGACGTCAAGGCGTTTGCGGAAGCAAATCCTCGAGAAATTGTGATGCTCGATTTCCATAGTTACGATAAAGGGCGAAATTTTTCATACAACAGCCTTGAGCGTTGCTTGAAGTATTTTCAGTCAATTAAGTCCCGCTTGTTACCCAGGAGTGCTTTAAATAAGAGTCTGGAAGATATTTTTGAAGATCACCCCAGCGCTAATATTGCTTTATGCTTCAAATATGGAAACACGATTGACTGGCCATTGGATGATCCGGAAACAGCTCTTCTGTGGCACGGCATCAGCCACCTATGGAGCCCGGCTGATTATAGTGAGCATGGCATCGAGCAAATGATCATCGCGACGATGAAAGCGCCCCCTACTAACTATCCTTGGGCGTTGAGCGCTACCGTGTATGAGGAAGGTATAAATGGCGGGCCGAAACACTTGGCACGCAATCATCCGATACGGTTGCTACCTTTTGCAGAAGGCGGCCGGAAACTTAATATTCTAATGGCCGATTTTATCGAGCGAGAGGATACGCGCGTCAGCGTCGTTGACCAGTGCATAGCACTTAACCTGCAAATAGGGCGGGATCGAACTCCGCCAAGCGCCCCCACTCAATTTGTCGTCAGGCAATTAAGACTGACTGACGAAGGCGCCAAGGACGAGTACTACCAGAACACGGCGCTTTTTTCGTTCAATGCATCGACGGATGCGGTAGGCGTTCGACACTACCTGATTTTTCAAAATGACAAACGTGTTTTCACTTCGGGCGGTACTCACTACCTGGTCAAGGATTTGAATCGACTGAACAGCGTTTTCAAGGTGCAAGCGGTTGATTTGGCCGGAAACCTCTCCGCTTTTTCAAACGAAGTAGAGTTGCTGCAGGACACGGTCCCTCCCACGATGCCCTCGAACCTTGAATTCACCCAATACGGGTATCCAACTGTTCGCGTTAAGTGGGTCGCGTCTTCCGACGGGAACGGGAGTGGCGTGGCAGGTTACGACGTGCGGATCAATGGAGTGTACAAGGGCTTCACCAGCGCACTTTCATTTGAATTTCAGGGCGTACCAGCCAACGAGCAGCAGCTGATCGAAATTCGGGCAAAAGATCTTAACGGTAACTACTCCGAGTGGGCTGGCCTGATTCGACCCGCGTTGCCTGCGTTGGTCAATCCTCAAGTTGTCTATATACCGCTTGATATGGCGGACGACTTGTTTCGTGCGGTCATTACCTGGGACCCGATTCCTTTGCCTAATCCCATGGGCATGCAAATAGCGCTCGAGTTCGTCACTGATAGCATTCCGCTTCCCCTGATTCCGTTCGACTACGGCGTTCCAAGCTATACGGATTATGCGCAGGTGGGCGATCGGTTTATCGTAAAAGCCGCTGTTTTTATCATGGGAACCGGAGAGAAATCTCCTCAGGTCACCGTTGATCTTGCGGTTAATTTGACCATTCCGTTGCCGGTTACCAACTTTAAAGTTTCCACGCAAACTGCTACGGATATGACATTAAGTTGGGACAGATCCGCCAGTGTGGACGTTGTGAACTATGCAATATCCGTCCATGAAAAGCCTCCGGTTGTAATACCGGCTTCGGCGAATAGTTTTGAAACGTCAAAATTGGAGCTGACAGAGTACCCCGTCGAGATCTGGGCGATCGACACTCACGGGAATGCATCTATCGCAGAGTCTGTTACTGCGAGCGGCGGGCCGGTAATGCCCGAAAAACCAGGGGCGCCGCGTGGCTTGAACGTGAGTGCAGGGCCACACAGTGCGCAATTGAACTGGCTGCCGCCCGGGGATTATCCGGTCACCTATATTTGTTATCTGGAAGGGCAGCAGGAGCAACACATTACGGACCGCTCGATTACCGTTAGGGATCTGTCTACCAATACGCGCTATACCTTTGTTGTTTACGCCGTCAATTACGCGAATGTTCGATCTGACCCGGCGACCGTTACATTTGAAACTTCGGGTGGACTGACAATCCCATCAAATTTTCATGTGACAAAAAATAGCCAGCGTAACGTTTCATTTGCCTGGGGACCTCCTCGAGATAATGCGGAAGCCGTCATTGGCTACTCCTTCAAGATTTTCCCAAGTGGACAGCCCACTGCTTTGGCAGGGATGACTCATTCAGTAAACAACCTGCTGGTCGGATTACCCATGGTGTTTGGCGTGCAATGCAGGTTTGCGGGGGGCGGGGAGTCCGACTGGAATAGAATCACGGTTATACCGAAGCCTTGATGAAGTTGAGGCTCGTGCGTTGAACGTACGAGCCTCAGTTTCGCCTATCCGCTTTTGTCCAACGCTTAGCCCTGAACCGACACGCCCTTGAGATACGGCGCAGGCTCAGCCCCCAGGTTATTCAACAACCGTTCGCTGTACCAATCCACAAAGTTCACCACTCCAAACTCGTAAGTCTTCGAGTAAGGACCAGGCTGATAAGCCGTGGAGTTGATCCCGCGCTGGTTTTCTTCGGCCAGGCGACGGTCCTGGTCGTTGGTGGCGTCCCAGACCTGGCGCATGCGCTCCACGTCGTAGTCCACGCCTTCGACCGCGTCCTTGTGCACGATCCACTTGGTTGTGACGATGGTTTCCTGCGCGCTGACCGGCCACACGGTGAATACGATGATGTGGTCGCCCATGCAGTGGTTCCACGAGTGTGGCAGGTGCAGGATGCGCATCGAGCCCAGGTCCGGGTTCTTGATGCGGCCCATGAGTTTGGCGCAGCCCTGTTTGCCGTCCATGGTCATCGACACGGTGCCTTTGAGCAGCGGCATGCGCACGATGCGGTTACGCAGACCGAAGCTGGCGTGGGCGTAAGGGATCTTTTCCGCTTCCCAGGCCGCGGCGGAAGCGGCGACGTGGTCCTTGAACGCCTGGTCGGCGCGCGGATCGGTGACGTCGTCCCATTCCAGCAGGGTTTTCAGCAGTTCCGGGTGCGACGCGTTGCAGTGGTAGCACTCGCGGTTGTTTTCCAGCACCAGTTTCCAGTTGGCCTTTTCCACCAGGGTGGTGGTGATCGCCACCTTGGTGTTCTCCATGTCGTACGGTTCCATGTAATGGTTCAGCGTCGACAGGAAGTCATCGATGGCCGGCGGGTTCTCCGCCAGGCTGATGAAGATGTAGCCGCCGGCGGTCTTCACGTTCACCGGTTTCAGGCCGTATTGCTTCATGTCGAAGTCGGCGCCCATCTCGGTGCCGGCGAACAGCAGGCGCCCGTCCAGTTCGTAGGTCCACTGGTGGTAGTGGCAAACCAGCTTGGCGACCTTGCCCTTGTCGCTGGTGCACAGCCGCGAACCGCGGTGGCGGCAGACGTTGTGAAACGCATGCACTACGCCCTCGGCACCGCGAATCACGATGATCGGGTTCTTGCCGATTTGCAGGGTGATGTAGTTGCCCTTGGTCGGGATTTCGCAGGTCATGCCGGCGATCAACCACTCTTTCTGGAAAATTTCCTGCATGTCGATATCAAACAGCCGCTCGTCAGAGTAAAACGGCTGCGGCAGCGAGAAGGTGCGTTCGCGCTCTTGCAGCATCTGCGCGGTGGCCTTGCGTGCGGGTTCCAGCGGATCGCCCAGGCTGATTTTTGCGGTGACGTCCATCGATTTGATCCTCATGGCCATTCTGTGTGGCCGGCGAAATAGTGGCTGATACGGTGTGCTACGCAAGGGTGTAAGGAAATCGTCTTTGTGTGGGGCGAGTGTGGGGCCGCCGTTGCCCGGAACCTTATCCATGGGCGACATGGCCCAATCTGTTCCCGACGCGCAACCCCCGGTCGTTGCGGGCTGGTCGCGATAAGTATGTGAATGTCGCAGATAGGTAAATGGGTGATCTGCGCTATACGCAGAATCGCCAACATAAGGCCGACCATCGGCGGTGGAGAACAGCATGTCCAACAGCTTCCTGAATCCGGTAACCACCCAGACCTGGGCCAATGGTCGACACATCGTCCGTTGCGTCAAAGTCATCCAGGAAACCTGGGATGTGCGCACCTTCTGCTTCATGGCCGACCAGCCGATCCTGTTCTTCTTCAAGCCCGGTCAGTTCGTCACCCTGGAGCTGGAAATCGAAGGCGTGCCGATCATGCGCTCCTACACCATTTCCAGCTCGCCGTCGGTGCCGTACAGCTTCTCGGTGACCATCAAGCGCGTGCCGGGCGGCAAGGTGTCGAACTGGCTGCACGATACGCTGCACGAAGGTCAGGAACTGGCGGTGCACGGCCCGGTCGGGCTGTTCAACGCCATGGACTTCACGGCGCCGAAGGTTTTGTACCTCAGCGGCGGGGTTGGCATCACGCCGGTCATGTCGATGGCGCGCTGGTTCTACGACACCAACGGCAACATCGACATGGTGTTCATCCACAGCGCCCGTTCGCCGAAAGACATCATTTACCACCGCGAGCTGGAACATATGGCCTCGCGTATCGATAACTTCAGCCTGCACCTTATCTGCGAGAAGCATGGTCTGGGCGAGCCGTGGGCCGGTTATCGCGGTTACCTGAATCACAAGATGCTTGAGCTGATGGCCCCGGATTTCATGGAGCGCGAAGTGTTCTGCTGCGGGCCGACGCCGTACATGAATGCAGTCAAGCGCATGCTCGAAACGGCGGGTTTCGACATGAAGCGGTATCACGAGGAATCCTTCGGTGCGACGCCACCGGAAGCCCGTGCCGACGCGGTCGAGCAGGCCGAACAAGCGGCGGATGCACCGGAAGTCGACGTGGCGGATCTGCATCAGGTGGAGTTTGTTTCATCCGGCAAGAGCATCCGCGTGGCGCCGGGCGAGACCGTTCACGCCGCTGCGGCCAAGGTCGGTCTGTTGATTCCGAAGGCCTGCGGGATGGGCATCTGCGGGACGTGCAAGGTGCTGAAGCTGGGTGGCGAAGTGGAGATGGAGCACAACGGCGGGATCACCGAGGAAGACGAAGCCGAAGGGTTCATCCTGTCGTGCTGCAGCGTGCCGAAGGGCGATGTGCGTATCGAGTTCTGA
>NZ_JANLOD010000050.1 GCF_025466085.1 Pseudomonas sp. 14P_8.1_Bac3
CGCTTGCTTAGCGTTTCAGCGAGGCTGGCAGGTGCGGCTGGATGGCCGTCAGGACTGCTTTGAAGCATTTGGTGTTGCCGGCAACGATGTGGCCTTTTTCAAGGAAATCGTGACCGCCGGTGAAATCGCTCACCAGGCCGCCCGCTTCCTGGATCAGCAGGGCGCCTGCGGCCATGTCCCACTCGGACAGGCCCGACTCCCAGAACGCGTCGAAGCGGCCGGCAGCCACGTAGGCCAGGTCCAGGCTCGCCGAACCGGCGCGGCGGATGCCGGCGGTCTGGCCGACCAGGGCGCGGAACATGCCCAGGTAGTTGTCGAGGTTGTCCATTTGGTCGTCACGGAACGGGAAGCCGGTACCCAGCAGGGCGCCGTCCAGGCTGGTGCGGCCGCTGACGCGCAGGCGACGACCGTTCAGTTGAGCGCCGCGACCACGGCTGGCGGTGAATTCTTCTTGGCGAACCGGGTCCAGAACAACGGCGTGTTCCAGGCGACCGCGGTATTTGCAGGCGATGCTGACAGCGAAGTGAGGAATGCCGCGCAGGAAGTTGGTGGTGCCGTCCAGCGGATCGATGATCCACAGGTATTCTTCGCCTTCGATCCCGGTTCCGGCGTGCAGGCCGGTTTCTTCGCCGCGAATCGAGTGGTTCGGGTACGCCTTGCGCAGCGCGTCAATGATTTTCTGTTCAGCGGCGCGATCCACCTCGGATACGTAATCCTTGGCGTCTTTTTCGTCGACCTTGATGGTATCCAGGCGCTCGATGGAGCGGAAGATCAATTCACTGGCGCTGCGGGCGGCGCGCAGCGCGATATTCAGCATGGGCTGCATGGATGTGTCACCTAAGGTTGTTAAAGAAAGCCGGGCATTCTATCAGAACTTTTCTACAGGTGAAGGTCGGTGTTCGCTTTCATAGCTTAACGGTAGGATGCTCTGTAAGATTCTGCTCCCCTTTATTGTGTTCGAGAGCGCCTCCCTTGCTGCATAACATTCGTGTCGTCCTGGTCAATACCAGCCATCCCGGCAATATCGGCGGGGCTGCGCGTGCCATGAAGAACATGGGCCTGTCGCGGCTGGTGCTGGTCGAACCACGGTTGTTCCCGCACCACGAGGCCGATGCTCGTGCCTCCGGCGCCGGAGACATCCTTGAAAACGCCCAAGTCGTCGCCACCCTGGAAGATGCCCTGGTCGGCTGCAATCTGGTGCTCGGCACCAGTGCCAGAGACCGGCGCATCCCCTGGCCATTGCTCGATCCCCGCGAATGCGGTGGGAAAGTGGTCGAGGAAGCGGGGCAGGGCGCCGAGATCGCTTTGGTCTTTGGTCGTGAAGATTCCGGCCTGACCAATGAAGAGCTGCAGCGATGTCATTATCACGTGCACATCCCATCAGACCCCGAGTTCAGTTCGCTGAACCTCGGGGCAGCGGTGCAGGTGTTGAGCTATGAAGTGCGCATGTCCTGGCTCGCGGCCCAAGGCCAGCCGAGCAAGGTCGAGAAGGAAGAAGTGGCCTCCGTCAAAAGCGCTGAGCTGGCGACTATGGACGAGCTGGAGCGATTCTATGAACACCTGGAGCAAACCCTGGTGGCCATCGAATTCCTCGATCCGGAAAAACCGCGGCACTTGATGGCGCGCCTGCGTCGGTTGTACGGACGAAGCTCGGTCAGCCGGGCGGAAATGAATATATTGCGTGGCATCCTCACGGAAACCCAAAAAGCGGCCCGTGGCGAGCTTCTGAAGCGGAAGGATTAAAAATGTTCGAGCGTTTGCGTGAAGATATCCAGAGTGTTTTCCATCGAGACCCGGCAGCGCGCAACGCCTTTGAAGTCCTGACCTGCTACCCCGGCATGCACGCGATCTGGATTCATCGCCTGTCCGCCACATTCTGGCGTGCCGAGCTGAAATGGCTGGCGCGGCTGGTGTCGAACTTCGGTCGCTGGTTGACCGGGATCGAGATTCATCCGGGGGCGAAGGTGGGGCGTCGCTTCTTTATTGACCATGGCATGGGCATCGTCATCGGCGAAACCGCTGAGATCGGCGACGACGTCACGCTTTATCAGGGCGTGACACTCGGCGGCACCAGCTGGAACAAGGGCAAGCGCCATCCGACTCTGGAAGATGGCGTGGTGGTTGGCGCCGGTGCCAAGGTGCTGGGCCCGTTCACCGTGGGAGCGGGTGCCAAGGTTGGTTCCAATGCCGTGGTGACCAAGGCCGTGCCTGCTGGCGCGACCGTGGTCGGCATTCCTGGGCGGATCATCGTCAAGTCCGATGAAGAGCAGGATGCCAGGCGCAAAGCCATGGCCGAGAAGATCGGTTTCGATGCCTACGGTGTCGGTGAAGACATGCCGGACCCGGTGGCCCGCGCCATTAACCAGTTGCTCGACCACCTGCAGGCGGTCGATGGTCGTCTGGAGGGGATGTGCGGGGCGCTGAAGGATCTGGGCAGCAATTACTGTGCGAAAGATCTGCCTGAGCTGCGTGAAGAAGACTTTGCGTGTGTGAAGGACAAGGACCAGAGCCAGGCCGGCTAAGGGTTCGCCACGATCCCTGTAGGAGCGAGCTTGCTCGCGAAGGTCGTCAACGATGACGCTGGTCACCTGACACCCAGCGGCGCTCTTGAGTCCATCGCGAGCATGCTCGCTCCTACAAGGGACGGTAACGCGGTACTGCTGGCTGTAACCAGCCAGCCTTTGCTATGATGCGGCCGCTCTTTTGCGGGTAAACCTGACTAAAGTACTAGGTCTTATAGTTGACTTAAATACTCGGGAATTGCATACTCGCCCCAATTCCGAACTCCGTGGTAATTGTCCATGCGACTGACTACAAAAGGCCGATACGCCGTGACCGCCATGCTCGATCTGGCGTTGCACGCGCAGCACGGGCCGGTGTCCCTGGCCGATATCTCCGAGCGTCAAGGCATCTCCCTGTCCTACCTCGAACAGCTTTTCGCCAAGTTGCGCCGCAGCAATCTGGTGTCCAGCGTCCGGGGTCCCGGCGGCGGCTATCAGCTGTCCCGCGACATGCAGGGCATTCAGGTGGCCCAGGTGATCGATGCGGTCAACGAATCGGTCGATGCCACCAAATGCCAGGGCCAGGGCGATTGCCATCAAGGCGACACCTGCCTGACTCACCACTTGTGGTGCGACCTGAGCCTGCAGATTCACGAATTTCTGAGCGGTATCAGCTTGGCTGATCTTGTCACTCGCCGTGAGGTACAAGAGGTAGCCCAGCGTCAGGACCAGCGTCGTTGCAGCAGCAAGACGCCGCGCCTGGACAAGATTGAAGCGTCCGCCGTCGAATGACAGCCAAAGAGCTAACGGCACGCCAGCCAGCCTGATTTAGGAGATAGTCCATGAAATTGCCGATTTACCTTGATTACTCTGCGACCACCCCGGTTGATCCGCGTGTCGCGCAAAAGATGAGTGAATGCCTGCTGGTTGACGGAAACTTCGGTAACCCGGCGTCCCGTTCCCACGTATTCGGCTGGAAAGCTGAAGAGTCCGTCGAAAACGCCCGTCGTCAGGTCGCAGACCTGGTCAACGCCGACCCGCGTGAAATCGTCTGGACCTCCGGCGCCACCGAATCCGACAACCTGGCAATCAAGGGTGCGGCGCATTTCTACGCCACCAAAGGCAAGCACCTGATCACCACCAAGATTGAGCACAAGGCTGTCCTCGACACCATGCGCCAACTGGAGCGTGAAGGCTTTGAAGTAACCTACCTCGAGCCTCGCACCGACGGCCTGGTCACCCCGGAGATGGTCGAAGCCGCCCTGCGCGACGACACCATCCTGGTTTCGATCATGCACGTGAACAACGAAATCGGCACCATTAACGACATCGCAGCGATCGGCGAACTGACCCGCTCCAAGGGCATCCTGTTCCACGTCGACGCCGCTCAGTCCACCGGCAAGGTCGAGATCGACCTGCAGAAGCTGAAAGTCGACATGATGTCGTTCTCCGCCCACAAAACCTACGGTCCTAAAGGCATCGGCGCGCTTTACGTGAGCCGCAAGCCGCGTGTGCGCATCGAAGCGACCATGCACGGCGGCGGTCACGAGCGCGGCATGCGTTCCGGCACCCTGGCGACCCACCAGATCGTCGGCATGGGTGAAGCGTTCCGCGTAGCCAAGGAAGACATGGCGGCCGAGAACGTCCGGATCAAAGCCCTGAGCGACCGCTTCTTCAAGCAGGTCGAAGGCCTGGAAGAGCTGTACGTCAACGGCAGCCTGACCGCCCGCGTCCCGCACAACCTGAACCTGAGCTTCAACTACGTTGAAGGCGAGTCGCTGATCATGGCACTCAAGGATCTGGCGGTTTCGTCCGGTTCGGCCTGCACCTCGGCTTCGCTTGAGCCTTCGTACGTACTGCGCGCCCTGGGCCGCAACGATGAATTGGCACACAGCTCGATTCGCTTCACCTTCGGTCGCTTCACCACCGAAGAAGAAATCGACTACGCCGCGCAGAAAGTCTGCGAGGCCGTTACCAAGCTGCGCGCTCTGTCGCCGCTGTGGGACATGTACAAAGACGGTGTCGACATTTCGAAAATCGAGTGGGCGGCACACTGATTTCAAGTCGCCGCAAACCAGCCCCGTCGAACGCAGTTCCCGGGGCTTCAAGAGCGACTCTCTGATGAGTGAGGATTGAGAATCATGGCTTACAGCGAAAAGGTCATCGACCACTACGAAAACCCGCGTAACGTCGGCAAGATGGACGCAGAAGACCCGGATGTCGGTACCGGCATGGTCGGCGCTCCAGCGTGCGGCGACGTAATGCGCCTGCAGATCAAGGTCAATGAGCAAGGCATCATCGAAGACGCCAAGTTCAAGACCTACGGTTGCGGTTCGGCCATCGCCTCCAGCTCCCTGGCGACCGAGTGGATGAAAGGCAAGACTCTGGATGAAGCAGAGACCATCAAGAACACTCAACTGGCCGAAGAACTGGCCCTGCCGCCAGTGAAAATTCACTGCTCCGTACTCGCTGAAGACGCTATCAAAGCGGCCGTTCGCGACTACAAGCAGAAGAAAGGCTTGATCTGATCTTCAAGATTTTGCGACGAGTAAGGAGTCAACGATGGCTATCAGCATGACAGAAGCGGCTGCTCGACACGTGCGACGCTCCCTAGACGGGCGCGGCAAAGGTGAAGGGATTCGTCTGGGTGTTCGCACCACAGGCTGTTCCGGCCTTGCCTACGTGCTGGAGTTTGTCGACGAGGTGGTGGAAGAGGATCAGGTGTTCGAAAGTCACGGCGAGAAAGTGATTATCGACCCCAAGAGCCTGTCCTACCTCGACGGCACCGAGCTCGATTTCGTCAAGGAAGGGTTGAACGAAGGCTTCAAGTTCAACAACCCCAACGTCCGCGGTGAATGTGGCTGCGGCGAAAGCTTCAATATCTGAGGCTTCTTGTGGGTACTCCTTGTCATTTCGCTTTATTCGAGCTGCAACCGAGTTTCAACCTGGACCTCGACCAGCTGGCGACGCGCTACCGTGAGTTGGCGCGCAGTGTTCATCCGGACCGTTTTGCGGACGCTTCCGAGCGCGAGCAGCGGTTGGCGCTAGAGCAATCCGCGAGCCTCAACGAGGCCTACCAGACGCTCAAGAGCCCCCCGAAGCGCGCGCGATACTTGCTCGCTTTGAACGGTGGCGAGCTGCCACTGGAGGTCACGGTGCATGATCCGGAGTTTCTTCTGCAGCAGATGGCGCTGCGTGAAGAGCTCGAAGACCTGCAGGACAGTGCCGATCTGGCCGGTGTTGCGGTATTCAAGCGTCGCCTTAAATCGGCGCAGGATGAGCTGAACCAAAGCTTCGCAGCCTGTTGGAATGATGCAGCGCAACGCGAGCAGGCCGAGCGCCTGATGCGGCGCATGCAGTTCCTCGACAAGCTCACCTACGAAGTGCGCCAGTTAGAAGAGCGCCTCGACGATTAACCCAGTGCCGCTCCGGTCGCACGCCTGATATACAGATAAGTCCTGATCACGATGGCCCTACTGCAGATCGCCGAACCCGGCCAAAGTCCTCAACCGCACCAGCGTCGTCTGGCTGTGGGGATCGACTTGGGCACTACCAATTCGCTGGTCGCTGCGTTGCGCAGTGGTCTTTCCGAGCCTCTGGCTGACGCTGATGGCCAGGTCATCCTGCCATCCGCCGTGCGCTACCACGCCGATCGCGTCGAAGTCGGCGAATCGGCCAAGCTGGCGGCTGCTACCGATCCTTTGAACACCGTGCTGTCGGTCAAGCGCTTGATGGGTCGTGGTCTGTCCGACGTCAAGCAATTGGGCGAACAACTGCCGTACCGCTTTGTCGGCGGCGAGTCGCACATGCCGTTCATCGACACCATCCAGGGTCCGAAAAGCCCGGTTGAGGTCTCTGCCGATATTCTGAAAGTGTTGCGTCAGCGCGCCGAAGAAGCGTTGGGTGGCGAACTGGTGGGTGCGGTGATCACCGTTCCGGCCTACTTCGACGACGCCCAGCGCCAAGCCACCAAGGACGCGGCGAAGCTTGCCGGCCTCAACGTGTTGCGTTTGCTCAATGAGCCGACCGCCGCGGCGGTGGCCTACGGTCTGGATCAACACGCTGAAGGCCTGGTCGCGATTTATGACCTGGGCGGCGGCACTTTCGATATTTCGATCCTGCGCCTGACCGGCGGCGTGTTCGAAGTGCTGGCCACCGGCGGCGACAGTGCCCTGGGCGGCGACGACTTCGATCATGCGATCGCTGGCTGGATCATCGAGAGCGCCGGTTTGTCCGCTGACCTCGATCCGGGTGCGCAACGCCATCTGCTGCAAACCGCTTGTGCGGCGAAAGAAGCGCTGACCCATGCGTCATCGGTTGAAGTCGCTTATGGCGACTGGAAAGCCGAGCTGACGCGCGAAGCCTTCAATGCGCTGATCGAGCCAATGGTCGCGCGCAGCCTGAAAGCCTGCCGTCGCGCCGTGCGTGACTCCGGCGTCGAGCTGGAAGAAGTGCACGCCGTGGTGATGGTGGGTGGCTCGACACGTGTACCTCGCGTCCGCGAAGCCGTCGCTGAAGCCTTCGGTCGGGAACCGTTGACCGAAATCGACCCGGATCAAGTGGTGGCCATTGGTGCCGCGATCCAGGCTGACACGCTGGCAGGCAACAAGCGCGATGGTGGCGAACTGCTGCTGCTCGATGTGATTCCGTTGTCCCTGGGCCTGGAAACCATGGGCGGCCTGATGGAGAAGGTGATTCCGCGTAACACTACGATCCCCGTCGCCCGCGCCCAGGACTTCACCACGTACAAAGACGGCCAGTCGGCCATGGCGATTCACGTGTTGCAGGGCGAGCGCGAGCTGATCAGCGACTGCCGCTCCCTGGCGCGCTTCGAATTGCGCGGCATTCCGGCGATGGTAGCGGGTGCAGCGAAGATTCGCGTGACCTTCCAGGTCGATGCCGATGGCCTGCTCAGCGTGTCGGCCCGGGAATTGGGTTCAGGCGTTGAGGCGAGCATTCAGGTCAAGCCGTCCTACGGCCTGACCGACGGCGAGATCGCCAAGATGCTCAAGGATTCGTTCCAGCACGCCAACGACGACAAGGTCGCCCGCGTACTGCGTGAGCAGCAGGTCGATGCTCAGCGCCTGATCGAAGCGGTACAGGCCGCTCTCGATGTCGACGGCGAGCGCTTGCTCGATGCCGAAGAGCGCATGGTCATCGAATTGCAGACGCAGGAACTGACCGAATTGATGAAAGGCACCGATGGTTACGCCATCGAGCAGCAGACCAAGCGTCTGTCGCAAGTGACCGACGCCTTTGCTGCCCGCCGCCTGGACTCGACGGTGAAAGCCGCGCTGGCGGGGCGCAACCTGAATGAAATCGAGGATAACTGATGCCGCAGGTCATTTTTCTGCCACACGATAAGTTTTGCCCGGACGGCATGGTTGTGGAAGCCGAGCCCGGTACGTCGATTCTCGATCTGGCGCACGAGCACCACATCGAGATGGAAAATGCCTGTGGCGGCGTCTGCGCCTGCACCACCTGTCACTGCATCATTCGCGAAGGGTTTGATTCGCTGGAAGAAGCGGACGAACTGGAAGAAGATTTCCTCGATCGCGCCTGGGGTCTGGAAGCGCAATCGCGCCTGGCCTGTCAGGCAATCGTCGGGACCGAAGACCTGACCGTCGAAATTCCGAAATACTCGCTCAACCATGCAGCCGAAGCGCCGCACTGATTCAAAGGAGCTGTCATGAGTCTGAAATGGGTTGATGTGCTGGAAATCGCCATCCAGCTGGCAGAATCGAAGCCGGATGTCGATCCGCGCTACGTGAACTTCGTCGAACTGTCGCGTTGGGTGCAGGCATTGCCGGAATTCAACGATGATCCGAATCGCGGTGGCGAGAAGGTGCTTGAAGCCATTCAGGCCGCCTGGATCGAAGAAGCAGACTGAGTCTGAACCGTACGCAGTTAGGCAATACCCAAGAACCCGCGTATAATTCGCGGGTTTAATTTTTCACAAATTACCGTTTCTGGAGTTACACCATGGCTGTTCAACGTACTTTCTCCATCATCAAGCCTGACGCTGTTGCAAAAAACGTCATCGGCGAGATCACCACTCGTTTCGAAAAAGCAGGCCTGCGCGTTGTAGCTTCGAAACTGAAGCAACTGTCCAAAGCCGAAGCTGAAGGCTTCTACGCTGAGCACAGCGCTCGTGGTTTCTTCGGCGACCTGGTTGCTTTCATGATCTCCGGTCCGGTTGTCGTTCAGGTTCTGGAAGGCGAGAACGCTATCGCTCTGAACCGTGAGCTGATGGGCGCTACCAACCCTAAAGAAGCCGCTGCCGGCACCATCCGCGCTGACTTCGCTGATTCCATCGACGCCAACGCTGTACACGGTTCGGACTCCGAAGCCGCTGCTGCTCGCGAAATCTCGTACTTCTTCGCCGCTACTGAAGTAACCACTCGCTAAGCATTGGCTTAAGAGTGAAGGTGAATCCATGACTACATCGACTGTAAAAACCAACCTGCTGGGGCTGACTCAGCAGGAAATGGAAAAATTCTTCGACTCGATCGGGGAGAAGCGTTTCCGTGCCGGTCAGGTAATGAAATGGATTCACCACCTTGGCGTCGATGATTTCGACGCCAT
Source organism: Pseudomonas sp. 14P_8.1_Bac3 (assembly GCF_025466085.1). Classification (GTDB taxonomy): domain Bacteria; phylum Pseudomonadota; class Gammaproteobacteria; order Pseudomonadales; family Pseudomonadaceae; genus Aquipseudomonas. Next base: position 9,087 of record NZ_JANLOD010000050.1, read on the forward strand.
GACGAACGTCAGCAAGGCCTTGCGCGACAAGCTCAAGGCTATTGCCGAAGTTCGCGGTCCTGAAGTCGTCAGCGAGGACATATCCAGCGACGGCACCCGTAAGTGGGTGGTGCGCGTGGCGTCCGGCAGCTGCGTCGAGACCGTCTACATTCCCCAGGGCAAACGCGGCACCTTGTGCGTTTCGTCCCAGGCAGGCTGTGCCCTGGATTGCAGTTTCTGCTCCACCGGCAAGCAAGGTTTCAACAGCAACCTCACCGCCGCCGAAGTCATCGGCCAGGTGTGGATTGCCAATAAATCGTTCGGCAGCATCCCGGCGACCGCCGACCGTGCCATCACCAACGTAGTGATGATGGGCATGGGCGAGCCGCTGCTGAACTTCGACAACGTCGTGGCGGCCATGCATCTGATGATGGACGACCTCGGTTACGGCATTTCCAAACGCCGTGTGACCCTGTCGACCTCCGGCGTGGTGCCGATGATCGATGAGCTGGCCAAGCACATCGACGTCTCCCTGGCGTTGTCCCTGCACGCACCGAACGACGCATTGCGTAACCAATTGGTGCCGATCAACAAGAAATATCCGCTTAAGATGCTCCTCGAGTCGTGCCAGCGCTACATGTCGTCCCTGGGCGAAAAGCGCGTGCTGACCATCGAGTACACCTTGCTCAAGGACATCAACGACAAGGTTGAACATGCCGTCGAGATGATCGAGTTGCTCAAGAACATCCCGTGCAAGATCAACCTGATTCCGTTCAATCCGTTCCCGCATTCCGGTTACGAGCGTCCGAGCAACAACGCGATTCGCCGGTTCCAGGATCAGCTTCACCATGCAGGCTTCAACGTCACTGTGCGCACCACCCGCGGTGAAGACATCGATGCCGCGTGTGGCCAATTGGTAGGGCAGGTGCTGGATCGCACCCGTCGCAGCGAACGTTATATCGCCGTGCGCGAGTTGAGCGCCGAAAACGATATGGCGCAGAACGCCGCGAAATAAATCAAGAGAGGATCTCTATGTCCCTGCGCTTCGCGCTGCTTGTGCTGTTGGCCAGTCTTTGTACTGGCTGCGTCCTTTCGGGCGATTTCAACCCGATGAAGACCAGCAAGGGCCGCGACGAAGCGCGTGTTGCCTACGTGCAACTGGGGCTGGGTTACTTGCAGCAGGGCATGACCGAGCGCGCCAAGGTGCCGCTGAAAAAGGCACTGGAGCTGGACAATTCTGACCCTGACGCCAACGCTGCGCTGGGGCTGGTGTTTCAGGCGGAAATGGAGCCGGAGCTGGCGGACGAACATTTTCGCAAGGCGCTGTCCTCTCGGCCTAAAGATGCGCGAATCCTGAATAACTACGGCAGTTTTCTTTTCGAACAGCAGCGCTATAAAGAGGCTTACGAGCGCTTCGAGCAAGCCGCTGCCGATACCCTGTATCCTGAGCGTTCACGAGTGTTCGAGAACCTGGGCATGACCGCTTCGAAGCTTGGTCAGCGCGACCTGGCCCAGCAGCAACTGGAAAAAGCCCTGCGTTTGAACCGTCAACAACCCCGTGCATTGCTGGAAATGGCTGAGTTGTCTTACGAAGACAGGCATTATGTGCCCGCACGTGACTATTACGACCGTTTTAGCCTGCTCACCGAGCAAAATGCACGTAGTCTATTGCTCGGCGTCCGGCTGGCAAAAGTGTTCGAAGATCGCGACAAGGCCGCCAGTTTTGGCCTGCAACTAAAACGACTCTATCCCGGTACGCCGGAATATCAGCAATACCTGTCGGAGCAATGATGAAAGCGGCGCATCCCGAAGTTGTAGCAGCGAATCGCGTTAATCCCGGTGAGACATTGCGCCAGGCCCGCGAAAGCAATGGCTGGTCGCTGGCCGAAGTGGCCCTCAAGCTCAACCTCACCGTCAATTCCCTGAGCAATCTTGAAGCCGGCGCTTTCGACAAGCTGCCTGGGCATACCTTCGCTCGCGGTTACATTCGCGCGTATGCCAAGTTGCTGGGCATGGACCAGACCGTTCTGGTCCAGCAGTTCGACCAATCCACCGGCACCGACTCCCAAGGCAGCAACGTCCACAGCCTGGGCCGTATCGAAGAGCCGGTGCGGGTGTCCCACACCATTTTGCGTATTGTCAGCCTGTTGCTACTGATCGCCGTGATCGGCGGTGGTTTCGTCTGGTGGCAGGATCAAACCTCGCAGCGCGCCAAAGACGTGACCAGCCTGAGCCCGGAACACGTTGAAGTCGAAGGCGCCGACGGCACCACCCAGATCCATCCGCTGGACGAGCCGGAAGACCAGGCGGTCGCGGAAGGTCAGGCTGAAGGCTCGACGTCGCTGGCATTGCCGCAAGCCGAGAATTCCACTGAAGCACCGGCCGAAGCTGAAGCCACTACGCCCGCAACTCCAACGGCACCGGTTGCGCCGGCGCCCGCCGCACCGACCCACAACGCTGCGCCTGCGGCACCGGCGCACGGCACCGCCCCGGTTGTCACGACGCCGGTAGCGCCGACCGCTCCTGTCGTATCGAACCCGCCTGCCAGCGCTTCGGTCACTCCGACCATTCCTGCTCCGGCAGCGGCGGCTCCGGTGGCCGGCCAGGGTCAGGTTCAACTGCAATTCACCGCTGATTGCTGGACGCAAGTCACCGATGGCACCGGCAAGGTGCTGTTGAGTGGTTTGAAGCGTAAAGGCGAAAACGTCAGCGTCAGCGGCAAGCCGCCGTTCGCCGTGCGCCTGGGCTTCGCCCGTGGCGCGCAGGTCAGTTACAACGGACAGGTGGTTGATGTCGCTCCGTTCACCAGTGGCGAGACTGCTCGCCTGAAGTTGGGTCAATAAGTCATGCACGGCGAATCTCCAATCAAACGTCGCGAGTCCCGCAAGATCTGGGTCGGTAACGTGCCTGTGGGCGGCGATGCGCCTATCGCTGTGCAGAGCATGACCAACAGCGACACCAATGACGTGGCTGCCACGGTCGCCCAGATCAATCGTCTGGAAGCCGCTGGCGTCGATATCGTGCGGGTGTCCGTGCCGGACATGGACGCCGCCGAGGCGTTCGGCAAGATCAAGCAACTGGTCAAAGTGCCGCTGGTGGCCGACATTCACTTCGACTACAAGATCGCCTTGCGCGTCGCCGAACTGGGTGTCGATTGCCTGCGGATCAACCCGGGCAACATCGGTCGTGAAGACCGCGTGCGTGCGGTGGTCGATGCCGCCCGTGACCGCGGGATTCCGATCCGCATCGGCGTCAACGCCGGTTCCCTGGAAAAAGACCTGCAAAAGAAATATGGCGAGCCAACCCCGGCCGCGCTGGTCGAGTCCGCCCTGCGTCATGTCGAGCACCTTGAACGCCTGAATTTCCAGGACTTCAAGGTCAGCGTGAAAGCCTCCGATGTGTTCATGGCCGTCGCCGCCTACCGCTTGCTGGCCAAGGAAATCGTCCAGCCGCTGCACCTGGGCATCACCGAAGCCGGTGGTTTGCGTTCAGGCACAGTGAAATCCGCCGTGGGCCTCGGTATGCTGCTCGCCGAAGGGATTGGCGATACTATCCGCATCTCGTTGGCGGCCGATCCGGTCGAGGAAGTGAAAGTCGGCTACGACATTCTCAAATCCCTGCACCTGCGTTCCCGTGGGATCAACTTCATCGCCTGCCCGAGCTGCTCGCGGCAGAACTTCGATGTGGTCAAGACCATGAACGAGCTGGAAGGGCGCCTCGAAGACCTGCTGGTGCCGCTGGATGTCGCGGTCATCGGTTGCGTGGTCAACGGGCCGGGCGAAGCCAAGGAAGCCCATATCGGCTTGACCGGCGGCACGCCCAACCTGATTTACATCGACGGCAAGCCGTCGCAGAAACTGACGAATGACAATCTGGTGGATGAGCTTGAACGCTTGATCCGCCAGAAAGCGGCCGAAAAGGTCGAGGCCGACGCTGCTGTAATCGCTCGCGGCTAAGCCCGACTGAAGAGCCGAACGAATTTAAGGATTTAAAGTGAGCAAGTCTCTGCAAGCCATACGTGGCATGAACGACATCCTGCCCGAGCAGACTCCCCTGTGGCGTCATTTCGAGGGCACCGTTGCGCGCCTGCTGGATAACTACGGTTACAAGCAGATCCGCATGCCGATCGTCGAGTTCACCGAGCTGTTCAAGCGCTCGATCGGTGAAGTGACCGATATCGTCGAAAAAGAGATGTACACCTTCGAAGACCGCAACGGCGATTCCCTGACCTTGCGTCCTGAAGGAACGGCGGCCTGCGTGCGTGCGGTGCTCGAGCACGGCATCACCGGTGGTGGCCAGGTGCAGAAACTCTGGTACATCGGCCCGATGTTCCGCCACGAACGCCCGCAGAAAGGCCGTTATCGTCAGTTCCACCAGATTGGTGTCGAGGTGTTCAACCTCGACGGTCCGGACATCGACGCCGAGCTGATCGTGCTGACCTGGCGCCTGTGGGGCGAGCTGGGCATCCGTGATGCGGTCAAGCTCGAGCTCAACAGCCTGGGCACCAGCGAATCCCGTGGTCGCTACCGCGAAGCGCTGGTCGAGTTCCTGTCTGCGCATCTGGACAAGCTGGACGAAGACAGCCAGCGTCGCTTGAAGACCAATCCGCTGCGGGTGCTGGACACCAAGAACGCCGAGACTCAGGCGATCCTGGTCGATGCGCCGAAAATGGCTGATTACCTCGACGACGAATCCCGCCTGCACTTCGAGGGCCTCAAGGCGCGCCTCGAGGCAGCCGGCATTCCATATGTGATCAACCCGAAGCTGGTGCGCGGCCTGGATTACTACAGCAAGACCGTTTTCGAATGGGTCACCGACAAGTTGGGCGCGCAAGGCACGGTATGTGCCGGTGGCCGCTACGACGGTCTGGTGGAGCAGATGGGCGGCAAGCCAACCCCGGGCGTCGGTTTCGCCATGGGCATCGAGCGTCTGGTGCTGCTGCTGGAAACCCTGCAACAGATTCCGCAAGAGATTTCCCGTCAGGTCGACGTTTATCTCTGCGCCTTCGGCGAGGCAGCCGAACTGGCGGCCCTGACCCTGAGCGAGAAAGTGCGCGATCAGTTACCCAACCTGCGTCTGCAGATCAATGCCGGCGCCGGCAGCTTCAAAAGCCAGTTCAAGAAAGCCGACAAGAGCGGTGCGCTGTACGCGCTGATCCTCGGTGACGACGAAATGGCCCAGCAAGTGGTAGGTTTCAAACCCCTGCGTGGCCAGGGCGAACAACAAAGCATTGCCTGGGATGCGCTTGCTGCACACCTGGCCACCTGCGTCGTGCAGGGTTGAAGCTGTCAAACAGCCGATTTAGCGATTAAGGAGTATTGGGGTGTCGAGTACCGAAGACGAACAGCTGGCGGATTTGAAGGACTGGTGGACACGCAACGGCAAGCCCCTGGTTACTGGCGGCCTGTTGGCGCTGGTCATCGTGTTCGGCTGGCAGGCCTTTCACAAGTATCAGAGCAATCAGTCGCAAGGCGCCTCGATGCTCTATCAGCAATTGCTCGAAACCACGCTGACGCCTGACGGCAAGCCTGATGCCGCCCGTGTTTCGGACCTGGCCGGCAAGCTTAACAGCGAGTTCGCCGGCACCGCCTACGCCCAGTACGGCAGCCTGTTCGTGGCGAAAGTCGCGGTCGACAGCGGCAAACTGGACGACGCGGCCAGCGAGCTCAACGCTATCGTCGCCAAACCGGCCAACCCGGCACTGGGCGAAATCGCCCGTCAGCGCCTGGCACAGGTGCTGGCCGCGCAGAACAAGGCCGATGAAGCCCTGAAGCTGCTCGACGGCGATGCCGACAAGGCGTTCCTGGCCACTCGCGAAGAACTCAAGGGTGACCTGCTGGTGCAGTTGGGTCGCACCGACGAAGCGAACACGGCGTATCAAAAAGCCAAGGCGGCACTGTCAGATGAAGCGGCAGTCGGTGGCCTACAAATCAAGCTGGACGACCTGGCCAAAGGGGATGCGTGACGTGATCCGTTGGAAACATGCAGCATTGCTGGCTCTGGCCATATTGGCCGCGGGTTGCAGCAGCAACAGCAAAAAAGAATTGCCACCGGCCGAGCTGACCGACTTCAAAGAAGAAGTGGTCCTGCAAAAGCAGTGGAGTCGTTCGATCGGTGACGGTCAGGGCGAAACCTACAACATGCTGGTTCCTGCGATCGATGGCGATACCATCTATGCCGCCGACGTCACCGGCGTGGTGATGGCGATGGATCGCAGCAATGGCGACGTCAAATGGAAGAAAGATCTTGATCTGCCCGTGTCCGGCGCCGTTGGCGTGGGTTACGGCCTGCTCCTGATCGGCACGACCAAGGGCGAAATCGTTGCCATGGACGCCATCAACGGTGAAGAGAAATGGCGCGCTCGCGTGTCCAGCGAAGTGCTCGCACCGCCGGCCAACAACGGTGATGTGGTCGTGGTTCAGACCCAGGACGACCGTCTGATCGGTCTGGATGCCGCCACCGGCAACCAGCGCTGGTTGTATGACAGCACCCCGGCGGTCCTGACTCTGCGCGGCACCAGTGCGCCGATCGTGACCAACCGCTTCGCGGTGGCTGGCTTGTCGACCGGTAAAGTGGTCGCGCTCGATATTTCCAACGGCGTGCCGGTGTGGGAACAACGGGTCGCGATCCCGCAAGGTCGTTCCGAACTGGAGCGTGTTGTCGATATCGACGGCGGCTTGCTGCTGTCCGGCGGCACGTTGTACGTCGCCAGCTACCAGGGTCGCGTCGCGGCACTGGACCTGGAAAGCGGTCGTCAGCTCTGGCAGCGTGATGCTTCCAGCTATGCCGGCGTAGCCCAGGGTTTCGGCACTGTTTATGTCAGCCTGTCTTCGGGCACGGTTGAAGGCGTCGACGAACGTTCCACCACAGCGCTGTGGAGCAACGATTCGCTGGCCCGCCGTCAACTGTCCGCGCCGGAAGTGTTTTCCAGCTACGTTGCAGTCGGCGACATGGAAGGCTACCTGCACCTGTTGAGCCAGGTGGACGGTCGTTTCGTCGGCCGCGAGCGCATCGACAGCGACGGCCTGCGTGCCCGTCCGCTGGTGGTGGATAACACGATTTATCTGTATGGCAACAGCGGCAAACTGGAAGCCCTGACCATCAAGTAAGACTATGCTTGGGGTTTAACCCCCAGGCAGCGGCACTTCTGTAGGGGCGAGCATGCTCGCGATGGACGTCAACGATAACGCTGGCAGTCTGATTAATCGCGGTGTCATGACGTTTTTCACGAGCATGCTCGCTCCTACAGATTGCCGCCCGAGCACCAGCCGCTGCCTCGCAGCGGCTTTTGTATTTTCTGAAATAACGAAGTGGAGAGCCGCATGGTTCCCGTAATCGCCCTGGTGGGCCGACCGAACGTCGGCAAGTCCACCTTGTTCAACCGCCTGACCAGGACTCGTGACGCCATCGTCGGCGACTTGTCCGGTCTGACCCGTGATCGCCAATACGGTGAGGCCAAGTGGCAAGGGCGTTCCTACATTCTGGTCGACACCGGCGGTATCTCCGGTGACGAGCACGGTATGGACGAAAAAATGGCCGAGCAGTCGCTGCTGGCCATTGAAGAAGCCGATGTCGTTCTGTTCCTGGTAGATGCCAAGGCCGGTTTCACCGCCGCCGACCAGATGATCGCCGAGCATTTGCGCAAACGTAACAAGCGTTCGTACGTGGTTGCCAACAAGGTCGACAACATCGACCCTGAAATGGCCCGCGCCGAATTCGCCCCGTTGGGTATGGGCCACGCGATCCCGATCGCCGGCGCTCATGGTCGTGGTATCACCCAGATGCTGGAAATCGCCCTGAGCGACTTCCCGAAAGACGACGAGGAACCGGAGGACGGCGAAGAAGAGGACGTTGCCGAAGGCGAGGAAGCCAAGCGCATTCCTGGCCCAAGCGAAAAAGACGGGATTAAGATCGCGATCATTGGCCGTCCGAACGTCGGCAAGTCGACCCTGGTCAACCGCATGCTCGGTGAAGACCGGGTGATCGTGTATGACCAACCCGGTACCACCCGCGACAGTATCTACATCCCGTTCGAGCGTAACGACGAGAAGTACACGCTGATCGACACCGCCGGTGTCCGCAAGCGCGGCAAGATCCACGAAGAAGTCGAAAAGTTCTCCGTGGTCAAAACCCTGCAGGCGATCAAAGACGCCAACGTGGTGATCTTCGTGATGGATGCCCGCGAAGGCGTGGTGGATCACGATCTCAACTTGCTGGGCTTCGCCCTTGAAGCCGGTCGTGCGCTGGTCATCGCGATCAACAAGTGGGACGGCATGACGCCGAGCGAGCGCGATTTCGTGAAGGTCGAGCTGCAACGTCGGCTGTTCTTCGTTGACTTCGCCGACATCCACTTCATTTCGGCCCTGCACGGCACGGGCGTGGGCAACCTCTACGCCTCCGTACAGAACTCGTTCAAGTCCGCTGTCACCCGCTGGCCAACCAACCGCCTGACCCAGATTCTGGAAGATGCGGTCGGTGAACACGCACCGCCGATGGTCAACAACCGCCGGATCAAGCTGCGTTATGCCCACCTGGGGGGCGCGAACCCGCCGATCATCGTGATTCACGGTAACCAGATCGAAAAGGTGCCGAAGTCTTACGTCCGTTATCTGGAAAACACTTACCGTCGTGTGCTGAAGCTGGTTGGTACGCCGATCCGCATCGAGTTCAAAGGCGGCGAGAACCCGTATGAAGGCAACAAGAACTCGCTGACCGACCGCCAGGTCAACAAGAAGCGTCGCTTGATGTCGCACCACAAGAAGGCCGACAAGAAGCGTCGCGACAAGCGCTGATTCAAGGCGGCCCGTCCTGGCTGGGAGCGAGCCTGCTCGCGATGGCAATCTGTCTGACACGTTGATTTTGCAGCTGTCGACGCTATCGCGAGCAGGCTCGCTCCCACAGGGGCGCGGGTAGAAGAAAGGGCGCTTTATGCGCCCTTTTTTTATGGGCGCCGGATGGGCTATCCTCGGGCTCTCCCGCGCCGCCGTTAGAGCCGGGTGTAGAGCAGGGAATCACCGATGATCACCAGTAAGCTGCCGAATGTCGGCATCACTATCTTCACTCAGATGTCTCAGCTCGCGGCGCAGACCGGGGCGATCAACCTGTCCCAGGGTTTTCCCGATTTCGATGCCCCGCAAGCCTTGTGCGATGCGGTTGGCCGGCACATTGCCCAAGGCCACAACCAGTATTCACCGATGACCGGTCTGCCAGCGCTGCGTCAGCAAGTGGCGGCGAAGATCGCTCGCCGCTACGGCGTCCAGGTCGATGCCGACAATGAAGTAACCATCACCCCCGGCGCCACCCAGGCGATCTTCTGCGCGATTAATGCGGTGATTCACAGCGGCGACGAAGTGATCGTGTTCGATCCGTGCTACGACAGTTATGAGCCTGCGACGGAACTGGCCGGTGGTCGCTGCGTGCACGTACAGCTCGGGCTGGATGATTTCTCCATCGACTTCCAGAAGCTGGCAGATGCGATTACGCCGCGCACGCGCATGATCGTTCTCAACTCGCCGCATAACCCGAGCGGGGCGCTGATCAGCCGTGCCGAGCTGGATCAGTTGGCGGATCTGATTCGTGGTCGCGACATTTACCTGGTCAGCGATGAAGTCTATGAACACCTGGTGTTCGACGGCGTCGCCCACGCCAGCGTGCTGAATCATGAAGAGTTGTATCAGCGTGCGTTCGTGATCAGTTCATTCGGCAAGACCTATCACGTCACGGGCTGGAAAACCGGTTACGTGGTCGCGCCACCGGCCCTGACGGCGGAGCTGCGCAAAGTGCACCAATACGTGAGTTTCTGCGGCGTGACCCCGCTGCAGTTTGCGTTGGCCGACTTCATGGCCGAGCATCCTGAACACGTGGAAGAACTGCCGGCGTTCTATCAGGCCAAACGAGATCTGTTCTGCGATCTGTTGGCGCCTTCGCGCTTCAGTTTTACCCGCGTGGCCGGCACCTACTTCCAGTTGGTCGATTATTCGCAAATTCGCCCGGACCTCAACGACGTCGAGATGGCCCTGTGGATGACCCGCGAACACGGCGTGGCGAGTATCCCGATCTCGGTGTTCTACCAGACGCCGCCCGAAGGCCAGCGCCTGGTGCGTCTGTGCTTCGCCAAACGCGAGGAGACCCTGCGTGAAGCAGCGGCAAAACTATGCGTGATCTGAGTGCACTGCCCAATCTGAACATTGCGTTGATCCAGACCAGCCTCGCCTGGCACGACCGGCAGGCCAACCTGGAGCACTTCGAGCCGTTGCTGGAGCAGGCCCGCGGCGCAGACCTGATCATCCTGCCGGAGATGTTCACCACCGGTTTCTCCATGGAATCCGAAACGCTCGCCGAACCGGAAAACGGTCCCACCAGCAAATGGCTGCGCGCCCAGGCGGCGAAGCTCGATGCGGTGATCACCGGCAGCGTCATCGTGCAGGCCGCCGACGGCAGCCATCGCAATCGTTTGTTGTGGGCGCGGCCTGACGGCGAAGTCTGGCATTACGACAAGCGTCACCTGTTCCGCATGGCCGGCGAGCACAACCACTACACCCCCGGCGAACGCCAGGTGCAGTTCGAGCTCAAAGGCTGGCGCGTACGGCCGCTGATTTGCTACGACCTGCGCTTCCCGGTGTGGAGCCGCGATGCCCAGGACACTGACCTGTTGCTGTACACCGCCAATTGGCCGGGTGCACGGCGTCAGCATTGGAACCGTTTGCTGCCGGCACGGGCGATTGAAAACCTGTGCTATGTGGCGGCGGTGAATCGCATCGGCACTGATGGCAAGGGTTTCGCGTATACCGGCGACAGTCAGGTGCTGGACTTTCAGGGCGAGACGTTGCTCAGTGCCGGTGAGGCGGACGGGGTGTTTCAGGTCGTGCTGAACGCGGCTGACCTTCAGGCTTACCGCACGCGGTTTCCGGCGAATCTGGATGCCGATACGTTTGAGTTCACCTGATATTCGCGGTGCCTGAAAGGACCTCATCGCCAGCAGGCTGGCTCCCACAGTGGAAAAGCAATCTCCTGTGGGAGCCTGCTGGCGATGGGGCCAGAACAGGCAGCACAAAACCGGCAGACAAAAAAAGGCCCCAAGGTTCACACCTTGGGGCCTTTCGCATTTCAGCGACGCTTACGCCGCTTTCGCTTCCGGCTGGCTCAACGAGCGGTTCAGCGCACTGAACAGCGCCTTGAAGCTGGCAGTGGTGATGTTTTCATCGATGCCGACGCCGTGCACGGCGCGTTGACCGTCCACACGCAGCTCAATGTAAGCCGCGGCCTTGGCGTTGGTGCCCGCGCCGATCGCGTGTTCGTTGTAGTCCATGATTTCCACCGGGATCGGCAGACCGGCCACCAGCGCTTCCAGCGCGCCGTTGCCCTTGCCGCGCCAGTGCAGGTTGGTTTCGCCCTGGCCTTTGCCGGAGACTTCCACTTCCACGGCGCTGTTGCCGTTTTCTTCCTGCAAGCGATGGCTGACCAGCGCGTACGGGGTGTTGGCTTGCAGGTACTCGCTGTGCAACAGCGCGTGGATCTGCTGCGCGGTCATTTCCAGGCCCAGACGGTCGGTTTCACGCTGCACGACCTGGCTGAACTCGATCTGCATGCGACGCGGCAAGCTGATGCCGTATTCCTGTTCCAGCAGGTAAGCGATACCGCCCTTGCCCGACTGGCTGTTGACGCGGATCACCGCCTCGTAGCTGCGGCCGATGTCGGCCGGGTCGATCGGCAAGTACGGCACTTCCCACAGGGCGTCCGGTTTCTGCTGGGCGAAGCCCTTGCGGATGGCGTCCTGGTGGGAGCCGGAGAACGCGGTGTGCACCAGGTCGCCGACGTATGGATGGCGCGGGTGCACCTGGATCTGGTTGCACTCTTCGACGACTTTGCGTACGCCGTCGATGTCAGAGAAGTCCAGCTCAGGGTGAATGCCCTGGGTGTAGAGATTCAACGCCACGGTCACCAGGTCAACGTTACCGGTGCGCTCGCCGTTGCCGAACAGGCAGCCTTCGACCCGGTCCGCGCCCGCCATCAGGCCCAGCTCGGTGGCCGCGACGCCGGTGCCACGGTCGTTGTGGGTGTGCAGGCTGATGATCACGCTGTCACGACGGTTGATGTGACGGCCGAACCATTCGATCTGGTCGGCGTAGATGTTCGGGGTCGCACATTCGACGGTGGCCGGCAGGTTGAGGATCACCTTGTGCTCAGGCGTCGGGTTCCAGACTTCGATGACCGCGTCGCAGACTTCCTTGGCGAATTCCAGCTCGGTGGCGCTGAAAGTTTCCGGCGAGTATTCGAACGTCCACTGGGTGTCTGGCTGCTGGGCGGCGTATTTGACGAACAGCTTGGCCGCATTGACCGCGATGGCCTTGATCCCGTCCTTGTCCTGGTTGAAGACAATGCGGCGGAAGGAAGGGGAGGTCGCGTTGTACAAGTGAACGATGGCTTTCTTCGCCCCGCGCAGGGATTCGAAGGTGCGCTCGATCAGGTCTTCACGGCCCTGGGTCAGCACCTGAATGGTAGTGTCGTCCGGGATGTGGTTGCCTTCGATCAGGGTGCGCACGAAGTCGAAGTCGGTTTGCGAAGCGGCCGGGAACGACGCTTCGATTTCCTTCACGCCGACCTGCACCAGGGTTTTCCAGAAACGCAGCTTCTTGACGGCGTCCATCGGTTCGATCAGCGACTGGTTGCCATCGCGCAGGTCGGAGCTGCACCAGATCGGCGCGGCGGTGATGGTCTTCGACGGCCAAGTGCGGTCCGGAATATCGATGGTCGGGAACGCGCGGTATTTCGAAGATGGGTCTTTGAGCATGCTCATCGGGAAATCCTTATTGTGTGGGCCGAAAAAAGGCGGCCTGCCGGTGGATCAATGTTCTTGGGGAAAAGCATAAGACGAGGCGTCGCGATTCAGCCCGGCAGTCGTGCGCTGACAAGGCACAGGCTGCGGTGCTGGCGAAGCTGAATGAGGGTGTGAGAGGTTTTCATGCCTTCAACCCTAACCGCGAGGGGGGAGGATGGCAAGCAGTCGAAAAAAATTGAGAGGAATACCCGAAATGAAGAGTTCTTCGCGATTTTATTGTGCTTCAGGCCCGAGATCGTTTTGAAGTTTGCGCGGGGTTTGAGGAGTGCGCAATTGGGCAGGTAACGTGTTGCCGGGTTGTGGGTGTGGTTTTTCAGGGATGTTTTTGGTGGTTTTGAGACCGCCTTCGCGGGCAAGCCCGCTCCCACAGTGGGCGAGGGTGGATCGCAACTGTGTGCGCCCCCCGGAACCTGTGGGAGCGGGCTTGCCCGCGAAGAGGCCAGTCGCCACACAGAAAATTCAGGGTTGGAACGCCCCGATGAAAATCGCCGGATCCACCCGCGCATCGTTCAGGCTGACATTCCAGTGCATATGCGGCCCGGTCGCGCGTCCAGTCGAACCCACCTTACCCACCACGCCACCGCGGGCCAGTTGCTGCCCGACCTGCACATCAATCTTCGACATGTGGCAGAACATGCTGATAAAGCCCTGGCCATGGTCGACGAATACCGTGTTGCCGTTAAAGAAGTAGTTACCGATCAGAATCACCTTGCCCGCCGCCGGCGTTTTGATCGGCGTCCCGGCCGGCACGGCAAAGTCCAGCCCGGCATGGGGATTGCGTTCTTCGCCATTGAAGAACCTGCGCACACCAAACTTGCTCGACAGCGGCCCGTTGACCGGTTTGTCCAGCAGCAAGTTGCTGGGCGTATTCGGGCTGAACGTGCGGTACGCGGCAATCTGCACCGCCAGTTCGCGCTCGATGCGCTTGAGGTTTTCCGGGTCGGGATTGACCTGCTGGGTGTTCTTCAAGGTGATGCGCTGTTCCGGGTATTTCTTGCTGCCCACGGTGAAATTCAGTGTGCGACCGCCGCTGCTGACTTGCTGAATGCCCGGTTTGACCGTCAATGGCACGCCGACAATCGCCAGCCAGTTGTTCTGTTCCTTGACCACCAACACCGGTTTGCCCTGATAGCTGGCTTTCGGTGCCTGGGCCGCAGCGCCCAGGTCCACCACCGCCACGCCGCCGGGCACCGGTTTGTTCAACAGGCGGGTGATGTAGCTGTCGGCGTGGGCATTGAAGGTCAGGCACAGCAACAGCAGCGGAGCGAGAAAACGCGGCATGGATCAATCCAGTAATGAAAGGGTGACGGGCGTCAGGTGATTGTCTTCGACCCGCACATGCAGCTCGCCTTCACCCAGTTTGGCTTTCAGGCGCTGACCGTTATAGGTCTGCGCGGCGGTGCGAATCGCATGACCGCGCTCGTCCAGCAGGATGCTGTAACCACGCCCGAGGGTTGCCAGCGGGCTGACGATGTGCAGCGTCTGCACTTGATTCTGCAGTTGCAGGCGCCGGCCCTTGAGGCCCTCGCGCATGGCCCGGGGCAGGCGTTCGGCGAGGCTGTCGAGGCGCTGGCGCAGCATTGCCAGTTGTCGTCCCGGATGTTGCCCGGCGAGGCGGGTTTCCAGGCGAATCAGCCGTTCGCGACGCGTATTGAGACCGCGCTCGAACGCGCGCCGCATGCGCATGTCCAGATCGTCCAGGCGTTGCGCTTGCTGACGCAGACGTTCGCCGGGATGCCTCAGGCGACGAGAGACACCTTCGAGGCGCAGCCGATCGCGCATCAGGCGGTCACGCATGCGCATCACCAACCGCCGATGCAGGCTTTCGACCCGATGCACCAGGTCGCTGGAATCCGGGGCGAGCAGTTCGGCGGCGGCGGACGGCGTCGGGGCGCGAACGTCGGCCACGAAGTCGCTGATCGACACATCGGTTTCATGGCCGACGGCGCTGACAATCGGTGTCACGCAGGCGTCCACGGCACGCGCCACGGCTTCTTCGTTGAAGCACCAGAGGTCTTCCAGCGAGCCGCCGCCTCGGGCCAGGATCAACGCATCGAAACCGCGGGCGTCCGCCAGTTTCAGGGCGCGGACAATCTGCGCCGTGGCTTCGCGACCTTGCACCGCCGTGGGGATCAGCGTCAGTTGCACCTGCGGCGCACGACGGCGGAACACACTGATGATGTCGCGGATCACCGCGCCGGTGGGCGAGCTGATGATGCCAATACGCTGTGGGTGCGCGGGGAGCGGCACTTTGCGCTCGGCGCTGAACAGGCCCTCGGCACTGAGTTTTTCCTTCAGGGCATCGAACGCCAGGCGCAGCGCACCGTCGCCGGCCGGTTCGACGGTGTCGAGGATCAACTGGTAGTCGCCTCGGCCTTCGAACAACGAAACCTTGCCGCGCACCTTGACCGCCAAGCCGTCCTTCAACGCCTGGCGCACCCGCGCGGCGTTCTGCCGGAACAGTGCGCAACGCACCTGGGCGCCGCTGTCCTTGAGGGTGAAATACACATGACCGGACGCTGGGCGGGCGAGGTTGGAGATTTCGCCTTCGACCCAGATGTTGCTGAACACGTCTTCGAGCAACACCCGCGCGCGGCCGTTGAGCTGGCTGACAGTCAGAACTTCACGATCGAGGCCGAGTCTTGCAAAGGGATCTTTAATCATGGGGCGCAGTTTAAAGGTATTCGCTGCTCAATCTCCATCGCCAACACCATCCCTTGGTAGGGCGAGCCTGCTCGCGACAGCGGTTTGGCTGACACATTTTTCTTGGATGTACCGACGCTTTCGCGAGCAGGCTCGCTCCTACAAGGGGTAAAGTTGTCCGCGGGTTTCAAGGACGACAGGGGAAGAGAGTGCTCGAATTGTTAAACCAATGGCCCTTCGGCCCGACGGACTGGTTGGTGATCGGCCTGGCCATCGCCCTCGCTTACATCGTTTTCGGCATTGCCGGGTTCGGCACCGCGCTGGTGGCGGGGCCGATTCTGATTCTGTTCATGCCGCTGTCGAAGATCGTGCCGTTGCTCGTGCTGCTGGATTTCGTCGCCGCGTTCGGCAATCTGCTGCCGTCGCGCCGGGACGTGGCGAAACCGGAGTTGCTGCGACTGCTGCCGTGCATGGCGGTGGGGTGCACGCTGGGGGTGATCTTTCTGTTGAACCTGCATTCCGATGTGTTGCTATTGTTGATGGGGCTGTTTATCAGCGCCTATGCGATTTACAGCCTGTGGGTGAAGACCCGCCCGACGCAGTTGTCGGCCGCCTGGGCGGTGCCGATGGGCACGGTGGGCGGGATGTTCGGTGCGTTGTTTGGCAGCGGTGGCTTTTTATATGCGATCTATTTGAACAGCCGATTGTCGAAAGACGCGGCGCGGGCGACTCAGAGTGCGCTGATCAGTTGCAGCACCGTGGTGCGCCTGAGCTTGTTCGCTGTCGCGGGGGTGTATGCCGAGCTACCCTTATTGATGTTGGCCCTGTGTTTGCTGCCCGCCATGGCCTTGGGGCTGTGGATCGGCCGGCGGTTGACCCTGCGCCTGTCTCGGGAGGCGTTTGTACGGTTGGTGACCTGGCTGGTGCTGGTCAGCGGGATTGCCTTGATCGGGCGGTATTTGAGTGCTTGACCTGGGTGTGTCAGGCATTAAGCTGCCGGCCACTTTTCCTCATGTGGGAGCGAGCCTGCTCGCGATAGCGGTTTCTGAGCCGACTCAAGGGTGACTGGCCCACCGCTATCGCGAGCAGGCTCGCTCCCACAGGGAAACCTTCAGTATTCGTTACAGGCTTTCACCATGAATTCCCAGAGCATCATCGTCCCGAAAATCTCCACGCTGCCGGTGCACGAGCCCCGGGCCAGGGCGGTCGTGCGCTGGCTGGTGCGCAAGAACATCATCAAGGAAGAACTGACCACCTGCGGCCGGACCGGCAACCGCATGGGCCACGCCATCGCCGATGGCGCCCGCGCCGTGGTGCTGCACCCGCAGGCGTTGCCGTTCGGTGAGCCGATCAATGGCCTGGAGATCGTCACCAAGCGCTGCATCTATACGCCGGCCAAGGGTTTCCTGGGTGAGGCGGGCTGCGCCGAGTGCCGCAAGGAAGTGGGCGAGGCGTTGTTCGAAAGCCTGGAAGACTGGATGCCGGGGCGCACCGATAACTTCACCTGCCCCGAGTGCGGGCATGAAGATGACATCAACGGCTTTCTGTTCCTGCAGGAGTGCGGCTTTTCCAACCTGGGGTTCATCTTTAACAACTGGGCGGAGGCGGGGTTCAAGCAGAACTTTCTCGATGAGTTCGCCGATTGGCTGGATCAGCCGGTGAGCTGCGTCAAAGTCGAACTCTGACGACCTGTAGGAGCGAGCACGCTCGCGATGAACGCCCAGACACCGCGTTCATCCAGACAGCAAGCGCTATCGTTGACGCCCATCGCGAGCAGGCTCGCTCCACAGGGATTTGTGGGGCAAAAGTCCCGTCGATCACCGCAGCGATAATAGACAGAGTTTTACATTGAACCCGAGGGGGTGTCTGACTATAATGGCGCGCTTCCATTTTCCCGCTCGGGAGCCCCCGCGATGCTGCGTATCAGCCAAGAAGCTCTGACATTCGACGACATTCTCCTAGTGCCCGGTTATTCCGAGGTGCTTCCTAACGAAGTCAGTCTCAAGACCCGCCTAACCCGTGGCATCGAGCTGAACATTCCCCTGGTTTCTGCCGCCATGGACACCGTCACTGAAGCCCGACTGGCAATCGCCATGGCTCAGGAAGGTGGTATCGGCATCATCCACAAGAACATGACCATCGAGCAGCAAGCTGCCGAAGTCCGCAAGGTCAAGAAGTTCGAAGCCGGCGTCGTCAAGGATCCGATCACCATCGAGGCTGACGCCACGGTCCGTGATCTGTTCGAACTGACCCGCATGCACAACATTTCCGGCGTTCCGGTGCTGCACGATGGCGACTTGGTCGGCATCGTCACTTCCCGTGACGTACGTTTCGAAAACCGTCTGGACGCCAGTGTCCGTGAAGTGATGACGCCTAAAGAGCGTCTGGTCACGGTCAAGGAAGGCGCCGACAAGAACGACGTTCGCGAGCTGCTGCACAAGCACCGCATCGAACGCGTGCTGATCGTCGACGACAAGTTCGCCCTCAAGGGCATGATGACCGTCAACGATATCGAAAAAGCCAAGGCTTACCCGCTGGCCAGCAAGGACGACCAGGGTCGTCTGCGCGTTGGCGCGGCGGTCGGCACCGGTAAAGACACCGGCGATCGCGTCGCCGCGCTGGTCAATGCCGGCGTTGACGTGGTGGTGGTCGACACCGCCCACGGTCACTCCAAAGGCGTGATCGACCGCGTTCGCTGGGTCAAGCAGAATTTCCCTGACGTGCAGGTCATCGGCGGCAACATTGCCACCGGCGCTGCCGCCAAGGCCCTGGCCGAAGCCGGCGCCGATGCGGTCAAGGTCGGTATCGGCCCTGGCTCGATCTGCACCACCCGTATCGTCGCCGGTGTCGGCGTTCCGCAAATCAGTGCCATCGCCAACGTCGCCGCTGCCCTTGAAGGCACTGGCGTACCGTTGATCGCCGACGGCGGCATCCGCTTCTCCGGTGACCTGTCCAAGGCCATCGTTGCCGGTGCGTCCTGCGTGATGATGGGCTCGATGTTCGCCGGTACTGAAGAAGCGCCGGGCGAGATTGAACTGTTCCAGGGGCGTTCGTACAAGGCTTACCGCGGCATGGGTTCGCTGGGCGCCATGTCCCAGGCCCAGGGCTCTTCCGACCGTTATTTCCAGGACTCCTCCGCGGGTGCCGAGAAGCTGGTTCCGGAAGGCATCGAAGGGCGCGTTCCCTACAAGGGCAGCCTGAGCGCCATCATCCATCAACTGATGGGCGGCCTGCGTTCCTCGATGGGCTACACCGGCAGTGCCGACATCGAAGAAATGCGCACCAAGCCTGAGTTCGTGCGGATCACCGGTGCTGGCATGGCCGAGTCCCACGTCCACGACGTACAGATCACCAAAGAAGCGCCAAACTACCGCGTAGGTTGAGGCTTCAAGCAAAACGTTAAGTAACCGGGGCTGTTTTATTCAGCCCCGAGTTGTTTCTGAATCACGACTGTTTCTGAATGACTTAGACGAGACTGAATCATGGCCCTCGACATCCACGCTCACCGCATCCTGATCCTCGATTTCGGTTCCCAGTACACCCAGCTGATTGCCCGCCGCGTGCGTGAAATCGGCGTGTACTGCGAACTGCATCCGTTCGACATGGATGACGAAGCGATTCGCGAATTCGCTCCAAAAGGCGTCATTCTCGCCGGCGGCCCCGAGTCCGTGCACGTCGCCGACAGCCCGCGCTGCCCGCAAGCGGTGTTTGACCTGGGCGTACCGGTCTTCGGTATCTGCTACGGCATGCAGACCATGGCTGAACAGCTGGGTGGCAAGGTTGAAGGTTCCGAGCTGCGTGAGTTCGGTTACGCCCGTGTCGACGTGGTCGGCAAGAGCCGTCTGCTGGATGGCATCGAAGACCACATCGACGCCGACGGCCTGTTCGGCCTCGACGTCTGGATGAGCCACGGTGACAAGGTCACCAAGATGCCGCAGGAATTCCACATCCTGGCCAGCACCCCGAGCTGCCCGATTGCCGGCATGTTCGACGACGCTCGCGGCTACTACGGCGTGCAATTCCACCCGGAAGTGACCCACACCAAGCAGGGCGGTCGCATCCTCTCGCGCTTCATCCTCGACATCTGCGGCTGTGAAGCCCTGTGGACCCCGTCGAAGATCGCTGAAGACGCCATCGCCCAGGTTCGCGCCCAGGTCGGCACCGACAACGTCCTGCTCGGCCTGTCCGGCGGCGTGGACTCTTCCGTCGTTGCTGCACTGCTGCACAAGGCCATCGGCGATCAACTGACCTGCGTCTTTGTCGACAACGGCCTGCTGCGTCTGCACGAAGGCGAGCAAGTGATGGCCATGTTCGCCGAGAACATGGGCGTCAAAGTGATCCGCGCCAACGCTGAAGATCAGTTCCTGAACAACCTGGCCGGCGAGTCCGACCCGGAGAAGAAGCGCAAGATCATTGGCCGTACCTTCATCGACGTCTTCGATGCCCAGTCCAACAAACTGGACAACATCAAGTACCTCGCTCAGGGCACCATTTACCCGGACGTGATCGAATCGGCTGGCGCGAAAAGCGGCAAGGCCCACGTGATCAAGTCGCACCACAACGTGGGCGGCCTGCCGGAAGAGATGAACCTGAAACTGGTCGAGCCGTTGCGCGAACTGTTCAAGGACGAAGTTCGTCGTCTGGGCCTGGAACTGGGCCTGCCGTACGACATGGTCTACCGTCACCCGTTCCCGGGCCCGGGCCTGGGCGTGCGGATTCTCGGTGAAGTGAAGAAGGAATACGCCGACCTGCTGCGTCGCGCCGACCACATCTTCATCGAAGAACTGCGCAAGGCCGACTGGTACCACAAGGTCAGCCAGGCGTTCGTGGTGTTCCAGCCAGTGAAATCGGTTGGCGTTGTCGGCGATGGCCGTCGTTACGCCTGGGTCGTGGCCCTGCGTGCCGTGGAAACCATCGACTTCATGACCGCGCGTTGGGCACACCTGCCTTACGAACTGCTGGAAACCGTCAGCGGCCGCATCATCAACGAAATCGAAGGCATCTCCCGCGTCACTTACGACGTGTCGAGCAAGCCGCCGGCGACGATTGAGTGGGAATGATCCTGCCCACGGCTTAACGGCCTACCCATAGCCACAACAAAACGGCCGCGTGAACACTGCTCACGCGGCCTTTTTGTGCGCGGTTAAAACGTTCGATCAACTGGCCGGTGTCATCCCTCGATCGTTCAGCGCATCAAGCAACGCCGTCATGCTGTCGAAGCGTTTCCTGTGCAGCGTCGGCCAGGCGGGGCGCTCGATGTAGAAGCGTCCGGACTCAAAGTCAATGGGCGTCCGCGCAAGGAGGTTGTCTCGTCCCCGGTGAACCAGCCAAATCCCGTCGGGCTCTCTCTTCAGGGTGTACATCCCCGGGCGGCTCAGCAACTGCTCGATGTCTGATGTGGAGCGTGCCATGAACGGCGTGGAGATTTGCAAGCGAAGATCGCTCTTGGCCAGGCCTGTCGGCCTGTCATCGTCATCGACGAAGGTTCTGCCCGGGTCCGGTTCGTATCCACGCGATTTCCCCTTGGCCACGTCCTCGATACGCAGCCCGACAGCCTCACTCAGTTCACTGACCCCAGTGACGCCCTCATAGGTGTTGGCGTGGGAGTTGCCCATCAGGGCCACCCACTTGTGTGGCCCGCGCACGGCTTGATCGGCGTCGATGACCGTGTGGGCGTAAAAATTCATCATCTGCTGCCGGGTCGTTTGATTGAGGTCGTACATGCCTTCGAGTCGATAACTGGCCATGCAGTCAAGGGCCTGGATCCGTATGCCATGGCGGTTGGCTTCCTTCACCAGCTCAAGGAAATTGAAACGCTGTGATGGATCGGTCATGTGCCCCTGATCCAGGCCTTGCAAATAAAGTTCAAGGTCTCTGGGCATGACCGAGGTGCTGGCGAAGTTATCCAGCGCCGCCTGATGGAAGTCCGTGAACAGATGCTCCATGTACAGGGTTTTCACGCCCTTGCGGGACAGCGTCGGCATCTGTTCGATCAACCATTGTTTGCTGCCGATTTCGGCATGGCTCTCACCGATGACCAGCCCGTTGAAATGTTCGATCCACCAATCGATGAATGACTCGGCGCTGGACGCCGGGTCAATGGTCGGTATCGCCGGGCGCTGCGCAAGACCCAGATCGGCATAAAAACCGGTGGCCGCTTCATGCAGTTTTTTGCGCAGGGCTTTGAAGGCTTGCACCGGTGAGTCGCTGCTGAAACTGGAGACATCGTCGCGCAGTGTTCGGTCGCCAGGGGCCACAGCGGTTTGCTTCAGTTTCCCGCGAAGCGGTAGCGGAACTTCATAGGGCGAACGAAACAACGCGGTGTCGGGCAGCGTCGTTTCCGCGCTGGCGATCGCGCTCGTGTCGGAGGTGGATGGTGTCGGTTCGCGCACCGGCGATGGTCCCGCCAGAGGATCGATACGCACACGCCTCAGCGACAGGCCTTCATCCTCCAGGGCCAAGGCCAGTTCGTGCACGCTGTCAAAATGACGGCCACTGACCGAACTCCATCGCGGGCGAACGATGAAAAAGCCGCCGGCGTCGTGCTGGATCTGCGTATGCACCAATGACCCGTCGCCGCTGCGATGAATGAGCGTGGCGGAGTCCTGAATCATGAACATGCCGCTTCTGGGCAAGGCGTTCTCGAGACTGGTGGCGGTGATCGTTGGCGGCGGGGCGTCCAGTTGCAGGCGCAGGTCGCTCTTGAGCAGATCGATGGGATTACCCATCAGGTCTCTTACTTTTTTGCCCGGATCGGCCGACAGCCCGCCGGCCTTGACCACGGGCAATTCTTCCACGCGAAGGGAGACGGCACCCTCCAGTTCGCTGACGCCGGCGACGCGATCGAAGCGGCTGGCGCGTTCCTCATCGACCAACGCCACCCAGCGATTGGCCCCGCGCGCGGCCTGGTCAGCGCGGATCGCCGTGTCGGAAAAGTAGTTCATCATCTTGCGGCTGCTGCCCTCCGTGGTGCGCTCCATGCGCGGGAAGCGGCGGCTGGCCATGCAATCGATGGCTTGCACGCGGATATGGTTTTTCTGCGCCGCCTTGACCAGCGCCGTGTAGCTGTGGGGGCCGGTCGGATCGCTGCCGAAGCGGCTGTCCAGGGTTTGCAGCGACTCCTCGAGCGCGGTCGGCATCTTCCCGGTCCGATGGAAAAGATCGAGATCCGCTTGATGGAAATCGGTCAGCAGATGATCCACATACAACGTCCTGACCTTCTGCTTGTTCAGCAGCTTGAAGTTGTCGATCAGCACTTGCCGGGCGCCTGTGCCCGAAGTGTCCTGACCGATCACCAGACCGGGCGCTGCCTTGAACAGGCGCTTGCTCATGTCAGCGAACGGGGTCGATGGTTTGAATATCGGCACCGCTGGACGTGGCGGTATGTTCGGGGCGCTGTAAAAGTCGATGGCGTCGTCATACAGGCTGCGGCGCAGCGTCTTGAAATCCTGATAAAGACTGTCGCTGCCGTGCACGCTGTCCAGCGGAAACTCCTCCACACGGGCTTCTGCCAGCGGCCGCAGCACCGTTGTCGACGTCGGCGGAACGTCATACGGCATCGATGGCGTCGCGGTCTCGGGCAGCGGACCGGCCGTGTGTCCCCAAGGCCAGTCACCGAAGATTTTCATGCCACCGCGCAGGCCGGGGCGCGCGACCGGTTGCCATTTCAGCGCCTCGTTCAAGCGCACCGGCACGTTGCGGTAAAACGAATGGGGGTGCGCCGGGTCGACGATCACCCAGCCGCGCATCTGCTCGACATAACGAACCTGATAGAAACCGTCGCCCGCGGCACGACGCATGTAGATGTAGTGCTTGCCTGACGGGGTCTGGATGATCCCTTGCAGTTTCGGATGTCCGCTGTCGGCGAGTGTGGCTTCGGTGATGGTGGTTTTGAAGGACGCGAGAAAATCCTCGGGCGCAGCGGGGAGCACCTGTTTCGGCGCGATCTGTTCCAGCGTCGGCAGCGGGGTGCGGGCCTGATCGGCCAGGAGCAGATGCTCTTCTTCCTCGATGAGCATCGAGGTTTCGGCGATCTCCGGCAGTTCGTGGCCCTTGAGGAAGGTGGCGTTGAACAGCGTATCGATGGCGGTGAAAATCGCTGCGGTCACCGCCGACTTTCGCGCCCCCGGGGTTTTGCCGTAGACCGCCTGATCGATCTGCAGGCCGACGTTGGCAATGCCCGCACCGACCACCGCCAGCGCGACCGGCCAACCCACCGCCGCCATGGGGCCGAACATTTTGTTGAAAGCGTTCAGGTAACCGATCCACAGTTTTTTACGCAGCTCGCCGTTGGAATGCATCATGAACTCGGCGTCGCTGATCATCCGGGCATGGGTCGCCTGCGCCAAAAACGTGAACGCATCCCCGTTCAGCGCTTCGGCGCTGTGTTCAACCAGCTGATGATCGTTGCTGTGCCAGGTGCTGGTCAGCAGGTCCAGCACATGATTGAGCCCGACGTTTTCGATGTGCGGTTCACGGAACAGCAGGGCAACGAGATTTGCCCCCGGATTGCCCAGAGAGAGCCAACTCCGCTTGGCGCTCTGGCGCGAGGAGGTGTCCTCCATGATGTCGTGGTCGGCGACTTGAAAGTGCGCCATGAAGCGCTTGCGGTCGGAGGGTTTCTTGATTTTCGACAGGACCCACCAATGCACGTGGCGATCAGACTGCAGGGCGTGCACGCCCCAGACTTCTCCGGGGGTATAGATCATCTTTCTGCCCCGGGCATCGACGATGCACAGGATGTCGGTGGCCACGAATCCGCCGATCTTCAGCAGGCTGACCCGTATGCCCTTGGCTGGCGGGGCTTCGTCTTCGAGCATCTGGCGCGTCACCGGCCAGCGGACGTTGCCCGCCACGGCGTTGACCACAATCTTGAAGTTTTCGTCCGAGAGTCGCCCTCTTTCACGGTCCTCCATGGCCTTGGCGAGGAAGGTGCATTTGGCCAGGGTGCGGAAGGTCTTGTCGTGTTTGTGCCAGAACGATTGGATTTTTTTCCGGTAGCGATCGACGAAGTTGATCTCCCAAAAAACCTTCAGCACATCTTTGGCATGCAGCCGCACTTCATTGGTTTGGTCATAAGTGCCGGCATCCGGTCCGGCGATGTAGAAACCGGCGTAGGCGTCGAGCAGGTCGGCGTTGTCCTGGTCGTGCACGCTGAAGCGCTGGATGACCAGTTGCGGCAGGGTCATCGATTCGCGTGGGGTTTCAAGCCGGTGTTCCCAGCCGGTGAAGGTCAGCGGGTTGCTTTGGGCGGCGCGAAAGCGGTGGAAGTAAACCTGCTCGGGCGCCAGGTGGGTCAGGTCATGTCTGGCAAGTATGTCCCGGGCGATGGCGCAGGCCATTTCATACATATCGGGACAGGCTTCGACCATTGTCGGAACCAGTGATTTGAGTGCCTCTCGGTCAGCGGCGTTGGGCAGTGTGGCGTCTTGAGTCGTGTCCACAGGCTTTCCTTGATCGTGGTGGGTTGAAAACAACCGCGATCATTTCAGGGCGGACGCTGACGGGTCTGTCAGACGGCAGGTCGACGTGGTGTCGTATCGAGTGATGGGGTGCATGGGAAAACGGCGCTGCACGCGCACGAAGCATGAACCCGCGCGGGCCGAGCGCGGCCCGGCGGGTCGTTGAGGGTGCTAGTGACTGATCATGCCGGCACCCGGCTTTGCAGACTCAGCCCTATCGACTTCAGCGCCTTTGACAGCGCTTCCACGCTGGCGAAAGTCACGCCGCTGATGGTGGGCCATGACGGACGAATGATGCGGTAGTTGCCATCTGCCATGGCTTCCACGGCGGTGCGGACAACGGAGCCGTTGCTGCTCCGGTGGACCAGGGTGTACGCACCCTCGGTCTTCTCGAACAGAAACATTCCCTGACGAAACAGCAGGCGCCTGGTTTGCCCTTCCGTCCAGCTCACCGCAGGCGCTTCCATTTGCAAGCGCAGGTCGGCGTGGAAGGGGTCGACGTTTCCACGCGAAACAGGGCTATGGAAAAAGGGGCCGCGTTCTATCTCAGTGCCAGGGTCCAGATCAATCCGTTGCCCCTGACCCGGATAGACTTCTTCGATCCGCAAGCCGATTCCCCCTTCCAGCTCACTCAGCCCCGCGAGCCCGCGAAACGTGTTGGTATTTTCCACGCCGGTCAACACTACCCATTTCCCGGAGTCGTTCAGCAGTTTGTCCGAGAACATGATTTCGTGGGCCAGGTGGCTGGCGATCATCTGCTCATCCACCGCCGTCTGCGCGATCGGTTTTCGATAGTTGGCTGCGCAGTCGATGGCCTGGACACGAACGCCGTGTGCCCTGGCGGTCTTGACCAGTTCCAGCTCATTGAATTGGCCGGCAGGGTCGGTGCCGAGCCGGGTCAGGTACGCTTCCAGGTCGTTGGACATGACGCCGGTATTGAAATAGTTGTTGAGCTCCGTTTGAGCGAAGTCGGCGAGCAGACGACGCATGTAAAGGGTTTTTACGCCCTGGCTGGCCAGCGTTGGCATGTCTTCGATCACCAGGCGCATGCTGGTGATCCGGTCCAGGGTTTCACCGATGACCAGCCCCGGTGCCTCGCTGAGTGCGCGCTCGAACAGCTCACGGAAGGTCGTTGTACTGTCTACCGTCGGGATGGGCGGGCGTGGCGGCAGGTTTTCCCACGGCAGGTTCTGATAGAAGCGCCTGGCCGACGAGAGCAGCGTTGCCGCTTTATCGGCGAAATTCACTGCATAGCGATCCGGAATGACCAGCGCCCCGCCGGGACCCATCTGCACTTGAACGTGAGTCTCGCGAATGCCCAGCGCCCATTGTCGGAGACTGGCCCTTGCGTGCGGGGCAACGTCGTAGGGCGTTTTGACCAGGCGTGCAGTCCTTGATGTCGAGGGCTGCGGCGTTTCGGGGGTGTCTGCCACAGGCTGGGTGGCATCGGGTAGTTCGGTCATTTCCAGTTCGACTTCACAGGTTTTGCCCAGGCATTGCCCGCCGGCCGGCAAACGCAGTTTCGGCATGCGCTCCCATACACCTTCGGCATTCAGGCGAACGGGCAACGAGTGGATGAACTGGTTGGGCCTGGCCGGATCGATGATGGCCCAATAACCACCGCCCTGGGAGTCGGGGAAGTAGCGCACGTAGTAAGCGGTGTCGTTCATCAAAATCGCGTAAGGCGGATCGGAATCAAGCGCGTAGATGCCCTGGAATTTCCCCGATTCACTGATCGGCGTTTTGCCGTCGAGCAGCTCGTTGGTTTCAAACGCTTGCGGTATGTCGGACGGTTTGGCCGCTTCAGCGGGCAGGGCGGATATTTCCTCCGCGGGCGGCAACGCGCCCTCGGTCTGCTCATTAACGGGAGTCTGTTGTTCTGGCGGAGCAGATTCATCCAATGCGGATCTGTATTCATCCCATTCGGCGGCTTCAGCAGCGTCGACCTCGGCACCCACTTCCGCTTCCGACCCGACCCCTTTCAGGAACGGCAGGTTGAACAGTACATCGATGGCACTGAGGACCGCACCGATGACCCCGTCCTTGCGTTCGGAGGCTGTCTTGCCGTTCACCGCCTGATCGATGTTCAGCCCCATGCTGGCCAGGCTGGCGCCGATCACGGGTAACGCCACTGGCCAGCCGACGGCAGCCATCGGACCAAACAGCTTCAGGCCGGCGCTCAGGTAACCGATCCATAATTTTTTCCGCAGATCGCCGTTGGAGGTCAGGGATAAATCCGCTTCGGCGAACATCGCCTGGCGGGTCGAGTCGCGCAGCCAGCTGAAGGCATCGGCGGTGATGGTTTGATCGGTCTGATTGATCAGATGATGGTCGGCATGGCCCCAGGTGCTCACCAGGCGATTCAGCAGGTCAGTGATGTCCTCGCTGATGGCCTGACGGTCAGCCAGCGAGAAATGATTGAGGAAGGCGCGCCTGGGCGCTTCCTTGTTCATTTGATTGAGGACCCACCAGTGCAGCTCCGACGGCGTTTCAAACACTTCGAAGGCCTGGGTTTCGCCCGGCACGTAAACGATCTGCCGGCCCTTGGCATCAACGATGCGCAGCAGGTTAGTGGCGACATGGCCGGCAACATCCAGCGCGGCGACGTGCAGGCCCTCGCCAGGCGCAGTCTCGGTTTGCAACATGTTCAGCCTGACCGGCCAGGTCAGCGGTCCGATGACTGCCTTGATCGCGGTTTGAAAATCATCGTCCGACAGTTGGCCGCTGTCCCGTGCCTCCACGGCATGGCTGAGGAAATTGCACTTGGCCAGGGTGCGAAAGTCGCCGGCATAGTCGTTCCAGAACGTGCGTAATTTGTTGCGATAAATGTCGCTGAAGTTGAGGTCCCAGAACGCCTTCAGTACCTCGTTACCGTGCAGGTGGACTTCATTGGTTTCGTTGAAATTCTCGGCTTCCGGACCTGCCGTGTAGAACCCGGCATAGAGGTCCAGCAGGTCGGCGTTGTCCTGATCGGTGGCGCGGAAGCGATGAATGACCAGTTGCGTCAGGGTCAGGGATTCATAGGGTTTTTCGAGGCTGTGCTGCCAGCCGGTGAACGACGTCGAACTGCTTTGCGCCGCCTTGAACCGGTGGAAATAAACCTGGTCGGGGTCGAGATGTTCGAGCCCATGCTTGACCAGCAACTCGGCGGCCACTTCATGTGCGGTGTCATGCAGACTCGGGCAGGCCAGGATGACGTGGGCGGCGAGGACCTTGAGGGCGGCCATGTCCGCGGCGTTGGGCAGAGGACGGGGTTCAACTGAATTCATGTGTTCTCTCCTTGAGAAATGGGCGTCGAGCATCGCCCATGCGCTCAAGGCAGGTGCACTACATAGATAGCGCCACTTCCGTTCCCCTACCGTGTAGAGGCCGATCCGGCTGTGACCATCCGCCACGCCACCCTTACTGTTTCGCAAGCGCAGGTGTATCGTATTCGCCTTTTGCGGGCCCGTGGGTCGGCGCTGATACGTGAGGTGGTTGAGTTCATGTCCTTTACCCGTCGACAAATACTCGGTGGTCTGGCCGGTCTTGTGGTAGTTGGCGCGGGGGCCGGTGGCGCGTCGCGTTACTGGCTGGGCAGGATGGCCGATGGCGACGCGGGCCACGACTACGAGCTGATCGCCGCACCGCTGGACGTCGAGCTGGTCGCCGGGCACAAGACTGAAGCCTGGGCGTTCGGCCCTTCGGCGCCGGGCACCGAGTTGCGCGTCCGCCAGGGCGAATGGCTGCGGGTGCGCTTCATCAATCACCTGCCGGTTGCCACGACCATCCACTGGCACGGCATCCGCCTGCCGCTGGAAATGGACGGCGTGCCGTACGTCTCGCAGCTGCCGGTGCTGCCGGGGGAATACTTCGATTACAAATTCCGTGTGCCGGATGCCGGCAGCTACTGGTATCACCCGCATGTGAACAGCAGCGAGGAACTCGGTCGCGGCCTCGTCGGGCCGTTGATCGTCGAAGAGCGCGAGGCCACCGGTTTCAAGTACGAGCAAACCCTGAGCCTGAAGAGCTGGCATGTCGACGAGCAGGGCGCGTTTCTGCCGTTCAGCATTCCTCGCGAAGCCGCGCGTGGCGGCACCGCGGGGCGTCTGGCGACGATCAATGGTGTCGCGCAAGCGGTGATCGATTTGCCCGCCGGGCAGATCAGCCGGGTGCGCGTGCTCAACCTCGACAACACGCTGACGTATCGCCTGAACATTCCGGACGTCGAAGCGCAGATCTACGCGCTGGACGGCAACCCCATCGAACCGCGCCCCTTGGGCAAGGAGTACTGGCTCGGGCCGGGCATGCGGATCTGCCTGGCGATCAAGGCACCGCCGGCCGGTGAAGAATTATCGTTGCGCAATGGCCCGGTGCGCCTGGGCACCTTCCGTTCAGTGGCCAACAGCGACGCGCCGACCGCATGGCCGCCGGCGCTGCCCGCCAATCCGGTGGCCGAGCCGGACCTGGCCAATGCCGAGAAACTCAACTTCAATTTCGAATGGGTCGGCTCGGTGTCGGTGAATGTCGACAACGGCAAGCCGCCAAGCCTGTGGCAAATCAACGGCAAAGCCTGGGACATCACCGACAAGACCTGCGCCGACCGCCCGATCGCCAGGCTCGAAAAGGGCAAGAGCTACATTTTCGAATTGAAAAACATGACTCAGTATCAGCACCCGATTCACTTGCACGGCATGAGCTTCAAGGTGATCGCCTCGAACCGGCACAAGGTGATTCCGTACTTCACCGACACCTACCTGCTGGGCAAGAACGAGCGGGCGCAAGTCGCGCTCGTGGCGGATAATCCGGGCGTGTGGATGTTCCATTGCCATGTGATCGACCACATGGAAACCGGCCTGATGGCCGCCATCGAGGTGGCGTGATGCGGCAGATTCGTCCTGCGGCGATCATCGATCGCAGCCGTGACCGTGACTTCATGCATGAAGCCCTGGCGCTCGCGGCACAAGGCGCGGCGCTGGGTGAAGTGCCGGTGGGCGCGGTGCTGGTGCAGGACGGTGAAATCATCGGCCGCGGCTTCAATTGCCCGATCAGCGGCAACGACCCGAGTGCCCACGCGGAGATGGTCGCGATCCGCGCCGCCGCCACGGCCGCCAGCAATTATCGCCTGCCGGGCAGCACGCTCTACGTGACGCTGGAGCCGTGCAGCATGTGCGCCGGGCTGATCGTGCACTCGCGGATTGCGCGGGTGGTGTATGGCGCGCTGGAGCCGAAAGCCGGGATTGTGCAGAGCCAGGGGCAGTTCTTTACCCAGGGCTTCTTGAATCACCGGGTGCTGTTTGAAGGTGGGGTGTTGGCTGAAGAGTGCGGGACTGTTTTGAGCGAGTTCTTCAAGGCGCGCCGGGCGAAACCCGCAATCTGAAATACGACATTGAACCCGGTGGGAGCGGGCTTGCTCGCGAATGCGGAGGGTCAGTCAGCATTGATATTGCCTGCTCCACCGCTTTCGCGAGCAAGCCCGCTCCCACAGGATTATGTGGTGGCCGGGATTACTTGCGGGCCACGATTACCGCCCGCATCGGTGCAGGCAAGCCTTCGATCGTCTTGCTGTGGTCGTCCGGATCAAGAAAGTCACTGAGCGACTGGTACTTCATCCACTCCGTGCCGCGCTGTTCCTCGACCGTGGTCACGCTCACATCCACGCATTTCACGTCGCTGAATCCCGCACGCCGCAACCACAACTCCAGCGCCGGCACCGACGGCAGGAACCACACGTTGCGCATCTGCGCATAACGGTCTTCCGGCACCAGCACCTGTTGCTGATCGCCCTCAATCACCAGCGTTTCCAGCACCAGTTCACCGCCCTTGACCAGGCAATCCTTCAGCGCCAGCAAATGCTCGATCGGCGAACGACGGTGATAAAACACGCCCATCGAAAACACCGTGTCGAAGCCTTCCAGGTTCGGCGGCAGGTCCTCGAACGGAAACGGCAGGTGCCAGGCGTTCGGTTCGGACAGATACCGCTGCACCGCCTGGAACTGACAGAAGAACAGCCAGTTCGGATCGACGCCGATCACGCTGTCGGCACCGGCGCCGAGCATGCGCCACATGTAGTAGCCGTTGCCGCAGCCGACATCGAGGATGCGTTTGCCCTTCAGGTCCAGATGCGGGGCGACCCGCGACCACTTCCAGTCGGAGC
The DNA here is from genome assembly GCF_025466085.1 of Pseudomonas sp. 14P_8.1_Bac3. Taxonomy (GTDB): domain Bacteria; phylum Pseudomonadota; class Gammaproteobacteria; order Pseudomonadales; family Pseudomonadaceae; genus Aquipseudomonas. Next base: position 40,144 of record NZ_JANLOD010000050.1, read on the forward strand.
GCCATTCGGTGTCGACATGCACGCCAAACAGGTCAAACGGGCCCTTGCGCCACGGTGACAACCCCATCAATGCGGTACGCATCTGCGCGCGGGTGGCGTCATCGCAGTCGGTGTCCAGCGTCAGGCCATTGAGCAGATCGACTTCGCTCGGCTGGATCTTCGGCAAGGCGTCCAGCGCACTTTGCCAACGCTCGAGGTCGCCGTGGCCCTTCTCCATTTTCTTGTCGAGTTGTGCTTGCAGGGTGTTGGCCCATTCGGCCAGCGGCGTCCCGGCCAGGCGGCGGGCGAGGGGAGACAGATCAATCATGGCAAGGCAATCAACGAGGCAAAGTTAAGACACTGGAACCACGGCACGACTTTCGAGAACCCGGCGGCCAGCAGGCGCTCGCGGTGTTCTTCGAGGCTGTCGGGCTTCATGACGTTTTCGATGGCGCTGCGCTTCTGGGCGATTTCCAGCTCGCTGTAGCCGTTGGCGCGTTTGAAGGCCACGTGCAGGTCGGTGAGCAGCGCGTGTTCTTCGGGATCATTGAAACGCAGCTTTTCCGAGAGGATCAGCGCGCCGCCGGGCAGCAGCGACTGACGGATGCGCGCGAGCAACGCGGTGCGCTGGTCCGGGGCGATGAATTGCAGGGTGAAGTTCAGCGCCACCACCGAGGCCGGCTGGAACTCGAGGGCGAGGATGTCGCCTTCGATCACGTCGACCGGCAGCAACTCCTGGAACATCGAGTCCTGGCCGTTGAGGTATTCGCGGCAGCGTTCAACCATCGCCGCTGAGTTATCCACAGCAATGACGCGGCAGCCGTCGGTGCGCACATGTCGACGCAACGCCTGGGTCACCGCGCCGAGGGACGAGCCCAGGTCATAGAGCACGCTGTGGGGCTGGGCGAATTGCGCGGCGAGCACGCCAAGGTTTTCCACGATGGTTGGATAACCCGGCACCGAGCGCTTGATCATGTCCGGGAACACCCGCACCACGTCCTCGTTGAAGGCGAAGTCGGGCACCTGGGCCAAAGGCTGGGCGAAAAGGCGATCGGGTTCTTTGCTCACGGCGGTTCCAGCGGCGTAGGTGGAAAAGGCCGGCATTTTAGCCAACTTGGCGCGGGGATGCGCGGGTTGTCTGATAAACCGTGGGGCTGGCTGTGACGATTGTGTGTTGAGTGAGATCGCTTTCGCGAGCAGGCTCGCTCCCACAGGTGGAACGTGATCTCTGTGGAAGCGGCCTGCTTGAAGGGTCAGCGGTCTATGGCCTATCGCCGTCCCTCGCGAGCCATTGGGTGATGATGCGCTCAGAGAATGAAAATATGTTCGGAGGTGGTCCAGTCTGAATACAGGCCATTTCGTTCCTGCCGTATCCTCAACACGTGTACTTCGCCATTGTCAGTGAGCGGGAAATCAGGGCGGACCTGAAATCCGTAGGGCCCGTCTATAGCGGTGGTTGCTCTGTGAACGATCGTCGGCGTGCGTTTGTTGAAGACTTCGATCTGAACTTCAGCACCCCACTCGGCGGTGCCTTTGATCAAATGCCCAAGGTGAATGGCACTACCGTCGGGGGGAGACTCGCGGACGGGCGGGGGGAGCACGATCCTGTAAGTGACGGGCTCGGAAATGGCGCCCCACTCCTTGTTGTCCAGGTGCCGCACTCGGACAGTGAGTGAGCTGTTCAGATTAAACGGCAAACTCCCGCTCCACATTCCCGACGCATTGGTAAAACCCATGCTACGCCACACATCCTGTTCTTCATGGTGGCTGATCAGAGTTTCCAGGCCCACTACGCCCGTCCCCGTGAAGGGGATCGTCCCGGCAAAAAGAACGTCCCCCGCTTTAGGCGAAGTGATGACCGGTGCAGGAATATCGGCAAGGCTGGTTTTGGCGGTAGTCGATTCCTCCGGGCCGTCGATGACGACGCCGTCTAATCGGCGAATACGTGGTTTCATGATAGTCAGCTCCTTTTTTTGGAGCTTTAACGCTATCAACTGGCTCGGGCAATCGGACCTGTCAGAAATACTAGTCCTGACGAGTGGTGTCGGGAATCCATCGGGTGGAGGACTGGCTGAAAGTCGAGGCGGTTATTCCCCATTGCCCCAACCAGTAGCTGAGAATGATCACGTATGGCGCTGCATAAAACGGCGCAACGAAGCGGTTGATGCCAATCACGCTGTCCGAAAACACGAACGCCACGGCACCGGCAGCGGCGAGCAGCGCCGAGCGTTTGGGTACGTCGGTGCCGAGGCGGGCCAGGGCTCTCCAGAGCATTGCCGTGATGGCCAGGCCGTACACGATGACCGGAATCAGCAGCGGGCCCAAACCATTGGAGATCAGAATCCCCAACAGCACCGCGCCCACCGCCAGGGCGATGATCAGCGGCAGCAGCGCCAGGCGCCGGCAATCGCTCAGATAGGCTTTCAAATAAGCCAGGTGCGCAACCAGAAATGCCCCGAGGCCGAACACGAACAGATCCCCCGGCCACGCCAGCAGCACATCGCCGAGCAGGGAAAAAATCAGGCCCAGGCTGATCCAGCGCCGGTATTCGCTGGGCGGCGCATCGTGCAGCCATCCCAGCAAGGCCAGCACCGGCAGCGGTTTGACCAGCAGGCAGAGCAGCGCGGCGTGCACGCTCAGCCCGTAGATAAAGGTCACCGCGCCCATCAGCGCCAGGATCAGCCAGCCCATGATCAGTTGACCGAGATCGCGCAGTCGAAGGTTTCCACCGCCGGCACTTCCGGCGCCCAAGGCTGTTGCGAGGTCAGGCGCAAGCGTCCGGAACCGGCGGCGAACGCCTGGAAGCGCCAGGTCGACACACCGGCTGCACCGACGACGCCGGCGTCTTCAGGGTTTCGATAGACCTCCGGGCCCAGCGCGCGCAACACGCCACCGGCGGAATCCTGGATCGCCCAGCGGTAGCCCGTGGTCGGGTTGCTCGGAAGGCTCAGGATCAGATTTTGCCCACTGGCCATCTTCAACGGGCACTCGCTTTGTTTTTCCACGGTCACGTTCTGTTTCGGTTGCGTGGCGCAGGCGGCCAGCAAGGAGAGGGCGAGGGGGACAAACAGGCGGGTGGGGGACATAAGGTCAGTGGCTCCGGCATTCACGACGAACGGCGAGCATAACCGAGATGAGACAAATTGTGACAGCGGCGGAAACTGGCGGTGTCAGGGCTGACGCCATCGCGAGCAGGCTCGCTCCCACAGGGGGTTTGTGATTGACACAGATCCAATGTGGAAGCGGGCTTGCTCGCGAAAGCGATCGAACAGGCGTTAGCGCTCTGTCAGAACAACACCTTCGCCACATCCGCAAACCGCTTGGCGAAATGCACGGTGATGCCTTCTTTCAGATAATCCGGCAACTCGTCGAAGCTGCCACGGTTCGGCTCCGGCAGGATCAACTCGAAAATTTTCTGCCGCCGCGCCGCGATCACCTTCTCGCGCACCCCGCCAATCGGCAACACGTGCCCGGTCAGCGTCAGTTCGCCGGTCATGGCCACGCCTTTTTTCGGCGGCTGGTTGCGGGCCAGCGAGAGCAGGGCGCTGGCCATGGTCACGCCGGCGCTCGGGCCGTCTTTCGGGGTGGCGCCTTCCGGCACGTGCAGGTGGACGAAGGCCTCGTCGAAGAACTTCGGATCGCCGCCGAACGACTTCAGGTTCGAGCTGACGTAGCTGTAGGCGATTTCCGCCGACTCTTTCATCACGTCGCCCAGTTGCCCGGTGAGTTTGAAGCCGCGGTTGAGCGTGTGAATGCGCGTGGCTTCGATCGGCAAGGTAGCGCCGCCCATGCTGGTCCAGGCCAGGCCCGTGATCACGCCGGTGCCGGACAGCACTTGTTCGTTGCGGAACACCGGATGCCCCAGTGACGACTCGAGGTCTTTCGGCCCGAGCTTGATCACTGCTTTCGGCTCGTCGATCAATTTCACCACGGCTTTGCGCACCAGTTTGCCCAGTTGTTTTTCCAACTGACGCACGCCGGCTTCTCGGGCGTAACCGTCGATCAAGGCTTTCAAGGCGCTGTCGCTGATGCTCAGGCTGCCTTTGGACACGCCGGCCTTTTCCAGCTGCTTGGGCCACAAGTGGCGCTTGGCGATGGCGATTTTTTCTTCGGTGATGTAACCCGACAGGCGAATGATTTCCATCCGGTCCAGCAATGGGCCGGGGATCGAGTCCAGGGTATTCGCGGTGCAGATGAACAGCACTTTCGACAGGTCCATTCGCAGGTCGAGGTAGTGGTCGAGGAATTCGACGTTCTGCTCTGGATCGAGGGTTTCCAGGAGCGCCGAGGCCGGATCGCCCTGATAGCTCTGGCCCATCTTGTCGATTTCGTCGAGCATGATCACCGGGTTCATCACTTCGACGTCTTTCAACGCTTGAACCAGTTTGCCCGGCTGCGCGCCGATATAAGTACGACGGTGCCCCTTGATCTCGGCCTCGTCGCGCATGCCGCCGAGGCTGAAGCGATAGAACGGCCGGCCGAGGGATTCGGCGATGGACTTGCCGACGCTGGTCTTGCCCACGCCCGGCGGACCGACCAACAGCACGATGGAGCCGCTGATCTCGCCTTTGTAGGCACCGACCGCGAGGAATTCGAGGATGCGGTCCTTGATGTCATCGAGGCCGGCATGGTGTTTGTCCAGCACCTTGCGCGCATGCTTGAGGTCGAGTTTGTCCTCGCCGTACACGCCCCACGGCACCGAGGTCGCCCAGTCGAGGTAGTTGCGGGTGACCGCATATTCTGGCGATCCGGTTTCGAGGATCGACAGCTTGTTCATTTCTTCTTCGATGCGTTTTTGCGCCTGGGCCGACAGGACCTTGCCTTGCAGCCGCTGCTCGAACTGTTCGATGTCGGCGCTGCGGTCGTCCTTGGTCAACCCGAGTTCTTGCTGGATGACCTTGAGTTGTTCCTTGAGGAAGAACTCGCGCTGGTGCTCGCCGATCTTGCGGTTCACTTCAGCGGAAATTTCTTTTTGCAGACGCGCGACTTCGACTTCCTTGCGCAGCATCGGCAGGACTTTTTCCATGCGCTTGAGCATCGGTACGCAGTCGAGCACTTCCTGCAGCTCGCTGCCAGTCGCCGAGGTGAGGGCGGCGGCGAAGTCGGTCAGCGGCGACGGGTCGTTGGGGCTGAAGCGGTTGAGGTAGTTCTTCAACTCTTCGCTGTACAGCGGGTTGAGGGGCAGCAGTTCCTTGATCGCATTGATCAGCGCCATGCCGTAGGCCTTGACCTCGTCGGTCGGCTCGGTCGGCTGGTGCGGGTATTCGACTTCCACCAGGTACGGTGGGCGATGGTGCTTGAGCCAGGTGCGAATACGCACGCGGGTCAGGCCCTGGGCGACGAATTGCAGCTTGCCGTTTTCGCGGCTGGCGTGATGCACCTTGACCAGCGTGCCGTAGAGCGGCAGGGCCGAGGTGTCGAAATGACGCGGGTCTTCCTGGGGCGTGTCCATGTAGAACAGGGCCAGGGAGTGATGATCGGATTTGCTCACCAGGTCCAGGGTTTCCGCCCAGGGCTCTTCATTGACGATGACCGGCAGCACCTGGGCCGGGAAGAACGGGCGGTTGTGGATCGGGATGATGTAGACCTTGTCCGGCAGGTTCTGGCCAGGGAGGGCGAGGCCTCTGCCGGTGGAAGGGTGTTCGGCGTTCTCGGGGTCGGCGTATTCGCTCGGGTCTTCAGGAAATGCTTGCTGGTCGCTCATGGGGCACCTGCGCAATGGGGTATGGGTCTTAGATGGGGCAGGTTGAGGGTGGTTTCAATGGCAGGGGATATTTCGGGGGGCGTGTTCAGGGTTTGGACAGGTCGCGACGGCTGCCATACGCGGTTCAACGGTGGGAGCGGGCTTGCTCGCGAAAGCGATTCCATATTCATCGGTGATGTTGCCTGACACACCGCATTCGCGAGCAAGCCCGCTCCCACACTTGTTCGGTGGCGGCCAAAAAAAGGCGACTCCTTTGCGGGAGTCGCCCTGGTTTTATCGTTGCTAAACCTTACTCGGACAGTTTGTAAGCAATCACATAGTCACCCTGTTTGGTGCCCAGCGAACCGTGACCGCCGGCAACGACCAGCACGTACTGCTTGCCGTCCTTGCCGGTGTAAGTCATCGGCGTGGTTTGCGCGCCGGCAGGCAGGCGGCCTTCCCACAGTTGCTTGCCATTTTTCACATCATAGGCGCGCAAGTACTGGTCGAGGGTGCCGCTGAGGAAACCGACGCCACCGGCGGTGGTGAAAGTGCCGCCCAGGCTCGGTACGCCCATGGTCAACGGGATTGGTACCGGCGAGCTGTCGCGCACGGTGCCGTTCTTGTGCTTCCACAGGACTTTGGCGGTGGTCAGGTCGATCGCTGCCACATAACCCCAGGCTGGCGCTTGGCACGGCAGGCCCATTGGCGACAGCAAGGCTTCGAGGATTACGCCGTACGGCGCGCCTTTGTTCGGCTGCACGCCTTCGGTTTCGCTCTTGCGCGGGCCTTGGGCGGCGATTTCCGCGGCCGGGATCAGTTTCGATTTGAACGCCATGTAGCTCGGGTTCACGAAAGCGATCTGACGCACCGGATCAACCGAGATACCCCCCCAGTCGAACACGCCGAAATTGCCTGGATAAACGATCGAACCCTGCAGCGACGGCGGGGTGAACGGGCCGTCATAACGCATGGATTTGAAGTCGATCCGGCAGATCAGTTGGTCGAACGGCGTCACGCCCCACATGTCGCGCTCTTGCAGCGGTGGCGGCATCAGGTTGAGGTCGGACTTCGGTTGGGTCGGCGAGGTGTGATCACCGGCGACAGCGCCTTGTGGCACCGGCACTTCGTTGATCGGCACGATCGCTTTGCCGGTGCTGCGGTCCAGCACGTAGATGCTGCCCTGCTTGGTGGATGCGAGTACCGCCGGCTTCACGCCGTCAGCGGTTTTCAGGTCCATCAGGGTGGGCTGGCCACCGACGTCCATGTCCCACAGGTCATGGTGGGTGAACTGGAAGTGCCATTTCACCTGGCCGGTCGCGATGTCGAGGGCGGTCAGGCCCGCCGCGTGCAGTTCCGACTCAGGGGTACGTGCGCCACCGAACTGGTCCGGGGTCTGGTTGCCCATCGGCAGGTAGAGCATGCCGAGTTTTTCATCGACGGCGAACATGGACCACATGTTCGGCGAGTTGCGGGTATAGACCTTGCCTTCAGCAATGGGCGTGGTGTCGTTCGGGTTGCCGCTGTCCCAGTTCCACACCAGTTTGCCGGTGTGCACGTCGAACGCGCGGATCACGCCGCTCGGTTCGTCGGTGGAGACGTTGTCGGTGACGTGGCCGCCAATCACAACCAGGTCTTTGGTGACGGCTGGCGGCGAGGTGGAATAGTAGCCGCCGGCATTGAAGCCACCGATGTTGGCGCTCAGGTCGATCTGGCCTTTGTTGCCGAAGTCTTCGCACATCTTGCCGGTGTCGGCGTCGAGGGCGATCAGACGGGTGTCGGCGGTCGGCAGGAAGATCCGGCGCGGGCAGACACTGCCGGCCGGCGCGGGGCTGGCGGCGCCTGTCGGGCTCTGCTCGGAGGCATACACGGCGTCATCGTGATACGACACGCCACGGCAGGTCATGTGCGCCCAACCCTTGAAGTTAGCCGCGTTCTGCGTCGAGAGCTTAGGATTGAAACGCCAGATTTCCTTGCCGGTGTCCGGATCCAGTGCGATCACCTGGCTGTGCGGCGTGCACACGTAGAGCATGCCGTTGACTTTCAGCGGGGTGTTTTCGGCGGTGGTTTCGCCCGGATCGTTCGGGCCGGGGATGTCGCCGGTGCGATAGGTCCAGGCCGGAACCAGCTTGCTCACGTTCTGCGGGGTGATCTGCGCCAGAGGCGAGTAACGGTCACCGTGGGCGCTGCGGCCGTAGGAATTCCAGTCACCGTCAGGCATCGCCGGCGCCGTGTTGGTCATCCCCGGCACGCTGTCGCGGTCCAGTTGGCCCTTGATTTCACCGGGGTTGGTGAACTGGCTTGCCAGTGCCGCCACGCCCGCCAGCACCACGGCCACGCTCAGCGCGCCGGTGCCCTTCGGTGCGGCGCCTTCGCGCAGCAGTGGACGACGGAACCAGGGCAGCAGCATGACGATGCCCAGTGCAAACAGCAGCGCCAGACGCGGCACCAGTTGCCACCAGTCGAGGCCGACTTCCCACAATGCCCAGACGGTGCTGGCGAACAGCACCAGTGCATAAAGTCCCAGCGCAGCACGGCGCGCCAGCATCAGCAGCACGCCGGTGACCACCAGGCCGATGCCGGCCAGCAGGTAATACAGTGAGCCGCCGAGCATGCTCAGCTTGATCCCCCCGGCCAGCAAGGCCAGACCCATTAGCAGAAGCAGAATGCCGAGCAGGGTCGGCAATAGACGGCTTCGACTCAAAGCACCATCAGTGCTCATAGTGTGGTTCTCCGTGACGTTTCAAATTGTTTCGCGCAAGTTCACTGTAGATGACGATCCGGCGCGGGCATGGTTCAGTTAAAGATAAAGGGCCGCTGTCACTGCCCTTGTGGGAGCTGGTGCTGATTAGAAGGAAGATTGGATCTTGATCCCGCCGATCAGCGCATCATCGACCCGGTCCACGCCACCGGGGTGGCGGATGTATTGCAGGTTCGGGCGCACGGTCAGCCAGTTCGTGACGTGCACGCCGTAATAGAGTTCGGCGCTGTACTCGGTGTCTTGCGGCGGCAGGTAGGACGGGTCGTCGAAGTCGTAGACCGCACGGGCCTGGTTGCTCGCCTCGGCATTCTTGCGATAGGCCGGGTTGACGTGGACGCGGGCCATGGCGAAGCCGATGTCGTCTTTGGCGCGAGCATCGAACAAGCCTTTGTAGACGACGCCCGCCTGGACGTAGTTGTCGATGGCGTTGGTCTTCTTGTCGTGCATCGTGCCGTTGGCGAACACGCTCAAACCGCGGGAGTGGTCGCTGGCGCGGCTGGTCAGTTGTTGCTGCGCACCCAGCCACATACCGTGCTTGCTCGACGCGCTGCGATAAGCCTCGCCGCTCAGGGCTGCCGGTTGGCCGTTGCGGTCCTTGTAGGCGTCGGTCGCATTGGCATTGCTGTAGTAATAGCCGGCGCGGTATTCGCCCGGCAGGCCGTCGAGCTTCGGCGCCCAGACCAGCTCTACCGGCAAGACCGCGCCCTGGGTGCCGCTGCCGCTGAGTTTGAAACCGTTGCCGCGATCCAGGTTCGACGGGTTCTGCTCGTACGCGCCGATTTGCGCGTACAGCTCCGGCGTCAGGTGATATTTGACCCGCATCGCCCACTGGCTGACCGGCCAGTTGTACCAGATGCCGCCCACCCAGTTGCCGACCTGAGAACCGCAGAACGCCAGGTTCTGGAAATCGCAGGGGAAGCTGTTGAAGTCTTCGCCTTCACCAAAACGGCCGACCTTGATATCGAGCTTGCGGTCGAAGAATGCCTGCTGATACCACATCTGCGTCAGGCGCCAGGTTTGCCCGCGACCCCAGACTTCCTGGGCGGAGGTGAAGCCGCCCACCCGCGGATCGTTGATCCGGTCATTGCTGATGTTGTTGCCGCTGCGTTCGGTGACGGTCAGCTGAAATTCCGCGCCGTCCCAACCGAGGATCTTCTGCAAGTCGAGGTGAGTGCCGAGGCCGAACTGATCGCTGTAGCGAGCGGTACGGTCATGGTCAGAGCCGCCGTGCAGATTGCTGCCCATTTCGCCGGTGTAATCGACTTTGAAGTCGTAGCCCTTTTCCGAAAGTTCGCTGCGTGTGCCGTTCCAGTCGCCGAGCATCCACGGTGATTCGCTGTCGAAGGCCGGTGCGGCCTGAACGCAGGTGGCGAGGCCGAGTGCGGTGAATCCGCCGATCAGGTTCAGGGAGTTTCGGGAGGAAACGGCTGCGCAGACAGCGCTGTCTCGCAATGATTGAAAGTAAGGCATGGGGAAAATTCTTGGTCTTTTCTGGGGGATGAACTGCAGGCAGGAGCAAAGCAGGTTGCAGAAGCGTTTCAGCGGGTCGGGCGCAAGGATAATGTTCTGTTACAAATAGAGAAAGCGCTTTTCCCGACATGAATTCTTTCGAATTCGGTAACAGTGTGGGGGTAGATCTCCCGTCCGCCGCCTCTCCCTGTAGGCGCTGGCTTGCCAGCGATGGCGGTCTGAAAATCAATGCAAGGCTCGATGGCCTCATCGCAGGCAAGCCAGCTCCTACGGTGGATCGTGTGCAGATGATCCGCTCCGTTTGGCCTACATTTGACTGATAGCACACAGTGCCCCTTTCACCGGAACACACCCTCGGCTAAGGTGCGCGGCTTCCCACTCAATCACCGCTCGAAGGCCCGGCATGACCGAACAGAACAACAACCCGCTGCACGGCGTGACGCTGGAGCAAATCCTTAATGCGCTGATTGAACATTACGAGTGGTCGGGGCTGGCCGAGCGCATCGACATCCGGTGTTTCAAGAGTGACCCGAGCATCAAGTCGAGCCTGACCTTCCTGCGCAAAACCCCGTGGGCGCGGGAGAAAGTCGAACGCCTGTACGTGAAATTGATGCGGACCAAGCGGCCGCTCTGAACATGCGCCTCCGGCCGGCCGTGGGCCGTGGTTTCGTGGCCGTCGCCGCCTTCCTCGGCTGGGCGGGACTGAGCATTCAGCTGTACCTGATTTTCTATTCACGCTGGACGCTGGCAGCCAGTTTGCTGGGCGGGCTGCTGAGTTTTTTCAGCTACTTCACCGTGTTGACCAATACCCTGGTCGCGACCGTATTGACCTGCGAACTGACCTCCCGCGAATCTGCCGCACGCCGCTGGTTTTTACAGCCATGGGTCAGCAGCGGGATCGCCGTGAGCATCGCCGTGGTCGCCCTGGCGTACAACATTTTGCTGCGCCATTTGTGGCACCCCGAAGGGTGGCAGTGGCTGGCCGATGAGTTGATGCACGACGTCATGCCTCTGCTGTTTCTGGCTTGGTGGTGGCTGGCCGTGCCCAAAGGCACCTTGCGTTTGCGGCACCTGGCGCGGTGGCTGGTTTACCCACTCGTGTACTTCGCTTATGCGCTGCTGCGCGGGCATTTGCTGGCGGTTTATCCCTATCCGTTCATTGATGTGGATAAGTTGGGTTATCCACAGGTGTTTGTGAATGCGGGAGGGTTGTTGGCGGGGTTTGTTGTGATTGCTTTGCTGGTGATCGGGATTGATCGGTGGCGCGGCAGATCGACGAAACTTCAGTGATGCTCTAAACGCTTTCGCGAGCAAGCCCGCTCCCACAGGGATTTGTGATGGACACAGATCCAATGTGGGAGCGGGCTTGCTCGCGAAGAGGCCCGAAGGTTGTCACTCCTCGTCGCTATCACCCAACTTCCAATAGCCGGCGGCTTTCACAAACTGCTCATTCAACCCATGCTCATCCAGCAGCACCCGGCGAATCTGCCGTGAGACCTTGCTCTCGGTGGCGACCCAGGCATACAGATTGCCGCTCGGCACTTGCAGCTGTTTCACAGTGGCCAGCAGGTTGTTCCTGCCACCCTCGCGCAATACCCAGATCACATTGATCTGCGCCGGGCTGTCCAGCTTCTGCTGTTCGGCACCGTTCTCCACTTCAACGACCACCAACGCCCGGCGATTCGCCGCCAGGCCCTCCAGGCGTCGGGCGATGGCGGGCAGGGCAGTTTCGTCGCCGATCAGCAAATAGCTGTCGAAGATGTCCGGCACGATCATCGAGCCCCGTGGCCCTCCGATGTGCAGAAATTGACCTGGCTTGGCCTGCTCGGCCCAGGTCGATGCGGGGCCATCGCCGTGCAGCACGAAGTCGATGTCCAGTTCCAGCGTGTCCAAATCGTAGCGGCGTGGTGTGTAGTCGCGCATCGCCGGCATCGGGCCGTTGTCCTTGCCGGCACCCAGCACCAGCGTTTCCAGCGCCGCCTGTTCCGCGGCGTTTTGCGGAAACAGCAGCTTGACGTGGTCGTCGCTACCGAGGCTGACGAAACCGGCCAGCTCCGGGCCGCCCAGGGTGATGCGGCGCATGCGCGGCGTCAGGTCTACCACGCGCAGGACCTCCAGGCGACGGCGTTTGATTTCGTGCATGACGCGGTGAATGGTTTGCTCGAGCACTTCAGTCATTCGGTTTTCTCCGTTGCGGTCGCCACGGCAGGGCCGTCGACGATGGCTTTGGCGGTGTCATTGAGCAGCGCGGCGACCCGCAGGATTTCTTCGGGGCTCCAGCGTCCGTGATGCAGTTGCAACGCATGGCGCAGGTTATGCACAGCCTCGTGGATCTCGGCCGGCCGGTCATGCCCGCGTAACGAACGCTTGCTGACGTCGATGCGCATGCGCACGCCGTCCAGGGCAATCGCTTGCTCGCTTAAAGACAGACGTCCGGCGTCGGTCACGCTGTAGCGTTTTTTTCCGCCTTCGGCGTCGCCCAGGATCATTTCGCTTTCTTCCAGAAACGTCAGGGTCGGGTAGATCACCCCGGGGCTGGGGCTGTAGGCGCCGTCGAACATGCCTTCGATCTGGCGGATCAGGTCGTAGCCGTGGCAGGGCTGTTCGGCGATCAACGCCAGCAACAACAATTTCAAGTCACCCGGAGCAAACACCCGTGGGCCGCGACCGCCGCGTTCACGGCCGGGACGTTTTTCGAAGCCGTCGCGACCGTCGCCGTGTTCGCGGTGCGGGGAATGATGGTCTCTCATTGTTCCTTCTCTCTGTCGTGTTTAGATACAACTTAAGATATATCTTAAGAAAGAGGCAAGTACACACGACGAACGGTCGGGCACGGTTGCCCGGCCTCGATTGAGACAACGAAGGGATTGATCCGATTCAAACGGACGGGCTTCAGCGCCGCGCGACCTCGACCGGCAGGCATTCCGTGTTGTTGCCCGGCTGCAAGTACGGCGTGAGGATGGGCGCCATGCCCTTGAGCACCTGCACCGGCAACGCCGAGGTGAATTTGAACGCTTCGGCGGTGCGCCCGGGCACGAACGCGGTCAACGTGCCGAAGTGGTGATCGCCGATGTAGAACACGAACGTCGCCGTGCGGTTGATCGACTTCGAACTCAGAATCCGCCCGCCGGAACCGAAGGCTTCGATGCGGTTGTCCCCGGTCCCCGTTTTGCCGCCCATGCCCAACGGTTTGCCGTCCGGTGTCACGAAGCTGCCCGACACCCGTTTGGCGGTACCGGCATCCACGACCTGCGACAAGGCTTCGCGCATGGCCCTGGCCACTTCCACCGGCATCACCCGTTTGCCGACATCGGGGTCGTTGATCAGCTTGGTTTCATACGGCGTATTCGCCGCGAAGTGCAGGCTGTCGATGCGCAGGGTCGGCATGCGCACGCCATCGTTGAGGATGGTGCCGATCAGCTCGGCCAACGCGGCCGGCCGGTCGCCGGAGCTGCCAATGGCGGTCGCCAGTGACGGCACCAGGTGATCGAACGGATAGCCCACTTTCTGCCAGCGCTGGTGAATGTCGAGGAACGCCTCGATCTCCAGCATGGTGCGGATGCGGCCATCCCGGGCGCCCTTGTGTTTGCTCTTGAACAGCCAGCTGTAAACCTCCTGGCGTTCAAACTGGCTGGCCTTGACGACGTCGCTCCACTTGGCGTCGGGATGATTCAACAGATAACCCATCAGCCACAGATCCAGCGGGTGGACCTTGGCGATGAACCCCTGATCCGGCAGGTCATAAATGCCGGGGGCGTAGCTTTCGTAAAGACGTTGCAGGCGTTCGTCCGTGAGTTTTTCGGTGAGCTTGGCGCCGCTCATGTGTGAGCGCACGAAGCTGTTGAAGCTTTCCTGGCTGGCCTGCGGCAGCAAATAGCGATGCACCGCCGCCATGCGGATCGGCGTCGGCCGCATGCTGTCGAGGAAGGTTTCGAGCCGCTCCTGAGTGTCCTTGTTTTTGTACTTTTTCCAGAACTTCAGCAGGAACGAAGTGCCTTCGCGGTCGGCGAAGGAAGCCAGGTATTCCTGGCGCCGCGGATCGCGGTCATCCCCGAGCAGTGCGGCGCTGTTGTTCGGGCCGGAATAGGTGGTGTAGCGCACCAGGTCACGCATCAGCCGAATGAACGGCAGATTGATGGATTCGCGCAGGGCATCGCGCAGGGTCGGTATGCGGCCGTTGTCTTCGTTACGGAAGTTGTGGAAGACGTGCAGCCCGCCACCGGTGAAAAACGCCTCGCCGGGGCTGGCCGAGTATTTGCGGTCCAGCGCAGCGCCAAGCATGCTTTGCAGATTACGATCCTTGTTCTGGATCAGGTAGTCGACGGCCCAGCGGCTCAGGCGATCCTGATCCGGTACGTCGACTTTCTTCAATTCCGGCACGCTCATCCCGGCGTATTTATCGTGCAGCTCGGAGATGATTTGCAGGTAAGTGGTGAGCACACGCATTTTCGCGGTGGAGCCCAACTCGAGCTTGCTGCCTTCGTTGATGTCGAACGGCTGATCGGTGCTGTCGGTCTGCACCCGTACGCGCGAGCCGTCCGGGGTCAGTTCGAACAGGGTGAAGCTGTAGCGCACCTGGGTGGTGCTGGTGGGGGTGAGCAGGCGTTCGCCGATCAGGCCGATCTGCGCGGCGTACGCGGGATCGGCCAAACGCTTGAGGTATTCGGTGGCCTGGGTCTGCAGGTCGCCTTGCAACGTGCTGGTGGCCGAGAGGTCGAGGCGATCGAGGTCGTACAGCGGCCGATTGAGCAGCCCAGCCAGTCGGCTGCGCGCCACGCTGATGCCTTTGTTGGTTTCGATCGGCTGGATTGTCGGTTGGGCCTGCCAATCACGGTAGGTCACTTTGCTGGCCAGCGCGGCCGCGGCAAACGGTGCATCGATCACGTTGTTCTGGGCCAGCAGGCGAATGTGGCTGTCGGTGAGGTCAGCCAGCTCGTCATGGCCCTTGGTCAGGTAATGGGAGGGGCGGCGCTGGGCGATCATCAACGAGAGCATTTCACGCAGGGCCAGGCCCCTCGCCGCCAGGGCCTTCGGATCGGTGTCGGTGCTGGCCAGCGCATCGTTGGCCTCATTGAAATCGGCGCCGTACCAGACGCGCAGGCCCTCGGCCATGCCATGCACTTCACCATGGCCCGGCACCGCCGACAGCGGCACGCTGTTGAGGTAATCGCGGACCACGTTTTTCCGCGCCTCAAGGGTTTCCGGCCCGGCCTGATAGGCGCGGATGCTGGCGGAAATCATCTGACGGATCTTTTCGCCGCCCGACACCGTCAGCCCGTCGGGGGAATGACGGTACTTCTCGAGTTGTGTCGCCAGCGTACTGCCGCCCGCCGACTGGCCAGGCATGTGGAGCAACTTGGCCACCTGCGACCACGCGGCCATGCCAAAACGCGGCCAGTCCACGGCGGGGTTGGCCCGGGGCTGTTTTGGATCGAGCAGGAAGCGGTTTTCGATGAACAGCAAACTGTTCACCACCACTGGCGGGATGGCATCGAAGCTGGAGTAGAGTTGTTGCGGGTATTTGTACTGATACAACGGCGCCGCGCGGCAGTCGGTAATCAACAACCCCGCCTGGATTTTCTCCTGATAGGGCACGAAAAGGCCCTTGTCGCTGTAGTCCATCATCGCCTGGGAAAAGCGCGTCTGGGCCGCAACCACGTAATCACGCTTGATCAATCGCGGCAGGAATTCCCCCAGCGAGCTGTATCCCAGACGCAGGTCGAAAGGCCCGGCGCCGGGGTAGCGGATCGCATCGCTGGGGCCGGGTTTCAGTTCATAGGTCAGGGTTGCGGCAAACTTGCTGGCTTCGCGGGATTGAAACTTCGAGGTGCGCATTTCCTTGGCGGCCGCCAGCCCCACGACGACCGCGATAATCAACAACAGTAACCAGAAAGCCTTCCAGCCGTGCTTCGTGCGACTGCGAGGCGGTTTTTCAGGTAAAGGCGCTTCATCCACACGTTCAGTCGGAACCACAGATTTACTCGAATCGGTTTGCCACAAAGCGCCCATAGTCGACTGATCCATTCACGCAGATTGATCGGACTTGTCTGAAGCTTAGTCGGTGGTTGGCGATGGTGAAAAAATTGTGAACACGGTTGTCGCGAATTTCCCGAATCCACGCCGATCCTGTAGGAGCTGGCTTGCCGGCGATGGACGCTCGGGCAACGCGCTTACCCAGGCGCAATGCGCCATCGTTTACGACCCTCGCTGGCAAGCCAGCTCCTACCAGAGTGCTTCATGGCTGTGAAGGCCGGATTAGAGCCATCGCACTGCAAGTTCTACCTTCGTAGGGACATGACGATGCACCAATGCTGTGCAATACTCCGCGCCGTTTCGGTGACGAATATTCCTACAAAAGCCAGGTGATGCGCCTCCGCTAGCTGGGCTTTTGCCGAGAGTTCCCGCTGAATGTTGTGGTTTATAGAGTGAAAACTCCTGTAGGAAGCTTTTTATACTGCACGCCCCGCTGATCTTGGAGGTTTGTCCTACAAGACGGTTCTGCCCACGAAGCAGGGCCGGTTTCAGGCAAGCAATGGCTTATCGGCCAGCGCTTCGACACTCGGTGGCCCTACCCAATAACAAGACGAGGTTGTACCCCATGCCAGTCGGCAATCACCTGCCCCACGGCGAGACCGCTCAGGGCGGCCCGCTTAAACGCGAACTCGGCGAACGGCATATTCGCTTGATGGCGCTCGGTGCCTGTATCGGCGTCGGCCTGTTCCTCGGCTCGGCCAAGGCCATCGAAATGGCCGGCCCCGCCATCATGCTCTCCTACATCATTGGCGGTCTGGCGATCCTGGTGATCATGCGCGCCCTCGGCGAGATGGCCGTGCACAACCCGGTCGCCGGCTCCTTCAGCCGTTACGCCCAGGATTATCTCGGCCCGCTGGCGGGCTTCCTGACCGGCTGGAACTACTGGTTCCTGTGGCTGGTGACGTGCATCGCGGAAATCACCGCGGTGGCGGTGTACATGGGCGTCTGGTTCCCGGATGTGCCGCGCTGGATCTGGGCGCTGGCGGCGTTGATCAGCATGGGCTCGATCAACCTGATCGCGGTCAAGGCCTTCGGTGAATTCGAATTCTGGTTCGCCCTGATCAAGATCGTCACCATCATCGCCATGGTCGTTGGCGGCGTCGGCGTGATCGCCTTCGGTTTCGGTAACGACGGCGTGGCGCTGGGCATTTCCAACCTGTGGGCCCATGGCGGTTTCATGCCCAACGGCGTGCAAGGCGTGTTGATGTCCCTGCAAATGGTGATGTTCGCCTACCTCGGCGTCGAGATGATCGGCCTGACCGCGGGCGAAGCGAAGAACCCGCAGAAGACCATTCCCAGCGCCATCGGCTCGGTGTTCTGGCGGATCCTGCTGTTCTACGTCGGCGCGCTGTTCGTGATCCTGTCGATCTACCCGTGGAACGAAATCGGCACCCAGGGCAGTCCGTTCGTCATGACTTTCGAGCGTCTGGGCATCAAGACCGCCGCCGGCATCATCAACTTCGTGGTGATCACGGCGGCGCTGTCGTCCTGCAACGGCGGCATCTTCAGCACCGGGCGCATGCTCTACAGCCTGGCGCAGAACGGCCAGGCCCCGGCCGGTTTCGCCAAGACCTCGAATAACGGTGTGCCGCGTCGGGCGTTGCTGTTGTCGATTTTCGCCCTGTTGCTAGGCGTGCTGCTCAACTACCTGGTGCCGGAGAAAGTCTTCGTCTGGGTGACGGCCATCGCCACCTTCGGCGCAATCTGGACCTGGGTGATGATCCTGCTGGCGCAGCTGAAATTTCGCAGGGGCCTGAGTGCCAGCGAACGTGCCGGCCTGAAATACAAGATGTGGTTGTACCCGGTCAGCTCGTACCTGGCGCTGGCGTTCCTGGTGCTGGTGGTCGGCCTGATGGCGTACTTCCCGGACACCCGCGTGGCGCTGTACGTCGGCCCGGCATTTTTGCTGCTGCTGACGGTGTTGTTTTATGTGTTCAAGTTGCAGCCGACCAATGCCACGCAAGGGACGGTGCGTTCGGTTTCGTGATGGACGCTTGAAATGAAAAAGCCCCGGTTGTTGTGACCGGGGCTTTTTCGTTTGCGGGTAGAGATCTGTTGTCTGAGCGGCCGTCTTCGCGAGCAGGCTCGCTCCCACAGGGGATGCATTCCAGATGTGGGAGCGAGCCTGCTCGCGAAGAGGCCAAATCAGCCAATCAATAACCCTCAGGTGTACTTACGCTTCTCCGGCGCCGGCGGGAAATACTGATACAACCACGTCTCGCTCAACGTCCGGTCATTGGTGCGAATGAACAACCGCAGCTCCACCGGTTCCACACTGTCATTGGTCGGAAACCAGTCGAAGGTAATCCGGTAACCCTTGATGTCATCGAGCACCAGCACGTTGAAGTCCTTGACCTCGCCGTTGGAGCACGTGACCACCGGCTCGATCCCCGTGCCTTCCGGCAAACGGTCCAGCCCGCCACCGGTGAAGTCCACCGCAAAGCGCCGCGCCCAGACTTCCGGATAATGCTCGCCAGGCGCCCAGCCCTCGGTAAAGCCGCCCATGCCCGAACGGGTCGCGTTGACCCGCGCCAGCGGCGTGCCGACCGGTGGCAGTGCGCTCCAGTAGAGCTTGTAGCCGTAGTTCAGCGAGTCACCCGCCGCGACCGGTTTTTTCGGGGTCCAGAAGGCGACGATGTTATCCAGCGTTTCGCCCGTCGTCGGAATTTCCAGCAGATCGATAGAGCCTTCGCCCCACGCGGTGGTCGGTTCGACCCACAGGCTCGGGCGCTTGCTGTACCAGTCGACGGTGTCCTGATAGCTGGCAAACTCGTGATCGGTCTGCACCAGGCCGAACCCTTTCGGGTCGGTGTCGGCGAAGGCATTGAATTGCAGCGTGGCCGGATTGTTCAGCGGACGGCAGATCCACTCACCGTTGCCGCGCCACATCGCCAGGCGATCCGAGTCGTGGATTTGCGGGTGAATGGTGTCGCACATGCGTCGCTCGTGGGTGCCGCAGCTGAACATGCTGGTCATCGGCGCGATGCCCAACTGCTCGATGGCGGTCCGCGCGTTGATGTGCGCATCGATGGCCATTACGACCTGGCTGGCCTGGCAATCAATGTCGAAACGGTAGGCGCCGGTGGCGCTCGGCGAGTCGAGCAGGGCGTACATCACGAACCGGGTGCTGTCCTTGTCCGGGGTCTCGAACCAGAACTTGGTGAAATCGGGGAATTCTTCACGCTTTTTAGCGTAGGTATCGACCGCCAGCCCTCGGGCCGACAGACCGTACTGGCCGGTGGCATCGACCGCACGGAAATAACTGGCGCCGAGGAAAGACAACACGTCGTGACGGTCCAGCTCCGGCGCCTTGAACAGCTTGAACCCGGAGAAACCCAGGTCGCCCTTAAGCTGCTGGGTGTCGACGCCCTTGGTGTTTTCATAGTTGAACAGCGAAGGGCGGAAATGCACTTCCCGCGCCTGACGCGTCTTGGGGTCGACGCTGTACATGCGCACCGGCTGCTTGAAGCCCATGCCGACGTGGAAGAACTGCACATCCAGCTGACCTTTCAGATCCTTCCACAGGGAATGATTGGCGTCGTAGCGGATGGCATTGAAATTTTGTGGCGTCATCGTCGCCAAGGTCGGCGGGAGCACCTGCTTGGTGTCCTCATAGCGGCTGCCGGCGAGCTGCTTGGCCTGGATCTTCAACGTCTCGAAATCGAAGGCCTGCGCTTCACCGTCGGCGGTGTCGTTAGCCGCCCAGGCCCGGGCGGCGAGCAGGCCGCTGGCCGACAGACCGGTGTAGGCCGCAATGGCCATGGACGCTTTGAGCAAATTCCTGCGGTGCATAAGTACAACCTGTCGTGAACAATCCGGTGCCGTTCCTGGCACGTGCCGGATCAAAAATGGAGGTTCGGACATGCCTTCGGCCAAACGCTGCGGACTTTAAACAGATGCCAAATAGCTTAAACCGTTCGCCCGCCGAGAAAAAATCATTGATGGCGCGACGATGGCATCGCTATGAAACAAGACATTTCCGGGAAACGTTTCCCACAGCCATTTCTGATTTAGAGGGCATTTCTGCTTTTTTCGACTAATTACTCTAAAAACCGCTTTTCAGCGCCCGGATAGTTTCTATTCTATGGGCATGACCGGTTTCTGCCCTCAGGCCGGTGGGATTTCAGTTGACACGAACAGGCGGCTGAAAAAGGGAAGGGCGATGCGGTATCTGAAGTTTTCTTTGACGTAGAGAGGGACATCGTCCATGTCGAAAGTACAAGGCATCACCGAAATGTTGGGAATCTTCCCCTGCCTGGGCCTCGGGCGGCGAAGGCGCCGTCTTAATTCGGAGGAATTGAAGCTGGTGGAACGCTACCGCGAGCTGTCGGAGAACGACCGGATAGCGATGCGGTATCTGGTGGATGCGATGAGGAGCGTTTCGAGGTTTTAAATGAGGAACGACGTTCAGCCGTGGCAAGCTCCGCGGCTCAACGTCGACACTTACCCATCCTGCGATGTATTTCGAAATGCAATGAATCGTTAACTGTAGGAGCCTTCGTCTTCAGTTACAGGGGTAGAGCGTGCCCCGGGACCTTACTTGATCCCGGGGCAAATCACGTTAGCGACCAACCTTCCAGGCATCCCCGGCAGGCGCCGTCCCATGGTCATACGGCTTGGCAATCCACATGTACAGCAACCCCAGGCCAATCACGATCGCCGTACTCAGCACCATCGCATAGTTGATGTACCACGCCGCATCCGGAGTGCGCGGCCAGGCCATGTTGATGATGGCGCTGATGCCGTAGAGCAGGGCGCCGATGTTGACGGCCCAGCCCCAGGCGCCGAGGGTGAATTTGCCGCTCGGTTTCCAGCCTTTGATGCGGGCATACAGTGCCGCGAGGACGATCATCTGGAACGCGAGGTAGATGCCGATCGCCGCGAAGCTGACGATGGTGGCGACCGCGTCTTGCAGGAAGAAGCCAAGGATGATGATCAGCGCCGGCAGGACACCGGAGACGAACAGCGCGGCAACCGGCACCTGAGTCGTAGGAGAAATCTTCTTCAGCAGCGAGCTGCCGATGACCATTTCGTCCCGGGCGTAGGAATACAGCAGACGACTCGCTGCGGCTTGCAGGCTGATGACGCAGGAGATGAAGGAAATCATCACCACGCCCATCACCACTTTCGAACCGACCGGGCCGAAGGCGTTGTTGAGGATGGTGGTGACCGGGTCTTTGTCGGTGCCGTTGATCACGGCTTGCATGTCCGGTACGGCGAGGATCAGCGCCAGGCAGGCGAACATCGCGGCGACGCCGCCGATGTAGATGGTCATGCGCATGGCCACCGGGATTTGCTTGCTCGGGTTCGGGGTTTCTTCGGCCACGTCACCGCAGGCCTCGAAGCCGTAGTACAGGAACATCCCCGCCAGCGAGGCGGTGAGGAAGGCCGGCAGGTAGGAGCCGTTGATGCTGATGTCGAAGGTGTTGAACAGTACGCTGAGCGGTTGATGACGTTCGAAGATCAGCAGGTAAACGCCGACGATGACCGCGCCGACCAGTTCGCAAAGGAAGCCGAACATGGCGATGCGCGCCAGCACTTTGGTGCCGCTGAGGTTGACCAGGGTGGCGAATAGCGTCAGCACCAGGGCGATCACGATGTTGGTGTTGTTGCTCGGTTCAAAACCCAGCATGGCGGCCAGGTAAGGACCGGCGCCGACGGCGACCGCGGCGATGGTGACGCACAGGGCGATGGAGTAGATCCAGCCGACCATCCACGCCCAGCGTTTGCCCACCAAGCGGCGAGCCCACGGGTACACGCCGCCGGAAATCGGGAACTGCGAGACCACTTCGCCGAAGATCAGGCACACCAGCAACTGGCCGCAACCGACCAGCAAGTAGGCCCAGAACATCGGCGGCCCACCGGCGGCCAGGCACAGGCCGAAGAGGGTATACACCCCGACGACCGGGGAGAGGTAAGTGAAGCCCAGGGCAAAGTTTTCCCAGAGGCTCATGCTGCGGTTGAAGTTGGAGGTGTAACCCAGCTTGCGGAGTTGCTCGGCATCGCTGTCGGCAGCGGCTGCGGAGAGTTCGGGTGATGCGTTCATGGTGTGTTAGCTCCGGAAAATCGGCAGATTTCGGATGTCCGACACCGTGGCGGGGCCTTGGCAGGCGCTGCCCGGGTCGGTGGTTATTGTTGTGTGTTGCCTGCGTTGATACCTGGTGGTGCGTGGTGCCGGTTTCGGCCTTGAAACCGGGGTGACGCCATCGCCAGCAGGCTGGCTCCCACAGGGAAAGTGCATTCCAGATGTGGGAGCCAGCCTGCTGGCGATGCTTTTAATGCTTGAACATCACATGCCGCACAACGGTGTAATCCTCCAGCCCGTACATCGACATGTCCTTCCCGTAACCGGACAATTTCTGACCGCCATGCGGCATTTCGCTAACGAGCATGAAGTGCGTGTTCACCCAGGTGCAGCCGTACTGCAGGCGGGCCGCCAGGCGATGAGCGCGACTGACATCGGCGGTCCACACCGACGATGCCAGGCCGTAGTCCGAATCGTTGGCCCAACCCAGCACCTGCGCTTCATCGGTGAATCGCGTCACCGACACCACCGGCCCGAACACTTCGCGACGGACGATCTCGTCGTCCTGTTGCGCGTCGGCCAGCACCGTCGGTTCGAAGAAGAAACCATTGCCTTCAACCGCTTTGCCGCCAGTGATCAGGCGGATGTGCGATTGCGCCACGGCGCGTTCGACGAACCCGGCCACGCGGTCGCGGTGCTGTGCGGTGATCAGCGGCCCCAGTTCGGTCGATGGATCATCCTGCAGCCCATACTTGATGCTGCTGACGGCTGCGCCGAGCTTCTCGACGAATTTTTCGTAGATGCCGGCCTGCGCGTAGATGCGGCAGGCGGCGGTGCAGTCCTGGCCAGCGTTGTAGAAGCCGAAGGTGCGGATGCCTTCAACGGCGGCATCAATGTCGGCGTCGTCGAAAATGATCACCGGGGCCTTGCCGCCCAGTTCCATGTGCATGCGTTTGACGCTGTCGGCGGTGCTGGAAATGATGTTCGCGCCAGTGGCGATGGAGCCGGTCAGCGACACCATGCGCACTTTCGGGTGCGTAACCAATGGGCTGCCGACGGTAGGACCGCGGCCGAACACCAGGTTGAGCACACCGGCCGGGAAAATCTCCGACGCCAGTTGTGCCAGGCGCAACGCGGTCAGCGGGGTTTGTTCCGACGGCTTGAGCACCACGGTATTACCGGCGGCGAGGGCCGGGGCGATTTTCCAGGCGACCATCATCAGCGGGTAGTTCCACGGCGCGATGGAGGCGATCACGCCCACCGGGTCGCGGCGGATCATCGAGGTGTGCCCGGCCAGGTATTCACCACCGGCAGAACCGCTCATGCAACGGCTGGCGCCGGCGAAGAAGCGGAACACGTCGGCAATCGCCGGGATCTCGTCGTTCAGCGCAGCGCTGTAGGGCTTGCCGCAATTGTCCGATTCCAGTTTGGCCAGCTCCTCGCCGTTTGCTTCGATGGCGTCGGCGAGTTTCAGCAGCAGCAGCGAGCGTTCTTTCGGCGGGGTTTGCGACCAGCTGTCGAACGCCGCATCGGCGGCGCGCACGGCGGCGTCGACCTGGGCTTCGCTGGCTTCGTTGATTTCCACCAGCACGCGGCCGAGGGCCGGGTTGAACACCGGTTGGGCGGGGCCTTCGCCGTTGATGAGCTGGCCGTTGATCAGGAGTTGGGTTTGCATGGCATTGTCCTCGTAAAAATTCTTGTTTTGAAACCGGCCCCTGTGGGAGCGAGCCTGCTCGCGATGGCGTCCTGTCTGTCGACATCATTGTTGAATGTCAGTCAGTCATCGCGAGCAGGCTCGCTCCCACAGGGGATTTGCGTTGTCTGTAATTGATTTATTTCCCGCCGCTACCGGCCACGCTCTCGCCGCCACGGGTCAGGTAATACGCGCCAAGGATCGGCAGCATGGTCACCATCATCACCAGCATGGCCACGACGTTCGTCACCGGTACATCCCGTGGGCGGCTGAGCTGGTTGAGCAGCCACAGCGGCAAGGTGCGTTCATGGCCGGCGGTGAAAGTGGTGACGATGATTTCGTCGAACGACAGCGCGAACGCGAGCATGCCGCCGGCCAGCAATGCCGAGCCGAGGTTCGGCAGGACGATGTAGCGGAAGGTCTGCCAGCCATCGGCGCCAAGGTCCATCGAAGCTTCGATCAAACTGTGGGAGGTGCGACGCAAACGGGCGATGACGTTGTTGTAGACGATCACCACACAGAAGGTCGCGTGGCCGACGATGATGGTGAACATCCCCGGTTCGATCCCCAGCGTCTTGAAGGTCGCCAGCAGCGCGATGCCGGTGATGATCCCCGGCAATGCGATCGGCAGGATCAGCATCAGCGAGATGCCCTGCTTGCCGAAGAAATCCCGCCGGTACAGCGCCGCCGACGCCAGGGTGCCAAGCACCAGGGCGATCAACGTGGCGACGGCGGCGATCTGCAGTGACAGCTTGATCGCTTCCAGCACGTCCGGCCGCGAGAACGCCACGCCAATCCACTTCAGGGTGAAGCCCTTGGGCGGAAAGCTGAACGCCGCGTCTTCGGTGTTGAAGGCGTAGAGGAAGATGATCAGGATCGGGAAGTGCAGGAACACCAACCCGCCCCAGGCTGCGACTTTCAAACCCAGTGAAGCTTTCTCAGAGTGCATCGAAGGCCCCCAGTCGTTTGACGATGGTCAGGTAAATCGCGATCAGCACAATCGGCACCAGGGTGAAGGCCGCGGCCATCGGCATATTGCCGATCGCGCCTTGCTGGGCGTACACCATGCTGCCGACGAAATACCCTGGCGGGCCCACCAGTTGCGGCACGATGAAGTCACCCAGGGTCAGGGAAAAGGTGAAGATCGAGCCGGCGGCGATGCCCGGGATCGACAGCGGCAGAATCACCTGCATGAAGGTCTGGCGCGGCTTGGCGCCGAGGTCCGCGGAGGCTTGCAGCAATGACGGCGGCAAACGCTCCAGCGATGCCTGGATCGGCAGGATCATGAACGGCAGCCAGATGTAGACGAACACCATGAAGCGGCCCAGGTGCGAGGTCGACAAGGTGCTGCCACCGACGCCCGGAATGCCCAGGACAAATTGCAGGACCGGTTCCAGCCCAAGGTGCTGGACAAACCACTGCGCCACGCCGCCCTTGGCCAGCAGCAGTGTCCAGGCATAGGCCTTGACGATGTAGCTGGCCCACATCGGCATCATCACCGCGATGTAGAAAAACGCCTTGGTCTTGCCGGTGGTGTAGCGCGCCATGTAGTAAGCGATCGGGAACGCGACGATGGCGCTGGCGATCGACACCACGATGGCCATGCTCAGGGTGCGCAGGATGATGTCGAAGTTCGACGGCTGGAACAGCGCGGTGAAGTTCGCCAGGGTCAGGTCCGGGGTGACCGCCATGGTGAAGTCGTCGAAGGTGTAGAAACCTTGCCACAACAATACAAGCAGCGAGCCGAGGTAGATCGCGCCGAACCACAACAGCGGCGGCACCAGCAGCAGCGACAGGTAGAAGTTCGGCCGGCGATACAGCAGGTTGGAAAACCGGCGCAGCGGCGAGCCGCTGGCCGGGGTTTGCGGGAGAGCGACGCTGGTCATCTCACACCCCGCCGACGGTGTCGTG
Organism: Pseudomonas sp. 14P_8.1_Bac3; assembly: GCF_025466085.1. Lineage (GTDB taxonomy): Bacteria > Pseudomonadota > Gammaproteobacteria > Pseudomonadales > Pseudomonadaceae > Aquipseudomonas. Next base: position 65,699 of record NZ_JANLOD010000050.1, read on the forward strand.
CAGCGCGATCATCGCTTCCCGCGCCCAGCGTGCACTGACGCGTTGCCCGGTCTGGCGCTGGGCGCTGGTGTCCAGCCACTGGTTATTGGCCTGGCTGATGTTCAGGGTCTGGCCATTTTCCAGCTTCACTTCGTAGCGCGTGGCGCTGCCCTGGTACTGGATGTCGTGGAGCAGGCCGCTGACTTCGATCTCATGGCTGGCCAGCGGGCCTTCGGCAAACCGTACGTGTTCCGGGCGGATCGAAAAGGGCTGCGGATTGCCGCTCAGTTGCCTGGCCAGGTCGCCACGAATCACGTTGGAGGTGCCGACGAATTCCGCGACGAAGGTGGTCGCCGGTTTCATGTAGAGGTTGCGCGGGGTGTCGACTTGTTCGATGCGGCCCTTGTTGAACACGGCCACGCGGTCGGACATCGACAACGCTTCGGTCTGATCGTGGGTGACAAAAATGAAGGTGATACCGAGCTGGCGTTGCAGCTTCTTCAGCTCACTCTGCATCTGCTCGCGCAGCTTCAGGTCGAGGGCGCCGAGTGGTTCGTCGAGCAGCAGCACTCGTGGGCGATTGACCAAGGCGCGGGCCAGGGCCACGCGCTGGCGCTGACCGCCGGACAGTTGCACCGGTTTGCGCTCGCCGTAGCCGCCGAGGGCGACCATGTCGAGGGCTTCTTCGGCGCGCTTCTGCCGTTCGTGCTTGCCGACGCCTTTGACTTTCAAACCGTAGGCCACGTTGTCGAGCACGTTCATGTGCGGGAACAGCGCGTAATCCTGAAACACGGTGTTTACATCACGTTCATACGGCGGCAGCCCGGCGGCCTCTTCGCCGTGAATCCGGATCGAGCCGGCACTCGGTTGTTCGAAACCGGCGATCAGGCGCAGACACGTGGTTTTGCCCGAGCCGGAAGGGCCCAGCATGGAAAAGAACTCGCCGTCCTGGATGTCGATGGAAACCCGGTCGACGGCTTTCACATCGCCGAATAGACGGGAAACGTTGGTGAACTGGACTGCAAGCGTCATGGTGCGGTGCTCCCATTAGGCGAGGGCCGTCGCAGCGGCCCTGCCTGGACTTCTGAAAAACATATATCTCTGGCGATGATCACCTGTGGGAGCGAGCCTGCTCGCGATGGCGGTGGGTCAGTCAGCGGTGATGTCGACTGTGATTACCGCATCGTCGGAACGCCGCCCGGAGCCGGCTCGCTCCCACAGGGGGGAGGGCGATTTTATCTTCCGCCCATGATCGCGATGTAATCCTGGGTCCAGCGGCTGTACGGCACGAACTTGCCGCCTTCAGCCTGCGGGGTTTTCCAGAAGGCGATCTTCTCGAACTGGTCGAAACCGTTGGTTTTGCAGCCCTCGGCGCCCAGCAATTCACTGCCGGTACAGGCCGCTGGCACCGCTGGCAACGAACCGAACCAGGCCGCCACATCACCCTGGACTTTCGGTTGCAGCGACCAGTCCATCCACTTGTAGGCGCAGTTCGGGTGCTTGGCGTCGGCGTGCAGCATGGTGGTGTCGGCCCAACCGGTGGCGCCTTCTTTCGGGATGGTCGAGGCGATCGGTTGTTTCTCGTTCATCAGGCCGTTGACCTGATACGGCCAGGCGCTGGACGCGACCACGCCTTCGTTTTTGAAGTCGCTCATCTGCACGGTGGTGTCGTGCCAGTAGCGATGGATCAGCGGCTGCTGGGCGCGCAGCAGTTCGAGGACGGCTTTGTACTGGTCTTCGCTGAGTTGATACGGGTCTTTGATGCCCAGTTCAGGCTTGGTGCTCTTCAGGTACAGCGCCGCGTCGGCGATGTAGATCGGGCCATCGTAAGCCTGCACGCGGCCTTTGTTCGGCTTGCCGTCCGGCAGGTCTTGCGCGTTGAACACCACGCTCCAGCTGGTCGGCGCGGTTTTGAACACGTTGGTGTTGTACATCAGCACGTTCGGGCCCCACTGGTAAGGCGTGCCGTAGGTCTGTTTGTTGACCACGTACCACGGCGCATCCTTCAGGCGCGGGTCGAGGCTTTTCCAGTTCGGGATCAACGCGGTGTTGATTGGCTGCACGCGCTTGCCGACGATCAACCGCAGCGACGCATCGCCGGACGCGGTCACCAGGTCGTAGCCGCCCTTGGACATCAGGCTGACCATCTCGTCGGAGGTCGCAGCGGTTTTCACGTTGACCTTGCAGCCGGTTTCCTTCTCGAAACCGGTCACCCAGTCATACGCCTTGTCGCTTTCGCCACGTTCGATGTAGCCAGGCCAGGCGACGATATCCAGTTGACCTTCGCCGGCGCCGACAGCCTTCAGCGGTTCGGCGGCCTGAATACTGGCACTGGCCAGCAGCGCGGTGGTGATTGCACTGAGCAGTGCGGTCTTGTGCACGAACATGGGAATTCCCTCTTCTTTAATTATGGTCGGGGCAGTTTTGAACGTGGTGAAGCCAATGCCTTTACGGCTAATTGTTAGCGTAGTGCGCTTTTATAAATGCTGTCCGTGGCGGGCCATGATGTGCCGCACCACGCTGTAGTCCTGAAGCGAATCGCTGGACAGGTCCTTGCCGTAGCCCGAGCGTTTCAGGCCGCCGTGGGGCATTTCGCTGACCAGCATGAAATGGCTGTTGATCCAGGTGCAGCCATATTGCAAGCGCGCCGCGACCTGCATCGCCTTGTCCAGGTTCTGGGTCCAGACCGAAGACGCGAGGCCGTATTCCGAGTCGTTGGCCCAGTCCACCGCTTGTTCGAGTTGATCGAAGCGGGTCACGGTGACCACCGGCCCGAACACTTCGCGCTGGACGATTTCATCGTTCTGTTTGCAACCGGCCAGCAGGGTCGGCTGGTAATAGAAGCCGGCGCCTGAATGCACCGCTGCGCCGGTCACCCGCTCGATGTGTGGCTGGCCGAGGGCGCGTTCGACGAAGCTGGCCACGCGGTCGCGCTGACGGGTGCTGATCAACGGCCCGATCTCGTTGTCGGCATCGCGTTTCCCTGCAAACCGCAGGCTGCTGACCGCCGCGCCGAGTTCGGCCACCAGACGGTCGTGAATGCCGGCCTGGGCATAGACGCGGCAAGCGGCGGTGCAATCCTGGCCGGCGTTGTAGTAACCGTAGGTGCGCACGCCTTCGACGACTGCCTGGATGTCCGCATCGTTGCAGACGATCACCGGGGCCTTGCCGCCGAGTTCGAGGTGCGTGCGCTTCAGGGTTTTCGCCGCGGCCTGCAGGATTTTTTGCCCGGTGACGATATCGCCGGTCAGCGACACCATGCGCACTTTGGGGTGGCTCACCAAGTGGCTGCCAACGCCTTCACCGCCGCCACAGATAATGTTGATTACGCCGCGCGGCAGAATCTCGGCCAGCGCCGGCGCCAGGGCCAGGATCGACAGCGGCGTGTGCTCGGAAGGTTTGAACACCAGGGTGTTGCCAGCCGCGAGGGCCGGGGCAATTTTCCACGCGGCCATCATGATCGGGTAATTCCACGGCGCGATGGACGCCACAACCCCGATCGGGTCGCGCCGTACCATGCTGGTGTACCCCGGCATGTATTCGCCGCTGAGTTGCCCGGTCTGGCAGCGCACGGCACCGGCGAAGAAGCGGAACACGTCGACGGTCGCGCTCAAGTCGTCCTGACGGGCCAGGTGCAACGGCTTGCCACAATTCAGCGATTCGAGGCGGGCGAGCAGGTCGGCTTGTTTTTCGATGGCGTTGGCGATGTCGAGCAGCAGGCTCGAGCGTTGTTGCGGCGTGGTCCGCGACCAACCGGTGAACGCACGGTGGGCGGCAAGGATCGCGGCTTCGACTTGTTCGGTGCTGGCTTCGGCGATATGCGTCAGCACTTCACCGGTGGCCGGGTTGAGGATCGGCTCGACAAAACCCTGACCCGCGACCAGCTCGCCATCGATCAACAACGCGGTGAACAACGGGGTCTGCGCGCCAGCCATTTTTCGGATTCTCTTTTCTTGTGTGGCCATGCTGCTCCCTGTGACTGGGGCCGGCCGTCTTATAGATGCACCAAGACTAGTGCCCGGACCCGAGGTCGACAAATACTAAATACTGAAGGTGGCGTTCGATTAAATAGATGGCTTGCGGCCGCCGTGGGGTTGCTCGCGGGCGACCGTCAGGAACGGGTCCACCAGGGCTGGGCGTGCGGTGCCGCGGCGCCAGGCCAGGCCGACGTCGAGGGTCTGGCTCAGGTCGGCGATCGGCCGCGCTTCAATGATGTCGCCCTCCAGCGACCACGGGCGGTAGGTCATGTCCGGCTGGATCGACACGCCGAGCCCGGCCGCCACCAAGCTCCGAACCGCTTCGGTCGAAGCGGTTTTCAGGGTGATGCGCGGCTGCAGCGACGCCGCCGACCACATGCGCTGGGCGTTGCGGTCCATTTCATCGACGTTGAGTTGAATCAACGGCTCGCGGGTCACGTCCGCCAGGTTGATGCTGTCGTGTTCCAGCAGCGGATGCTGGGCAGGCAGCCACAGACGATGGGGCGAGTGGGTCAGGACTTCGGTCTGCAAGGCGTGGCGATCTTCGAGGTTGGAGAGGATCAGCACACCGACATCGATCTCGCCGCTGACCAGCAAATGCTCGATGTATGGGCGCTCATCCTCCATTACACGGATTTCCACATTGGGATAGGCGCGCTGGAAACGGGTGAGCAAATCCGCAAGGTAATACCCGGCGACAAGGCTGGTCACGCCGATGATCAACTGGCCGGCGACCTGGTCGGTGCTTTGTTGCAGGCTGCGTTTGGCGTTGTCCACCGTCGCCAGAATCAGGTGCGCCTGGCGCAGGAATTGGTGCCCTTGGTGGGTCAGCGTCATGCCTTTGGCATGGCGGTTGAACAGGCTGACGCCGATTTCCTGCTCCAGTTGCTGGATGGCCAGGGTCAGGGTCGATTGGGAAATGAACGCGGTTTGCGCGGCGGCGGAGATCGAGCCGGTCTCGGCCACGGCGATGAAATGACGAATTTGACGCAAGGTCATCATGAATAAGTACCCGGTGGGCGGTTTTTTCGATTCGCTTGAGTGTATATCTTTTTAATCGATGGGCACTTTGGCATTACAGAAGATAAGCAACATCTGGAAGCACTCTCGCCGGGAGGAGCCAGGCACTTTCGATCTAGGCTGGTGGCCTCAAGTGTCCGAATGACCCTTTCGTGGAGAACGGCGAAAATGAATACCCGTGGATTGCTCGATCAACTCCTCAAGTCCGGCCAGGACCTGCTGCAGAACAAGGCCGGTGGCGCGCAGAACAAGGCGTCCGGTGCCGGGCTGGGTGGGCTGCTCGGCGGCAGCGGTGGTGCTGGCGGCCTTGGCAGTTTGTTGTCCGGCGCGGGTGGCGGCGCACTGGCGGCGGGCGCGATGGGCCTGTTGATCGGCAACAAGAAGGTTCGCAAGGTCGGCGGCAAGGTCGCCCTCTATGGGGGCCTCGCGGCATTGGGTGTGATTGCCTACAAGGCTTATGGCAATTGGCAGGCGCAGCAGGGCGCGGCGTCGAACAAAGAACCGCAAACCGTGGACCGCTTGCCGCCAGCGCAGGTCGAGCAACACAGTCAGGCGATTCTCAAGGCATTGGTCGCTGCGGCCAAGGCTGACGGTCATGTCGATGAGCGCGAACGCGCATTGATCGAGGGTGAATTCACCAAACTCGACAACGATCAGGAGCTGCAGCACTGGCTGCATGCCGAGCTGAACAAACCCCTCGATCCCGCCGATGTGGCCCGCGCCGCCACTACCCCGGAAATGGCCGCCGAGATGTACATCGCCAGCGTGATGCTGGTGGATGAGGAAAGCTTCATGGAGAAGTCATATCTCGAGGAACTCGCCCGCCAGTTGAAGCTGGAACCGGGCCTCAAGGTCGAGCTGGAAAAGCAGGTGCGTCAGGCTTCACAGTGACCTTGCACCGTTCTTGAGGTCGCCATCGCTGGCAAGCCAGCGCCTGCATTTTTTGACGGTCCCCGATTCTGTAGGAGCCGGCTTGCCGGCGATGGCAATTTCCGCACCGCCGCAATCCTCAATCTTCAAGATGAGAAGCGCGACTCATCTGTCTTATAAATGAAACAGCGCCCTCGGCTATACTCCCCAGCATTTGAAACGGCCCCGAGGACTGACTGTGAAGAACTGGACGTTGCGCCAACGCATTTTGGCGAGCTTTGCGGTAATTATCGCCATCATGTTGCTGATGGTCATCGTCTCGTATTCGCGGCTATTGAAGATCGAGGAAAGCGAAGCGAGCGTGGGTAACGACGCGCTCCCCGGGGTGTATTACAGCTCGACGATCCGGGGCGCCTGGGTCGACAGTTTTCTGCAGATCCAGGAAATGCTGGGCCTCAAGCAAGGGCAGGGCATCAGTACCCAGGACGTCGCAGACTTCAAAAGTTATGAAGCCCGTGTCCAGGACGCGATGAATAACTATCGCACCACCGTCACCACGGACGAAGACAAGGTCGAATTCGCCGCCTTTGAAAAATTCCATGAGGATTACGGCAAGATCCTGGCCACGGTGCTCGATTTGTACAAGCGCAATCAGGAAGCCGACGCCATCAAGGTGTTCAACGAACAATTGACCCCGGCGTGGACGGCGGGGCGCATGAAGCTCAATGACATCTTGCGTGAAAACAAGGCCGTGGCAGACCAGGAAATGGCCAACATCGACGCCGCCGTCGCCAGCGCAAAAGTCATCATGGTCATTTCCTTGATAGTCGCGGTCCTGGCGGCTGGCCTCTGCGGTCTGTTGCTGATGCGCGCGATCATGGCGCCGATGAACCGCATCGTGCAGATCCTCGAAATCATGCGCGCCGGCGACCTCAGCAATCGCTTGAACCTGGAGCGCAAGGACGAGTTCGGCGCCGTGGAAACCGGCTTCAACGACATGATGACCGAGCTCACCGCGCTGGTGTCCCAGGCCCAGCGCTCGTCGGTGCAGGTCACCACGTCCGTCACGGAAATCGCTGCAACCTCCAAACAGCAACAAGCCACCGCCACCGAAACCGCGGCCACCACCACTGAAATCGGTGCCACGTCCCGTGAAATCGCCGCCACCTCGCGTGATCTGGTGCGCACCATGACCGAAGTTTCCACCGCCGCCGATCAGGCCTCGGTCGCCGCCGGTTCCGGGCAGCAGGGCCTGGCGCGGATGGAAGAGACCATGCACTCGGTGATGGGCGCCGCGGACCTGGTGAACGCCAAACTGGCGATCCTCAATGAGAAGGCCGGCAACATCAACCAAGTGGTCGTGACCATCGTCAAAGTCGCCGACCAGACCAACCTGCTGTCGCTGAACGCCGCCATCGAAGCGGAAAAGGCCGGGGAATATGGCCGTGGCTTTGCCGTGGTTGCCACCGAAGTGCGGCGCTTGGCGGACCAGACCGCCGTGGCCACGTACGACATCGAGCAGATGGTGCGCGAGATCCAGTCGGCAGTGTCGGCTGGGGTCATGGGCATGGACAAGTTCTCCGAAGAGGTGCGCCGCGGCATGTCCGAGGTGCAGCAGGTCGGCGAGCAACTGTCGCAGATCATCCATCAAGTGCAGGCGCTGGCGCCGCGAGTGTTGATGGTCAATGAAGGGATGCAGGCCCAGGCCACCGGCGCCGAGCAGATCAATCACGCGCTGGTGCAATTGGGCGATGCCAGCAGCCAGACCGTCGAATCCCTGCGCCAGGCCAGTTTCGCCATCGACGAATTGAGCCAGGTGGCCGTAGGGCTGCGCAGCGGCGTGTCGCGATTCAAAGTCTGATGAGCGAACTCGCGGCCAAACGCGCCGCCGTGAAACCGGCGATGCAGGCGTTGTTCCTGGTGTTTCGCATCGGCAGCGAGCGCTATGCCCTGCAAGCGACCGAAGTGGCGGAGGTGTTGCCGCGCCTGCCCTTGAAGCCGATTCCCCAGGCACCGGGCTGGGTCGCCGGGGTGTTCGCCTATCGCGGTGTCGTGGTGCCGGTGATCGACCTCAGTGCGCTGACGTTTGGCGTCGCGGCGCAGGCGCGCACCAGCACGCGGCTAGTGCTGGTCAATTACCGTGCGGATGCCACCGCCACCACGCAGTTGCTCGGGCTGATCCTGGAACAGGCCACCGACACGCTGCGCTGCAACCCGGCGGATTTTCAGCCGTACGGTCTGGATAATCGCCAGGCGCCGTACCTCGGGCCGGTTCGAGAAGATGCGCAGGGCCTGCTGCAATGGGTGCGCGTCGCCGATCTACTGGATGAACAGGTTCGCGCGCTGTTGTTTCCGTCGCCACCGCTGGACCCGGCAATGCTTGAGGAGCGGCCATGAGCAGCGATCAGCGGTTTTTCGATTTCCTTAAAGAACGCATCGGCCTCGACGTGACCTCGGTGGGCCCGGCGATCATCGAGCGCGCCGTGCGCCAGCGCACCACCGCGTCGAAGGCGCAGACGGCCGACGAGTATTGGCACACCCTGCAGGGCTCACGGGACGAGCAACAGGCGCTGATCGAAGCGGTGATCGTGCCCGAGACCTGGTTTTTCCGTTACCCGGAATCCTTCGCCACCCTGGCCAAACTGGCGGCCAAACGGCTTGGCGACATCAACCACATGCGGGCGTTGCGGATTCTCAGCTTGCCGTGCTCCACCGGCGAAGAGCCTTATTCCATCGCCATGGCCTTGCTGGATGCGGGATTCCAGCCCCATCAGTTCAAGGTCGAAGGCATGGACGTCAGCCCGCTGTCGGTGGAAAAAGCCAGGCGCGCGGTGTACGGCAAGAACTCGTTTCGCGGCCAGGACATCACCTTTCGCGATCGGCATTTCATCGCCGAAAACGATGGCTATCGCCTCAGCGAACGGGTGCGGGAGCAAGTGCGCTTGCAGGTCGGCAATCTGCTGGATCCGGCGTTGCTGGCCAACGAACCGCCCTATGACTTCGTGTTTTGCCGCAACCTGCTGATCTATTTCGATCAGACGACTCAACAGCAAGTCTTTGAGGTGCTCAAGCGCCTGACCCATGTCGACGGCGTGCTGTTTATCGGTCCGGCGGAGGGCAGTTTGCTCGGGCGGTTCGGCATGCGCTCGATCGGCATCCCGCAGTCGTTTGCGTTCAGTCGTCAAAACACCCCGGTGCCTGAGCCCATTCGCGCTTTCGTGCCAACCCCGTTGCCGGTGCGGCAACCGGTGCGTAGCGTGCCGCCGCCCGTTCGCAGTCGGCCCTTCGCGACCGTGGCGCCGCTGCCGGTGGCGAGCAAAACCGCCAACCCGGACGCCGCAACGCTGCTGGCCAACATCGCCGCGCTGGCCAATGAAGGCAAAAGCGCCGAAGCCCGGGCCGCTTGCGACAGCTATTTGCGCAGCCACGAACCGGTGGCGCAGGTGTTTTACTGGCTGGGGCTGCTCAGCGATGTCGCCGGCAGTACGTTCGAAGCCCAGGGGTTTTATCGCAAGGCGTTGTACCTCGAACCGCAACATCCCGACGCGTTGATGCACCTGGCGGCCTTGCTGCAATCCCAGGGCGACACGGCGGGTGCCCGACGATTGCAGGACCGCGCCGCCCGCAGCGAGCGCGCCGACAGTGAGCGCAAACGATGAACGCCGCCGACGCCTTTAGCCTCACCCATGAAGATGCCCAGGCCATCGACGATTGCTGGAACCGCATCGGTATCCACGGTGACAAGTCCTGCCCGCTGTTGATCGAACACATCCACTGCCGCAATTGCGCGGTGTATTCGGCGGCTGCCACGCGTTTGCTGGATCGCTACGCCTTGCGGCAGGAGGATCGTGCAGAATTCTCGGTCGCGGTCGAAAGCGAGGTCAAAACCCGGTCGCTGCTGATGTTCCGCCTCGGCGAGGAATGGCTCGGCCTGGCCACCCGCAGCCTGGTGGAAGTGGCGCCGCTGCAAGCCATTCACTCTCTGCCGCACCAGCGCTCACGGGCCTTGCTCGGCGTGGCCAACGTGCGCGGCGCGCTGGTGGCGTGTCTGTCGCTGGTCGAGTTGCTCGGGCTCGATGGCGCCAGCAGCGTGGCGTCCGGCGCGCGGGTGATGCCGCGGATGTTGATCATCGCCGCCGTCGGCGGGCCGGTGGTGGTGCCGGTGGACGAAGTCGATGGCATCCACGCCATCGACGAGCGCACCCTCGACGCGGCGTCGCGCTCGGGTACGCAGGCCAGCGCCAAATACACCCGCGGCGTGTTGCAGTTCAAAGGTCGCAGCCTGCGTTGGCTGGATGAAGAACAGCTGTTGTCCGCCGTGACCCGGAGCCTTACATGACCCCCGATCAGATGCGCGACGCCTCGTTGCTGGAGCTGTTCAGCCTGGAAGCCGAGGCGCAGACCCAGGTGCTGAGCGCGGGGCTGCTGGCGCTGGAGCGTGATCCGACCCAGGCCGATCACCTCGAGTCGTGCATGCGTGCGGCGCATTCGCTGAAAGGCGCGGCGCGGATCGTCGGGGTCGACGCCGGGGTCAGCGTCGCCCATGTGATGGAAGATTGCCTGGTCAGCGCACAGGAAGGCCGCTTGTACCTGCGGCCCGAACACATTGATGCCTTGCTGCAAGGCACCGATCTGCTGATGCGCATCGCCACGCCGGCCAACGCACCGACGCCCGAAGAGATCGACGGCTATGTGGCGTTGATGGGGCGCCTGCTCGATCCGCTCGCGCTCGCCGCGCCGATCAGCACGCCGATTGCGCCTTTTATCGCCGAGCCGGAACCTGCCTCGTTCGAACGATTGACTCCCGACCTCGAGCCCGTCGTCGCCGCGCCGGTCGTTGCGGACACGCCGGTAGAGCCCGCCGTCCCTCCGCGCAAAACCAAACGCACCACCGAAAACGGTGAGCGCGTCCTGCGGGTCACGGCTGAACGCTTGAACAGCCTGCTCGACCTGTCGAGCAAATCCCTGGTGGAAACCCTGCGCCTGAAGCCGCACCTGGCCACCATGCAGCGCCTCAAACGCATGCAGAACAACGGTCTGCGGGCCCTGGAAAACCTCAACGCCCATCTCAAGGTTCAGACCTTGAGCCTGGAAGCCCGGGAAGCCCTCGACGATGCACGCCGGTTGTTGGCGGAATCCCAGCAATTGCTGGTGGAAAAAAACGCCGAGCTGGACGAGTTCGCCTGGCAAGCCAGTCAGCGCGCACAAGTGTTGTACGACACGGCACTGGCCTGTCGCATGCGGCCGTTTGCCGATGTGCTGACCGGTCAGGTGCGCATGGTCCGCGACCTCGGTCGCAGCCTCGGCAAGCAGGTGCGGCTGGAGATCGAGGGTGAGAAAACCCAGGTCGACCGCGACGTGCTGGAGAAACTTGAAGCGCCGTTGACGCACCTGCTGCGCAACGCCGTCGATCATGGCATCGAATCCCCGGAGCAACGCCTGCTGGCGGGTAAGCCGGAAGAAGGTCTGATCCGCTTGCGTGCGTCCCACCAGGCCGGCTTGCTGGTGCTGGAACTGAGCGATGACGGCAACGGCGTTGATCTGGAGAAGGTCCGCCGCAGCCTCGTCGAACGGCAGTTGTCGCCGGCCGACACCGCTGCGCAACTCAGCGAAGAGGAGCTGCTGACGTTCCTGTTCCTGCCGGGGTTCAGCCTGCGGGACACAGTCACCGAAGTCTCCGGGCGCGGCGTCGGCCTGGACGCGGTTCAGCACATGGTCCGGCAATTGCGCGGCGCGGTGGTGCTGGAACAGACGGCGGGCGAGGGCAGCCGCTTCCACCTCGAAGTGCCGCTGACCCTGTCGGTGGTGCGCAGTCTGGTGGTGGAAGTCGGCGACGAGGCCTACGCGTTTCCGCTGGCTCACATCGAACGCATGTGCGATCTGGCATCGACGGACATCGTCCAGGTCGAGGGTCGCCAGCACTTCTGGTACGAAGGCCGGCATGTCGGCCTGGTCGCCGCGAGCCAGTTGCTGCAGCGCCCGGCGAGCCAGAACAACCCGCAAACCCTCAAGGTCGTGGTGATCCGTGAGCGCGAGGCGATTTACGGCGTAGCGGTCGAGCGGTTTATCGGCGAGCGCACGCTGGTGGTCCTGCCCCTGGACGAGCGCCTGGGCAAAGTGCAGGACATTTCCGCCGGTGCCTTGCTCGACGACGGTTCGGTGGTGCTGATCGTCGACGTCGAAGACATGCTGCGTTCGGTGGACAAACTGCTCAACACCGGGCGCCTGGAGCGAATTGCCCGGCAAGGCAATCAAGCGGTTGAAGCGGCGCGCAAACGCATTCTGGTGGTCGACGATTCCCTGACCGTCCGCGAGTTGCAACGCAAGTTGCTGCTCAATCGCGGCTACGACGTGGCCGTGGCGGTCGATGGCATGGATGGCTGGAACGCCCTGCGTTCGGAAGACTTCGATCTGCTGATCACCGACATCGACATGCCGCGCATGGACGGCATCGAACTGGTGTCGTTGTTGCGCCGGGACAATCGATTGCAGTCGCTGCCGGTGATGGTGGTGTCCTATAAAGACCGGGAGGAAGACCGTCGTCGTGGACTGGACGCCGGAGCCGACTATTATCTAGCCAAAGCCAGTTTTCATGACGACGCCCTGCTTGATGCAGTGGTTGAGCTCATCGGGGGAGCGCGGGCATGAAGATCGCAATCGTCAACGACATGCCCATGGCGGTGGAGGCTCTGCGCCGCGCCCTGGCGTTCGAGCCGGCGCATGAAGTGGTCTGGGTCGCCGCCAATGGCGCCGAGGCGGTGCAGCGTTGCGCGGAATATACCCCGGACCTGATCCTGATGGATTTGATCATGCCGGTGATGGATGGCGTCGAGGCCACGCGGCGGATCATGGCCGAAACACCGTGCGCCATCGTGATCGTCACCGTTGACCGCCAGCAGAACGTGCATCGGGTGTTCGAGGCCATGGGGCACGGCGCGCTGGATGTGGTGGATACCCCCGCGGTCGGCGCCGGCAATGCTCAGGAGGCCGCCGCGCCGTTGTTGCGCAAAATCATGAACATCGGCTGGCTGATCGGTGACCGCGGCAATCGGGTGCGACCGGCGCCGAGCCCACTGCGCAGTTCAGGCTCGCGCCTGCGCCTGATCGCCATCGGCTCGTCCGCGGGCGGGCCGGCGGCGCTGGAAGTGCTGCTCAAGGGCCTGCCCCGGGATTTTCCGGCGGCCATTGTGCTGGTGCAGCATGTCGACCAAGTGTTCGCCGCCGGCATGGCCGAGTGGCTCAGCAGCGTCAGCGGCCTGAACGTGCGCCTGGCCCAGGAAGGCGAGCCACCTCAGGCCGGCACCGTGCTGCTGGCGGGCACCAACCATCATATTCGCTTGTTGAAAAACGGCACGCTGGCGTACACCGCCGAGCCGGTCAACGAGATCTATCGACCCTCGATCGACGTGTTCTTCGAAAGTGTCGCCCGTTACTGGAATGGCGATGCCGTCGGGGTTTTGTTGACCGGGATGGGGCGCGATGGTGCACAGGGGCTTAAACTCATGCGGCAACAGGGCTACCTGACCATCGCTCAGGACCAGGACAGCAGCGCCGTGTATGGCATGCCGAAAGCGGCTGCGGCGATCGATGCGGCTGTAGAGATTCGTCCGTTGGAAAAGATAGCGCCACGATTGCTGGAGATTTTCATTAAATGACTACGCTCTGCAGCAATCCTGGTCCAGGCAGTACTCAGGTGATCGCACATGAATGATTTACAGCTCGACGGCTTCAAGACCGACGAAAATGCCGCCATGGTGTTGTTGGTGGACGATCAGGCCATGATCGGCGAGGCGGTGCGCCGCGGGTTGTCGAAAGAAGAAAACATCGACTTCCACTTCTGCGCCGACCCGCACCAGGCGATTGCCCAGGCGATCCGGATCAAGCCGACCGTAATCCTCCAGGACCTGGTCATGCCCGGTCTCGACGGCCTGAGCCTGGTGCGCGAATACCGCAATCACCCGGCCACCAAGGACATCCCGATCATCGTCCTGTCGACCAAGGAGGACCCGCTGATCAAAAGCGCGGCGTTCGCGGCCGGGGCCAACGATTACCTGGTGAAGCTGCCGGACAACATCGAACTGGTGGCGCGCATCCGCTATCACTCGCGTTCGTACATGACCCTGCTGCAACGTGACGCGGCGTACCGCGCCTTGCGGGTGAGCCAACAGCAATTGCTCGACACCAACCTGGTGTTGCAACGTCTGATGAACTCGGACGGCCTGACCGGCCTGTCGAACCGCCGCCACTTCGATGAATACCTGGAACTTGAGTGGCGCCGCTCATTGCGCGACCAGAGCCAGTTATCGTTGTTGATGATCGATGTGGATTACTTCAAATCCTACAACGACAGCTTCGGCCATCTTGAAGGCGACGAAGCCCTGCGCAAGGTCGCCACGGCCATCCGTGACGCCAGTGCCCGACCTTCGGACTTGCCGGCCCGCTACGGTGGTGAAGAATTCGCCCTGGTCCTGCCCAACACCACACCGGGCGGCGCACGCCTGGTGGCGGAAAAACTGCGCCAGACCGTGGCCGCGCTAAAGATCCCGCACATTGCACCGACCGAAGGCTCCAGCCTGACCATCAGCATCGGCCTGTCGACCATGACCCCGCAGCCTGGGGGCGATTGCCGGCAACTGATCTCCGCGGCGGACAAGGGGCTGTACCTGGCGAAGAACAACGGGCGCAATCAGGTGGGAATCGCGTAAATCCCCTGTAGGAGCGAGCTTGCTCGCGATGGTCGTGAACGATAACGCGCAGATCCAGATGCTCAGCGGTGATATTTAGTTTTTCGCGAGCAAGCTCGCTCCTACAGGGGGCGCCTTTTCGGCCAGGCGGGCTGCCGTTGCCGGCCGTTTGCCGTTATACTCGCCGGCTTTCAAAAGTTCGCCAACGAGTGCTGCCCGCCATGGAAATCAACCCGATCCTTAACAGCATCAAGGACCTGTCCGAGCGCTCCGAAACTATTCGGGGGTATCTTTGACTACGATCAAAAGCATGAGCGTCTGACTGAAGTCAATCGCGAGCTTGAAGATCCGAATGTCTGGAACAACCCGTCGTACGCTCAGGAACTGGGCCGCGAGCGGTCCCTGCTGGCGCAGATCGTCGAAACCCTCGACGAAATGCATTCCGGCCTGGCCGACGCCAAAGACTTGCTGCTGATGGCCGCCGAAGAAGAAGACCAGGCCGCCGTCGATGACGTAGCTGCCGAAGTCGAGCGCCTGCGCGAGTCCCTGGAAAAACTCGAATTCCGCCGCATGTTCAGCGGTGAAATGGACGCCAACAACGCCTACCTGGACATCCAGGCCGGCTCCGGCGGCACCGAGGCCCAGGACTGGGCCAACATCCTGCTGCGCATGTACCTGCGCTGGGCTGACAAACGCGGTTTCGACGCGACCATCATGGAGCTGTCCGCCGGTGAAGTCGCCGGGATCAAGGGCGCCACCGTGCACATCAAGGGCGAGTACGCCTTTGGCTGGCTGCGTACCGAAATCGGCGTGCACCGACTGGTACGCAAGAGCCCGTTCGACTCCGGCAACCGTCGCCATACTTCATTCTCGGCGGTGTTCGTGTCGCCGGAAATCGATGACAACATCGAAATCGACATCAATCCGGCGGACCTGCGAATCGATACCTATCGTTCCTCCGGTGCCGGTGGTCAGCACGTCAACACCACCGACTCGGCCGTACGGATCACCCACGTACCGACCAATACCGTGGTCAGTTGCCAGAACGAACGCTCCCAGCACGCCAACAAAGACACCGCGATGAAAATGTTGCGGGCGCGCTTGTACGAGCAGGAAGTGCAGAAACGCAACGCCGCCTCGCAGGCACTGGAAGACACCAAGTCGGACATCGGCTGGGGTCACCAGATTCGCTCTTATGTGCTCGATGCGTCGCGCATCAAGGATTTGCGCACTAACATCGAACGCAGCGACTGCGACAAGGTGCTCGACGGCGACATCGACGAATACCTGGTGGCCAGCCTGAAACAAGGCCTGTAACACGTGCGGTATTGATTCACCGCGACCCCCTGTAGGAGCCGGCTTGCTGGCGATCCCCGGCCACAGGCCGGGGGCAATGAACCCGTGATGGAATATCTAAAGACATGAGCGACCAAGAACTCGACCCGCAAGCCCTGCAACAGGAAGAAAACTCCCTGATCGCCCTGCGCAAGGAAAAGCTGGCTGCCGAGCGCGCCAAGGGCAATGCCTTCCCGAACGACTTCCGCCGCGACAGCTACTGCGCAGACTTGCAGAAACGGTACGCGGACAAGACCAAGGAAGAACTCGCCGAGGCTGCAATCCCGGTCAAGGTTGCCGGTCGCATCATGCTCAACCGTGGCTCGTTCATGGTGATCCAGGACATGTCCGGGCGCATCCAGGTTTACGTCAATCGTAAAACCCTGTCCGAAGAGACCCTGGCCGCGGTGAAAACCTGGGACCTGGGCGACATCATCGCTGCCGAGGGCACCCTGGCGCGATCCGGCAAGGGCGACCTGTACGTTGAAATGACCAACGTGCGCCTGCTGACCAAATCCTTGCGCCCGCTGCCGGACAAGCACCACGGCCTGTCCGACACCGAACAGCGCTATCGCCAGCGTTACGTTGACCTGATCGTCAACGAAGACGTGCGCCAGACCTTCCGCGTGCGTTCGCAAGTGATTGCGCACATCCGCAGCTTCCTGATGAAGCGCGACTTCCTCGAAGTCGAAACGCCAATGCTGCAAACCATTCCCGGTGGCGCGGCGGCCAAGCCGTTCGAAACCCACCACAATGCGCTGGACATGGAAATGTTCCTGCGTATCGCGCCTGAGCTGTACCTCAAGCGTCTGGTGGTCGGCGGTTTTGAAAAGGTCTTCGAGATCAACCGCAACTTCCGTAACGAAGGCGTCTCGACCCGTCACAACCCTGAATTCACCATGTTGGAGTTCTACCAGGCGTACGCCGACTACGAAGACAACATGGACCTGACCGAAGAGCTGTTCCGCGAACTGGCGCAGCTGGTGCTAGGCAGCACCGACGTGCCTTACGGCGACAAGGTGTTCCACTTCGGCGAACCGTTCGTGCGTCTGTCGGTGTTCGACTCGATCCTCAAGTACAACCCTGAGCTGACTGCCGACGACCTTAACGACATCGACAAGGCGCGCGCCATCGCCAAGAAAGCCGGGGCCAAAGTGCTGGGCTTCGAAGGCCTGGGCAAGCTGCAGGTGATGATTTTCGAAGAGCTGGTCGAGCACAAGCTGGAGCAGCCGCACTTCATCACCCAGTACCCGTTCGAAGTCTCGCCGCTGGCCCGTCGTAACGACGACAACCCGAACGTCACCGACCGTTTCGAGCTGTTCATTGGCGGGCGTGAAATCGCCAATGCCTACTCCGAGTTGAATGACGCGGAAGACCAGGCCGAGCGCTTCATGGCGCAGGTGGCCGACAAGGACGCCGGCGACGACGAAGCGATGCACTACGACGCCGACTTCGTTCGCGCGCTGGAGTACGGCATGCCGCCAACGGCGGGTGAAGGCATCGGCATCGACCGTCTGGTGATGCTGCTGACCAACTCACCGTCGATCCGCGACGTGATCCTGTTCCCGCACATGCGGCCGCAAGCGTAAGTGTTTCAAATAAAAAGCCGCCTGACATGGGCGGCTTTTTATTGCCTGTCTGGTACAAACGTATCAATTGGTTACTTTGAAGTAAGAGAGGACGTCCCGTCGTGAATCGCGCAATGGCTCAAGAGGGTGCAGCGGGTATCGCCACTGCGGTCGCTGAAAGTGTCCAGTACCAGGGTCGCAAGGCCAGCCGCCAGGGCAGTGAGCAGCTTCGACAGGACATTCTCGATGCGGCCATGCGCATTGTCGTGCGCGATGGCGTGCGGGCGGTGCGTCACCGCGCGGTGGCGGCTGAGGCCAATGTGCCGCTGTCGGCCACCACTTACTATTTCAAGGACATCGATGATTTGCTCACCGATACCTTCGCTCAATATGTGGAGCGCAGCGCGGCGTTCATGGCCAAGTTGTGGGTCAACAATGAAGGTCTGCTGCGCGAACTGGTGGTCAGCGGCGACGGCAGCCCGGCATCGCGCTCGCGGTTGGCGGACGACATTGCGCGGTTGATGGCGGACTATGTTCATCGCCAGTTGATGAACCGCCGCGAGCATCTGATGGCCGAACAGGCGTTCCGTCAGGAGGCGCTGCTGAACCCGCGTCTGGCCGAGCTGGTACGCTCGCATCAGCAAATTCTCCTGCAAGGCACGTGTCAGCTTTTCCAAGTGTTGGGTTCCCGTGAGCCACAACAGGATGCCAAAGTGTTGACGGCGATTATCGGACGGATGGAATATCAGGGCCTGCTCAACGACGCCGAGCCCGACGCTGAAGCCGAAATGCTTGGCATTCTCACGCGTTACATTCATCTGGTACTGGCGTCGGTGTAAGCCTTTGTGGGAACGCGATTCCCTGTGGGAGCGGGCTTGCTCGCGAATGCGGTTTAACATTCAACATCTCCGTTGTCTGATACACCACTTTCGCGAGCGAGCCCGCTCCCACAGGGGGCGGTGTGAACATCAGGTCGATGTGTGTTCATAGGGAGTGTTGAATGAAAGCCTGGCGCGTCGTTGTGATCGCCTTGTCGTTCCTGCTGCTCAGTGGCTGTCTGGTGACCTTCAAGGAGCCGCTGTCCACGAGCGATCCCGCGCCCAAAGGATTACTCGGCAAATGGACCAGCACCAACGCCTGGGGCGAGCCGATAAACCTGGAAATCACGCGCCTCGGCGACAATCGCTATCAGGCGGTCGGCTATTTCAAAGCCAGCCCCAAGGAACGTGAAGCCTATCCCTTCACCGTTTCGCGCCATGGCAGCCGCTGGTACCTGTCGGCGAAGGTGCCGGCGCAGTTCGGCGGCCATTTCAGCCTCTTCGGATTCGAACTCAACGACCAGCATGAACTGGTGGTCTACAACCTCGACCTCGAGCAGATCAACCAGGCCCTGGGGCAGAAAGTCCTCAGTGGCCAGGGTATTCAGACCGACGATGGCGACGGCGTGTTGATCAACTCCAGCATGGACCAGGTCTTCGCTTACCTCGATGACCCGGCCAATTCCGATGTCTTCGTCGAAGCCGTGCGCTACCAGCGCCTGGCCAAAGTCAAATAAACCCAGCACGTAACGTTTTCTACAGGAGTTTCGGGTGGACGATTACCAGCAGACGATACGCATTTTGTCCGATCGCATTGTGCTGGCGCAGACGCCGATTCGCGTTCTGGATGCAGTGAAATGGGACGAGAACATCCGCAAGGGTTTCCTCAAGGCCAAGGGCAAGGAAATGCCGGCGGTGGACCGCGACTACTACCTCAACCGGCCGCTGTCCTTCGATTCCAGCAAAGTGAAACTGGAATTCCAGAACATCGAGCGTGACATCACCCGTCAGCTCGGCCAGTTCAACCCGGTCGGCCAGATCATGCGGCGCATGTGCAAGGAATACCGGATGGTGGTGCGCATGCTCGAAGCGCGCGGTACCGAAGATTTCGGGCTGATTTCCCAGGAGTTGTACGGCGCGGCGTCCGATGCGTTTCACGCCGGTGACCCGACCCTGTCCGACCTCGGCCTGATGCTCTCCGATTACCTCAACAACATCGACGGCCGCGGCGACCTGAAGGACGAGCCGAAAATCCTCACCGCCAAGGACGCCGTGAATCTGCTGCAAACCCGCTTGAGCAAGGTATTTGGCGAGGCCGAGGAAACCATTCGGGTATTCGAGTCCGACGGCATCGTCGCCGACGCGGCGGCGGGCGCCGACTACATCAAGATCCGCACCGACGCGATGTTCAACGAGCGCGACGTGCGCGCCCTGGAAGTTCACGAAGGGCTGGTGCACGTAGGCACCACGCTCAACGGGCTGAACCAGCCGATCTGCACGTTCCTGTCCAAAGGCCCACCGTCCTCGACGGTGACCCAGGAAGGCCTGGCGATCCTCATGGAAATCATCACGTTCGCCTCCTACCCGAGCCGCCTGCGCAAGCTGACCAACCGCACCCGGGCCATTCACATGGTGGAGGAGGGCGCGGACTTCCTGCAGGTCTTTGAGTTCTTCCGCGAGCAGGGCTTCGAGATGGCGGAAAGCTACGGCAACGCCAGTCGTGTTTTCCGTGGCTCGGTGCCGAACGGTCTGCCATTTACCAAAGACTTGTCCTACCTCAAGGGCTTCATCATGGTTTACAACTACATTCAGTTGGCCGTTCGTAAAGGCAAGCTTGAGCAAGTGCCGCTGCTGTTTTGTGGCAAGACCACACTGGAAGACATGCGGACCTTGCGGCAGTTGGTCGATGAAGGTCTGGTGGTGCCGCCGAAGTATTTGCCGGAACAGTTCCGCGACATGAACGCGTTGTCGGCGTGGATGTGCTTCTCCAACTTCCTCAACCACTTGAGCCTGGACCGGATCGAGGCGGATTACTCCAACATTCTGTGAGTCACTCATTACCTGTGGGAGCGAGCCTGCTCGCGATAGCGGTATAACATTTGATATTAATGTTGCCTGACACGCCGCCATCGCGAGCAGGCTCGCTCCCACAGTTTTTTGTGCTCCTGCCCTATTTCCTGCGAGGTTCCAACGGATGAGAATCCTCGGCATCATCTGCCTTCTTCTGACCCTGAACGGTTGCAGCTCGCTGCTGTTCTACCCCGAGCCCGGGCAGATATTCACCCCGGAAAAAGCCAAGCTCGACTACCGGGTCGTCACCCTCACCACGGCCGATGGCCTCAAGCTCAACGGCTGGTGGCTGCCGGCGAAAAAAGGCGTCGAGGTCAAAGGCACGGTGCTGCACCTGCACGGCAACGGCGGTAACCTGCCGATGCATCTCGGTGGGAGCTGGTGGTTGCCGGAAGAGGGCTATCAGGTCCTGCTGATCGATTACCGCGGTTACGGTTTGTCCGAGGGCGAGCCGAGCTTGCCGGCGATTTATCAGGACATCGACGCCGCGTTCAAGTGGCTCGACGAGGCGCCGGAGGTCAAAGGCAAGCCGTTGATCCTGCTTGGGCAAAGCCTGGGCGGCTCGATGGCCGTGCATTACCTGATGCAACACCCGGAACGCCAGAAGCAGCTCAAGGCCTTTGTTCTCGATGGCGTGCCCGCGAGTTACCGCAGCATCGGCCAGTTCGCCCTGAGCAATTCCTGGCTGACCTGGGCGTTCCAGGTGCCGCTGTCGTGGCTGGTGCCGGACGGTGACAGCGCGATCAACTCCATGGCGCAGCTCAACGGCGTGCCGAAACTGATCTACCACAGCATCGACGACCCGATCGTGCCCCTTTCCAACGGCATCCGCTTGTATCAAGCTGCGCCGCCGCCGCGGGTGCTGCAACTGACCCGTGGTGGGCACGTGCAGACCTTCGCCGATCCGGTGTGGCGCAAAGTCATGCTGCGCTACCTCGACGACCCGCAGCACTTCAACGGTCTGCGCCGCCTGGGGGAGATCCCCAATTATCCGGCACCCCCGAATTCAGAAGATGAACCACCAGAGAGTCCGCAATGAGTGAAGAACGCAACGCCATCCCGCTGATCATCACCGGTATCTGCAGCATCCTCGGCACCGTCGGCGCCCTGTGGTACTACGGTTACCTGCACTTCGCCAAACCCGAAGATGCGCTGCTGCTCAGCGACTTCACCATGCTCAAGACCGTGCCGGGCGAAGACTACAAAGTCTCCCTGGAACCTGCCGCGCAAGTGGCCCAGTGCATCGATGGCGTGCTGGTGATGTTCGACACCGAACAGAAAGGCTTGACCGGCGTATTGGTCAACAACAAGAAACAGGCCGTGCGTTGCATGGGCCAGGAAACCCCGCAGAAGCTCGAGCAGTAACCCGATCTCTGTGGGCGCTGGCCGCGCGCGAAAGCGGTTTTCCAGTCACATTGTTGTCGACTGAGACACTGCTTTCGCGAGCGAGCCCGCTCTCACAGGAAGCAGTGATCGCCAGATGTAGAAAACCCCGCCTGATCAACTCAGGCGGGGCTTTTTGGTTACTGCATGCCGCTTAGTTCGAGCTGACCGCCGAACGTGGCATCACCGGCTGGTTGTCGTTGGAGATAGTCACTTCCACCCGACGGTTCATTGCACGGCCCGAGGCGCTGCCGTTCTCCGCTACCGGATATTCCTTGCCATAACCCTGGACCACGATGCGTGCTGGATCGACACCCATCTTCACCAGCGCGGTGCGCACGGCACCGGCACGACGCTCGGACAGCGACTGGTTGTGCGAAGCCGTACCGGTGCTGTCGGTATAGCCTTCGACGATCACTTTACGGTCCGGGTTTTCCTGAAGGAACTGCGCCAGTTTGTTGATGTTGACCAGGCCGCTGGATTTCAGATCGGCGCGGTCGGTGGCGAACAGCACATCACCAAAGGTCACCAGCGTGCCGCGATCGGTCTGCTTGGCGTTCAGGCTGTCCTGCAGCTGCTTGATCTGTGCATCGCGAGCATCCAGACGAGCCTGGGCGCGTTGTGCGGCGGCATTCTTCAGATTGGCTTCAGCGGTGCGCAGGGCGATGGTTTGCTTCGCCACTTCGACACGCTGGTTGGTCAGGTAGGCCAGTTGGTCGACCTCGTTTTTGTCTTTCTTGTCCAGATAAGCCTTGTCGGCCTTGTCCAGGTAATCGCTGGCGTCTTTGGTTTCCAGCGCCGCGACTTTGCTTGCCTGCGGGTTGGCCTGCAGGCCGCTGTAGTTGGTACGGGCCTGTTCCAGGTTCTGGTTAGGCGGCGTCGAGCAGGCAGCCAGTGCAACACTTGCAGCCAGCAGGGCAGGGATCATCAATTGTTTGCGCATGTTGGTTTCGTCCTTTTAAGTCGAGTAAGAAGTACGTCGTGGCGGCGCTTATTGCACAGTGCGCTGGCTTTCCTGACGCAGTTCCTGAACCCCTTTCTGAGAGTCCTTCACCGCTTGTTCAGCTTTGACGGCCTGGGCTTTACGTTCGGCTACACGAGCGTCCCACTCGGCCTGTTCGGCCAGTACTCTGGCTTCTTCATATTTCTTGTCGTGCATGGCGATTTCAGCTTGTTTGAGTTTGTCCTGGGCGGACTTCATCTCAACCGCGGCGAACTCGGTGCCGCCAGCGCTGACGGCGCTGTTCACGGCCGATTGGGTCACGGCGTACTGTTCGGTCGGCGGGTTACCGGCGCAACCGGCCAGAACGAAGCTGCTGCCGATGGCCAGGGCGGCCAGTTTCAGACCGCGCAGGTGATTGGACGGGAACTTGGAAGTGCTGATCTTCATGGTCTTCAACTCCATTGGAATAACTCCTGAAAAACTAAAAATCCATCCTGGGCAAGGAGCCGCAAACCTTACTCTTTGACACGTTTTGAAACGGCCGTCCCAGGCGTGGTTACTGGTTACGACCCGAAGCATTTTTTAAAAGTTCAGAGAAGATGGCCAATCGCCCGAAAAAAATTGACTGAATGGACAAGGCTCTAGATCGGGAACTTTGGCGGTGTGGAGCGGTATTCCTGGGCTATTGTCGGGTCAGGAATACGCATTTTTTGAGGGTGGGCGATGGCCAATGTGGGAG